>CAXBJM010000002.1:0-685206 GCA_963976235.1 uncultured bacterium
AGCCCGAAGTCGGGATCGAAGTCGATGTCATCCCCAGCAGCTGCAGCACCAACGCTGATCGCAATCGCTAGGATGATGTTTCCTACTTGATACATACACTGCTCACACGCTAAGCCTTGGGACCTATTTCTATCACACCAGATATATACTCACTTCACTGCAGCCATGTATTCCAGCGCTGCATCTTTCACCGCTTTGGCAACATTCTGATGCGCCTTGTGATCCAACGGCGAAGGAATCAACTCGCCCTCGGGCGCTGAATCGGCGATCGCATGTGCTGCTGCCAATAACATCGAATCTGTGAACCGGTTGGCTTTCGCATCAAGCACGCCGCGAAAAAGTCCTGGGAATGCCAGAACATTATTGATGTTTCGGCCGTCCGCTGCGAACCTTGCCCCTTGCTCTAGTGCGATCGCGGGTTCAATTTCTGGATCAGGATTCGAGAGCGCGAAGATGATCTGTCCCTCCCTCACCATCTCCGGTTTGATGAGCCCTTTCACCCCTGTTGTCGAAATCACAACATCTGCTTGCTTCATCACTGTTTCTAGATCCGCAGGCTTGCCGCCCATATCTTTGAGTCTTGCTTGCGCATCGGTAGACAGATCAGCACCCAATATTTTATGGACTCCAAAGCGAATCAAGAGTTGTGCAATCCCAAGCCCCGCCGCCCCCAGACCGATCTGCCCAACTACACACTCCTGAAGATTCACCCCAGAAATTTTCGCCGCATTGAGTAGCGCCGCGATCACAACCACCGCTGTCCCGTGCTGATCATCATGAAGCACGGGTTGATCGAGTCTTGCACAGAGTTCTCTCTCAACCTCGAAGCATTCTGGTGCTGCGATGTCTTCAAGTTGAATCGCCCCAAACGAGGGCGCGATCGCTTCGATCACACGGATCATCTCATCCGCCTTCTTTGTCTTCAGCAAGATCGGCACACCAGATACACCCGCGAAGATTTGGAACAGCGCCGCCTTGCCTTCCATGACGGGCATCCCTGCGACGGGACCAATATCGCCCAATCCCAACACCGCGGTGCCATTGGTGATGATCGCCACCGTATTACCAAGCGATGTATATTCTCGAGCGATTGAAGGATCTTTCTCAATTGCCAAACACACATGCGCTACCCCCGGGGTGTACACATCCCGAAGCACCTGAAGATTATCAATCGATGAGCGAGACTTCACCTCGATTTTTCCGCCGAGATGCTGACGCATTATCCGATCGGATATACCGATCACCGACGCGATCGGGAGTTTGTCAATATCATCGCAAAGCGATTTGACCAAATCCCCATCGAGCTCAACTGCGAGTTCCCATCGTGTCCGGTTCTGTTTTCTTCCAAAGGACTGAAGCCCTTGCACCGCGATGCCCGCTTCGCCGACGACCGCGAGCACCTTCGCCAGATTGCCCGGTGCATGAACGACTTCCAAGAGTAATGTATGGGTGATCTTCAAAGTGAATATCCTTTCGAGATGACATCACTATCGGATGAACCCATGCCAGTTCACGACATTCTCAAGCATAACTACCGTGTTGCGAGCCACATAAAAAACAACCAACCGACGAAATGGGCAATACTAATCCCATAAAGCACCCACATGTATTTCTGTTTTTGAACCTTATGATTGATCGCCCGTGTCACCAGAATCGCGCCAGGCCAACCACCGAGGGCTTCAAACGAATGGAGCGATCGCTCCTGAACGCGCCATCCACCACGCACCGCTTGCATCTTGTCCCAGCAGTGCATCCCGCCGGTGATCAGGCTCAACCCGAGATAGTAGAAGAAGAGTATTTTCCACGCCATGTTTCTGTGTCCCCCGTACCCGCATCACCAAACCATTGCTCGCCCCATAGCATCAGATTCATCATCGGCCATGCCATATGCCAATAGTTCGCAGGCCTCGCACAAACCAGACCCAGTGCCTGTTCGGTAAAGAAGGATCGTGCAACTTGAGACTCGAACATCCTATCAGTCATCGAACCCATCCAGTGTTGGAACGGCAATGGAAAACTCGCTTTGGGTCGTGACACAATCTCTTGAGGCAAGTCATGCTTGAATGCATTCCGCAACGCGATCTTCGTCTGCGCCTCGTTGCCTTCACTCCCATCAATATACTTCTGATCCATCGCTAATGATTGAGCACAAATCGCAACCTCAATATCCGCATAAGGCGTGCGCCCCTCAACCGATGCGAGCATCGTCGAAGTATCGAGTCTTTGCAGCAAGTTCGGCAAGTTCATCCGACGCTGGAACCGGAGATGAGCTTCGAGTTTCGATTCAGATGGCAATGATCGACTGATCTCAGAAAATGAGTCCCGGTAGAATGATCGCAGATGCGCATCCCCATCTGCACTAACGATCCAAGGTGCATTGAGCACTCCTGGTTTCAGTTCTTCACTTACCCACGCATTGGAACGGAGATGG
Organism: uncultured bacterium; assembly: GCA_963976235.1. Classification (GTDB taxonomy): domain Bacteria; phylum Planctomycetota; class Phycisphaerae; order Phycisphaerales; family UBA1924; genus UBA1924. The sequence goes on from CAXBJM010000002.1 coordinate 2,432, forward strand.
AACAAACCGCCATCAACATCGTCTTTATCCCCAAGTTCTTTGAGATGCGCTGCTGCCTGTTGCATGATCGGTGCATACCCACCAAAGAGTTCATCTGCACCTTCTCCTGAAAGCGTGACTACATGCCCCTGGTTACCAAGTGCAGATGCTACTTCGAAAATGGCGACCTCATTTGGTGTCGATAACGGCACACCAAGCTGCCCCACCATCCATCCCCATCGATCAACAAATCCGTTCTCAGTTAAAACCACTTCAGTATGGTTTGTGCCGAGGTGCGACGCAAGCATTGCTGCGTAAGCAAAATCGTCAGAATACCCATCAACCTTCGCACCTGCACAATAGGTATTGAGTTCCCCCATTGAGTCGAGTGCGATCTTGGTCGTGATCGCAGAGTCAAGTCCGCCCGACAACAGCGCACACATAGGGACATCTGTCCTTAGGTGACGATGCACCGATTCTTCAATCGTTTGACGCACACTTTGGGTCGGGGATCGATCGATCATTTTTCCATCAGTCCCCCACCAATTGAGCGAACTCGAAGACGCAGGCGAATCCAGTGGGATCTCAAGCCATTGACCAGGCACAAGCGTGCTGACCCCTGCAAACATGGTCCGCTCACCAAGCGTTGTACGAACCGATGACAGGTACGCACTCACGGTGACCGGATCTGGTTTGCGATCGACATCAGGATGCGCAAGCAACGCGGGGATCTCAGAAGCGAAGAGAATCTGTCGGCCAGCATCCCCACGATCGACAACCGTGTGATACAGAGGTTTAACACCCATCGGATCGCGTCCGGCAATAACTCTGTTGGTGAGGGTATCAAGAAACACAAACGCGTACATGCCTCGTACTTGATCGATCGCATCTGCCCCCCATGCGATCAGCGATTGCATAAATGTTTCGGTGTCACAGTTGGACTTGAACTTGACGCCGAGGGTTCCAAGTTGCATCCTCAGATCATGATCGTTATACAACTCGCCGTTGTATGCGAACACATATCGCCCCTCATGACTCACCATCGGCTGATGTCCCGCATCTGAGAGATCAAGCACCTTAAGTCTACGATGCCCAATCGAACCCGCTCGCCCTTCCCATAGACCAGAACCATCAGGTCCGCGATGACTCAATCGATCACGCATACGCTCGATGACAACTCGGTTCACACGAGTTTCATTTGAATCAAGATTGAGAACACAAGCAATTCCGCACATGGGAACAGTATCGGCTCATTCCCCATCAGGCCGGCAAGTTTTACAAGCGGAAAACGACTCGTCTAGATCTTTTCGTTCGACCACTCGGTTGCTCTCACTGAGATGAGGACACCCATCCCGATGATACTTGCGTCCATACTTTGTGATATGCACCACCACTGCCGGCTGAGATTGCTTCACTGGTTCATCATCCACCTGCTCGGGTGACACCTCAGGACTCACAACGGGCACTCTTTCAGGTTCTGATTTTTGATCAGATTCAAAGTCTTCTACATCCATCTCAGGCACATCAGGATCCCAAACTCCCCGCTCGAAGTTCTTTGCCTTTGATTCATAAAACTCGAACGAATCCACATACAGTGACACCTGCTTGGGATCGTGTTTGGCATACCCCTGACGCACAAGTTCAAGATTCACGAAGAGCATATCGGGAACACGAAACAGATAGACGGTCCATCGCTTAAACCGATCTCTTTTCCCAAGTGGATCATACTGAAGATAAACCTGCTCCCCGAGGATCATTTGTTCTAAGAACCGCTTGGATTCCTTTGCAAACTCCATCGGCTTTCGAGACTTGGGCAAGATCTCTGGCGCATCTACACCGAGGATTTGATATCGCAGCACGACATCATGCGCCTCGATGATCACGCTATCCCCATCAATCACCCGCACAACAGTGCCAAGCGTGAGCTCTGATGCTGTTGGAATCTCAACTTTTGGGTGATGCTCAGTGTGATCTTCTACCTGCGAAGATTTAGTCTCCGGACCGATGCCCGTGCCAAATACAATCATGAGAAAACACATCGCACACATTCCAATGAATGACGCGTTCTGCAACCTAGACCAAGATAAAGTGTACGGACGGCTCATTTACACCCAGACATTGACGATCATGTTGGGTTCTTTATGTTTCCCTGACCAAGTCCCGATCGACGAAGTGACAAACTTCACTTCATACTGCGGATGATCATCGAGCCATTCATTAATTTGCCGATCCAAAAACTCAAGCGAGTCTCCAGTGAGTTTACAGTGAAAACTCTTCACATGGATCGCACCGGTCCCTGTTGAGTTGGGAGTTCGGCTCCAGTTATCTTCATGACGAATCGAACGCAGTTTCTGCTCAAAGGTCTTGATCTTTGAGCTTCCAGTACCGCTCCCTACCGCGACCGAGTCATCCCCCAAATCCAACGGGAGAGTATCGTCGAGAGACATCTCATCCTCAGCTTTGGGGACCGTATTTTGGGGCGGCTTCCCATCAGGCGGAGTCGGGACAGGCCCAGAATATCCAGGTGGCAACGCATGACGATACAGTCCCCTCATTTCGATCTCCTGATCTGAATACAACGAATAGAACAGCACTACGCTACCATATTCTTGATTCCCCGTCCACCCTACTCTTGGTCTTCTTCAGTCAATTCTTGCATATCGAATCGCCAACGATCGGGTTGGTGCCCGTCTCTTTGCCCGCAATATTGGATCCGCCGATCTCCCCAATCGATCAGGATTTTTACCTCATCTTGTCCAAGTTCTGACCGCAATACAACCCCGCTTGCAAGCTGCACAACCGAACCTCGATTCCCGGAGATTTGTCCCTCGAAGGTCAAATAGAATGAGCGATGGCTCGGTAATTCCATACATAAAAAACTGGTACATTCTTGATAATCAGGACGGATATCACAACGCCAACAGCGGAGCCGATGTTCATCAAGAATCTCAGGCTGATCGATCATCCAGTCAAAGTGGAACTCACCCGCCCGAACATCATGCCTGAGGACTACCGATTGCTGCATGTATCAACTATATCCCTTCGGCCGCTGCTGGTGTCGAGGAACTATCAACGCTACCATATCACTGAGTGATGCCACCCCCTGGCATCCCCCATCAGACATTCGACGGAGAAGCGTACCATGAAGCTTGCAAAGACCCTCACAAACATCACCCTATGCCTGCTCGCGTGCTCAGTATTCATTGGTTGCAGACCGGTAAGCAAGGTGAAACGAACGCTTGCTCTCAACGACATCCATATCCAAGCTGCCATCGCTGAAGACAAAGGCGACTACCAAACCGCTTACGATCTTTGGACAAACTATGTCGAACGCCGACCCCAGTCAGTATTGGCTGAACACCGCTTGGGATTGGTCGAAATCGAACTCGGGCTCTATGAACAGGCAATCGGACATCTCCGAATTGCTCATGACCTCAAGCCCGGAAACATCGAATACATCAATGCACTGGCAACCGCATTGTTGAAAGCTGGACAAAAAGATGCTCTGATGGCTTTACTACTCGAAACTACAGATGAAGGACCAGCAGGATCAGGACAACTCCGACTCGCACGATTTGCTCAGCAAGCCGGACTCATGGACGAAGCCCATCAAGCATTGCTCCGTTCGATCATCGAAAACAACGGCCAATCACCCATTCCCTATATCGAAATGGCCAACTTCGCAAATACCATCGGCGATTCGAACGCAGAAATCAAAAACCTGCGCTATGCCCTCTGGTTTGACCGATCGGATCCCGTCATCCTCAACAGGCTTACAAACCTTGGCATGATCGCAGGCCCATCACTCGCACTCATCCCGCAGGAATAATCAGTCCACTTTGGTCTGCCTAAATCTTGATTAAGTTGACTCTAGGCAACGAACCTGATATCCTTTATCCGTATTTGCGGATTATTGGATATGACACAACAAACCACACCAATCACAAGCTTATCAGCAGTCGAAGTGCTCTCCCAGCTCGGTGATCCCGTGCGCCTACGCATGATCCGTGTGCTCGAACAGCAAGAACTCGCCGTCGGCGAACTCGTCCAAGTCTTGCAGATACCTCAATCATCCTGTTCACGCCATCTACGGGTGCTCTCTGATGGGAACTGGGTCTATAAACGAACCGCAGGACCCGCAGCATATTACAAAGTAGTCCTTGATGATCTTTCGGAACACCTCCGAGCCCTCTGGCTCACAATCAGAAACCATCTTGGGGATGACCCATCACTCAAAGAAGATGATCGAAGACTCAATGCGGTACTCACAGAACGCATGGCAGATTCTGCCGGCTTCTTCGGTCGAGTTGCAGGAAAGTGGGACGATCTCCGAAACGATATGTTCGGACGAGCATTCACCGACAACTCACTGCTTGGATTGCTAAGCCCAACCTGGCATGTCGCGGACCTTGGTTGCGGCACTGGAAACGCAACAGAACTCCTTTGCCCTTGGGTCAAACATGTCACCGCGATTGATCGCTCACCAGAAATGCTCGATGCCGCGAAGAATCGCCTAAAAGAATCAGGGATTGACGCGTCGAATGTTTCCTTCCTTACAGGTGATTTGACTGATATCCCACTTGAATCAGAGAGTATCGATGCGGCGGCATGCGTGCTCGTATTGCATCACCTCGATAATCCTGTCGCCGCACTCAAAGAAATCAACCGTGTCCTTCGCTCATCCAATGGCGGAGGCATGATCCTTGTCGTCGATATGTACCAACACGCCCGTCATGAGTACCGCCACAGCATGGGGCATATTCATCTTGGGTTCTCAGTAGATGAACAAACCAAGATATTCAAAGACGCAGGATTTAAATCGATAAGAATAAACAAACTCCGCCCTGATGTCGAAGCATCCGGGCCTTCGCTCTTCGCAGCAGTCGCACACAAATAAAAAAACAGAACACTTTTCGTTTCACATAACCACAAGGAACACACCATGACCGCCACGGCAACATTACCAGAACTTACCGCAGACATCATCAACGGACTCGACTTCAAGGTCCTCGACTTGAGCCTGCACGAGCACGGCCGAAAAGAACTCCGCCTCGGCGAACACGAAATGCCGGGTCTTATGGCATTGCGTGAACAGTTCGGAGACAAAAAACCTCTCAAAGGCCTCAAAGTCATGGGATCGCTCCACATGACGATCCAGACCGGTGTGCTCATCGAAACACTGACTGCACTTGGCGCTGATGTCCGTTGGTGTTCATGTAACATCTTCTCGACCCAAGATTTCGCAGCATCTGCAATCGTTGTAGGACGACCAGAAGATGGTGGCACACCTGAAAATCCAAGAGGTGTACCCGTCTTCGCTTGGAAGGGCGAAACCCTCGGCGAGTACTGGTGGTGCACCAAGCAAGCACTCACCTGGCCAGACGGAACCGGTCCTGATCAAATCGTTGACGACGGCGGTGACGCATCACTCTTCATGATCAACGGACATGAATACGAAGGCGCAGGAAGTGTCCCAGAGTTCAACCCGGACACCGATCCAGAAGAACTGAACTTTGTTCTCGGCACCATCCGTAACACCATCGAAACAAACCCAGGCTGGTTCACCAAGAACACACCGATCATTCGTGGTATCTCAGAAGAAACCACCACCGGTGTTCATCGCTTGTACCAACTCGCAACCGCTGGAAAACTCCCATTCCCTGCGATCAATGTCAACGACTCGGTTACCAAGTCCAAGTTTGACAATGTCTACGGCTGTCGTCACTCACTCATCGACGGACTCAACCGTGCATCGGATGTGATGCTCTCAGGTAAAGTCGCAGTTGTCTGTGGTTACGGCGATGTCGGTAAAGGATGTTGCCAATCGCTCAAGGGACAGGGTTGCCGAGTAGTCGTCACCGAGATCGATCCGATCTGTGCACTCCAAGCAGCAATGGAAGGCTACGAAGTCAAAACCATCGAAGATTTCATCGACACCGCTGACATCTTTGTCACCACCACTGGGAATAAGGACATCATCACCTTCGAACACATGAAGCAGATGAAGGACAAGGCAATCGTTGGCAACATCGGTCACTTCGATAATGAGATTCAGATCGAGCGTCTTGCCAAGGATGCAGATGTTGAGCGGATCAATATCAAGCCTCAGTTCGACGAGTTCCGATTCAAGTCACAAGATAAGAGCATCCTTGTGCTTGCTGAAGGCCGACTCTTAAACCTCGGTTGTGCAACTGGTCACCCAAGCTTTGTGATGAGTGCTTCATTCACAAACCAGGTGCTTGCACAAATCGAGATCGCTGAGCATCTTGAAAAATATGACAACTCTGTTCATGTACTCCCCAAGCACCTCGACGAGCAGGTCGCTCGCTTGCACCTCGACAAGCTCGGTGTAAAACTCACCAAGCTTTCAACCGAGCAATCTGAGTACCTCCAAATCCCTGTAGATGGACCATATAAGCCAAACCACTACCGGTACTAAAGCCCTGCGTTATTGATCACAAATAACTTTCAGGGCAACGCATCGACAGGTGCGTTGCCCTTTTTCGAAAATAGAAACATCATGAATGAAGAACTCCCAACATGGCAATGGCTCGCGACAAATGCAGGCGAAGACGCGATCAACGCTATGCCTGCTGCCCCAAGCACCGCTGAGATCACAGCGATGCGCAAGTCAATGAGCGCCGAGCAGGTTAGAGCAGCAAGCGATACCGCGCGAGCTCGCACCAAAGCGGGCAAAAAACTCGACACTGACCTTGCCCGCCGACTCATCTCTGATATCCCAGGTGTTGAAATGGCAAGCTCGGCCATTTCATCGCTCTACAAAGCCAACCGATTCGCATCCGTGCTCGGGGATGGTGCAAAGATCGCTGACTTATGCTGTGGCATCGGCGGCGATTCCTGGGGACTCGGTAAAGCAGGACTCATTCCAGTTGGTATAGATTCAAACGCGATCCGTGCTTGGATGTATTCGCACAACACCAACTTTGATGTCGTGCACGGCGATGCCCTCAAGGATTGCCCGCCCGATATTGCAGGATTCCACCTTGACCCTGCCCGAAGGACAGACCTTGGCAAACGAACACTCGATGTCGAAGACTTTCTGCCTGGTCCAGATGTATGGAAAGAACTCATCGCAAGGTTTTCTACTGGCGCCATCAAACTCAATCCCGGAGTCAATGCGTATGACCTCCCAGATGGAGAAGTTGAAATCATCTCTGAGGTTGGAGGTTTAACACAAGCAATCCTGTGGACCGGAACCCTGGCAAGCGAACATGAACGAAGAGCAACCAAGCTCGCGATCGATGGATCTGTTTGTTCGATATCAGGAGATGCATGGAGACCAGAATGTTCTACCCAAATAGGTGAATATCTCGGAACCCTGGACCCATGCCTAGAACGCGCCGATCTTGTCGGCGAGTTTCTAGAACTCACCAATACCGAGCTTGTACACCCAGGAACCGGGATGGTGACATCAACCTCCCCCAATGCACACCCGATGATCCGCTGGCACAAAGTCCATGAAGTGATGAAATGGAATCGTAAAAAAGTCAAAGCAGCCCTACGCACACACCAGAGCGGGATCGTCGAAATCCGTACTCGAGGAGGAGTGGTCAATCCTGATATCGAACAGAAACAACTCCGCTGCAAAGGATCAAACAATCAGCTGACCGTATTCATCTATCGTATTGACAAACAACTCACCGCGATCATCGCGGAACGAGTCTAAACAAAAAACCGCCCAGGAATAATCCTGAACGGGGAAAACAATAAGTGTTTCAAATGTCCGACTCAGCATCCGCCTACATATATACGCAGGAACTCACTGATGTCGAAGAAGTTAAAGTTGCCATCGCCGTTGATATCAGCGGGAACAACCTCATTGCTGAAGAGTTCGATGAATCGGCTCACATCAACAAAGTTGACCGACCCAGACGCATCGTAATCTGCAGGACAAGATTCAAGCCCGCTCTCGAGTGTCATCGCCTGAATATCGATCCCTGTATCGAAGACACGCGTGATGTCACCTGTATTGGGATTCATTTCATGAATACGCCCATCGGTGCCAGCGATGTACAGCATGCTGTCAGCATAGATCAACGAGGTTGCATCAGAATCGACTTGATGCGTGCCGGAGTATTCAACGCCACCTTCGAACTTGTCGAAAAGGTACACGGTTCCTTCAACCGAACCACCAAACGCAATGCCGCCAAGGTACATCGTGTCTGTGCCAAAGGCGATCGAGTTAATCATGGATCCACAGGCTGCAAAGAACTGAAAGTTATCCTGCCCTATATGTGCACGCTGAGCAATCGACGATTGCCCACCGACGAACAAGCCGCCAGCATCGATCCCGATTGCGGTGATGTCAGTCCCAACTACACTCAGGGTATGAGTCGTTTCGAAGCTCGATGCATTCACATAGCTGATCTCACCAGAGCTGTCGGCAACAACGAGCTCGTCGCCGAGCCATGTCATCGCGCTGGCATCACTTTCAACAGCGAACAAGCCTGTGACAAGATCAGTTGCCAAGTCCAGTGTGTACACAAGACCGCTCTGATCTCCAAGAAAGAGCATGTTATCGTGAACAACCATCGAGTTTACTGGGCCGCCGCAACTACCACGAAATCCGATTTGGCCAGTGACCGTATCAAGTTCATGGACAATGCCCTGAGCACCCGCAAAGAGTATAGTTTCTCCTTGAGCGGTTCCAGTGAAGGCTATGCCTGCGAGGGCAACGATAAGTTTGATATTGGTTTTCATGTATTCAGTTCTCCTGGTTGGTTGTACTTTCGGAAACACATATTCCGTGGGCGATCGCCCTTTGACATGTATATCTTCGTACACAACTACGCCAGAACACACCCACTCTTTGGTGGGGGCATGAGCGAACTGAGTAAAATACTTTTAGTTCTTGAAATGAGGCCGCGCACGACCAATGAACTTGGCGAGCAGTTCACCCCGCGAAGAGACCTCATAGTGTCGATAGATCGCGAGCACATGATCATGAATCGCAGCTTTGCCGACTTCAAGTTTAAATGCGATCTGCTTTTCAGAATCACCCGCGATCAGATGATCAAGCACCTGCAGCCGACGCACCGTCAACGAACTCAACGCGGGCTCATCTGCAGCAGCCAAATAAGTACCGATCTCATTATTGATCGTCATATGGATCAGCGAAATGATCCCTTGCTCTCTTGGCGTAAAATCTCGCGTACCAACACCCTTATGCAACCAAAGCGTCGTGCACCGTCCAGGGATATTGGTCGGACAGATAGAAATGACATAATCATCAATGCCACACTCTCTGTGGATTTCATTGAATGTATGCGAACGATACCAAGTCTCTTTACCCCAAATTTGATCACGCGAAAGCACCATCGTCTGTCCAGAAAACTTCGAGAGATACGGGTACTCAGGCGTCCGCTCAACCGGAATCGATTGTGCATACTCACGCCAGCGCGTTTCTGCCTCTTGGGAAATCCAACCCGCGCGGTGAATACCCAAATAGTTCGACTCACACTCATTCATGGAACCAAAGTTTTCAATCTCAGAGTTGATGATCACCTGCGCCCCGACAAACTTACGCAAAGACGCAAGGAGCAGATCCCGCCATGCGTCAACATGAGCGCCCAACTCGCGGCATTGACCCGCAATCTGGTAGCACTCATGGACATCTCGTGCAGAAAGATCAGCAAACATCGACATACTCCCAGGGTAAGAAACCCAACTCCAACTCAACAGAGTGTACACGATCATCCAATGTATACGAACAGAAGAATGGGAGTACTTACGAATCTTACATGGTTTTTACCCTATGAACCAATCATGTTATCGGGAGTTCTACCTGTTGAGCCGCGGCGGCGGATCATTCTTTCGTGTCCCCGAAAACTTCGCATTACTCGCTTTTTCATCAAAAACCGGGATCGATCCATCCGTGTCGACAACATACCCAAGGCCTTCAATCGATGTGGTCTCGACATGCCCGTCACAAAAAACCGCGTTGGCTCGATCATTATGCCTTGCATCAGGACCAGACCGATGCTCAGGCGATCGATTCCGCCGATCAGCATAATCCGTGTTCTCACTCATCAAAGGCGGATCAAGCGCATACCCGTGCCCGCCCATCGCAAACAACCCAGGATCCCTCAACCCATCGTTCCGATTCTGTGTTCGCTTCCCCGCAGCTTTACCCGCAGCGGTCCCCATCGAATCTGTAAACATCACAGTGCCCGAAGATTCGATCGACGATGCACGAACAGGGAAGTTAATCAACCCACTGCCCTCGTCATCATTCACGAACCGTGCGTTCCCCAAGAACAAATGGTTGTACCCATAAGCATAGTTGCGTGTATTATTCCACTCAGGAACAACCGGACACAGATAGACTTCAGATCCATCAACTTGCCGGGTATGCTCGTCATCCTGTTCGATACTTGGATTCGTAAACGCATCAAATCCCGCAGCTGCACCAATCACAGCAAACCATCGAGGACGGTATTGATCTCCATTTCCCAGCGGATAAATGTTCTGCTCATCCTCCAAATATCGTCCCGGCTGCGCGGGCACAGAAATATCCCGGTTGTCATCGGCATAAATCTGCCACCCAAGCGCCACCTGACGCATCCGAGAGGAGCACACAAGCGTCCGAGCACTCTCCCGAGCGCTCTGCATTGCTGGAAGCAACAACCCCATCAGTACCGCAATAACTGCAATCACGACGAGCAACTCAATAAGCGTAAAACCAGCACATCGAGATTGACATCGTATCCTTCGCATAGATCAGTCTGTTCGTCGAATCGATGGTCGTCGTTGCATAAACATCCAAAGTCTGTTGCATACCCAATCACAATGTTGCCGATTCAGTGTATGGTATCCCCTGCTCGGAGTGTAATCGGACCTTACAATCCATCACACTCATCAAGTCGCCTGGAGGCTGCATGAAGCATTTCAAAGACATCTTGAACACTGCAGGGACGACCTTCTCGTTTGAGTTCTTCCCACCCAAATCCGCTGATGGTGCGACCAAGCTCTTCGATCATATTGTCAAACTCGAACACCTGGGACCTTCGTTTGTCAGTGTTACCTATGGAGCTGGTGGATCTACACGCCAACTCACCCGAGATCTCGTTCATCGCGTGCGTGAGCAAACAGGAATTGTCACCGTCCCCCACCTCACCTGTGTAAAACATTCCGAAGATGAGATCCGCTCGATCGTCGAGGGATATGCCCAACGCGGGATACAGAGCATCCTCGCACTCAGAGGCGACGCTCCCGCAAATGAAGATCATAACTGGGGAACCGATCGATTCTCCAACGCATCTCAGCTCGTCAACTTCATCCGCAAGATCAGCGACCAACAAATCCAACCAGGAAAGTTTCCCGGGTTCGGGATCGGTGTCGCCGGTTTCCCTGAAGGCCATCCAGCAACACCAAATCGACTCATCGAAATGGACTACCTCAAAGCAAAGGTCGATGCGGGCGCAGATTATATCATCACACAGATGTTCTTTGATAACCGGGACCTCTACGACTTCCGTGACCGATGTGAGATGTCCGGAATCCGTATCCCCATCATCGCGGGGATCATGCCCATCCAATCAATCCCCGGAATGAAACGCATGTCCGAGCTCGCTCAAGGCATGCGATTCCCTGCCCCACTGCTGCGTATGGTCCGAAGGACCGATGGGTCAAGCGATGCGATCCGTCGAGTCGGTGTCCACTGGGCTACCGAACAATGCAGAGACCTACTCGACCATCGTGTCTCAGGGATTCATTTTTATACCCTCAACACATCGGACGCAACACTCGAAATCTACAAAACCCTCGGTGTCGCCAACTCCGATCAACTTGCATCGGGTCCGACACTCCCGTTTTAACTTTGACCGTAACGCTTTGCTGCCTTCACAAGTTGATTGATCACACCCTGACCAAGATCGATATTTGTGGTTCGCTCAGGGTGCCATTGCACACCGAGATAAAAGCTGCATGCGGGATCATCAATCGCTTCAATAATCCCATCCGATGAACGAGAAATCACCCGCATGGTCCCTGAATCATCAACCGCCTGTCGATGCATGGACCAAACCGACCCAGATTTGATAATCCCTTCATCAATCGAGTCGATCGCGTGTTCAGCGCTCCAATGCTCGCTGTGCGATGTGTGTGTATCGGGTAAATGCTGATTGAGCACACCCCCATGACACAGCGCCATCATCTGCATACCAAGGCATATCCCAAGCACGGGAATCTCAGGATGCTCATTCAATATCGTCATCAACTCCGTCTCGAATCGTTGACGATCATCAAGCACCGGCGTCACTTTACTATGTGTCTCTACACCGAATGGTTCTGTCTTTGGATCATCCCCCCCAGAGAAAATAAAACCATCAAACCGTTCTATCAGTTCATCAATTCCCGTACTCATGGGGGGCAATATGACAGGCACCCCCCCCCCGAGAGCACTGCCTGCGAATAGGTCATGGTCGAATACGCTGTTAGACGCTCTTTTCGGATCATCAGATCGGAAGTGATTCCAATCATTGGACGGGACGATCGACCAACAGATTGCCATCTTGAATTCTTGATTTCACTCATATTCTTCTCTTTGTCTGCCCATATCTAAGCCCAAATACGCTCAACTGACGATAGGATAGAACTATGTCGATGAGAACACTTTTTATATGGATCATGCTCGCAGGGTTTCTCGGCGCCGGGGTTCTTGCAGTCCGTGCACAACAACTCAATAATCGGCAATCAACCCCGATTGCCACCACACGAACCCTCGAGTTCGATCCCGCAACGACCGCCGCCCTTGAGATCAAAGCCCAAGGTCGGCGTCAGATCCTTACCCAAGCTCCAAACCAACCCGATCAATGGATCCTTCACTGGACGCATGACGGCCGCGACTATCACTGGCCGACCCAATCAATCAAAGCTCGCAGCGGATTAAGAGCATTAGCCACCGCTCGGATCAACACAAGCAACGAAAACCTCGTCACAGACCCCACAGGCGAACTCATTATCCGCCAACAAGATGGCAGCTCAATGAACATCGAGTTCGATTCCGCATCCTCGGGTGGATACACCGCGATCCGTGTCGAAGAACGCGGAACCGATGGTGTCGCAACTTCCCGATGGTTCGGTCGCATCGAGAAAACCATCTCCGATGCATTCATCTCAACCGGTATGCTCTACTGGAGATCCGACCGGGTATTCCCTGTGGCAAACTCAGCAATTCGATCAATCGACATTGCTGCAGGCGCTGGCGAAGTCAAACTCCGCAGATCAACCCAAGGATGGGCACTTACCCACCCCTACCCAATGCACGGCAATCAATCCACGATCGATGAACTCGTGAAATCCCTTCTCGCAATCAAATCAAGCACATTCGTCGATGAGTCCATTGACCCTGCAACCACTTGGATGAATGCTCCGATCGCGACCATCAATCTTGCAACAACAAACGAAACCGTATCCCTGATCATCGGTGCCCAAGCAGATGTCAACGGCGATACCGTCTACGCAACCATAAAAACCCCAACCCAATCTGCTTTGGTCACGATGAAAGCGGACCAACTCGCAGGACTCACCGCGGCTCCTGCGGCATATATCAGCAAATCTCCGAGCCCACTCAATGCTTCCGCGATTGGCTCTATTCATATTGAAGGCCGAGACTCCATCGCTCGACTTATCACATCCCGATCTGGTGCCTCTTGGAATATCGGCGAAAACCCTGCAGACAGCTTGAACCGGGACTCTATAAATCGGCTCATCGCTGTGCTTACCAAAGCTCAAGCACAACATGTCCAATCCTACGGCACTGAAGGACTACCCAAAGAACTCGGATACATCAAGCTATTCGACGCGTCGGGAAACCAACTCGACCGTTTGGCTGTCGCGCTCCAGTCCTCTCCGGGAGGGATGCAACTGGTCCTGATGAAAACGATCAACGATGATCAAGTCATGGTCTGGGGCATCCGCTCAGAAGACGCAACCGCAACTGGCGCCTGGCTCACCGCAGTCGCGAGCAAACGCGTCCCGTAAAATCTCTGCGTAAAATCACCGATTATTGATTGCACTTCGAATCTATGATGGAACGGGCAAACTGCTCGCGATGTCTGTACGCATCTGCATGCCTTCAAAGTTGATCTTTCCCGCTGCTTGATAGGCCAAATCACGAGCATGCTCGATCGTATCCCCGAGTGCAGTTACCGAGAGCACACGCCCGCCACTCGTGCGGAGTTTACCATCGACGATCTGAGTCCCCGCGTGATACACAGTGACACCTTCAATCTGTTCTGCCTCATCGACTCCCGTAATCTCGAACCCAGTTTCAGGTGATTCCGGATACCCTTTCGATGCCATGACCACACACACCGCATGTTTGGGTGAGAATCGCACATCAACCCGATCAAGTGACCCTGAAGCAGTTGCCCAGAGCAACTCGATCAGATCAGACTCAAGACGAGCAACCAAAGGCTGACATTCCGGATCACCAAACCGCACATTGAACTCAAGCACCTTGGGTCCCGCGGGGGTCAACATAATCCCTGCGTAGAGCACACCACTAAACCCAACCTCATCACGACGGAGCACATCAGCAATCGGAACCAATACATCGCGTTCGATCTGTTGCATCAATGAATCTGAAAGCGTCGTGGTCGGACAGAATGCACCCATCCCCCCCGTGTTAGGACCTGCATCCCCATCACTCAAACGCTTGTGATCCTGGCACGGAGGGAGGACCAAAATATTGTGCCCATCGAGCAACGCAAGCACCGACACCTCGGTGCCGGATAATTTTTGTTCAACCAAGATCTGCTTGCCCGCATCACCGAAGATCCGCTTTTCCATCATGTCACGAGCAGCCTGGATCCCCTCTTCATTCGTCTGAGGCACAACCACACCTTTGCCCTTCGCCAAGCCGGTCGCTTTGATGACATACACCTCATCACGCGTATTGAGATAATCCTCAACATGCGGCAACTGCGTAAATACGCGCCCCTCAGCTGCGGGGACAGATGCTGCTTTCATCATCTGCTTTGCGTACGCCTTGTCTGCTTCGAGATTAGCGCCCTTGGCTCCCGGTCCAAACACAAGCCGAGGTGACCCATCGGCGCGTTTGGAAAGCTCATCCGCCCAGCCCTGTGCCAATGGATCTTCTGGACCGATCACAACAAGATCAACTCCTACTCGATCACAGAACTGCACAAGACGGTACAACTCGCCCTTGAGCACCGGTACATCGACTGGTTTGGCAAGCTTGGCAATCCCCGGATTGCTCATATCAGTCGCGTAGAGTGTTCCCAGATGATTTGAGCGTGATATCCCATCTGCGAGAGCGTGCTCGCGCCCGCCTCCACCGATGAGCAACACATTGACCTTTGATGGCATCGAGAGTTGGTTTTCCATGCTCGATGATAGACTCCTACTCACCGATTGAATCCTGAAATATAAACGAAAAAGCCGGGGTTTACACCCCGGCTCAATAGTGTCATCAAATGTCACCATCCTCAGTTGATTATGGACAACCAGCTGTGAATAGGGTGATGAATGCTGAAACATCGAAGAAGTTGTATGAACCATCTCCGTTGATGTCCGCAATCGGATCTTCTGCGCCAAACGCACTGATGAATGCTGAAACATCGAAGAAGTTCAAGACTCCATCACCAGTGATGTCCGCAGGACAGTTGTTTGGTGCTGGATAGGACGAAAGGTCAGATTCAACGAAATCTGGATCCTCCCCTTGCCCTTCGGAAAGACCACAAATCGCATCGGAGGAATCAATCCGCTCCCAGGAAATGACAATCGTGCCATCGAAGTGGAGTTCGAACTGGAAGGTATTCTGATTCGAGCCGCTGTACTCCGTAACACCGTCATAACTAATCACGAGTCGATCCGCAAGCTGTTGGGCATACACCGTACCTGAACTGCTTGGATTGAGATCATCATACAAACCCGAAATACGAGGAGTATCGAAATGATCCGCGAATGATTCTGTGTAATCTGTATCCGACGCACCAAAGGTGAGATACCCGTTCGAGCCAACATAGACAGAGTTATACGATTGCCCGTAGAGCTGGACCATATTGCCACCAGTAACATTGACCAGTTCAGAATCATCATCGCTCAATGAGATAAATGATCCATCAGTTGGTTCAAATGGTAACACTCCACCTTCTAAAGGCTCAATTGATGCGTCATACCCATCCACTTCCCCGTTGGGGACAAAGGTCAGGGACAAACCTTCCAGATCAAGACCTGAACCAAACTCCTCGGTAAAGAAATCAGGGATGTCAGGTGTTGTAAAGGTGTAACCTGCACCGCCGTTATCATCTGATGATGTGTTGCCGGCACGATCTTCCATATCAACCGTGAAGAAGTAAGTGGTTTCATCAGTCAACCCAGACATTGATACCAAGTGATCCATCGAGAATGAACCTGAACTCACAGAGTCATTCAATGAGAACATGCTGGTCCCATAGTGAACCGTTATCTTCGCATCTTCATCCAAATCAACCGATGCATCGGCACTGCGTGGCTCGATATTGGTTGCTGCTGCTGCAATAAGCATCGCAGGAGTACAGTCGATTGATGCGGTTGCTTCGACCATCACATTGGTGTTTCCTTCACCATCATCAAGATCAATATAGGTTGCACTCAATGTACCACCCTCTGCAACCACAATATCAGCACTGCCCATCGTATCTGCATAGGTGAATGTACCAGTGAATGTTGCTGATTCCGGTGCTGTTTCAACCAGAGTAAGCATCAATGGTCCACCAAGATCAGTAGTTGATTCAACCATCACATCAACCGTGTCGACGATTGTATCTGAAGTATTCAAATCGCAATCTACAACCTGCACAGTTGTTTCTCCCTCACAGGAGAACAAGTTGCCACCCATTCCGATGATTCCCGCGGATGAACAGTTGATCAATGTTGTCGATGAAGTCAAACCAAATGTCTGGGTAACCCCGTCCGCAATATTGAACCCAGTCACCTCAACGGTGTACGCACCAGGCGCTGGATTTGAGATCGAAACCTGTTCGATATTGTTAAGATGGTCAGCAGCACTCTGAACTGCAGCCCCGTTCGGGTTTGACGGATCCAGTGTCCACGGAAGATGTGCATTTCCATTCGTATCAATCAATCGAATATCAAGATCGTTGACCAATGCCAAGTTTACATTTGGTGCCGCTGGTGCGTCATCCCAAGCGACGGTAACTTTGAGTTCGTCTTCGCCTGGTCCAACAATAATAATCCCGCGGTATGTCCCGCCCTGAGCAACCTCAGATTCGATCACATTTTCTGCGATGACGGTATCGATCGCGTCTACACCACGAATCGAGCCGTACCCATACTTGAAGTCTGGTCCAACATTGCCACGATCCTCAGCAGAGTTTGCCAAGATCGATTTGAGTGTCGCGTTCATCATCATCGGGCGATCTGGGAATGTGATCCCGTATTGCTCCATAATGAGTGCGGATACACCCGTAACGGTTGGAGCTGCCATCGATGTGCCGCACTTTACATTGTACCCACCTGAGGAACTTGTTGATGTGACACCGCCGTCACCACCCGCCTGACACCCAGGCGCTGAAATATCAGGCTTCAACCGTCCGTCGTCTGTTGGTCCCCAAGAGCTAAACGAACTTGTCAGATCAGTATCGGAATCAACTGATCCAACTGTGATGTGATTCTTCGCACATGATGGAGGCGCTGTCGAATAAAACTCTCCGTGATTCCCGTTGTCATCGCCAACGCATCGGCTCGATTGCCGCTCGTTACCATTGGCCCAAACAACCCGGAATGGATCACCAACAGATCCTCGTACAATCGAGTCAATCAAGGCACTCGTGTTTCCATAGTTCCCGGTCCAATCACAAGGGTACCCATTGGGTGCGGTATTGGTACCGATCGAGTTGTTTGAAATCTCTGCACCATAGGTATTTATTGCTTCGGTATAGTCCGCTTCGATGTCACCCGGATCGGTATACAAGAACCCTTGCATAAGACCGCCAGGCTGTTCAAATCCATATGAAATGATGTCAACACCTGGCGCCATACCCCGGTTGTTCAAGTTTCCGGTACCATCGCCACCGATCGTTCCACCCACATGGGTCGCGTGATCTGAAATACCCGCAGTATCCGATGCGCCGATCGTCAATCGTGAACCAAAGTCATTGTGCTGGAACATCCGACCACCATCAAAGACAAGCACCGTCACCCCAGACCCATCGAGGCTGTAAGGCAATGAGCTGAGCGTGTCTGCACCAACTAGCGCACGATTCGAGGAGTTTAACTCTTCAAGTTGAGGCATTGGAGGTTCAACCCACATTACCGCGTCATCCTCTGCAATTAAACGCATCTGTGAAGGTTTGACAGTCATCACGACAGAGTTGGTCGAAACGGTATCCGATCGGACTTTCCCACCCAACTCCTGCGCGATTCGCGCGGATTCTGCCAAACGATCTGTGTCCGTATGGAACATCACAATCAAAGCAACCGCAGGCTCTAAGTTTTTCTCTTGGAGTTCCGAGACCGTCATTATTCCTGACGCTTGGAACCGCTGAAGTTCAACAGACTTGGATACATCCTCACTTGAGATCATCCACGAATGAATGATGCCACCCTGGATATCTGCATGCATCTTCTGCGTGTTGTGAATCTCGCTGATCGATGCAACCGCTGATCGAGAAATTGCTGCTGCATCGGCGCCTTGCTCAAGTGTTGCAAAGTAACTCGTGCCACCAAGCGCGGTGAGCAGATGAAGACCCGAGTTCTTCAATGCTTGTTTCTGATTATTATCCATCTGATACGCCAGATGAACAACAACCCGGCGCTGATCCGCACGGCCAGCAAGCTCTGTCACTGCATCACGAATCTGCATCGCCGACATCGGTGCCACCGAATCAACCTGACCGGTGCTCCATGCCAATGAAGTCGTCTGCGCTCGATTGAGTGATTGATTAAACTGTTGATTGATACTTTGAGCGTTCACCGTAGCAACCCCGCCTGCACAAGCAGCGAGTACTACAGCCAATCGCACAACGGAACCCGTGCGTGCTTCTGATTTCATGATTTCAAACTCCAGATGAGGTATCCAAGAAAAGGTCGATATACACAAACCACCCGTCAAAGACCTGACAGGAAGGACTTATACACATCATCCCGAATTTCGGAACCTCTGTCAAGAGCCGATCGGTGTTATTGTCCGGATAATCGAGCATTTCATCCGTCGGATGAAAGTGAGGCAACTGCAGTTTTCACTGCCTGATCTCGCTTTATCATCTCCGCACGCCCATCTGTGCGCCGAAGTTTGAACTCAACCGCATCCTCTTCGATGGTCTTGGGTGAAATGATGAACCGGATAGGAATGCCGATAAGATCCGCATCTTTGAACTTAGAACCCGGACGGTCGTCTCGATCATCTATGAGCACATCCATGCCTTGCCCGCTAAGTTCATCGGCCAACTTGTGCGCCTCTTCCATCACGCCCTCCGCCTTGGGCTTGATCACAATGATCTGAGCGTGATATGGCGCAATCGCGGTCGGCCAGATAATCCCATTTTCATCATGCGACATTTCAACACATGCAGACAAGGTACGCGAGACACCAATCCCATAGCACCCCATGATCACATCTTGCTTCTTCTGATTCTTGTCGAGCACAGAAAGCCCCATCGCCTGGGAATACTTGGTGCCGAGCTTGAAGATATGCCCGACTTCGATCCCTCTGCGTTCTTCCAAAAGTGACCCTGTTGCTCTGGGTGATGGATCGCCCGCTTGTGCGTTGCGAATGTCTGCAACCTTGATCTTTGAACTCGCAATCAAATCACCCATATCCCGAGACCAGTTGAACCCAGTGATGTGATGATCCTTTTCATCAGCACCAGTCGCCCACGAATCAGCGCCCAAAGCATCCGGATCAACAACGAGAACTTGCTCGATGGAGTTGGCAGTCTTTGGAGATACATAACCAATGACAAACCCAGCTTCGATCGCTTCTTTCTCTGGCGCAAGTGCGACACCAACACCCACAGCATCGCGGACCTTCGCTTCATTGACCTCGTGATCGCCACGAACGACTGCAACCACCCATCGTGGTGTTTCTTCAACTGACTTGAACACGATGGACTTGAGCATCCCGCTCGGCTGCACACCCAGGTGTTCTGCAACACCATCGATCCCAGGCATCCCCGGGGTATGGTGCTTGGTGATCTCTGTAGTTGCTTTCAAATCAAACGACCATGATCGTTCACCGATCTCCGCCTTCTCTACATTGGCTGCATACCCCGATTCAGGACAGACCAAAATCGTATCTTCACCCGATGCACAGTTGACCATGAACTCATGTGATGCCGATCCACCAATCGGTCCTGCGTCTGCTTCGACCGCAGAGAAGTCGAGCCCGCAGCGCGTGAAAATGTTCGTGTACGCCTGATACATCTTGTCATAGACCGCGTTGAGCCCTGCTTCGCCTTCGAGTTCGATATGGAAGGAATACGCATCCTTCATGATGAACTCTCGACAGCGCAATAGACCCGCACGAGGGCGTGCCTCATCACGGAACTTGGTCTGGATCTGATACAAATTCAATGGGAACTGCTTGTACGAAGTAACTGCGCTGCACATCAAATCAGTAATCACTTCTTCGTGCGTTGGTCCAAGCGCCGTCTTTCGGCCATGCCGATCTTCAAGCGTGAAGAGCAGATCCCCATAATCAACATCACGATGTGTATCGCTGTAGAGTTCCATTGGCATCAACGCAGGCATCAGCATCTCCGATGCGCCCGCAGCATCCATCTCCTGACGGACAATCTCAGACACCTTTCTCAGCGATCGCCAAGCCAATGGCAGATAGTTATAAATCCCCGCCCCAACCTGGCGGACATACCCCCCACGCGCCAAAAATATATGCGAAGGCGTCATCGCATCCCCCGGCGCGTCTCGGGTCGTCGGTATGAGGGTCTGTGACCAAAGTCCAATGCACCCATTGGTTGCACTGAGGTATGAAGGACGGGCGGAATCGTTTTGGGTTTGAAGCGTTGACATATCGGCAAAGTTTACGCACAACCCCGTCCAGTGCCCACAATGCACCCGATTGATACTTCACATATACATGAGTTTTATAGTTTAGTCGAACGCCCTGATCGATCAGACTAGATTCCCAGATCGGTTTTTCGCTTCGATCTGGGTCTGTGATCGCATGCTCAACCTCGACCAATAGGCATAGCGTTCTTGCCCATTTGGAAGTGTCCGCCCGTCGTGCCACCAGCAGGTCTCAATCGGCAACGCCATATCACCCGCAAGGTCCCACATCTGTTCATTCGACAAATCAACAAACGGCGTCTCGATGACCACATCAACTGCAGTCGATTGATCCGCATCAAGTGATGCTAATCGTGATGCAAGCACCGCTCGATCCACCGCGATCGCGATCTGATCTACAAACCCTACCATTACAGATGTTGTTTCAGGACGAATCACCCGCACCGGCCAGACCACACGCCGAATCCCAGAACGCATCGCGATCAGTGCCGCTTCAAGCAATATCTGTGATTGAATCGGACCGATATTGGATTGTGATTCAGATTGCAAATCAGTCTCGACACGCTCAGGTGGAAACACTGCATGCTGGGGGAACACCTCAAGCCCATACACCCCCGCATGACGAACAACCGCCGGATCAACCGCCGAGATCATCAGATCAATCTCCTGTGTCCCTTCCCACCAACCAGGTAAAAGCACCGATCGCTCATTGCCTGATATCTGCTGTTGTTCGCTCGCCATCGCGCATGCCAAAAGCGATTCGACACCGCCGTCGGAGAGGATGACACACCGGTCTTGTGTAAATCGTGGAACGATCATGTGTGTAGTCTAACAGGATTCATATGAGTCTGCGCCCAGAACGACAAAAAATAGACCCACAGGTTAATGATTTGGGGTTGGTGCTCGGAAATCAGTCGGATCAATCGATCTGAAATACGCGATTGTTCTTTCCAATCCCTGCTCAAGTTCGATGGTTGGCGCCCACCCAAGCACTTCTTGCGCACGCGTAATATCAGGTTTGCGTTGCATCGGATCGTCTTCGGGCAACGGCGCGAAGATCAACTTGCTCGTCGAATCCGTCAACTCGATCACCTTCTCCGCAAGTTGTTTAATTGTGAACTCCGTAGGATTCCCTATATTGACCGGCAAATACACCGAGTCATCCGTGTTCATCAAACGGATCAATCCCTCAACCAAATCATCTCTGTAACAGAAGGATCGGGTCTGCCCGCCATCACCAAAGATCGTGATATCGCGATTCTGCAATGCCTGCAAAATAAAGTTCGAAACGACTCGTCCATCAAACGGATGCATGCGAGGCCCGTAGGTATTGAAAATCCTCGCAACCCTGATGCTCAATCCATGCTTGCGATGGTAATCCGCAAAGAGCGTTTCTGCTGCACGCTTGCCTTCGTCATAACACGCCCGCGGACCGATCGGGTTCACATTTCCCCGATAAGATTCTGGTTGTGGATGGACTGTTGGATCGCCGTACACTTCGGAAGTCGACGCCTGGAGCACCTTGGCTCCGCATCGTTTCCCCATCCCCAATGAGTTGATCGCCCCCATAACCGATGTCTTCATGGTCTTGATTGGGTTGTACTGATAGTGCCCGGGCGCTGCAGGGCACGCCAGATTGTAAATCTCATCAACCTCAAGCCAAACCGGATGCGTGATGTCATGCCGGATCAACTCAAAGTTGTTGTAGTTGAGCAGATGCAATACATTCGATTTCTGCGAAGTGAAAAAGTTGTCAAGACAGATGACATCGTGCCCCTCACCAACAAGGCGTTCGCACAGATGACTTCCCAAGAAACCGGCCCCGCCGGTGACGAGCACTCTTTTGATAGGCATATATAAACTCTTTCAACTCTCAGGATTTAACTGTCGTACCCGAACGCTCAGACGCGATCTGACGGGCATATCGGATCATCGCATCAATCGGCGACCACGCAGGCGTCCAACCAAGCCCAGACTTCGTTTGTGACATGTCGGCACAAGTATAATGCTGATAGGTCGCAACCATTTCTTCAGGCATGTCGAAATACTCAGGTGAGATATGCAATCCAAGTGCTTCATTGATCGCATCAACAATGTCATTAAACGATGTTGTCTGCCCAGAGCCAAGGTTGTATATACCAGGTTTGGCATCATCTGCTGCACCCGCGAGTGTACATCCCACAACATCTTCGACGAATACCTGATCGCGTTGGTGCTCGCCCATCTTAAAGAGCTTTGCTGATCCATGATCAAGAATTTGATTCGTCAGGTGATAGACCATCGATGCCATCTTACCTTTGCGACCTTCACCAGGACCAAACACATTGAAGAACCGCAATCCCACAACATGGGGTAAAGCCTCCCCTGCTGCTTCACGCATCGCGAAAAACCGCATCACTTCAACATCCATCAACCACTTTGAAAATCCGTATACATTGTTAGGCACTCCCGCCGCATCGAGCGGAAATGGCATTCGCTCATCGGCAACCTTGGGTGACCCATAAGTCGCAGCGCTCGATGCATACACCAATGGCACATCACATTCAACACATGCTTCAAGAATGTCAGCAAACGGTTCCGTGTTCGCAGAAATCATTTTCTGCTCATCGAACTCAAGCGTATCGGTGATCGCAGCAAGGTGGAATACCGCCTTGGGTTGCAAACCAAGCAGCGCCGGTTGCCAGTTGAGGTCTCCAACAGAGTCAGATAAAACCGAACCCATGAAAGGACCTACGCCCTTGCGTTCACACGCCTCAACAATATTGGCATATGAACCGGTTCGAAAATCATCGACCACATACACTTGCGCATCTCGCTCGCGTTCGATCAATGATGCAACAAGATTTGACCCAATAAAACCAGCGCCGCCGGTAACGATGTAGGTTGGTGGTGTTCCGGTTTGTGTAGTCGATCCCATATTCGATTATAGCTCACCAAGTGCCCACGGTATCGAACCATCTCTCACCCGTCGGCACCCGATTCCTCAGGCAATGGAGGCAATCGGAGCAACTGTCCCACCGAAATTGCGTCCATCGAACGAAGTACATCCCGGTTTGATTCATAGATGAACTTCGCGTGCCTCGACGATCCATAGATACGCTGAGAAATCAACGAGAGCGAATCACCCGATCGGACAACATATTCGATCACCTTCGACCC
The DNA here is from genome assembly GCA_963976235.1 of uncultured bacterium. Classification (GTDB taxonomy): domain Bacteria; phylum Planctomycetota; class Phycisphaerae; order Phycisphaerales; family UBA1924; genus UBA1924. The sequence goes on from CAXBJM010000002.1 coordinate 26,585, forward strand.
TGCACTATCGACATGGGAAGAAATCACTCCAGGTCTCACTTCTTCACCTTCGAGCAATCCTTGAATGTTTTCCTTGTCCACTGGTATCCGCAGAACCATACCGGGCTTGATCTTCTGAGGATCCACCCTCGGATTCGCTCGAGCAATCACCGACCAGTCATTGATCGAACCATAATAATGCCGAGCGATAGATTGCATCAACTCCCCAGGCTGAACTATGTGCTCAAGAAACTCAGGCGGAATCAATCGCACTGCTTGCGATGGCGGTTCCTCGACGACCACTTCAGGCGCTGGATCAACAACGGACACCGGTTCGGTATCAATCTCTGGATCCTCTACAGAATCGATCGGATCATCTCGTGAAATGACCAATCCAGTATCAGGATCATCAAGCGGAGTCTGTTCGAAGGTAAATGTCGGGTCCTGATCTCGGCTCGGCTGCCACATCCAGTACACACCGATCCAGACCAACACCAACAGACAAAGCCCGAAGAATACTCGTGATGATCGCTCGTCCATGGTAGATTCCAAACGCCAAAACCTTCAATCGACCCGACCGATCTGAACATACAACAGCGCACAATGCGCAACTGAGTCCAAACCCCAAGCCTACCAGATCATCGGCCAAACCACCATCAGATCAAGAATCAGTCGATTCTTCAAGCAACATCCGGCGATTCGCCAAGTCCTTCTTCCGTGACCAAACCATCGGCGATGCAATCGCGATCGATGAATAGGTACCAATGATTACACCGACAAGCAACGCAAAGCTGAACGCATGAACGCCCTGACCGCCATAAACATACAGAAGGAATACAGCCAAAATCGTAGTGCCCGATGTGATCAATGTTCGAGAGATAGTCTCATTGACCGAACGGTTGATAACCTCTTTCGATGCATATGAAAGCTTCCCTCGATTCTCACGGATTCGGTCCATAATCACGATCGTATCGTTAAGCGAGTAACCAATAATGGTCAACAACGCAGCAACCAAGTTCAGGTCAATCTTGAAAGGTTCAATCATCAAGGCATTGGTAATCCCCGCCAGCTGAGGCATGTCATACACAATCTCTGACAACGCGATCAAACCAACCACCAACAACACATCGTGCGTCAGTGCAACAATCGCTGCGAGCGAATAACGGACCGAACCGAATCGAACCCAGATGTAGATCAAGATCAACAGCAATGAAAGCATGACCGCTGCGAACGCTGTCGCACGGAAGTTTTCAGCAATCGCAGGCGAGAATGATTGCACACTCAACTGATCAGAAGAATCTGATAATGACGCTCGAATCAAATCCCATTCACGCTGAGCAACCTCTGCTTGCCACGCATCACTGTTGGCAAAGTAATCTAGTCCCGGATCTGAAACAACCAATACAAATGAATTCACCGCTTCGGGCGTACCATCAGTAATGATGTAGTCAATCTTGCGTCCCAGCACATCCTTAAAGTCATCCTTCTGACGAGTGATGTTCATCCGAGATTGAATCTGATCCAGTGATTGAATCGGTTGAATATTTTCTACAAAGATCGCTGCGCCACCTGCGAAGCTCGAAACATCATTACTCAAATCAGGCATGTTCGGAATGATGTCCCCGAGTCGATCCTCAAGAATCGGGTAGACTGATGCGATCTCTGAACTCTCAACCTCTGAAGATTCAAACTCCAATGGCGGCGGAGCATCCAGATATCCCTGGAATGCACCCGTGATCGCGCTCCCGATCGCATCTCGATCGGTCGCGATGGTTTTAATGATAAATGTATCAGAAGTGATGCCATCATCCTGAGGATTCACCGGAGTTACTTCAGCAACACGCAACTGCTCAAGAATCTCATCATCCCCAAGAGCATGAACAATATCTTGAACCTCTGCCCGTGTCATCGTCATCCGAGAACCAGGATCCGATTCCTTGTCCTTGAATACAAGCGTAATTTGTGTACCGCCACGGAACTCCGTGTCGAGCATATTTGAGCCTTCATACGCAATCATTCCAAGCCCGAATATGATGACACCGGTCGAGAAGATAGATGTCACCCAACGCAACCCGATCCAGTTGATGTTCGGACGCAGTAAACGCTCGAGTGGCTTAATCACCATCGGGAGCATTGACATCTTACGAATTTTCAACTTATCAACAAGTGTTGAGATGATAATGTGGTTGATGAACAACGCACTAATCATCGTACAGACAACACCTATACCAAGCGTAATCGCGAACCCGCGAATTTCTTGAGTACCAACATTGGCAAGCACAAGACACACAATCAAGTTGGTCACATTGCCGTCAACAATCGAGCTCAATGCCTTAGCATAACCAATCTTGACTGCTTGACGCAGATCGAGCCCCCCGTTGAGTTCTTCACGGATACGCTCGTATATCAGAACATTCGCATCGACCGCCATACCGAAGGTCAGAATGATGCCCGCGATACCCGGGAGTGTCAACGATGCACGCGAGAGTGCCAACGCACCCAAGATGAGCACCGCGTTCGCTGCCAAACACAGCACCGCGACCAATCCATACCCGAAGTAGTAGAAAATCATGAATGCAGAAACGATGACCAATGCCATCTTGCCCGCATTGATTCCCTGATCGAGGTTATCTTTACCAAGCTCTGGCGCGATCACATTTTCGGAGAGTGGCTCAGGTGAGAGCTTCGCCTGCAATGAACCAGCACCAAGGACGCGGATCACATAGTTGATCTCGTCCATCGTGAACTCGCCCTCGATGATCCCCTGATTGGTGATCCTCGCGTTGAGCGTAGGTGCCGTGAACACTTCATCATCGAGCAGCACCGCCATATGGGCACCGGTGTTTTCACCCGTCAACTTACCCATCCGCGACGCGCCAGACTGATCCATCTGGAAACCGATCGCAGGGCGACCAAGCTGATCCGCAGACTGATACGCACGCGCGACTTTCCATCGCCCGTCTTCTTGCGTCATTCGCATCGCACGCGAATCCCACGCAAGCATGTAATAATCACCGTGATATTCTTCGACTACATACCCCGTACCACCATAGCTGTAAAAGTACGCTGCGGGGTTCTCGACCATCGACTCATACGCCGTGACCGAGTTGTACCATGAATCTTGCTTGTTAATCTTGAACCATCGCGCATCGCGTGTGCCCGCTTGCTTTGGTCCCTTTTCACGGATTAACTCGCGGAGCTGATCCTCTTCAGGGTGAGTAAATCCTGTATTTCCTCGACCATTTGGATCTACGGAAATTCGGAAACTCAATACACCCGCTGCTTGTACCAACCGCTTAAGGTCCGCGGTATCATCAAGCGAGTTGCGATTCTCTGAATACTCGTCGTATGCACCAATAACAGCATCAAGCTGATCGTTGATGTCTGGATATTGATCACGGATGCGATTCAATGAACGATCACGAGCACTCGGGATCTGGATGTAGTTGTCGCCATCCTTGAGTGATTTCTCAGTTGTGGATTGCTCCAATGCCCGCTTGACCATCTCTGGTGAGATCGCGGTCGCCAATGTCTGATCGCGTGCGAGTTCGTATTCAAGCTCTGCTTCCGCGGCATTGTCTGCAAGCTCATCAAGAACCGCATCGTCAACACTCGGATTGAGTTCCATCAGCTTGAGCTGTTGACGGAAGTTTTTTGAAACATCATACGCCGACGCAGCCGTATTGAGTGACTCGAGAACCGTTGGGCTCGCCGATCCGATCCGTACCAACTCGACCTGCCGAGCTGAACTCTCAAGTCGCATGATCTGCTCAAACTCATCAGGCTCGATCGAAGTCACCGAAAGCTTGGCAAGCTCAGTCTCAAAGGCATCCTTGAGCACCTTCACATGCTCACTCGGCAACGGCATCGTGATCTCGATGCGATCCTGCCCCTGACGAACAATCGAAATCTCGAAAAGACCGTTGGGATCAATACGCTTCTTCAGCACATCAATTACCTGAGGAATCACTTCACCCGCAGATTCGGTGCTGCTGATCTCAACAGAGTAAATCAACGAGGCACCGCCGCGAAGGTCCTTGCCGAGTCCGATTTTCTCAGACGGCGGATTCGCAGCGCGAAGGGCGAGAAGCAGCATCGCGATTGCGATAATGATGTTGCGGCGATAATGACGCATATGTATTCACCTCTCCATACATGGAGTTTGTGTCTTTTTCTTCAGTCAGAAATCAACTACTAATAAAGTCTTACGATGCCAATGACTCAGCATCTTTATTCGATTCGACATCCGAAGCTGCGGATGAACTCTTGGAACTATCAAGCACAGTCGATATCGATGCACGCGCCAACCAAAGACGAGTATGCGAAGAACGATCGGTCTCGATGAGCACCTCTTCATCCTTCACCTCGATAATCGTCCCAATGATCCCGCCTGCAGATCGCACCTTGTCACGCTTGCCAAGCGTGCTGAGCATCGCTGCTCGCTTCTTCTTTTCTTTACGTCCAGACATCGACATGATAAGAAACATCCCCACCATCATAATGATGGCGAAGAAAAAGATGTTGTTGCTCCCTGTCGCACCCGTTTGCCCCGCAGGAGCACCAGCAGCACCAGGCGCCTGTGTTGAAGGCGCAGCTGTGGTATCACCGCCGAGCACCTGACCAAGTACAGGATTGATATAGACCAGCGGCAAGCTGATTTCGTGCGTCATAAAATACCTTTCATGCCTTCCAAGCCCCTGACGAACTCATTTCGAACAAGGGTCAAGATGATAGGACGGGTATATTGCCAAAGTGCGCAGATATCCCAACCAGTTTCGACCAATCCCTACCCAATTTATCACCCTACGGACTCTCGAATCATACTCGATTTGAAACAATCTCCTCAAGGTGAGGCCGCTTACACACGAACGCATCCCAATCATCAGACCGAATCGCATCACGCAGATCACTGGTCAGCCTCTGGAAGAACCGCAAATTATGAAGGGTCACCAAGATCGGTCCGAGCATCTCACCCGCCTGAAACAGATGACGAAGATACGCACGCGAGAACGGACGACCATCAGGTGTTGACCATCCATGCTTCGCGGGATCACACGCCTGACAATCACATCCAGGCTCAATCGGCAACTCATCCCGTGCAAACTGAGCATTCCGCAACCGGATCTGCCCATTCCGACCAGGCTCACAAGTAAACCCGTTCGCATTGCGTCCATTCCGCGTAGGCAGTACACAATCAAACATATCCACACCCGCCAACACCGCCATGGTAATATCATGCTCGTACCCAACCCCCATCAAATATCGGGGTTTCGCTGCAGGCATCTGCGGCGCGGTGTGTCGAACGATTCGAGCAATATCCTCCGTTGATTCCCCCACCGCGACCCCACCGATGGCGTACCCCGGAAGATCAATATTGCAAATTCGTTCTACGGACCAATCCCGCATCTCCAAATCGGCCCCCCCTTGGATGATCCCAAAGAGCGATTGCTCACTCGGCCGAGCATGTGCCTGCTTGCACCGCTCAAGCCAACGCACCGTCCGTTGATTCGCGATCGTCAATCGAGCAGCATGGTCATACACCGATTTTTTCTTCGTATCCCTGCTCGTCGCCTTGTTAAGTCTGGGTTGGTTCACCTCACCAGAATCCGGATCAACCGAAGGCGGACAATCATCAAACGCCATCATAATGTCTGGACCAAGCTCATTCTGTACCCGCATCGCGATCTCAGGATTCAATCGAACCATCGAACCATCAAGGATCGACTTAAACGAGACTCCATCCTCATCAATCGCGTTGATATCCGCCATGGAATACGCCTGGTACCCTCCCGAGTCCGTCAGGATCGGACCATCCCAGTTCATAAACTTGTGCACACCACCCATATCACGGATAAGCTCGGATCCCGGACGGAGCATCAGGTGATAGGTATTGTTGAGCAATACCTCAGCACCACCCTGCCGCACCATGTGCGGCAATATCCCCTTCACCGACGCCCTTGTCCCGACAGGCATGAACGCAGGTGTCGCAAAGGATCCATGAATTGTGTGCACACGACCAACCCGAGCATTGCCTGAGGTTGCTTCGATATCAAATGTAAGTGGTTCTGGCATCGCAAGAAGATAGCACCGCTATCCCGTAAAGGCCAAACAGTTTCAATCGTCGTTCTTGCTTGCCTGTGCAAGCGTCTTCTTCTCTTTCTCCGTCAACGACGCAAGCCCCTTCTGCGAAACCTTCTGAAGAATTTTATCGATGTCATCCTGCGAAGGACCATTCGAGGCCGAGTTGTTGTAGTTGCGATACGCGGATTTTTTCTTGCTCGATCTGCTAGCCGGTTTTTTCCCTCGAACTTTACCCTGCTTTGGTTCTCGGCTATCGCCAAAGATATCAAAGAAATCAGAGAGCATCCCAGAGTTCCGAATAAAGAAGAAACCAGCAATCGCACCACCAATATGGGCAGCCTCACCACCGGCATTGTGTGATCCACGCAGCAGACTAAACAACGCGATCGCAACATACCCATATGCAAAGGTACGCATTTTCAACGGGATCGGCGGGAATAGCAACTGAATGACCGAGTTGGGTGACACATGCGCACACGCAACAATCACACCAAACACACCCGCAGATGCACCAATCAATGGCGTCTGCGTCCCATTGGTAAGCACACCCGTGATGGTCAAGAGAGTAAACAGAATACCGCCCGCTAATCCACACATCAGATAGAAAGCAAGGTATTTCTTGCCCCCAAGGTACTGCTCAACCATCGGACCAAAGACCCACATTCCGAACATGTTCATCAATAGATGCATGATACTTGATGGATTGTGAAGGAACTGAAAGGTGATCAATCGCCAGACTTCTAGCTTCTGGAACGCGGTGTAGACTGACAGATATCCCAGATCGTAGAGAATTGGGAAGACACTCATCATCAGGACATAGATCGCGATATTAATCACAATGATCCAAGTCGTCACCGACCACCCTGGCGCGCGCGCGAAGAAGTTCTGCCCGCCGCCAGTGTTGCCGCCCATGCCTCGGGTCGAGTTCACATAATCTCGATCATGAATGCCCATTGTGCTCTCCGCGCGTATCAAATCCAGCGTGGCTTTTCAAAGCCCGCTGCTTATTGGGATTTTCGGCTCGATTCTGTTGCCCGCTTGAGCATTCGACGCTCCTTACGAGATAATGACTCCATTCCAGAGTCAGAAATCTTCGCCAGAATCCGATCAAGCTCTTCCTGCTGAACAACTTCCTCATCATCCTCATCGACCAACGCTGCTTTTTTCCATGCCTCCCCCTCGCCTGAGAGTCCCGGGATCATCTCGCCGTGCTGGAGAAACTGCAACCGCCGTTTCTCCATCGAACACACAATCCCACCAAAGATCGCAATCGCCAAAAGCATCTTCCCATCCTGGAACACGATCCCTATGAGCCCCAGCGCGGTCGCCACTCCAAGCCCGATATTGACGGTCATAAACATCGACTTTGAATGACTCGATCGCTTCCAAAGCAATGACTGCAGAATCCGAGCAGAATCCATCGGATACATCGGCACAATCACATTGAACACCAAGATCACCAGATTCATCGAGTAAAACGCACCAAGAACAACCAACCACCAAGTGGTTTCCCCCGACACAAGAGTCAAAGGCATCGAACTCGTCCCAAGAGTCATCGGATTGAACCCAAGCGACGAAAGACTCCCCGTTGCAAAGTACAATGGGATCGCAAACATCGGTATCAACAGCAAGTTCACCATTGGACCCGCAATCGATACCCGAAGCTCTGATTTCCAGTCCTCAGGAACCGTGCACATCGCCAACCCACCCAAAGGCCAAAGCATGATCTCATCCGACCGCCCACCAATGCGTCGGCACATGATGCAATGCCCAAACTCATGCAATAACACAAGCGTCACCATCGCCACAAGCCGAGGCCAAACAAACAGCAACCCCTCCTGATTCCCCGGAAGTGTGAATATCAGTTCGCTGATCAGATAGATCACAAAAAGTAAATGAATCCGAACTCGGATACCCTTGATCGAAAAAAGCGTGAATCCCCACGCGAGCGGATTCTCTCCATCCCCAAATATCCGCGCCATGATCGCCTTGGCCTTTGCCAGTCGATCGCCGCCCTCGGGGGGATAAGAAGATTGCCAATCGCGATCACTCATGTGTAGGTATACACTCCAATCGCTTGCAAGGATGCAGAGTCAACACTGAATCATCGCCACCAGGTCGATGAACCGTACACAGCGCTATCCCCAAGCTCTTCAGCAATACGAATCAACTGGTTGTACTTCGCATTCCGATCAGATCGACAAGGCGCTCCGGTCTTGATCTGCCCGCAGTTGGTCGCGACTGCAATATCCGCAATCGTCGAATCTTCCGTTTCACCAGAACGATGCGAGAGTACACACGAAAGACGATTGCTCATTGCGTAGTTCACCGCATCAAATGTCTCAGAAAGCGTACCGATCTGATTGACCTTCACAAGCACCGAGTTTGCACTGCCTTCCGCAACCCCTCGCTCAATGTACTTCTTATTGGTCACAAACAAATCATCGCCGACAAGTTGAACCTTGTCCCCGATGCGTTTGTTGAGCTTTGCCCATCCTGCCCAATCATTTTCCGCAAGCCCGTCTTCAAGCGAACGGATCGGATAGCGATCGCACCAATCTGCCCACAAACTAATCAAGTCGTCCGAAGACATGATCTCCTGCGATGAGCTAAAGAACTTGTAACCTTCCTTCCCGTCCTTCGCCGCCTCGTTCCAAAGCTCAGAAGTCGCAGGATCGAGTGCGACGAAGATTTCCTCGCCCCACTTGTACCCTGCCTTGTCGACTGCCTCTTCGATGATTTTGAGTGCGTCTTCATTGTCTTTCAGGTTAGGAGCAAACCCACCCTCATCGCCAACCGCTGTCGACATCCCCTTTGCCGAAAGCACACCTTTAAGCGTGTGATAGATCTCAACCCCAGCCCGGAACGCCTGCCCGAAGTCATCAAACCCCCAAGGCTGGATCATGAACTCCTGAAAATCAACCGTGTTGTCCGCGTGCTTGCCGCCGTTAAGAATGTTCAACATCGGGACAGGCAATGTCTTCGCTGCTGATCCACCGAGATACCGATACAAAGGCAACCCGGATGCTTCTGCTGCTGCTTTGGCAACTGCAATCGACACACCCAAGATTGCATTGGCACCAAGCACAGATTTATTCTCCGTCCCGTCAAGATCGATCATCGCTTGATCGATCCCCTCTTGGTCCCGCGCATCCATTCCCTCAATCTCACGCGCAATCTGATCATTCACATTCGCGACCGCTTTCGCTACCCCTTTGCCCATCCAGACATCACCACCATCGCGGAGTTCAACCGCTTCGGATTCACCAGTCGATGCGCCCGAAGGCACCGCTGCGCGTCCAACCACTCCAGACTCAAGCACCACATCAACCTCAACGGTCGGGTTCCCCCGTGAATCAATGATTTGCCGAGCGTGGATAAGATCAATGTCAAAAGCCATAGGTTCACTCCGAATGGAAGGTCGTTTGGATACTCGAACGCAAGAACTCGAACGATTTACCCAAAGGATATCGCTCAAGTGGTGCATGTCGAGTGATTATCGGCTATCGTGAGGTGAATCGTGAAACTGGACTCATAGAACACCATCTGGACACCGGACAACTGCTCCATGCCAATCACACCCGAACATTTCTCCGATCGCCTTGATCACATCCGTGATCGCCTCGTCGATCAGGGCAAACTCGTGGTCGAACTCGCAGAACAGACTTTCGAAACAATCTACGACCGAGATGCGGATGCAGCCAAACTCCTCATGTCCCGCGACGATGAAATCGACCAGGCAGACATCGAAATCGAACGAGACGCAGTTGACCTGCTCACACTCGCAGTCCGAGGTTCATGCCCCATTGAACCCGCTCAGATCCGGAGTTTGCTCACCGCTGTCAAAGTCAACAACGAGCTAGAACGCATCGCCGATGCTGTCACCGCGGTTGCTCAGCTCGTAATCTCGCTCGGAGATCGCACCTCGCCGTTCCCAAAGACGACCCGCGTAATGACCAACTCGATCCTCGGTGTCCTCCGCGATACCGTCCGCTCATTCCGAGATATCAATGCTGAAAAAGCAAAGTCAGTACTCGCATGCGAAGGCAACACCCTCGCATTCCACGAACTGATCACCCGCGACGCAGAAATCCGCGTCGCCGACGGCCGCATGGGCGTCGACACCGCCTTCGATCTCCACGCAATCATCAACCAAACAGTCCTCATGGGTGACCACTGCACCAACATCGCAGAACAGGTCATCTATCAAGCGACCGGCACCATCGTGCGCCACACAACATCAGGATGGGTCGAGCAGAACCTCCCCAAACTCAAACCTGAATCTGAATCTGAATAAGCGACTTTGATCCAACCAAATAGACTCACGAACGCTTATAGAACGGCATCTCAACCACCGTCGCATCAAGCTGTGACTTACCCGCATCAATCTGCACCTTCGTGCCAAGCGCTGTATTCGCTGCAGGAACAAACCCCATCGCGATCGACTTGTTGAGTGTCGGACTCGCACACCCAGAACTGATCGTCCCCACTGGTCGCCCATCGACCAAAATCGACATCCCTTGCCGCGCAGTACGCTTGGAATCGATCTCCAATCCAACAAGCTTCACATCCGGACCACCGTTGTCACGGATTGCGATCAACGCTTCTTGTCCGATGAATGTTTCGCCTTGATCCTCGACTGATTTATCCAACGCGATCACAAAATCCACCCCGCAAGACAACGCACAGATATCTTCGCCGAGCTCATGCCCATACAAAGGCATCCCCGCCTCAAGCCGAAGTGTGTCCCGCGCCCCCAACCCACAAGGTTTGATCGCCTCTTGATCCTCAGGAGTGTTCATCTCCTTGAGCATCATCTTCATTGCCATACCGATCGCGGATGCAGGGAGAATAACCTCAACCCCGTCTTCACCTGTGTACCCCGTCCGCGCCACCATGATCTTCATGATCATCATGTTCTTGACCAGGAATCGGTATCGTTTGAGTTGCGGGATCTCAGATGAGAACTTACCAATGAGCTCCATCACCTTCGGACCCTGCATCGCGATCATCGCAGTCTTGAGCGTCCGATCTTCCATCTTCACATCGAACCCACGACCCGCGATCACTGATTCCATATGAGCAACAATCTTCTCACGGTTTGCTGCATTCACAACAACCAGAAACTCATGCTCGTCCATCCGATTCACAATCACATCATCAAGCACTCCACCCGTCGCATTACAAATCAAAGAGTACCGACACTGCCCCTCGACCATCGATCCAATCTTTCGGCTACAGACATGCTCAAGCAGTCTCGCCGAATCCTTCCCTTTAAATGCCAACCGCCCCATATGCGACACATCAAACAAACTCCCACTCGTTCGTGTATGAACATGCTCATCCTTAATAGAAGTTGCATATTTGATGGGCATCTCCCACCCCGCATATTCAACCATCTGACCGTCGTAGTCTTCGTGGTACTTGTGGAGTGGAGATTGCTTGATCGCGGCTTGGGTCGACATTGGATATTCCTCATATTCAGACAGATTCATGAGTCAACTGATCTCAGTATCAAGCATATGCAATCGGCGTCCACGGAGCATTATCTATCAACCGAACTCCCCCGACTTTCGCCGCGATCAATGCCCTGCAAGGCTCACGCGTCGGAACCCCCATGTCCCCCATCGGCATCAGCGTCCGTGAATCACGAATCACCGCATACTCAGGATCAATATCTGCTGCGAGTAAAATCTCACGCATGATCGACTCCGCCTGATCAGGCACCATCACCTCTGACGCTGCAAACAACGCTTGACTAATCGCAACCGCTTGCTTTCTCGCATCACTGCTCAAATTGAAGTTCCGCGAACTCATCGCCAACCCTGATTCTTCACGGACAGTTTGAGCAGGTATGATTGCGAGCTCTCTCCCCTGTATCTGGCTCATCGTGCGGATACAACTGAGCTGCTGCCAGTCCTTCTCGCCGAACACCGCCGCCGACGGATCACACAAATCAAACAACCGAGAGACCACTTGGCACACACCCGCAAAGTGGCCCGGACGATACAAGTCTTCTAACCCAGGTTTGCTCGCGATATCCGGAATCACAACCCCAGAAGTCACATCCTCATCAGGAGGATACACCACCTCAACCGAAGGATTGAATACGATGTCCACCCCCGTAGCAGAGCACATCGCAAGATCATCCGCCATCCGATCAGGATACTGATCAAAGTCTGCCTGCTCATTGAACTGCTTAGGATTCACAAAGATCGAAACCACGCTGGGCACCCCCTCGATCTTTGCCCGCCGAACCGCTGCTTCCATCAGAGAAACATGCCCGCCGTGCAATGCCCCCATCGTGGGGACCAACACACACCGCGCTGTCAAATCATGATCAGGTTTCTCGAGCACACGCATGATGATCCTCTTTCGCAACTGAATTCGAGTGTATACACCACTTCCCCCCTACGATCTTATGTGCAATCATATCAGACAAACCACCCAGACCAACCCACCAATGCTCAGTGGGCATCCCATATCAACTCATTGATTAAAAGCCCACTCAAAAGTGTCCCGTTCGATCAATCTGAGGATAACAAGCTCACATATATTGAATCGTTCGCCGATGAGTTTGGAAACCGTCGCGCGACCGATCAACCATTTCTCACCTACCTCTTCAATCTCGAACCCACATCGATCCCATCAATCTCGTCATCAACACTCGATTTACAGCTCTGGTGGTTGTTGCTCTCCGAATCACCCTCGATCGAACAAATCCAATCCGTGATCGAACCAACCGACGCACTCCTCCCAGGATCAGACAAACTCGCGATCGAACTGCGCACAATGATCGAACTCTGTTCCCTCCACGCCCTCTGGATTCATGCGAATCGATTCAAATCCAAAGCACTGATCGAACGTTGCCTCAACGCCGCTGCTTGGCACACGCGAGAACTCCAACCCGATAACGCGATCAACCGCCCGTGGGCAACCCAGGTGTTCATCAACCTTGCACATCAAGCGACCGATACAGAAACAAGCGACCTTGCCCATCTCCACGCACAGACCCTGATCCACAACACCTCGATCAGTTTCGGCGCCCCCGACATTCTCAGCGCAATGATACTCTACGATGTCGCCCATCAGCTCATCTAAACTTGTTGAAAATACAACTCAGCAAGCATCCAATCGGCAGAAATACGAGCAAAGCAAACTCAATCACTTCACGGCATGCTTCTCATGCCCATTCTTACGTGTGTACAGCCAAGTCCGAAGCGCGCCGTTGGATGAATACAGATCCTTCCAAGCAGTCTCATCGCCCTGGTACCTCGTTGCCATCGCTGCAGCAACAAGTCCCATAAACATCGGTTGAGGTGTGAGCGGCCGCGAGGTCAACTCAGGATGGAACTGCGCACCCACAAAGTACGGGTGCGTGATCTGATCTTTATCATCAGACACCGAAGGCAACTCAAGCATCTGCATGATCGGTTGCTCTGGATGACGACCAGAGAAAATCAATCCCGCGGCTTCGAGCTGATCAATATATTTAGGCTCAACCTCATAACGATGACGGAACCGCTCATGAATGGATTGTTTGCCACCCGCCAAGAACGACGCAAGCGTGTCAGGCGTAATCGCGACATCCTGAGCTCCAAGACGCATCGTCCCGCCCAATCCTTCTATCTTCTTCTGATCTGGCAACTCAGAAATCAAAGGCGACCCACACATCGGATCAAACTCCGTCGAGTACGCATCCTTAATCCCGAGTACATTACGAGCAAACTCAATCACCGCAACCTGGAACCCAAGACAAATCCCAAGATAAGGAGTCCCCGACTCTCTGCAATATTTCACCGCAGCAATCTTGCCCTCAACACCACGAGATCCAAACCCACCAGGCACAATCACCGCATCATATGAACCAAGCTGATCCACCACTGTCGAATCATTGATCCCCGTTGTATCGATCCAATGAAGATCAATCGCACAGCGGAAATGAGCACCGCAATGCTCAAGCGATTTCTGAATCGATGCATACGCATCCATCAGGTCCGCATACTTGCCCGTAATCGCAACCTTCACGCTGTGCTTCTTCTCCGCGGTAAGCCCGTCAACAAAGGTCGCCCACTGCTTGCGAGCGATATCCTCTTGACGCACATCAACACGATCATGCAAATTCAGAATCGAGAGTATTTCACGATCCAAACCTTCATTACGCAACTCATCTGGGATTGTATAAATACTCTCCCGATCATGCATCGAGAACACACGTTCCATCGAAACATTGGAGAACATCGCGATCTTCTCCATGACTTTATGATCTACGATGCTTCCCGCTCGACATGCAATCAGGTGAGGCTGAATCCCCGACTCCATCAACCGCTTGATCCCCAGCTGCGCAGCCTTCGATTTTTGCTCGCCAAGCGCCTTGGGCTCAATCACATAAGTCAACGCAACGAAACACACACTCCCAGGCCCCTCTTCAAAAGCAAGCTCACGCAACGCTTCGATGTAGAACCCGTTCTCATAGTCTCCGACCGTACCACCAACTTCAACAAAGACAATATCTGCTGGTCCGGTACCATCCCCACGCAACGCTAACTCGCGAATCCTTCGCTTCACATCGCCGGTCACATGCGGGATCATCTGCACATCGCGCCCAAGGTAAACTCCCTGCCGCTCACGATCAAGAATCTCAGAATAAATCTGACCAGAAGTCACGAAGTTCCGCCGAGTCAAGTTCTGACTCAACATACGCTCATAGGTCCCCAGATCCATATCACATTCTGTACCATCATCGAGCACAAACACTTCGCCGTGCCGATACGGATTCAATGTACCCGAATCAATATTGAGATACCCTTCACACTTAATCGGGGCAACCCGTAACCCTTTGTCCTTGAGCACCTTGGCCATCGAGGAACTAAAAATTCCTTTTCCGAGTCCAGACATCACCGTACCAAGGATGACCACATATTTATGGTTACCCTTTTTATACCCATCAGGTATCGGAGAGTAGAACTCAGAGTTGGCCATCGATCGGCCTTCTGCTTGCGCGAGCAAATCAGAGCCAACCGCACCACCCGACGACAAACCATCTGCAAGAGTTGCACGGGAACGAGAATCCTGAGCTGCGTCGGCATCATTTGATTGTGGCATATCCGATCGTAACAAGTCCAATGCCCCGCGTGCAACCAAGATACCAGAACTTATGAAAATCGGGTAAAATTATTGCATCTGACGAGCAACGAACGCCCGGTAGTCTTCCAATGTATCGATTCCCTTGTGGACAAAGGCCTCGACCGCAACCGAGATCCCGACCCCTGCTTCAACTGCTCGAAGTTGCTCAAGCTGCTCAACTGATTCAAGCTTCGATATCGGCCAACTCACAAACCGCTCCAAGAATGCCCGGCGATAAACATACAACCCCGCATGCTTGAGATATTCAGGACTGTTCCCATCACGATCGAACGGAATCACGGACCTGGAGAAGTAGACCGCACGCTCGACCCCATCGTCCCCCTCGCGTGTCACAACCTTCACAAGGTTCGGATCATTGACATCATCCCCATCCTGCATCGGGGACACAAGCGTCCCCATCTGCTCCCCTGATCGTACAAACGCGTCAACCGCCGCATCAATCAGTGCTGAATCCAGCTCAGGCTCATCCCCCTGCACATTCACCACGATGTCATCATCTGTCAATCCAAGGATTTCTGCCGCTTGTGCAAGTCTCGAAGTTCCATTCGGGTGATCATTCCGGGTAAGAATAACCTCAACATCGTACCCTTCAATCGCATTAACAACCTCTTGATCGTCCGCCGCAACAACCACCCGATCTAATGAATCAGACCCGAGTACCGCTTCCACCACATGCACAATCAAAGGCTTGCCCGTCTCGCTCAACAACACCTTGCGAGGCAATCGCGTCGAACAAAGCCTCGCCGGGATGATCCCAATCACACCCATGATCGCTCACCTCTGGCGATTAGCCTTTAAGTTCTAAGAGGAGCTTCTTGATCTGCTCGCGTCGTTCACGCACATCCCGGTAGTTGAACTGCTGGATCGCCATCGACGCCGCAATTTTATCCGCACGCTGAGCAGGTTCGATCTCACGATCCTTCTCCGCCTTTGCCTGCAGTGAATCCATCAATCCATACCGGATATCCATGCCAAGTTCGGAGGTTTCATCCGACAACCCCTCAAGCGCCTGCTCAAAGGTTGTAATCGCAGCATCTTCCCATCCACCGAGCTTACGGAACGCCTGCCCGATCAGATTGAGCACTGTCCGTCGAATCTTGGGATCATTCTGAGCGTGCTGGAACTGCTCGATCGACTCGTGATAATCACCCCGCGCGAATAATGCCCTGCCAAGCATGTACTTGAGCGACAAATCCGTTGGGTAGTTTTCAACCTGCAACTTCAACTCTGCAAGCTCAAGCGATGCAAACTGCTTGCTCGCCTTCGCGTATTTTTCATTGAGTTCCGCATCGTTGGGAGATGCCTCTGCTGCCACCTTGTATTTCGCAAGCGTCCTGCGTGCCCGTTTGACCTGGATCTCCCCCGCCATTTTCCGAAACCGGAATGTCCCAGTATCTTTAAACGCCTTAGAGTACAGATTCAACGCTTTGAGCTCATCGGACCCTTTACCGCGTGCCAAAAGAGCTTCTGCATAAGTATTCAAGCTCGGTAAGTCATCAGGTCGCGCCTTGTACTCCGCAGCTGTCCGCTCAACGATTGAATCCTTCGTAGAATCAGTCTTCGCCAACGAATCCTGCTGCTCAAGTTCGAGCTGCTTATCGGCGTTCCGGATATTCTTGCGGAACCCACCTTCCTCATCACTGTCATACCCGCCCGAGCTCATCGTATTCTGAGCAAGCATATTGCGAACTCGAACCTGCAACTCGCCATCAGATTGATCGAGACTCTGAGCGGATGTCCCCGCGAGTGCCGCGAGTTGGAATGCCCCTGCGACTTCAAATGCATCGAGCAGCTTGACATACATGTCCTTCTTCGGCTTCGGATCATTCTGAACAAGCTTCAACGCGTGTTCACCAAGCATCTTCGTAGGTTCCGTCAACTGAATCTTTGCTGCTGCAGAGGTCACACGAATCGCATTATTCGTATCGTTCCTCTTCATCCCAAACTCATAGAGTGCGGTAAGATATTTCCCAACATCACCCTTGATATCACCAAGTGCTTTTTTCGTATCTTTACTCCCCTTCTTCGGGTTCTCAATTTTAAACACATCGGATGATCTCAGAAAAGCATTCAATCCATACATCGAGGTAGGATCTTTACCAAGCCCCTTGAGCCAGTTAATCATCGCATATTCGTAGTTGCCCGACTCATGCACAGTTTTGGCATGGTCGAAGAAGGCTTTAGCTTTCTTCGGCGAAAAGACCTCAACGACCGCTTCCGCGTTCTCGTTGCCGTCTTGCTCATTCTTACTCTTTTTTCCAAACATTGCCAAGGCTTAACTCCTCCTGATCGTCATCTCGTCAACAAGTGTATGCGGTTTGATCCACTCAAGGCGGCCATCTCCCCCACAACCTCGATCTCGTGACATACGATCTCAACAATGACTATCAACCACGCCAAACTACGGATCGAGCTCTACCCCACCGATGTACTCAAAGCGAAAGCTCCCCCCATCGAGATCACCCCTGAATCCATGCCAGAGATTACGCAGATCGCCCATCGGATGATCGAACTGATGCAAGGTGCACAAGGAATCGGCCTCGCCGCCCCGCAAGTCGGACTCTCAATGCGTCTCTTCGTTGCCCATGTCCCCGCGGATCCCGATTCAGACCCAGAAGATCACAATCCGGACCTCCCAGTTTCGTGCGATGCCCCAGAAGTCTTCATCAATCCGATCATCACCGAGTTCGCAGGCGATCTCGAACCCTACGACGAAGGGTGCCTCTCACTCCCCGGAATCACAGGAGAAGTCAATCGACCCGCGATCATCACCATGACCGCGACCGACCTTGAGGGCAACGAAATAACTCGCACCGCGACCGGGCTCCTCGCTCGTTGCTGGCAACACGAGATCGATCACCTCGACGGCGTCCTTATCCTCGACAAAATGACCCAGATGTCCAGACTCAAAAACAGATCTCGGATCAAGTCAATGGAAAAAGCTGCCAAACGCTAAACCAAGAAAGGAACACCTATTCATGAATGTTGTCTTTCTTGGATCCGGCGCCTTCGGCCTCCCCACCCTTGAGCGCCTCTCCCGCGATCACACAATCACAGGGATCGTCACCCAACCCGATCGTAAAGCAGGACGCGGGAGCAAACTCACCCCAACCCCAATCGGGCAATGGGCCGCAGATCACCTCCCCGATGTCCGCATCATCAAACCCGAAAAAATCAACACTGACGAATCGAGATCCATAGTCCGTAGTTGGAACGCTGATGCATGGGTCATCATCGCCTTTGGACAGTACCTCGGACAAAAACTCATCGCCGACCGCTTTGCGATCAATCTCCACGCGAGTCGACTTCCCCGCTGGCGCGGCGCATCCCCGATCAACTCCGCGATCGTTGCAGGCGATACAACTACAGGCAACTCCGTCATCACCATCGACAAGGAAATGGATGCAGGCGCAGTCCTTGCACAATCGACCCGGATGATCGAACCCGACATGACCGCAGCGATGCTCCATGACAAGCTCTCCCACGATGGACCAGACCTGATCGCTCAAGTCCTCGATGATCGAATCAACAATCGAGTCGAATACCTCACCCAAGACCCATCCCAAGTCACCATCGCATCAAAGATGTCCAAATCTGATGGAGTCGTTGATTTCAACATGCCCGCCCGCTTTGCCAACGCACGAATCAACGGGCTCAACCCCTGGCCGAGCATCAAAGTGGGTTTCCGAGACGAATCAATCAAGATCAATCAATCGAAACCAAATGATCAAATATCCCAAGAATCTCCAGGCACCATCATTGATCCAGATCAAGGCGTAATAGTCTGCGGCGATCACCAAACCATTCAACTCATCCAGGTTCAACCCCCAAACAAAAGAGCGATGGACTGGAAAGCATTCGCCAACGGCCGATCAGTTCAAGCAGGTGAACAACTCATCGGAAACCCTATCCCAACCTAATCAACCATGAACGCACTCACACTCTGGGACCTCCTCATCCCAAAGCCATCCCGCAAATCGCGCAGACGCAAACCACCCGCGTCAAAGGTGATCGTCCCTCGTACAAACTCACAACCAAAGCCGCTCACAAAATCAAGACAATCCAAATCTGCCCCGACCCCGATGCAGATCAAGTACGAACAGATCACCAAACAAATGCTCGCCGAGCACGGAGTCCGTGTCCGCAAGTGGAGATCATCCATGTCAGGGGTCGCCTGGCAAGTCACCTACCGTGACGGCACAGTCTCAAAGCTCCTCGAATCGCCAAAGCCCAAGGGACCAATGTCCGCTGCCATCTTTCTCCATGAAATCGGGCACCACGCGATCGGATTCCACACCTACAAACCCCGGTGCCTCGAAGAGTACTACGCCTGGAAGTTCTCCATTGATACCATGCACGAACTCGATCTCAATGTGACTGATCGAGTCCACGAACGCATGCATGACTCACTCAACTATGCGCTCGCCAAAGCACTCCGCAGAGGATTGAAAAACATCCCCGCCGAGCTCGTTCCATACATCGAACCACGCCAACGCAACACTCGATCCGCGTGAACACACCCGATTTCACTCTATAATCTCAATCACCTGCTTGATCGAAACCGGTTGAATCTCCCCGTGCTCATGCGGGTAATACGCGCGCACCACAACCTCAGGAGGAATACTCGGATTCTTCGTTCCATGTGGTGTCTCGACATTCAACTCAACTGATTTGTGCTCACCGGGTTCAAGCGTAAACCCATGAATCTCAGGCAACACATCCCACCCACTCGGCAGATACATCGAAACCTTGAACTCCATCGCACGCGATGTTGTATTCTCAACATCTACCCGGATCGGAGATATCCCGTCAGGATTAATATCACCCGATATCGTGACCCACTCTCCTTTGCCGAGTGCAAAAATCTCATCCACTTCTGCGCCCAAGAACGCATCCCCGGGCAAAACTGATCCGATCGGAATGTGTACGACACTCACGGAATCTTCTCGAACTTGAAACTGTGTGATGTGATGCATGGTTGCATGATCAATCCCACGCTTAGGCCACCCACCAGTCGTCGCCAAGGTCATGTAGTGCACATTCTCACGCGTCCCATCATCCCGAAGCGTGTGCACATGCCCGCCCACAACAGTGGTCGGCCGTCCATCATCTACAAAGATATCATGCACCGCATCCCAGTTACAACCCGCGTACTGCTTGGTCCATCGCGGATGATGCAGGAATACAAACACCTGCGCCGCATCAGTCTTCGCCAAATCTGCTTTCAACCAATCCATCTGCACCTGAGACATATTCTGATCTTTGACCGGATCACGATATCCAAGCGATTCATCAGAGAACAACACAACAAAGTGCGCGAACTTGTGATCAAAACTGTAGTTCGTTGGTCCGAAATGCTCACGGTACAAACTGATCAGATCATCC
Organism: uncultured bacterium; assembly: GCA_963976235.1. GTDB lineage: Bacteria > Planctomycetota > Phycisphaerae > Phycisphaerales > UBA1924 > UBA1924. The sequence goes on from CAXBJM010000002.1 coordinate 47,177, forward strand.
CCGCGCCCCTTTGCAGGATACACATCATGGTTCCCCGCAACCGCGAACCACGGCATCGCAAGCTCATCCATAATCCCCCGGAACTCATCGGCCTGCTCCACCCACCGCTTTGGAAGGCACCCACCCTCAACCAAATCACCCACCGTCATCACCAGATCAGGATCGAGCCAGTTCGTCATCTCTACCGCTGAACCAAGGACCTCAACCCCCTCGCTTGGACCACCCGTCCGATCACCAAAAGCGACAAAGGTAAACGATTCACCCGAATCCGCGACAGGCACATCTGGCGCTCCGAACACACTGATTCCGAACAAACCGAGCACCAAAACGACACCAATAAATCTCATTTTTCGCATATTCATGCCCCTTTCCCCAATCATACCCGAACATCTGATCATTTGTTGCCTCTTCACACCGAACCCATCGCTGCGTATATCGTACAGTTCATAGATCCCCAGCCATTCATTGTTTGCATGGAATAATCTACAGCAAACAACTGTTTACAAACCGTAAACAACTCGAAACGGAGACTCTTTCATGTTCCTTACCAAATCAATCACTGTTCTATCGGTATCAGCCATGATGCTCATCACCGGATTCGGGTTCATCTCCGCACAACAGTTCGAACCAAATCAAAGTCACACAAAGAAGAACACATCAATGACCAGTTCCACATCAAAATTTTCAAAATCAGGATTTGATATCACCCCTTTGACTGATGCTCAGATCCAAGAAAAAGCAAAAGATCTCACCCCTGAAGAAGCAAAAGTCATCCTCCAAGATGGCACCGAACCCGCCTTCTGCGGCAACCTCGTCGACAATCACAAAGAAGGCACCTATATCTGCAAACTCTGCCAGCTCCCACTATTCCAATCGGACTCTAAGTTCACCTCAGGCACCGGCTGGCCGAGTTTCTTCCAACCAACCGACTCCGATCACATCACAGAGATAGAAGACACCACATATGGGATGAAACGCGTTGAGATCCAATGCGCTCGCTGCTCAGGTCACCTGGGCCATGTATTTCCTGATGGACCACCTCCAACCAATCTCCGGTTCTGCGTCAACTCAGCATCACTCGACTTCGTCGAGAACGGCGATGAACTCCCAGAAGGTGCCAAACCCACCACAATCCAAACCGCATACTTCGGCGGTGGTTGTTTCTGGGGGATCGAAGACAGCTTTGCCCAACTCCCCGGAGTCCTCGACGCCGTATCAGGATACCAAGGCGGCGACGACAACAACCCTACCTACAAAGAAGTCTGCTCAGGCACTTCAGGTCATGCCGAATCTGTAGAAATCAAGTTCAACCCATCAGTAGTCACCTACGAAGAACTCCTCACATTCTTCTTCAAAATCCATAACCCAACCCAAGGCAACCGCCAAGGACCAGACTATGGCACCCAGTACCGCTCGATGATCTTCACGACGGATGAAAAACAGCTCAAAACTGCCAAAGAATTCATCCAATCCGAACAAGCCCAAGGCAAATGGAGTAGTAAGAAGATCACAACCGAGATTGTGCCCGCTCCCAAGTTTTATAAAGCAGAAGAGTACCACCAAGACTACCACGCCAAGCATGGCGGCCACTGCGCAATCCCAGACTAACTCCCTCCTGACGATCCCTCGTCGTCAGTAAACCACATAAAAAAGACAGGCATAACGCCTGTCTTTTTTATTGAAGTTTGAAGAGAGAACTATTGATAGCAAACTCTATGTTTCATTGTCGGACTCATCAACCAGACAACACGAATCAACCGAGCGCCTGATCTAGGTCTGCAATCAGATCCTCAACGCCCTCGATACCCACGCTCAATCGAATCAGGTTATCCGAGATTCCAAGCTTTTCACGCTGATCCGCAGGCACCGAAGCATGCGTCATAATCGCAGGATGCTCAATCAATGATTCAACCCCCCCAAGCGATTCCGCACACGCGAAGAACTTGGTCTTCTCAAGCATCGCTCGTGATTCTTCGAGTCCGCCCTTGATATAGATCGTGATCATCCCACCAAACCCAGGCATCTGCGCCTTGGCGAGTTCATGCTGAGGATGCGAAGGCAACCCAGGATAGATCACCTTTTCAACCTTCGGGTGCCCATCGAGATGTGCTGCGACCTTCGCCGCATTCTCGCAATGTCGCTCCATACGAACATGCAGAGTCTTCGTCGAACGCAACAACAAGAAACACTCCATGATCCCAGGAACAGCACCTTCGGACAACTGAATGAACTTGAGTCTCTGGTGCAAATCAGGATCATTGGTTATCAACGCACCACCGATCGAATCGGAATGTCCGCCGATGTACTTGGTCGTTGAATGGCACACAATATCCGCGCCCAGCGCGAGCGGGTTCTGCAGGTAAGGCGTCGCAAATGTATTGTCCACCGCAAGGATCACATTGTTGGCCTTTGCGATTTTGCTGATTGCTTTGATATCAGTAATCTTGAGCGTCGGATTTGTTGGCGTTTCAAGCCAAATCAACTTCACCCGATCATCCATCGCCGCCTTCACCGCATCTGGATCGGTCATATCGACAAGCACTGTCTCGATTCCAAGTTGTGCGAATACACGATGGAACAAGCGGTTCGTCCCGCCGTAGACATCATCCCCAAGCAGGACTTTATCACCTGTGCTGAGCAAATGAAGCACCACACCAGTCGCCGCAACCCCAGAAGAGAAGCAAAGCCCAAACTTTCCGCCCTCAAGGTTCGCAAGGTTCGCTTCCAGCGCTGCCCTCGTCGGGTTTGCTGCCCGTGAGTAGTCATACTCTCCGACAATCTTACCGGGTGATTGCTGAACATATGTTGATGTCTGATAGATCGGCGTCATGATCGCACCCGTCGATGGATCAGGGCGCTGCCCCGCATGAATCGCGCGTGTACCGAATGTATGATTCTTTGAAACTTCCATATAAAATCCTTTAACAGTTCATCCGTTCTGTTTACTTTATGTGCTTTAAATGAGTCTTGTGATCAGGCATTCATCTTCGCAAGGTGCTCGATCAGATCGATCTTCGAGACAACACCAACAATAGTGTTCCCGTCGATCACCATCGCAACATGATCGGTTTCGAAAATGCCATAAAGCTCTTCGACCCGTGCCTTGGGATGCAACAACCCACCAATATCATGAGCGATCGATCCGATCTTGGTATCTGATTTGACTGACCCATCTTGCAATCCACGCAGCACATCAACCTCATGGATGATTCCCGTCGGTTTACCCGATCCATCAACCACAGGCACCTGCGAAATCCCGTTCCCACGCAATGCCGCGATCACAGATTCGACCGAGTCATTCTCCGAAACGGTAACCACTTGCTGACCAGCATGAATCAGATCTTCAACGAGTCCCAAACCCTTCACAGGCTCAAGGAAACCGTGCATCTTCATCCATTCATCCGACAAGTACTTCGTCACATACCGTGTTCCCGAATCTGGACAAATCGCGATGACTTTCTTGCCCGGCCCCATCTCTTTAGCAATCTGACACGCAATATGAACCATGCCCCCTGATGATCCGCCACAGAAGAGACCCTCTTCGCGGACCAATCTTCTCGACATAGTAAAGCATTCGTAATCATTCACTTGGTACATCTCATCGACTGCGTTGACATCAAACGCTTCACACTTGATATCCTCGCCGAGCCCTTCCACCTTGTACACATAAGGCGTCGGCAGTGTCCCAGTCTTGAACAAGTGATAATGCACCGATCCAAGCGGATCAACACCAATAATTTTGCACTTCGAACCCATCTTCTTGAAATATCGACCAATCCCCGAAACCGTACCACCGGTGCCGGTGCCGATGACGATCGCATCCACATCCCCGCCGGTCTGTTCATAGAGTTCACGACCAGTCGAAAGCTCATGCGCCTCGATATTCCACTGCGAGTGGTACTGATCCATATAAAACGAGTTCGGTGTATCTTCTGCAACCTTCTTGGCAACATTCACATAATGGTCCGGGGAATCCCCAGGCACATCCGTAGGCGTAATAATCACCTGTGCTCCAAACGCTCGCAATCCATCAATCTTCTCCTGACTCATCTTGTCAGGCATCGTGAACACCGCTTTATACCCCTTCACCGCTGCGGTCATCGCCGCACCCATCCCGGTGTTCCCCGAGGTATTCTCTACAATCGTCCCACCAGGTTTGAGTAAACCCTCATCTTCTGCTCGCGAGATGATGTAGTTCGCCATCCGGTCCTTGATCGAACCCGCCGGATTCATGAACTCACACTTGGCATACACCGTTGCTGAATCAGGCTCAACCACCTTATTGAGTTGAACCAATGGCGTGTTCCCGATGGCTTCGAGGATATTGCCCTTAATCGGGGATGTATTCGTACACGATGTTTTTTCAGTATTGGTCGCTGTTTGCATAGAATCATGGTAGGTATCCGATCCTCTAAGATCATGCCAAACCTTGGAGGCATTCGCATGTCCGAAATCTGTCACACAAAGAACAAACTCATCATCGCCGGCGGCTCAGGCTTCATCGGACTCAGCTTCACCAAATACCTCGCATCCACCGCGCCAGATGACTGGGAAATCATCATCCTGAGCAGATCAAAGCCCAAATGCGATCCGGGTCACGCAAAATGGGTCCAATGGGACGGCCGAACACTCGGTGAATGGACAGATCACCTCGTCGGCGCCACCCACATCCTCAACCTCGCCGGCCGTTCAATGGATTGCCGAAAAACACCCGATCGTTGTGATCAGATCCTCAGATCGAGAGTGGAATCCACCGCAATCATTGGGCAAGCACTCTCCCAACTTGATCAGAAACCCAAAGCATGGGTTCAGATGTCCGCCGCAGGAATCTACGGCGATCCACCCACCGTACTCTGCACCGAATCTTCCCCATTCGGATACGGATTCGCTCCAACCGTCTGCAAAGCATGGGAGGACACCTATCACGAGCACTGTCCAGAAGCAATCAGAAAAGTAGTTCTCCGCACCAATGTCGTCATGGGCAAAGAAGGCGGTGCCTTTCCTGTGCTCAAAAGAGTCGCCGCACTCGGACTCGGAGGCCGCGTCGGATCTGGCACCCAAGGAATGAGCTGGATTCATATCGATGACATGAACCGAGTCATCGAGGACGCCCTCATCAACAACAATCGTCAAGGCGCTTACATCGCTGCATCACCGTCTCCAGTTTCTTACAAAGAGTTCATGCGTGAACTTCGCAAAGCGCTGAAACAACCCATCGGATTGCCCGGACCCGCTTGGGGAATCAAACTCATCACCGCAACAATCATCGACACAGACCCAGATCTGATTCTCTACGGAAGATATCTCAATCCAAAGCGACTCTTAGATGAAGGATTTGAGTTCAAGTTCCAATCAATCAAACCTGCGATCGCCGATCTGACGCGCAAGTAATCAACAAGAAACACCCCGAGAAGGATTCGAACCTTCGACCTGCGGATTAGAAGTCCGCTGCTCTATCCAGCTGAGCTATCGGGGCAAATAGATTCCACCAGACTCGAATTCTTCCCCCGAGCCGGCTTCAATCACACTATGCCCACCATAATAGCCCCCAGATCCATCGTACTGTCCGCGACCCTCCTCTTGTTTTGCATCTTTCCGACCGCTACATCCGCGAGCGAGCCAACCCCCGTCGCACTCCGCATCGCCGCCTTCAATATCCAAGATGTCAGAGACGCCGATCTCGACACCCCAGACAACCCTCGCCTCAAACAAATCGCGGCCATCATCCAACGCATGCGTCCCAACATCATCCTCCTCTCCGAAATCGCCCAGCGACAAGACGGATCAGAATCCAACGCTGATCGTTTCGTCGATCTCTACCTGTCTGTTCCACAAGGGCATGGGCTCAAACCCATCTCCTTCAATACCTACACCCCAAACACCAACACTGGATTCCCCTCGGGTCAAGACCTCGATAACTCAGGCACAATCACCAAATCACTGACATCCCCATCCAAAACAGAACAAACTGATGCCCGCGCCTACGCAAACGACTGCTTCGGGTACGGCACATTCCCAGGTCAATACGCGATGGCGCTGCTCGTCAATCCAAACCTGGAAATTCAAACAAAGTCCATCCGCACTTTCCAAGAACTCCTCTGGAAAGACCTTCCAAATCACACCGCACCCACCAACATCGACGGCACACCCTGGTATTCATCCGAGTCTTGGGATGTCATGCGATTAAGCTCAAAGAACTTCGCCGACATACCCATCCTCCTCCCCAACGGCTCAATCCTTCATGCCCTCATATCACACCCGACTCCACCCGCATTCGATGGACCAGAACAACGCAACAAACATCGCAACCACGATGAAATCCAACTCATCCGCCAATATATCGACAACAATCAATCCCTCACTGATGACGCAGGGATCACCGGAGGCCTCGCTGAAGACGCCTCCTTTGTCATACTTGGTGATCTCAATGCAGACCCAACCGACGGATCATCTATCGACATGGTCATGATGACCCAAATCCTCACTTCGCATCGGTTGGCAAAGGACACATTCCCAAGCTCACCTATCAAAATCGATGATCTAGACCCGACAGATACTGCCCATTTCCGTCTCCGCGTTGACTATGTCTTACCTTCGAAAGACATCACAATCACAAACTCAGGTGTCTGGAGAACAAACCCAACAGAGAATGAATTCCCCTCCGATCATTTCCCTGTCTGGATTGAAGCCATCATCCCCTAATCTCATCATCAATTTGGTTCATAAGGACTATGATTCACCGTGACCAAACTGCCCGATGCACAACCAACGACACCGATAGAAACCACTGATTCCAGCTCAGCAGATATCGCTGCACCCACAGTTTTGAGCGCCTGCATAGAGCTCACAAAACCAGGAATCACAAAGCTCGTCACCATCACCGCACTCGTCGGCCTACTCATCGGCGGACTCCAATACGACATCACCGGATGGACCCGCTGGATTCAACTTATCCTCGGCGTCATCCTCGGAACCTCTCTCGCCTCAGGAGGCGCCAACGCACTCAACATGTGGTACGAATCCGACCGCGATGCACTCATGAATCGCACGAAGGTCCGTCCGATCCCTTCACATCGCCTATCAGCATCCTTCGTCCTCGCCTTCGGAATCATCATGACGATTGTCGGCACCGTCATCCTCTGGCTCGCCTGCGGGATCATCCCAGCGCTCGTCGCACTGATCACCACCGCATCCTATGTCCTCATCTACACCCCCCTCAAACCAATCACCATCACCAACACACTCATCGGTGCTGTCCCAGGCGCACTCCCGACCATGATCGGCACCACCGCTGTCGCGCCAGCGTCCCAGTTCGGATCAGGATTCGGACTCCTCACCGAACCCATCGGGCTCATGCTCTTCACCCTCATGTTCGTTTGGCAACTCCCCCATTTCTTTGCAATCGCATGGATGTGCAAAGACGACTACAAAGCAGGCGGATTCCGCATGCTCCCCATCGTCGATCCACAAGGCAATCACACCGCGGTCACCATGATCATCACATCCGCAGTCCTCATCCCCTGCGGCCTCGCACCACTCTGGATCATCCCCAACCTCACCGGGTGGTTCACCGCCGCCGCCTCCATCCTTTTCGGAACAGCACTCATCTACCTCAGTGTCAAGTTTGCAACCTCCCGCACTGAAAAAGCTGCCCGCAAAGTCTTCTTTGGATCAATCGTCCATCTCCCCGTCTACCTGACCGTCCTCGTCATCGAAGCAACAATCAAAAACTTCACAAGCTAACGCACCATGCCAACCCCCGATCGACAACCTGCTATACAACTCGAACACATCGGTGTCGTCTATCACAACCGAAAAACAGGCAATCGAACCGCCCTCAATGATTTCTCCTTGACCGCAGACAATGAAATGCTTGCCTTGCTTGGACCCAACGGCTCAGGCAAATCCACCCTGCTCAATGTCATCTCCCAATCGCTCATCCCCGCTGCAGGAAAAGTGCTCGCCCCCACCTCACGAAAATCGCTGAGCATCGTCTTCCAGACCCCCGCCCTTGACCAACTGCTCACCGTCCAAGAAAACCTGATAGTCGCGGGGGCTCTCCACAATCTCTCCAAGACAGAAACGCAATCCCGGATCACTTCAATCGCGACAGATCTCGAAATCCAAGACCGACTCAATGACCAAGTTCGTCACCTCTCCGGAGGCCTCGCCCGCAGAGCAGACCTGGCGCGTGCACTCATCACACACCCAACCGTCCTCCTCCTCGACGAACCCACCACCGGGCTCGACATCGACGCACGCAGGATCTTCTGGGAAACACTCGATCGCACACGCAAGCAACACGCCATGACCGTCCTGCTCGCGACCCACATCACCGAAGAAGCAGAACACGCCGACCGAGTCATCATGATGCGCGAAGGACAAATCGCTCATCAAGGATCACCGACAACCCTCAAAGAATCTCTAGGCAATCGCATTGTCCGCATCGAATCTCCCTCGATCGAGCAAACCAACCAACTCAGCATCTGGCTCACCGAACAAAGCATCGAACACACGACAAGCAATACCCTCTTGATCGGCGCTCATGCCGACCCATCACTCACAAGTTTGTGCCCGATCCAATCCGCATCGATCACCATCGCACCACCAACACTCGCCGATGTCTACACCTACTACGCCCATTCATCCGTAAGCGAATCCACCCCCGGGAGCCTCACATGATCGGCACCCGCGCCACCATCGCACTCACCAAACGCGAGCTCATCCGCCAAACCCGTCAACCATCACGCATCATCGCGTCGATCGCGACGCCGTTGCTCATCTGGCTCTTCATCGTCGGCGGATTCTCAAAATCAATCGGCGCCGTCGCACAATCAGACGCCAACATCGGCGCCTACACCATCCCAGGGATGGCATCACTCACCGTCATGTTCGCCTCGATCTTCGCATCAATTTCCCTCATCCAAGACCGACACGACGGCGTACTCCGTGCCGCCCTCGTCTCGCCCGCACCACGATGGTCCATCGCCCTCTCCAAAATCTCCGCAGGATCAATCCTCGCACTCGCTCAAGCACTCATCATCATCCTCACACTTCCCTTCCTCGGTGTCTCCGTGAACCCAATCGGAATCCTCGGCGCGATCGCAGCGCTCGCCTGCATCTCCATCGCACTCATCGGGCTCGGGCTCGCCCTCGCATGGATCGTCGACTCCTCCCAAGGATTTCACGGCGTGATGAACGCCCTACTCATGCCCATGTGGCTCACCTCGGGCGCCATCTTCCCCGTTGAAAACTCCGCGGGATGGCTCAAAGCAATCGCGATCATCAACCCACTCACCTGGACTCACTCCGCGATGCGACTCTCCCTAGGGATGGAAACCGGACTCAATCCAACCGCCTCCTGGATCATCTCAATCGCATTCGCACTCGCCGGCACCGTCTTTGCAACATTCGCGATCTCGCAAACCAAAAGAACATAACGCGCATTCAATCTTTCACTCGTTTATCCATATGGAACCATCACCATGAATCCCAAAGTCTTCATCCGATCAATGATCCTCATGGTCATCACCTTCATCGCCATCACTGTCTTCTGGTTCACCCAAAAACCAACCTCATCAAAGACGCAGTACCCAGATACCCCAACACTGCTCGACAATGACAACCCCTACGCATCACTGTTCATCCCATCCTTCAGGCTCATGGATACGCAAGGCAACACCATCGACGAATCAATCCTTAAAGGAAAATACACCGTCGTCGATTTCTTCTACACCAGTTGCCCGCTCATCTGCCCAGGAATGTCCGCCGCGATGAGACAAATCCAGAACGAAACAACCGAAACAGATCTCCAACTCCTGAGCATCTCCATCGACCCAGAGTTCGACACCACACAAGTCATCAAAACCTACTCCGAAAACTACAGCGCCGACCCAACCCGCTGGCAGTTCGCCAACGGCACCCCCGAAATGATCGATCTCATCCTCGCCGGGGTCGGGTTCGACCTCACCGACCTGAACACCGATGAAGGATTCCGCAACATCGGACACCCATCAACCATCCTCCTGATCGGCCCAGATCTCCACGCCATCAAGCTCTACCGTTACTCCGATCCAGACCAAATCGATGAACTCATAAAAACAGCCCACGAACTCGCGGGCTGATCTTGAAAACTGTTTCGTTCCAATCTTACTTCTTCCGAGCTTGGGCAATCGCTGCTTCAACCTCTTCGACGGTCTTGGGAATCATCGAAGACAAGTTCCGCGATCCTGTTTTCGTCACGAGAATATCATCCTCGATCCGGATACCGATCGACTCATCTGGCAAATAAATCCCAGGCTCAATCGTCACAACCATCCCCTCCTTCAAGGTGCCCGTTGGCGAAGGATCATGTGTCTCCAATCCAAGATGATGCCCGATGCTGTGCGGATAAAAATCTCCATACCCTGCATCAACAATGACCTTCCGTGATGCTGCATCAATCTGCGCCATCGTCGCACCAGGTTTCACTGCATTGATCGCAGCGCGCTGGGACTTCAACACAATGTTGTAGAGCTTTGCCTGCTTCTTGGTAAACTTACCCGACACAGGCAATGTCCTCGTGATATCCGCAGAATACCCCGCCATCGCAGCGCCACAATCAAGCACCATCAGATCCCCATCACGCGTTGGACAGTTATTTGCCTTGTAATGCAAAACCGTCCCATTATGACCAGAACCCACGATCGGATCAAAACCATTGCGTATTGAACCCATCGCTGCAAACCCACCAACCAATGCATTGTGGAGTTCACGCTCATTGACGCCACCAGCAATCTTGCCCATGACACACTCAATGCCATGCGCTGTCGCTTGGATCGCGTTCTTGATTTGCTTTATTTCACCAGTGCTCTTCACCCCGCGAAGGTTGAGCACAAGATCAGTCTTATCTTCAATGCTGCAACCCGGAATCCGCGCCGATACCTTCTGGAACAACTCTAAATCTTTCGACACAGGCGCTGAGTACGACGCAAAAGGATGCAAACACGCCAACCGCTTGGTCCGCTTTGCCGCCTCCGTCATCAATCGAGGCAATCCATAGTTCCGCATCACCGTATCAAACCCAGTTTTCGCACGCAGCTTCTCGGACACCAAATCACGATACCCATCCCAGACATCAATCTCAGGATTCACAGGCTTGAGCAAAAGTACAATCCGTTTCTTCGCATCCGGATTCGAAGGATCAAAGAACACCATCGCACCGGGTTCATCCTCCAACCCCGTCAGATACCGGAAGTTCATGTCAGGCATCCACTCCCCAAGCAAAGGCGGCGCCCCCTCGCCCGCAAACACAATCCCCACCGCACCCTTGAGCCCGCTGAGTACTTTCTTGCGTCGAGCTTGATACTCGCTTAACTTAATCGCTGTGTCCATCTACCAAACTCCTGTGTGTGTTTCGTCAAAATTCTCTTAGCTAAGTTTCAATGCACTCTTCAACGCGGCTTCCGCCTCGTCCGAACGCATCTTCTGTTTTCCATATCCCATCACCGCGCCCGCAGCAACCGATTCCTCAAGCGATTCCGGAAAGTTCGAGATCAACATCGCCGGCGGCGCATCATCACCCAACCCACGAATCAACTCGATCCCCGACTCCGAGTCAAACCCACCATCAAGCACACGGTTCACCAACAACAACGACAGATCACCCATCTTTGCATTGAGCTCATCCATCGAGTTCAATTTATGAATCACCGAACCAGGAACAAACCCCATCACCGAACTCTGCAACGCAAACGAATCCGGTCCACAATGCCCGACCAACGCTATCTGAATATCACTCATCACTACTCCGTTCTTGGCCTGCTTCGCATGAAGCCGACGACCCTGCCATTGAAATAACCACGCTCCGAGCTTGAACATGAACAACCATAGGACCAACACGGTACACACGCGGGTCGGTTTCACCCGATTTGATCCCACGCACCATCATTTCGATCCCTTCACGATTGATTGAATCCGCACCCGCCCCCCCGAGCGCATCTCCGGTATACACAAACACCAACTCCGCAAGCACCGCCTCGGGTTGATCACGGAGTTCACTTCGATCCCACGACCATACCTCCCCGTTATCAATGCGTTCTTTGCGTGCTGATGTCACTACTCCATCACGAACCACGTGCTCGATCACTTTATTCGTATCTCGACAAGATCTCGCCAACTTAGAAACCCGCCCCGCAACCTCAGGCTCGATCTCACGCAACATCGGCAACACCGAATGCCGAATCCGATTCCGCAGATATCCCACATCATCATTCGTATGATCGTGCACCCAACCAACACCGATCACTTTGCAATACCCCTCAATCTCTTCACGCGTAATCTCAAGCATCGGACGAACAATCAACCGCGATCCCATCTCAAGGCTCGGAGACACCCCGCCAATCCCCCGCACTCCCGTCCCGCGCATCATCCGCATCAACACAGTCTCAAGCTGATCATCCGCGTGGTGCCCCGTCACGATCACCCCCGCCCCGACCTCACTGGCAATCTCGCAAAGCGCTCTATACCTCGCCGAACGAGCATTCGCTTCAAGATTCCCCGCAAGGCCAACAACCGACACCCGCCGTTCATGGAACGCACATCCGAGCTTTTCTGCCAGCGCCTTGACCGCATCACGATCTCGCATCGCCAACTGCTCATCACGAATATCATGCACAACATGTGCAAGCACGGGCTTGGGTTCCACCGCCGACAACACACACCCCAGCGCCACCGAATCCGCCCCACCCGAACATGCAACAACCGTCCGACGATCCGTATCTCGTACACCCTTCCCACCAGTCAACCCGCGCCACCGGCGCAGGATCCGCGCCGCAAATGGGTGTTTCCGAGAAATCCCCACCAATGATCCACAATCCCGAGTTGGTTCACCTGCATCGAACACACCATCATGATACTGTGGTAGAATCAAACAAGCGACAAGTTTGACCCATCAGGAGCAAAGCGTGCAACTCGGACCCACAGACCCATCTAGTATCCAGATCCCCGATGACCGCTCAACTGCCCAATCTGGCGAGCTCTCTGACGACCAAACAAACGCTCAAACCGATACACAATCAGGTTCAACTGTCGAATCACAAGAATCAAGCCCCGTCGCGATCGAACGCCTCATCGAACGACTCCAATCAAGCGATTCCCTCCCCGCGATCCTCTTCTCCGTCGGCATCCTGCTCATGGTTCTCATCCTGATGCGCAAGCTCCTCCGCAACACCAAAGCAAACCGCCGGCGCACCAACAGCCTCCCCACTCCGCAAGATCGCATCGCCCAAATCAATAACAAAGCAACCACCAGCATGGATATTTCCACCACCGTCATGGTCGAAACCGAAGAAATGGCACGCCGACTCGGCGCCATCATGGACAACAAAGCCGCCCGTCTCGAACTGCTCATCGAAGAAGCGGACCGCAAACTCGCACAACTCAACCAATCTCTGGTCAGATCTGCAATCTCTCCTCAATCTGCGACCACGCCCCCGCCTGATCCACACGCCCGCGCCCTCGACCCAACCCTGCTCGATCGCGCACGCCTTGAACAAGACATCGAGGACCGCCAATCAAGAGTCGCAGGACGGATTGATCACACCCAATCTCCCGAACCAAAACCAACACCCAGTCCTGCACCGCAACCAACCCAACAAGAAACCACGCAATCCAGAGTCATCGAACTCGCTGATGCAGGGTGCTCAAACATAGAGATCGCCCACCAACTCAACCAACCCATCGGGCAAGTCGAACTGATCCTCAATCTCCGCAAACAGCAAGGCTAACCCTGCTGCACATGCTTCATATTTTCTTTGTCACATCTCAACTGACAACACTCAACGATCCAATCGCTGTATCATCATGCCTTGCGTCAAACCGGTTTCTTCCTGGTGACTTTCTTACCCGCCACTTTCTTACCCACCTTTGAAGCAATCTTCTTCGTCGATTTCTTGGCAGTCTTCTTGCTCGTCTTCTTCGAGGTCTTTTTGGCTGCCTTCTTCGTTGCAGGTTTGGACACCTTTTTACCCCGACCAGTTTCTATCGGCACGCGCATCGGGGTGCACCCCGCCTCGACACCAACATCTGCATGCAACGCCATCATTGCATCCGATGTCAATCTCAGCTTGCCCGAACGATCAATCTGGAACGCCGTCTGGACCGCACGGAAATCACCATCGTTAGTCAGTACCGATACGATCCCCGCCTGATCCGTCTGACTCTGCTCGATCGAAGCGCCAAGTGTTGCCTGGAATGTATCCTTGACCAGATCTATCTCATCTGTATTCGCCGTGATGTAAGGTCCACCATCAAACGGATCAACAAATCCATGATATTCAAACCCAAGATTCTCAAGCATTCTCCGCGCTGGCAAAGTATCCGGACCAACCTCGCCAAACTGCGCACGAACTCCAGGAGGAAGCAACGACAAATGAATATCACCCTCAGGCAATAACTCCGTCATAAACTCTCTAGAATACTGACAGAAACGATCCGCCTCGTCATAGCTCAACGGGATAAACCGACGCCCAAGCGCATCCCACACCAAAGATTCACTATTGGTCGTAATCGGCGCCATCAACTCTGCAAGAATGGTCGGCCGGAACATCTTGCGATGCAACGCAATAAAATGAAACCGGATCAACGCCACGAAACGCCCCAGTTTCATCTTGTGTCCCCGGAATGAAGGCTGCATAATCAACCCACCAAGCTCCGTCGGACCTGTCTCGTCAAGATAAACCCGCGCCACCGTGTGCCGTGTACCAACCTTCAAGTCATTGGCATACTTATCTCTTGTCTCAAGCTTAAAGCACACATTGGGATGCCCAGGGCCACCCATCTGTGAAACCAGTTGGCTCGTCCCGATACAAGAATCAGAGTTCATCTCTTCGATCACAAACATAAAAATGTCCGCCATCGCTGTCTTCTCAGATATCCCACCACCCGCGCTCGGGCCTTTGGGTTTATGAACGCTCTTGGCATCATTCGCCGCACGCGCAAAGCTCTTACGAGAGTTGCGAATCTTGCCTGCAATGATCTCCTGATCCGGAGGCAGATTGATAAAATGAACCATCTTCGACATCTTGTGAAGCGTCGGAAGATCGCTCATCATCGCGCGACGAACGACATACATCGGTGCGTTCTTGCCCATTATGATTCCTCCGAAGCAACCTTCGCCATCGCCCGCTCGATACATGCAAACACGCGAGGCCAGTCCTCAAGCTTCATCACAGGCATCGGAGGCAACATCCGCACATGGAATGGTCCATGCCCGCAATAAAAACAGATCACGCCCTCGTCATACGCATACTTGCAGACCTTGCCAACCTTGACCTTATCACCACCGAACGGCGTAAACCGCATCATGCCGCCAACTCCGCCGGTCAAACCCTTGACCTGCGCAACATCAGGGAACCATTTAGGATACTTCGCGATCAACAACTCAACCTGCTCACAGAACGCCGCGTGCTGCTTAGCAAACAACCCATCTTCACCGTAATAATCACCCGATGAAAGCTCATCAAGCAACAAGTTCCCAACCGTAAAATCAGTCGTCGAACCCGTGAAAGTACCGCTGAGCAATCCCGCCTTCGGGTTGTACTTCTCAGTAAACATTGTCACACACGCCTGCGCCATTTTCCCAACGGTAAGCACATCAATATACTCTCCAAGGTCATACATCTCGTATGCAAACATCTCCTGCGTGCGCCCAAAGCTTTGGATCTCATCATCCCAAACCGCGATGTTGTTCGCTTTGCAAACCTCCATCAATGCCTTGAAATATTCCTGAGCCGACACATTAAACCCGCCCTCACCCTGAACAAGTTCAAAGATGAAACACGCATGCTGCTTGGGGTACCGATCAATATACTCTTGCAGCTGCGCCACACAGTGATCAATATACTTCTGCTTGCCACCAAACTCCTCAGCAACCACATCATTCCAGTAAGGCATGTAATCCACCTGCGTCGACAAAGGAATCCCCTGACGACCACCCGCTGAATCACCAATCTGTGCCATCGTCACACTTCGACCCATGAAACAATGACTAAACGCGATCACGCGCGCCGAACGAATATTCTTCTGATAACACACCTTGAGCGCACTCTCATTGGCCATCGCACCCGAGGTGGTCATAAACGCATGCTTAAGTTCCGAGTTCTTCGATGCCAACTCGATAAGACGCTCGCCGAACTCATACGCAACAAAGTTCGTCTGCAAGTTCCCATGCTTGGTCGTTTCATTAATCCCACCAACCAGCTGCGCCTTGATCACCTTTGGATGACCATGACCAAGAAAATGCACACCGATCCCCGTGAGCATATCCCACTTCACCGAACCATCAGCCATCTCAACAAGCGCCCCGTTACCGGCACCCGAACCAAGCGACGGATACATCAGCCCGCGTCCCTTGACCGCCGCACACCGATCGAGCAGATCTTGGAACGATTCTGCCAGTTCCGCTTTCGGTCCACAGATATCAGTAATCTTGCTATTCTGCTCATTAACCTGCTCAACAAGCGTATCAATCGTCGCATTGATCGCCTCGCTGTTGATGATACCAGTACCAATTGTTCCAGTTGTTGTCGTCGTTGTCATGTTGAACTCCTGTCCTAAAAACTTACCTATTTTCCTCGGAACCGCCTGCAGACAAACGCGCAACCAAAATCGCGAGCAACTGACAGCGTTCAACAAGACTCGTTAAATCAATCCATTCATCCGGGGTATGCAATCCGCCACCCCGAACACCAAGTGTATCAATCGTGGGCAACCCCGCACTCTGAAGCACATTGCCATCACACACCCCGCCAGTCGATGCGAACGGGAGCTTCTGCCCCAATGCTTCCGCAACACTACGCGCCCGCAACCCCAATGCTTCAACCGCCGGGATCAAAGGCTTGGCAGGCCGATTAAAACTCCGCCGAACAATCACGCCAGGCATCGCTCCGTCCTCGGTTTGTAAAGCATCAAGCTGCACCGCTAACTCATCGGCAATCGAGTTATCCGCGAACCGTACATTCCCCCAAGCAAACGCAGAATCAGGCACCGCGTTCGTCGCAACCCCACCTTTGATAGGTCCGATATTCAATATCTTCCCCCGACTAGGTTCAGGGAACTTTGCCGACTCGGAAATACATCGTGCCAGCTCAACCACCGCGGATCGTCCATCGACAAACGCACGCCCAACATGCGCACTCTTACCGATCGTCTCGATCATAAACTGCCCAGAACCCATCCGCTCAATCGCAAGCTCTCCACCCGGAAGCGCAGGCTCCAACGCCAATCCAAAGTCGTGTAACTTCGCCTGATCCTTCAGCGCCTTCTCCGAATGATAAGTCCCTGTTTCCTCATCACCATTCATCGTGAAGGTCCAGTTCGCAGGAACCCCACACTCTTCGAGCGCCTCAAGCGCCGCGACCGCGATCACCAACCCACCCTTCATATCCACACACCCAGGACCGACCGCAGTCTTTCCCCCAGGCGCGATCGAAAGATCAAGGAAATCCCCCTCAGGATCATGCACCGTATCAAGATGCCCCGCAATCATCACACGCCCACTCGTTGCTCCGTTGAGTCGTTCACACACCGCCGTCGGAGGCATGTACCCCCCCGCAGTCCCCATCAACCAATCTGGTTTGGATTCAGGCTGCACCATATGTGACTTGGCGCCAAGCTCCTGCAGACGAATACCAAAACGCTCACGAGTTTCCTCGATCGCCGATTGGTTATTGCCCCCCGTAGGAATCCCAACATGCAATCGGAGGTCCTCGAGTAAGTCATGCCCTCGTTTACTGATGGCATCCGCTACGCGTTGTTCTGTTTCTGAAAGTTTCACCAACGAGTCTAGGATCACTCCAAAACCCGCTTCAAGCAACCTCAAAGCCGATTTTTCGCAATCATACTTTAAACTCAATAGGGCATGTTCATTCACAAATATTCATGCAAAGCATGCGCTATTTCTGCAAACTATTTCACCTGTTCGATCTGCCCAAGGTCAATCACCGCGCCGCTGGGCAGATACAAATCGACATTCAGTTCATTCTTACCCAGTGATGTAAACACCAAGTTTGTCCGACTAGACTGACTCGCATTGAAGAAATCCGCCATCGAAGGCCCCGCATAGTTATTGTTGTTCCGCTTGTTCACATGCATGTGATAATGTGCCAAAGACCGATCCGAAAAACGGAACATATCATCAGACGCAACAAACCGCTCGTCGCTCAACCGATCCCTCGAACGAGGACGATACAACACCGCGCGGAATCCAAGATCCCCGCCCTCTTCAATCACCCCACCGTACTCAGTCGAAGTATCTTTCTTATCAAGCGCCCGCTGCGTGAACAACTGCTCAACCACAACCGGATTCCCGATCGCATCATCCACCACCAGGATTGAAATCAAATCACCCCAGCTCAGAACATCCGCCCAATCGCCCAGACGCTCCTTGCGCGGGTCCTCGCCCTTCACATGCTTGCGTTTATGATGCACCCGCCTAGATAACCGTTCGCTCAAGACCACAAAGAGTCCCTGACGATCCAACGAAGTCCAACCCGGACGATTCTGCGACGCCCAACGGATCGGTTCGAGATGACGCAAGACAAGCCCGTCGCGTTGCTCTTGATTCAGCATCGCCACCGCGGCTGCAGTCTCGCTCCACCACTGTGTATTCAACCGCTCATTGCGCTCATCAGGATGACGACGCAGATTCGCCAACCACTCAACCTCCATCGCGCTATCAGGCATCACACCAAGCTGCGACTTCGCCTCCCGCAGATCCGCAACCACCAACCGTGATGACTCTTCAACATCAGTCAACGCGATCGAATCGATAAACCCTCGCCGCACATGACCATCAGGATCGAGACGCGCCAACAACCCCCAAGCATCATCGCGTGTCCGCTGATTCGAACGCAACACACTCTGTTCACGCTCATCGCCCGCCCCCGACGATGGACGCAAGAACACATCGAAGACAATCCGCTCGATCGCAACCCCAGGAACAAGCGCCAACAGCGCCGCCCGTTCATCCCGTTGCCCATCAGGCACATTCGGGCTCGGCCTCGCAAAGCTCCTCACCAACGCAGGCACCAACTCATCCCACCCGCTCTCAACCGCTCGATCAGTCAATATCCGAACCGCTTCGGGCGATCGTTCAGTTGGCAAAAGCAACCGCGCCATCGCACGCGAATCCGCTTCACCTTCAACTGAATCATCAGACATCAACAACTCAAGCGCCGTCATCCGCAGCGCCGATCCCGTCGCATTTGACCACGCCAGATTTTTCAACGCTGTGCGCGTCCGTTCGCGGACCCGTACTCCCGCCTCGACCTCCGCCCACGCGGCCTCTGCAGCAATAATCCGATCCCGCTCAAGCAAACCAGGATTACGCAAATCCAGCAACGGATTCCCACTGGGAGTAAAGCCCGAACTCGATGAACACCCAACCAGCAACCCCAAACTGATCGCCGCCACAATCCCCAGTACACCACAAGTTCGCATCATCATTGGCATTTCTATTCCTCTATGTCTGTTATTGAGCATTGCAGTGAGTGTAGAGTCTCCTCCCAGTGGAACCCACTTGTTCAACACACTAGAATAATATCGCGATGTCCAACCCTTCGCTCGATACGGAACACCCATGCTCATGACCGAAAACACTACTTCACAAAACGCCCCGCAAACACTCCACGATCGAGTCGCATTCGTCATCGACCGCATCCGACCCGCCGTTCAAAACGATGGAGGCGACATCGAACTCGTTGAAGTCACCAATGAAGGCATAGTCAAAATACGCATGCACGGCGCCTGCGTCGGATGCCCATCTTCAGACATGACCCTCCGCATCGGCATCGAACGCAACCTCAAAGACCGAATCCCCGAAATCACCGCAGTAGAAGCGGTAAGCCAGAACTAACATCCTAAACCCACTCTACATTGCGCATGTAATTCCTCACCAATGCACGAGTTGCAACAATTTCCTTGGCCAACCGCCCACACAGTGATATACTCCAACAACAACGACCAACGAAGGTCAAGCGAAGTTTGGAGCATAGGATGCTGGTTATCACAAGAAGAGAAGGCGAAGAAGTCGTCATCGGCGACCCACAAAATCCCATCGGAGTCGTACGCATCGCGTCAGTCAAAGGCGAACGCGTACGCATCGCCTTCGACTTCCCAAGAGATGTCGAAATTCATCGCCGAGAAATCGCCGACCAAATCGTCATCGAAATCGACGACTCACCATCAGTCATCGGCGAAATCAAACCCGCAACCGCGCACTAAAACATCGACAAGCGAATCGCAAAATCCAACTTATAAAAAAACACCCCGAACAGTTCGGGGTGTTTTTATTTTTTACATCGTTCAATCCGAGCTTACTCAGGATCGCCGCCGGACATGTCATAGACCCAGCTCTCAATCGCACGATCAAGATCCTGCACATCGCCTTCACCGAAGAACAAACCAAGTTCCTTCTTCGCAGCTTCTGCTGAGTCCGAACCATGGATCAAGTTAAACGAGTTCGACACACCGAAATCGCCACGAATCGTGCCCGCATCTGCCTTTGAACCAAAGGTCGCACCCATCATCGAACGAGCAATCGCGATCGCGCCAACGCCACGGATTGCAAGCACACATACAGGCGATGAAGTCATGAATCCAACGAGCCCATCATAAAACGGCTTGCCTGCATGATCTGCGTAATGAGTCCCTGCGAGTTCCTTCGAAATCGTCATCATTTTCATGCCGACAATCGCGAGTCCCTTGTCCTCAAAGCGAGTAATGATCTTGCCCATAAGCCCGCGTTGAACAGCATCAGGCTTGAGGATAATAAGTGTGGTTTCCATTGTGATTCTCCAGTCGAGTGGTCGTTTTCAAAGTCCTTGAAATCTTCATCAGCACCCGCTGAGAAGGGCCATCATCATAGCCCATAACCACCGTGAAACACACAGACTTATCCTCCAAGACTCATGATAAAACTCGCCCCAAGATATCCGCCCAAGAATCCGACAATACATGCCATGAAATAGACCAACAGTCCCGTCAACCACATGCCACCAATCCCGGGCTGAAACTTGATTACCTCATGCTCGGAGAGGTACTCACTCAACTTCACAGGCCAAGCAAACAACATCGCGATAGAACCAAGCCCCCAAACAATGAAAGCAAAGAGCACATACACGACAAGAACAACACTTGCACCAACCACGCCGTGATCATTCCAATCGGACCCCGAAAATAACCGCACACCCATCGCGAGTACTGATCCAATGATCGTAAATCCTGAAATACTCAACCACGACATATGCATCAATGGCAGCGCTTCCAACCACCCCAACCACAACAACCGCCGTTGAAACACAGGCGCTAACCGCGACACAATCCACCCAAGCCCAATACTCCCCCAGATCAGCGCACTCAACACCGTCACCAACACAATCCCAATTTCCCAAGGCATCCGCGCCTCAATCCCCCACATCGCACCAAGCCCACCAACCAGATACACAATCCAAATCAGTACCCACCGGACCATCGCCTTCTTTACCCGCTCATCCGCACCCGCAACTGATTCTCGCCTCCGCTGAGCAACCAACACATCGTTCGTACCATACACATGCCCACACTCAGAGCATTGCACTCCCTTATCACACACAATCAGATACCCACACCGATTGCAAGGCTGCAACTCACCAATACCAACATCAACTTCATTCCCCATTCCAAACTATACGAATCAAACCTCGCACAGTTCAAAAATAAGCGGACGCCCAACAAGGGCGTCCGCAATGGGTCAGGTTTGATTTGTATGCCCGGAAGAAAAACTCCCAAGCAGACACGGGCGATACCTATGCCCGCTGTGTGATCCAATCACTCATTCATGCACGACGACGACGCGCACCCACGAGGCCACCAAGACCGAGAAGTGCGAATGCACCCGGTGTTGGTACCGCTGAGAATACGACATTGTCAAGGTACAAGTTTTCGCTGCCCGAGTTGCTTTCGAGTTCAACAAACAAAGTTGCTGTGGTGTATGAGCTCAAATCGATATTGAGTGTCATCCACGCTGCTTCGATTCCAAGGTCATCGATGTCGCTGCCGGTGGTGTTGATCAGATCAACAGTTGTGCCGCCATCAACTTCAACCCAGATGTGAATGCTGTCGTCAGCTTCCCAGCCAGACTCGTTCACGAAGATGTCCATTGACATGCCCCATGAACCCGCGAAGTTCACGGTATCAAATGACAAGCCCATGGTGCCGTCAGCATCTGAAAGCTCATAACCTTGAACGCCATCGGTGAATGCACCAACCTGGCCAGCGAAGTTTGTTGCTCCAACGAAATCACCGTCAGTCAAACCAACATCGTTACGGGTGTTGCGGTAGTACGCATCAAAGCCCATTTCAACGCCATCGTTGAGGAAGTCAACCATTGACTGACCCGCATTGTTCACGAGATCGTGATCCACGCTTGCATCGCCAAGATCAACATACTGTCCATCAACGGTTGCATTCTCAAAGCTAGTTGATGCGATCACGGTGCCAGCCGAAGCTGTGCCTGCCAGAGCTGCGAGTGCGCCTGCAAAAATTACTGCCTTCATAGTTCTCTCCTTCTCAGGTTTATAACCAACCAACACTGATTGGCATTCTCTCTCAATTTTGACATACCCCAGCACGGCCTCTCAAAACCGTGAATGATCTGCGATACCTCCCTGTATTCGGTCAAGACGACCAACCACAGACACATATAGTACAACCCCAAACACCAAAGTCTTCAAACACAACATGTTGTTTGTGTAAAGACTTTGCAATCCATCACTCATCACCGCCTTCGTCATTTCTCGCTAAATCGGGCACTTTTCCTCTCCACAACACCGCCCATTACCCGTTCGAATGTGCTATCCTCAACTCAACCAACAAGATCCCAGTGACAAATTCACTGTTTACCGCCAAGGAGGGTGGGATGGCAAAGAAAAAAACAACAAAGCGTACCCGTGCAAACGCCGAATCAATGGCAGAGAAACAAAGAGACATCTCCGTCTCCGAGTTTTTCGCCAAAAACCGCCATCTCCTCGGATTCGACAATCCAAGAAAAGCACTCCTCACAACCGTGAAAGAAGCAGTCGACAACGCCCTCGATGCATGCGAAGAAGCAAGCATCCTCCCCGCTGTCGAAGTCAAGATCGAAGAAATCACCCCGCCGCCAAGCGCCGCAAAAGCAGGCAGGTACCGTGTCACCATCACTGATAATGGCCCAGGAATCGTCCGCAAACAAGTCGAAAACATCTTCGGCCGACTCCTCTACGGCTCAAAGTTCCACCGCCTAAAAATGTCCCGAGGACAACAAGGCATCGGGATCTCCGCCGCAGGCATGTACGGGCTCATGACCACTGGCAAACCCATGGTCATCACCACCCGCCCACACAAAAACAAACCCGCACACCATCTCGAACTCGCGATGGATACCACAAAAAACAAACCAGAAGTCACCGTTGATATCGAAACCGAGGAGTTCCCAGAAGGAACAGGCACACGCGTCGCCATCGAGATGGAAGCAAAGTTCTTCCGAGGAAAAGGCTCCGTCGAAACCTACCTCGAACAAACCGCGATCTCCAACCCCCATTGCGAGATCACCTTCATCCCACCCGACAAAGCAAACGAGAACCCAGACCTCGCAGAATCCGCTGAAGAAATCGCTACGGATTCCAACGGCATCCTCCGCACACAGGTATTCTCCGATCGCATCCTCTACCCAAGAACCGTCGATCAACTCCCACCCGAAACCGAAGAAATCAAACCCCATCCCTACGGCGTAGAACTCGGTACATTCCTCACCATGCTCAACAAGACCGAGCAAAAACAACTCTCAGGATTCTTCAAAAACGAGTTCTGCCGCGTCCCTCCATCAGTTGTCTCCGCGGTCACCAAAGAAGCATCAAGCAAAGGCAGCTCATACTCAGGGCAAACCTGGGTGAAAACAATTGAACCTTCCGACGCCGAAAAAATCTACACCGCACTCCAAAACACAAAGCTCCGCTCCCCCCCCACCGACTGCCTCTCACCGATCGGCGTGCAGCAAATGCTCGCAGGTCTGCTCAAAGGCGTCAAAGCAGAGTTCTACACCGCATCAACACGCAAACCCGCCGTCTATAGAGGAAACCCCTTCCAAATCGAAGCCGCAATCGCCTTCGGCGGCAACCTCCCCGGAGACCAACAAGCACGCGTCATCCGCTACGCAAACCGTGTCCCACTGCTCCACCAACAATCCGCATGCTCCGCATTCAAGTCAGTCATCGACACCTCTTGGAAAAACTACGGCATGCAACAACCCCGCGGCGGCGTGCCCGTAGGACCACTCGTCGTCATGATCCACATGGCATCCGTATGGGTCCCCTTCACCTCAGAATCCAAAGACGCAATCGCGGACTATGACGAAATCAGAAAAGAAATGTCCCTCGCGCTCCAAGAGTGCGGCCGCAAGCTCGGACAATACATCCGCCGTCGCCAACGCATGAAACGCGATGCCCAAAAGCGCGATGTCTTCGAACGATATATCGGAGAGATCTCCCGCGCCTGCCACTACCTCACCGGTACAGACACCCAAGAGCTTTACGACGCCCTCCTCGCACAGGCAAAAGCCAAGACCGAGATCGCCGACGCCCAACTCGACGATGAAGGTAACTTCATCAAAGACGACTCAGGCAAGCTCGCCAAAGCAGACGATGTCATCATCCTTGAAGACCTCGACGCACGACCACAAACCCCAGCATCCAAAGATAAACCAGTCATCAAAAAGAAACGCGTATCCAAAAAAACATCCAAAAAACGCACAACCAAAAAGAAATCAGCAAAGGCGGCTTCCGGGCTGTTCGGGGGTTAAGCCATGGCTAATAAAACCACAAAAAAGAAAGTCGTCAAAAAAGTCGCAAAGAAAAAAGTGACTAAAAAAGTCACCAAAAATTCCACAGGAAGATCCGCGCCCTCAGCTTCAAACAAAGCAGGCAAACGCGATCAAGAAACATCCATCAAGCTCTCCGCGATGGCGCAAGGCATCGTCACCGCTGTCCACGCCGACAAAGAACCCGAGATGGATGTCCCCCTCCGCACATCCTCAAACACAAACTGGAACGCCAAAAAAGGCATCCTCGAAATGGGTGACTCCACAAGCACCCGCCAACTCTTCAACCTGGGTCAAGCACGCAAGTTCATGCAAACCCTCCTCCACGGCAAGTCCGTAGACGAACTCCTCACCGCAGACAAAACACTCTCCCTGCGTGGTATGTTCTACAAATCACTCCACACAATCGAAGGCACCAAAGAAAAAACTTTCGACGACCAAACCGAATCCGACGGCATCCTCGAAGACCTCGAAGTATCACTCGGATCACTCCGCGAAGAACTCCACATCTTCGCCAAAAAACGCGGCACCATGGTCGGTAACATCACCGTCGTAGACAACGGCGATGAAATCAACTGCAAAAAAATGGGCTCCGGCGGCTACGCAATCCCATCAATCTGCGAACCAGAAGTCATCCAGTTCAAAGATGTAAAAGCAAAGTTCATCCTCCATGTCGAAAAAGACACCGTCTGGCAACGCTTCAACGAAGACCGCTTCTGGGAAAAACACAACTGCATCCTCACCGAAGGTTCAGGACAACCAACCCGAGGCGTCCGCCGAATGCTCCACCGCCTCAACAAAGAGCACAACCTCCCCGTCTATTGCCTCCTCGACTGCGACCCCTGGGGACACTACATCTACTCCGTCATCAAGCAAGGCTCGATCTCACTCGCCTTCGAGTCCTCAAGACTCGCAATCCCAGACGCAAAGTACCTCGGCATCCGATCAATCGACTTCGAACGCTGCGGCCTATCAGACGATGTAAAGATCGACCTCAACGACCGCGACATCAAACGAGCAAAACAAATCGCCGCCTACCCCTGGTTTGAAAAAGACAAACAGTGGCAGAAGGAAATCAAAAAAATGCTCTCCAACGGCTTCAAAATGGAAGTCGAATCCCTCATCACCAAAGATATATCCTATGTAACCGAGGAATATGTCCCCGCAAGACTCAAAGCGAAAGACTGGTTAGGGTGATGAATGAACAACTCATCCAAAGGTGCCCTTTGCATGATCTAAGAATGATTCAATTGCAAAAACTTGCAAGCTTCCCATTGCATCAGCTTTATATCCTGTTTTCTGAAGCTTCTTGGGCACAATTAATGACACTCCACTTTCATACATTGCAGTGGCCTGCTTTGATGAAATCGAAGGCTGAAGCGTCACAATGTATCGATTATCTACTCCTGGAGCTTCATCAAGAACTTGGCGCCATCTGTCTTTGCAAGTGGTTTTCACACCGAGAACGCACAGTTTACCCCTAGGATAACTTGGGTTTAAATACGCTTCCTCGCTAGGAATAATGATATCTGGCCTCCCTCTAATCCTCCTGCACTGAGAATCAAAAGGTATACCTGCATCATTCAAAATTTTCTCAAAATGGTGTTCTAAAGATGCGCCAGCCCTACATTTTCTCCGATTCAACATTGAAGAAGCCAAGGTCAAAAATTGATCAATGTCCTTTACCGCCTCACTAATCAACCCTGCACATAGATGTTGCTCAACCACCCTAAACAAAGCATACTCGATGTCTCTGAGCTCTAACAGTTTATCGTCTTGGGTCAATGCTGCAAAGTTTTTGACACAGCTTCTATAAGCTACAGCAGCTTGCTCACTAAATTCGCGGGTACTTGGGAACTCGAAAAGAGAACCAGCGAATTCAGAAAACAACTTCGTTAAGCATGTATTTTTAGATTCCTCTTGCCCCTCACTGCTGAATACCCCCCAACCATTGGCAATCTCGACTCCTAAAGCAGCCTGAACCTCTTCTATATCCTCATCACGATCGAGTATGAAGGCATTAAATTCAACTTCATTTACAGGGATGAAAACAAACAAGCTTCCTACTGAATCAGGATTGAGATAGGGAAAATTTTTCCCAAAGCTAGTCAGACGATACTCGCTTCGAGTACCTTTTCCATACCATGTTATAACAGACTCAGTAGAAAAAATATTATCCCATAAAATTTGAACTTTATGTTTGTCAAGCCTTCCTTTGCACGGTGCGAATGGGGAAAAGAGTTCCCAAGAGCCTTTAGGGAGATAGAATCCACATTGGTGAGACTTTGTAGCGCCCGCATCATTCGGCGAGATGAACTTTATCAATGCCTTACCATTCTCTATCGCGCACTCTATCGCACGATTAGCGAGTAAAGAAGCCATTACGGCATGACCTTCCGGGCTCTCAATGGACGCTTGATTAAGCACCCTCCATTATGTTTCTCCATTTGCCATCTCATCATTCGTACGATCTCGTGCCCTATTGCCTCTACTACAACTGGTGACACAGCATTGCCGAACTGACGATATGCTTGTGTATTCGAAACAACTATTGGCAAATCTCCGCTTTGATGACCTCGCATTCGTGCAAATTTTCCAGAGAACCCCATCAACCTAGCGCATTCTGTTGGTGACAATCGTCTAGGGTTCTTGCCCCGCCCTTGGGGCACTAAAATTTCTGACCCGTCCTTGTGATACCTCGCAGACAATGTACGTGTAATCCCTTCGAGATTTGCCATACCATACCCAAAACCATTCCCTTTTGCTTTATGCTTCGCTGCATACTGTTGCAAATACTGCCACAGATGATCAGTTAGTGTGTATTTTTCTTCTATGTTTGGATCAAGAATCTCTTTTAAAATTGGAGATAGGCCTTCAGGTGGCTGAACATTGGCAAAGTCAAACGGAACATCCTTCCCAAACACTTTAGAGTCGAAACCAATAATAAATATTCGCTCTCGGTGCTGAGGAACCCACCCGCTAGCATCGACTATCTCAGCATGCACATCATAACCAAGGTCCATTAAAGTAGTCCGAATGACTTGCCATGTTCGTCCTTTATCATGCGAACGAAGATTTTTAACATTCTCAAGCAGAAGCACAGGTGGTCGTTTCTTCTCAATAATCTCAGCCAATTTAAAAAACAAATTACCCTGACGCTTACACTCGAAACCGTGTGCTTGTCCGAGACTTTGCTTCTTGGATACTCCTGCGATACTAAACGGTTGACATGGAAATCCTGCTGTCAGAACATCGTGGTCGGGAATATCCTTAGGATCAACTTCATTAATGTCCCCAGTTGGGACATCTCCGTGCCATGCTGCGTATGTTTTTTGTGAATGTTTATCCCATTCCGATGACCATTTACATGATCCACCTACAGCTTCAAGCCCAAACCGCATTCCGCCAATCCCAGCGAAGATATCTACGAAACTGAATGCCAAACTGGCTGGTGTTTTTTCTGATGTCAATGGTAAGCGATCATATAGCAGAGGTTGAGTTTCATCCTGAAACACACGTTCTAACACTCCAAGTAAAAATTCTTGCTTACTCAATTTCCATTGTTCACGCTCGTCATCTATCCAGTTATGAATACTCTCTGGGACATTTCGTATCTGTAGCTGTCGCGCCATTGCATTTCTCCTCTGGGAATTTCTGATAGCATGATAGCAGAAATTCCCGGAGAACGCTCGGCATAGATTTTTTTCTAGAAAACTCCCCCCACTAGAAATCTCCCCCCAACAACCACCATTCCCTAAATCACAACACCCTTCCCACAAGCCCGCCGCACAGCCACAAACTGCCCCGCGTGCATCATGTTGTGCGTCGCGACAAGCACCCACACCGCCCCCTTGGTCGGGAACATGGGTTGATACATCGCCGGTGCGTCTTCATCAAGCTCGGATTCGCTCGTCTTGTCGAGCGCTGCAAAGGTCGCGTCCTGCACTTTGTCGAGCAAATCCATATAGTCGGCAGTCCCCAAAAAGTGCGACGCATCATTGTCGCCCTGGGTTTCTCGACCATACTGATCCGCAAACCCGTCAGGCAACACAAACGCATTCCCCGCCGACAGCTGATCAACAAACATACACTCCGCCGAAATCAAATGCCCCAACTGCCAAGCAAGATGGTTGCACTCCGGGTGCGCCCGGTTCATCAACTCCGAATCCGTAAAATCCCCCGCATAACTCTTAAGCACCATCCGACTCGTCATGTAAGTAGAACGTAGAACATCAATCGCATTCATGGAAATCTCTCGCAGCAAGAATAAATAATCGAACAAAACAAACACACTCAGGATCGAGCCCATCGCGAACCCGCACACCCAAAACAATCTCCACCATCCTAGGCAAACCCGCCCTGTGCCATGCATGGACCACACCCAGCGCCGACATGTCTTCGCTCAATATCCAAACAATTTCACCCAGACTTCCAACCTCTGTGCGCAAAATCCCTGCACTCCACAACAATCTACTTGTGCCGCAAATCGGCATCGCGCATAATTCCCACATGCAGATGAACACCAATCAAATCGACCAAGCGAAACCAGCACCAAAGCTCACCGCCGCACTCACCCGCGACCTCCTCGACGGCTCACTCTCCGCCCTCGACCTGTGCGACTACCACAACCTCAAACTCAACGATCTCATCGCGATCATCAACTCCGACGACTTCAAATACCTCAAATCATCCATCGAAGAGATCGACACCGCCCGTCAATCCATCCTCGAATCCCAAGCAAGAACCGCCGCCCTCTCAACGCTCACCAAACTCACCACGCGCCCGATCGAATCCCAACACGACGCCGAAACCACCCGCAAAGCAGCCACCAAACTCGAACACATCACCCGCCCGCGCAAAGCGGACAAGAACTTCACAAACTCAACTTCAAAGACAATCCAAGACCCGACCTACAACATCCCCAACCCCCATCTCCCCCTCAACCCGAACAACACGAATCCGATCAGGGAGCGCCTCAATCCAAGCATCATGCGTCCGCCGACTCCGCTGCTCAAACCCCGCCGAGTCATACCGACTCGCCCACTCCATGAAGTCCCGATCGACTCTGAACATCTCTCCGCCGACAGCCAGCGCATCAACCCCATGCCGCTCGATCGACCGCGCCCGCAATCGCGCCCGTCGGACCTCCCAAGGAACCCACAAGAACACAACATGCGTGAACCGCTCGATCAGCCTCTCACCCCACCCACACAACGAACCCGACAACACCCACTCATCCACGCCCGAGATCGCATCATGAATTGCATCCAACCGATCCTCCACCGCCACCTTCTCCGTGAACGGCACCGCCGTCTTCTTCCAATAAAACGCATCCGTATCCAGATGCCGAATCCCAAGCTCCCGTGACAACCCATCCCCCAAAGTCGTCGTCCCCGAACCCGATCCCCCCAATATATGTATCCGCCGATCCATACCAACTCCCCACTCTATATTCATAGTAATTGACAACAAAACATTCATTCTCCCAGTTTCTATTTCAAGATCGATTCCAAATCCAGTATACTTGTTTTCTCAGCAGGGTTCGATTGAACTGGAAATGCAATTATTTTGACAATGGAGATAGATTATGAAAAACATGATTACCGCACGCAGTATGGCTTTAATCCTCGTCGCCGCAGCCACATCATCGGCCTTGAGCGACCTCTACGACTACTCATTCACAGGCACACTCGACAACCTCGATGAGTTCGAAGTCACCGCACGAATGAACACCGACGCCACCCCAACCATCGACACACCATTCAACTCTTCTTACTTTGGTGGTGTACTCTCAGACGATGCGCACCAAGTAATCGTGTCCGCATCAATGCGCCTCAATGATGTTGTGACCATTTTCGACGAAAACTATCTTCGTAATCACAGCTCTCACTTTGTCGGGATTGTCGATGAGAACCCAGACGGCGCGAGAGATGCATTCGGAATAAGTATTTTCAGCTCCGATCCTGAAAGCGACGATCTGCTTTTTATTGATTTTCGCTCATTCTTATCCAACTCAAACCTGCTCGGGACAGATCTTCCCGCATCATCCCACGAGCTCGATCCAACCAGCTTTGAATCTGCAATCTTCGAGTATCGCGATAGCGATGGCAACTCAGTAGGCGGAAACATCGAGCAAGTCACCGTATCGCAAGTCTTCCCAAGCCCAAGCGGATTGGCATTGCTCTCAGTTGCAGGGTTAGTTGGTAGCCGAAGAAGACGCGCCTGATTCCTGTTCATCGTCTAAACGCTTTATTTATATTTGAGCTTCATCGCCTTCACCGACTCTCGGATGATTTTCTTGAGTGTTGGGATATGTATATCATCGAGTGATTTGATGTACAAACAGGACTTGCCGGCCTTGTACTTGCCGAGCTTCTCCATGAGTTCAGCTCGCCCGTCGAACTCGGCCATCATGTAGAGTGAGATTGCTTGTTTTCTTGAGGAAAATCCGGTGAGGAACCAGTCTCCTTCTCTCCCTGATGCGTATTTATAGTGGTACGAGCCGAACCCCACGATTTCTGCACCCCACATGGTGCCTTCGTCACGGGTGATTTTGCTCATTATTTCGACGAGTTGCTCACAATCTGCGAGCCGTTCGGGTCCGACGGTTTTGAGATAGGCCGGCACACTCTTCTTCGTTTTCTTTGTTTTTAGATCACTCATGAGGGTTTCCTTTCATGAACTGTACTATGAAATCTCAACTCATGGATGAAGGATTCATGGATTTAGCGCTTGAATTTGTGATCCTATAACCAGTCGAATGGGCATCGAGACGTATTGATGCTTGGTAATTGAAGGCTTTTATGCTATCGTATTGAGCTTGTGCCGATGTGTTTGTGCACGAGTTTCGCAGACTAATCCTGTATTTTCGGAGACACCAATTGGTACACCCCACTACTCGCGTTGCGTTGACTACTTTTCTCATTGGACTTGCGGGGACAACATCTGTTGTCTTTGGGAGTGATGAGTTTGATCCGCCGGCGAGTTACTACTCGGCAGCGACCGGCACGGGAGCAACGCTCAAGTCTCAGCTCACTGCAGCGATGTCCGCGGGGCATATTGAGCGGAGCTATGGTGATTTTCGTAGTTCGGCAGCGATCCACGATCGTGATCCGAACAATGCATCACGGATTCTTTTGGTGTACAACCTCGCATCGGTGAGTTCGACATGGGATAGTGGTTCGACTTGGAACCGTGAGCATGTGTGGCCTCAGAGTCGTCAGCCTGGGAGTGCGAGTAATAGCACTCGAGGCAACCTTGGCGATCCCCATGCGTTGCGCCCATGTAATCCGAGTATCAATAGTTCACGTGGGAACAAGCCGTTCGGGAATGTTTCGTCGACTGGTGGGTTTGGAAGTCAGGGGACTTTTTACTTCCCGGGTGATACGGACAAGGGTGATATCTCTCGATCATTGTTTTATTCTGCAACACGATATGCGTCATCGGGACTTGTGCTTGTCAATGGTGTCCCAAGCGGGAATCAGATGGGTGATCTTGCATCATTGATGGCATGGCACTACCTTGATACACCGGGCACTTTCGAGCGTCATCGGAATCATGCGATCTTCAGCCAAACATTGAACCCCGGTTACCGCACCAACAATCGCAATGCATATGTCGATCATCCAGAGTTTGCATGGTCGGTGTACATGGACCAGATGAATGATACAACACTCTACTTTGGGGACCTTGAACCTGCGGATGGTACTTCGACGATTGATCTTGATATCAGTGCGCTTGTGGGCAGCACGATTGATCCGATGTCGTTTACGCTCAACAAGGCGGGCGACGATGGGACTTACTACCGGGTTGATGCGTCGGCGGGATTGACATCATCGGTGAGTGGTTGTTACAACGCGTTCCCGATGAACATGGCGGGTGTGAACCAGCCGATTGATCTGGGATTTGATGCGAGCATTACCGCATCTGCGGGGCAGTACCTCGGCGATCTTACCGTTGACAACCTTGATGTGACCACCATGGGTGGCGCGGGTAATGGGAACAATGATGTGAACGATATCATCTTTGTTGAGGTCAATGTCTACGAGCCTGGGCAAGGATCGTTTGATGGCGGGAGTGATCTCAATACATTGAATCTTGATCTGGGCACGATCAATCTTAGTTCAGGTGATGCGTCACAGGCGTTCTCATTCTTTAACATCGCGGCGGGCGGTTCGTTTGGGGCACCGATTGATGTTGAGTTGATTTCGAGCACCGGTGATACTGGTGTGCTTGCAACAAACTTTGCTCAGGTCGATTCGCTTGCCAATGGCAGCGAAGCGATGTTTAGTGCATCAATGA
Organism: uncultured bacterium; assembly: GCA_963976235.1. Classification (GTDB taxonomy): domain Bacteria; phylum Planctomycetota; class Phycisphaerae; order Phycisphaerales; family UBA1924; genus UBA1924. Next base: position 80,349 of record CAXBJM010000002.1, read on the forward strand.
GTGATGCGGGTACCGGAACATTCTCGGCGACCTATACATTCCGTGTGTACAACGATCAATCCTTGTTCCCCAATGAGGCGAGCATCGAGGATTTGCAGCTCGTGTTGAGCGGAATGGTTGAGGCTGGCGGATGCAGTATTGCGGACCTTGCGGAGCCGTTTGGAACATTGAACTTCTTTGATGTGAGTGCGTTCCTGAACTTGTTCGCAGCGAATGATCTCGCTGCAGACTTTACCGATGACGGGGTGCTCAACTTCTTTGATGTGAGTGCGTTCCTAAATGCGTACGGCGCTGGTTGCCCGTAAGCGTATTGAGATCGTCAATATAGATTACAGAACAAAGGCCCACTCGCAATATGAGTGGGCCTTTTTCATTGCTTGGTTTTTTTAAGTTTGAAGATGCTCAGTCCACTTTGGGATCTACGAACTGTGGAGTGTTCGAGTAGATATTATCTTCGATGGTCGATGGATTCCCGTCAGGTCCTGCGGAGTAGAAGTATGGGCGATTACCTGAGGTGAGGCCGCCGTCGGAGTCTGGGAGAAAATCGAATTCATCGAGTCCTTGTGGGATTGTGCCGCCTGGTGGAGGTGCTTGATCGCCGTAGTCTGCGCGGACGAGGCGGTTGCGTCGGATGAACTTCATGCGGACGCGCTGGGTTGCGTTCAATGGAAGTGCGCCGGCGACGAAGTAGGGTTTGTTGGGATTGACGATGTTGACGGGTTCGCCTGCGCTTGCAAGTGCTCTGCGTTCGCGTTCGATGATTCCATCGAACTTGGGATGGACATAGCGAATTGGGTTGTCCCAGGCGTCAAATACTGTGAGAAGGAATGGTTGGATCGTTTCATCTGCGGAGTAGTTCTTGATGAACTTTGAGTTGATCCCTGTGAGGGTTGTTTGAACTTGGGCGACACTTGATGCGGATTCGATGAAGAGTGATACGGAGTTTACTTCGGTGAGGTCACCTGAGGTGCCTTCTCTTGCTCGGCCGTCAACTGCGGGGTAGAACGCGGATTCATTTCCGGTTGCACCCTGGATGCTTTGAGGAAGTTTGGCGAGCGGGATTTCGACGAGTGCTGGTGGGTTGTCCCCGATTTGGTCAATGTATGCGGCGAGTGCTTCGTCGAGTGTTTGGATGACCCCGAGTGTTGCTTGTTTTTTGCCTGTGTTGATGACGGCGCTGCCGACCATTGTGGTGATGGCGACGAGCACCCCGACGATTGCGACGACTACGAGGAGTTCGATGAGTGTGAAGCCGGTGTGGCGTAGATGCTTGTGGCCGAGATCTACATTGGTTTTGGTGGTTTTGGGGGTATCTAAATCGGGACGATTCATTGTGTGCGTCTCCAGTCGAGCTTTGATGCTCGCTTGATCTACTTTGATGCCCCGTATAGGTCTATACGGGCGATGTTTGTGGACGGATGCATTGTAGTGCAAATCGTCCTTTTGTGTGTTTTAGCTCGGATTGTTCTCGTTGTCCGGGCTTGGATCTTGTTGTGGGGTTGGTTTTGCGATTGGTTTTGGCGCTGGCATTGGAGCGGACGAGAAACCTGGACCTGAGATTGAAGAGCCCATGATGTTGCCCATCGATTTTGGTGGTTGCATCATTTGTTGTTGAGGACGCTTTGGGGGCGTCTGCTGGGGTTGTTGAGGGCGTTGTTGCGGGGGTTGCATTGCACCTTGGGGGCGGGGTGGCGCGAGCCTCGCTTTGAAGATGACATTTGTTGTTTGTTCTCTGATTTCGCGCATCATGGTTTTGAACATGCGTTGGCCTTCGCGTTTGTATTCGATCTTTGGATCGGTCTGTGCGAATGCTCGGAATCCGATGGAGTCTTTGAGTTGGTCCATCGCGTAGAGATGATCTTTCCATGATTGGTCGAGTGTTTCAATGAGGACCATCTGCTCGAACTGAACGAGTTCAGGACGATAGAGGGTTTCTACACGGGCGCGGATTGCATCTTCGCGGTCTTCCTCGTCGAGGTATCGCATGCGTGGAGTAACACCTTGATTGAACTCTTGCATGAGGTATGCGTCGAGTTCGTCGTCGGTTGTTGTTGCGAGAGCAGCGCTGACTTTTTCATTGAGTTTGTCGTTCTCGACTTGAGCAGCCATTGCGTCGACGAGTTGTTGGCGCATCTTTGGTGGCGGGGTCGATTTTACATCTTCTGCAGTGATGTTTAAACCTGCACGCTCGTTTGCCCAGCGTGCGAGCCCTTCGAAGGCGGCGGTGAGGTCTTGCTTGGCGGCGAGTTGGGTTCGTTGCATGATGAAATCAACAGGGAACTCTGCTTCGCGTTTGCGGTAGAGTGCTTTGGCGGCTTCGATGACGAGGTCGCGGACTTCGAGTTCATCATCGTCGCGGTGCTTGATGACCTGTTCTGTTGGAACATCGAATGTGAACTTGGTTTTGATCCAGTTGCTCAGGCGATCTGCGCCGTAATCTTTGTTTGCGAAGAGTTCGATATCGTCGAGGACTGCTTCGTCGATCTTTGCGTATGCAGCTTCTTCGAGCATTTCTTGGACTTTGCGTCTGCTTGCGGCGCCGCCTTCGCGGAGGTCACCGGTATCGATTTCTACTCCGAAACGGTTCTTTGCCCAGTTGTGCAAGCCTGCGGAGTCGAACTCCATGAGGAACTCGGAGGATGCTTGTGGGATGTACTCCCCCATTGTTACGCCGATTGATGCGGCGATGTCCTCTTTGGCGAGTTTGCGGATGGTTGTGTCCATCTCGTTAGCATCTTTGCCTTTGAGTCGTTCGGGGAGGATTGAACAATCGAGTTTCTCGCGTGCGTATTCAGCGGCGCAGAGTGCGGGGTAATCTGGATCGAGGTATTCGGCGACGGCGTCGTCGACGACTTCTTCGATGTAATCGAATATGAGTGATTTGACTTGTCTTCCTTCGAGGACTCCTTGGCGGAGGCCGTAGAAGCGTTGGCGTTGGTGCTCCATGACTTCGTCGTATTCGAGGATGTTTTTACGGGAAAGGAAGTTGCGTTCTTCGACTTTCTTTTGGGCGCGTTCAACATTCTTTGAGAGCCATGGATGCTCGATGGCGTCGCCTTCCTTCATGCCAAGGCGTGAGAGGAGTTTCATGGTTGTTTCGCCGGCGAACATTTTCATGAGGTCGTCTTCGAGGGAGACGAAGAAGCGGGATGAGCCGTTGTCGCCTTGTCGACCTGAGCGGCCGCGGAGCTGATTGTCGATTCGGCGTGATTCGTGGCGTTCGGTACCGATGACATGGAGTCCACCGAGGTCTTCGACATTGTCGTACCAGCGGAGGCGGTGGAGTTTGCATCGTCCGTTTTTGTCGAGTTCGGTGCGGAGTTCTTCTGCGGATGCGGTTTCGATTCCTTTGCCGCCCATCCAGCTGTACTCGTTTGCCCAGTGGCGAAGGAGTGCGAGTTCGAGTTCTTGGTAGGGCATTTCCTCTGCTTGGCGTTTGTTGACGCCTTGTAGGATTGATGGTGCGATTTTGCGGTAGACATTTTCGCGGAGTTGCTCATCGTCCATGTCTGGTTTGAGTGCTTTGGAAGCGAGTGAACGCTTGAGCAGGTGTTGGATGAATGCTTCTCTTGGGAACTTACCGAGTTTGATGTCGGTACCACGACCTGCCATGTTGGTGGCGATCATTACGGCGCCGAGTTGACCTGCGTCTTCGACTACGCCTGCTTCGCGTTCGTGTTGTTTCGCGTTGAGGACGGAGTGTTGGATTTGATGCTTTTGCAAGAGCCGCTTGGCGATCATCTCGGATTTTTCAACGCTTGTGGTGCCCACAAGGATTGGGCGGCCGATATCGTGGAACTCTTTGATTTCGTCGGCGATTGCTTCCCATTTGTCTCGTTCGCGGAGGAACATGAGATCGTCGTGGTCATCGCGTGCGATTGGTTTGTTGGTTGGGATGGAGACGACATCGAGGGAGTAGATGTCGTGGAACTCTTGGGCTTCGGTGTCGGCGGTGCCGGTCATGCCTGAGAGTGATTTGTACATTTTGAAGAAGTTTTGAACTGTCACGGATGCGACGGTCTGGGTTTCAGGCTTGATGGGGACGCCTTCTTTACATTCGACTGCTTGGTGCATGCCGTCGGACCATTGGCGACCGATCATTGGTCGGCCGGTGTTGGTGTCGACGATGACGATTGTTGGTTCGGTGCGTCCTGTCATGCGATCGGGAACATCCATGACGATGTAGTCTTTGTCGCGGGTGTAGACTGCGTATGCGCGGAGTGATTGTTCGAGGAGATGGGGAATGTCCATGTTCTCATCGACATAGAAGGAACCTACGCCGGCAAGCTTTTGTGCTTGGGCGATGCCGTCATGGGTGAGGTGGGCGCTTTTGCGATCGAGTTCGAGATCGTAATACTGGGTGTGCTGATCTCGCTTTGATTCGAGTTCTGGGAGTGCGGCTTCGGTGTCTTTGAGTTTTTGTTGGAGGGCAGCGATTTCTGCTTTATCGCGGGTTTGGCGGATATCTCCTTCGATGCCTTTAGCGGTTTCTTTGCAGAGGGTGACTTGGTCTTCGATTGATTGCCATGGGCTTTGGAGATCGACAAGCTTTTTGGCGAGCTCGTTGGCGAGTTGGTATCGTGGTTGATCGTCGTGGGCTTGCCCTGAGATAATCAATGGGGTACGGGCTTCGTCGATGAGTGTGGAGTCAACTTCGTCAACGATCGCGAACTGGCGTTTGCGCTGAACTTGTTGTTCAACATTGCGTTTCATGTTATCGCGGAGGTAATCGAAACCGAACTCTGAAGTTGTGCCGTAGACGACATCGCAGCGGTACATTTCCTGCTTTGTTTCTTCTGGTTGCATGTGCTGGGGATGGATCGCGCCTGCGGTGAGTCCCATCCAGCAGAAGAATGGGAATGTCCAGTCGCGGTCGCGCTGGACAAGGTAATCGTTGACGGTGACGACATGGACTTGTTGGCGCTGGACACATGCCATGTAGGTGGCGAGTGGTCCAACGATGGTTTTCCCTTCACCGGTTTTCATTTCGGCGATTTTGCCTTGTCCTAGGACGATACCACCGATGAGCTGGACATCGAAGGGGCGGGCGCGGAATGGCGGGCGAGATTCGGGGTAGGCTTCGCGGACTGCGTCGTACATTTCGACGGGGATGTCTACTTGGAGGTACGGGGGGATTTCTGTAGGATGTCCGAGGTATTGTCCTGTTGGCGCAGCGGGTTCGAGGAGGGCGATTTGAGCTTGGACTTTTTTGTAGGTTTCTTGCGCGGCGGGGTTCAGTACTGAAGGATCAAAGTTTGCTTCTGGGTTGAAGACATTGCGGATACCAACTGCGCGGTCCATACCTTCTCGTGCGGCGGCGAAGACTTCGACTTGGAGGTCGTCTGGTTTTTCGCCGTTATCGAAGCGGGTGCGGAACTCTTCGAGCTTTGCTTTGAGTTGATCATCGGTGAGCAGGCGCATTGCTGATTCGTGGGTTCCGATCTCGTCGACGCGGTTGGTGTAGCGTTTGACAATTCGTTCGTTTCTTGAACCGAAAAGCTTGGAGAGCATTGGGCCGATGACGGGGATTTCTGAGCTTGCCATTTGATGGATCTTTCGTGGAGTATGCTTTCGATGCTTTTGTAGGATCGAAGAGCGATTGCCCGGTTTTAGAGCGGGGCGGATATGCTTTTATGTCTGTTGATTTGCTGATATGTTGAATGGTCTACGGGGATCATGATCGACCCGTGATGATTCAGCAGCTTGGTGGTGGCAGGTTGAAGAGCCAGTGCCCAGCGATTTGGGCGGTTGAAATATGAACATCGACGGACGCGGTGTTCGTAGTTGTCCGCGATGTATCGTCGAGGCGGAAGCCGGGTTCGAATATTGCGGAATGGTGTTCTTTGGTGATCTGGCGATCAACGATTTCTCGGAGTGCATGACTCACGGAGTTTTCGATGCGATCGAGGGTGCTTGTCGCGGCGGATGATACAGAACAGAGTAGGAGTTGGAGACCAATCGCAGCTATTACGAGCCCGGACATGTTGCCGATGGGTCGTTTGGGATCAGGTTGGTGATTGGTATGGGGCATATTTTTGTGAGTCGGTTGTGTGTACCGGGCACTTACTGTTCGGATTATATCCAAGTATCGGCATTCACATGGGTTTGAACACAGTATGAGTGTGCACTTTGGGTATTGTTTGCCTGAAAGAACCGATTGTAAAGCTGATTGTACCTATTGGTCCGATATCATTGGTGTTGATTTCACGCGTATCACTTTGACTGAGGATTTTGCATGCTTGCTACTCGCCAATCTTTGACCCAGACCCGCGAATCATTGACTCATAAGTTTACGATTGATCGTCATGAGGGGTATCTCACGATCGGGTTGTATCCGGATGGGACTCCTGGGGAGTTGTTTATCAAGATCGCGAAGGAAGGTTCTGCGATTTCGGGGATGTGTCAGGCGTTTTGCAGGGCGTTTTCGATTGCGTTGCAATATGGGCTTTCGGTCGATGAAGCGGTAAAGCGGTTCAAGGGGATGCGGTTTGAGCCCAATGGGATGACGAGCAATCCGGATATTCCTGAAGCGGATTCGATCATTGATTATGTGGCGAAGTATTTAGAGCTGCATTATGCGGGGAAGAAACGCAGTTAAGTGATTGTTGATTAAGCGATTCGGTTTGGCGGCTCTTGATTATCAAGGGCTGCTTTTATGTTGGTGAGGACCATTTCTGTCATGGCCTGACGCCAGGTGATTTCGGCGCTTCCTATATGTGGGGTGAGTACGACGTTGTCGAGCGTGAGGAGTCCTGGATGGATAACGGGCTCGTTTTCATAGACATCGAGCCCGGCGCCCCAGAGCTTGTTGTTGGTTAACGCATCAACGAGTGCGGATTCGTCGACGACTGGGCCTCGGGATGTATTGACGAGAATTGTGGTTGTTTTGAGGAGTTTAAGGTTGTCGGCGTTGATGAGATGGCGGGTTTGGGGTGTTAAAGGGGTGTGGATAGAGACAACATCTGCTTGGGCGAGTCCTTCTTCGAGTGTTACACGGGTGGCGCCGAGTGGGGTCATTTCGAAGTCGAGGTGCCGGGTTCGGGCGGTGTAGAGGATGCGCATGCCGAAGGCTTTGGCGCGGAGTGCGGTTGCATATCCAATGCGTCCTGCACCGACGATGTGGATGACTTTATTGCAGAGATCCATTCCTAGGAACTCGCTCATTCCGAGGTGCTCTTTGGTTGGATAGGTTTGTGAACGGGCGTATTTGTCTGCTTGGATGAGCTTGCGCGCGGTGGAAAGGGCGAGGAGCCAGGCGAGATTTGCGGTGCCTTCGGTGACTGCATCGGGTGTGTTGCAGACGATTACCTCTCTGTTTTTGCAGGCTGAAATGTCAATATTGTCGTACCCGACTGCAAAATTGCAAATTATTTTTAGCTGATCACCTGCGGCGTCGAGGAGCGTTTCATCGACGGGGTCGGTGTACATTGTGACGAGGGCGTTGAGTCCTGGAACGAAGCGATGAAGTTGGTCGCGGGTTGCTTTTGACTCGCCGAGCGTTTTTACACAAACCCCTTGTATTTCAGTGTTTCCGGGGACTTCTCTTGTGAATCCGACGATTGATTTCGGTTTGGTCATTTGGAATGGTAGGTCTTGAAATGTGTAGAATTTGATACCCCTCTAGGCTCAAATTGCGTTGTTGATCTGATGTGTTGAGTGGTGGTTGCGGATGTATTTTTCGATATTACCGATAAAAACAGGACAAAACGGGCTTGCCGTGCCGACAAAGTGACGGTAAAACCAAGTGTGTTCGGATAACACACTGTATCGATATACAAGAAAACGGAGTACTCGTCATGGCAAAGAGAACAGCAAAGAAACCGGCAAAGAAAAAAGCAGCAAAGAAATCAGCAGCTCGTAAGGCACCTGCGAAGAAGAAAGCACCAGTGAAGAAGAAGGCTGCTGCGAAGACTGCAGCACCGAAGGCTGTTGCAGCGAAGAAGCCGACACGCATTGTCGCGGCGAAGGATAAGCCACGCACCAAATCGGAAGTTTTGGGATTGATCTCAGATCATGTTGGTATCACAAAGAAGGAAGCAGCAGCGGTCTTTGATGTGATGGGCGAGATGATCGAGAAGGATCTCAAGAAGAACGCTTGCGGTGCATTCAATGTTCCGGGCATGATGAAGGTTTCGGTTCAGCGGAAGCCTGCGACTAAGGCACGCAAGGGTGTAAACCCGTTCACCAAGGAAGAAATGGTGTTCAAGGCGAAGCCTGCACGCAATGTTGTCAAGGTCCGCCCACTCAAGGGTTTGAAGGATCGCGTCTGATACATCTATCAGATTGCTAATTCAGCATATTGATTACGACGCGCCCTGGCATTCATGCCGGGGCGTGTTCTTTTGTGTAGGATTTGAACTGTTGTCAGGGATGGTGAACCAGTTTAAGGGGAATTGCAGTGAAGCTTAGAAAACATGTCTCATCGCGTGCGGTTGCTCTTGAGACAACCTTGTTGGTGCATGGTGTTCCTGCGGGGTCTGCTCGGGGGTTGGCTGCGGATCTGGGGAAGATTGTTGAGGATGAGGGGTCTACCCCTGCGCTCATCGGAGTGGTTGATGGGGTGCCTACAGCAGGTATGAGCATGGATCAGCTTGGGGCGATGCTTGATGCGGAATCTGTCGCGAAGGCTAATACAGCGAATCTAGGGGTGTATTTGAGCAGAGGGATGCATGCGGCAACGACAGTGAGCACGACGATGGAGATTGCGGCGTTTGCTGGTCTTCGTATGTTTGCGACGGGAGGACTCGGCGGGGTGCATCACGGGTATGGGACACAGCTTGATGTGTCGGCGGATCTGATGGCGTTTACGCGGTATCCGATCGCGGTGGTGACCAGCGGGGTGAAGTCGATATTGGATGTTGTTTCTACGCGGGAAGCGCTCGAAACACTTGGGGTGATGGTTGTTGGGTACAAAACCGATTCATTCCCAGCGTTTTATCTCCGTGAGTCGGAGGCTCAGGTCGATGCACGGTTCGACGATGCGGATGAGCTTGCAGACTTTGTACGGATTGAGCTGGCACGGAGCGGCCGAGGGATTGTGATTGCCAATCCGATTCCGGTTGAACATGAGTTGGATAGAACTCAGTGGAGCGAATGGCTTGACGAGTCGCGGATGCTGGCGGAATCTGATGGTGTGCGCGGGCGAGCGGTGACCCCTTCGGTGCTTGGGCATCTGCATGCGGTATCGAAGGGAAAAACGCTTGAGGCGAATATTGAGTTGGTGAAATCCAACGCGAAACTCGCGGCGATGATTGAATCTCGGTTGTGACTGAATGCTTTACCCCGTCACATGCCTAACGCGTGATGCTTATCGGGTGTGTCTTCATGAAACTTTGATGGTCTATTGGGTGTTTCTTGCCCACTGAATGGGGATATTTGTGCTATGATAGTGCTCTGAGATATTCATCGACACCAAGCATTTCTGCGAGGTTTCGGTGTTGTTGATCGGAACTTATTGTGAAGACACTTGTGAAGATTTGAGAGATGCAGCGCGGTTGGAGAACCGGCTGAACACCAAACCAAGGAGATGAGACCATGCGTAAGCAAATCGGTATCGCGGCTTTGATCGCAACAGCAGGGATGAGTGCCTCAGCACTCGGACAAGACAGTGTAAGTTCGAACCTCGGCGGATTGCCAGGCGACGCGCTTGATCCGTGGAGCGACAACTCAGCAGCTTATGTTGTTGACTTGGCACCGTTGGTGAGTTCACACGGGCGTACATTTGGTGCTGCTCCATTGCTCAAATCAACCCAAACGGATGCGGGATTCTTTAACAACTTGGGTTCAGCGGCAGCGATCAGTACTGATCTGCTTGTCAATGTTCCTTTCTCACAGAGTACATACTCTGCATGGAGCACCGCAGGTGCGGGTGTTAACTCGGCACAGAACAGTGCGGGTATGGGTGTAAGCCCTACTGGTATGTCGTCACAGTTCTCGGTTGCATGGTCAGAGTTTGGCACATCAACCGCAGGGACCAACTACAACGGCATGATCGGTGCGATCGTCAACTACGATCCATCCGAGCCAAACCGTTTGTACGTTGATCGCAAGATGGTTGCAGTCAACAGCAGTGACGAGAACGCGGTTGACTCATCACAGCTCGGCGGGATTTCCGTTGATGCAAACGGCAATGTTTACTTCCGCGGCGATGACTTCAATGTTGCTGGTCCTGATGCGATTACTGGAAACAACATCTTCCGTACACGCATGGCCGATCGCAATGGCGCTGCTCAGAACTTGATTTCCTTGACTGGAATGGATGCAACAGACCATATCATCCAGGGCTTTGGTGGCGTATCGGTTGTTCCAAACAACATCCCGGCATCAACTGCTGGTGGCAACGGGCTTTACGCGGGTGTGAACTTCGACGGCGAGTTCGTAACTGGTGCAAGCTTTGGCACAACAACTGCAACATCAGCATACTTCGACACCAGCGGCGGACAGACTGGTTCGGGTCGTGGTGCAAATGGTGGCGCTTCAGTTGACGCACTTGGTCTTGGTTCAGTTCACACCTTTGGTCAGTTTGCCAAGGATATGAACAATGACACACGCACCATGAACATCTGGGGCGTTGACGCGACTGGTGCTGTTCAAGGTATGAAGGCATTTGATGTGCCTGCGAGTGTGACTGATAATGACGACTCGTTCGTTCTCAACTACACTGCTTTCGCTGAGTTCACCAACTACCTTGGATCGACACCGTTCCGTGGTGGTGTTGGCAATGTTGCCGTAGGCACTGATGTCGATGGCAATGGTATCTTCGCAGCAACAATCGCAGAAAATGGTTTGAGCAATGACTTCTCGACTCAGATCATTGTTGCACGCTACAACTCAGTTGCTGATACCACTGAATACACCTTCGCAGCATACATCAATCAGATTGAGTTGGGCACACAAGATGCTGGTAAACCAATCTATGACGAAAACGGCATGGAAATCGGTCAACTCATCAACCTTGATGCTGTCACTGGAGGCTCCCCATTGGGCCCATCAATGTCCGCACCTGCGATTGACGCAGCGGGCAATGTTTGGTTCATCGGTGCGGTTGAACTTTACGACCGTTTCATGGATGGTGGTTCGGACTTCGATGGTGCACTCATTCGTGCGGTACTTGATCCAACCGATTTCTCATACCGTCTTGAGCTCGTTCTTGAGAACGGGTCATTGATCTCAGGTCAGAACTCTGATCGTGATTACCGGATCAACTTCCTTGGTTCTGCGACAGCAGCTGGCGGTCCTAACCCTGGTTCACTCTGGTCGAGCAATGCTTCGAGTGCTGCTTGGAATAACGAAGACCTTTCAGGGTCAGATGTTGGCGATACCAAAGCTGGCGGCGTTATTGTTTCGACATCAGTCACCTATGACGCAAATGACGATGGTTTGTTCGACGAGTTCGACGAAGCATACTCGGTAGCGATGTACATCGGTTACTACGCTGATGAGGTTGCATGTCCTGCGGACTTGACTGGCGATGGCAGCGTGAACTTCTTTGATGTTTCCGCGTTCCTCACTGCGTTCACCAACATGGACCCAATCGCAGACTTCACCAACGACGGCAACTTTAACTTCTTTGATGTTTCGGCGTTCTTGTCAGCGTTTGCTCTTGGATGTCCATAATCTGATTTCGATTCTCAGTGCTTGATTTGAGTGCTGAGATTTTAGAATACAGGCGTTCGCGTCAAACGGCGCGAACGCTTTTTTCATGTCCGATAGGGCATCTGAACTGGTCGATGATTTGCATGCTTATGGGCTGCGGGATATTGAGATCATTGCGTGCTGGATTGATTTTTTTAGAATCCGGGCATCTCCCTAAGTCCCGTGGTACAATACACATATCTTTACACTTGGAGTTGAACTATGTTGAAATCACGAAATTTCTTTGCGGCTGCATTTGGACTGTCACTTTGCCTATCGGCGGGGAGTGCGGTTGCCCAGTGGGATCCTGACAATGGTGACTGGGGCAAGGAAGACTCGCGGGATCTTCGGGTGATGACTTGGAATGTAGAGGATGGGCTTTGTCGGACCAATGGCAAGGCGGACGACTTCTCGAATTGGAATGGGATTGTTCGGATTGTTGCATCGCTTCAACCGGATGTGTTGATTCTTCAGGAGTGCGCGGACAACTCGGGCAACGGGACTGGGTCTGGCGCGGACTCGGTGACCCAACTTGAGAATGTGTTGGATATGTTCGTCAACGGCGGCACGGATATTTATGAGGGTGGGACTGTTGGATCGTATATCAAGAAGTATGTTCCTGGGTACGATCTGCCTTACATCTTTGTTTCTACGAATACAGATAATTTCAATCGGAATGTGATCATGTCACGGTATCCGATCGAGGATCTCAATGGCGGCGGAGCAACGCTTTCAAACTTCGTATTGATCCCAGATGAATATCAGTCCGGTGGTACGGGTGGTATCCGTGGGTTTATGTTTGCGGAGATTAATCTGCCTGATGAGTTGTACGCGGGTGATGTGGTTGTCGGAAATGCGCACCTTAAAGCGGGTGGCGATTCGAGTGACTTTGAACAACGGCGGGTCGCGGCGTTCAACACGGCGTACTTCATGGATTACTACTACAACGGTGCGGGATCCGGAATGAGCGATCCTAACTCGAAGGTTGTTCTTCCCAACACGGGGACTATTCTCGATGACCATACCCCGATTATTTGGGGTGGTGATTTGAATCAGACACCGAGTTCGACAAGTCCCAACAGGATTACAACGCAGGCAGAGTTTGCCGGTGGCACGGACGGGACTGATCGGGACCGGAGTGATGCGAGCTATTCGAGTCCGTCGCATCCGATCTCAGGCGATACGAGCACGCAGGGGAGTTCGAGCCGATTGGACTATCTCTGCTGGCAGGATTCGATCGCGGGCGTTCGTCGGCAGTTTATTTTCCGTTCGAGTGGATCAGGGATGTCAACGAGCAAGATCCCTGTGCCCGCGCGGAGTTATCCGATTAATCCCAGTGCGATTTCGGGTCTTGCGTCTGATCATCGCCCGGTGATTGTGGACTTTATTCTGCCTGAGCCTTCGAATGATCCTTGTCCATCACCGCCGGATTATATTGATGACGACATGCTCAACTTCTTTGATGTTTCGATATTCCTGAACTTCTTTGCAAACGAAGAGCCTCAGGCAGACATCAACAAGGACGGAGAGTTTAACTTCTTTGATGTGTCGGCATTCCTCAACGCGTTCGCGGCGGGGTGCCCTTGATTGATCGTTCAGGAGTTGACAGAGTTTTAGAATACTAAACAGTACTTCATCACACCTGCGATTTCGCGGGTGTTTTTTATTCGCCTGCTTGATCGCGCATTGATCGGACTTCGGATACTGCGCTATCGAGTTGGCGTTTGAGCTGGCGGACGCGAAGGAGTGAGCGGACGCGGGTGATGAGTTCGAGTTTGTTGACTGGTTTGGTTAGGAAATCATCGGCGCCTGCGTCGATTGCTCGTTCTACATCGCCAACTTCATTGAGGGCGGTGACCATGATGATGGGGATGTCTTTGGTTGCGGATGATTTTTTGAGTTTTTCGCAGACTTGGAATCCGCTCATACGGGGCATCATGATATCAAGGAGGATGATGTCTGGGGGATTGTTGCCGACGGATTCGATTGCTTGGAGGCCGTCATGTGCGATGCGGATATCTCCTCCGAGTTCGTCGAGGTATGCGTGGAGGAGTTCAACATTTTGCTCATTGTCATCGACGATGAGGACTCCGCCGTGCTCGATTGGTTCTTCGTTGATTGAAACGGTGTCGAACTTAGTGTCTGAATCCGGCATTTGGTACTCGCTCGATGTGATTGGATTGTGTTCATCTCGGTGAAGACGATGCCAATGGGTTAGTTGATGCCTAATCTTTGGGGGACGAGTTGGAAGAAACCAGCGATCGTTGCCTGAAACCCGAGAGGATTTGTATTTGCCTGGTTGGAACAGTCAGTTTGAAAAACCCACGATGAAGGTGCTGATCGGCGGTCTTGATCCTGAAACAGGGAAATTGATCGACGAGCTTCGGCGCGAGGTTGCTTCATTGCTTTGCAAGAAACCGACGCTCGAATGGTTGGGGCTTACACTGAAATGGTGTGAAACGACGACTCCTGGTGACGGTGGTGATCTATTCGCGGTTCATGTTGTGCCGGACCCTGTTACTCCTCGGGTGATGATCAAGGCGTCTACAGCGTTCTTCGAGCACCATTCGATGACGGACATGCCTCGGGTACTTCTGGGTGGTTTTGAGCTTGCGACCACGATTGGTCATCAGACTTGGATCGAGTTTCCAGCGCAAACTTCTGAACAGATCTCGGCGATCGGGCAGTTTATTGAACTCATTCACGGCGGGTAATCCGGCGTAAAGTCCGATGGAACTTGTAGTTTTTACGCGTTGCATGCCGATAGGTGATTGGTATCTGTTGGTTGGTTCAATCTGATCGACCCCATCATTGCGTTGCTATGTTTCCCATCGGAGAAGACTGTCATGCTTAAATCTATTCATCAATCATACGGGGCGTTCTTTGGGGCATTGGTGTTGAGTTGTGCGTTGTGTGTGGGGTTCGCGGTTGGGGGGCCTTTGGATCGGAGTACCGAGAAGCAGATCATCCGAACGAACTTGGGTGGCGCAATCACTTCTGTGTATATTGCTGATCTTGATACGGGCGAGGAACTTGCCAACTACAACGGGACCGAATCGATGGTGCCGGCATCGAATATGAAGATTCTCACGAGTGGCGCGGCGTTGTATGTGCTTGGGAGTGACTTTGTCTTTCGGACGCAGTTGATTATTGATGATTCGGTTTCTCCTCCGACTTTGATTGTGAAGGGCGATGGGGATCCTGCGCTCGGTGATCCTGCAATCTTCATTGGTGAAGAACCTGGGGTTACGATGGCGACGCTGTTCGATCAGATTGCTGATGCGCTCAAGCAGGCGGGGATCGAAGAGATTGGTCAGTTGATCATTGATGATCGTGTCTTTGATCGAGAGTACACCCATGGGTGTTGGCCGATCGATCAGTTGAACCGATGGTACTGTGCGCAGGTTGGAGGGGTGAACTTTCACACCAATGTGATCAATGCGTACACAGGGCCATCCGCGTCGGGTGGTGCGCCGAGTGTGAAGCTTGAGCCTGATGCGTATTGGTTTGATTTTCAAGTGAAAGCGAAATCAAATGCGAAGAAGCGTGACACCGCTTGGATTGCTCGTCCGACGAAGTCGAACTCTTTTACGCTTTATGGGAATGTATCTGCACGCTCTGAGATTGCAGTGGCGATTGATTCTCCCCCACTGTTTGTCGGGGAGTTGCTCGCGAGTGAACTCGATGCACGCGGGATTGTGGTTGGCAATGGTGAAGCGTTGATCCGGGATGTGGTCACTCTGATTGATCCATCGATTCGGTATACTTCGTCGCGGACGGTTGCGGTGATCACGACTCCTATGTTTGATGTGATTGAACGGACAAATACGGATTCGTACAATCTCTATGCTGAAGCGCTTTTTAAACGAATTGGGCATGAGGTGACTTCTGATCCTGGGTCATGGGACAATGGTTCGAGTGTGATCCGGATGTTGTTGGCGGAAAAACTCGGCGCCGGTGCAGCGGAGACTACGGTTATTGAAGATGGATCGGGGATGTGCAGAGAGAATAAAGTTTCGCCTGAGACTTTGGTGAAATGGATGCGTGTGTTGTCGCGTTCAGATCACTGGGAGATGTTCAGTGATTCGCTTGCGGTTCCTGGCAAGGGAACGCTTCGGAATCGATTCAAGGGCGATACGATTCAATCTGAACTGCGTGCAAAGAGTGGATATCTGACTGGTACATATGCGTTGACAGGCGTTCTGGAGCATCCAAAGTCTGGTCAGCGGGTCGCGTTCTCGATTATGTTGAACAATGTCAAATCGGGTGCGACGAGCCGGAATGCGAAGCCTTTGGTTGATTCGCTCGTTGAGGGGATTGACGAGTGGATGAGTCAGCGTGCGGGATCGCCTGCGATGGGTGGATAACTGAATGATCCGAGCGGCTCAACTCTCTCCATTGATTCTCATATTGACTGCCATGTTCAGCTTTGGTTGCGGCCGGGCGGACTCGGCTGATACTGATTCAGCAACGCCATCAAAGCATACATTCGAATCACCTGATCTAGATCATCCCGCACCGAACATGTGGGCATTGAGTTGTTTGGGAACTGTTGAGCTTACCTATGAAGATGATCGAACACATAAAACTGGCTTTGTACTGATCGATTCGGACACGATCGCATTGAATGCATCAAGTTTGTTTGGGGCAAAAGAAGGGACGGTTCAACTTCACTGCTGCGACCCCAAGCAAATTCTGGGAATCGTTGCCTACGACATGACCAAGGATCTTGCGTTGGTTCGAATTGATCCGCCCGTTGAAGACTTTGCGCGTGTTCAATCAACAGAACTTGATGATTCAGCAATCAGTATTCTTTTTTCTCTTCCGGTTTCGTTTGAAACCGGACCGGCATTCTCGACTATTCCTACCCAAGTTGAGCAGCATGCGGACTGGAATGAAATCGGGAAAACTCTTCTCTTCAAAAGTGATCCTCGTCTTGTCATGGATGGGTCGCTCGTCATCAATCATGAGGGATTCCCAATCGCTATGATCTGTGGTTGGGGTGGAGGAAAACGTGGTATCGGTGTGCTGATTTCTGAGATCACTTCACTTGAGCGGCATGATCTTATTGAGTTCGATCGCTTTCTCCCATCGTTGCTTCCCCATGATGATCAGTCGTATGCTCATGTGTACGAATCAAGAAACCTACGCAATGGTGGACGATTGGAAGATGCGCTCGGTCACGCAGAGAAAGGCATTGAAATCAACCCCGTAAACTGGCAAGGTTGGTATGAACTCGGGGTGCTCTATGACATTCTTGAAGCTGATCTTAATAAGGCAGAATCAGCACTCAAACGATCCGTTTCGATTGAAGATGAGTGGAGCGAAGGAGTTTATTCACTCGGATTAATTGAATTCAAACTTGGCAAGTATGCTGACGCGATTGAATCGCTCAAGAAAGCAATCGAACTCGATCCAACTAATCCTGATGCATATCACATGCTTGGTCATTCACTCTGGAATTTAATAGGGCCTCTCGAAGCAGTTCCGTATTTAGAAGCGGCATGTGATCTTGCCCCTGACACAATTATGTATCTTCACAATCTCAACATTTGCTTTGGTGATCTTCATCAATTCAATCGTGGGCTCGAACGAACAAAGCAGTTTGTACTTGATTCGCCAGATGATAGTGAAGGCCGACGAGAGCTTGGCTTGCTTGCATTTGAACTCGAAGATTTTGAACTTGCCCGTGTACAGTTTGTTTGGCTTGAAGATCAATTAGAACCCGATTCTGACACGCTCATCCGTCTGTTTCTTTGCCAGTTGGAATTGAACGATCGTTCGTCAGCCAAGGAAACATTTGACAGATTAGAATCGTTTGACCCTGAACATCAGTTGCTCACGAGGCTCCGTGAGGAACTCGCGCCCTAGTTCTTACCATCGAGTACTGGAGGCCATGCTCGGACGGGTTGGTTGTTTCGGGTGTCTTCTGGAGTTTTTGGTGTTGCATCGAATGCTACGCGATCGCAGTTGTTGGATTGATCCCAGTATGCGTCACGGGAAGCATCGGAGTTGGCGGACCAATGGAACAGGGCGGCGTGGTGATCTTGGATATCAACTGATCTACCGAGTATGACAATGAAACGCGGAGCGGATGGTTGTGCAAGGAATGCTTTGATGATTGATGCGCCGAGTTTGGCGTTGTTGGGTTCGTTGTGGTCTTTGTCTGCTTTGATAAAGAGCCAGCCGGGGGCTTGATCTGGGGCGGATGCATGGAGGACACCGGTGATTGATTTTGCGATGTCGACTGCGGCGCTGCGTTGGTCTGGTGTGGGGATTGGGTACGGGTTTTGGAGAGGGTGGCCGTCGATTTCTTCCCCGATGGTCTTTTGGGTTGCATCGAATCCGAGTTTGATACCTGAACCGAGGCGTGGTGCTGCGTGGTCGAGGATGTCGAGTGCGCCGTTGACCTGTTCGATGTCTCGTGAGGGTTTACAGTGTTCGCAGAGGGCGGTGAGCACAGCGGTGAGGTCGTGGACATCGACGGTATCATCGACGATGAAGAGATTTTTCGTCCATGCCATTTGTCCGGCGCCCCAGATGCCGTGCATGACGGTGCGGGCGTGGAGCGGGTAGTGCTTGGAGATTTGAATGTTGGCGACATTGTGGAATGCGCCGTACATGGGGAGGTGGTAGTCTTTGATGTCGGGGAGGATGGTTGCAAGGAGCGGACGCATGATGCGTTCGGTTGCTTTGCCTAGGAAATAGTCTTCTTGTGGAGGGAGCCCCACCACTGTTGTTGGGTAGATAGCGTCTTTGCGATGGGTGAATGCGGAGACTTCGATGATTGGGTATCGATCGGGCATGGAATAGAACCCGGTGTGATCACCGAACGGGCCTTCAAATACGGCACCATCGCCGAGCGGGTCTGCATCGGGTTGTCTTGGGTCCCATCCGGGGTAACCCGCGTCGGTGCGGACATTGCCTTCGATGATCATCTCGGCGTCTGCGGGGACCCAGAGGGGGACTGTCTTTGCTCGGCAGAGCGGGATGCCTTTGCGGTTGAGGAACCCGGCCATGAGGAGTTCGGAGATTCCTGGCGGGAGCGGGCAGGTTGCAGCGTAGGGGAGGACTGATGAACCTCCGAGTACGATGGCGACGGGCATGGGTTGGCCGAGCTTTTTCCATGAGCGCCAGTGGGATGCGCCGTCGTGGTGCATGTGCCAGTGCATGGCGAGGCGGTTTTTGCCGAGGAGTTGGAGTCGGTACATCCCGATGTTGTGAGACTTTGGCTTTGGATCGTTTCGATCTTCGGCGTGGATGGTGTGGATCCCTGCGAGGGTGATGAATCGTCCTCGATAGTTGGCGTCCCAGTCTACTTGTGAGATGTCTGGGTGTCCGAGTCCGGGGATGTTGTCGTTGATGTTTGAAGGGTATCCGAGCGCTTGGTAGTTGCCGTCGGATGGCCAGCATCGAAGGATGGGGAGTTTGGTCAGGTCAATTTGGTCATCGGTGTGGACGACCTGTTGGCAGGGTCCTGGTTTGTTGGATCGTTTTGGTCCGATGGTGAGGAGTGGGAAGAACTGCTTTGCTTTGATGTATGCTTCGTTGATTGAACGGGGCGGTTCGGGTTTGACGAGTTCCCCGATGGTTTTGGCAATTTCATCGAATGCTCGGTTGCCGAGCGCCATTTCCATTCGTCGGTATGAACCGAATGCGTTGATGAGTAGGGGGAAATCTGCGCCGATTGGGTTTTCGTAGAGGAGTGCTTTGCCACCCAGGTGGGCGAAGTCTGGGTCGTTGCTTTGGGACTGGATTGAACCAAGATTGGGGGCGGATGATTTGGATGCGGAATCAGCTTGTCGGGTGATCTCAAGGACTGGGTTGGTTGGAGATTTGATACGAATCAACTCCCCAGATTGGTCTAGGGCGTCGACAAAGTGATGGAGGTCTGCATACATTACTTAACGATATGACACAACACACCAATAAACACGGCACGGAAGACACCGATCTCAAACCAGCGTTTGTCTATGCGACGACGCGGGATTGGGAGGGGTATTTCAAGGCGATTGATGGGCGCGAACCTCGGGCAACCTTGATCGAAGCACTGGAACTCTTTGAACGGGAACCGGTTGAAAAGACACGGTTTGCGATTGATTTAGGGTGTGGCGAGGGACGGGATAGCGCGGCGTTGCTTCGCGCGGGGTGGAAGGTGCATGCGATTGATGGGCACCCTGATGGGATACGCCGATTGATTTCTCGTTCTGACTTGGATGATCCTTCGCGTTTGACGATGCAACTTGCTCCGTTTGAGGCGGTTGAACTGCCGGAATGTGATTTGGTGAATGCGAGTTTTTCGTTGCCCTTCTGTCGTCCGGAGCATTATGACACGATGTGGCAGAAGATCGTGTCGAGTATTCGAACTGGTGGGCGATTTTCGGGTCAGTTCTTTGGTGATCGAGATTCTTGGGCACAGATTGAGGACCGATCGCATCATACACGCGAGCAGGTTGATATGCTTTTAGAGCCTTTTACTGTTGAGTTGATGAAAGTCGAGGAGCGAAAAGGCCAAGACTGTGATGGAACGAAGAAGGATTGGCATGTGTTTCATGTCGTGGCACGCAAAGACGCGGAATGAATACTGTGCTCATTGGCACGCAAGGGGTTTGATTGATGGAAGCTGTCATTGATGTCAGAGGCGTTGAGAAGATGTATCGTCGGAAGGTCCATGCGCTGCGAGGCGTTGACCTTCAGGTTGGTGCGGGTGAGATTTTTGGTTTGCTTGGACCCAACGGTGCGGGGAAGTCGACTCTGGTGAAGGTGCTTTTGACGGTGATTAAGCCGACCAAGTGTGCTGGTTCGCTTTTGGGAAGCAAGATCGGTGATAAATCGACGCTTTCGCAGGTTGGGTATCTCCCTGAGCATCATAATTTTCCGAAATATCTGACGAGCCAGCAGGTACTTCGGCATTACGGTGCGATGGCGGGTGTTGATCGCAAGACACGCAACAAACGGTGCGATGAGCTGCTTGAAGTTGTGAACATGTCCGAATGGGCGGATCATAAACTCGGAACTTATTCTAAGGGGATGCGTCAGCGGATCGGGATTGCTCAGGCGTTGATGAATGATCCCAAGTTGGTTGTGCTTGATGAACCTACCGATGGGGTAGATCCGATTGGTCGGCGAGATATCCGTGAGATTCTGCTTAGACTGAAGGGTGAAGGGCGAACAGTCTTCCTCAACTCGCATCTGCTCTCTGAGCTTGAGATGGTGTGTGATCGGGTGGCGATTATGGTGCATGGTTTGATGCATCAGCAGGGCACGATCAATGAACTGACGAGTGGCCAGAGCGGGTTTGTGATCAAGACGAAGTCTGCGATGGCGGACGATGTGGTTGAGGCGGCGCGTAATGCGATTTCTGATATCACAGGTGATGTAGAAAATGAACAGACTAAACTCCGATTCAATACATCTGAGGCGGGAAAGATTCAGCCTGCGATTGATTCGTTGCGTGCTCGCGGCGTTGTGATTGAATCGATCGGATTCCATCGTCAATCACTCGAGGAGTTATTTATTGAGGCGGTGAACGAAAGCGGCGGCGGTGCCAAACCGGGTGCTCAGAAGGCAAAGAAGGGGGCACGCTCATGATATTACGACAAACAAAGGCGATTCTGGTTGATGCTTACCGCGAGATCAATGCGAAGAAACTCTTCTGGATCACAATGGTGTTGTCTCTTGTTATTGTTGCAGTGATTGCAGCAGTTGGATTTGATGAGGAAGGCGTGTCATTCCTTTGGTTCGATGCGGGGTTCATACCGATCGACTCCACCATTCTTGACAAGGATCTGTTTTACATTACACTCTTCTCCAGCATCGGAATTTCGCTCTGGCTCACTTGGATCGCAACAATTCTGGCGCTGATTTCTACATCGAGTATTATCCCTGATCTTATCTCAGGCGGGACTATTGAGACGACGCTCTCTAAACCAATTTCTAGATCGAGACTTTTCCTAACGAAGTATTTTTCTGGATTGTTATTCGTTGCGTTGCAGGTTGGTGTGTTCTCGGTAGCTTCGATGATTGTCATCGGGATCCGCAGCGGGTTCTGGGAGCCGAAACTCTTGATTGCTATACCGATTGTGTTGGCCTTTTTTAGTTACCTGTATGCGGTTTCAGTGCTTGTTGGGATGATGACGAAGGCTGCGATGCCAGCGATTTTGATCACTTGTCTCTTTTGGGCATTGCTCTTTGGTTTGAATATAACCGATGGGATATTGCTGAGTTTCAAAGCTCAGAACGAGATTCAACTTGAACAACGAACTGATCGAATAGAGCAGATTGAAGGAAATACAATCCGACTGATCCAAGGTGAAATGAACCGGAGTGAAGCGGGATCAGGCGATGGTTATATTCCTGACGAGGCAGAGATTGACACGAGGAATCCACTGCTGCCTCGGATTCGTGCGGATTTGACGAACAACGAAGAGAGTGTGCAATCACTTCGTCATTGGTCAAGGATTGTGTACGGCATTAAAACTCTGCTCCCCAAGACTGGTGAGACTGCAGAGTTGCTCAATAGAAGTTTGATTGACCCTGAGCGATTCCCGTCACTGGCAGAAGAATCCGCGGAGGAAGACCCGAACACATTTTCGGTATCTCAAGAAGAAACGAATCGGCGTGTTGACAAAGAGCTGCGATCTCGTTCGCTATGGTGGGTGCTTGGGACATCGTTTCTGTTTGAGGGCGTGATTGTGCTCTTCTGTACTTGGCGATTCACCAGACGGGACTTCTAAGGGGTTGTTAACTTTGTTGCCCTAACTCCGCGCCGCGGTGCCTTGCGGCGTGGATGGCGCGGACGATCGTGTCCATGACCCCTGATTCATCGAGCAAGGATGTGGCGGCATATGTTGTGCCGTTCTTGCTTGTGACATTGTTGCGGAGTTCTTTCGGGGACTCTGGGGCGTTGTGAAGCAAGGATGCGGACCCGTAGATTGTTTGTCGGACGATGGTGTTGGTTTGGTGTTGATCGAACCCGAGTTGTGTTGCGGCGTCGGTCATCGCTTGCGCGAGGTAGAAGAGATAGGCGGGTCCTGAACCTGCGAGTGCGGTGAAGGCATCCATGAGGTCTTCGGGGATGGTGATTGCTTTGCCGATGCTATTAAAGAGTTGATCAGCGAGATGCATATCTGATTCCGTTGCGTCGTTGCTTGATGCAATGGCGCTCATCGCGAGTCCGACTTGTGCGGGTGTATTGGGCATGACTCGGATGACGCGGGCTTTGTTGTCGAATGCGTGTTTGATCTGCTTGATGCGTGTGCCCGCGAGAATGGAGATCGCCAGCGGAGCGTATGGGAGTCGGTCGATTTCTTCTCGGATTGGCGCTACTGCAGCATCGAGCATTTGTGGTTTGATTGCGAGGATGATTGTGCCGGCATCGGGAGATTGATCGCGGAGCCAGTTGAGGGCGACGACGGTGTCTGTAAAGGCGTTTTTGAAGAGAGAATGGCGATCTTGGGATGGATCAACCACCCCTACCAAGTCTGGATTGATGGTTTTGGAATGGATTGCGCCGGAGATGATGGCGTGGGCCATGTTGCCTCCACCGACGAAGAGGATTGGTTGGTTGATTGAATGCATGGAAAACTGTACTCCGGGGGGATGAGTGTGGTACAATTAGGGGATCAAATCTTTGGTTCCGTATTTGGTCCTGCGTTGATTGCAGGCGAAAGGGCAGTATGTCGACTTTTTATCAGCTTGAGTTTGAGAAGAAAATTACGGAAATCGATCTGCGGATCGAGCGAGCCCAGCAAGAAACAGAAGCGACAGGTGCGGAGATCCCGGCGCTGCCAGGTATCCCTGAGCAGAGTCCTCCTGCGATTGAGAAAGAAGATATTGGCAAGTTGATCAAGGCGCGTACTCGGGAGATCAAGAAGGCGTACAAGAAGTTGTCTCCTTGGAATACGGTTCGTGTTGCGAGGCATCCGAATCGGCCTCAGACGAGGGACTATATTGATTTGATGTGTCGCGATTTTTGTGAGCTTTCTGGTGATCGTCGCTTTGGTGATGATCCTGCGTTGGTCACGGGTTTCGGTCGCATCGGCGGGCGGAAGTGTTTGATCGTTGGTCATCAGAAGGGCAAGGACACGCATGCAAAGCTTGCGTGTCATTTTGGGTGTGCGCATCCTGAGGGATATCGCAAGGCATTGGCGAAGATGAAGATTGCTGAGAAGTTTGGGTTACCGATTGTGACCTTTGTTGATACACCCGGTGCGTATCCTGGTCTGGGCGCTGAGGAGCGTGGGCAGGCAGAAGCGATTGCAAAGAACTTGCTTGAGATGTCGCGGATTCGCGTGCCGATCGTGAGCATCGTGATCGGTGAAGGTGGTTCGGGTGGAGCGCTTGGGATTGCGGTATCTGATCGTGTTGCGATGCTTGCGTACTCTTGGTACTCGGTGATTTCTCCTGAGGGTTGTGCTGCGATCTTGTGGAAACAGGCGAATGAGCAGACAAACACCGCTGCAGCGGATTCGTTGAAACTTACCGCGTTGGATAACTTGGAGTTGGGGATTATCGATTCGGTGATTGACGAGCCTTTGGGCGCTGCCCATCGGGATCATAATCAGGCAGCTGCAAATATTGAGGCGTGGATCACTTCCCAGCTTGATGAGCTTTCAGCGTTGACTGAGGACGAGCTTGTGGACGCACGATATCAGCGATTCCGTAAACTTGGTAGCTTTGACGAGTGTGTGGTTGAGGAAGAGCAAGAAGCGGCTGACGAGCAATAAAACAGCCTTAAATCGCCGGTATAGGGACACTTATGGGGTCTGCGGGGGGTATTGATTTGACCTTTGGGTCGATGACGCCTATTCTAGTGCCCATTACTGCCGACTTATGGAGTGGGCAGGCCTGTGGCTCGAACAAAGGCGGTTTGCTTGCCAAAGAAAAAAACTGCAAAGAAGAAGACGACAAAGAAAAAGACCACTTCATCCGTGAAGAGTTCTGCTGCGCCTGCTTCGAAAAAGAAGAGCACAAAGAAATCATCTAAGAAGGTTGCGAAAAAAACCACAAAGAAAGTGGCCAAGAAGGTTACAAAGAAGGTGGCGAAGAAAGTGACCAAGAAAAAAGTAACGAAGAAAAAGGTTGTCAAGAAACCAACCAAGAAGATTTCTTCTACAAAAACGCCGACAAAGAAAAGCACGAAAAAATCGGCAAAGAAAACATCAAAGAAGAGCACCGCTCAACCTGCAGCGAAGACTTCGAAGAAGAAGGTTACTAAGAAAACTGCAGCGAAGAAAGTGGTCAAGAAAACTGCTTCAGAGTCGGCAAGTAAGACAGTCAAGCCAGCAGCTGCTAAGCAAACTGCAGCGGCATCTACTCCTGCAGCGGGTGCGAAGCCTGCGGATACGAAAGCGGCGCAACCGGTACGAAAGAAAACACGCTCAAGCAAAGCGAAGAAGAAGCCTTTGGTCTTGCCTGATCGCCCACTTTTACTCGGTCCAAATGGTCCATCGCTCAAGCCTTTGATTGCCACAGGCTCGAAGGTTCAGAAGCATGTATCCGTGCTTGATAATGTGACTTCGCGTCGGACGAAGACTCCTTTGACCAAGACACAGCTTGATAGCTATCGGATGATTCTGCTTCAGAAGAGAGCGGAACTGCTCGGTGACATGCGACATCTTGAAGAAGAAGCGCTGGGTGCACCGGGAAGTGTCAACACGAAGTCGAAGAGCGCCGATGAGCAGGGATCAGAGAGCTATGAGCAATCATTGAGCTTGAACTTGGCGGCTTCTGATCGCAAACTGATCAATGAGATTGATGATGCGCTCAAGCGGATTGTTGATCGGACTTATGGGCTTTGTGAGTTGACTTATGAACCGATCAAGAAGGCAAGACTTGATGTGTTGCCTTGGGCTCGGTATACGATTGATGCGGCTCGTGAAGTTGATCGTCGAGGCGGGACCTAAACTCTGATGAGGGCAGGCATCATTTTGTTGACTACCTCTCATTCATAGTCTTTGACAGTTCGTTCATGAGCAAGCACACACCGCAAGAATCAGTTGCCCCACTTTCATCTCGTAGCAAGCGGGCATGGGCGGTGCTATTAACTGTCTCGGCACTTGGTATTGTTGCGGATCTTTGGACCAAGGCATGGGCGTTTGCCAATGTTGCAGACTCGCCGATGGTGTTTACCCGCGAAGAAGTACTGAGTTCTTCCGATCTTGGATTGTTGATCCCTCAGCATGAACCGATGCATGTGATCAATCAGGTTCTTGATTTTACGCTTGTGCTCAATCCGGGTGCGGTTTTTGGGATCGGCGCAGGTCAGCGTTGGTTCTTTGTGATCTTCACGGTCATCGCGATCATTATCTCGCTCGTGCTCTTTGTACGATGGACCACTGCGAAGGACTGGATGGCGCATGCGGGGTTCGGACTCATCATTGCAGGCGGAATCGGGAACTTATACGATCGTTTGCTCTTTGCGTGTGTTCGAGATTTTATTCATCCGTTTCCTGGAATGAATCTGCCATTCGGGATGAGATGGCCGGGCGGGAATCCGCAGCTTTGGCCTTATGTTTCCAATGTTGCTGATGCTTTTTTGATTGTCGGGATCGGGATGTTGATGATTCATGCTTGGCGGATGCCGACTGAATCGGGTGCTGAAACGAACCAAGAATCTTTGAAAGTCACGAGCGATTAATTGTATCTGCTCGTTGTCTGATGGAATCGATCATGGAACGGACTTCGGTTGCCATGCGTGAGTTGGGGAACTCTTCGATGATTCGTTGACCAACATCTGCGGCATTGTCCCATGCTTTATCATTGACCGCGAGTTTGAACTGGACTCCGAGGTTGTCGCGTGCTTTGCCGATGACGCCTCGGGCAACTTCTTGGAACTGCTCTGCTTCGTGTTCGGTGAGGTAGTGGTCCATCTCCTTGAGTAGGTCCATCGCTTGATCGATGCGATCTTCTTGTGCCGCGTGGAGGAACTGACGCTCGATGTCAAGTTTGTAGTGTTCCTTTGCGGTTTCCACGCGATGTCGGAGGCCGTCGACTGAGGGGGATTCGTGGAAGACGCGTGAGATGCGGGCGGCTTCGTTCATCGCGAGATCCCACTTGTGAGCGGTGATCAGTTCATTGAGTTTTGCGAGTGCTTGGTCGACATCACGGTGCATGGTTTGGGAACGAGCGGTGTTAATCTTTGTGCGGAGTTCTTCTGCTTCGACCCGGTATCCGAAACGCTCAGCGAGTTCGCGGATGAGCACCAGTCCTGCATCCCAGTCTTCGAGTTTGATGTCTTCATGAATCGCTTTGCAGAGCAGTTCACGCTCTTTTCGTCGATTGAGCACACGGCGTGCATCGTCCGAAAGGATCATGTTCTCGTTGAGTGATTCGATCGCCTCGTGCAGGTGCTTGAGTTGCGTGCGGATGCGATCTGAGTCGATTGAGCTGCTCGACGCTCGGTTTGTTGTTTTGTTGCCGAGGGCGATGCAGATTGGGAGGGTCACGATTGTGAGCACGAGTCCGAGGAAACCCGCGAGCACCCATTGGTCGTTGTGGATCATGAGTCCGCGGAGTGCTGCGGCGCCGGCGAGGGTTGCCGATGAGCCGTAGATTGATGCGATCCAACCGGGCGAGAGCGTGTTATTATTTTCCATGATCATCTCCTCAGATCCAGACCCTGATTGATTGGTTAACTTCCGGGGACATCGCCGCCGCAGTTTTGTTCGACGGGGACAAGGCAAAGAAACCGGAATGGTTCGCTTGCTTCATTTGGAACGGTGAACTGGTGGAGTTCATTGGCGGGGACCAGTATTGTGTCCCCTGCTTTGACGGGGTGGTATGCGTCTTCGAGCAGGACTGCGCCGGTGCCTGAGACGACATAGACCTCGTGCTCGTAATCGTGTTGGTGTTTTGGGGTGTGTCCTCCAGCATCGACGGAGAACGATCTGAGCGAAAAGTGTGGCGCGTTGTGCTTGCGCCCGATCATTAATGCCATTGATGCGCCTTTGACGCCTTCCATCTGGACGGGATTCATTTGGGCATCATAAATATTTTCGATTTGAGGCATGATTTTCTCCTATAGATCAGTATCGGAAAGGCGTGGTTTATTCCAACAGATTACCATACACCATGACCAACGAACCATCCAATTCAGCTGTAAAACCATGTATCCAAGTGTTTCCACTCGGAGATTTCCAAACAAACTGTATGATTCTGACTCAGGGTGAACCTGAAGCGGGGAAATCGTGTTGGATCATCGATTGCGGTTATCAGCCTGAGCCGATGCTTGATGCGATTGAGGAGCAAGGGCTTGTGCCTGAGAAGATTCTTCTGACGCATGCACATGCGGATCATATTGCGGGGTTGATCGAAGCTCGTTCACGGTTCCCTGGGGTACCGATCTATATGCATCAGGCGGAGGAAACATGGATGAATGATCCGGTTTTGAATCTGTCTGCGGCCCTTGGATTGAGTATCTCTGCCCCCGAACCCGAAGCATTCTTGAATGAGGGCGACACTGTTTCATTGGAAGAAATGGAGTTTCGGATTGTGCATACGCCTGGGCATTCGCCGGGGAGTATTTCGTTGATTCATGAAGCGGCAAAGCTTGCGTTTGTTGGAGACACACTCTTTGCGGGATCAATTGGGCGGACTGATTTTCCAGGCTCGAGCTTTGAGACACTTGAGGAATCAATCCAAAGCAAGTTGTATGTGCTTGATCCTGAAACAGTGTGTTTTCCTGGGCATGGACCTGCAACAACAATCGGGCAGGAGAAGAACTCCAACCCGTTTGTGAAGGGATGATTGGTTGTTTGCCTGATCTCTTCCGAGATCAGTAGATTTACATCACGCTTCCTAGTCCCATTGCGCGTCTCCAAGTGGAGACTTGGCCGTAATGGAACATTGGATGATCGTGGATGAGGAAGTTGATCATCCCGGCGTTGGTACCGAATGCATCTTTGAATCCGTCATTGCCTTCGATGTCTTTGATGAGCAATGCGTCGTCAGCGGTCTTTGTGTACTCGACAAGGGCTTTGTACGCACGGGTGCAGTGTTCGACGACTTCGTCGAGTGATGGGTAGATGGTGCCATCGGTGTCATCTTTACATTCGACTCCGTGCATGAAGAGGTCGTTGTAGTTTTCAGGGACTTTGGTGTCACCTAGGTCTTGTCCGAGCATGCCCATGACCATTTGTGGGTAGATGGAGAGATGGCCGTAGACGAAGACCGGATGGTTGCAGTTGATCCCCTCAGGCATTCGTGCAGCCTTTGAAGCATCGACATCCTTAAGAAGCCCTCCGCCGAGTCCTGAGACGCGTTCGATTGCTGTGGTGATGATTGTTCCAATTTGGCCCATGTCTTTATCCTTTCGGGTTCCCCGATCCTATTCCCAACTGTTTGATTAGCAACCAATATAGCGTGCGTAGAGAGCGCGGGCAACGGCGGGATCATCTATTCCATCGAAAATGGTTCGGCCGTCACGGAATACAGTGACTCCGATGTTGTTCTCTGTGAGTTTGCCTTTGATCGTGAATGGTGTTGATTGGAAAGTCCCGTGAAGATTCAGTGATTGGGTGAGTTGTTGCATATCCACCGGTGATTTGGTGTGTGGATTGATCTGGATTGCGGATCGGCCGCAGATTGAGAGGGATTCTTCGTCATCACGGTCGAGGAACTCGAAGTTACGCTCGTTGCAACATGTGCACTGTGGATCTTTGAGTTTGGCGAGTTCGATTCGTCTTCGTTGGCCTTCCCAGAGATCGAACTCGAGCATTGAACCCATGACGCGGTCATCGGCGCCCAGAAGGAGCTTGAGCGCTTCACTCGCTTGATAGGAGGCGATGATTGCAGAGACAGGAGCGAAGACACCCGCGGTCTCGCAGGTGGGTTGTGAACCCGGTGGTGGCGGTGCGCTGAACAAGCATCGCAGGCATGGGGTTTTTCCTGGGATGAAGACGGCTGCCATTCCTTTGGTTGCGATTGCGCCGCCGTAGACATACGGGATACGGTGCATGACAGAGAGATCATTAATCAGAAAGCGGGTTTCGAAGTTGTCTGTGCCGTCCAGGAGCACATCGGGTTTACCGAACTTGGAGTTGATGACGATGCGTTCAGCGTCGTATGCGCCGAAGTCTGCGACAACTGCTTCGATATCAATTTCTGGATTCACTGCTCGGAGTCGATTGCGGGCTGCTTGTGCTTTGGGGAGTTGGTCTCTTGCGTCTGCATCGCAGAAGAGGGTCTGGCGGTGGAGATTTGAATAATCGACCAGGTCGCGGTCAATGATCGTGATCTTCCCGACTCCGGCACGGGCAAGGAGATCCGCGCTTGGGCAACCCAAGGCGCCGCAACCGACGATCATTGCGTGGGATAATGCGAGTCGATCTTGGGCAACTTGATCCCAGAAGGGCAATCGGAGTTGGCGGATATAACGCGGGTTTGGGGCGGGATCAGTCACGCAAGATTGTATTCACTGTGCTATGGTGTTCCCATGACACATTGCGCATCTGAGAACTTATTCCCTGCGGAGGGGTTGGGATGGAAGGCACCCGATCCGCTTTCGTGCGAGCTTGAATCTGAGCGTTTGATTATTCGCGGATACCGATTGGGAGATGCTCAAGAGGTTTTTGATGCGATCTCTGATTCGCGTGAAGGGCATTTGTTGCCTTGGATGCCTTGGTGCAAGGACAATCACCGAACGCTTGAATCAACCACGAAATACATCTGTGAGCAGATGCTCTCGCTTGCGAATCCTGCGACATTTAACAATGTGGGGACTGCAATCTTCTGTAAAGAATCAGGGCGATTCATCGGGGGGAGCGGAGTCCATGATGTTCGGCGCGATACCGCATCGTGCGAAACAGGGTACTGGATTCGTCGGGATGCGATCGGGAACGGGTACGCACGCGAGGCGTGTGCACGGACGATCTCTTGGGCCCTGAGTTCGCATGCCAAGGGTGGTCTTGGGTTACAGCGGGTTCGTTTGTACTGCTCGGCAAACAATGTGCATTCGAGTAATCTCATCGATCAACTCGGGATCACGAGCGAGGTTCGTCAGCGGAATGATTATTACATCGAATCCATTGGGCTTACGGATCGGCTTGGCTGGGGTGTGCTTTGTGATGAATGGGATTGTGAAAAGCATTGCGCGATCAATACGCATTAAGCGCGGGTGAGTGTGAGCACTGAAATTTCTGGTGGGACACCCAGACGGACGGGGAGCATGGACATGCCGATCCCTCGGGAAATGTGAACCGGGAATGCGGGTCCATTGACAAGTCCACCGGCGTACTTTGATCCGAAACGACTTGGTACGATTGGTGTTCCGAGGAATGGGATTTTGACTTGGCCGCCGTGGGTGTGACCTGAGCACATGAGATCGATTCGTGGTGCACCTTGCTTTGTTACCGAAGAGAGTTCGGCGCTGTCTGGATTGTGCGAGAGCACGATGCGGGGCGTGGCTTCTGCGATGTCTCGGAATGCTCGGTCAGTGTCGATGTAATCATCGGTGAGATCACCGAATCCAACGATTGCCAGTGCGCCTTTGCCTGGATCTTGAGACTGGATTGTGCGTGTTTTGGGATCGATCCATATTCGATTGTTGTCGATCATGTGGACTCCCTGATGACGGAGTGCGCGGGTGAGTCTTGGACCATCCCCCCACCAATCATGATTCCCGAGGACCCCGATCGCGCCGATGGTGGCATGGAGAGCGAATGGTTTGCAGAGATTTGCAGCGCGGTCAATTTCGGATGTGCCGTCATGTATGTGATCGCCTGTGAGGAGCACCAGGTCTGGAGCTTGAGCGATCACGAGATCAACCGCTTGCTGGATGAATGACTCTGGGATGCGCGGTCCCAGATGCGTGTCGGCGAGTTGAACAAGTTTGAGTCCTTCGAAAGTAGAATCAAGATTCTTGATCGGGATCGTGTACTTGCGGACTTTGATCGTCCAGGGCTCGATTAATGTTGCGTAGCTTGGTGTTGCCAAGGCGCCGATACTGGTTACACCTAATGCTGCGTTTCCGAGGAATGCTCGTCTGCCTGGATCTGGTTGATTTTGTGTAGTTTGTGATCCTTCATTCGTTCCAAGCTTGGATCGAACGCGCAGGATTGATGCAATGAGCATGAACCAGAACAACCAGGCAAGCCCATTGGCGATGACGATGGTTATGGGATAATCTCGGACGCCTGAAAGACCGAGGGCGTAGATTGGAATCCATCCTGGGATCGAGATGATGTAGGCCGCGTTAGAGATGACGCGGATGCCTTGATCGATGTGGTATGTCCATGACGCGATGCAGAGCGAGCTTGTAATCACGGTCGCAATCGCCCAAGCGATGAATGCTTGTTGCTTTGGGGCATTATATTTTACATTTTCGATCTTCATCATTTTCAGTACAGTGATTGGAGTTGTGTAGATCGAAATTTCCATAAAAAAACCCAGAGCAGATGCTCTGGGTTCTATCGGTTGATTTTGGTCCGGTTTGAAGCAGATTAGCGTGCGAAGTGTGCGAACGCCTTGTTTGCTTCTGCCATTCTGTGGGTTTGGTCACGAGTGTTCATGGCCTTGCCTTCGTTGCGGGACGCTGCCCAGAGCTCGTCGGCGAGCTTCAGGTGGGTTGAGCGACCTTTTTCGCTGCGGACTGCGTTGATGATCCAACGGAACGCGAGTGCTTGCTGACGGTTTGCAGGTACCTGCATTGGTACTTGGTAGTTTGCACCACCGATTCGCTTGGAGCGGACTTCAAGGAATGGTTTTACATTTGTGATTGCACGCTGGAAGATATCGCGGCCGTCCTTGATGCCTTCTGCTTCTGCTTCTTCGTTTCCGACGAGGCGCTTATCGATTTCTTCGAATGCATCGTAGACTACACGTTGTGCGGAGGTCTTGCGACCGTCGAGCATGATGCAGTTGATGAACTTCGCAACGACTTTGTCACCGTACTTAGGATCGGGACGGAGTTGTGCTTCTGAGTGTGTGATTCGACCAGCCATGGTATCTCCTTTGGGCTCATCTGCTCTTGCGAGCACTGTTCACTCTGTCTTTATCAACGGACAGAATTACTTGCCAGATAAAAAAGCCGTACGCCAACATGGTGTACGGCATTATGAAAACTTGATTCGATTAGGACTTACCCTTTTTCGCACCGTACTTCGAGCGACCTTGCTTACGATCGTCTACACCGAGACAGTCGAGTGCACCGCGAACGATGTGGTAACGAACACCAGGAAGGTCACGGACTCGGCCGCCACGGACGAGAACGATGGAATGTTCCTGGAGGTTGTGACCTTCGCCACCGATGTATGCGGTGACTTCTTTGCCGTTGGACAAACGAACACGAGCGATCTTCCGGAGTGCGGAGTTCGGCTTTTTCGGTGTTGTTGTCTTCACTGTGAGACACACGCCACGACGCTGGGGGCAGTTCTCCATATCGCGAGAATATGATTTCTCGACTGGAGTCTTGCGTGGTTTACGGATGAGCTGATTGATCGTCGGCATGCGTATATATCCCGTTGCTACTTAGAGCGTTCACACCTTGTGAACGAACTTCGACCAATCGTTGGTCGGGCAGGAAGTGTAGCACCCCAAATCCATGAAGCAAGCGTTCAAAATGGAGAAACACCATGCACGAACCGAACCAAAATCCGAATTTTGGGTGTCTACCATGGTGTATGGCACAAAGCACTGATTCGAATCCTATCCAGCCGCCAGTTGATATGACGGTGCGGGCGTTCCAAGACCTGATCCGAGAGCGATATTTCGCATCAGATAATGCTCGGGGGACCGCGGGGACCTTCCTGTACCTTACCGAGGAGTTTGGTGAGCTGGCAACAGCATTGGCGAACAACAACCGTTCAAACCGTCCAGCAACTGAAGACGAGCGAGAAAACTTGGAAGAAGAGTTCGCAGATGTGCTTGCTTGGCTTGCTACTTTGGCGAATATCAATGGCGTGGACCTTGCATCCACACTCATTAAGTATACTGATCCGGATCGGGTTCAGGGGATCAAAGAGTAACTGAATCCAAATCTGCAGATGCAGTTTCAGCAACCTGAGTCTCTGGATCGAACGCATTGGGTGAATCTGTCGTCACTGGGCGATAGATCTCAATTGCGAGGGTGTCATCTTCGGGGGGCAATCCATTGCGGTATGCGGTGACTTCATTGAGGATGCGTTCTGCCCATTGTCCTTGGCCGCCGTTTTCGATGCCTGGCATGACTGGGGCAGAGAGGAGTTTGCGTAGGCCGTCGATATGGAGCATTTTGCCTTCCATACTTCGAGCTTCGATCGCGCCGTCTGTGTAGACAATCAGCGAATCCCCTGGCATGAACTCTGCTTCGATTTGTCCTGCATCAAAGTCTGCGTCTGCACATGCACCAAGAACGAAGGTTGTTGGATCGATATCGCGGAGTGAGCCGTCGATTCCTCGGATGAATGCCGGTGGGTGTCCGCCTGAGGCGTATTCAACAACACCGCGTTTATGACTGACTCTCAGACAGACTGCTGTTGCATAGATGGAGTGTTTGGCGAGGGTGAGGTGGACATACTTGTTGAGTTTTTCGAGGAGTTCTCCTGGACCGATTTTGGGGTTTTCAGCGAAGCAAATATCGATTTCGCCGTGGAGACGATTGACGGTGAGTGCTGCGGGGATACCGTGTCCTGTGACATCAATGACGACGACGGATATTTGTTCGTTGCCATCTTCATCGTTGTGTACTTTGGTGTAGAGGTAATCACCACCGATTTGTCTCATTGGCTCATACTGGTAGGCGTATCGGAGATTTCCTGATGACTTTGGAGCGGGGAAAAGCGCTTCGTGAACTTGTCGAGCGTATGCAAGTTCTTGCCGAAGCATGCCGTAGCGCTGATTGAGGAACTTGTTTGTTGCTCGTTGAACGCGCTGGGAATACTTGATGCCGATGATGACGACCGCGGGTACCATAAAGACAATCAATGCAATGGTCAAGAATAGAGTCTTTACAAATCCGTCCCCTTCGATCAGCACATGAGTCAATGAACTCGCGGTGGCGATTACCGCGATCGGGATAATTGCTTGTCGAATTGTCCAAGGAAAGAGACAACATGCGATGAAATGAGCGAGGATAAACGAGACCAGTGCCGGTCCCATGTCCATATCCATGACACGGACTCCGATCCCGAGTGCGCCATCTAAGATAATTAGACCGATTGAAATATTGACAACGGTTTTTGTAGATACCTTGCGTCCTACGACGACGACCAATGCACCGATATAAGCACCGAGCCAGAGAACAGATGTGATGAAGAAAAATGCTTTTTGCCAGCCATTATCAAGCATTTGATTGAACTGTGACATCTCAACACCACGCAACAGCATGACGCTCACAATTGTTAACGAGAGTAAACTGAACCCACCCCAGAGGGAGATGTACCAGATCATGCGTCTTCTTAGGAGCGATTCGGTTTCCACCGAGAATGATCGGCGAAATTCTGTGGTTTCAAATGATGCTGTAGTGGTCAATCCTCTTACTCCTCAATCGTCTGTGTCGCGCATTACTTGTTGGGATTACGCACGGTAGAGTTCCACGATTAGGATATCATCTGCTGCGGATCCTGCACGCTTTTTCTCGACATCTATCAGAATCTTCTCTGGCCAGCGGGTCGATTCATCGATCCAGTCGCCTTCGACGACATCAATAACGCCTTGTTCGTTGTAGAGTTCGCCCATTGAGTTGATTGATTCGGTGACCCCATCGGTAAATGCGATGATTGAATCTCCTGAAAGAAACTCATGCTCTTCCACAATGGGATTGAATTCTGTCCCCATACCAACCCCCAGCACCGGGCATGAAGACTGAATCTGAATAATTGCACCGCGTGCTTTTCGGATAAGCGGTGAGGGATGTCCCGCATTCGCAACACGAATTGTGTTTCGTTTTGGATCAACATTGATCGCAACAGCACTCACAAGCACAGCAGAATCCGCAAGTGTGAGGCAAACATATCGGTCGAGTTTGATGGTGAGTTCACCTGGATCAATTGCGGGTTCTTCACCGGTGATTCGCATGAGTTCGCCTTGCAGGCGGTTTGCGGTCAGAGCCGCAGACAACCCGTGCCCTGTAACATCAAAGAGGACGAGCGTGATTGGTGTTTTGGATTCGCCTGGGTGTTCAATGGATGCGAAGATTGAATCGCCTCCGATTTGACTCATTGGACGGTAGATGTAGGTGAAACGGATATTGCCG
Organism: uncultured bacterium; assembly: GCA_963976235.1. Taxonomy (GTDB): domain Bacteria; phylum Planctomycetota; class Phycisphaerae; order Phycisphaerales; family UBA1924; genus UBA1924. The sequence continues at coordinate 116,155 of CAXBJM010000002.1, forward strand.
GATGACTTTGGTTTCGGGAATCCGCGTTCATGGATGTTTTTGGCCGCTTGGATTTCATCTTTTACATCTTCATACTGGGCTTTTATGAAATGAAGATCGAGTTGATCTTGGAAACGGGACATCCGGAAGAATGAGATCATGATTCCGGGGATCGTGACGACGATGTACATAAAAATAGCTGCTGGGACCGAAAAATCTTCGCTTTGCTGTGAGAAGAACAGGCTTGACATTGCGCCGATGATCCAGAGCAAACTCACAAGCAGCGTCTGTCGTGGGCTCCAGGGTAAGAAGAGGGCACCCAATACCAATCCGAGCAGGACTCCCATGACGGTTGCGTCACCCGGGCTTGGATCTTTGAAGACCACCCAGCGAATGATGGCGATCAATCCTTCACCAAGGATGATTGATAAAGAGACACGGACACACCATGCTTTGCTCAAATCTACGAAGTAGACAAGCGCAAGTGCTGCAAGGTAGAAAGATGCCCATGAGAGGTTCAGGATGATGTTGTTGAACCCAAAGTTTTCGTGCCCAATCACCTGCATGGTAATAACGACAATGCCAATGAGCGTCAAAATACCCAGAAACTGGATTGTGTTGCGACGCACCTCAGCTTGTGTCATGTTCTCAACAAGACGGTTCGACTGGACATCAAGCACAGAATCCACAAAATGGCGAAATTGTTTGTACACGCCAACAACTATACCCTATTGAAGAATATTTAGGAGAACGCTGTTTGAATTAATGAGAATCAGAGCGATTCTTTCCTGGAACCCAGAGGATGTCATCCTGGCCGTTGGTGTTGGCAACGCGAGAGAGGACAAAGAAGAGATCCGAGAGTCGATTGAGGTATTGAAGTGTCAGGATCGAAGTTTCCTTGGGTTCGATCTCGATGAGGGAAGATACGACCCGTTCTGCTCGTCTGCTGACGGTTCGGACGATGTGGAGTTGAATCGCGAGGTTCGATCCACCTGGGAGGACGAAACTTGTCAGGGACGCGAGATCTGCGTTGTACTCATCAATGAGGTCTTCGAGGAACTTGATTCTCGGTTCTGTGATTCTTAAGGCTTGACCTGCGGGTTCATCTTTGGCGATCGGCGTGCAGAGATCGGCACCGAGATCGAAGAGATCGTGCTGAATGAGTTGGAGTTGGTTGGCGAGTTCTGGGTGTGAATCTTTCGCAGCGAGGACGGCAGCACCGAGGAATGCGTTGGTTTCGTCAACACAGCCGTAAGCGTCTACGCGTGGGTGGGATTTGGGGACGCGTTTGCCGGTTCCGAGCCCGGTTGAGCCTTTGTCTCCCGAACGGGTGTATATTTTGGTAAGCTTGACCATATGAAATGAGTCTATCGTGTATCGGGGTGGATTTGTTGGATACGCTCTATGGAATATTGATTGAGATAGGTGATTTATGACCAGAGCAACTGATACATCTGCGAATTTGACTGATCGACCGATTGAGGTTCAGATTCCTGATTCTGTGCAGGCACGCGGAATCACCCGTGTGTGGAAGCCTCGCAGTCGTGAAACAGTCGGCGGGATGTTAATCGAACGAGTGCTAGGAGCGCGAGGGATAGGAATCGATGAAGCGGGCAAATCGTTCTTGAACCCATCGCTGCGCACGATGCATGATCCATCTGACATACCTGATCTTGACAAAGCAGCAGAACGGATCATGCTCGCGATCGAACAAGGTGAGCAGATTGTTATCTTTGGTGATTACGATGTTGACGGTGTGACGGCAAGCACCATTTTAATTCAGATGATTCGAGCGATTCGGGAAGATGTTGATGTTCGCTCTTACATCCCCCACCGTTTGGATGAAGGGTACGGGATCAATAGCGAAGCGATCCGATCGCTTGCTGGGGATGGCGCGAAGTTGATTGTTTCTGTTGACTGTGGGATCACTGCAAATGAACCAGCGGATGTTGCTCGGGAGGTTGGGGTTGATCTGATTATCACGGATCATCATAATCCACCTGAGTCGATGGATGATCTGCCTGATGCGTTTGCGGTCGTGCATCCCCGGCGCCCGGATTCGAAGTATCCGTTTGGGGAGCTCTGCGGCGCGGGGGTTGCGTACAAGCTTGCTTGGCGTTTGGCAACACTCGATGCGAATGATAAAACAGTTTCAGCGAAGCTCAGAAGCGTATTGATTGATTTGCTTGGGTTTGCAGCGTTGGGATCGATTGCAGATATTGTCCCTTTGGTTGATGAGAACCGGGTGATTGTGAAGCACGGACTCTCACGGATTCCGGAAATCTCCAACGATGGATTGCAGGCATTGATCCGCGCTTCTGGGTTAGATTCCGAGAAGATCGATACGGAAGCGATTGGTTTTCGACTTGCGCCTCGGTTGAATGCGATCGGTCGTCTGGGGCATGCAGCGGATGCGTTGGAACTTATGACTGATGCCAAAGGACAGCGGGCGGTAGAACTTGCGGAACAGCTCTCGCAAATTAACGATGAACGACGCAAACAAGAGCTGGTTATCGTCACACAAGCGATCGAGATGGCGGAAGAGTCTGGGATGACCGGTCCAGATACGCGCGTGATTGTACTCAAGCATGCCGATTGGCATCCTGGGATTGTCGGGATTGTCTGTTCTCGTCTTGTCGATCGGTTTGCACGACCAACAATACTCATGCAAGACACAGGCGAAGTGTGCAAAGGGTCTGGACGAAGTATTGAAGGGTTTAATCTTCATGGCGCACTCGATGCGTGTGGCGAGCATCTTGAATCTTTTGGCGGACACGATATGGCTGCGGGGATGAAGTGTTCACCTGATCGCTTTGAAGCATTCCGCGATGCGATGATTGCTCACACCAATGAGCAGTTGTGTCCTGAGGACTTGGTGCATCATGCGAAGTATGACTGTGTTGCCCGTCTTGATGAACTCACCCCTGCGTCGATCCGCGAGCTCGACAAGATGGCACCGTTTGGAGCGGGGAATAGTAAGGTTCGATTGCGGGTGAACGGGGTTCATCTCAATGGGATGCCAACTCCGATGGGCAAAACTGGGAATCATCTGTCGTTGCGAGTTGGCGCTCGGGATGGGTCTGGTCCTACGCTGCGGATCGTTGCTTGGAACTGGGGGAGATATATGGATCTGATTCCGCGGGGTGCGCCGGTGGAGATGATCATCGAACCAAAGCTTTCCACCTGGAATGGAAACACCCGCGTCGAACCTGTGTTGGTCGATCTGCGGGTGGTTTGATCTCATTGAGATTGATGAACTTGGATTAGTTACCGGTTGGCACAGACGCGATACCGGAACTCAGATTCTCGAGCATCGAGCTGAACATTGGATTCCCGGGGTCGAGCTCTACGGCACGCGAGGCGCTTGCGATTGCATCGAGTCGTCGATTGAGCTTGGAGAGGATGAGCGAGCGGTATGCGTGGACATCGCCGTTGATTGGATTCATTTCGATCGCTTTGTCGATTGATGCGAGCGCTGATGAGAAATCTTCTGTTTGGCGATGATACATCGCGTAGAGCAGGTATCCGTCATGAAGATCAGGCGCGAGCGCGACGATCCGGGATGCTGCTTTGCGTACATTTCGCATATCGTCGACGACGAATGAAGCGTTTGCGAGCCCGATCCAGAGATCAACATTGCTCATGCCTTCAGCGTCTGAGAGCAGTTCTTGATAGATCGAGCGGGCTTCGACTGGGCGTCCGGTGTTCATCAATGCTTTGGCATGGAGTACTTTGAGATCAGTCCTGTCTGCGTTCTCGATTTTTTTCATCATCAATGCGATGTTGTGCTCTGCTTGGCTGTACTCGCCTGCCATCATCAATGCATGGATGAGATCTTCGGCAATCCCTTCATCGTCTGGTGCAAGCAGCCGTGATTCTTTGAAGTACTTGACTGCAAGGTCATACTCTGATTCGATCAGCGCGATGTGTCCGAGGGATTGGCGGATGCCTGCATTGTTTGCAGCCATCGGGATGGATACGAGGTATGCCTTTGCTTCTTCTAAGCGATCGAGATCGATGAGCATTTCTGAAGCCGCGACTGCATATGAGGGGTTGTAGTCATCCACATCGCATGCGATCTCGAAATGAGTATGCGCATCTTCCGGGCGGTTGAGGCGCTCGTAGAGCACTCCGAGGTAGTAGTGTGCGTCTGGTTCTTCTGGATCGAGAATCGTCGCGGTCTGGAGTGATTTGAGTGCGTTCCCCAGATCACCGAACTCGATCAGGATTCTGCCTTTGAGTACATGAGATTTGACCACTGAGTCATTGATCGAGAGCGAGTAATCAACTTTCTCGATTGCTTTCTCGAGATCCCCTGCGAGGAATGCTTGACGAGCAAGTTCCCATTCAGTGGCGCTCTTGAGGAAGCTCATGCGTTCCTTTGCCATGGATACGCCCTCTCGGGTGTAGTTTCCTTGGCCGGAACATCCTGCGAGTGATGCGAGGAGAATGGCGGAACCGTAGAGTGCTGTTTGGACCTTTTTCATGTGCAATGCTCCTGTTTATGTGCTTGAACATTCCACACTTCGGCCCGATATCTCGGTCAAACCAGTCGAACCTTGAAGATTATTCGTCTTCGGTCGGAACCTGGGTAAAGGTTGCCTGTGACTCCACAGCTGTGCTTGAATCACCTGATGCGACATAATCGAACCCTAATGGCCAATCAAGACGGAGTACCCCTCCGGATGGCAATGGGATGATGAGCTGGCCGGTGAATCCGTCTGCAACGGTCGAGAATGATTGCTCGTCTTCTCCCCATGAATCGGATTCGGTTGATGACTCGAAGTCCTCAAATGAACCTTCTGGGCTTGAGAATGCGACTGATGTATCTTCGCCGGTGACGACAGATTTCATCTGCTCGAACTCTGCATCGCTTTGTGATTGCATTGACCAATCGGTTGCGTCATCAACTGCGATTTGGGTGTAGCCTTCGCCTGAGACGAACTCGTCTGAGGATGAAGCGACTGGTGATTCGAATGATTCAACGGACTCAAATGATTCGCCTGATTGAGTTGTGAATGGATCAACTGTTGAGAAGTCATTGCTTGATGAAGCGTCTGAGACGGTATCAACAGGAACCTCGGCGAATGATTCTTCTTCGAATGTTGATTCTGGTGTGAAATCTTCATCTGAGCTTGGATCAAATACTGGAGTGTCTGACTCGATCACTTCTGCGAATTCTGATGATTCAGGAGTTGCGTTCAAGAATGGGTTGACTGTGTTTGGTGAGGATACTTCACTTGTTGTACCACCGAAGTGGAGTTCGTTGTGGTATGAACCGTTTGTCAGGCTGCGTGATGGCATTGAACGGAGTTCACCTGTGAGTTCTGTGCGTAGTGAACGAGCATCGGGTGACATTGGCATCAGGCGGAGTGCACGATCAACCTTTGAGAGTGCCTTTTCGATATCGCCTGTATCTGCGAGGTTCCGTGCATCAATCAGGAGTTGACCAACTCGGCGTTCGCGTGACCATGGGAGGAGACCCTTGCGAGCACCATAGCGTGCGTGCTCTGCGTATTGGTTACCCATATCGCCTGCTTCTGCCAAAACGGTGTCGTTGACGATTGAAGGCGTGATGAGGAAGATGATTTCTGAGCGAGATACTGAATCGTCGTATCCCTTGAATGCGTTTCCGATCAGTGGGATATCACCCAGCACTGGAACCTGGCGACGGGTGGTCGAGGTTGTTTCGGTGAACAGACCACCGAGTACAACAGTCTGGCCGTCATTTGCCATGATGTTGGTGTTCATTTCTGTGGTGTCTTCGTCTGGGATGGTGACGATTGAGCCGCTGTTATCTGAGATATTCCGGAACTTGACACTTGAAACCTGTGGGCGAAGCTCAAGGCGGATTTTGTTGTTCTGAGAAACGAACGGGCGGACTGAGAGTTGGGTACCTACATCGAGGAACTCAACGGATTGAGTAGTTGAAGTGTCGGTTGTTGTTGTGTTGAGGTAACCAACTCGTGTACCAACGAGCACGCGTGCGGGTTGGCGGTTGAGTGTGAGTAGTTTCGGGTTTGAAACAACAGTAACATCTGTGATTTCATCGAGCACTCGGAGGAAGACGCCGACATCGCCGTTGACGAAACCTGCTTTGAGTGTCGCAGCACCTGCGGTGTTACCTGCGGTTGAGCTTACGCCTGTGCCGTGTCCGCCGCCTGCAGCATTAACCTTTGTTCCGTCAACTGTTTCGCCTGCACCTGAGATGAGGCTATCAACCACACTGAGTGGGCCGCCGGTTCCTACGAAGTCAGTGAAATCGAGGTTCTGGATCAATGCGAAGTCCATACCGAACGCGTTTGCTTCATTGAGTGAAGTCTGTAGGATTGTTGCTTCGACAAGGATTTGAACTGGTTTGACATCGAGTTCTTGGATGAGCGAAGTAATTTCTTCAACTTGCTCTTCGTAGTCATGGATGACGACGATCGCGTGGTTTGCGTATCCGTCTGCACCTGTTGGGACGCCGTCGGTTATGGTGAATGATTCTGTTTCCGCGTTGGCAGTGATTGAACCGTTTTCTGAGAGGAGCATCTTCGAGAACTCCGCAGCATCGGTTGCGTTGAGGTAGTCGAGTGTGATGACCTTGGTCACCATGCTGCGTGAGAGTGCTTCGAACTCGACGAGTTCTTCGCTTGTGTAGACATAGATAAAGTTACCTTTTTCGATATATCCGTAGCCGTTAACATGGAGGATTGAATCGAGTGCTTCGTAGAAGGTCACGCCGTAGAGGTCAGCGGTGACTGATGCCTGGACGCTCTTTGATGAGATGATGTTGCGTTGTGATTGGATTGAGAGAAGTTGGAGGATGTTTCCAAGGTCTTCATTGTTCACATGGAGATCAACGAGATCGTAGTCTGAAACATCTACCGCACCGGCAAAGTCTGCCAGGTCTGCTTCGGTGTTGATTGAATCTTGTCCATTTGATTCGGAGTTGAAGTCTTCATCGTAGAGATCTGCATCAAACTGATCATCTGCAAACTCGTTGTCAAGTTCATCTGCTTGCGTGTTCCCAGCTTGTGATTGGCTTTTGAGTGCAGCGAGGAGACCAAAGCCGCTTGAGTCTTGTGCGTTCGCTGAACCGGCAATCACTGAGATCGCAAGCGCTGGCATGATCCCGGTTCGGATGCAGATGCTCAGGAGATTTGACTTGAAGATGCGGTTTGTGTCTTGATTGGTCATTGGTGTTTCCTCAGCGTTGCGGCGTTGTGCCAGCAGATATTGATCTCGTTAATCCGGCAGTTCCCGGTATATTGCTGCAATAGAATCGGTCTATCGTTCATGTGACTTTGCGTAGACTGTGTGCTTTCGGTGATTGAGCACCGTCACAAACGGAATGTGGTGTTCCGATAACTCAGTACCACATCCATCAACTGTTAAGGTCTGTCAGTGAAATCCTGAACTGGAGTCTTGTTTTTTTGGTCCACAGCGTGCTCTGCTGACTCAGATTCGATCGATTGCTCGTCCTCATCTGAGATGCTGATGTCATCGTTCTGGTATGAATTTTCATCTGAACCTGAAGCGTCCAGCTCTCTCGGTTCAGCGTATGCGCTCCGGGGGATATCAGTGACAAGGCGGAGCTTTGCCCAGATCAGCACGCCGGCAAGCATGCCCATGCAGAGGACAAAGGTCAGGTTCCTTGTCTGTTTGGACAAAGAACTCTTATTGAAAAACTTGTTGTTTTCGTTGTGTGTCATTTGGTCACCCTTCGCATAGAGCATCGGACGGGCGAACCTCGGACTTTTTCTTCAAGCCACTATGTAAGAACGATGAAGTGTATTTCTATTGATACAATCGGATTAATCGAGACGAGTCACCGTTACGCGTCCGGTGAATGCTGCGACATTGATTCGGTATCTGCTCAATGGTCCTGCGATTACGACTGAGCCCCCGTCGCTGAGCACGCTTGTTCCTGGAGCAGCAACAGGCCCACCAACTTCATCAAAGATGAGTGTGGTGTCTCCATCGAAATCGGCAGACTCGATTGTTGTACCGCCGAAGCTCTCTTTGTCGAGCGAGACCCGGTATCGTTGATTGGGTCCCTTAGGGTCATAGATTGCATCAGCATCCGGATCTACATTGTTGCCGGTGACTTGAACGAGCGTGTAGTAGTTTTCATCAATATCAAAGACAATCGCTCGTTGCTCTTGATAACCCAGCGCATCCATCTGGGCGAAGGTAATATCAGATACGACGGATCTGACGGCGCCTTGAATTCGAAGCACACCGACTTGTCCCATTGATGGAGCGACCATCGCGCCAGCTATTCCAAGAATCGTAACAACAACAAGCACCTCGATGAGTGTGTACCCCCGGGATGCTCTGCTGCGTTGTTTTCTACTTGATTTGCGTTGCATTGTACGATCCTTACACACCCCCAGATATCAGTCCCTTGTGGTTCGATTATCGAGGATATGGGTTATCATTGATATCGAACCCACCTGCCCAGATCTGCCCTGTTGCAGCGTTGTATATCCAACCGTGTGTCGTTTGGAATGCCGCATCTGGTGCGACTCCAAGGATAATGACCTGTTGGTTTGCGCCGGTGATGTATGCGTTGATCGGTGCTTCGCGGAGGTATTCACCATTGCCTTGGATGAGTGCGCCCCAGGTTCCGTCGCCGGCGATCACATTGGGCAGAGCGTTTTCATTTCGTACTTGAAACACTTCGATTGCTCTACGGAGTTTATTGAGTTCCGTTTTAGTTGTGCTGACTGTTGCGTCTTCAACTGCACCGGCAAAGTTTGGGACGACGATCGCTGCAAGTACTCCGAGAATCACGACTACGATGAGAATTTCAACGAGTGTGAATGCATGCTTGAGATGTTCTTTGGTGTTCATTGTGGATCCTTACTTTAAGCAAGACAAGCAGACCCGTTTCCAGATCTGCTTGTATAGTTTGGACAGGCAAAGCCTGCATAAGTTATGGGGTTGTTGCAGCGATTTCGCCGGTAGCTGCGTTGTAGTACCAAGCTTCTGCAGCTGCTGAACCAGGTGCGTTTGTGCTTGGGTCTGCGTTTGCAGCAACATCGATGCCGCCGGTGTATGGATTGACTGGTGCTTCCTTGAGGTAGCTGTCGTCGATCATAACACTCCAGCCAGCCTGACCGTCAGCAGCAGCAGCGTTAAGCTCTACAACTGTTGGGTAAGTGCCGTTGTTCTGAGCTGCATAGAGCTCAAGCTGGTTCTGCAGGGTTGATTCCTGTGTCGCAATGTTACCATCACGGGCATCGTTTGCTGCATTGGTGAACTGAGGTACTACGATCGCGGCAAGAATACCGAGAATCACGACCACGATGAGGATTTCGACAAGGGTGAAACCCTTTGCCACTGTTTTTCGCATTGCATGCATTTGTTTGTCTCCTTGAATACGACTCAATAAGCTTCACGCCTTGCCGGGTCCGGTTTTGAATGCCGGTTCGCCCAATGATGATCTCGTTCCTCCAAGATCAGTCAATCGGAACTCCCCACTCGCGGCAACACACCGCACCTGGCAAGTTCAAGCGTGACAAACAAATCATCGACCTGCAAATGGAAACGGATTACACTCGATAAGAATGTGTGTGTCAAACTCTCCATGAGTATGTCGAATGACACACCAATACCGATTATGACGGCATTTGCTGGGGAATCACTGGAAATGCGGACCATGTGAACATGCTCTGTATACCCGATAATGCGTGTAAAAAAACGAGCCGATGTGGCTCGTTTGAAGAGGTTTCTCGATGTAACCCGCACAAATATCGGATTCATTTTCGATCGATTATTCGGAATCAGTATTGAGGATCAATGGGACCAAGGAGGTGTAGGTCACTTCAAGAGCACCCATTGTGGCAACAGCAACGGTTGCCAGTTCTTCATCACTATCTTGGGCGAGTTCGATAAGTCGACGAACTTGACGATTATCGAGTTGATTGCCGAAGCGTTTGCCTGAGTTTCCAACGATAATCAGCATTTCCTTCTGGATTTCACCGGATGATTCGAGTGCCTTATTCATGATCGCTTGTTGCGATTTCTGTGAAGGCATGTACGAAACAATCTCTGCGATATCAAGGAGTGTAAAACTCTCGACCTCATCGAGCACATCGATCAGGATTGATGATGCATCCGAGATATTGAGGGTCTGATTGTTTGAGATCGCGAGATCACGGAGCACTTCGATCGCACGGAATGCGTATTCCTCGGCTTCTCCATCGGTGATCGGACCACCAGAAGCGACTTCGAGCAATGTTGACACTGAACGGTCGAATGCATCGTTAGAGATCGCAGCACGACGGACAGATACTGTTTGGTCACGCAGGTACTGGCGTTCCATCGGTACAACATCGTCAGGCTGCATCAGTGCGAGCACAGGAGTCACCGCGAGTTTATTGTCAGAGCGGGCAGATTCAACAGCGAGCAAGGAATCGTCATATCCCATCAGGGTGACGATCAGGTCGACGGTTGGGATTTCTGCAATCGCGGCATCGAGATCGGAGAGGCCATTCTCTGCGGGTGGTAACACGGTAAATCCGAGTTGTTCGAGTGATGCACGGTACTGGTCGTACCCTTCACGATCACCATTTGAGAGGATGATCGCGTGGAGCGATGCAGCGTCTTTAATCGCGCTTGCAAGAAGTGGGATCACGCGCTGCGAACCTTCGAAGGACTCAGCTGGTTGAGCTTTTCCAAGCGCCAATGCTGATTCAAACTGCACGCGACGATTTTGGTAGCTCAATGATTCGAGCAATGGGTATCGACCATCGAGTGATTGTCCCCAGAGCGATCGGGACCCAGCGGTCTGCGAGATCGCATCAATCGCGAGACGAACAAGCGGGGTGTCGCGTGTGTCAAGTCCGCGGCGAAGGACCATTTGATCGATATCCGGACCGACTGCGACGCCGTAGTACTCGGCGCTTCTGCGGTCTGCCCCGTATACAGGATTTTCGTAATCCATCGGTGTATCGAGTGCTCTTGAGTAGTTGGCAGCGATCCAGAGCCCAAGGGTTTCACGGTCAGATGGATTGAGGCGGAGTGAGTTTTCTGCCATTCTCATCGACATTGCTTCATGGAATACCGCGGTGTCGATCGGAACCATGACGAGGCCGAGACCCGGATCGAAGTTCCATACGAGTTGATGTGCTTCGCCTGGGAAACTTGTGAGTTCTGCCGGCTGGGCGTAGTAGGAATCTGCGAGCAGTGAGTACATTCCTGCGACATCGCTGCTTGGGTTCCCACCGAGACGAGAGATTGCTCGGCCGCAAGCTTGGCGGACTTGTGCGTTGTTGGTTGACTGGTAGATATCAATCAGTACCGGAAGACTTGTGCGGTATGGGATGAGCCCGAGGACTTCAGCGATTGCCTCTTGGCGTGTGCCGTTGAGTTCTGGCATCGCGGTAATCAATGGAACGATTGCGTGGCGCCCCATATCAACGAGCAATCGTTGTACCTGTGCTTTGAGCGAGAGGTCTTCTTGTTGGAGGTATGCGTTGAGCAGTTGAGGCATCGCATATTCACCCGCGATGATCAAACGCTCACGAGCTAATGATCGGGCACGGAGTCCTTCGGTGAGCAGCGCGATATTGCGTGCAACCTCTTGCGGGTTGCGTGCCCTTGCGAGCTTGCCTTCATGGAATGCGCTATCGAGCTTTGCAGCGATTGGTTCGAGGACCGGCACACGCATGCCTGCAGCGACTGCTTCTTCAAATCGTTGGAGTTCACGCGATTTTTCAACGAGATCTACAAATGACTCAGCGTCCATTCCCATATCGAGGAGTTGCTCACCAAGATCCGCAGCGACATCAAATCTCGCGATTTTCACAAAGTGAATAAAATCCTTGAGCAACTGTAGTTCGGTGTCTTGATCCGAGTCAGGCTGAACTTCGAATGCCTGAGCTTGTGAAGCAGGCAGCAAAGTAGAGATAGAGCCCGCGAGGAGCATCATTGAGAAGGACAAACTGGCGATTGAACGGGTCGATGTGCGCACATGCATCTCCTGTGTGCAATTATGGATAGGAACGAGTGGCCACAAAGACCATACCCGTTCAGTGGGTCATCCTATACGGTTGCTTTGGCGATATGTTGCCTTGGGCACCCGAAAGAGGAGGGATACTGTATCGGACTGTGTACGGTTGTGTCAAATCATGCAGCGGTTCTCACCCCATAACCTGATCGATATTTGGTCAATCTTTCCGGTTTTCTCCGTTTTGAGTCATTTTGGTGTTGGTCCGGATATCTCGATATGCCTCAATGTGATCCTATTCTGATGCTTGACATGAAGATCGGGCACAAAGACGACGATGAAATGGAAAATGCGGCGCATGACGGCTGTGCCGATCCGCTTCATATATGTACCCGAGGTGAGATGATGCCTATTGAAAAAGATGTGCTTACGACTGGTGAAGTCGCGAAAATCTGTAATGTTGCTCCTAGAACCGTGTCTAAGTGGTTTGATTCTGGACAACTTAAGGGTTATCGCATCCCCGGATCAAAGGACCGGCGGATCCCTGTGACTGAACTCTACCGATTCATGAAATCACACCATATCCCTATGGATGGTATCACAAGTGGGAACACTCGGGTGCTTGTCATTGATGGGGACCAAGAGGTCTCAGATGTCCTCGAACGGGTACTCCTCGAGCAAACAAACTACGAAATTTCATCTGCGAACTCAGCGTTTGCAGCGGGTCTTGAGTGCGAACGATTCCGTCCGCATGTAGTCCTTATAGATGTCCACATCGCGGAGTGTGAACCACGAGAAATTGCCAAACTTATTCGATCAAGCGAAGCAATGCAGATGACCAAACTCATCGCGATGTCCGGAAAACTCACCGATGGGCAGGCCCAGGGTCTGCGGAGCGCTGGATTTGATTCATTCCTCAAAAAGCCATTCCAGGTGCGGATGGTTGTGGATGCGATCGAACAAGCGACCAATATCGCGGCATAACCGATCAACCAGATATTCTTTTGTCCACCACAAAACCCGAAGCTGCAAGGATGCGGCTTCGGGTTTTTCTTTGCATTGAAACTGTTGCTCACCGGTTAGTTATGGACATCCTTTTGAATATACGAGCAAGAATGCTGACACATCAAAGAAGTTAAAACTCCCGTCATCAGTGAAGTCGGCGATAGGATCCATGGAACTGAATGCGGAGAGGAAGGCTGAGACATCGAAGAAGTTGACTTGCCCATCGTGATTGAGATCTGCGGGACAAGGGGGAACTGGGAGACTGAGCGAGGATATAAATCCTTCGAGATCCCGTGCTGAATAGGCGATCGGTGATGCCATCACTTTGTGGATGTACATCTCGAGTGCATCTGTTTCAAAGATATCTGAGAACCTGATTGAATCTGCATTGATGACGGCAGACATCGGTCGAATAATTTTCGTTGATCCGTGTGCCCCTGCGATGACATAGTTGAGATCACCTGCTCCGTCCTTCGAGATGGCAACAACCACAGGAATCGTGTGCAAGGGGATATCTTCCGTTTGCGTAGGTTCCGCTGATTCTGAATCGAGTACTTCCCAGTAAAACTTGGGCAACACGATTGATGTGACTGAGCCGCCGTAGGAGGTTCTGTGCATGTTGGCTTCTACGGATACATAGTTGGTATCATCAGCATCTGCGATTGTTAACATTGGAGCTTTTTCTTCCCATCGATTCGATTGATTGCCTGTCCAAGAATCCCAGCATTCTTCGGGGATTTGCATGACTGCCATGACGCTCCATGACTCACCTAATCCGAGTCCATCGATTTTCGCTGAAGATATGCCGGAATCCGATATTGCTTGATACGGCAACGGCGGTCGATCGTGATTGATGTTTATAGATTCGAATAACAGTTCGATATTCCCTGCAGAAATTCCGAGCCCTGAGCCTTTCACGCGAACGCGTAAATCACCTGGGTTTGTATTGAACTTGCCGGTGAGATTGCTCCCTTTGTAAGAACTTACAATCCGAGTCCAATCACTCGAACTGAGCTGAGGCACGGTGATGTAATCATCTGTTGGGGCGCCGAAGTCTGCTCCTGGGGATTCGAGCCCGATCATGTTGTCCATTTGCATCCGGTCGGGCTCGCTATTTGAAGTTGGCGTTTTCCTGCGGATCCATAGTGCGACTTGTAAGTTCGATGATTCGAGTTCTTCCTGAACAATCCCCTCATTGATTAACTCAATGACCACGCTGCTTGTGCCATCTTCTGTGCGGGTTATGTCGAAGACTTCTTCGCTATGAACAATCGGTGGGGTAGATTTTTCTGGTGATGATCCTACTGCGATCGCATCGCCGTTCCCGTCTCCGATCAGTATTTGATCGGCTGCTGTCCCGATGAGATTGTCTGGACGATATCCAACAAACAATGGTTTCCCGACAATTTTCGAACCCGGCATTACACCTTGGAGGGTTGTCGTGAGCACATCTGATCCAACGATGATTCGTCCGTTTGAGAGGAGCGCTACGCCGGCGGCGGATTGTCCCTTCCAGACCCATCCCCAGGTTTGTCCACCATCTTCTGAGAGAATGAGACCTGAGAGTTCCCTTGAGTTCTGACCTAATCGAAGCTCGTTTTTGACCATCCCGACCATACTCATGCCGTTCTGCGAGACATAAAACATGTAGAGTTGCATGGTTGCTTCTCTATCTGCCATGCGTTTGTATCGACTGATCGGGTTGAACACCGTTTCGCATACTGCAGTCCCGTACTGATCGATTTCGAGACGCTCAACGAGACCGGAAGATATGTCGCTTCCATAGAGAAGCTTTGACTCATCGTTGGGATCTTGACAGAGTATGAACGCGTTTTTCCATCGACTATTCACGATTGCAGTATGTTCATTGGGTCCTGCAGCGACAACCACTTGACCCCAATCTAGATCAGACGCGAGACTTGTTTTATAGAGCGAGTTAATGCCGGAGGTTGGGTCAGTTGATGCATTTGTATCAAACTCGGAGAGCGAAGATATTTCTCTAAAAAAGAGCCGCCGATCACCATCACCTTGATGCCAGACTGCTTTATAACTTGATCCATCAAAGATGATTCCACCGCCGTGCCAATGCTCGTGTGCGGAGTTGTTCCTCATGTAGAGCCTGACCATGCCTATAGGCATGCCGTCGGCTCCCATTTTGAGCAACCAGCATTGTCCGCCTTCCTTGGTAATACTCTCGTAGTCATTGACGACTGACCAATACGCACCTTCATAGAACACTGGAGTAGAAATCGCCCATGCGGTCCCGACATGGAGTGCAGTATTTGAGTAGGATCCGGTGACATAATGTACCGTCCAAGGGTCTTCGACACCTTGTTGAATGTCCGTCAAACTTGCGGAAAGAATTCCGATTTTGCTGCGTGCTAGGATAGATTCTTGCCAGACGCCGCAGTATGCGACGAGTCTATTTTTGACGGCGAAGAATCGTTCAGGAATGAACCGATACCCAGGCATCGGATTATCTGCCTTCAGGTCAAAGCTGCCGTCAGTCGAAATGTCATAACTTGAGCGTTCACCACCATCGAATGGATCGCCGAACCAGAAATCGAGTTGTAGATTGGTCGTACTCCGAATCGGAACAATATCTACACCATTCCATACAGTCGATGGCAAGACTCTGATGGTATCGAAGTTGTCATACACACTCGTGAGACTCTGCGACGAAGCGGGACCATACACGACATGTTCTCGATGATGGTACATCGGAGGATCACCGATTGGTGATACCGAATCACCGAGCACCCCGTCATCGAATATGGTCGACACATTCTGAGCATTCGAGGATTGAACAAAAAATGCTCCGATGAGCAGAACGATAACTTGAATATAATGACGCATGTACGATCACCTCATTTTTGCAATATCGTATACGCTATCACATCCCGATCAAACGAACAAATAAATCCGTAAAATAACCCCATGAACAGGGAATTTTCCTCCGCAAACATGGGGTTATAGGGTGTTTTTTCTTGGGATACTCTGAACAAACAGCCAACAGTATGTCGGCGTATATTACTTCAGTTCACCCATTGACGCGGCGAGGATGTCACAGGCAGCTTTGAGATCTTTCTTGTCGATCATCTCAGTCACGGTATGGATGTACCGAGTACCGACGGTGATCCCAATCGCTTTGGCGCCTGCTGCAGCTTGTTGTGCAGCGGCACCGTCTTGACCGCCAGCTGCGAGAATAGATCGCTGATACGGGATACGGTTCTTCTTGGCTATCTTCTCAACGGTTTGCACCATGTCGTAATCGGAGATGAAGCTGCCGTCTTTGATGTGGAGCGCGAAACCCTTGCCGTGATCGGTGACCGTCTCTGCAGCGGGAACACCTGGAGTGTCACAGGCAAGAGTGACATCAATCCCGAATCCATAATCTGGCTGGACCGCAAATGATGCGGTGCGAGCACCACGAAGACCAACTTCTTCTTGTGTGGTGAATGCAACGACGATATCACAAGCATGACCGGTCTTCTTCTTGACGAGTTGGCGGACTGCTTCTATCCCGAGCCAGCATGCAACACGGTTATCGAGCGCCTTCGATACGCACTTGGTTCCGAGTTCGAGGAAAGGTTCATCCATGACGATGAAGTCACCGACCTGGAAGTTCTTTTTCACCTGCGCTGGAGTCATCCCTGTATCAATGAAGAACTCTTTGACTGCGGGGATCTTGTTGCGATCTTCAGGGCTTGAGATATGGAGTGGTCGGCCTCCAGGGTTCATGATTGCTTTGAAATCACCATGCTCAGAACATACGAGCACACGACGGGAGAATAAATTTCGAGGATCGAAACCGCCTGCAGGATTTACCCAAAGGAATCCTTTTTCATCGATGCTCGATATGTAAAAACCGATCTCGTCCATATGACAGAGAAGCATGATTGTTTTGGAGTCGCCCTTTCGGATTGCCCCCTTTGCGGTGCGAGCTTTACGGCGGCAGATGAGTGAGCCCATCGCATCGACTTCCACAGTATCAAAGAGATCACCAATTTCAGATTCGATGAGTTTGCGGACGCGTTCTTCACGGCCTGGGACACCTGGGGTTTCGCAAAGGCGTTTGAGTAAATCTATATTCACGGGAGACTCCTTGAGATTCATTCTTGTGTATTTGATCGGTTTCGAAAACAACCGTTCAGAAATTCATAAGCTATCGAATAGATACTAGGTTCCAACTCTCGAACTTTGAGCATCTTGATGTCCTATTATCCTGATCCTATGCATGATACCCCCCACCAATCCCCATATGAATCGCCGTTGCATCAACATCATCTCGATCTAGATGCTTACTTTTTGCCTTATGGCGCTGACGGAGACTTTGCTCAGGTTGTTGAGACGCTGGGCGATTTGGACATGGAGTATGCAGCATTGCGGAAGGGTTGCATTATCTTTGATCAGCCGCATGTTGGAACAATCCGTGTTACAGGTGAGGACCGTGGGAGTTATCTCAACAATATGATCACGAATAAAGTTGATGATTTAGCTGCAGGAAAGAGCATCCGAGCGTTCTGGCTCAACAGGAAAGGACGAGTTGATGCAGACCTTCGTCTTGCTCAGCGCGATTCTGATATGCTGATCGCGGTCGATCGACACATCTGTAATGCAACTGCAGAAACACTTGCAGAGTTCGTCTTTGCTGAAGATGCTCAGGTGGTCAATGCAAATGAGGCATATCACCGAATTGCGATTCATGGACCATCTGCAGCAAAGCTGATTGAGCATGCATCGGACGAAGCGACCGGTTGTGTGACTGAACTCAATGAATACACAAGCACCCATGTAAATATCGCGGGGGCACAAGTCTTTGTCGAACGCGAAGATCTTACCGGGGAGATCGGGCTTGAACTCTGTATTCCACGCGAGCATGTGCTGGAGGTTTTCCAAGCACTTCTCAACGCATCGCAGGATCATCCTGAGCTCAAAGCTCGTGAGGGCGGTTGGCTTGCGATGAATGCCGCACGGATCGAAGCAGGTCATCCATTGTTTAACATCGACTTTGGTGAAACCAATCTTCCTGTAGAATCTGGGATTATCGAGACTCGTATCAACTTCAATAAGGGATGCTATCTTGGTCAAGAGGTTGTCGCAAGGATGCATGCGCGTGGTGCGTGTGCGAGGAAGATTGTGGCGATCAAAGTTGAAGATGAACAGATCACGGTTGAAAACCAAGAAATCCATCAACCCACTGGTGGTTCGCAACTTTTTGAGCCGGGCAAAGAAGGGCAGACACCCGTCGGTGAAGTGACTAGTTCGACCATCTCCCCGATGCTCGGCGCGGTGCCGATCTGCTTTGCGATGCTCAAAGATGCGTTCACCAAACCAGGAATGAAGCTCAAGGTGAGTGCGGAAGGCAAACTGGTTGATTGCACTGTGCAGGAATCACTTGTCTTTTGGAAGAAACCGAATGCTCACGGCTGAGACTCATCCCGTTTACGGTAGTGCAGTTCTATATCATTCTCGATCTGTTTGGATCGGATGAGATCGTATCGTCGCATGTCGACAAGCTTGGGTGCATCGCGCCCAGCCGCGACGGGTTTGGCATGTTCATCTGCCAGAATTCCTGGCGCAAGATGAACGATTGCTTCGTTGATGAGTTGTCGCTCGATGCAAGACCCGAGTACACGCGGCCCTGCTTCGACGAGAAGTGTGGTGACATCAAAGTCTGAAGCGAGCTTGGCGAGTACATACTCGATATCGATTCCCTGTGAAGTCTTGGGGGTTTCAATCACCGAGCAATTGGTTTTTGCGAATACTGATGGGTTCGCTGTGCAGATGATGGTTGGTGCTTGATGAGCAGACTGGACGAGCATTGATTCAAGTGGCAATCGGCCTTCGGTATCGAGTACCACTCTCTTGGCAACTCGTCGCACATGTCGACAATCACGGGCGGTGAGCATTGGGTCATCTGCGATCGCAGTACCAACACCGATGAGGATTGCATCAACCTTGGCACGCAAACGATGAACTCGTTTGCGACAGCGCGGATTTGATATCCATTGGCTTTCCCCTGAGCGCGTTGCGATTCGGCCATCAATTGTTTGCGCCCATTTGGCGATGACCCAAGGGATCGCCGTCTCGACACGATGGATAAACGGGTCGCTGATATGGGTTGCTTTGGGACTCAGGTCGGTCAAGACAACCTCGATCCCCTGCGCCTGAAGTAACTCGATTCCTCCTGTGGAGATATCGGCGGGATCTTTTCTCGCGATGACGACTTTGCGTATCCCCGCTTCGATGACTGCATCGGTGCAAGGAGGCTGTTTCCCATGATGCGAGCAGGGTTCAAGGGTGCAGTAGAGCGTGCTTCCATGCGGATTGTTGCCGATTGATTTGCAGTTGGCGAGTGCTTCCCGTTCTGCGTGGAGTTTCCCAAACTTGGTGTGATGCCCGACACCGATGATTTGGCCGTCTTTCACAAGGACCGCACCCACCATCGGATTTGGAGAAGCATTTCCGAATGCACGCATTGCATTTCGTGCTGCGAGATCAAGATAGAACTTGGTTTGCTGTGATTCATTCATGCGAGTCGAACCATAGCCTTGCGTTCGTCATCGGTGATGTAACGATCCATATCATTGAGCCAGCGACGCGCATCTTGGACATACCCTGCGGTTGGTTTGATCTCTGCATGGCGGGTTGCCCAGTACCGATTGAATCGCATCATGGCAAGTTCACGGACGAGCTTTGCAGCCATCGACGCCAGGGCGACGGGGAAATATGCATCGTCTGCTTTGGGTGTGAGCAAGACTCCAAGATGATCCCCCGATGTGTATCGGCTTGCCCGAGGAGACTCTTCTTGTGTTTCAAGATCGTCGAACACTTTCGAGAGCATTGTATGATACTGTGTTCGTCCGCCTTGGCGATCGCAAACGATGCGTGTATTGTCGAAACGACTTTGATTTGCAAGGACCCATTGGAGATGGGCGTTTAGTCCTTTTTGGGTTGCTGCTGCTTTTGATCTCTGTTGGCGGATGATGGTATTGAAATCGGTGACATCGATCACTTTGACTTGAATATCAACCAGTTCTACCCCTTGACGAGCACACACAGATTGGAGATGCGAGCAATCTATTCCAAGTATTTCAGGCGAGTTCCCGAGAGGGAGCTTGATTGGATCGCCTGCATACCAGGGTGCATTATCGAGCTTCACTCCGAGTGTGTCGAAGAGTTGGATATCGGTCGTTGGCATTGATCCATCGCGAGCACCCAGGAATGCGAGGACTGCTCGTTCGAGATGCACTAGAGGATGTTTGGTGACGGTCGAGTTGGCGAGCTTCAGATTCTTGGAATCCCCTACTGCGATCTTGGTCTTTGCATCCTGCTTTGTTTTCCCTATTGCTTGTTCCAAAACCGCCCACAGATTGGGCACTTTGGCACTTGGGTCCCACTCTTTTACTGAGAGCGTAGATTGGGCGATGCACAATGGACCGAGCATTGGGCCGTAGCCTGCTTCATCTATTCCTGTGTACATCAGCATGGGGATTGGTTCCGTGATTGGATGCTCATTGTGGAGAGCGTATCTGCAACATTAGTCTCAGGCGCGATATTTTCGGTCTATACCACTTACGGATTGTAGGGGAGGGTGATGTCCTGATCCCGGTATTCGTTGTAGTCCTACCCCGCAGAATCGAACTCAGAGTTGGTGCCTTGACCCTGATACGAATCAATCCGATGGGATCAGTCGACGGGCTTGATTGTTTGTAGCCCGATATCGATCACCACCGATTCGAAGGAATACCAAGTGCATACCAAACCAAACGCATCAAACTCACGACAAATCACCAAATCAACGCTCTTTGCGTCACCGATTGCCCTCATTCTGGCTGCAGGTCTCACTGGGTGTCAGAGCACCCCAACGATCTCACAGTCGAGTGACGACAACTTTACCACCGAGGGTAAAGCTCAACTCTCGACCATTTCACTCGACTCATCACGCGTTGAAGGCGAGTTTACATCGACAGATTATATGACCGAGGGGGATTCCTTCGAACTTCCACAAGAATGGGTATCGGAAGCTCGTTCAGGGACCGCAGATATCCAGGCACAGCGTGCCAACGCTCAGGCATTCGAGGTCCACGCGGAAGCAACCTTCAATGAAGAAATGGCAAATGCAGATGCGAATCTTCAGGACAGCATTGTTGCTCGCGATACCGGATATGCAGATGCACAACGCACACGCGCAATCCACAATGCTCGTCTCGGACAGATGGACAGACAGATCGAAGCGCAAGGCTTTGAGTCCGATGCAAAATGGGAACGCCAAGAAGCATTCCTGAGCGCTTCGGTGAAAGAATGGCAGTCAGAAATTGAGCGATTGCGTTCAGAGTCAGAAAAGGACTGGTCCTCATCACTCGCAGAGCATGACCGGATGATGACCACCTATGCGGTGGTTCGTGATCGTGGTCAAGCAGAAATTGATCAGATGACAAAGACTGTGGATCTTACTGAGAGCCGAGCATTCTCGAAGGTTCAGTCATTGCGTTCAGAAGCTCAATCAGTTGCTCAGCAGTCGGCTGCGGAGGTTTCGAGCCTCAACCAACAGATCTTGACCACGACCGAGCAGACCCAAGCAGAGGTTGCACGCTTAACCCAGCAGGCACATTCACTTGATGCTCAGCTCTCGAGTGAAGTAACTATCTTGATCGCACAGGCAAATCAGTTTGAAGCTGCAGATGCAGATGCAAACTATAAGCTTTCCATCGAAGGCGCTCAGACGAACTACGAGACATCACTCGCACAGGCACAGGACATCCGTCTTGATTCCGACGAGCGATCAATGCAAGATCGTGCGCATGCTGCACGACTCAGTGCAGATGCAAATGCGAAACTCGCATCGGCACAAACAACTTTCGAGGAAGCACAGCAATGGATCTCGAGCCAGTACACCAAGTCAATGGCTGACATCAGCAACACGCTTGCTCAGGCAGAACGCCAGGAACACATCACTCGCAGCGCGTTTGTAAAAGCTGAAACCGATGCACGCGTTGCAGCGCTCCACAAGGAAGCAGAACATGATCGTGCATTGGCAGAGAGTGAACTTGAGAAAATCAAGGCTGAGTCACTCGCTGAGGCATCCTCACTTACTGCCAAGTTCTCCAAGGAGTTTGCTGACCAAGCACGCAAGGGCAGCTTTGTAATCCCAAGTAACACAACAGAAGCGAAAGACTCGACAAGTGCGGGTGATTCTACTCCTAAGCTCGCAAAGGCTGAATCAAAGCCTACCAACATCGAAGCTGATCGTATTGCAGCATTCAAGATCGGGCTTGCCAAAGCGTCACAGCTCCGCCAGGCAGCAGACGCGAACCGTCTTGACGCGATCGCACATCGCGATGCAGAACTCAGCAAGTTCAATGACTGGTGGGGAAGCAAGCAGGCAGATTTCCACGCAACAGTTGCTTCTATCGAAGCATTTGAGCAGAAATCAAATGCTGATGTTTCACGGATGCTGACCAAGTCTGATTCATTGATCGCAACTGCTGAGACCGAACGCAATCGTTCATTGGTTGACGCGGAGAGTGGCCGGACAGAGGTGCTTGCTTCAATCGAAACCCTACGCGGCAACTCGGTTACCTTGGGCAAGAAGAAGGAAGCACAGGTCAAGCAACTCTTGGCACAAGCTGACGCAGCAAAGCGAATCGGCGAATCCAAGATCGCATCAGCGATGGTTCAACGCGATGCAGCAGGGCGTCGCGGGGAAGCAAAGAGTGCTCAGTTGCTTGCAGAAGCAAGTTCGCTTGAGCAATCACAGCGTGCTGTTGTTGCTCAGATGAGAAACGAGATCGATGCAAGCGTCCAGATTCTGGAAGCTGAACTCGCTCGTCTCAACCAGGGCACCAAGAGCTTTATCGCGATCGCGGAAGCAAACTACAACGAAGGATTGGCAATGGCAGATGCATTCGAACGCATCGCGGTTGCCAACACTACTGAGTTGACTGCTCGTCACATTGCATCACGCAAGCAATCAAATGCGGATATCGAGTACCTTGAGTACCTCGCATCCGCGGGCGAGTTGCTTCGCGATGCTGAGGTGACCCGCATGTTTGCGGTTGCAGACGAAGAGCTTGGCATGCAACGAGCACACGATATTGCTGCTCGTGGGGAAATCCAGGCGAATCAAGAAATCGCATTGGCATCGTCAACCCGTGAGTTCACCGTTGCATCAGCTCGTGAATCGAGTGTCCGCACTCGTTTCGATCATCGTGTTGCGATGACCGATGCTGATCGCAATCGTGCATACGCTGATGTGTATGCACAAGGTCAGCAACAACTCGCACGCACTGAAATGGCTGCAGCGCAAGCAGCGACCTACTCAGAGCTTTCACTCGCCGCACTCTCGCGTTTAAACACTGCTGCTCAATCATTCCAGGTTACCGCTCAGCGGAACTGGGACAACCGATTGGCAATGCCAACTCAGTTCACCCAACCAACGGGTGTGGAAGAGTTGTTTGATTCATCGAAATCAGCGTTTGATTTTAGTGAGTTTGCAACAGTCCCAACTGACACTGAGTAAGACTCAATGAGTCGAATCGATAATGGTGATCATTCAAGCCGCCCGGTTGCACTCCGGGCGGCTTTTCATTTTTGGGGTTCTTGACAATACAAATATGGAACAAATCATCATGCTGCCAACTACCTTTTCGTGATGAAATCGCATATCTTGTACAGCAATGAACAAGTCACCTGCTATCCCTTCGCCTGAGTTCTTCTGCCTACCAGCACAATACCAACAACAACGATCGATCGAATCTCACGACGAGTTCAACACAGACCCCTACTGGAATGCAGAGCGGATCGCGACATCCGCGATGTATCAGCAACATGTCTATCGGTGGGCAGCTTCGCTCATTTCCAAACTGAGTGTTTCGAGTGTGCTTGATATCGGGTGCGGCCCTGGAACCAAACTCGCGAAATTCATTCAACCATATTGCGATGATGTTGTGGGCGCCGACCTTGAGAATGCGGTCGTCATTGCACAAAGACTTCATGAGCAGATCAGGTTTCAGGTTGCCGATCTGGATCAATATGACACATTGGGCGATCGCAACTTTGATCTCATTATTTGCGCTGATGTCATTGAGCATCTCGCGGACCCTCGAATACTGCTCAAGAATATACGATCTGTTTGCCATTCCGATTCAAAGATACTTATCAGCACCCCAGATCGACACAGGCTTCGTGGACGCCAGTCGATGGGCAGCCCAATGAAAGAACATATTCGCGAATGGTCCGTCCACGAACTCAACCAATTCCTGCAGCAGGAAGGCTTTGAGATACTCAAATCTCGACTTTTCCATTTCGGAGATGGAAACCACATATTTTCATCCATACGCGACTTTGCATATCGGCTCAGGCTCACCGGATGCTCGCCTTTGCGTTGTAACACGGTGCTTTGCACTCCCAAATAACTGATGTCTTCTCTTTCAGTAGTGTTGATACATACCAATGAAAAAACGAGCCCCCGAGGAGCTCGTTCAAAGTGCGGATAAGAGGACTCGAACCTCCACGGGATTTTACTCCCACTTGGACCTGAACCAAGCGCGTCTACCAATTCCGCCACATCCGCAGCGGGTAGATCATTGACACCCAGCTCAAATTAAGCAACCCTGGGTCGCTTGATTCGGGATCTGAAGATGCTGATTGTTCTCTGCTTACTCTGCAGCAGCGAACTCAGGCTCGGGAGTATCGGTAACCACTTCTTCAATTTTTTCTTCTTCAGCTTTGTTTCGACTAGGTAGGCGGATATCGAGTATCTTCTCCCGGATTTCAGCGAAGAGGTCTGGATTCTCAGCCAAGAACTCCTTTGCTTTTTCGCGACCTTGTCCCATGCGCATTTCGCCGTAGGAATACCACGCGCCTGATTTCTGGATGATTTTCTCTTCGACTCCAAGGTCAACGAGGTCGCCGTTGATTGAGATTCCTTCGTTGAACATGATATCAAACTCGGATTGACGGAATGGAGGCGCCACCTTGTTTTTGACGACCCGGACCCGGACATGGTTGCCAACCGCTTGGTCACCTTCCTTGATCGAGCCGGTTCGTCGGATATCGAGACGGACGGAAGAATAGAACTTGAGTGCTCGCCCGCCTGGGGTGGTTTCGGGTGAACCGAACATGACACCGATTTTTTCTCGGATCTGGTTGATGAAAATGACGGTACAGTTTGAACGGGCGATCACGCCGGTGAGTTTCCGCATTGCTTGCGACATCAATCTTGCTTGGAGACCGACGACTGCATCACCCATTTCACCTTCGATTTCTGCACGCGGGATCAGTGCAGCGACGGAGTCAATCACGATTACATCGACCGCGTTTGAACGCACAAGCAGTTCACAGATTTCGAGTGCTTGTTCGCCGGTATCTGGCTGAGAAACAAGGAGGTCATCGATATTCACCCCAATTTTGTTTGCCCATGATGGATCGAGTGCATGCTCAGCGTCAATAAAGGCCGCGACGCCGTTGGCTTTTTGAGCATGTGCGAGCACGGTCAACGCGAGTGTTGTTTTACCGGATGACTCAGGCCCGAAGATTTCGACGATGCGTCCACGGGGGATGCCTTTGCCGCCGAGTGCGAGGTCGAGCGAGAGGGCACCGGTGGAAATACCTGGTATGTTGTTGTATGCGTCTTCATCAAGACGCATGATCGAGCCTTTGCCGAATGCTTGGTCGATCTGAGCGAGCGCCCGGTCGAGCGCTTGTTTCTTTTGCGCTTCGTTTGCGGGGATGGGCTTATGTTCGATTGCTTTTTTTGACTTGGCCATAATGTCGTTGCCTTTCAGGCTTGCCATGCGGGGCCTCGGGCGATATTGACGAGGATCACGATGATCCGAGTCTCAACCTTGTGGGCGCACGGGGATCAGCACAGAATCGGGCGAGATTGATGTCCTTATCAACCCCAAATCCGGTCAGGGGCGGTGCTGCACGCGAGCCTGACGGGAAGACTATACCAGATACCAAACAGCTTGTCAATGTCAGGGTGTCGTTTGGGTAAAAGTTTTTATATCTCGTTACCTCAACAATGTTTATCAATCATCATTTTCGTGATTGTCATTGCTTAAGTGCCCATCAGCTGCTTTATCTGTGTTGGCAATGGGTGCATGGAGTCCATGTTCGTGGACCAGCAGACCACCTTGATGTCCGGCGTTAGACAGTGCAAGCGAAGCAAGGCTGTAACTTATCCCGACAAGTACAGCACAGAGCAAACCGATCTTTTTCTTCTTTGTCTCACCGACCTTGCAGTACATCAACATTCCGACAAAGTAAATCACCGTCACACCTACAAACAGTAAGCGTGAAAGCTCGGCGAGTTCTTCGTGTTCATGGATCGCGTGTTCAACCAGTTCTGAGCTGTGATCGACAACTCCCTCTGCGGATTCACCCGTAAAGACGGCCGCGAATGTGAACAGGGTTCCCATGATGATCATCATGAGCCCTGCGCGGAACCATGACATTCGGCGCTTTCGGTCCAACAACCCGAGCACCATCGGGACCCAGGCGCTGAGCAGGATGCCCAGTGCAAAATGGACAACGAACGGATGAAAACCTTCAGATGGGGGGAGTGCGGGAATTGAAAACATGAGGAGTTATTCCGTGCGGGATTGATAGTACCCGTCAAGATCGTCTTTGAGTTTCGCGAGCATGTCTCGCTGGGCGTACATCATATGCCCCGCGTCGTAATAGTGCATCTGGATATTGTCTCGGACTTCTGGTCTTAAGAACATGTGGTTGATGGTGTACTGGGTTGCAAAATAGGGTGTCGCGAGATCGTAATAGCCATTGGCAACAAATACCTTCATGTCTGGGCGCTTGTGCATTGCTTTTCGCAAGCGTTCTGCAACATTGAGGTACCTGTTGTCCCCCACCCCTCGGAAGGACCAAGGCCAAACATTGGTGAGAATCTCATAACGCATATCGCTTGCATAGTTCAGATCTTCACGCAGATAGGCATTCATTCCTTCGGTGTAGATACTCTGAATTGCAGTATATGAAGGGTCAAACTCGTAGGATTCTCCCGCGTCATCTCGGTCCCATGAGGTGAATCGTGAGTCGAGTCTCCCGATGGTTTTCCCCTCGTCGCGGAGGAGTTCTTTGGGGAATCTTGGCATGATGATGCGGAGATTGGTCTGCAGGACATACTCCTTGGTGAGTCCGGTGTAGCCTGCGATTTTTTCAGCGGTTTTCTCCCGATGCTTCTCACTCAACTGATCCCCTTGAGCAAGGGCGAGCGTGTAATCGGTCATCGCAAATTCTTCGACTTCACGGAGGAACTTCTCGATATCCATCTTCTGGTACTTGGACGCGAGTTGATCGTGGAAACGAGCAGTTGCAGCGTAGGACGGGAGGTAGAGCGGATATGGAACATCGTTCCCGATATCGAATCGTGCGGTTTGAAAGTCCATGATGGCGCTGATGAGCACGACACCGTTGAGGGAAATGCCGTGAGTATTTTGAAGCTCGTCGACGAGACCAGCAGCACGGGTTGTGCCGTAGGATTCCCCCGCGATGTACTTCGGACTCCCCCACCGATTCTCTTTTCCGAGATAGATCCGAATGAACTCGGCGACGGACTCAATGTCTTTGCTTACCCCATGAAAATCCTTCGGGCTGTTGTCCTTCTCAGCACGCGAGTATCCCGTTGCGATCGGATCAATGAATACAAAGTCTGATTGATCAAGCAATGAATATTCATTATCAACAAGCGCATATGGCGGCGGGCCAGGATTCCCAAAGTCATCGATTGGGTTGACACGCTGAGGGCCGAACACTCCGAGATGGAGCCAGACCGAACTTGATCCTGGACCACCGTTAAAACTGAAGGTGACAGGCCGACCCTCTGGATTTGGGAATGTAGGCTCGATCCATGTGCCGTCATTTGGGTCATCATATCCTTTCTCATTGATCTTCTTATAGGAAATGTAGAACATCTGGGCGGTGGGTTCGTGCTCGCCTGAAAGTCTCGCGAGGGTGATGGTCCCAGCGGTTGCTTGGTAGTTGATGAGTTCGCCGTTGATTGTGACGCTGTGGTAGGTAACGGATGATTTGTCTGGATAGACCACAAATGCGGGCGGGATGTCTGTTTCATTTTTTTCGTCTGGGGCAGCACTGGTCGTAATCGCCCAACCTCCCAGAATACAGAGAGATAGGAAATGGGTCAGACAGCGCGTGAAGTATTGGTTCATGGAGATAGGGTAATCAGAAATCGATCCGAGAGCAAGTCGGAAGAATCTGTCTGTGTCACCTATCCTCTACGACCATGAGTAATACCCTATCTACACTGCGTACACGAACCGACGAATTCTTGGCAATAGAAGCAAAGATCAAACTCGGGGGCGGCGAGAAAGCAATCGCACGCCAACACGCCAAATCCCGGCTGACTGCGCGTGAACGGCTCGACCTGCTCGTTGACGGAGATACCCACTTCCAAGAACTGGGGCTCTGGGCAGGGTATGAGATGTATAAAGAAGCCGGCGGTGCACCAGGAGCGGGTGTAGTCGTTGGTATCGGGACCGTTGCGGGCAAAAAGCACATGATCATCGCAAATGATGCGACAGTGAAAGCTGGTGCATTCTTCCCGATGACCTGTAAGAAAATTATTCGTGCCCAGACAATGGCGCACATGGCAAACCTCCCGTTGCTCTATCTCGTTGACTCGGCGGGTGTCTATCTACCCATGCAAGAAGATGTGTTCCCGGACACAGATGACTTTGGACGAATTTTCAGGAACAATGCGAAGATCAGTGCGGATGGGATTCCACAGATCGCCGCGATCATGGGGTTCTGTGTCGCAGGGGGCGGGTACTTGCCTGTGATGTGTGACACATTACTCATGACCGAGGGTTCAGGTTTGTATCTCGCGGGGCAGGCATTGGTCAAAGCAGCGATCGGGCAAGATGTGACCGATGAAGAACTCGGTGGCGCGACCATGCACGCACAGATCGCGGGCACGATTGATTTCCATGAACCAACTGACGAAGCATGTTTACAACGCTTGCGGTCATTGGTAAGTAAATACCCCGACGCGAATTGCGAAGAAATCAGTGATACCAATATCCAATCATTTCGTGACGGAAATGATCTCTATGACATCTACACCGATGAACCGGGTAAGCAGTACGATGTGAAAGACATCATCAACTGCATTGTTGACTCGCGAGCAATGCCCAACGATGAGGGACATAAATCACTCGAACCAGACTTTGATGAGTACAAAGCAACCTTCGGCGAATCACTCGTCTGTGGATATGCCAACATCGGAGGCATGCCGGTCGGGATTGTTGCCAACCAATGCAAACTCTCTACGCGTCAGATGCCTGGGGGCAAAGCAGGACCGAGCAAATCGACCAACATGCCCAAGGTGATTTACGACGACTCGGCAGACAAAGCGTCACGATTTATCATGGACTGTAATCAACGCAAGGTGCCTTTGGTATTCCTCCACGATACAACCGGATTCATGGTTGGACGGGACTCAGAGCAAGGCGGGATAATCCGCTCGGGCGCGAAGATGGTCAACGCGATGAGTAACTGTGTTGTGCCCAAACTCGTCGTGATCACGGGTGGTTCGTTTGGCGCGGGCAACTATGCGATGTGCGGCAGAGCATTCGATCAGTACATCGCGTTCGCATGGCCGGGCAGCAAGTGTGCGGTGATGGGTGCAAACTCAGCAACTGGGGTACTTGCGATGATCGAAGAACGATCCAGAGCACGCAAGGGCGAAGAAATTGATGCGGAAACCCACAAGGTTATTCTTGATGCGGTGCGTGATTCGTACAACGAGCAGCAGGATATTCGTCATGGTGCGGCGCGTGGATGGGTGGATCGGATTATTGAGCCTCACAAGACGCGAGAAGAACTGATCGAAGCGCTGCGGAGTGCGAATCAGGGATGGGATTATTCACCTGCGTTCAAGATGGGTGTGCTTCAGGTTTGACCTGATTGGAGATTCATTCGTGAATAACAATATACGGATAACGGATGTTTCGCCTCGTGATGGTTTACAAGCGGAAACTGTAATTGTGGAGACTGCGAAGAAGGCGCAACTTGCAAAGTTGGTGCAGCGCACCGGTGTTGCTGAGGTTGAAGTATCGAGCTTTGTAAGTCCCAAGTGGATTCCGCAGCTTGGGGATGCGGCGGAGGTCTTTGACCTGATTGCTTCAAGCAAACCGGCAGGTGTGATGTATTCGGCGCTGGTTCCTAATGAACGCGGGTTGGATGCTGCGATCGCGGTCAATCAAGCGGCAAGACAAAATCACGGGATCGAGCGTTTGATTGATAAGGTTTCAGTATTTACTGCTGCATCGGAAGGCTTTGCGCTTAAGAATACAAACGCGACGATCGAGGAAACCCTCCAGCGGTTTGAGCCTGTGGTTGCAAGATCGCACGAGCATGGGCTGATGGTTCGCGGTTACATTTCTTGTATTGTGAAATGCCCGTTTGATGGGATGATCAACCCTGAAGCGGTCGGCGATGTGATGACTCGATTGCTCGCAATGGGGATCGACGAGATTGATCTTGGTGACACGATCGGCGCCGCGACACCCGAACTGATCGAGCCTGTCATTATGGAAGCGATTGATCGATTAGATGGGGAACCGACCAACTCATTTGGTGATCCAAGCTTGACATTGCATTTGCACGATACATTTGGGCACGCAAGCGAATGTGTGCGAATGGCGCTGGATCTTGGAGTGCGGTCCTTTGATTCCTCTGCGGGCGGATTGGGCGGGTGCCCATACGCATCGACTGAAGAATCTCGAGCACCGGGGAATATCTCGACACTCGCATTGGTACAGACGATCATGGATGCAGGGTTGTCTACTACTATTGATCACGCATCACTGGTTGAAGCGTCACAGTTTGCATCGGGGTTGATCTAATGCTCAAAGTACAGATTCAGGAACAAATCGCGATACTCTCCCTTGATCGACCTGATAAACGAAACGCGATGACCCCTGAGATGTTGACGATGCTTGATGCAGAGATCAAGAACTGCGCATCAAGTGTTCGCGCACTTGTGATTCTTGGTGAAGGCAAGACATTCTGTGCAGGGTTTGATCTGAAACAATGTGCAGACGATCCGAGCGGCGGAACCATGCGTCAGTTGCTCACCGGATTATCTACAGTTGTGCGCACAATGCGTGCGATTGAAATTCCGATTATCCTTGGGGTCCACGGCGCTGCGGTAGCAGGTGGTTGTGCCATACTCGGCGGCGCGGATATAGTGGTCGCGGATGAGCATGCAAAGCTCGGATATCCGGTGGTCAAGATCGGGGTTTCCCCCGCGGTTTCCGCAGCGTTTATGATGGCATCATTCTCGCCGGGCGCGGTGCGAACTCTGCTTGTTGATACGGAGTTGATCTCGGGATTAGAGGCAAAGCGGATCGGGTTGGTGCATGAAACGGTGCCAAATCGCGACGATGTGCGCTGCAGATGTATCGAGATTGCACAGGAGCTTGCATCTAAGCCGGGGATCGCGTGCGGAGCGACCAAAGCATGGCTCAACGAAATTGTTGAACCGATGACGAACAATGCCCAAGAGGGTTTGGAGACTTCACTCTCATTGACCGGAACTCCTGAAGAACAAGAACGACTTGCAGCTCTCTGGGGTTGAAAAAGGAAATGAACATGTCTGAACCAGTAATTCTTGAACTTGAAGGCTTAATCGCAACGCTCATCATCAATCGCCCTGATGCACGCAACGCGATGTCCATCGAAATTCTTGACGGGATGCATAAAGCAGTCGATCGGGTGGCAACATCCGACGCGAGTGTGCTTGTGATCACAGGTGCTGGACGCGCGTTCTGCGCTGGGATGGATCTTAAAGCGGTGCTTATCGAACTCTCGGGTGATCCAGCACTGGGGGAACAACTCTTAACGAGTTTGGCAGAGTTAACCCTCAAGATTCGGAAGCTCAAGCAGGTGACAGTTGCTTCGGTCAACGGCGCTGCAATAGGAGGCGGTTGCGGATTGACATGCGTGTGCGATGTGACAATCTCTCATAAGGATGCAAAGCTCGGATTCCCGGAGGTTGATCTTGGTATTTGCCCCGCGGTCATTGCGCCTTGGGTGGTGAAAAAACTCGGAGGCGGTGTCGCTCGCAAGGCGATGCTAATGGGTGGTGTAATGAGCGGCGAACAGGCGTATGAGATCGGACTTGTGGATCATCTTTCAGATGATCGCGAAGGACTTGCCGAACTCACCAAAACGATCGCGGATCGCCTTGCCACCGGTGGCCCGAAAGCACTTTCTGCGACAAAAAACCTACTCAATGAGATCGACGGTTCCTTTGATGAAGCAATCTTGCTCAAGGGCGCGAAACTCAGTGCATCCGTTCTGGCGACGCCAGAGGCGCAAGCTTCATTAGCAGCCCGGCTTACACGGTAAATGCTCGCCGAAGAGGATCTCTTGTTGGTAGTGTCTAATTGAAGGTGGATTGCATACGATTGCGGACATGCTGGGCTGCGAACCGGGGTGTATTTGAGTGATGTTGTACATCCTCAAAGCTGTTTTTCTATGCTGGATTTCGCAAGACACGGACATCAATATCCCATGGCCAGCGAACTACTACCGATCGAACTCAGTACGGCACCAAACGGCGCCAAAATCGCGACCCTGACACTCATTCAACCCGGACGCCCGGTGGTGGTGATCGAACAGCAGTTGCTCGAACAACTCGATGCAGCACTCGATACGCTTCCGGATGATCTTGATGGTTTTATTCTCGCGTCGGGCGCCGAACGAGCGTTTGTTGCGGGTGCTGATCTCAAAGCGATCATGGCACTTACTGATGCAGGTTTGCACACCTATCTTGAGTATGGCGCCAAGGTGTTCCAGAAGATTGCTGACCTACCTTGTCCAACAGCTGCAGCAATTCATTCGGTTACCCTCGGAGGTGGACTCGAACTGGCGATGCACTGCGATGGACTCATCGCGGTGATCAATCCTGATCCAGAGGCACGCCAGTTTATCATCGGATTGCCTGAAGCTGGATTAAAAATCTGTCCAGGATGGGGAGGCACTAACCTGCTCCCGGCGCGGATAGATCCCAATGCTGCGATGATCGCGACGGCAAACGGTATCCCGTTCAAGTCTATCGATGCAAAGAATCTCGGCATGTTCGACGCGACTTGTGCGACGCGCGACGAGTTGATTGACACAGCGAAGATTTGGTTGAGTGGTCAGAGCAAACCCAATCGGACAGGGACACCATCTCGGTGTATCCAGACGATGAACACCGACACTATCGAAGCTGCGATGAACGATGTCTCGGATGATCTTGATGGTTCCCTGCACGCGAACTCAGTTCTCGATGCAATCAAGGTTGGCATCAACTCGGGATGGTCCGCCGCGTTGCAAGCAGAGCGTGCTCATCTTGTCGAGTTACGCAACACCGCACCCGCGAAAGAAGCGATCGAAGCTTTCTTTTCGAAATCGAATAAACCAACAAAGCAGTAAGACCAGACGGCGATGCGATACAAAGTCGCATTGACGATTTAACATTGATCGAGGAGTACAGACATGGCAGAAGTCAACAAAGCAGATCTCAAGAATATGAAGGGTATCTCATCACGCGATGCGGAGATGATCGCGGATGCGGAACAGATCCTCGGTCCTGAACCTTCAACGATGGGTGCGGTCAAGAACTTGTTCTGGGGCAACTTCCGCGAGGAGTTGTACTTTCCATACCCTGAGATCGCAAAGACTTCACCTGAAGAAACTGCAGAATGTGATCAACTTGTTGCACAGGTTGAAGAGTACATGATCAATGAGCATCCCTCAATCGAGATCGATCAAGAGCAGTACATCCCTGAATGGGTCATCAAAAAACTCTTCGATATGGGCGTGCTCGGCATGACCATCCCCAAAGAGTTTGGCGGATTGAGCATGGGGATTACGAGCTATAACCGGATTCTCGAAACTCTGGGAAAATACTGTGGGTCAACTGCGGTGATGGTTTCTGCGCATCAATCAATCGGTTGTAAAGCGGTGATGCTTTACGGCACGGACGATCAGAAGAAGGAGTACTTACCGAAGCTCGCACGCGAGTGGCTCAGTGCGTTCTGTCTTTCAGAGCCTCAGGTCGGGTGTGATGCGGGCGGACAGGAAACAACCATCGATGTCTCTGACTGCGGCGAGTACTACATCGTCAATGGTGAAAAGAAATGGGCAACCTCGGGCGCTATTTCTGGTCTATTCACCGTGATGGGTGTTCAGCAGATTGATAGCAAGCCTCGCGTGACTGCAGTGATCTGTACCCCGGACATGGATGGGATCGAAATCTTCTCGAAGAACCGATCCAAAATGTGTATCCGAGGCACTTGGCAGGCACGCATCAAGTTCACCAATGTAAAAGTACCACGCAAGAACTTGCTTCATAAAGAGGGCAAGGGTTTGGGCTTGGCACTGACCTGTTTGAACTACGGGCGATGTACACTCTCCGCGGGGATGCTCGGTGGTGCAAAGCGTGCAATGGATCAGTCGATCAAATGGTCGCAAACACGGTACCAGTTCAAGCGTCCAATCGCGGACTTTGAGCTTGTGCAAAAGCGTGTTGCGTACATGAGTGCGTTGTGTTACGCGATGGATTCGGTGCTGTACATGACCACAGGGATGCTTGATCGTCATGATGATGACATCATGCTCGAAACCGCGATCTGTAAAGTATTCTGTTCCGAAATGGGATGGCGCACAGTCGACAACGCGATGCAGATCATGGGCGGCGAAGGCACCATGACTGAGAATGAACTTGAACGCATCTTCCGCGACTCACGAATCAACACGATTGTTGAAGGTGCCAACGAAGTCATGCAATCATTTATCTTCGCATACGGCGGCAAGCAGCTCGCAGAAAAAATGCTCGGCATCAAGGAGATGGCGGACAATAAGAAGTTCACAGGCACCATGCTCAAAGCAGCAATCCCCTTGGGCATGGAAGTGTTCCTCGGGATGCGGAAGAAAGCACCAACTGTCAACAAGATCGACCCGTCACTGCGTGCATCTGCAGCAAGGATGACCAAGCTGATCTCAGAGCTGACCTATCAGTTCAAGGTGATCTCAAAGAAGAAAGATGTTGCGATTGTCACCGCACAAGCAACCCAGGCCCGCTTGTCTGATGCAGCGATGTACCTCCATGCTTGGTCATGTACACTTTCGCGTCTCGATAAGGACATCCGCAATGGAGAATCGGGCACCGAGTTTGAGCGGAACAAGGCAGCTGCGGTTCACTTCTTTGATGTCGCGGAACTCGCGATCCATCAGGCATTCCGTGAGTTGCATGAAAATGCGGACGACACGATGCTCAAGGCAGCAGAGTTGGCGTTTGCACACTCCGACACCCTTGACAACAAGAAGTTCGCGATCCCAGAGAGCTCACCAAATTCCAAGGGCACTGGTCGAGAGCTCAAGCAGGATCACATCAAGCAGTTCCCCGGGACTGGTCGCGAAAATATTGGTGCGACCGGCCGCGAGCATATGGAAGATACCATCTCGCAGCTTTGAAGCGTTGATTTGAACATTGCGAGAGAACTTTGATTACAGACGCTGGGAATCTTCCCGGCGTTTTTTCTTACAACTGATGCGGGCAACTCGCGTAGAGTATCTTGATACAGATTCATTCGGATGGGGACCATCATGAAACGCGATTCATTCCCGGCTTTGACCATTATCGTATTGATCTTCGGCGTGGCTGCTTTGTTTCAATCGACGATGGGTAGCCAGAAGACCAATGGGTGCTTCTGGGATCGAGATACCCTCGCGTTTGAAGCTTCAGGATATCCGGGGATTACCGAAATTATCACTGGGCGGTTTGATCGATTCCCGCCTTTGTATTATGAGATGCGTCTTGAGCGGGTCGCCAACGAGATCGAATCTGCCCCTGATAGTCTTGATCTGTATGATGATGCTGGCGTTGCTTCTGACAGGCTTGGTCGTCATGACGAAGCAATTGAATGGATGTCACGCAAACGGGATGTGCTTGATTGGCTCGCAAGTGAAGGAAACGCTGATTCAGAACATGAGTATCACTACCTTGCAAACCTCGGCACCATGCACATTCACCGTTGGCTCAGCAATGGTGCAAATCGTGATGACTTGCATGATGTTGAACAATCACATGAGTTGATTACAGCGGCGATTGAGTTGAATCCAGACGCACACTTCGGACGCGAACGGTATCAGTTGTTGGCAATAAAGTGGATTCTTGATGGCTACTTATATGGTGAAGACGAATGGCAACAGCCCTCAATTGTTGAAGCTATTCCAGAATACTCAGCGACACGAGGGCTCGATAGATTCACTCAAATTGGCTACGACGATGCTGTTGATGGATTCTCCGGTCTCATTGCTCTGGGTAATGCCTGGGATAGCATTGATATTTTCTATGCCTTGGCGATGGTGCTCAGAGATCAGGAACACACTTCAATTTCTATGCTTTGCGAACTACGAATCAAAGAGCTAATTGACTCTGGCAAAAAATCGCTTTCACCTGATTTTGATCATGATGCCTATTCATCGACAACTACATTCGATAAGTATCCGATGTACACTTATCTCACTCCAGATTATCTTCAACAAGTTGGTGAAAAATTCTTCCCAAAAGCTCGCGAAGAAGCAGATGGCTGGGTTCAAAGGCGAAACGAATATGCCCTTGAGCGACTGCAACGAGGTGAACATCCCGACACGCATCCATCATTTTGGGCAGACTGGGTAGAAACTACTTCCCCACCTAAAATGCCTGGCAGACCAAGCATGCTGATTTTCCCGATTGTTGTTCTGGGAGTCTTTTTGCTCATCACTGGAATCGCCATATTCATCATTTTTAAGGTTGTCAAATTCACCATGAGACGACTCAGAACACCGGCTGTCTGATATCTGATATTTTGGCTTTTGTGACCTATACTTATCCACCCCGGTGAGTTGGCTCTTGTTCGCCCCGCCGCCATTGAAACGACGGATGCGCGATCGTTGACCGCATGAGTTTGCAATGAACTGGGTTGTAGGAGACACCATGCCTCACCATACTGTATTTGAAGCCAAGATCGAGCATCTCCAGATCCTCGATGAGACTGGAAAACTCGATAAGAAGCTTGCCAAAGACACACTGAATAACGATCAGGTTGTGTATCTCTATGAGCAGATGCGGGTTTGCCGAGCACTCGACGATATTGCCTTTAAGCTCCAACGCTCAGGACGCATGGGCACCTACCCACAGAACAAGGGGCAGGAAGCCAACGCTGTTGGTTCGGCGCTGGCGATGGTCAAGGGAAACGACTGGCTTGTCCCTTCGTACCGGGAGAACGCGGCGTTGTTCATGCACGGCATGCCGATGCATATGGTCATCCAATACTGGATGGGCGATGAACGCGGATCGCAGTTCCCCAAAGGTGTCAACATCACCCCACTTTCGGTCCCCATCGGGACGCACATGCTCCACGCAACGGGCATTGCATGGGCAATGAAACAACGCAAGCAAGAGAACGCAGCGGTCATCACCTACTTTGGTGATGGTGCAACCTCTGAGGGCGACTTCCATAATGCGATGAACTTCGCATCGGTGATGCAGGTCCCCACGATCTTCTATTGCCAGAATAACTCATGGGCGATTTCACTTCCACGCGAACAACAGATGAACTCGGCGACGGTTGCTCAAAAAGCGATCGCGTATGACATGCCGACGATTCGTGTTGATGGCAACGATATCTTCGCGGTGTACAAAGCAACCCAGGATGCACGCAAGCGTGCAATCGAAGGCGGAGGTCCATCGTTTATTGAAGGCGTGACTTATCGCCTCGCGGATCACACGACCGCGGACGATGCGAGTCGATACCGTGATCCCAAGGAGCTCGAAGAATGGGTCGAGCGCGATCCATTGATTCGTACACGCAAGTACATGGAATCGGTTGGTGTCTGGGACGAAAAGAAACAAGAAGAACTCGACACACGCGCCGAGACCATCGTCAAAGAGGTCATTGAGGCCGCGATCTCGGTGCCTGCGCCGGACAAGTCTGATTTCTTCAACTACATGTTTGCCGAGCTCCCTGAGGATCTTAAGAGACAACGCGACACGATGCGGACAACTTCGATCGGACGAAATCCGTCGCAGATCGGTCTTAAAGCACAGCATCAGAACGCATAAACGACTTTCGAACACACACCACATGCGACCTGCATGAGGAGAATTGACATGGCAGTACAAACACTCGTCGGAGCAATCACTTCGACCCTTGACCAAGCACTCGCTGCGGACAAGGACATCATCATGCTCGGGGAGGACATCGGACTCAATGGCGGCGTCTTTCGCGCCACTGATGGACTCCAAGCAAAGCACGGCAAGGATCGTGTCGTCGATACGCCACTCGATGAATCTGGTATTATGGGGACCGCGATCGGTCTTGCGATCGCGGGAATGAAGTCGATCCCTGAGATCCAGTTCGAGGGATTCCTCGGCCCTGCGTATGACCAACTTGTGAATCACGCGGCACGCATGCGAACACGAACACGCGGCGCAGTCACGGTACCGATGACGGTCCGCGTTCCAGTTGGCGGCGGCATCCATGCACCCGAACTCCATTCGGATTCACCTGAATCAATCTATGCACATTCCCCTGGTGTGAAGGTTGTGATGCCTTGCACGCCTTACGATGCGAAGGGATTGCTCAACAGTGCGATCGCTGATCCTGACCCGGTGATCTTCTTCGAACCCAAGCGTGTATATCGTACATTTAAAGAAGAAGTTCCTGACGAGCATTACACGATCCCGATCGGGCAAGCCAAGGTGGTTTCCGAGGGCGATGACCTGACCGTCGTCACTTGGGGCGCAACCATGTTCCAGGCACTCGAAGCAATCGACAACTTGCCTGAGGATGTCTCGGTTGAGTTGATCGACCTGCGTTCGATCTACCCGTTTGATATTGACACGATCGCAGAATCCGTCAGTAAAACCGGGCGTTGTGTGGTTGCACACGAAGCACCCTTGACCTGTGGGTTGGGTGCTGAGATCGCTGCACGGGTGATGGAAGAATGCTTCCTCAACCTTGAAGCACCCGTCCAACGCGTCGCAGGGTTCGATACGATCATGCCTTATTACAAGCTTGAACACGAGTACCTCCCCGAGGCACCACGGATCTTGCAGGGCATCACGGAATGCTTGGCGTACTAAAAAAATAGACACCCCCCATCACTCTACTTGTGTGAAGGAATAAACATATGGCTGGCAAAGTATCATCAGATCCGAACATCTTTATCCTCCCCGACCTTGGCGAAGGGCTTGAAGAAGCCGAGCTCATCAAGTGGACGGTCAAAGAAGGCGACACAGTCGGCGAGCTTGAAGTGATCGCGGAAATGGAGACCGACAAGGCGCTTGTCGAGGTTCCATCACCTCGCGCGGGCACCATCAAAACGCTCCACGGCAACGACGGCGACACGATTAAGGTCGGCGCGCCGTTCGTAACCTACGAAGGTGGTCCCGATGATGCACCGACACCCGCTGCAGCACCGAGTGCATCTGCAGAAGAAGATCGCCCAGAAGATCAGGGCTCGGTTGTTGGACAGATGTCCGATCACACGCCGGGAATGACCTCAACTGATGGCAAGGCGCTTGCATCACCTGCGGTGCGTCGTCAAGCACGCGATGCGGGGGTGGACATCAACTCCATCGCCGGCACCGGAATCGGTGGCCGAGTAACTGCAAAGGATGTACGCAATGCGGCTGATGGCTCAGCGCCTGCTAAGCCTGCAGTCACGCCGAGTATTCCTGCACCTGCAGCACAAGCACCAGCAGCGCCTGCTGCTCGACCCGCCGAGACGCGTCGCCCTTTGAATCTACCGACGACTCAGGTTGCACCGGCTTACTCGCCGCAACAACCACAACCGGCGCAGTACATTCAGCAACCACCGGCATATCCGCAACAGCAAGCGTATGGATATGCACCTCCACCACCGGCGTACCCGTATCCTCCACAGTACCCATATGGGTATGCACCTCCACCACCGCCTCCGGGGTATGGTTACCCACAACCTATTCCGCAACAGGCGCCTCAGCAACAAGGTTTGCCTTACGCACCAGGATATCAAGGTCCGGGCGCTTATCGCCCGATCCCGAGTCCTGCTCAGCAGAGCATTGTTCAACCTGGACATGCAGAGGGGTACATCCCATTCAAGGGCATCCGTCGAACGATCGCGAATCGGTTGCGTGAATCAGTCAACACCGCGGTTCACTTCACAGTAATGGACGAGGCAGATGTCACCGCGATTGATGCACTCCGCAAGGAAGTCACTGCACAAACCGGGGTGAAGATCAGTTTCTTGCCATTCGTATGTGTAGCGGTTTCCAAAGCACTCGCAGGTCACTTCGGCGCGATGAACGGAATCGTCGATGAAGCAAACGAGCAGATCGTGCAGTATGCAGCTGTGAACCTTGGGATCGCAACTGATACCGAGAATGGATTGATGGTTCCTGTAATCCGTGATGCCGATCGTATGAATATCGTAGAGATCGCGCAAGCAATCTCAGGTATCGCAGCGAGTGCCCGGGATCGATCGATCCCGCGTGATCAGCTCATGGGATCAACATTCACAATCTCGAATGTTGGTTCACACGCCGGCAAGTTTGCAACCCCGGTGATCAATGCACCTGAGGTCGCGATCCTTGCCGTCGGTAAAGCATACGACGGCGTGGTCGTCCGCGACGGTCAGGCGATGGTTGGCAAAGTCATGCCATTGAGCTTGGCATGTGATCATCGCGTAGTCGATGGTGCAACCGCTGCATTGGCGCTCGCAGAAATCGTTGAGTCATTGCAGAACCCAGAATCACTGCTCTGATTCGCGATTGAACTTTCTATCACTCAACGCTCGATCTTCGAGCGTTTTTTATTGCCCTAACACTTTGAGCCGATCTAATCGCTCGGTTTCATTGGCAACAAACCATGCATCTTGGGAAAGCATGCTGTAGGCTTTGGCAAAATAAGGCTTTGCCTCTTGCACATTGCCTTGCGCTTGGAGGCATTCACCGAGTTCTTCAAAGACATACCCATCTGCATCTGGATCCATTTCAAGTGAGCGTTGTACTGAGATTGCAACATCTAGTTGTCCCATTGAACGAAAACATCTGCCGATGCTCCATCTTGCAATCCGGATTTGTGAAGATGCTCCCTGAATAATCCTGAACTCTAATGCTTGCTCAAAGAGTTCCATTGCTCGTGTGTAGTTGCCTGTGCTGTGGTATGCCCAACCCATATTATTGAGCAACGAACCTTTCCATTTTTGGGCGGCAGGATGTGATGAGGTCATTGCGATTTTGAGAGCTTTTTCGTTCCACTCCATACATACTTCGCCGTCGAGTACAATCCCGAGCATATGCGCTGCGTCCACCGCCAACGCATCGAGTCCCGCTCGGAGTGACTCCTCCCATGCACCGGTGAATAGCGGGATTGAAAGCACTTGTTTTCCTGATGAGTTGAGTAGTCGGCCGCGTTCGAGTTGTACACGCACCGCAAGCTCTCCGCTCTGATCTGGGTACCTTTGATCAACTTCATCAAGAATCGCGAACCCTGCATCAAACTTGCGGTCTAACCCCAACGATCGAGCGAGTTGTGTCTCTGCTAAAGCTGCGAGTTCGATTAAT
Source organism: uncultured bacterium (assembly GCA_963976235.1). Lineage (GTDB taxonomy): Bacteria > Planctomycetota > Phycisphaerae > Phycisphaerales > UBA1924 > UBA1924. The sequence continues at coordinate 157,710 of CAXBJM010000002.1, forward strand.
CCATCGTTGATTGCTCGTTCACGGAACTGAACAAATCGTTTGCCGCTGGTCGATTGATCTGAGAAGTCCCAAAGCTCGCTCAGGCTTTCAGGTATAAGTTCTGCTGTCTCTGCATTCATACCATAATCGTAGTCGAAACTTCATGGAAGCTGGGCACTCTGGAGGTCCAATCTGAGTATGAGTTCTATAATGAGGTATGCAAAGAAGAGCTGCTGTAGTTTGTGCGTTGCGTACCCCGATCGGTCGATACGGCGGTTCCTTGGCATCAATCCGACCTGACGATCTTGCTGCCCACGTGATTCGTGCCGTGGTAGAGCGATCGAAGATTGATCCGGGTCTCATTGACGATGTCTACTTTGGTGCCGCGAACCAATCGGGTGAAGATAACCGAAATGTTGCGAGGATGGCGGCGTTACTTGCGGGTCTTCCAGAGACAGTACCAGGATCAACCGTCAATCGGCTTTGTGCTTCTGGGCTCGATGCGATCAACATCGCAGCCCGGATGATCGAAGCGAATCACGGCGACATCTTCATCGCCGGCGGCGTGGAATCAATGAGCAGAGCGCCGTATGTTCTGAGCAAATCTGATTCAGCGTTCGGTCGCTCACAAGAGATGTACGATACCTCCATCGGTTGGCGATTTATCAATCCCAAACTCTCCGAGCTTCATCATCCATTCCCGATGGGTGAGACTGCGGAGAATGTTGCCCGCAAATACAACATATCGCGTGAAGATCAAGATCAGTTCGCGATATCGAGTCAACAGAAATGGGCAACGGCACACGCACAAGGATTGTTTACCGATGAGATAGTGCCTATCTCAATCCCACAACGCAAGGGCAACCCTGTCGTTGTGCATACAGACGAGCACCCACGCCCGGAGATGACGCTCGAAAAGCTGAGTACACTCCGACCTGTCTTCGCCAACGATGATGCGGGAACAGTAACCGCAGGCAACTCATCGGGTGTGAACGATGGCGCCTCTGCGTTGTTGCTCGTCGAGGAAAGTAGAGCCAAAGAACTTGGACTCACGCCCCTGGCATTCGTTGGCATGAGCGCAGCGGCGGGTGTGGATCCTGCGTATATGGGTGTTGGTCCGGTCCCTGCGATCCAGAAAGCACTCCACCGTGCAGGCCTTACACTCAAAGACATTGATCTGATCGAACTCAATGAAGCCTTTGCAGCCCAGTCAATCGCGTGTGCTCGTGAGCTAGATATAGATCAATCAAAGCTCAATGTCAAAGGCGGCGCGATCGCAATCGGACACCCACTGGGATGTAGCGGCGCTCGCATTGCAACCACTCTGATTCATGAAATGGTACGGACTGATGTCAAGCACGGACTCGCAGCGCTCTGCGTTGGAGTCGGGCAAGGACTCGCGACAATCTTTGATCGTGCGTAACTCAGTTCGCAGCAACCATTTTAACGAATCCCTCTTTGTATGCCGCAACAAGCGCATCAATATCGCTTTCGGTCATCGGTGTAGAGAGCGTTGCGGTGCAGGTGTTGATCATCACGAACCCTGATTGGAACATGTGCTCAAGCAATGCATTGAGGCGAGCATTCTCTTCAGGGGTCAGATACGCCTCGCGGAAGTTTTGAGGAGGTTGCGCCTTCATATGCACACGGAACATCGTTCCCGCGCCAGTTACGCATGCAACAGCCCCTGTTTCACGGATCGCGTCTTCAATCCCTTTCATTGCACGCTCGGCAAGTTCATTGAGTCTTGCAACTGTCTGTATGTCGAACCGTTTCATCGCAGCGAGGCCTGCAGTCATAGTGATTGGGTTTGCAGAGAATGTCCCTGAATGTGGGAACAGGAGTTTTTTGGATCGAGGATTGAGTACATCCATCACATCCGATCGCCCTGCAACAGCACCGATTGGGAACCCTCCACCGATCATTTTACCCATCGCTGTAAGATCAGCGCAAATCCCATATCGAGTCTGTAATCCGCCGAACTCGGTCCGGAATGTGATCACTTCATCGAGCACAAGTAGTGCACCATTCTTTGTCGTCCACTCTCGAATCGCGGTCACAAACTCTTGATCTGCAGGACGCAGTCCTACACGGTGAGGCATCAGATCCAGCAGAACACATGCGAGTTCATTTGCGTGCTCATCGAGAATCTTGATCGCACGCTCGGGATCGTTGAATGGGATAATGACCACATCATTGAGTGCAGACTCTGGTGTGCCGTGAGCAAGTGGAACGCTCTTGGGATGATCGATATCTCCCCATGTATCGGGATTTGGCGCTTGACTCACCTCGGCATAGTCGTACCCGCCGTGATAGGCGCCTTCGACTTTCGCGATCTTTGCTCGTCCTGTGAATGCACGCGATGCTTTGAGTGAAACCATGAGCGCTTCGGTGCCTGAGTTCACGAATCGGATTTTCTCGAACCCTGGATTCCGACTACAAAGATGTTCGGCGTATTGCACTTCAATCTCGGTTGCCATCGTGAACGCGGAACCTTTTCCAACCTGTTTGATGACTGCATGGACCGTATCGGGATCTGCATGGCCGTGAATAAGCGATGCCATGTTATTAGCAAAGTCGCGGCGCTTCACCCCTTCAATATCAGTCAACCAGCAACCTTCACCAAAATCGGCGTATGCCGGATGCGGATTGCGCAGCACGGTGTTTCTGCTTACGCCACCTGGAAGTACCTTGAGTGCTCGCTCGTAGAGTGCAGCGCTTTTACTAAGTTGGGTTGGTGTGTTCATAACGCGAATCCATTTAACTCTTTAAAATAGGCAACAACTTGTCGCCTGTTCGTTCTTGGACATACTCAAAATCAACACCCGGGCTCAGCTCAACGAGTTGGAACCCTTGATCCGTGATATCGATCACTGCAAGATCTGTATACACTCGTGAGATCACCCCCAACCCGGTAAGGGGGAAGGTGCATTGTTCGACGAGCTTTGGATCACCGTTCTTCGTGCAGTGCTGGGTGATGACATAGACTGATTTGACACCTGCGACGAGATCCATCGCGCCACCAACCGCGGGGATCGCACCCGGTTGACCAGTGGACCAGTTTGCGAGATCGCCGTTACTTGCAACTTGCATCGCACCAAGCACGCACAGATCAATATGTCCGCCACGGATCATTGAAAAGCTGTCCGCATGATGGAAAAATGCTGATCCTGGGTTTGCACTTACTTGGCGCTTACCTGCATTGATCAGTTCTGGATCACCTTTTCCATCTTCAGGTGATGGTCCCATACCGAGCAACCCGTTCTCTGTGTGATAGATGAGTGTTCTGCCTTCGGGGACAAACCGTGCAACGAGTTCGGGGATCCCGATTCCGAGATTCACAAAGGACCCGTTGGGGATGTCTTGCGCGAGTCGGCTTGCCATCTCTTCACGGGATCTGCCGACGGTTTGAGTGTGCTCGCTCATGGGTAGGAGACTCCTGCTGCAACCAGTTCTGATTCATACACTGGGTTTGCGATCTCAACAACACGATTCACAAAGATTCCAGGAGTGACGACGATCTCAGGATCGATTTGCCCAGGCTCGAGAACTTCGTTCACTTGCACAATACTAACCTTGGCAGCCATCGCCATAATTGGCCCGAAGTTGCGAGCGGTTTTGTTGTACACGATGTTGCCGTGGGTGTCTGCAGCTCGCCCTTTGATGAATGCGAAGTCAGCCTTAAGCCCGTGCTCCATCAAGTAGTCCTGACCATTGAATGATCGGGTTTCTTTGCCCTCTGCCAATGGTGTACCGACTGCGGCGGGTGTATAGAACGCAGGAATTCCTGCGCCACCAGCGCGGATGCGCTCGGCAAGTGTCCCTTGAGGGACGAGCTCAAGCTCAATTTTTCCATTGTTATACAAATCAGGAAAAACCGTCGAGTTTGCTGTTCTTGGGAAGGAACAGATGATTTTGGATACGCGTTCTGCTTTGAGCAGCGCTGCGAGCCCGACCTCACCTGACCCAGTATTGTTGCTGGCAACTGTGAGGTTCTTCGCCCCCTGATCGATCAGCGCGTGAATCAGTTCGATCGGGCTGCCGGCTTCGCCGAACCCGCCGATCATAATCGTTGCACCGTCAAACACATCCTTGACTGCTTCTGCAGCACTGGCGACTTGTTTGTTGATCATTACTCAGTGACTTTCGTTACACGAGAGTAATCGAACAAACCAGCTTCATCGAAAAGCACACGATCTTCGTAATCATCGAACCATGCTGCCTCTGGATTGCGCCCAACGATACAGACCTTGCCACGATCTGGTGCAGTTGAAGCATTGCGAAGAAGTTTGAAAATCAAGACTCCGTTCTCGCTGCCTTTGAGTCCAGGGATTGGCTCGTTGGTCACCGCAACGACTTCGGTTTTGCCTTTGTAATGCGTAATCGAAAGACGCGCATGGTTTTCAACACCCGACAAACCTTTTTGCGATTCGTTGAGGATTCGCCATGACTCTTCGATGGGGATGTTGAATGCTTTGTAGGCGACAATATCTCGGCCACAGAAGAAGTAATGATTGTCCGCACCAACGCGTTTCATCTCACGCTGCATAATGCGGAGAGCTTCGACATCGTTATTGATGTCCTTGATGATCGGGGTCTGGTTTTCGACCGTAATCCATCCACGCTCGAGCAAGCCCCGCATCGCTCTGCCGGTTTCTGGTACCCAAGCGTAGAACCCCTTCTCATCGCGGATATATTCACCAGTATCATCCTTCGCGAGGAACTCGTCTGGGTGCTCAAAATGAACCATAAAGTGCATACCGACTTCTGGATAGGCTTCATGGAACCCATCGAGCATCGTGAAGAATGTTTCTTCAAACCTTTGTGGATAGAACGCCATTTCCTTCGTGCCAACACGGATCGACTCGATCCCTGCTTCTGCTAATGCAGAGAACCATGCAGCAAGCTTGGCGTTATTGAGCACCATCGGGTCACCGCCGGAGAGCAGAATTTCACGGAGTTTCTCGCGGCCGCAAACCGGATGACGACCGCCATTCGCTTTTACCGCGTTGTTGAACTCATGGATGTAACCCACAATCTCAGGAATCTTTGCGAGTCCCTTCTTGGCGACTGTCCCATCGGCTCGTTCGACTTCTTTGCGTGCGATCAGTTCTTCGCGATAACAGAACCGACAATGCGCAGAGCATGTGGAAACCACATACATAAGGCCCATCTCATATTTATGGAGGAGACCTTCAACCGGTGAGTAATCCATTTGATTACCCGGGTCTTCTGAACCGGCAAGGTCGAGTGTTTCATCAGGACTTGCCTTGACAAGTTTCTGAATCGGCAAACTATGGCGTGCAAGCTCTGCGAAGTGACGAGTCACTTTGACGGGCATCCGTTGTTCAACATCACGATCAGTCTTCTTGAGAACGCTCAGCTGAACAAGTTCATCCGAACTGTAGAAATCTTGTAAATCTTCAGTAACGGTTGCCTTCAAAAACGGACCGAGCCCATTAATGATCTCACGCTTGTGCTGGACATCGGTGACCGTATCGAGATAGGTCTGCTCTTTGGCGGTTGGAACATATTTCGCGGGGGTAGGCATCAACTGACTCCATAATTTGACGATAAAGGTCATGACCGCCTTGTAACTAGGCGTACACTCATCGCATCGGATTGTAACACACTGACCACCGGAGTGCCAGCATGTCTCTACAAGATTTAATCGCCCAGGCGAGCCAACGGCTGACCCCTACCGAGCGACGCATCGCAAAGCTGGTACTCGAAGACCCAACAATCCTCGCATTTGGAACCGTATCGGATCTTGCGGATCTCGCGAATACCAGTAGACCTTCTATCGTCAGATTTGCGACCAAGCTTGGCTTTGATGGGTATACCGATCTGCAAAGCACGATTCGAAGCGAGTTATCGCTCCAACTTTCGAGTCCGAGCCAACGAATTCGTCAACAGGAGACTACAACAACCCCAGCGCGTGCAGCGATTGAAGACTCGATTCATCAATGCCTAGGGGCGCTCACTGAGCAGCGACTCATCACGCTTGCTACCCCCATCGCCAACGGAAAAAATATTTGGATTCTCTCCGGTGAAACTTCAATGGCTGGCGCGTATGTCCTGCACAGCGGCCTGGCGATGATCCGACCCGATGTGCATCTAGTCGTGGAGCACTCGACCGGTCGCGAGCTGAGTAGCGCAGCTCCCGGTGATACAGCGGTGGTCTTTGACTTTGCTCGTTACCGTCGAAACTCGATCACCACCGCACGGGCACTCGCCGAACTGGGCGTAGACATCGTCGCGATAACCGACGGCCCGCTCTCCCCACTCGCTGCGCTTACCCAAACATGGTGCGAGCTCAAGATTCCTGCAGTCGGTCCATTTGACAGTTCGATCCCATCGGTCATGGCTGCGGAACTACTCGTCGCACAAGTTGTCAATCAACTCGGGGATTATGCGCGGAAACGAATTGACCGGCTCGAATCACTCTGGCAAGCAACCGATACATTCCTCAACTACCGACCACGCCGAGATCGATAAATCAGGATGCACTAAAAAGGACAGCCATTTGGCTGTCCTTTGAAATCTTGAATCGGATTCAACTCAAATCATTTTGAAGTTGCAGTGTCTGTCTTTTTGCTGGCTTGACGCACACCGGTTCCGGGCTTGTTGCGGGGGTATCCGCCGCCCTTCTTTGGTTTCCAGTTATCTTGATCGGCGCCACGCTTACCAAACTTCTTCGCACCAACTTTTTTCTTGCCTGGCTTAGTTTTCTTGCCGGCAGGCTTGGTGTCTGACTTGCCTTTGAAATCGGAACCGAACTTCACTTCAGGCTTGCCATCGGATGAACCTTTGTGCTTACTGATTGGTTTTTTGCGAGCGATCCGACCTTCAGTGTTTTGTGCAGATGAATCGAACCGTTCTCTTTGTTGCTCATTTGCGTTTCTGCGAGCACCGCGGGCTTCGTCCATTGAGTACTGATTTTTGCGATCGTTACTGCGTTCGACACGGTTATTGCTCTGCTCGTTGCGTGGTGCACGCGGACGATCTGAGCGCTCGGTTCTTTCTGGACGATCTGAACGATCTGATCGTTCTGATCGTTCTGATCTGTTTCCACCGAAGCTTCGTTCGCCATTGCGAGGATTGCGTGACCGGCCACCGCCGCCGCCACGACCACCGAATGATTTGCCACCTCTACCACCGGATCGACCGCCGGAACGGTTGTCGGAGTGTGAGCGTCTTGAAGGTGGCGGTGCATCGAAAGTCAGTTCTTCGTAATCTTCGCCGACTTCGATGGTGATCTTTGAGCGACGCTCAATTGAACGGTACTTGCTGATCTCATCATGTGCACAGAATGAAATCGCGATCCCCGATGCGCCCGCACGAGCGGTCCGTCCGATCCGGTGGACATAAGTCTCCGGGTCGATCGGCATGTCGTAGTTAAACACATGCGAGATGTTGTCGACATCAATCCCGCGTGATGCGATATCGGTTGCGATGAGCACCTTGGTTGAACCTGATTTAAACCGGCGCATTGCACGGGTGCGTGCGTTTTGTGATTTGTCGCCGTGGATTGCTTCTGCCTCGATCTTTGATCGACGGAGCATCTTAACCAGTTTATCCGCACCGTATTTGGTACGAGAGAAGATGAGCGAACGGGTAATAACTTCTTCAGTCAACATCCGTACAAGAAGATCGGGCTTGTTGTCCTTGTCAACCATGTAAATACGCTGAGCGATTGAATCTGCGGTTGTTGATTCGGTCACAGTCTCGATAGTGACAGGCTGATCGAGAATAGAATCCGCGAGCTTGCGGATCTCGCGTGATACGGTTGCAGAGAAGAACAATGTCTGCGCTTCTGGTGAGATCATGTTCACAACCTTGCGGATATCAACGATGAATCCCATGTCGAGCATCCGGTCTGCTTCATCCAAGACCAATACTTCGATCTTGCTCAGATCAATGTGACCCTGGTTGATCAGGTCGAGCAAACGACCCGGGGTCGCAACGAGGACATCTATCCCAGCGCGAAGGTCACGGACCTGCTTGCCTTGGCTTACGCCACCAAACACGACGGTGTGTCGGAGCTTAAGATGCTTGCCGTAATCGACAAAGCTATCAAAGATCTGCATCGCCAGTTCGCGTGTTGGACAGAGTACCAATGCGCGAGGTGCCCGGCCGTGGCCGCTACCTTTGCGCTTTGCGTTGCTGTGGTCTGCCTTTGTATCGGACAAACGCTGCAAAACTGGGAGTGCAAAGGCACAGGTTTTACCGGTGCCGGTTTGTGCACAACCAAGGATGTCACGCCCTTCGAGCGCGACAGGAATTGCTTGAGCTTGGATTGGTGAGGGCGTGTCGTAACCTTTGTCAGCGACAGCACGAACGATGGGCTCTGAGAGCTTCAGTTCTGAAAACTTCATATGTTGTATTCTTTTCGGTGGCCGGTCTCGTATTCCGGATGTGGTTTTACGGGTATCGGGGTCCCGTGAAAATCCGGAATGTCATCGGCCGCGAATGCGCGTGCCCGTCGAGTACCGGCGTGATAACCCCACGATCCCGATAGGCCGCGAGGGTGTCAAGGTTAGGCACGAAAATGTAGGAAGTCCAGAAACGAACGGGAGATAGGCGCTCCCAACCAATCAACTGAGAGAAAACCGCCATGGCACTACATCCTTGCGGGTCATTAAAATGGGTATACCCGCAATGTGAATCTAAATATAAAAAAACCGCACAAACTGTAAATAGTCCGTGCGGTTAGATATCGAGTTATTCACTCAGTCGTGCTTTTACATACCGAGTGTCATCAATCGTTGAGGATGATTTAGCGACGACGGCGTGTGCACACCAATCCACCGAGACCGAGCAGTGCCATTGAACTTGGAGCAGGAACGACCGCCCATGTTCCGAGACGCTCAGCACCTGCAAGGTCACCGGAATCATCTGCTGGGAAGTAGAGATCGCCACTGCTATTTCCAGTAAGAAAATCAGCATATTCGGAAGCACTCAAGCCCCAAGTTGCTGAACCAGTAAATGCCAATGAACCAGCAGTGAATGTCACAGTGATATCAGATGAGAACGACCAGATATTCAATCCCATATCTGAACCTAATCCAGCCCGGAAGAGATTTGGAGTGCCATCGGAAGGGTTCTCAGCGTTGGTGAGATTACCTGACAGAAGGGTTTCTACCGGGTTTGTTCCGACAACATTGAAGAAGTTCTCCAAGTACACACCGGTTGTATCTCCGCCAGATGCAGAGACAGCTGAGACTCCACTTGTCGCCATGATGGTGATTTGATTCGCGACTGACAAGTCGACTTCCAAAAGATGATCCGCCGACGCGGTCATCGCGGTCACCGCTAAAGCGAGCCCAGCAATTGTAGTTATATTCTTCATTTTTTATCCCTTTCTTTGGATAGAAAAATGTACCCCCAATCGACTACACATCGACAAAGTACACCCTCACAAGTTATATTGGTTGTACCTAAACAACCCATAACAAACTGCACCTCGCTCAGTGAAGGAACTCTTGCCATCTACTGAACTTAAAACCGATTTCTCCGTATGCGCAAGCTCTATGGTACTCCAAAACAGTATCATGTAAACAGTATTATTGGAACATATGTATTTTTTACGGACTTCACATACGATCCTGATACAAGAGCACCTCGATTTACGGAACCACTGCATACAAATATCAGTTAAAACCCGCTTGTGGAATCTTCCCCAACGAGTACATTCACACTTGCCCGTTGACCTCCCCACGATCTCCGCCTACCCTTATGCCCCTCCGGATGGAAACCGGAGGCACCCAAGGATTTACACCATGAAAAGCGATACACACCCAACTTACTACCCATCATGCAAAGTCTACTACAACGGCGAGGTCGTCATGACCGTCGGCGCTACGGTTCCAGAGCTCAAAGTTGATGTTTGGTCGGGGTCTCACCCATTCTTTACCGGCAAATCAGCGTTTGTTGATGCTGCAGGCCGTGTAGAGAAGTTCCAGAAGAAGTTCGCAGGCAACTACTTCCAGGCCAAAAAGAAGTAAACTACTTCTCACAAATCAATCCAATGATCGCTCGAGTTATCGGGCGATTTTTTGTATCCACTGAATCTCTCCACTCAAGCCCCCTATTTTAATATGCAGGGCTCTGAGCATGCACTCCAAGGTCCCATTTCGCGAAAACACCCCCTACTTCGGGCCTTTTTCGTTTTTTTGCTCGATATTTATCCCTGTTCAGGTACTAATGCATCCAGAGGACCAATCTTTGCGTATAGATTGGTGTCTTTGCCGGGCGCTCTGGGATGTTTTGAGCGATTTCGGCGCCTGCGGGTCTCTACTTCAGGCATCGTCCAACTTACGCACAGGGCTTGTTCTGATCTAGAACACTGTTTTTTCGGATTTACTGCCGATCTCAACAGTTTTCGGACCAGTTCAGGCTGATGGTGTATTCATCACTCAGGTGGTGATGTGATTCTTTACAGATCGCATTTCTACTCCTGATTTAACTTCGCTCGTGGTATGCATACCAAGCATCGCTCCAATCGTCGCTCAATGATGAGCAGCATTCAAAAAGGGAACACAATGAATCGCAAACTTCTTCTCACCGCAGCCTGTACATCGCTCACGATGATTTCTGGCGCTGCACTCGGCACCCAAACCAATACATACCCTGATGGCGTCGCAAGCCAACACGAACTCAACATGCAAGATGTTGCACGCTCGATGATCAACTCATTGACCCCAGCCGAAAAAGAAGTCATTGCTCAAAGCGGTGGCATTGGATCAGACGCGTTGAATCTCTCAGGATTCACTTGGGATCAAGATGAATCCCGCGAGCGCCGTGCAGTTCCCGAAGGATCTACCGCGACTGAGTTCCTCGAAATGCTTTTGAGCGACGAAATGCGGAATGAACTCAGCGAACAAGAACTCACCATCCTGTACAACATCGCAAGTGTTATGGATGATGGTACAGAAGTTCCATTTTTCTGCTTCGCTCCTGATACGAACCCTAAGTATGCAATGATGGTCAACGATTTACTCGATTATCAGTTTGTTTCCACTGATGGCTCACGATTCCAACAAGGCAACCGTTGGTCAGGCACCGCAACCGACGGTACCGGTCTGAACCAGGGTGATCCAACCACAATCACATATTCATTTGTTCCAGATGGAACCAGCATTCCCAATACCGGATTGGGATCAGGAAACTCAACGCTGTTCAACTGGCTCGATGGAAGATACGGTTCAACTGCAGTTTGGCAAGAACTCTTCCACGGCGTATTCGATCGCTGGGCTGAAATCACCGGACTCTCCTATGTCTGGGAGCAAAACGATGATGGCCGAACACTGAGCTCACGCTCAGGACAGCTCGGTGTTCGTGGCGATGTTCGTATCTCCGCGTTCAACTACCCATTCGATGGAAACAACGGCGTACTCGCATACAACTTCTTCCCCAACGACGGCGACATGGCGATTGATGCGTTCGACTCATTCTACAACAGCACGGCGGGGAACTCGCTTCGCCTCCGGAATGTGATTGCTCATGAGCATGGTCACGGACTCGGCATGGCGCATGTGTGTCCGGCGATCGGCACGAAACTGATGGAGCCATTCGTTTCGACAGGTTATGATGGGCCTCAGCTTGATGACAAGCTCAACGGGCAGCGTCATTACGGTGACCCACTCGAACCAAATGACTCAATCGCGGATGCAACTGATCTTGGAATCCACGATGCATCGAGTATCGCGTCTGTGAATGAAGTCAGTCTCGATGACAACAATGACTTTGATTTCTTCAAACTCACTTTGTCTGAGCGTGCACGCATTATCTTTGCGGTTTCCCCGAATGCGAGTACATACCAGTCAGGCCCACAGACTCAGGCATGTAACTCGGGTTCAAATATAAACTACAACGCAATCAATGACATCCAAGTCCGCTTGTATTCTGCATCAGATTTGGTTACACCAGTTGCGACCGCAGATGACACAGGAACCGGAGGCAGCGAAACAATCGTCTATGAATCACAAGCTCCAGGCGATTATTACCTCATCGTTTCACCAGTTACCTCGGTGAACAATGTACAGCGTTATATCGCGAGCCTCATCACCCAATCACTCCCACCTGTCGTCTGTCCTGCAGATCTCACTGGTGACGGTGTGTTGAACTTCTTCGATGTCTCCGCGTTCCTCAACGCATTCGGAAGCATGGATCCAATCGCTGATTTCACCAACGATGGACAGTTCAACTTCTTTGATGTCTCGGCATTCCTCAACGCATTCAGCGCAGGCTGCCCATAATCGATTGTTCCCAGACGGATTGGTGCGTTTCAACGATTTTCTATTGAAACACACCATCCGTCTGTTTTTTTGAACGCATTGTAACAATATCTGGAAGATCAAATGATCTTCCCAACCAAAGGTCTTTTTATGAAAAACACTAAGCTCTATTTTTCGCTAGCAATGGCGATCGGCATGTGTGCTGGTCACGCGATCAGCGCGGACACCCCATCCGTGTTAAACAACTACCCAGATGCTATCGCACATCCAGACGAACTGTTCATGCAGCAGGTTGCATCCCGGATGTTTAACTCATTGACTCAAGAAGAAAAAATCATCATCGCGAAAGCGGATGGAATCGGATCCGAAAACTTCGATCTTGAAGCATTCAACTTCGAGTTTGAACGCAATGAAGATATCCCACTTGATATCACTGCTCAAGAATACTCCAAGATGGTCATTTCTGATGAACTCGCTAAGCGTTTGACCGACCAGCAATGGAACATCATCAACTCGATCATTGAGAGCATTGATAGCGGTATCGTGGTTCCACAACTCTGTTTTTCGCCTGATACAGATACAGAGTATGCCTACGCGGTGAACCAACTCCTTGAGTTGCCTTTACAAACTCGATTCCAACAAAATGCACGCTGGAGTTCAACTGCAACCGACGGCGGCGGGCTTTCACAAGGCACTCCAACAACGATTACCTACTCGTATGTCCCCGATGGCACATTTGTTCCCAACTTGGGAATTGGTTTAGGATCAGGCAACTCTGCCCTGTTTGCTTGGCTCAATGGGATTTATGGATCCCCGGCCACATGGCAAAACCTATTCACCCGCGTCTTCGATCGGTGGGCAGAACTCACCGGATTGAGCTATGTATACGAACCAAACGATGATGGTTCGAATCTTAACGGCGGAAGCGGACAACTCGGTGTGCGTGGTGATGTCCGAATCGCTGCATTCGATTTTCAGAATGACGGCAACGGCGGCGTGCTTGCATACAACAACTTCCCACAAGACGGCGATATGGTTTTCGATGCGTTCGATACTTTCTATAACAATACAACAAGCGACTCACTCCGATTCCGAAATGTTACTGCTCACGAGCACGGACACGGACTTGGCATGCTCCATGTGTGCCCAGCTGTCGGTGAGAAACTGATGGAACCATTCATCTCAACTGCGTATGACGGACCACAGCTCGATGATATTCTCAACGGGATTCGTCACTATGGTGACATCGCAGAACCCAACGACAACATTGCACAGGCAACAGATTTGGGAACCCTGCCAGTCGGTGGATTTGTCAACATGAACAATGTTGGTGTTGATGATAACTCGGATGATGATTTCTACCGAATTACCCTCTCAGAACCATCAAGAGTAAACTTTGGTGTCACTCCAAACGCGGATGAGTATCTGCAAGGTACACAGACCCAGGCATGTAACACTGGCACACTCACCGATTACAACTCGATCCAAAATCTACGGATTGTTGTCCAAGATTCAGGTGGAAACACGCTGGTTACTGTGAATGAAACTGGTACAGGATCCGGTGAGACATTAATTTTCGATGCTCAAACCGCCGGCGATTACTACTTTGTGATCGACGGTGCAACAAGTATCAATAATGTTCAGCGATACCTCCTGAGCGCTCTGATTACAGACATCCCATTCCTTGTCCCAACAATTGCTGCGGATGCTCCGGTATCAATCGCACCTGGTGTTCCCAATGAGTTCGATGTTACCATCGATCCGCGTGAAGATACCGTTGTACCAGGCACAGAGAATCTCTTTGTCTCAATCAATGGTAGTGCATTCACCAGCTCTCCTTTGACCTTCAACGGCGGTGATAGTTATACCGCGACTATCCCTTCAGCAGACTGTGACGATACCGTTGAGTTTTATGTTGAAGCAGAAGGCGATGTTGGCGGCACAATCACATTCCCTGAAGATGGCGCTTCAGCTCCATTAACAGCATTTGTTGGTGAAGTACTCATCACCCTTGATGATGACTTTGAAACAAACATGGGATGGACAGTCTCAGGTCCTGTCTCAGGCACCGCATCTGGTGAATGGGAACGAGGAGTCCCTGCGGGTGATGCAGATCGTGGTGATCCATCAACCGATGCAGATGGTTCAGGGCAAGCATATCTGACCGGGAATGCTGCTGGCAATACAGATGTTGATGGTGGAGAAACCATCTTGACTTCACCTGTATTCGAACTTGCCGACAATCCAGAAGCAATGGTTTCGTATAGCCGATGGTATGACAATACTGGTTCAGGAACTGGTGGATCACCGGGTGCTGACATCTTCACTGTTGAGATTTCCAACAACAATGGTGGATCATGGCAAACCCTTGAAACTGTTGGTCCAAGCACACCACAATCATCCGGTGGATGGTTCAATGTTGAGTTCCGTGTTGCAGACTTCGTTGCTGTTACGGATCAAGTCCGTATCCGATTCATCGCTGATGATGCGGGGACAGGCTCAGTGATCGAAGCTGCCGTGGATGCGGTCCTTGTGAGCGGGCAATCATGTGAAGACCCAATGGTCGATGAGTGCCCCGCAGACTTCACAGGCGAAGGTGATCTCAACTTCTTTGACATCTCTGCATTCTTGACCGCTTTCAATAGCCAAGATCCATCAGCAGATTTCACAGGAGATGGCACATTCAACTTCTTCGATGTCTCCGCATTCCTCACAGCGTTCAACGCTGGTTGTCCATAATCTGAATAACTCAGATTGATTAATCTATCAAATACCCCAGCGGACCTTTCGAGGCCCGTTTTTTTATATATTGCGGCAGGCTTCATTCCTTTATCCACATATACGGATATACTCAATGCATGTCTACCCATACCCAAGTATCGCTGATAGAACGACTCAATCACACTGTACTCATCTGGGACGGTGCGATGGGCACGCAAACGCAGAACTATGAACTCGGGATTGAGACAGATTACATGGGTTGTGAGAACTGCCCTGATGTGCTCTGCATCACGCGACCTGACATTATCGAAGAAATCCACTCCAACTATTTTGAAGCTGGCGCAGATGTGGTGACGACGAACACCTTTGGTGCCGCTGCGCATACCTTGGGTGAGTTCGATATTGCTCATCGCGCGCAGGAGATTGCTCACGCGGGCGCCTCGATCGCACGCAAAGCAGCTGATAAGTTTTCAACTCCTGATAAACCTCGGTTCGTTGCAGGATCACTGGGACCAGGTACCAAACTCATCACTCTGGGGCAAATTTCATTCGATGACATGAGGGATTCGTATGCAGATGCTGCCCGCGGATTGATCACCGGCGGTGTTGATGCTGTTTTACTCGAGACATGCCAAGATCTTCTTCAAATCAAAGCAGCAGTCGCCGGGATCCGGCAAGCCTCAGTGCAACTCGATCGTGATCCGGACCTGATCCCAATCATGATTTCGATCACGATCGAACAAACCGGAACCATGCTCATCGGGAGTTCAATCGAAGCAGCAATCGAATCACTCCGGCCCTTACCGATCGCGTCGCTTGGGCTCAACTGCGCAACTGGACCAGTAGAGATGGTTTCCACTGTTCGTACACTCGCGTCAAAATGGGATCGGATCATAACCGTGATGCCCAATGCGGGTTTGCCTGCACTGGTTAAAGGTGAAACCCTTTATCCGCTCACTTCGCAAGGATTCCAAGATGCGATGAAGGTCTTCTTGAATGAGGGACTCATCAATGCCGTCGGGGGATGTTGTGGCACCACACCTGAACATATTGCCTACCTCGCAAAGCTTGTAGATAACACGCCGATTGGTACTCGTCCATCGACAGCCAACACCCCATCGTGCGCTTCACTCTATTCTGCGGTTGAGTATCGCCAGGACGCTTCGATATTGATCGTCGGTGAACGGTGCAACTCCTCCGGTTCTCGTGCGTTCAAAAGATTACTCGAAGAACAAGATTTCGAAGGCATCAGTTCACTCGCTAAAAAGCAAATCAAGGATGGTTCGCATGTGCTTGATGTCAATGTTGATGTTGCTGGACGCGATGGACCAACCGACATGCATGAAGTCATCTCGCGTCTGGTTCAACATGCAGATGCTCCCCTCATGCTCGACTCAACCTCTCTAGACACCATCCGAGCGGGTCTACAAGCAGCAGGCGGCAAGTGCATCATCAACTCTGCAAACTTCGAAGACGGACAAGACCGGTTCGATCAGTTCTGTCAACTCGCAATCACTTACGGCGCGGCGCTGGTGATCGGGACAATTGACGAAGACCCCGAAGAAGCGATGGCACGCACCGCAGACCGCAAGCTGGAAATCGCAGATCGGGCAATCAAACGCGCGACCTCGCTGGGACTCAATGAGTCTGACATATTCATCGACCCGCTTGTCCTTCCGATCTCAACCGGTCTTGAATCCGATCGTCGAAGCGCTCATGCATTGATTGAAGGCACTAAGCGAATCGCACAAGCATTCCCTAATGTCCAACTTACCTGCGGGTTATCCAATGTATCATTCGGACTCAAACCCGTCGCACGAACAATCATCAATGCGGTATTCCTCCACGAGCTCTCACAAGTTGGAATGAGCAGCGCGATTGTGCACGCATCAAAGATAACCCCATTGAATCGGATCCCCGAGGAACAGAAAACTGCTGCACTCGATCTGATCTATGATCGTCGGCATGAATCTGTCGGGGGGACCGGCCTACCTGAAGGTATTACTGACAAGGGTTATGATCCGCTCGAAGCACTCATCGATCTCTTTCTCGATGAATCTGAAGAATCAACATCGATATCCATCACAGATCTTCCACTCAACGAGCGCCTCCGTCAACACATCATCGACGGCGAATCAGCATACCTCACCGAATCGCTCGAAGAAGCACGCGAACTGTATTCGCCTCTCGATATTATCAACGACCATCTTCTTGATGGCATGAAAACCGTTGGCGAACTCTTCGGTTCTGGTCAGATGCAACTCCCGTTTGTTCTACAAAGCGCCCAAGTCATGAAGTCCGCGGTTGCATTGCTCGAACCGTTCATGGATAAAACAAATACGCAGTCCAAAGGCTCAATCGTGCTTGCAACCGTGAAGGGCGATGTGCATGATATCGGTAAAAATCTAGTTGATATTCTCCTGACAAACAATGGGTACACTGTCCACAACATCGGGATTAAACAAACAATCGATCAAATTCTCAAAGCGTTTGAAGACACCAACGCGGACGCGATCGGACTCTCTGGATTACTTGTCAAATCGGTGAATGTCATGGAGGACAACCTCCGCGAACTCAATGCCAAAGGCATCCAGACCCCTGTGATCCTCGGGGGCGCGGCACTGACCCGCTCCTATGCTGAGGGGCATTTGCGATCGGTTTACGAAGGGGATTTGCTTTATGCCAAAGATGCGTTCGATGGTTTAGACACCATGAAGGCGATCATGAATGGAGATACGCAGCTGCTTCAATCCGCAGCCGATGAGCGGCAAAAAAGCCGAAAAGCATCAGTGAAAAAGTTCGAATCGGGAGATACCGCAATCCCGACATCAACCGCAACGCTCACCCGATCCCAGGTCGATCGGTCAATCGCTGTCCCAACCCCACCATTCTGGGGCACCGCTGTCATCGACAAACTCAATCTCCGGGATATCTTTGCGTATATCAATCCTACCGCACTCTTCGCGGTGCAATGGCAGCTCAAACGCGGATCACGGACCAAAGCACAGTATGAACAGATGCTCGATGAGCTTGCGCGCCCGAAGTTTAAGGAACTCTGCGATCGGTGTCTGAACGAACCTATACTCCAGCCTCAGGTTGTGTATGGGTACTTCCCTTGCAGCTCAGACAATAACTCATTAATCATCTATGACCCTGAAGATCACAACCAAGAGATTGAACGCTTGGACTTCCCTCGTCAAAGCAACAACAAGTATCTCTGCATCGCGGATTACTACAAAGATCAAGACGAATGTGACGCGATCGGATCACGGGATGTCATTGCAATGATGTGCGTCACGATGGGACATGCCATCACCGAGCACACCCAGGCGCTGTTCGCTGCGGACAAGTACCAAGAGTATTTGTACTGGCACGGTATCGGAGTCGAAGCAGCGGAAGGACTCGCAGAGTACTGGCACAAACGGATCCGCACCGAGCTTGGATTCGGACACCATGATGCGCCAGAGATCACCAATCTTTTCAAGCAAAGCTATCAGGGATCGCGTTATTCTTTTGGATACCCTGCGTGTCCGGATCTGAGCGCCCATGAGACACTTTGGAAGCTCCTCGAGCCGACTCGGATTGGGTGTACACTCACCGAGAATCACCAGATCGACCCGGAACAATCCACCAGCGCCATTGTTGCTCATCACCCAGAAGCTCGGTATTTCAACGCATAAATCGAGTCAGTGCCCCCGGCGTTGACGCAATAACATGACCAAAAACACCGGTCCCCCAACCAGTGAAGTGACCACTCCGATTGGGATGCGTCCTGCATCTGTCGCGACGAGGCGCACAAAGGTATCTGCTCCGACCACTAAGGCGAAGCCGCAAAGTGCAGAGCCAATCACCAGCGTTCGATGAGAAGGTCCCGCGAGCACCCGTACGATGTGCGGACAGACCAGACCAACAAATCCGATCGGACCCGCGAGGACAATGCTCATCGCGGTGAGCGCACCTGCGCCAAGCAGTTGTCCCAATCGGACTATCCCGACATGAACCCCGACGGACTTTGCTTCATCCTCTGAGAGCGCCATCGCGTCGAATGCTCTTGACGCAAAGAATCCCCAAACAACTGCGAGCAGGAGGACACCTGTCGATATCCATACGACTGGGTTTTCGATGTCTTCACGCACCCCCCCCATCATCCATCGAGAGATCGAGTATCCTTTGTCGGTCATCATCGAGGCAACAAGCATCGTCGCAGCGCCAAGGATCACCGAAATAATCACCCCGATCAGAATCATCATCACGGGTTCGATCATCCCTCTGCGTTGACTCAAAACCCAGACCAACGCAAGAACCACGATCGCACCTGCCAATGCGGGGACTGCGGCCATCGAAGCGCCGATCGCGGCACCATTGATCCAAGTTGTCAGGGTCACCGCGAACCCTGCGCCAGCGCTTAGGCCCATCAAATCCGGTGATGCTAATGGGTTCCGTAATAGTGATTGTAAGAATGCACCTGCAAGCCCGAGGGATGCTCCAACTACTCCACCAACTGCAACCCGATTGAATCGCAGATCCATCACTTGATGATTATCCGAAAATCCAAATCCATGGCTCCCCACCATCAATCGAAACATCGCAATAGCAATACAGATCAATATCAGCATCAAGATGACCATATATTCTCGCCGATTCATGACAAAGCCTAGCCTCGTATCGGTCTAAAAATGGGTACAATACGGGTATGACTGAATCATCCATCCTCCGTGAAGCAGCGTTCGATCCCAAAGTGAAGTCCTACTGGATTTGGCAGCCTGTCTTTGTGCTCGTTTTGCTCATTGTCACAATTCCACTCGCGATCATCTATGCGATTATCGCGAACTTCTTTGTCGGCAAAGTCCTCGAGAATATGAGCTGTACCCTGACAGAACGGACTTTGGACATTAAAAAAGGCATTCTCAATAAGACCGAATCAACGATTCCGCTTGAGAAAATCACTGATCTCCAACTCTTTCAAGGTCCTGTAATGCGGTATTTCGGTATCCACGGATTCAAAGTAGAAACCGCGGGACAATCCTCACCAACCGGAGGTGCATTGGTCAACTTGATCGGAATCGTTGAAACCAAAGAGTTCCGAAAAGCAGTCCTTGAGCAACGAGATCGGGTAAATGCTGGATCCCCGACCGCGATTGCTCCTGCTGCTCAATCTGCACCAGAACCAGCTCTCACGGGTTCGGACACCGCCGAACTCCTGACTGACATCCGCGATTCGTTACACCGAATCGAGCAAAACATGTCCGACAAATCGACCTGATCTTTGGGATCGATCAGGCTATCATTCTCCCCCGCTTTCAACGAGTCGCATACGGATGCGTCATGATCATCAGCCGCGGGGATAACGGAAGGATCGAGCTTTGGCAGACAATACCCTCACTTGCCGATTGGTGACACCAAGCGAAGAACTGCTCAATGAGCAAGTCGAATACGCGTCAGTCCCCGCATGGGATGGCTTGATCGGTTTCCAGCACGGCGGCGCTTCGCTCGTCTCACGCTTGGGACTCGGAAAGCTCCGTCTTGACTTCCCAGCCTCGAACGGGTCTGGCTCACGCGAGTTCCTCGTCGAAGGCGGATTCCTAGAAATGAGCAACAATGAGCTCGTGATCCTTGCAGAGTTCGCGATTGCTGCGGAACAGATCATCGAATCTGATGCAAAGGCACAACTCGCAGAAGCAGAAGCACGCATCGTTCCAGAAGACGCACCAAACAAGCTCGAAGCAGTCGAACGCGTCACCCGTGAAAAAGAACGTGCCAGACTCATGCTCTCGATGGCAAAGACAACAAAGGTTGCAGGCATCTGATTTTCGAATAACAGAATCACAATGAGCCCGTTGAACTCAACGGGCTTTTTTAATTGCTTACTCGTCATCGCTCAGTTTGAATATTTGGACATTGCCCGTTGGAGATCGCGTTGATTCTCCCGATCAGCGATCGCTTTTCGCTTGTCATGGGTAGCTTTTCCCTTGGCAACTGCGAGTTTCACTTTCGCATACCCGCGTGAGAAGTACAACTCCAAAGGCACAAGCGTCACGCCTTTCTGGTCAACCTCGCGCGCGAGGTTGATGACTTCTTTCTTCTTCGCGAGCAAAATCCGGTCCCGTTTTGGAACATGATTGAGCGCACCAGCGGGTTGATAGATCCCGATATCCACCTGATGGAGCGTTAATCGAGGGGGTTGAAGATCAACCGTGATGTACCCTTCTTTCAGGGAACAGCTGCCCTCGCGGATCGCTTTGACTTCGGATCCTTCAAGCACAATCCCCACTTCGATCGTGTCCACGATGAAATAATCGTACAGCGCCCGCCGATTGTTGTAGCTCGGGGGTCCCTGTTTGGACTTCTTGTTGTTCTTTCGCTTTGCCATCTACACCCAAAGCATAGTCCCCGAGCGGACGATTCGCCCGGCTTTCGCTGCGTATCATGCTCTCATGCGAATGTTCATGATCCCCATCTTCATCACGATGCTTGTACTTAGTGGGTGCACCCAGCCTCTCAATGATCGCATCACCCTCGGTGGCCAATTCACCCCGCCTACTTTTCAAGCTATACATACCACACCAACAATAAATCATAATCCCCAGTTGCTTAACTCTGTGTCCAGACCGAGGACATCGTGGAAAACCACACAGTACATCGCCCCCCTCGATGGCGTAGTGCATACCTTTGAAATGGTCATCCCTTCAACCCCAAATCGAAGAGCATCACCAAGAATTTATGGCCGATACCCAACGATCAATGACGCACTCGATCCTCAGACCACGCCTTGGGTTGGGGATGTGTTTTACGCATTCATACAGTTCGGACGATCGTTCATCGGAACACCATTCGCGATCGCTTACATGACCATCACTGGGGATATCGATAAACCTGTTTTTTCTCCACACGAAAACTGGAAACGGACCGCATCCAACACCTGGTCTACAGGGTTCCCGGCTGCAACACCCGCACCAGAAGAGGACACACCACATGAACACTGATCAACCCACACCAGATTCAAATCCACCACGATGGGACTTTCAACCAGCGCTTGAAATATCTGCTCCCCAAACCGCTTTGCTCCATCAGGATGCAGGAGAGACGCCTTTTTTGCTGATCGACATCCGTGAAAAACACGAACTGGAAGTTTCATCCATCGACGGCGCCCTCCATATCCCGATGGGAGATATCCCAAGTCGAATCAATGAACTCGATGTCGATGAAGACACGACCATCGCGGTCCTGTGTCGAAGCGGGAAACGCTCATTGGATGTCACAATCTATCTCCAGAAACAAGGGCTCGATGGTGCCCGCTCGGTCGCAGGTGGGATTAACTGGTGGGCAGAGAAGATTGATTCATCCCTGACGATCTATTAGTTCAAACTGCTTGCAACAGTCCTATCCTTTGGCATGCCAACCACCTCAACAATCACGCTCAATCTTGCCCATTCACCAGACTCTGATGATCTCGTGATGTGGTGGCCTCTCGTTGGCGTTCGGTATCCCGACGGGACTCCATACGAAGGTCAACTGGGCAATCCTCAGGTTGACACGGGCCGGTTCAAGTTCAATCTGCTTGCTCGTGATGTCGAAGAACTCAACAAGCTTGTCATTGGGGGAGAATCATCAGATTCCTGCTATGACATTACCGCGATCTCGTGTGCCACCTATCCCGCAATAGCAGATCGTTATGCGATGACCAAGTCGGGTGGTTCCTTCGGTGAAAACTACGGCCCACGACTCGTCGTCGCACAAGACTCTCCATACCAGACCATACATGATCTCAAAGATTCCGACGCGATCATCGGCATACCGGGTACAAACACCTCTGCGTACATGGGACTCCGGATGGCAATCGGATCGTTCACACACAAAGAGCTTCTGTTCTCCGATATCCCAAGAGCGGTCGCAGATGGACAGGTCCAGGCAGGACTATTGATTCACGAAGCACAGCTCACCTATCCCGAACTTGGATTGCGTGAAATCGGGGACATGGGGAAATGGTGGAATGGGGAAACGGGCAAGCCGTTGCCTTTGGGACTCAATGTGTTCAGACGAGATCTTGACACCCGATTCGGCAAAGGAACCTGCCAAGAACTCGCGGACATCCTCAATGCTTCTGTACAGTGCTGTGTAGAGATGGGCGACGCCTCGCGTCTGTATTTGCAGCTCAACAAGGGTGATCGTACTGAATGGGACGATCCCAAGCTCGTTGATCGGTACCTTGCGATGTATGTCTCTGGATTGACCCTCGATATGGGTGAAGTTGGTCTTGATGCGATCCAGACCTTTCTTGGGCGCGGAGCAGATGAAGGATTGTGCAAACGGGTTGAAAATATTGACGCCTTCTAAGCATCGAATCCGCATCGTTTTACTCAGCGCGCTACACTCGTTTGCTTGCACAGATGATTCATAAAAACCCCTCTCGGAGCTTTTTTATGTCGACGAGTTTTTCGCTTCCCGTCTCATCGAATCCACCTAGTTCAGATCGCTGTGCCTGCAAACAAAGCAGTTCACACTTCGACACAGATGCAGATCAACCAACCGAAAAATGTGGTGTGATCGGTATTTGGAATGACCCCGACGCGGTCCGTAAGACCTATCTTGGGCTCTATGCCCAGCAGCACCGAGGCCAAGAAGCTGCGGGGATCGCCGTAACCGACGGCGATATCATCGAGGCGCACACTGGACAAGGACTCGTGGTCGATGTCTTCGATAATACGGTAATCACCAAACTCGAAAACCTTTATGACCACTCAGATACACCGAATGCGAATCATGGTGTGATCGGGCACAACCGATACTCGACCTCTGGTGGAACCAAGTCATGCAACGCTCAACCGCTTGTGGAGACTACCTTCGACGGACCGGTTGCAATCGCACATAACGGCAACCTCGTCAACGGTGACGCATGGCGCAATGAACTCTCACGCGTTGGTCGGTTGTTCCATACAACCTCAGATACTGAAATCATCATCCATCTGCTCGCATCACCCGAGCAACGCGACACACCCGATCCGGTAGCTGCAACGCTGCGTAATCTTCTCGGTGCGTTCTCCCTTGTTCTATTGTTCCCCGATCGTATCGAAGCTGCCCGTGACCCTTGGGGTTGGAGGCCTTTGGTTTTGGGAGAACTCCCAAGCGGAAAACCGGTTGTTGCATCCGAAACCGTCGCGCTCGATGTCATCGGCGCCAGGTATATCCGTGAAGTCGAACCAGGCGAAATTGTCACACTTTCCAACGAAGGCGTGTCCTCCAGACGATTCGCGAACCCATCAGCACCACTCGCGCAATGTGTCTTTGAGCATGTGTACTTTGCCAATCCTGCATCCAATGTGTTTGGTCAAAATGTACAAATCTCGCGTGAACGATTCGGCGCACAGATCGCCAAAGAAGCACCCGTTGATGCAGATTATGTGATGCCGATGCCTGACTCTGGACGCAGCGCCGCCAATGGGTACGCATATGAATCGAATATCCCATATCGCGAGGGGATCGTACCCAACCGGTATGTGGGCAGGACATTCATCAAGCCAACCCAAGAAGAACGGTCTGCAGCAGTCCGACTCAAACTCAATGTCATCTCTGAAATCGTCAAAGACAAACGACTCATCATCGTTGATGATTCAATCGTGCGAGGGACAACGACCCGTGAGAAAATGATCCAGTTGCGTGAAGCAGGCGCGAAGGAAATCCATCTGCGGATCTCTTGCCCACCGATTAAAAACCCTTGTTTCTTTGGGGTGGATTTCGCAAACAGGGACCAGCTCATTGCCCATAACCGATCGGTCGAAGATATCCGTGAATATCTCGGTGTGGATTCTTTGCACTTTCTCAGCCTTGAAGGTATGCTCGGCGCGATGAACCAAGCACCCGAGCATTACTGCACCGGTTGTTTCTCAGGCGAGTACCGAATTGATGTTGATCATCCGGTTGCATGTGAGATTGTGACCAAGTCGCAACTGACGATGTTCAAGACGAGTTAACCGCCCCACGATGAATCGATTGGGATATCCCCGCGTGAACCTGAAGGCCTGAATACGAATCCTAGGCTTGTTTCCCCTCGGATATTGTTGTAGCTGACTGTCGCACCGAGCGAGCCGATCTGGAATCGGCGTAAAAGCTGGGCATTGAAGGTCTGGAAATCACCCAGATCAAAGTTGTAGTTCACGCTTGTATCAACTTCATACTTGTCGGAGAGTCGATACCGTGCTGCCAATCTGGCGAAGGTCGCATCTAAGGGCTGAACCTCTCGGTACTCGATCGAAGTTGTGAACCCAGGTCGATGCTCGATGATCGCACCGATACTTGCGCGTGCGGTTCGATCCGTTTCAAGGTCATAGACCATCTCGCCGGCGAACGCAAGCACTTCGGTGGTTTGCCAGACCGCGCTGACTCCAAAGTATTCGCCTGGGTTTGAAAGCTCAGGACGTGCGGAGAAATAATCCGGGATCTGACTCTGCCCCGCACGATCGCTCGTCCAAACATATTCTGTTCTGAGTTTAAAGAGATCGACATCGCGCCAGCGACCAATCCCTCCACGCTTGGTCTGCCATGTCTGATCGACTGCTGCTCGGACCGCAGTCCCCTTGAGCAAACCTTCAACATCATCATCGTAGATGGGTGTGTCATTCACATCAAAGTTGGAATCTCCGCCCCAGACGGTGATGGATGGTTCGACAATATGTCGCATCCGATGCACATCAAAGAATCTGCTCTCGGCGTTGTTATTGATCTTCTGGATGGTTGTCGAAAGGGTGACTCCGCCGCCCCCCCAGTAACGGACCTCGTCGGATTGGCTTGGGCTAAATGCATCAAACGAGTTGTCGTATGCGGTCGCGCGCCCCGCAACAAATGGCACAACATTGATTGGTCCCAGATCGAACCGGGCGCGGAGTTCATGACGGGTATCGAGTCGGGTGACTGCGGATTCATCAAGTCCAAGGGCACGGAACTTATCACCGAGCGAACTATTGGCGGTTGTCCCGAAGGCGTCGTCCGCAAGCGTATCAGTCGTGAATCCATACTCGCGTGCATTGACTTCTGAGAAGTTTAATCGAAGAACACCGACACGAGCTTCAAAAGAGTAGGTCAATAACCCAGGATCATAATCAGGAAGCAAATCTTTGCTTAATGAGACGAATCTTGCTTCAGGGACTTTGCTTACCTGATATCCCGGTGATTGGAGCTGGTGTTCAACAGCTATAAAATCATTGATCGGTGCGCTCGCTTCGAGTGCTAAATAGGTTCGATCGCTTAGTCGCTCAAGCTGCAAACGGGTACGGAATGCTTCGCGTTCTCGACCGAGTTCATCAAACAACGCGGGGACGAATGCTTCATCTGAGATATAACTCAATTCGGTGACCAATGTCCATGCGTTGGTAAACTCCCAGACATCGTGGAGTGCGAATATCCCTCGGTGTTCGCCGTCGCGTTCGAGTCTTCTGCCTGTTGAAAGCACATCAGTTCCGTCGTCATTGGCAAGCAAGTATGAGAACAGACCCCCTCGATGATTGTGAGCATTCCAGTTCGCAGTCACACCAAATGCGGCCCCACGCTCGGAGTAGTAGTCCAGATCAAGATCAACCCGTAAACCGGGAACATCATCAATCTTCAACAACGAGAGTGCGTTCCATCTGGTTCTGATCGCAGCGCCCGAACGGTTTGAATCGCCAATAGAAATTTGGCGAAGCGGGAACGAACTCGGATCCCCCTTGAACCCAGGCAACCAAAGTATGGGCAGTCCGCCCGCATTGAGTGTGACGCTTTTGCCTTCAACGGTGACATTCGGGCGGGTATTGCCTGTAACTTGCTCGTTATCGGTAGGTTCAAGTGAAACAGTGATGTCAGAGACACCGATCGTCATGTCGGGTTCAAAGAAGGCCGTGTTCGAAATTCGCGCCTTCTTAGCGACAAACTCATCGTCCGCAGTCTGGCGGATACTCTGCGCCCGTACATACAAAGGCATTGCAGATTTCTGATCTGTTGTCCAGAAGACCGCATCGAGCATCAACGCTCGGTTTCTTGCGACATCAAGATACATTCTGGGTGATCGGATCGACCATTGGTCATCACCTGCAAACACGCCGCCTTCGAGGTAGATGCCTTCGATCTGATTCGTACCCAACCGAGACACGCCTGTAATGGGTTCATCACCTTGGGTGTAGATTACAACACGCTCAGCTTTAAAATCTAACCACTGCTGGCTCGCAGGGTCTTGGTACTGGATTGTTACCCCGCCATCTGCGGTGATGACCGAACCATTGCGCGATGAAGCGCCATCGATAACGATTCGTCCACCGATTGAGACGGAGAATACGCCGTTGGGATGAAAGATAGGACCATTGGGTTCAGTGCCTGTCGTTCGATCTGCCTGCGTTGCTTGTTGCACACCATTTTGTGATGGAGAAACCGGAGCATTGTCACGATCTTGAACTTGTGCTGCCGTTGCAGATGATTGCTCAGTAGGTTCTTGAACCTGCCCCGTCGACCAAGGCCGGGCAGCGGCTTGTGTTTCTTCAGGTGTCGATGTTCCAAGCACACGCTGGGCAAAGAGTTCGTTCGTTCGTAATACAAACTCCCCGACATCAGAGCTCGACTTTGGCGGCTCGTCGAACCTGGCTGCAAGTTTCATCGAGATCGGATCATTGACTTCGATCACCCCGCGGACTGGAAACTGCTTCGCTTTGAGCGTGACGGTCCCGTCGGCCGATCGCATATCCTCGAAGATCGCGTAAACCTGATACCGGGATGAGTTTGAACCTGAATCGGAAGAAACTTTCCGGAGCCAGATATTGGCGGATGCTGCGAGAAAACGATGCTGGGCAAGTGTCACATCGACATCATGATCGAGCACTATTCGATGGGTTTCACCCTCTTTCCAGATCCACCCCCCACGAGCATTGAGATCGATCTGTCCCGCAATCGCTTCGATCGGGAAGTTGATCGAATCGAAAGAATGATCCATTTCAGGTTGGGAGATGGAGGAATACACAATCCCGTCGTCAACTCCCCCCGCGTGAGCAGCGATCGTCATACACGATCCCGCCAATGCCATCACGAGTCGGATCGCTCGACTGCGTTTGCTCGATGTTCCTGCGGTCTCTGCCATGCGCGATGCTGCCTTCCTTCAAATGATCTCACGCCAACAGGCACGAATCCGTGCCTCTAGTGTACACCATAGTAGATCGATGCTGGGGATCATGGAGAATCATTCCCAACAGAACTATGCTCAAGCATGAGCACACACACCGCCAGACGAACTCTTGCCGAGATGAAACCCTCCGAACGCCTTGATGGGATCTATTCCATCGCCAATGCCCAACTCGGCACCACCCAGAAAGGCAAGCCATACCTGCGCTGTCTACTGGGTGATTCTTCGGGCACCGCTGCGGGTCGTATGTGGTCAATCGAAGAAGCAACTTTCCGAAGACTCCCCACCGACGGGTTTGTCTGGGTTGAAGGCGAAACCCAATCCTACCAAGGTGAACTCCAGATCATTATCCATCGGATCGATCCGCACGAACCAACACCCGATGAGCTCCGTCACATCCTCCCATCGTCCAAGCGCGATCCACAGGAGATGTTTGCACAGGTACTCGAACTACTGGGCACCCTCGAACATCCTGCAATGCAAGCACTTGCCAAGACTTACCTTGCTGATGAGCATTTGATGGACGGATTCCGCACTGCACCCGCTGCGGTCCGCCTGCATCATGCGTACCTTGGCGGATTGCTCGAGCACACCCTCACATTGATGCAGCTTTGCGATGTGATCACGCCTCTGTACCCTAAGATTAATCGGGACATCGTGCTCATGGGACTCTTCCTCCATGATTTGGGGAAAACCCGCGAGTTGTTCTTTGATCGTGGGTTCGGGTACTCAGATCGTGGGGAACTCATCGGCCATCTTGTCGAAGGTGCGATCATGCTCCACGACAAAGCGCAACAGATGATGGCAGAGACTGGAACACGGATGCCCGCAGGCGCCCTGACCATCCTTCAGCACATCATTATCTCACATCATGAACGCCCTGAGTATGGTGCTGCCAAAATCCCATCATCCCCAGAAGCGGTGCTCGTATCGCTCATCGACAATCTCGACGCGAAGACCATAATGGCGTTGTCCGCTGCTCGTCCAGACCGAGATGAGCAGTTCTCGCTCGGCGGGAACTTCACAGAGAAGAACTGGGCACTGGGTGTCAAGCTCTACCGTCCTGACCCGCTCAGTGAGTAACTGAATCTCTTTGAACATCAGAACTCAAACAATGGGTTCTAAGCGTTCTCCGCATCGGCTACAAAATACCGCATCCCTTGCGTGCCCTTCGCTCATACATGATGAACAGGCGCGTGTTGTCACGCGCCCACCCGTTTTTCCTGCAATCTCTGCAGAGAGAATCCCTGTAGGGATAATAATCAAAGAATAACCCACCAAGACAAGTATCATGGTTGTCGCTTTGCCCACCGTCGTGACGGGCACGATGTCCCCATATCCTACGGTGGTCATTGTGATAATCGCCCAATACATCGCCTCGGGCATTGTTTCAAAGCCCTCATTGCCTTCGTTGCCTTCAACAATATGCATCAATGCACTGGCAATGAGCACCACAATAAGTACCGTCGTGATAAAAACCGCGATCTTGTGTCGGCTCACTAGGATCGCTTCGCGCAAGGCTGTCGCCTCTTTGAGGTACCTAGCAAGTTTAAACACCCGGAATATTCTTAGCAGACGCATTGTCCGCACCACCATCAGCCGTTCACCGCCGGGGACAATGATTCCGATGAATGCTGGGAGGATTGACAGGAGATCAATCACCCCAAAGAATGAGGTCGCGTATCGGATCGGACGGCGGACAATGATGAGCCTGAAGACATACTCAATGGTAAAACAAATCGTGAACATCCACTCAAGTCCTAGGAATATGGTCCGGTAGGGCTCCGTGTCCGCAAATGGCATTGTGCTCAAGATCACCACTGTGACCGACAAAATAATTGCGATGATTAATCCAACATCGAACGCCTTACCTGCGCGTGTGTCTGCTTCAAAGATGATCTCGTGAAGATGGTCCCTCCAAGGCGCTACCTGCACTTGGGTATCTCCACGCGTGCTTTGTTGATCATCTTCATTGCTTGTCATCTGTTTCTCCTCGATCTGTGGCTAATTCTGTATCGGCAATCTCTTGGTTCTGTGACCCAAAATCAGGCATTTGGGCTCGGAATGACACCAAACAGATTCCCTTCACCCTTGACATCGACCCTTAGATGGGCTTCAATCCTTCTCCCCTGGCATTGTGCCCGGGCCAATCTCGTCGGACCCAAGTCTGGGCCCCCCGGCATGGTCGCTCTCAAAACAGAGGGCACCGCATTTGACTGAGTCGAATGCGGACGGATGAATAAAGGAAAGCCACATGGCAACTTACACTGGACCTAAGGTTCGTCTCTCTCGTCGCGTTGGTGTCCCCATTTCGGACACCCCAAAGCACACATCAAAGCGCATGCTCAATGCACCTGGTATGCACGGCCATCGCGGTCGTCGTCTGCGTGACTACGGTATTCGTCTCCAAGAAAAACAAAAACTTCGTTACCACTACAACATCCTTGAAAAGCAGTTCCGTAGAACCGTGGATGAAGCAAAGCGTCGTCCTGGCAACTCGGGCGATATCTTGATGCAACTTCTCGAGCTCCGTCTCGACAATGTTGTTCGTCGTATGGGTGTCGTTCGCACCATCTGGGCATCACGCCAGATGGTCAATCATGGACACATCCTCGTCAACGGCGCAAAGGTAGATATCCCTTCATACCGTGTCAAGGTCGGCGATGTCATCACACTCAAGGACGGTATCCAGAAACTCGCACGCGAGAATATGGAATCCATGGGTGGTCATGAAGTTCCAGGGTGGATCGCATTCAACCCATCAGAACTCAACTCGAAGATTTCTTCGTTGCCAACATCGGATCAGATTCCATTCGATGTGAACACCAACTTGATCATCGAATTCTACCGATAAATCAGTACGAACCTCGGTGCGTTCTTCGAGAGGAGGACGCCGAGGATGAGCCACGCGAATCCTCGGGTACATCCTGTGGATTCGTTTTTCATAAAACGACGGAACATTCCAAACACTCGGAGCCATTATGCTCAGGTTCATTCGCAAATACCAACTCATCATCCTCGTTGTGGGTGGCTCGCTGCTCATGGTGGTGTTTTTGCTCCAACCCGTCCTTACACGATTAGCACCTTCGCCGCTCAAATCAAAGGTTGCAACCCTTGAGGATGGCTCGAAGTTCACCCGAGGTGATATTCAACAAGCCAATCTTGCGATCAGTCTGCTCAAACGGGTCAACCCCCGTGCACTGGCAACAAGAGAAGCAGGCGGTTTAGGTCTTGATACATCGAGCGAATCCAATGTCGCATTGCACTGGTTGTTGCTTGTCAAGCAAGCAGAGAATGCAGGTCTCGTGGGTGAAGCTGGTGACGGCGCTTCATGGATCAATCAGATTGCGCAGACCGAAGCGTTCATCCTCACCAACACTGAACGCCAGCAGGGTATGTTCCGATCTCAAGAAGAGCTTGAACTCCGTCAGACCCAGCTCCAAGAACAAATCATTGTCCAACTCAACCGAAACGCGAATCTCTCCGCAGCAAACGCGGGAGGTTCGATCGACGATGTGTACCGCATCCTTGCGCAAGCTCGCGGGGTGTACCGTTTGATCTCTTCGATTCAAACGATGCCCGCATTTAGTGATACTCGTGCAATTCAAGCGGCGCATGACCTTGCCGACACGGTTGCAATCAATGCAAGTGTGATTGATTCGAACTTGATCGTTTCTTCGATTCCAGAACCATCTGACGATCAACTCCAAGCATTCTTTGACACCTACAAGGGGCAAAGCTCGGACGAGAATGAATTCCGCATCGGGTATACCCAACCGACACGAATTCAGCTCGCGTGGATGACATTCGATAAGAATGTGTTTATGAATACCGTGCAGGTTGATCGCGTTGAGCTCAACAAGATCTGGCGATCCAATCGGGATCAATACCCAGGTGACTTTGGACTTGAGAAAATCAACCTAGAACGCCAGTTCCGCGAAGAGCAGGCATTGCTTATGATGACCCAGGCGGATCGTGTTATCCGTGCTCAGGTCGTGATGGCAACCAAGGGTCTTCCAACTGAAAATGGTTTGTTGGAACTCCCAGAAGACTGGGAATCCAATCGTCCTCGTCTCGAAACTATCTCTGATTTGATTGTTGCTCGCGTCAATGAGCAGTTCGAAGTATCTCTTCCAACCCCTGCGATCACCATGATCGGTGATCGTTGGCTCACCGCGAGCGATGTGATTGCCCTTCCCGGATATGGCACCTCGCAGTACCGTGTTGGTTCCCGTCAGATCCCTGCGTACAGCTTGACCCAGTTCTTTGAACTCACTGAACCCAACACCACTGGGCTTGATGTCCAGGTTGGTTTGCCTCTCGTTGATCCTGCAGCTGAAGACCAGAATGGCAACCGTTTTTATGCTGTAGTGCTTGATGTACGCCCCGCAGGCGCTGCGGACACCATCGCAGATGTCGGTCGCGAGCAGGTTGTCAATGACTTCAAAGCTGTCGAAGCATTCAAGGTCCTCGAGGGACGGATCGAAGAGTTCAAAGCAGCAATCGCAGCAAACGGCGACATTGCTCCTGCGATTGATCTTGCGTCAGCACTTTCAACTGACCAAGAGAACCTTGTCCGCCCTGGTGTTCTCCAGAACATCTTGGTCATGAAGGACAATATTGCACCGGGCCGAATCGCAAACAGTGTTGATAATCGACTCAACACAGAAGCATTCAGATCTGCGGTACTCGCGGCAGCGGCGGATCTTGATCCATTGGCTGACCCTGAGACAATCGCTGCGAATCCGATTCCTGTGGTTGTGAAACTCCCTGGATCGAAATCAATCGGACTCTCAATCGTTGTTGCTCCGCGTCCTGTGACGAGCGAGCAGTTCAGCGTCATCGCTCGATCGATTATCTCTGCTGCTGCTCAGCGTGAGCTTGCCGATGCGAACACAGATATGCAAGACCCATTCTCATTCGCGGCACTCTCTACACGATATGGATTGACAAAGCTTGATACCGATGATGAAGATGACGACAGTATGGGTGAATCTGAATCCGCCGCAGGATGAGGATTAACCACCACCGACGAGGGTGACGATTTCGATCGATTGTCCATCTTGAAGAACTGTTTCAGATCGTTCCCGTTTGGGGACGATTTTTTTATCCACTTCCGCAGCACAGATAGAGCTTGCTAAACCAAGGAGTTCGATGAGTTCTTCAACGGTAGTGGAATCAGGGAGTTCTTTGGGTTGGCCGTTGACGGTGCAGTTCATAGACAAGTCTATGCGCTGATCCGCTCTTGTTCATGGGGCAGTGATTCTGACTTTTGGTACAGCTGCTGATTCATCATCTGTAGCGATGTCATTACCGCATGTTCCCGCACGGCTACACGATCCCCCGGGAACACAAATCGTCGGCAATCGAACTCCCCAGAACTCTGAGCGACACATATCCAAACAGTCCCGACCGGTTTTTCAGGAGTTCCCCCGGATGGTCCTGCAACCCCGGTAATCGCGATAGAGTTGGTTGCGAGCAACTTGCCACACCCACCCATTGCCATCTCAACTGCAGTTTGGGAGCTGACCGCACCGTGCTGGGTAAGTATTCTTGGATTTACTCCTGCTGCCATCTGTTTGGCCAGGTTCGCGTAGGTGATGAATCCACCGAGATAGATATCAGACACCCCAGACAACTCTGTGATTGCAGAACCAAGGAGTCCACCGGTACAGCTCTCAATGGTCGCTAATGTCCGGCCTTGCTCACGAAGCAACGAGGTGCAAGTTTCAATCAGCTCTCGAATTGATTCATTTTGACTCATCAGAGTTTCATCAGTGCATCGAAGAGTTCTGGGATGCCCTTGGCATGGGTCGCGACAGTTTCAACGATCGGTGTCTTCCCTGCGATATCACGCAGATCACGCACGAGCAGGTCTTCGCCTGGGTGATCTGCTTTGTTGCAAACATAGATGTCAGCGATTTCAAGGATCCCTGCTTTATCCATCTGCACAGAATCACCCATACCTGGGGTCAGGACCACCGCAGTTGAATCCACGAACTCGCGGATCATGGTTTCGTTCTGTCCTGCACCAACGGTTTCAATGAAGAGTGTGTCGTATGAATCGTTGCCTTCACATGCACCACCAATGAGTTCGACAACCTGATTGAGCCCGTGGTAGTCTTCGCCTCGGATTGCCAGCGAGTGGTAATAGACATGCTCGCCGATGTTATTGAAATCGACCCGTAAGCGATCTCCAAGCAACGCTCCGCTTGTGATTGGGCTTTTGGGATCAAACGCAAGCACCGCACATCTTCCTAGAGTCGGATCTTGCTGAGCTCTGGTGAAATGTTCTCGGGCGAGCTGAGCAACCAGCGTACTCTTCCCTGCGCCAGGTGAACCGGTAAACCCGATGACTCGCTTTGGTCGGCGGAGCGTCGCATTGTCGCGGATCGGTTTTTCGTTGTGCATCAGCGATATGTCCCGCGAGAGTTGAGCGCTCGCATTCCCTGATTCGACAACTTGGTCTTGAGGATGTACTGATGCTCGGACCGCATTGACGATGTCGATCAATCCTGTCCCTGTTGGGAAGCATTCCTTGACCCCCATCTCGATGAGTTTGGTGATATCGTCCTGAGGCAAGATCCCCCCCATCAAGAGCGGGATGTCTGGTCGACCAACTTCATTCATTGAATCAATCAGCCGTTGCCCAAGCACCAAGTGTGAGTTGGACATCATCGATGCTGCGATGACATCAACATCCTCATCTCGCGCTGAGATCGCAAGCGATGCTGGGGTTTGCCAGAGTCCAGAGTAGATTACATGGACACCTGAATCACGCAAAGCGCGAGCGATGACCTTGACACCTCGGTCATGGCCATCGAGTCCCATTTTGCCCAGCAGGACACGGGGACGATGGTCAAGGTCGCTGCAACGATCCATTTTTTCAAAGGCACTGGTTGCTTCGCTGAGTTGATGAGCCATAAGAGATCCTCATTGATCGAATAAAAAGTGGCGGTCGGATCTGCAATCCGGGATAGATTCTATGCCTCAAATCATCGAATTGCCCGTGTGGAATGGTTCACAGACCTGCGACATGCTTGTCGAGCAAGTCTATGATTTTGACCCAGAATTTCATCATCTTTAAGGAGATCGAACTATGCACGGTATCAAAAAAGTCGCCATAATCGGAAGCGGACAAATGGGCGGCGGGATCGCTCAAATTTCAGCAGTGAACGGCTTTGAAACCGTGGTTTACGACCTCAATAATGATGCGTTGACCAGATGTTCTGGGTTCCATGACAAACTGCTCGCTCGTGCGATCGAAAAAGGACGCATGAGCGACGAGGATGTCGCAGGCACCAAGTCCCGATTGACCTATGCATCGGAGATGGATGCGATGTTTGATGCCGACATCGTCATCGAAGCCGTCGTCGAAGATGCAGATATCAAAAAGAGCATCTTCTCGGGTCTTGCAGAC
This sequence comes from uncultured bacterium, assembly GCA_963976235.1. Classification (GTDB taxonomy): domain Bacteria; phylum Planctomycetota; class Phycisphaerae; order Phycisphaerales; family UBA1924; genus UBA1924. The sequence continues at coordinate 193,204 of CAXBJM010000002.1, forward strand.
AAGTTCACTGACAATCAGATCTTGGCCTCGAACACATCATCCATCTCGATCACGGATCTCGCGACAAGCGTTGGAGGATCTGCAGATCGATTCATTGGGATGCATTTCTTTAATCCAGTCCCGGTCATGAAACTTGTCGAAGTCATCAACGGCTTGGCAACTTCCCAGGAAACCACAAAGAGAACCATTGCATTCGCAGAAGCAATGGGAAAGGTTGCTGTCCCCGCGAATGATCGGGCAGGGTTTGTTTCCAATCGGATCTTGATGCCCATGATTAATGAAGCATTTTACGCTTGGATGGAAGGTGTTGCTGAACCTGCAGACATCGATGAAATCATGAAACTCGGTATGGCTCACCCGATGGGTCCGCTTCGTTTGGCAGACTTCATTGGACTCGACACCTGTGTGAACATTATGGATGTGCTTGCTGATGGACTCAACAACGATCGGTATCGTGCGTGCCCGCTGCTCAAGCAGTTAGTCGTCGCAGGTCGTTTGGGCAACAAGACCAAGCATGGTGTATTTGATTACTCGAAGTAATCATTGAAAAACCTAAAACCCGACCACCTATTACCGGACAAGATGAGCATCTTGTCCGGTTTTATGTTGCGAAGTTTCATTCGCACATTTTCTACACCTTGCTTCATTCTTCCGATAGGATGGGGTCATGCCAAGTATTGCACAACTCGAAAAACTTCTGACGCTCGACCCGGCCGATCCGTTTGTACATTATGGTTTAGCACAAGAATATGCTAAAGCAGGTGATCACGATCAGGCAATTGCATCCTACACCAAGGTGATCGAACTCGATTCTACTTACTGCTACGCATATTTCTTCAAAGGGCAGTCTCATCAAGAGCTTGGTGATATGGACCGAGCGAGACAGGTTGTTTCCCAAGGGATCGAAGTTGCCAAGCAATCAAATGACGCAAAGGCAATTTCTGAGCTTACCGGGTTGTTAGAATCCATGCAATGAGCACTGAGCGATCCAACTCCTACCGACGCGGCCGATATGGGTCGAGGTATCCTAAAAAAGAGCTTGAGCCTTTGCTTCTTGATGGATCAGCATTGATTTCCTCACTCCATCCATGCAAGGATGACCCTGCTCGTGTGACTCTGTTTGTCAGTCGTCGGCGTCTCGGACGCATATTGCTCGATACCAAAGGCGATCATCAACTCCAAGTCGGGACACCTTGGACAGAGGATCTCGCAGAGAAACTTCACGACGAACTTGCACAAGGCAATGCGTATCGCGCGGGGATACGCATATTGACCAAACGAGCGAAGTCCGGTAAAGAACTCGGCCGAAAGCTCAAGCAATATGGATATGAACCCGATGCGATTGAATGGACGATCCATCGACTCACAGAACTCCAAGTGCTCGATGATGAGAACTACGCACGGATGGTGGTCCGGAGCCAACTCGCGAGAAAACCAGCCGGACGACGATTGCTTGAAGGCAAACTCCGTGAAAAGGGAATCGAGACAAATCTGATATCACTTGTGCTCGATGAAGCACTTGAAGATCGTGATACACTCGAGGATGCTCGTAAACTCGCACAAGCTGCTGCTCGATCAATCTCTGATCGACATGAACCTGATGTCCGCAAGCGGAGAATTACAGGTAGGCTTGCTCGCCGCGGATTTGATTTCGACATTATCCGCAAGGTTATCGATGAGCTCAATCTGTAGGAAAGGGGAGTGGTTTCACTTCCATCCATTTCCATCAGCGCATAAAAAATGCTGAAGGCTCGTCAGAACCTCCAGCGAATGACCCCAGCGGGATTTGAACCCGCGTTACCAGGATGAAAACCTGGTGTCCTGGACCTGGCTAGACGATGGGGCCAAGGACTGTGTCAGGGGCAATGATATCCACCCGAAGTGAATCGTCAAGCATTGATGGAAGGTTGTGGGATTGATTTCAATGATTTTCGATGAGGAATCGCACTCTGTGGACTATTCATGGATCATAGTGTGTGAAGTCTCTGCGTAGAGCTTTGTAAATGCCAAAATGAGTGTTTCCTGACGCGTTCGTCCACGGACAGATTGGGTAGCCCGATTCAGCGATTTCCATTGAGCTTCAACGGATGCGGACTCAGATGAATCTGTAATTTTGAAAGGGACGAGCGATTGGGTAAAATATCCACGAATCATCGATTCGCTTGGATACCATCGGCCGTCTGCGGAAAGCAGACAGCAATCCCCGTCCGCAGGCCACCAGCCTGTTGCGTATAAACCATCTATGGCAAAGCTCAAATCATCCACAAGCAGACCCTCCACAAGGCGACTCGTTCAACTCGAATATACAAGATCTGCGTTCGATCTGCATGGGAAAACTATCAATTCATGAATTTCTGCGAACCGAAGGGGTAATTTAATCTTGATGGCAGCATCAGCTCGGATCTTGGATGCCTGGCATGACGACTAGCGCGAGTAAATCGTACATCAGATGCACACCAACCGCAATACCGAGCCCGCGGGAGAGGAACAGAATCCCAAAATACACCCCCGCGAGGGTATAAAACATTGCTAGGCGTACATTGAGACCTGATCCAGGTATGTACACTCCATTGTGGAGCCATGCGAAAGCGATCGCGGAAAGGATCACCGCGATGATTTTTCCTGTCTTATCTTTGAAACTGAGCACATCCGTCACCACGAAGTGTAACGCAGTGATAAGGACCAAACGGAAGAGCATCTCTTCGTAGAGCCCGGCACCGAAGGAGAGGAATATGCCTTGCAAAAACTCATTGGAAGTTGCATCCATTACAACTGCTTGCTCGGTGCTTGCTTGAATCATCATCGCAGGAATCACAGGCTGAAGAATGATGACCAGAATGATGAGCGGCCCGGTAAGAAATGCTGATTCTGCAATCATCGCCAGTAAGACCATCGGAACGACGCGCCAAGATTCTTTCGTCATGATGTGTTGAAGAAAAAGCACAACAACCAATGCGATCGCAGGAAGATGCAATCCAAGCACCCCTAAGAGATCGAAGAATCGCACAAGCATATCTTGTGCTTCAAGTCTTGATTCGATCCCTGAGCCAATCAATCCTGTCGATCCAATTTCATAGACGATGATAATTGGAAGTAGAAAAAGCAAGATATGCAAAGGGTGAGAAGACAAACCAAAGTATCCAGTGCTTAACCCCCGACCAGATGCTCCGGTCTGGTTGGGTAAAATTATTGGTTGTTTGCTTTGCCCCTGCTTCATCGTCCCCGGCACCCCAAACGATTCGCTGCGGAACCGATTAAAAAACTGCTCGACCAGTTGATCAAGCAGTTCTAAGTTTAACAGATAGCTGTGAAGTTTACTGACAGGTTCATCGCAAAGCGGTTCGCTTCTAGAATCCCCATATCGAAACTCACTTAGCCAAGCACTTTCGCTTTGAGTCGAGTGTTCATGCGGCTTTTTCTGCGTGAAGCTTGGTTGCCATGAATCACGCCACACTGTGCGGTCTTATCGATGATCGCAGAAGCCGAGCGGTATGCTGTAGTCGCGTCCGCATTGGATCCATCAACAAGTGCGGATTCAAATCCTTGAATCGCGGTGCGCATGTTGCGGATGCGCCAACGGTTGCGTGCACGATTGGTGATATTTTGGCGGATGCGTTTTTTAGCCGAGTTCGAATGAGCCATGTGGTCTTTTCCTATCAAGTCAATACGGGAGAACTATCCCGCTGGGAGGGTATTGTTGCCTGTAAAATGAAGAAATCAACCTCTTGAGCATGATGAACTTGCTATTTGGAACTACCCAGCTTACGCTTCTACCCGCTGAGTAATCGGTGATACTGCGTGCGTAGCTCAACTGGATAGAGCACCTGACTACGGATCAGGAGGTTGAGGGTTCGAATCCTTCCGCGCGTGCTTCAGCAGGCCCTTGAATTTCAAGGGCTTGTGTTGTTTTTGGGGGCTTTTTGACTGTTCACCCCACCATAGACTTTCTGTAGAGCAAGACCGAGATTCAGCCCGTCCAAACAGGTCAACCCAGTGAAAATTCATGATTCTGGGAATCATGTCACAATTTGCCAATATGAACTCGGATTCCTTGAGATCAAATAACCCAGCCAGATAGGCTTTTTCTATCCGCTGATCGAATCAGAGATGATAAATCAACGAGTATCCGACTCCATCTACATGGATCGAATTCGGGCAATTGCCTCGCTCACCATACCCTCATCCAGATCCAGGTGAGTCACGAACCGGATGGTGCTCGCGCTTTCAGCAAAGCAGAGCACCCCCGCTGCCGACAGCTTTTTCTCCCATGCAAATGCATCACCCGATTCTTCGATCGCTTGTTGGGCGAGCTTGGCATAGACCAGGTTCGTTTCGACGCTGGTCGGATCGAAGTGAAACATCTTCAAATCCGCGATCTCGGTTGCGAGCCGCTTTGCGTTGACATGATCAATTTCGAGCCGATCGACATGGTGATCGAGTGCATACAGACCTGCAGCTGCGAGTACTCCTGCTTGACGCATACCGCCTCCGACCATTTTCCGTTTTCGGCGAGCAATTTCTATAGTCTTCTGATCACCTATCAATAGTGATCCAACTGGGCATCCGAGCCCTTTGCTCAGGCAAGCCATAACAGTGTCTGAACTTGATACGAGCGACGCAACATCCGTATCGAGCATGCAGGCAGCATTCCAAATCCTTGCTCCATCGATATGCACACGCAACCCAGACTTTCTCGCGCTGTCGCAAACTGCATGGAGTTGATCGGTTGGCCAGACCACCCCGCCGCCACGATTGTGTGTGTTCTCGATTGTTAAAAGCTTGGGAATTGGAAAGTGGATATCATCTGATCGCAATGCTTGATTGAGCGATTGTTCTGAGATGAGTCCTGGTTTTACTGGATTCTTTTCATCTGCGAATCGGATGCTGCAACTTGCTAATGATGCGTAACCGCCGCCTTCGTAGTAATAGATATGTGACTCGGAATGTGTCATGATCTCATCGCCGGGCGCTGTCTGCGCCAAGATCGCAAGGAGATTTGCCATTGTTCCAGAAGGAGTAAACAGAGCTGCGTCTTTTTGGAACTTGTCGGCGATGCGTTCTTCGAGTGCGATCACTGTCTTATCGGTTCGCATCACATCATCACCGACCTGTGCATTTGCCATTGCTCGGCGCATGCCATCGGTCGGACGAGTAACAGTGTCTGATCGCATATCTATCGGTTGAGGCATGGCATACTCCGCAAGTGTTCTGACATGAACACTATTCTAGGAGTATTAATCTGTTCCAATGCTCAACCAATCCTGAACGAACCGAGATACTTCGCGAACACCATTGGGCTTGAACAAATCCATATGCTTCGCTTTCGTTTTTTTGCTCTGGATCATCCCTGAACTTACAGCAGAGCTCCAGCCGTTGAATCCGTCGTTCTGATGAAAACTGAGCCAATCGGGCTGAATTGCTTGTAACAAAAATACTTGACCTGTATACTGAGCGTTGGGATAGTACGAACCGAGCATGGCGCGATTGGCCTTTGCATTGAGTTTGTATGATCTGAGCTCTCGTTGATCGCTCGACATCAGTTGTTCAGTGGAATTGTTTTCGTTTACCTTTTTGAACAACTTAGATTGCAAATACTGGATCCGGCTTTCATTGCCTAGGTATTGACCTCGAACTACATTCACAGTATGGGTGCACAATCGACCAATCTTCCCCTTCTTTGGTAACCCCGATGGCAAATGCGCATCGAGTAAGATGAGCTTGCCCGCGACAAACCCCTTTGCCTGAAGTTGTAGTGCGATTTCGAAAGCGAGAGCCCCACCAAAGCTGTAACCGATCAGATCAGGGATTTTATCATGCTGAGACAGATCCATTTGATCGATAAACCAAGTTGCAAGGCTTTGGATCGAATTACCGATGCCTTCTAGTTTTTCGACACTTGGAAGTTGTAACCCAACATAATGTCGGTTGGAATCGAGTCGTTCGATCATGGGCATGAAACCCATTGGTTGCCCACCAATTCCCGGAATGAGATAGATGCATTCTTCATGCACATTCGGGGTGAGCGGCACAAAGGGTGACACATTGTCTGCGTGTAATTCTGAGTAAGATGCAAGTTCATCTATAGCTACTGCGAGTTGCCTTGGGGTTGATGCTTGATAAATTACAGAAATACTGAGTTTGGTTCCCATTGTTTTTTTGAGCGCTGAAAATATCCGAATCGCTTTGAGCGAGTTACCACCAAGTTGAAACAGGCAATCATCCGCACCAACAGCGTTTTCTTCGAGCACCTCTTGAAACACTTTGATGACCAACTGTGTGGTATCTGATAACGAATCAGTATTCGACTTGGATCCATCGATATCGGGTGAATATAACGGAAGCAGTTTACACTCGGTGAGTGCGAGCCGATGGGTTTTTCCTCCACCAACACGCGGAATCTGCTCAACCCGTTTCCAAGTAGTTGGAATCATGTATCCTGGCAGTCGATCGGAGAGATACTCGCGTATGGACTGGGGATTGATTGGGCGATTTTGGTCTACCACAATAAATCCGATCAGTTCATGATCGCCTTGATGTGTAAGTTCTGCGAGTACAGCAGCATCCTCGATACCGTCTATATGTTTGATAACAGATTCTACTTCATCAATCTCGACTCGACACCCGTGTACTTGAACCTGACGATCGAGTCTGCCAACATGAACGATCGAGCCGTCTGCTTGCATCATTCCCTGGTCCCCGGTCCGGAACCGCCGAGTGGTATTCCCTTCCGATTCCTCTCCCAATGGCATGATCATCTTGCTCGTTGCATTCCAATATCCCAACGCGATTCGGTTTGATTCAACTTCAATTTCACCGTTAAGTTGGGTTTGTCTTCCATCACGATCTACGAGACGAACTCTTGATCCATTTGTTGGGTATCCGACTGGAATACTTCGTGTGTACTGTTGAAGTTCCTCTGGATGAATACGCAGTTGAAGTGTGAGTGATGATTCTGTCAGTCCCATGCCGTTCACAAAAAGTGTGCAACTCGGAAACTGAGAAGTCATCTCGGCGACATCATCATGACGAACAGGTTCACCACCGAGAACGATCGCACGGATTGATGGGCATTGATCAGAGTGATCAAAGGAACCCGTAAACAATCGGTACACTGACGGCGCACTGTGATAGACAGTTACATTATGAGTGCTGATAAATCGTTGAATCTCGCTCGTGCCATGCTCATGAATATTGTACATGCAGAGGGTTGCACCACTGAACCATGCAGCGAACATATCCATAATCGCAGAATCAAAAGCGGGTGAGGAGAGTTGTAATAGTCGATCTTCGGGAGTTAATGAAAGCGAATCCGCGAATGTTCGCATGTGCAAGACGACACCTTGGTGGGATTGCACAACGCCCTTTGGTTCACCTGCTGATCCTGATGTGAAGAGCATATACGCAGGTTGACTTGGGTGAATCTCCTCGTCAATGAAACGCCCGTTCATCACGGATGATCGAACTTCATTGATACAGATCACACCTGTATTCATGCCGATGTGATTGAGTCGGACCAGCATCGCTTGGTCAACCAAAGCATGTGCAGGAGAGACACTCTTCACGACTTGAGCAATCCGATGGTCGGGCCAACTCGGATCAAGCGGAATGTACATACTTCCAAAACGGAGGATACCAAGAATTGATGTGGCCAACTCACCGGGGTCCTCGGCGCTGACCACTATGCGTCCGCCTTTTTCAATACCTTGTTGAGCAAGTGCTGATGCGATTTGACCAGATTTTTCCCAGAGTTGCGAATAGCTCAACTCGCCCTCATCCCAGATCAGCGCAAGATGATCAGCATATTTTTCAACCGACTTCATTACTTCAAATGGAATACTCTCAATAATCTGAACCGGATTCTCTGAGAGCAGAATGGATTCATTTGTACATACAGATTCTACGAGTACTTCCAGTTGTGAAACTTCAGTATAAAGACAACTCGATGCACCTCTGACTAATTTCAAATACTGATCTAAGAACTGATCCACGGTGCTCTTATTGAGTAGCTCATCCCGGTAGTTAAAAACCACCTCGATTGTTTCCCCTTTTTGGAACACATAACAGGTGAGATCGAACTTTGCGGTGCGATTGTCTATCTGATCTTCTGCAAATCGAAGAGGACCTACATCTGATTCTCCTTCGAAATCCATTGAGATTTGATTAAAAAACACTTCAAACAAAGGGTTTCGTCCCCGTACTCCGTGAGCATGGACCGCATCGACGATGTGTTGAAAGGGAACATCACGATGATCGAACGCATCGAGTGTGGTCTTGGAAACTCGGCGGATCACATCGCCAAGCAAGTCATCGCATCGGATCTGTGTCCGCATCGTTGCCGTTTCCATAAAGAAGCCAACAAGCCCTTCAATCTCTGTCCATTCACGATTTGCGATCGGTGTCCCGACCACAACATCCTCCGACCCGGTCAATCGATGGATCCATGTCTGGAACAGTGCGAGCATGTAGGCATAAGTTGTCACACCGAGTTCATCAGCAGTTGTTCGTATTTGATTGCTCAACGAAACATCGAGCACACGACTCACTCGGTCTCCATTCCCCGTCGGAACTGCACCACGAGGATAATCGAGAGGCAAATCAACCGCTTCAAAACCCTCTAGCTTGTTCTTCCAATAAGCCAAGTCTATTGCATATTCTTTGGTCTTCGTCAATCCCCGTTGCCAATGAGCAAAGTCTGAATATTGAATCGGCAAATCGTTCAGCCTCGCATCACTCCCATTGCAATACGCTCGGTAGAGTGAACTGAGTTCTCGCTGCACCACTTGGCAAGACCATGCATCTGATATAATGTGATGCATCGAAACAATGATCGTTGATTTCTGATCCTGAATCAGCGTTGTACAACGGACGAGTGGACCTCGCTCTATATCAAACACACGACTCGATTCTTGCGCAATACGATTTTGAGCTGTGTTTTCTGATTGATTACCACACTCTACCCACTGAATCCCGAGATCGAGTGAATCGTCGACAATTTGCCAAGGAACTTCATCTGTTACAGCGATCCGAGTGCGAAGCACCTGATGACGAGCACATACTTTTTCCCATGCCTGCTCAAGCGCGTGCCGGTCGATGACACCATCATGATCGAGGCAAACCGTGATGGTATAACTGACATCATCTGGGTTGAGTTTACTGAGCATCCAGAGACGCTGTTGATTGAATGATAACGGCGATTGACCACCTGAATCCACGACCTGAAGCGAATGCGCATAGTCATCCACACCAGCATCGATCCTGATATCAATCCACTTGCTTATCTCGTTTATCGTGCGGCACCGATACACAGCAGACATGGGCATCGATATCTGAAACCGGTCTCGTATTCGAGAGCAGAGCACCACTGCACGCAGACTATGGCCGCCAAGACGAAGGAACTCATCATCGGCATACACGGTACTTACATCGAGTAGGTCACCAACTATATTTCCCAACCAAAGCTCGGTTGGTGTTCTAAGCGGTTGACTGTTATTGGTAGATCTTTCTGTGTCCTCGAGTTGGGATGAAACCCTTTGACGATCAATTTTCCCGTTCCGATTTAGCGGGAACCTCGAAACAACTTGTATGATGTTCGGCATCATATACTCAGGTAGTTTTTTAGCAAGAACACTGCGTATATGGCCGCATTGATTATTCTCTTCATCACCTTTAATCGCGAGCCCTATGCCCTGATTTGCACCTTCCCCAAGCACAACAGCAATGGCTTGTTTGACCTCTTCGATTTGCATCGCAGCAAACTCGATCTCACCGAGTTCGATGCGGTATCCACGAATTTTAACTTGGGTGTCGATCCGATCCACAAAAACAAAATCGCCATCATGATTCTTGTAAACGAGATCGCCAGTTCGGTATAAACGATGTTTCTCTTCACACCCTTCAGGACCATCTACAAATCGAGCGGAAGTATGATCATCCTGATTTAAGTATCCACGCGCAAGTCCAACACCACCCAGACAAAGCTCACCTTCTTCTCCGTCAGGGACGATCCGAAGTTGCTCATCGAGCACATAGGCGAACATCCGATTTAATGGCTTACCAATCGGGAGCACCGATTGTGTATCTCTGCCATCCGATGGGATTGCGTATGTCGTCGCGAGCATCGTTGCTTCTGTTGGGCCGTAGGCATTGATGAACTGTGTCTTTGGGAATCTTTTCTGTGCTTGAGCGATGATTTCAGGATTGACCTGCTCACCTCCAACTGAGATCACCGGCATGTGTTCGAATATCTCAGGGCAACTCTCGAATAGCGACGAAAACAATCCGAATGCCATGCAGGTCGATTGCACTTTCTCATGATGGCACACATCACGAATCACCTGAGCATTGGGTTCCCCATCGGGCAAAACAACCAGTTTGGCACCGTGCAGTAACGGGGTAAATATTTCCAGAGTAGAAACATCAAAGGACATTGGTGCTGCGAAGAGGTAGTTGAAGTCCGAACTGAAAGGCAAATAGCTCTGCCCACACACTAAACGGATCACGCCGGCATCTTCGATCATGACACCTTTGGGAGTTCCTGTTGACCCGGATGTGAAGAGAATGTAGGCAAGTTGATTATGGGATCGCTGAATCTCTAAGTTCTTGCGAGAGAACTCTGCGTACGAATCCACACTGAGTTTTACACATTCATCGCTGTAGAGTTCGTCAAGGTATCCATCAATGCCGATGATAATGCGGCACCCTGCATCAGCTCGCATAGTGTGTAGTCGAGCAATCGGTTGATTGTCAACAAATGGTACATATGCTCCACCCGCTTTGAGAACACCGAGTACTGCCGCGATCAACTCACATGACTTTGGGAGCGCGATACCCACAGGTTCTTCGCTTTGAACACCATTTGCAATGAGTGATCGCGCGATTTGATTGGACTGCTCATTGAGTTGAGTGTATGTCCATCGAGAATCTCCTGAAACTACTGCGCAATGTTCTGCATAGTTTTCAACGACATCTTCGAACCGATCAATTATTGACCATTGCTCAAGCTTGCGCCCATCAATAAGCAACTCGCTCTGTTGCTGTGATGAGCCGAGTTGCTTGTTCTTCTGTTGCATCTGGCATCCGTACTTTGGAACACACTCAGGCTTTTACGATTCGCGCTTTCACATTTGATACTTTGGCCATTGCATTGCGTGTATCGACTACGAGTTTGGCATGCTGCCCGATTGCATCCCAGTCTGTAATCGCATGATCTGTCACGATCACTACACAGTCAGCAGCTTCAAGCGTGCGTTGATCTAAATCAACCGAGTTCATATCAAATGAGTAGTTCCGCATGTTCGGGAACTTGGGCACATGAGGATCGTGGTACGAAACTACCGCACCGCGTTCTGCGAGCAACTCGATAATCTCAGCTGCGGGTGTCTCACGGGTGTCATCGATATTCGGTTTATATGCCAAACCAATGACGAGTACATTTGAGCCCTTGACGGATTTGCTGTCATCGTTGAGCGCTTCGGCGGTTTTCTCAATTACAAACTCAGGCATCCCGCGATTGATCTCTCCTGCGAGTTCGATAAACCGGGTCACACATCCATGCTCACGCGCTTTCCAAGTGAGATAGAACGGATCAATCGGGATACAGTGCCCGCCGAGGCCTGGCCCGGGATAGAAAGGCATGAATCCAAAGGGCTTAGTAGATGCTGCTTCAATAACTTCCCATACATCAATACCCATTGCGTCGAACACTACTTTGAGTTCGTTGACCAATGCGATGTTGACTGCTCGAAACACATTCTCAACGATCTTGGCAGCTTCTGCAACCTCTGCTGAGGAAACTGGAACAACCTCGGATACGCCGTGCGCGTATGTGAGGCACGCGAGTTCGGTCGATACCGGGTCGGTGCCTCCGACGAGCTTAGGTATTGTAGTGGTAGTGTGTGATTTTCGACCTGGGTCTTCTCGTTCGGGTGAGAATGCCATGAAGACATCTTCGCCGAGGACGAAGTTGCCTCGGTTGTTCGCTTGGGCAGCTTTGAGCATCGCGGGCACGAAGTCACCCTTAGTCGTTCCAGGGTATGTTGTTGATTCAAGCACGACGAGTTGACCATGGCGCAGCCTTGCACCAATATCTACTGCAGTCTGCACCACATAACTTAGATCGGGTTCAAGGTGCGGACCTACAGGCGTTGGGACACAAACCAAAATAACATCCGGTTCATCAAGGCGAGTGAAGTCGGTGGTTGCTTCGAACTTGTCTGAATCTCCAAGGCGCTTGGTCATGTCTGCGCCAAGGTGCTTGAGATAGTTCTCACCCTTATCGAGTTGATCGATCTTCGATTGATCAACATCAAATCCGAGAACTCGCAATCCACCCACATGGAGTGCATCTGCGAGCGGTAACCCGACATACCCGAGCCCAACAATCCCGATGAGTGCGGTTTTGGATTCGATTTTGTTCTTCAGTTCTTGAGCGTGGTTGGTCATGGTTTGTGTCATTGTGGATCCAATGTTCTTTGTTCAGTGTGGTATCAAGAGTTGATCAAAGTCCGATATCATATATGGTTATATGAACCAGAGATATGCCAATTCTCAGTCTAATCATCGGCACGATGGATGAATGCCGCCAATGCTTCGATGAGTTCTGGTGAAGCATGTGAAGAAATTACGCCGGTAGCCGTCAGATTCGACATCTGATCGAGCATTTTGGGCAGTTCTGTCTCATCCATTGCGACACTCAATCGCCCCATCTCTAAAAACCGCTCGGCCGTTGCGATCTGATGGTCGTTACGAGTCTCGTGCAGTGAGCCCTTTCGAGGCATCACCAGGATGGGAGTACCGAGCTCAAATGCGGTGAGGATGGTCCCCATCCCGGCATGCGCCACCACAACATCCGCATCCTTGATTCGTTGTCGAAAATCCATCGGATCAACTCGCTCTGACCACTCGATATGCTCGGGTACATACTCTGTGCTACCGATCTGTGCGAATACATCATCACGGCTATTCGACATGGCCCACTGATCAATCGCTCGTACCATCCGATCAAAGGGCATCTGGTGTCCAACTGTTACAAAGATCATAACACTGCTCCTTTGAACTCAGGTCCATCCACAGCAGAGAGATGCTCCCACTGCGTCAACCATAACGATGCATGAGGTCCAATCTTCTGACCCGACATCGAGACATGTTCAATATTGGCGATCGAATCGAGCCAAATTGTCCGAGCACCAATCAACTTTCCTATTCGTAGTGCAAAGAACCCCGGCGCAGCACCGGTCGAGATCACAACATCCGGACGAACCCTCAACAGAATCCAGATAATCTGAAACAACATAATGACGAGCTTCAACTTATTCCATCTCGTCGCATCAACCACAAGCTTAAAATCTGCATCCCCAACTTGCTGACGATAGCTCGGCTCGACAGTCACATAAGTAATGTCACAGTTTGCGAACGCAGGAGCGACGCGTCGAAGCTGAACCCAGTGTCCGCCGCCAGATGCAACCGCTAACAACTTCAACTGTTTTCCTCGCTGTTTACTCATTGGGCTCCCCCACTGACTGGTGCTGATTCACCAAACTGTCTGCGAATCCGATCGTGATATGTATCTGTTGTTTTATTCTTGCCTTTGGTCAATGCGGACCACTCATATTTTCGCAGATGCTTCAAATATGCAGGATCGGAGTATCGTTCAACACCTGTAATCATCGCATGGAAGTAGCCATAGACCATCGCGCAAGCTCCGATGATATAAGGCTTATCAAACCCGCGGTAAATCGCAGTCGCGAGCATATACCAAGGGGAAGACCCAAGTCTCCACTTGCCTTTTCCCCCGCGTACCCTGCCGTGCATGACGCCCTGATCACTCGATCCCATCTGTCGAAGGTGTACAACTTTGAGTTCATCATCCATGATTGACTTTGCGACCCAGCCCTTGAGCCGACACATGTGCCCATCGATTCCATCCCAACCGACCATACGAACAAATCCACCAATATCTTCAAAGCTTGTCCGACGATAGAACTTGGTCGGTCCAGCAGCATGGTCATCACCACGACGCTCATGATGGAGTTGCCCTGCGTCATCTCGTAAGAACATCTTTCCAGATACCCCTCCAAGACGATCATCTGCTTCCATCTCTTCCATCAGCCGCTCAAAGTACCGATGAGGCAGCTCAAGATCCGCATCCATCTTGCATATATAGGTGAACTGAGACACATCTACAGACTCATATCCTGCATAAAACGCTTCGATAACACCCGCGCCGACCTTTCGACCACCACGATCTTCCCGGCGCACTACACGAATGAAATCATGCTTCGCGGCAGCTTCTTCCAGTAGTTCCGGGGTTCGATCTGTTGATCCATCATCGACAATCACCCAGCACGCAGGAGGAACAGACTGCGCTGCAAGCGACTCAATCGCCTTTTCAATGAACTCTTCTTCATCCCTGCAAGGGGTCACGACCAAGTATGATCTTGATGGTGCTGATTGCTGTACACCTGAATCACTCATACCAACCCCCTTGATTTCAGTTCATCTCTGATCCGCTTGGCATTGAGCGTAAGATCAAACTCAACTTCAATCCGTTTTCTCGCAGCATTCCCCAGCTCATCGACCCGATCACGATCGTTTGCTAGTTCAATGAGCGCATTTTCCAATGCATCTTGGTCACCTGGTGGGATCATCACCCCGCTCACACCATCATGGATCAACTCGCGTATTGTTTCAAGATCACCCGATATCACACATCGTCCGCGTGCCATTGCTTCCATCAGTACGACGGGGATGCCATCACGATCTCCCGTTGTCGCAATTCGGCACGGGAGTGCGAAAACATCGACGATGCTCATAAGCTCCATCACCCGATCATTGTCAGTATCACCAAGCATCTCGACTTCTGCCATGGGATGCAGTGCGTTGACCATTCTGCGGAGTTGCTGTTCGTCTGGGCCGCCCCCAGCGATGTTTACACGCAGTGAAGCGCCACCTTGTTCAGCGATTTTTCCTGCAGCTGCGATGAGCACATCAAAGCCCTTTTTCTCTACAAGACGACCAACACTGAGCACTTGAAGCTGCTCCCCTCTTGGCGCAGGCGTGGTTTGATATTCGTCGGTATCAACACCACATCGCACGATGGGATAATCTGTTTCCGGCTTAGAAACAATATCTTGATAAAACGCACGATGCCAATCACTGATGCAGTTGGTGAACAATGCTCGTTCGAGTTTTTCCTTGAGTAATGTACGATTCGGGAATAGGTCATTGGCATGACCAGTAAAACTAAATGTCACCCCGAGTTGTTTGGCAGCATACATCGCGATCGTTGTAGGCACATGCGCCATATGTGAATGAATATGGACTACGCGATTCTTCCGAATCCTTCGAGCGAGCGCGATCCCCGCCATGCCTTGCCAGATCACTTTGGGTCTGCGTGCGAGTGAAACATCCGACGAGAAGAACGCATCAAACTTACATCTCGCCATTGTGCAGAAAGTCCGCACCGGATGACTCAGCAACTCGACAACATTATCAACGAAGATAGATGCAATGCCCTTTGCATAAATCTGAGTGGTTGTGTTCGCAATTTCTTCGAGCACACCATCATCGAGTCCATGCTCAGAATGATGAACGCTTGCGGTCTGTATATCCACACCGAGCTTACGCAATGCCAAAATTTCCCGATACACAAAGGTTTCAGATCGCTTGGGCACCGTTCCGGACATATACAAAACTGATCCGCTTGATTTATCCATCCGCATGATCCCCCGCACCTTTGTACTCGATCAAGATTGCTTGTTTCTTCGTGATTTTTCGATACCAGTACAACAGCACCCCACTTGCTTGTGGAAACTTTCCGATCATGGTGTACTTGGAGAGTAACCTCGCTTGTTGAGCTGTGCGTCCACGCTTGCGATGCCCGTGTGAAATTCTCCAGCATTGAGCAATGAACAACACTGCATACAACAAAATTGAAATACCAAGCGTCCACCATGCCAATGCAATGGCGATAATTGGTAATGCGAGTCCGAAGAGCAATGCTGACTTGGTTTGCTTCACGCAGTGCCTTTCAGGAGGCGCCCCATGCATGTCTGCACCTTGTGCATAAGCATGCCCTGCACGCTTTGCCCGTTTCCAGAACTGATCGAACGATGTCATCGCCGCGTCATGAAGGGTCATCTCGTGATCCAACCGATGGACGGTGTATCCCTTCGCACGAATTCGAACACATAGTTCCGGTTCTTCGCCAGCAATCACCGATGGGTTATACCCGCCGACTTCTTGAAACGCTTTGACTAAGAATAATGCATCTCCGCCACAAGATCGAGCTTCACCGATTGGGGTATCCCATTCAAGATCACAAAGCTGATTCAACTTTGAATCTTCCGGCGATCGCTCGCGCCGTCGGCCGCAAACCACTGCTGCTTTTTCGTGTGCACTCATATACGCATATGCTGTAGAAATCCAACCTTCTTGGAACTCGCAATCTCCATCGATTACATGCACACATTCAATCTCAGGGGATTGCTCAAGTAGTCTGGTGACCCCTTCGTTGCGCGCCCGTGCTGCAGTGAATGGAATCGATGTATCCAGATTCACAACCTCTACACCGCGTGCTTGCGCTGCCGCAACCGAATCGTCGGTTGATCCCGAATCAACATACACTACTTGATCGGTCTGCTTCTTTGCCGATTCGAGACAACGGATAAGCCTTTGCCCTTCATTTCGGCCAATCGCGACTACCCCAACAGATCGCTTCATATCAGTGTGTTCACTCATGGCTATCCCCTGGAACACATGCCCATACTGGCGCTGCATCCCGAGTCACAACCTGAGTGAACTCTAGGCAGTTCAGTTTGATACCAAGCAAGTCTCCGAGCCGATTCAAATCTGGATCAAGCTGTTCATGTAGGCATGCAATCGAACGATCCGAAAGCACCGGCCGCTCATTCATTGTCCATCGAGATCGCACCTTTGCACGCAGCGATTCTGGTAACAATGATCGTCGGGCCATCTGGATCAATCGAACATCAAGCACCTTGTTAAGCACCGGGCTTCGTCGTTGACGCGCAGAAGAAACATTCTGTGCGTCCTGTTCGTGCCACACGACCTTGCCTTGATATCCAACATGCGAAGCAATCCGTTGGAGTTCCGAATCTGGATCAATCTTCATACGCTCGAAAAATACTGGCAGAACTGATTCTGTCCCGAACAGCTCAATATATGGTTCGATTTGCATGGCGTACTTTGAATAGTCAACCAAAATTGGATATCGCTCGATCGCATCATCAATAGAGCAATCTTTCTCAAACATCTGCATCGACCATTCATGAATGTACTGAGACACGATCCTTTCGATCGGATCCCTCATGATATAGACCAGTTTCGCATTAGGTACAAAGTCATAGAGTCGACGGGCACATTTTGGATAGGTCGGTCGCTTTGAATAATGAGTCGAAGATTCACCCTTCAAATCACGCACCGGCATGGAAGCAAACAATGATTCGTACCAACCCAACCCCATTGCCCAGTTCTCTTCATCTGAAAAGAAGTTGGGTTCTTTTGGATCAGACATGGACACACCTTCAAGCATCGCGAGTTGATCATGAACCGAGCTTGTGGCGCATTTCATAGCGCCGATGATTACAAAGTCAGGGCCAACCTGCAATGTAGTGTGCTTGAGACTATCGGGTGCACTTGACATCAATGCCCTCCGATCTGCACACGATGTTTGCTTGAGGTCCAGTTATCAAGAAACTCATGCTTCACCGCACCCGTCCGCCCGCGAATCATCCCGAGCAACCATCCAACTCCCCAGAGCATATTGGCAATCACCCAGCCGCCTTTGCCGTAAAACGATTGCAGATAGTGCGATCTGGCAGCATAATAATACGCAGGTCTGCGTTTGCGTTGTCTGGTCTGTTCTTTGACCGGGGAGGATCCACCTCGCAAGTGAACAACATGCGCCGCCGGCTGGTAACCGATCCCGAACCCTGCCTTCGTCGCTTTTCGGCAAAATGCCATATCTTCAAAGTACATAAAGTACTTCTCGTCAAGATAACCGATAGTTTCAATCACTTCGTTTCGAATAGCCATACATGCGAAGCTCGCCCATTGAAGATCCTGTTCGAATGAATCAAGCTCGCGTGCGACCACATGCTTAGGAAATATTCGTCCGAGCGTACCAAGCCTCGATGAGTACAGCATTTCAGTGATCGGTGTTCGATATCGAAAAGTTGAAATCTGCGGCGAACCATCCGGCCATTCGAGTTGAGGCCCGACCATACCCAATTCTTTGTATTCATCGAGTGTTGCCATCAATGATTCGATCGCACCATCCCGCACGATCGTATCAGAGTTCAACAACAGATACACCTGCGCATTCGTCGCTTTGATCCCGACATTATTCCCTGCTGCGAACCCACCATTGACTGGTGATCGAACGATCCTTGCCCAACTCTCCCAGTTATTGCCCTCGATGGATTCTTGTATCATGTCCGCGGAATTATCCCCTGAACAATTATCGACGACGACAACTTCTTGTGAATTTGCATCGATCTGCCCGTCAAGCGAGCGAAGACAATCCATCACAAGCTCAGGTGTTTTGTAGTTCAAAACGACGACCGCAAGTGATAGCTTTCCTAAGTTTTTTTCGGATCGAGCGCTCATTTCCCCCACCCCTGATCCGGATGATCGAGCCAGTGATACAAGGCAGCTTCGAGTTTCTCCGCTGATCGATCCCAGTTGAACTCCTGGGCAATTTCATAACTTGCGTTACTCATTGATTCCCATGAATCATCTTCAAGGTCGAGCACTTTGGAAACTCGATCAGCCATTGCTTCATCGTCACCAACATCGACCAGATATCCATTGACACCTTCGCGCACAAAGTCTTCAGGTCCTCCGCAACGGGTTGAGACAAGCGGACAATGCGAAGCCATCGCTTCAATCCCAGGCATCCCGAATCCCTCAGCAGATGATGGGATGATCCAACAATCTGCTTGACGGTATAACTCCGGTATCAATGCTTGGTCAGGGCACATATAAAACTCGACACAATCTGGTACTTCAAGCTCAGCCGGGAGCACCTGTGCGCCAAATCCAATCACGCGAAGATCGGGGTACTGTTTTTGCAATCGCCGAATAGCTCTCATCCCGGTTGGCGTATCTTTAAATGTCGCGAGCCCCATAAGCATCCCAATTGTTGGGCGATCTGATTTTTTGCGAGAAGGCGAGTCGAACTGATCCCAGTCAACACCGTTGGGGACACGCTCAATACGCTCATGGCCAAGACCAGTCATGATGCCCTTGAGCCAACTCGAGATGACCACCCGAGGACCACTCAAGCGATATGCATGATCAACTTCTTTCTCATCACCACCATGTGTTTCATAGTGTCGAACATAATGCACCTTGAGCCCCTTTGAACTCGGCCATGCATGTACCTGCTTCCAGACCGCCCACCAACTCGCAAAGGTCACATCCGCATCAGGGATAAGATCAGGATTAAGTTCCCTTGTCGGCATCCGGTTCAGTGTGATGTCACCCTTCTCTAGATGGTGTGGAAAATGCTTATCACCGATACCTCTTCGGATCCGCTTGATCAGTAGCCTTACTCGCCAAGGCTTTGGCCAAGCCCATGACGGGGGCAAAAATGAAGTCGTGACCAAATGCCCTCGGCGTTGCATCGCCTCTGCAATCAACCGATTAGATTTCACCCCACCCGAGAGTGACGGACGACCCTCAACCCAGTTCAATCTCAATACGCGCTTTGAATCTGGACGCTCATTCATCGACGATCCCCTCCCCATTCAACTCATCAATCCATGAATGATCTGTCACATACCCAAGCGCAATTAGCAACTCACCAGCAATGTCAACAAACGCATCACCCTCTTGCCGCGACAGGTTCGTTTTCCATCGCCCGACACTTTTGTTTGAGATCGCGCTCGCTGCACGCTCGTTGTTGAGATTCTGCCCGCTTCGTTGGTTTGTCTTCGTATTCCAATCAAGCATGCCAGGTTCGAATGGCTCACCAATAAAATCACATACCCGCTCAACGACCTGCTCAGGACTCGTCACTAAATCTTCATACCGAACTTCCAGACAACGAGGATGATCTTTCATCGCCAATCCAACCATGACATCCTCAAGCCAACGCGACGCGCTGCGTTCAACCGGGTTATTGCATTCGAAGGGCACAATCTTGCCACCAATGACACGATGACGGGGATGATGTCGCAACGAACACACCACATCCCGTCCATCACGAACAACATGAATGAACTTCCCATTGGGATACCAAGTCAATATCCGATCAATCGCTCGCACATTGTTGGGGGTCTTTTCTATCCATCGTACTTTCTGCTCAGATGCAAGAAACTCCTGAGCAAAATGATCTGCAAACTCGATCAAGTTCTTCGATTGAGAGACTATTTGTTCAAGATGGCTCATCTCCATATCCCACGGCGCTGCGATATTGCCAGTCTGAAAAGGCAATCCATACATTGAAGTCTCCGGACCGCACGCACATCGGCTGTGACGATTCAAAAGTTCTTTGAACAATGTCGTACCTGATCGCCCGCAACCACCAATAAATACCGCATCGAGCGATGATCTTGCGCTAGGATCGTACCAGCCTTGCTCATGGAGCAACTGATCATCACGATTCCGCAATCGCTTACGCATGCGTTGGCGAATATGTGTCGGTGTGAACTTCATCGAACAACCTCACTTATATCAGATTGTTCGGTGCTCAATATTCCATCGAGCCATATCGATAACTGCATTGCCATATGATTTGATGTCGAAGGCAAGTCATCTTGGTATGACTCAACCATCACTTGACCACCTCGCGCAATAACCTTAGATAAAATATTCATCGCTTCGCTCGAAATCAGTTTTTCACGCAAATCAATCCAAACCGCTGATTCTCTCTGCATGACAACCGGATTCACCCAGCTTGTTTCAACTTGATTCCAATCTTTGGACTCCACCCCATTCTTTTCGGACTGCGCTTTTTCGATCCGATCCTGTTTCCGCTTTGCGCGTATTGCATTTGAAGATGCATTTGCGGGCAGTCCTGTGTTGGCATTGATGATCTCCATCAAGTTGCCGCACAAGGATGCGAAAGCGTGATCGGTCAGTTTGCCGCTTGCTCGATGCTTAGGATCGAAGTTCATCGAGACTTCAACGATCGCTTGATGAGCGAAGAGCGTGTCGCTGCACATCAAGCGGGTGTTACCGAGTGTATGTGCGGAATCGTCTTGTCTTGAACAAGGCCAAAACCTCTGCCACTCATCTGCGGTCGTTGGTCGAACCCGCTGAACATCGTTCAATCGGGTTTTCCGCCTTGTTCGAACGAGTGTTTGTATATCATCGGTGAGGGAAGCTTCTAAAATTTCACGCCCGGTCGTATGACTCATGCTCGGTGTAGGTATTTTCGGCTTGCCCTTGAGCACCCGACGGAGAAGAGAGCGAAGAGTCATTCTTTGATAACGCTGCCGCTTTGGTAACGGCATGAAATGATCTTTCAAAAGCGTATCACTTAACTGACCACCGATGACGACATCATAACTCTGCGACAAGTCCGCATCGAAAATGCAGATCCCATGACAGTTCCCACGCAGTTCCATTCCAAGAAGACCGAGTCCACGATTGATCAGGTTGGGAAAATAATCTTCGCTCCGATGGACCAATACATGCTCAATCCCGCAAGCCTGCGAGACTTGACATGCAACCTTTGTCTCTCGATTCTCTCTTGTCACATAGGTCAACGCACCACTCAATCGATCCTTGGGTATCACACCGATCACTGCTCGCGAATCAATCCCGCCGCTCAGTAAAACCGCTGCACGATCACACCCACGAGTGATGTCATCACCCGCTTCAACTAAAGCATTGCATAACTGATCTCGGATCTTATTTTTTCCCACAAACTCTTCCGGCTCGGTTGGTTCCCAGAGCACTCTGGTTTGCATTTGATTCCCGCTTGATGTTTCAACCTCACTCATCGAGCATGGATCGATTTCCCGTATTTTTTTGCGTGTAGTGAAGGGGAACGAAATGTGGTTGTAAGTAAACAGTTCACCGAGTGATACAAGATCAATGTCTGTGCTTTGCCCAGTTGCAATCGCCAACGATTCAACATGCGTACCCAACCCAAGCACTTGGTCTTGCTCGTCACGGGCAACATACACCGGCCGAAATCCCATATGATCAGTCAATACACCAACTCGATCATCCGCAATCTCAAAAATCGCGTACATCCCAGACAGCGACTGATTGATTTCCTCGGCACCTTGACCAAGCGATTGGTCACCGAGCGAATCAAGTACCCATTGTCCGATCGCGTCGGCTGAATGTCCCAGTTTGACACCGCGAACCGTCGGACGACCAACGACAAGTAAAATTCGTTCATCAGTGATTGCCGGTGCGTACCACTTTCCCATTGATTGCTGAAAAAGCACTCGCCCCCACCCACGCGTGTATTCATTCAAAGTGTGATGTTCCATGCCAGGCCGATCCACCATCGCACGACGCCCCTTTGAAGCATCCGATTCATGTCCCAGCAAAACGAGAATATCACCCACTTCATCTCTCCAAAAGTACGGTTTCAACGACCAACTACCTATCGGCAAATCGCGTCAAGCCAGTTGATCCTCACACGCAAACCGAGCAGGAATCTCTGGAACGAATACATTTCAAAAAACCATTATCCCCAAAGCTATGTCCGATAATATCAATCATACGCATTGCCACCATCTTGTGCGCACGCACGGAGGACCATCCCCACCCACTCGTTTCGACACGGCAAGACTCAAACTCAGTCAATTCAACCAAAATTGCACCAGTATTCCGTGCATCTTCGCATCAGCGCCCACAGTGCATCCACCCAATAGACCGATACAAAGCATACACAGAACTGTACACAGTGCCTTGATTTCATTTCATGCAAGACAACTTCCTCATCGCGGTATTGATCGGCTATCTCTTCATCGGAGCTGCCTTGGTCGTCACACTCAAGGGTGTTCGCGGGGTGATGGCATGCATCGTCATCGGATGGATTTTTCTCCCACCTGGTAGAGGAGTCAATCTCCCAGGACTCCCGCAGTTCACCAAAGAATTTTCTGTGTCCTATGCACTCATGATCGGCGTGCTGATCTCTGATGCGACGAGACTCGCGAGTTTTAAACCACGCCTACTCGATATTCCAATGCTTGTTTGGATTCTTGTTCCGCTCCCATCATCCATTACAAACAACCTTGGCGCATACGACGGATTCTCAGAAGTCTATTTCAACTTGTTCATCTTTGGTGTACCCTATCTGCTTGGTCGAGTGTATATCCGAAACCCAGATGATGTAAAAACAGTCGCGATCTGGTTCATCCTTGCGGGTCTCATTGCAGCACCAATGGCGCTCTGGGAATCACGCATGAGCCCGCACCTTAATGAGTCTGTCTATGGGTATCGAGTTGCCAAGTTCCATATGGCAAAGCGGATGGGAGGGTATCGTCCGATGCTCTTTATGCGTCATGGGCTCGAAGTGGGACTATGGATGGCTACTTCAAGCGCCGTTGCAATCTGGTTGTGGATTACAACACGCAAACAGATCCGAATTCTCAACTGGCCTCTCCCAAATATGTCCACAATTGTTGTTGTTGCAACACTTTTAAGCCGATCACTGGGCGCACTGATTTTGCTCATTGGTACCACGGGAGCAGCGTTCTTCGTCCGCACCACCGGACTCCGGATTGTGCTCATCGCACTCATTCTGACGCCTTCCATTTATCTCACCATCCGAATATCAAATGTTTGGGCCCCGGACCAACTCACCGCAATCATCCGAGCGTTCGACCCGGACCGAGCAGACTCGCTTGAATCTAGACTTGGACAGGAACTCAATATCGCCCAACATGCTCTTGAAAAACCCGTCTTCGGCTGGGGTGGTCACGATCGCTATCGGCCTCAAGATGAGTACGGACATGCAACCCCCGTAGACGGTATGACCACCATTTCCTTCGGGAAACGAGGGCTCGTCGGGCTCAGCGCACTGCTCGCAATGACAGCACTCCCTAGCCTGCTCATGGTGCTGCGGATCAAAGGACGATCAATCACATCCTCTATTTGGGCGCCTGCAGTCGGGATCATGCTCGCACTATGTATTTATTCAATGGATATGATGTTTAACGCATTTTATACCCCGCTCCACATCGTGGGAATCGGTGTGATCGCATCAGTCGCAGTCCAAACAAAAAATTGGCAATATGCTATCAATAGACATCAGCAGATGAAAACATACACATCAGCACCCAACGCTTCAAAAAACCGGAGCGTGAACCCCAATTCATCCAACAACTCGAAGGACGAGAGATCATGAAAGTATCCCAACCCGAGAAACTCAATCTTCCTCTCCATGAAGCATTCGAGATTGCGACATCTCAAAAGAGGCCGATATTCGTCCCCACTACGCATTTTACTGATGACCGGGGTTGGTCATTGATGAATCAGCTTCAAGGGGTGATGAACAACCAAGGCCAAGTCAACTTCTCAGTTCAATACCCCGGGGTAGTCAAAGCTTGGCACCGTCATCACCTGCAGACCGATTTCTGGCTTGGGCTTGTCGGGCACCTCAAAGTTGGAATCTACGACCAAGACGCTCAACAAGCATGGTCAATCGTAATCGGAGAGAAATGTCCAGGCACAGTGATCATTCCACCCCCGCTCTGGCATGGCGCCGCGACAGTCGGACCGACACCCGCCGGGCTTTTGTATTATGTCACCCATAGTTACAATCCTGAGCAACCCGACGAAGAACGCACAACACCAGATGCATTTGAAGGATTTCCTTGGCAAGTTGAGCATAAATGAGCGATCGCCCTATGCAATCATTACTCGATACGCGTGCAACCCCGCGCAAGGTCCTTGTACTTGGATCTACAGGAATGGTCGGGAGATCTTGGGTTGAGTTGCTCAAGATGCAAAACATACCTTATGTGGGGGTTTCTCGCCCAGCCTTTGACCTCATGAAGCCAGAGTCAATCAAGCAATGCGTGACAGGTGACTTTGATCTCGTTGTGAATGCTGCTGCGTGGACAGATGTTGATGGAGCAGAATCTGATGAATCTGGCGCTCAAAGGGCAAACGCGTATGCTCTCGCAGAGATTGCCCAATGCTGTATCGAGCATGATTCCATATTGATCACATATTCTACTGATTATGTCTTCTCAGGGGATGCAAATTCACCCTACCGCATCGATGCGCCGATCAACCCGATCAACTCCTACGGCCGTTCCAAAGCCCTCGGAGAACAACTCATCAGCGAATCCAATGCAAAACATATACTCATCCGAACAAGCTGGGTTTATGCGCCTTGGGGGTCAAACTTCGTCCGCACAATACATAAGCTTGCACAAACCAAGGACGATCTCCAGGTCGTCAATGACCAACGCGGACGCCCGACAAGTGCACAGCATTTAGCAATCGCATCCCTTAACCTCTATGCTGCAGGAGCGATCGGATTTTGGCATGTGACGGATGGACAAGAGTGTACCTGGTTTGCATTCGCACGCGAGATCACTGAGTATTGCAAACTACAATGCGAGGTGAAACCGTGTACCTCTGACCAGTACCCAAGACCTGCTCGCCGTCCGGCGTATTCCACCCTTGATATTACGGATACAGTTTCCGCCATCGGCATCTTGGGGGATTGGCAAAACCATCTTCATTGTGTGCTCGATCAACTCAAGACAGATTAACCATTTGAACATAAGAATCATTGTGCGTATAAAAAAACCGGAGAAGACGAATCTTCTCCGGTTCTGATATGTTTATCAGTCTCAAGTATCAGCGACGGCGGATACGGGAGAATGCACCGAGACCACCAAGGGTCAACAAACCAGCGAATGCTGCTGTTGGAAGTGGAACGATGAAGAGCTGGTCCTGCGTAGTTGCATTGAGCATTGCCTTCATGTTCGCAACTGTTGCCGTTGGGTTGAGCGCGATTTCAGCTGCAAGAGCTGCCATTTCCGGAGCAACAGCACCGTTGCCTGTGACGACTGCTTCGTCGAAGAGAACCTTCCAGATTTGACCCTGGATTGCTGTCATACGAACATCAGTTGCACTTGCACCTGCTGAAAGGTCTGCATTGAGCCAGCCGAGGCTGATCGCTGCAGCAACAACTGCGTGTACTTCTGCTTCGTCAGCTGAATCGTATGCTGGGCCGCCAACACCTGGTGCTGGGTTTGGACCATTTTGGATCGCATCTACATCGTAGGTGTGTGTACCATTTTGGATATCTTGAAGTTCAATACAGAATGTGTTGAATGTGCCGCCTGAGAACTGACCACCACCACGCTGCCCACCGACATCGGTGTATGCAAACTCAAGGTGACCAGCACTGAAGTTCTGGTTGATGACGCCACCGGTGCCGGTGTTATCGATATGGATTGTACCTGAGCCAGTACGGCCGAGGTATTCCGCGTCGAAATCTGCCATTGCTAAGCCGGATGATGCTGCGATTGCTGCAGCCACGATCATTGTTTTTGTCTTCATCTTGAATCCCTCGTTAGCTGGAGAACCAGTAAACTTAAAAGTCTCACTCTTTGTATTGAAACTGGTGCATCCCTTACGCAACAGCCTTACAAATCATCATTTGAATCATGTAAATGATCCAACCCTCGGAAAACTCGCATAACAAAGCGAACCTTCTTATTGATGTATCAAGAATAGCACGAATATGGAAGAATTCGATAGATAAATATATGAATAGTCCAAAATTCTTTGTTTATTTGAGTAAAACTCACTAATGAAGGTCAAAATCGAGTATAACCGGCTATTTATTGGCCCATATCTGGCCTCAACTCACTCCGTAAATACTGAAGCCCAAGTTGTTTGTCCCGATTGTTGAAGTCGTTTTCTCAACTCAGCGTTCATCGGACTCGACTTTGTCAGCTTCAAAACTTGCTCAAACGCACTGTTGGCATCAGATTCTCGATCTTTGCCCATTGCATTGAGAACAATTGCCAAACCTACCCATCCTTCTAGGTTCGTTGAATCTTGCTCAACCACATACCTGAATGATGATTCTGATGATTGATAATCTTCTCCACTGAACTCAATCCAACCACGAGTACCCCAAAATATGGTCCGATTATCAGTCGCAATCGCTTGTTGAACAAGGTTGAGTGCTTCCGATAACCTCGCGGGGTTTGGTTCATGTCGTTCGAGTATCACTGCGAGATTGTTCTGAATCGAAGCCGAGAACGGGCTCTGAGTGAGTCCACGACTCAGAATTTGTCTATACATTGATTCTGCGAGTCCATAATCCAGACCAAGCGATGCGAAGTATGCTCCGCGTGCGAGATAGACGAGATTACTAGGATCAAGCTTATCAGCCTCTCCCAAGAGCTTGGCAGCAAAGAGATTATGCTGATGAGCAATCTCAGGCATTGATTCGGATTCACTCTGTGCCAACAGGCCATACGCGCGAGCCAAGAAGCTCATGGTAATTGGATTTGGTGATTCTGCTGCACTGACCGCTTTTCCTAAGAGATCGACTGCTCGTTTGGCATCGGGTGTACTGGGATCTTGAAAACGATTCATCGCAATCACCCAAGCAGTCCCAATAGTCTCGAAATCATCAGATGTGCTATAGCTCTGGGCAAGATCAAGCCAACGGAGCGCCTCTGCCTGGGTTGGGACTGTATAGACCGCGAGATTCAACCAAACCTGGGTTCGGATGAGCTCATTTGTTGCTAAGATGGGTTCAAGTCTGCTTGCTGCGAGTTCGGGGTCCTCACCACTGAGCAACATCGCTCGAGAATAAACGAGCAGAACATCCGCTTTGAGCGGTGCATCAGGCGTTTCTAAAGCACTGAGAACATAGGGACGGACAAATGATGCTGCATCAGCGAATCGTTCAAAATCAATGAGCGCGCGAGCTGCAAGAATATCCGCTTCTTCCGTTGAACCGAGCGCATTTGCTCGCCAAAGTTTAGCGATTTCGAATGCTGCCGTCGGGTTCTGTGATCGGATATACGCATCACCCGCAATCCGGAGAATCTCTGAATCGGTTGGTAACAACCTGCCTGCACGGCCTGCGAAAAACGCGAGTTGTTCAGGACCTACACCTTGCGCCCGGAGCTCATTGAGCGCAAATCGTTGTAACTCATTGAATGCAGGGAAGTCGTCGAGCATATCGACAAGCATCCCGACGAGCACATCGCGAGGTTCTGTGTCGATTGCGTTCACGAACTCGTCCACTCTTGATGCTGCTTCCACAAGGAATGGGTTGTCGCCCGCATCGCTTGATGCGATCAACTCAGACGCAGATTCAAGCTCGCCGGATGCTAAGAGCGCCAACCCTTTGAGTTCAGGATTATCCGGTAAATGTTCACTCACCTGCGCGATCAGTTCTTGCGCACGATCAAAGTCCTCTGCATCTACCGCATGATGGATGAGTAGTCTCCAAGCATCGATATTGATCGGATCGAGCGAAGTGACTTCTTCTAATGCTGCGACATAGGCATCTCCGGATATGAATGCCTTGGCGTGCTGTGCGTACACCATCTTTGCGTCCACTGGACTGAGCCCGTACCGTTCGCCGCTGGCTGCGAGCATATCTCCTTCTGGCTTGAACTCATATTTTACATAGAGCGATGCGAGCTTGAGAATCTGAGCTTGATTCAATACTGGCTCAGCCTTGAGCTCATCAAAAAGCCCTCTTGCTTGGCTTCTTTTGTTTTGGGTAATCACTAGATTGAGCATCGAAAGACCAGCATCAACTTTGAGTGATCGATAATTCTCGTCATTCATTCCGTCGTAGATCCGCTTATAGATAGCGAATGCATCATCGAGCTCATTGAGGTTTTCAAACCGTTTGGCAACCGCTGGCAATCGATAGATATCACTATAGAAGCGTGTATCAAACTCTTTGAGATATTGCTTGGCAGCATCTGAATCCCCGCTCTCGAAGGCAAGGTCAACTGCTTCGAGGAGATACGGCTGGGCGGATCGCCCTTTGAGTTGACGGGATATTGTAATGTACTGCCCGATTGCCTCATTCACATCGGGTTCAAAGGTGTCCTTATCACTGAGAAACGGTGACGCCTCCATCGCGAGGAGTCGACCGAGCATATTGCGGGCATAGGTATTCTGTTGTTCGCTTGCGACCACACTGCGGATAATTTCCAGTGCCTGATTCCGTGTTGAGCGGATCATTTTTTCACCCACAATCGCTCTGGCATGTGCCAAGCGAAGTCGGGAGGGGAGCACTTTGCCCGTCGTTGCTGTCAACTTTACGATTTCATCAATGATTTCCTGAACTGCATCCGGATCTTTCTCAAGCGAACTTGATTCCGCGATCTTGTAGAGGAGTTCTGTGTTCTTTGGATACTCTTGACGCATCGCGTCCCAAGCTTCTGAAGCTCGTGGATCTTTGGTGATGTCGAGGTATTGCGCTGTAATAAGCTCCCACTTGAAATCGTCTGTGTCAGTCCGATCTTCCTTTGCTTGGTCGATGATCGCTAATCCTTGCGCAACCCCTTGTGTCTGAGCATATTCCGCCAATGCGAGCTGAAGCGCTCCCTGAGGCGATGCTACCACAACCGAACTTGTATCGACACCTAACTCCTCTGCGATTCCCAAGCTATAGCGCTTATCGACTTCAATCATCCCCAGTTGCACACTTGAATCTTTATCCGATTGGAAACCAACTCGAAGTATCGCTTTCGCTTGTTCAATCATTGCTACCGACGCGTAGAGCGTCGCAATCTCTGGCGCGATGTTTGCGATTTCTGCAGGCTGTAAATTTGCTTGCGCATTTTCGAATCCGCCAAGCACCTTGAGCGTTTTCTCGCGATCGAGACTATCGGCTCTTGCCAAAGACGCGTACGACTTGATCATGATTACCGTGGTAGTTGGATTATTCGGCGCCCGCTCATAGAGCGAATCTACACGCCCGACAACTTCAGACAATCGACCTGCGGATGAATATGCATTGATGATCCTGGTTGAAGGCTCGATCCAACGAACATTCCCGACCGAATCGTCAACCATGCGTTCTGAGTCTTCCCAGGAACTGATCGCGAGACCAAAGCGCCCTTGTTTCATATTCAGATCGCCGAAGAATAAATTGAATGTTGGTTCACTCGGGTACTTCTCGATTGCTTTGGTAAACTCGGCGCGTGCTTCGATAACCTGATCGTTCTCAAGGAGTTCATATCCTTTAAGGAATGATTGCCATGCACTTGCTCTATAGTCGAGCACAACCTCATCAAGCTTGATTCCTGTATGCTCAGCTTGATCTTCAGTCCCATTGTCTTTCATTGCCAACAGCTGATATCCGATGACATCTGCTATGGGTTCACCTTTATGATTCATTGGATCGAGCGAAGCAAGAGTCTCAAAGTCCTGTGCCCAGAATAATCGGCGTGCTGCCCAAATCAAACTATTCCCATCGCGAACATGTGTGATCGATGCAAGACGGACTGCGAGCGAAAGATCTGGTCGACCTAACCCGTTGAACAATCGGTCGATAAATGCTGCTGACTCAGTCGTGAGGAATTCTGGCTCAGTTTCCCACTTGTTGGTCACAGGATCAATCCCGACTATGCGTGCCAGATCGTTCGCCAGAACATCGGGTGGTATCTGGTCACCACCGGTCGCTTGATCGACGATTGTTAACCAGAATGCTCCGAGCTGAGTATCTGCATCATTTCCATTTGACTCGAGTCGTGCGTCAACCATCTGACGAGCTTCTTCAAGTCGTCCTTGAGTACTCAACCATTGGATGTACTGATAAACATCGACAAACTTTGATTGCGGATCTTCCAATGCGAGTTCAAACAATGGTTCAATCTCGGGATCATTCTCATTGAGATCCATTCGTGCGAGTAGTTCTTCACGCAGAACCACCAAAGAGGAATCATTCATTTCTGTGCGAATTGCTTTGGCAAGCGCCACCGCCTCGATGGACATGCCCTGCATATTGAACAATGGCAATAACTCTTTGGAAACAACTACATCGCCCGTATTGATCTTCAAATATTGACGGTATCGTTGTGTTGCCGCACGGATGTATCCGCCGTCACTTGTTTGTACCTTCGCACGCGCTCTTGCATAGGCGAGTATCACCTCGGGTTCTGGATTCTCATCGCGTTTAATATATGCATTGAGGAGCTTTGTCGCAGCGACATGATCCCCCGCTTGTGCTGCTGCCATCCCATCAACACGCTTGGAGTCGAGTGATCGCTGAGCTTGCATTGGGCGAACTACGAAGTACCCAAGCAGAACAAGGAGCACAACGCCTGCGAGCGATCCGACAAGAACGACACGGCGAAATGTTCGTGGTTTAAGTGCCATATAATAATCTACCTTTCAATACAATCATCGGCGTGCAAGCGCTGCGAACACCAGAACGATGGTTCTCCATATGATATAGAGATCCATTAAGAAGGTTGCTTTTTCGACATACTCAATGTCATATCGGATCCATTCTTGAAAATCCGCCCCGTCCGCACGCGTTCGACGAATCTGCCAGAGCCCTGTCACGCCTGGGCGGACACTTAATCGAGCTTCTCGCCAACCCGGGCAGAGTTGATTCTCCGAAAACGGACTCGGCCGAGGACCAACAACAGACATATGACCCGTCAGTACATTAAAAAACTGAGGCAACTCATCGAGCTGAAGCTTGCGGAGGATGTTCCCCACTTTCGTGATGCGGGGGTCTTTCTCCATGAAAAACTGCGGCCCATCAGCAAGATTCTCAGCTTGCAGCTGCGCCTTCATCTCTTCCGCATTCCGATACATCGTTCTAAACTTGAGACATCCAAACTCCTTGCCTTGGATCGATTCGCGTTTATGAGCAAAGAAAATCGGTGATCGATCTTCGATCCAAACGGCGAGAATTAGGAATGGGTAGATTGGGAGTGTAATTGAGAGTGCGAAGAGCGCGAAGACAATATCAAACAACCGTTTACCAGCGCTGGATGTGTACGTCGCAGCCTCGTCAATACGCTGCTGCGGCCGGGTCTGTACCGCTTCGATATCTTTCCAGTCTACATCATCAACCTCTGGGCGCATCTCAGGATCATCCCAGAGCACGGCAGGTCCCACTCCCGACTTTCCCTTCGGGATTGATCGGCCTGTGCCGATCCAGATTGGACCCGTGATCTTTGATGGATCGACCTCATTGGCATCGATGTCAACCCAGCTTGCATTCCCAACCCGTTTCACTCTAGAAATAGTTGTCAGCGGATGTTTCCAGTTCCTCGCGAGATCACGCACAAACCGGGCGCGAGCAATATCTGCACTGCTGTTGTAGACCTGTCCTTCAGATCTCACCGCAGCGCGGAGATCCTTCGGGATCAGCTTGCGGAACTTTGCCCATGATGAGGCATCGTCATCGAGTGATGCCCAGTCAAGGGCGATATCTGGGTTGGATGTGATCGCAACACGAGATTGTAATCTTGTCGCGCTCTCATAGACTCTACGGAACTGAAGAAAATGACCGTCAGGTCGTGCATCGACAATCTCGCGATAATCGTTGCTTGTCTGTTCTGCCAGTCGGATCATCAACAAGTCAGGATTGAGCCAACTCATCAAATCGAGCTGCTTACCCAGCGGCATAATCACCATGTGATCTCTTCTGGTGAGTAAGTAAAGCTCGGCATGCTTGTCAATTGATATACCAGGCGAGCCCGAAGACACGACTTGTATACCACGAGA
Organism: uncultured bacterium; assembly: GCA_963976235.1. Lineage (GTDB taxonomy): Bacteria > Planctomycetota > Phycisphaerae > Phycisphaerales > UBA1924 > UBA1924. The sequence goes on from CAXBJM010000002.1 coordinate 225,889, forward strand.
CTTCCAGTAACGCCCATGGATTTGCTCTGGGGTCAATCCCCAAAGTGTATGAACCGATTCATCAGTAGCGCTGGCAATCATTTTGAACCGCTCTTATCTTTGGTCGACTCATTCTGATCAACTAATGAACTGAATAACGCTCCTGCAACTGGTCCGACATGGAGGTTCGGATTCCCTGCAATATCTTCTTGTTGCCGTGAAACCTGACGAGAGAAATGCACCGACATGCTGCTCGATGATTGACGCAACTCTTGGATTGATGCCCGATTGAATACTGTTGCAATCACTTGACCATCGACTGCGTGAATATGATCAAATGCCTTCTTCACCAATGGCTTGAACTGCCCGCGGCCAACAACCACGATTACTCCATCGGCCTGTGGCGAAACGAATGCTGCTTCCACACTTCCCAAGATTGGTCCGGTATCTACGAGCACTGTATCGTATTCTGATCGTAACAACTCAAACAAACTACTCACAGTACGGGGTGACAATCTACTCACACGCTCATCATCCCCAAAGCCCGCCGGCAGAATACTCAATCCTTCAAAGCTTGTTTCTTGAATCAATGAACGAATTTCAACATGTGAGTTGAGTGAATCCGCAAGACTTGGTGCATTGGGATATCCAAAGTGAACACTCAAACCACGCCCAATGAAATCGAGATCAACGAGCAATGTGCGGTTGCCGCTTTCAGCAAATGACAAACCAAGCGCAATAATCAAGCTGGTTTTCCCATCTTGTGGTGCAGGACTGGTCACGCCGTAGATACGCGGCTCGCTGAGATGATTCTTAATCTGGAGTTGCGAGCGGATTTGATGGACCGCAAACGCTGACGCTGCTGCGAGTTCTTTGTCTGCTAATGAGTTCCCAAGATCAGGGAGCATACCCACAATGCCTGAGTTCTCACCCGCTAAAATATCGTCATCTGAATACTGAATCTTGTGACTGAAATACCCGAGCCCGAGCACCGCGAGAATCGGTAAGGATCCCGCACCGATGAAACCGAGCGCAGCCATCTTGATCCGGGGATCAGAAGTAGGATCCTTCGCAGGAGTGGGAAGCGAAATACTGATCTTGCCATCGATCTGCTCCATGTTTTCAACCTGCGATTCAGTTCGGATCTGATCGAGTCGTTGTACAACTCGTGTGATCGAACTCTGCACTGTATCACGATCTATTCTCAATGTATCAAGTTGTACACTGTCTTCGAACAAGTCTTCTGAGTTATCCTTTGCTTCTCGAATCTGAGCATCGATTCTGGCAATTCGTCTGGTCAACTCATCTTCTGATGGTATCTGTACACCCTCTGCGTCAATAAACACTGTGTCTCGTCCGCCTTTTTGACGCTCAGATATACGCGAGTTAATCTTTGAATCAAGACTATCAATCATCGCGGTAATCCGTCGAACATCACGATGTTCTTCTCGTAATCCTTCGGACGCCATCATTTCTTCACGCGAATCGACAAGACTATTCTTCCGGTTGACCATGTCTGCAATCACCGGATCCATAGATGCTGCTTCTTCAACGGTGAGGGGTTCATCACCGAGCTCGCCATCTTTTTGAAACTCACGATAGTACTCACGATTTTCAATGAGTTGGTTTCGATTTGCTTCGAGTTGAAGTATCGCGAGCTGAGCCGATTGAATGAGCGGCGAAAGATTCTCTGTCCGATAGCTGCGTGTCAGATTTGCGATTTGAGAATCATAAACCAGACGATCATTCTTGAGTTTATCTAATCGGCTGTTGAGCGCATTGAGAATTTCAGGGTTGCTGATACTCCCTTCCTTTGCGTACTGCTCATGATATGACTTCATGACCGAACGAACAATTGCAGAAGATACCTGTGGGTTTGCATCACTGAAAGCAACAGTGATAATTTCTTGTGCTCGTCGATCTGGTTTCACATCTAAGCGTCGTTGGACATCGGATACGACTTCAATGTTTGATAAATGTTCTACAGCTCTCCACTCTTGACTCTCGAGTGCACGGAGAATGACTCCGCCTTCAGAAATGAGCTTCGCCTGTGAGCTGACGAAACTTGAGAACATCTTTGGAGCAGTACTCTGTTCACTCTCGTAGAGCACCTTGGGGAGTGAGGGTTGGATGCGGATCATCCCGACACTCCGATACTGGGGCTTTTGGGACACAAAGCCGAGCACTCCGCCAGAAATGCCAAAGACTACCGCAAGGACAAAGGTGAGTATATATTTCCCACGCAATAATCGATGAAGTAAAATGAACACATTCGTATGTGATTGCTCATGCCCGCCACCCCATTCAATTTGACTTGCATTCATAATCCACTCCCCCCAACTTGGTTGTTCTCATTCGATTTTTGTCCAACCCGTGCATCGAGCACAGCCTCAACTGCGGGTTGAGCGATTTGGTACATCTCATTGAGAATCCAAGAATGGGTTTCTTCATCAACTGCTCCGTCAATCACAACTTGAAGCTGTGCAGCTCCGTATTTTCTATATTGATAGTCCGCGCTCAGTTTTCGCACATCACGCATCGATGTAGTGAGTTCCCCATTGGGTAGCGCAAACAAGCTATATACCGTTATCGCTCGCTCATCGAGCCCGGTGGTTCTTGTAAATCCATACACACGAAGAGGTTGATCTCCGAGTTCGAAGGTCCCCGTCGGATGATCAGTAGATTCCACCCAGCCATTAGCGGGGTAACACCGAGGTGGGTAGTGCCCTGCCATGTCTCTTGTGTCTTTACAGTGCACAACAAGCAGCGTCGCAACTGATCCTTCCGCTTCATTAATATACTGACGAGCGATGAGCGCATTTGGACGCAGAAGACTTGTCGCGGATTGAGGCAAAGGTACCTGCATACCAACCCAGCCATGAAAATCAACAGGGATGGAGTTGACCACCTGAGCAACTCGATTATGGTACTGCTCAATTGCAACCTCATCACCTTCTTGTGTACGCGAAAACGCGAACACGATCAGGAGTACGAGAGAACATGGAATGACAAGTTTACGAAGCAAATACATTTCCTTATGAAGACTGGGTCGCAAGGGTAAATCGGTAAGTTGGGATCAGTGCCCATCGCAGTGCTCTTGTGATGCCCATCAGCATCATGAACGCAACCGGGAGCATCAACCAACCGGCAATGTCATGAAAGCTGTTGGCATATTTCGGATTCAATGGATCGTCGTATCCATACAAAAGAACTGTCGGCGCCAGTCGAAGCACGTTACAGATGATCGCTGCGACCGGGCTGAGCAAGAGCACCATCAGGCGAACAGAGTTCCGCAATGGTACCGAGAATGCAAAGGCATAGGAGACCAGAATTAACGCGAATACCATCCGCATTCCGTTACACGCTTCTGCAACCGCAACCGGCATGTCATTGATGGTCACCAGATTACCGGATCGTTCGACGAAGAACCCAAGAGTTTCGAGCAGTGTGGTTGTAACGCGAGCAGTTGCATTCTGCAATGGTCCTGCAATCGAGAGTCGGATATTGCCGGGGATCGGGATGAGCATCATCAAAATGACAATCGCAGGGAGAAAATTCGCAATGAACTGTAACCCAACAACCGAGACTATTGCACCGATGAGCATCAGAACCGCTCCTCCGTGCCAACCCGCTTGGAAGGCATTGAGATAGCTCACATTTGCGAGTACATATCCAACGATTATCAAAAACGGTCCAGCCCAACTCGTATAAGGTGGGCAACGCCGTAACCGAACCCTACGAATCCAGACGAGCCAGATCGCAATCGGAACCACCAAGAAAATATGACTTGATTCTTCATCTTTCATCGCGATCATCAAGATATCTTGCCATTGGCTCAGCGCTGCGATGACCGCAGCTACCACGAGAACCAATATCATGATCACATGCTTGATACTCCATCCATGATGCGAGAGGCTCGTCATGATTGCCCCCGTTCTTTCTTCGCGATCCCAGTGAGCACTTTATCAGTGACACGCGCACCTGGAGCAACAATAGAACCCGGGCAAAGCACCGAGCGGACAACAACCGCACCCTTTCCAACAACCGATCCCTTGAGTGCGGTTGAATCGTGGAGAATCACATCTTCACTTACTTGGGCGCCGGGTTCAACAATGGAAAAAGTACTCTCCCAATCTTCTCGGAATGGGTCTTCATCGATCGTCGTGCCTGATCCGAAGCCTGCCGAAACCGCACGGACCGCATTGAGATATTCAGTAAGCGAACGAGCTGGATGCGAATATGCTCGCATCCGTTCGACCACGGACACCTTGTGATTCATCTTCCATTGATCAAGTGATTGCTCTTTGAGATCAATGTATCCGACCGGATTCACCGATTTGAGCACCCCACATCGGATGAGCCATACCCCAACGGGAGTCCCTTCTCTCGATGAGACGAATGCCACATCCGCTTCTTTCTTGGCCATCGCCTGGACCAAGTCTTGTAACGGCTCAAGGTATATCTGCGCGCCCGATGTCACGATGATGTAATCGTTTTCATCCATGCCTTTGGTTGCATCTGACAGCACCCCTGCAACTCCACGGATCGGAGATGCGTCCTGCTGAATTACACACCGAACATCATCAACATCTGGGCACTCAACAGGTGATCGACTATCAGTATCTACAAGCACCCGCATCACGAATCCCTTGAGACCAAATCGACGGGCACAGCTCTGCGCGTTGGCTAACTGATGCGATAGAACAGTTCCGGACTCTAATGGTAAATCCAGCAAACTCCGATCAATCTGACGCGCCAATGGCGTCGAACGAACAGAACCATAAAGCACAATCATCGATCGAATCGATTGAATAATCTCCGAAGATCGAGTTTGTGGCGGGGAAATAGTCATAACACTCTGCGAAAATTGAAACTCACCGATATCAACCGATCCAGCGTGTCTGAATCGATACCCAGTTCTTGCCGTAAACAGGCGAACTATACGATCTATCGGCTGTTCTTACCCCTCGCTTTGGGTGCTATCAGTTCAGTCTTGTGATCTATACAGTATTCACACGCGCAGAAAACGCGCTCATGCACTGCTGCTCGAACTCTGAGACATCAATTTCAACCAGCGAACCATGTTCATCATCAAATGTACAAGTTCCTACGACACAAGATGGGGTCCGGATCGGTCGAGTCATCCAAGTTTTTGAGTTCAGTTGCAAACACACACCCTGATCTGTTCCGGATGGAACTGCCTGAATCCCTTCAAATCCACCGCTAAGCCCGCAGCCGTCTGCTTTGAGAACTGCTTCGAGTTGGGTCCATCGCTCAAAGAAACGCTGAGGTTTTTGCTCTAACTCATTACTGGATGAGTCAATCCCCGTCCAGATGTTTGCTAGCAACTCGATCAGATCACTGTTTATCACACCTGGATCAATCTGCTCGATATCAATCCCACACCGACCCGCACCAGATATGACAATCCCACACCATGAACCGGTGCGGGATACATTGAGATCAAACTTGGGGTCAAATACCCGACCATTACGATCGAGTAGAATCGGTCGTCCAAATGGGGATCGGCGGTCGTGGATTTCGTTAGGATGCGTGCTGGTGAGTGCTGCTGCACCAATTTTCCAGAGTCCACGCATCGTTGCGATGCAAAGTTGATCAATCGGTTTACGATAGGATTGGCACTGTGCTCGCTCATCTTGATTGAGTATGCCTGAAAACCAGTGTCCAAGCTTGGAATCAGAATTAAGTACCAAGACTTTAACTTGCCCACTGTCAGGTAAAAGCGATTTGCAAACCGCCTCGATTCCTGATTGAGTGTCTACCGATCTGATTCCATGTGCCATGGATTCATAGTCGGCATTCTCCCACGCTCAGGATTAGCGGATTCGAACAGTCCATGAGCGTTCGATGCGTTCTGGGTTACTCACATCCAAAGGTTGGGAGAGCATGGTCAGGGTCACAATCGTGTTCGATGGAAAATCAAGCTTGATTCCACTCGCCCGGGTATTCCATGAACTCAGGGGACCATCTCCAGTGGAAGGCAATCGTCCGCCTTGAACGATCACCATATCCCCGCCAACCTTTGTTCCGGTGACCACATCGAACATTTGATCCGCGCGGACATGCTCGATTCCATTAAAGTAGACAGTGTTACCGATCACAGCTGCGCCCATTCCTGCATCGCGGAACTCAACGCGTTGTCCGCCGGTAGCGCCATCTTCGTTGTACTGCGGGGATCCAATTGTTGGTACTGATTGCGGACGGGATTGTCCCGATGATGATCCCCAACTCCGAGCACTTGAAGTCGAAGCGGCTGTCGATGCTGTTCCCATTGAAGCGCTCCCACGGTGGTTCCCTGAGATCGATTGGACCCCTGATCCGGGTGCGTTTTGAGCTTGTGGAGATTGCGAAAGATCGCCCCCCTTGCTCTGTGCTGATCCACCACTCGAGGACCCGCCTGAACTTCCACCACTCGAGGATGCTCCCCCACCACTGCTTGAACCACCACCTGAACTGCTTGCGGCGCTCCCGCCTGATGAACCAGTGCTTGCATGTGATGCACCACCAGAACTCGATCCGCCGCCGCGGGATGATCTTCCTGAGGTGCTTCGTACACCGCTTGAGCGTTTGCCTGCGGAGCTCACTGATCGTGCGTTTCCTCTTCGTGCCGACATTCGTTGGCTCGGTTCAAGTCGTACAACCGTTTTTCCGTTTGGGAGACTGATGCGAACTTCAACCATATCTTCTTGAGAGTCTTGCGCCTCAGACTCGGACGCCTCTACGACACTTTGTGTATTGTCTTTCGCATCATCGGCTCTTGCTGCAAGCGCTATGGGAGACGCGAGTCCTGCCGAGATCATGATTGCTCCGAGTAGGCCTGTAAGTTGTGTTGTGGGTAGCTGCATCATTTGATTCCTCTTGACTGAAAACACTCGCGGTTCGTTGCGTAATGTCCAAAAGAGAATCATGTGAAGCGAGGAAAGCAGGAGGATATAACCGAGGATTTCCGAAAAAACTGGCATCAATGTCCGATAGCATGATACAAGCATCCGTTACCGATCATCCCGCCCACCTTTGATCGCAATCTGTATAGAAAGGATGCACGATTCGACTATGCCCCATAACCACTCACATACACAACAAAAACCCAGACAGCGAATACTGCCTGGGTGAATATTATTCAAGTTTTGAGTTTCTTATCGCAGGTTCATCAGGTCGCTATACACAGGCATTGGCCAGAGTTCAGCTTCGACCTCTGTTTCGAGCTTATCACCCAAATCTCGCAATGTTTCCATCGCAGGGATGATCTGCTCACAGCAGTACATGCACTGTGCCATCGTGTCTGTTCCTGGAATGACCCGAATCCGATCAAGATCACCGAGACGATCATTGAACGCGCTGACCAACTCAACAAAGTCTTCGAGTTGGGCTCGGAGCACTGAGCAATCTACATTTACACCCTCAGTCGCACCGACTGTTTCAGCGATATTCAGCTGGTGTTTTATTGCGGCGGGCAGAATCATGTTCTTGCCCATAGCGACCATTTGACGCGCTTCAATGCCAATCTCGGTGATGTATTTCTCTGCAAAGATCTCCGCTCGGCTTTCAAGTTCAGTCTTCGAAAGCACTTTGTATTTCTTGAAGACCGCTTTCACCTTTGAAGACTGCAACACCGGAAGTGCCTGTGCCGTGGATACAAGGTTTGGTAAACCTCGTTGCTCTGCCTGGTCTTTCCATTCTTGTGTGTAGTTGTCGCCGTTGAAAATAATCGCTTTGTGTTCGCGGACTACATTCTGAAGTACCTTCCGCACGACCTGTTCTCGCTTGGCTTCGGTTGGCTTTGCACCGAGCCCCTTCTCAACGCTGGTCGCGATGTAATCCAAACTGTCGGCAACGATTGTATTGATCACCGTGTTGGGCCATGCGACCGACGCTGCGGAACCAATCGCGCGAAACTCGAATCGGTTGCCTGTAAACGCGAACGGGCTTGTCCGGTTACGATCGCCCGAATCTCGCTCGATATCTGGCAGTGATTGAGCACCCAGTTCCAGTTTGCCGCCTTTGATTGTTCGATTAGAGTTGCCCTGTTCAAGCTGTTCGATCAGGTCAGTGAGCATGTCACCAAGAAAGACCGAGATGATCGCCGGCGGTGCTTCATTGGCACCCAATCGATGATCGTTCGACGCACTCGCGATTGTTGCCCGCAGGGTATCCCCATGGATATGCACCGCACGAATCACAGCACATAAGAAAGTCATGAACTGTGTGTTGGTATGTGTCTCAGACTTTGGATCAAGCAGATTTACACCGGTACTTGTTGAAAGCGCCCAGTTGTTGTGCTTGCCCGATCCGTTCACTCCTGCGAATGGTTTTTCGTGCAATACCGCGACAAAGCCAAACCGCCCTGCGACCTTCTTGAGTGTTTCCATCAGCATCGCTTGGTGATCACAGGCGATATTGGTGGATTCAAACAATGGCGCGATTTCATATTGTCCAGGCGCAACCTCATTGTGCCGTGTTTGCACAGGAATACCCAGACGGAAGAGTTCTCGCTCAAACGCCGCCATGAATGAGTTGACGCGTGGAGGGATTGCCCCAAAGTAATGATCGTCGAGTTGCTGATGCTTTGGAGGAATCGCACCAAACAATGTTCTTGAACAACTTACCAAATCGGGTCGAGCAAAGTACAGGTTCCGATCAATCAGAAAGTATTCCTGCTCAGCACCCAGTGTCGAACGGACATGCTTGACCCCATCATCTGTGCCAAAGACTTTCAAAATCCGCATTGCCTGCTTTTCGAGTGCGTCGATAGAGCGGAGCAATGGGGTCTTCTTGTCGAGTGCCTCACCGTTCCAACTCACAAATGCGGTCGGGATGCAAAGGGTCGCGTAGTTGTTCCCACGGACGATAAATGCTGGCGATGTCGCATCCCATGCAGTGTACCCACGAGCTTCAAAGGTTGCTCGTAGACCACCCGATGGGAAACTCGACGCATCGGGCTCACCTTGGACAAGGCTCGATCCTGAGAGTCGGTACATTACGCCGCCCATACCATCTGGGGTAACCAGTGAGTCATGCTTCTCCGCGGTCAATCCAGTCATGGGTTGGAACCAATGCGTGTAATGCGTCGCACCGCGTTCGATCGCCCAGTCCTTCATTGCAGTTGCAATCACCTCGGCATCATCCATTGAGAGGCTGCCTTCCCCCTCAGTGGTTGCAAGCACCGACTCGTAAACATTCTTTGGTAGTCGCTCTCGCATTTTGCGCATGTCGAAGACATCGCATGCGAAAATCTCATCGATCCGCTGGTTATTGCCTACAAATCCATCGCTTGATGACTGCCATTTTGATGCTGCAGCTACCGCTTCTCCGTGAGGATCACCCATGACCATGGTGGTATTCCTTATCGAAAGTATTCATGAAATGTTGTTCGCACTCTTGGACGATGGAAAGCATTCTTGCCAGGCTATCTGAAATTGCAAGTTAAAAATCGTCTGTGCCAAGATAAAGTCGATATTCAGATCATTCATTCAATGACATACCCGTCAAGTGAACCAATTGTTCATCTGAACCCAACTCTTGGTCACACTCGATGGATAGAATCGCATTCGATCAAATGGTCGAGCGAGCCTGTGGCGGAATTGGCAGACGCAGCGGACTTAAAATCCGCCGGGGTAAAACCCATGAGGGTTCGAGTCCCTCCAGGCTCATTAGATGCCTTCTGCACAGAACGGCAAGCACCTGCATGGATCGGCATAACTGCTGATCCTTTTTCATTTTGCGCTCTGTTATGTTGCTCTTTGCTGGTTGTAGCGGATTGTTGCTGCGCCGGCATATGCGCCCGTAGTGCGCCGCATTCTGCGCTACTTCTTGTATCTCGGTTTGCACCTTTCGAAATCATGACTGTGTTTGCAGCTCGCTTAAAATCCTCATCACGAACCATGTGATAGTGGGCCTCAGCAATGGCTTGTGTATGCCCCATCCAAGCGGTACAGATCGCTGCGGGGTATTGTGCTGCCAGTTCAGTGGCCCGGCTTGCCCTCATCGCATTGAACAATCGGGGCCATGCAGTCAATCCGGCTCGGTTGATGATCCGATTTAGATTCGTTCGGAGATTTGCTGAGGTGCATCGATAGCGACCTACAACAAACTCTGCTCCCACAGGAGCACGATCAAATGCATCTTGGAGGATGGTTTGCAACTCAGGGAACAAGGGCACCATGCGTTCACCTTTGCCTACGTGTCGCTCAGTCTTAGGGGATCGAACAATCATCCTATTTTGATCCCAATAAATATCGCTCCAACGAACACCAAGCACCTCCGAGGGGCAACGCAACCCACCAAAGCGAGCGAGAGCGATAATGCATCGCCAATCAGCATCAGGAGCCCCCTCAATTAGCTTGTGTGCATCTTCGGGTGTGAGATAATACATCCGCTCTCTGTTTGTCTGCGAGCCGCCTCTGACACCCTCAAACGGATTAATAGAAATCATTGTCCATCGAACCGCTTGCTTAAAGAACATGCGAGCAATCTGGATTTCCTTAGAGACCTTTGCATTTGCATATTGTTTATCCACGAGCCAAACACGATACCTGTCTGCATCATGTGACGTAATGGAATCTAAAGTGCGATCATTTTCAAAATGCTCAGTGAGTAGCCGCTTGCTCTGGGCATATCTCGTACGGGTAGAATCCTTTACATTCATCGTGGAAAACGCCTCATCTAACAAACCACCGAGTGTGTGTTTTTTAGCTGATGATCTTTCCTCAACAAGATCAACCTGAACTAGCTTGTTATAGGCATCATCTGGAAGTTCTGATAGCCATTGAGCGGTTTGTGAACCGATGGAAGTGTTCATCTTGACTGATGAAATCAAAGGCTCAACTCGGGCTTTGAAAGCCTCTGCTGCTTTCACATTAACTTTACCTAATCGGATTGTTCGCCGATCGCCTTTGGCAAACATGAACTGAATACGTTTGGAACCGCCTTTATCTCGAATGAGTGATGCCATTATTTATCGCCTTCCATAATTAATTCTACAGTATCTCTGACGACTCTGCGAGTTTCATTGTTCAGATTGAGACCATGAATCTCTGCTGGGGTAATCCCGTCTAAATGATTAGAATCACATACACCGTCATAGTCCGCCACATTTCCTACTATGGAATCTATGGCGGTCTTTGGTTCATGTTGGCGGTCTATGGATGGCAATGTCCACATCCAACGCCCCTTGATTCCAAAGCCTTCTCGTCTTGACGTTACTCCAATACGCTTCTTAGCTCGCTCGATCGTGCGCCATGCCAGCCCATCCCGCTCGGCCATGCTCTTGATTTCACTTGATTCAACTGCTCCATCGCTCAGTACATCACGTAGCCAATCCCCCGCATCATCACCTGCGTTGTTCCCGCCGGTGATCTTTGCAAGCACTTCGGCTGCACTGATGTTTACCACATCGGATGACCAATTCACCCGAGCGGGTTTATCGCCAATTGTAAACGAAAGCCCTGTCGCAGGTTCTGCTAGGTTCATTTTTCCAGACAACAATAATCGTCGATCCTCATCATCTGGGTCACGCATCAAATGGAGCACCGATCTTGCAAGCCCTGTGAATGCTCTTGAGCCAAGCACCATATCGTCTGGATTAATTGCCGCCCCCTTGCGTTGGTGAGCTACCAACAACACCGCCGCTCCCGTTTCTTGGGCGAGCGCTGCCAATGGTGCCAAAACCCCACGCACTTCATTATCACGATGTGCATCAACTCGACCACCCATGTAAGAGCCGATGGGATCAATCACAATCAACCTCACATCCTCAATTATCTTGAGTGCTTGTCGAAGCGGATCAATATCAGCTAATGTGAATGCACCCTCTATCAATTTTCCAGTTTTACACTTGGCATGAACACCTTTTAGTATAAAAACCCGATCTGGATCAGCCTCGTGTGCATCAAGCCGAGGGCGAATAGTGTCGCCGGGATCATCCTCAGCTGATACGAGCAAAACATTTCCCACTTTACAAGTAGATCCATCGGGCCAATTACTTCCAGTGCTTACTCGGGCCGCCAAATCGAGCGTTGCGAAAGATTTACCTTCTCCAGGTCGACCTACCAACAAACTTAGACGACCTAAGGGGAGTCGGCCGGGCCATAGCCAGTTCACTTCTTGAGCCTCCACATCGGACATACATACGAGAACGGGGCTGCCAGCAGCTTTGGCGGGTGTTGTTTCCCCATGTTCGGAATGTAGTGAAAAGCACTCTTGAGTCAATCCGATTGCTTCATATATGCTTTCAGTCGTGCATTGATTTCGACAAAAAGCGACCACTTTCCCACCCTCATTTAACCCGATTTTCAAGTCAGCTTTCATTCCTTTGTGAGCAGGACATATGGATTTCCATTCCTTACCTGATTGTTCGGGGATGTAACCATGTAACTTAAGTGTGTCAAGAACATGCTGCAAGGGAATTGACTTACTCATGCCTATCCCCCTGACACAGCTCAAGGTTACTAATGCAGTTGATGTGCATCAGTTTAAAGATGACTTGTATCATCTTTATTCTCGCAAGTTTTTTACGCATCAGCGCGGTGTTGAGAGTGAATAAATCATTCATTTGTTTTCACCACCATTCTTGGAATGGCGATCGATGAACGCTTCAATATCACTCAACTTGATAAACACCGCCCGACGATATTTGCTGTAGTGAATCTCTCCAGAGCTCATGTAATTCCGAAGCGTCCGTTCAGACACATGGAGAAACTCAGCTGCTTCTTTAGGGCGAAACAACTGATTTTGGTTAAAATGTATTTGATTGGCGGATTCAGTGTGCTGATTAGTTGTGTGCTGATGTTGAATATTTTGGGCGGCCATGCCACATACTTTCCGATAGTAAGAACTATCTTGAGATGGGCTTCCTGCCTAGTTTTTGTTGTTGACCAGAGCGGTCATTAACAGCATACTAGGGTCAAACATGTCTGTCCAGTACATTAACCATAAATAACCGGCAACATTCTTGTTTAACGAATGTTATCAAAGAGAATGATAACCCAAACAATGCTCATGCTACATACCCTTGAACAGCAGGGATCGGCAACGAGCGGAATCAACAGGATGTAAACTGCTCGGTGGATTAATCAAAAAATTTACAGGGCAGTCACAAGAAATCTCGAAATAATGACAATTCGCTCTCTGGCTGCTCACAGTTAAGTTCCTGAAAGAACTGGGTAACATGGACCGAGATCCCGGCGACCGAGTCTTCCTATCCCAAAGCGAGCAGCCACTAGTACATGAGGGATATGTAAATGATGTCCTCAAGAAGACGGATTGCATTCGATTAGCATTTACCCGGTTGATGAAGAGACTTGATATCCCACAGGATCGTGGTTTCTACGCATTGCGAAAGACGGCTGCATCTGAAATCGAACGGATAGATCCGATGTGCACCGAAGGCTACCTTGGACATTCTAGACGTGGATTAACAAACCATTATGCAGTAAGAGACTGGGACAGAATCGATGTCGCTGTGTTGGAGTTGAGTGGATCGTTCAACTTTGAATCAACAACAGAACCGGCCTAAGAATAATTGCCAGACAATCGAGCACATCTACATCCCAATCCACAGCATTTTCCTTCACATTCCTGCCACCACATTTTGTTAAAGCACCCCTTATGACAAGCCAAAGGGCGGCAGCCAAAGCAATCTCCAATCCGCCACCGGCCTCTCCACTCTCGTCTAACCCAAGCCTCAACAACCACTTGCCCAACACAACCTGCTTCGAATGGTTGTGGCGAGCGAGGTATCCCTGACCACATGTTGTCACCAAACCCAAGCCATGCAGGGAATTACGAACTCGTTTCGCTATGATACCCCTCGTATGTCCGGTTGCCGTCAGGGAGTCCCCATATGAGCAATGCTCGTTTGTATCTCTAGATACACCGTTTTACGGACATATTGAAGATTCATCCGCTATTCAATTGAAATAAATATGACCACACTCGAAAAACAACTAGAAGATGAGTTTATTGGCAAACTCCAAGAAATGAAGTATGACTACCGCGATGACATTCGTGACAAGCGGGCACTAGAGCAAAATTTCAGACAAAAATTTGAGGATCTCAATCGAGTCAAACTGACCGACAGCGAGTTTAGTAGACTTATGGAAGACATCATCACCGCTGATGTTTTCGAAGCGGCTACCAAACTCCGAGAGGTAAATGATTTCACCCGTGACGATGGCACCCCGCTCAACTACACCCTCGTCAATATCAAAGACTGGTGTAAAAACACCTTTGAAGTGATCAACCAACTCCGGATCAACACAGATAACAGTCATCATCGGTACGATGTCATTCTGCTCATCAATGGCATCCCTTGCGTGCAGATCGAACTCAAGACGCTCGGTATCAATCCCCGCCGAGCCATTGAGCAAATTGTCGAGTACAAGAACGATCTAGGCAATGGCTATACCAAATCATTACTCTGCTTTATGCAGTTATTCATCGCGAGCAATCGGACTGAAACATGGTACTTCGCCAACAACAACACTCGCCACTTTAAGTTTGATGCCGACGAACGGTTCTTGCCGGTGTATCAGTATGCGGATGAAGACAACAACAAGATTACTCATCTCGACGACTTCACCGAAAAGTTCCTCGCCAAATGCACGCTTGGAAGAATGATCAGTCGGTACATGGTGCTTGTTGCCAGCGAAGAAATGCTTTTGATGATGCGCCCGTATCAGATCTATGCAGTGAAAGCTATTGTCGATTGCATTGATCAAAATTGTGGAAATGGCTACATTTGGCACACCACCGGCAGTGGCAAAACTCTGACCTCCTTCAAAGCGTCCACACTGCTTAAAGACAAGGAAGAAATCGAGAAATGCCTCTTTGTCGTGGATCGCAAAGATCTCGATCGACAAACCCGATTGGAGTTCAACAAGTTCCAAGAGAACTGTGTCGAAGAGAACACCAACACCGAAAGCCTCGTCAGAAGACTCCTCTCAGATCATTATGCTGACAAAGTGATCGTCACAACTATCCAGAAGCTCGGCCTCGCTCTTGACGAGAACAGCAAGCGAAGCAAGGCGATGAAGAAAAAGGGCAAGCCAACCTACAAAGATCGGCTCGAACCACTCCGCGACAAACGAATGGTCTTCATCTTCGATGAATGTCACCGTTCTCAGTTTGGTGAAAACCATAAATCAATCAAAGAGTTCTTCCCTAACTCGCAGCTCTTCGGCTTTACAGGCACTCCGATCTTCGCAGACAATGCGACAAAGAAGAAAGTAGAAAACAAGGAAGAGTCGTTCTACACGACCGTCGATCTCTTTCAGAAACGACTTCACGCCTACACCATCACCAACGCCATCGAAGACAAGAATGTCCTCCGCTTCCATGTAGACTACTTCAAACCCGACGGCGAAGAGAAACCAAAGAAAGATCAAGTCCTCGCCAAGAAGGCTGTCATCGAAGCCATCATCTCCAAACACGATCAGGCGACCGCGAATCGAAGATTCAACGCCGTTCTTGCCACCGCATCAATCAATGATGCGATCAAGTATGTTGAGGAGTTCAAAGAGGTTCAGGTCCAAAAACATTCAGAGGACGAAGAATTCAAACCGCTCAAGATCGCATGTGTTTTCTCGCCCCCTGCAGAAGGCAACCAAGATGTCAAGCAGATCCAAGAAGATCTACCACAAGAAAAAGCGGACAACGAAGAAGATCCTGAAGGCAAGAAGAAAGCCCTCAAAGAGATCATCGCAGATTACAACACCCACTACGACACCAATCATCGGATCTCCGAGTTTGATCAGTATTACCAAGATGTTCAGAAGCGAATCAAAGACCAAAGGTTTCCAAACGAAGACCTCGACAAAAAGGGCGAAGAGAAAATCGATATCACCATCGTCGTGGACATGCTCCTCACCGGGTTCGATTCCAAATACCTCAACACGCTCTATGTCGACAAGAATCTCAAACATCACGGCTTGATCCAAGCGTTCTCACGCACAAACCGAGTACTCAACAGCACCAAGCCCTACGGGAACATCCTCGACTTCCGCCAGCAAGAAGATTCTGTCAATACCGCAATCACACTCTTCTCAGGCGCAGAAGGCAAGAAGGCCAGTGAGATCTGGCTCGTTGATGATGCTGACACGGTGATTACAAGCTTCGAAGCCGCGGTCAAGGAACTCAACCAGTTCATGGAATCTCATGGGCTCGAGGCTGCACCGGAACAAGTATTCAACATCCCCGGCGACGAAGCAAAGGCCCAAATCGTCAACAAGATCAAAGAAGTCCAACGCCTCAAAACCCAGCTCGATCAGTACACGGATCTCACAGAGGAGCACAAAGACGCAATCAGCGAAGTCATGCCAGAAGATGACATCCGTGCGTTCAAAGGGGCGTACCTCAGCATCGCTCAACACCTCAAAGAACAACGCTCCGAGCCCGGCGGCGATGTGCCGCAAGAAGTTGATGATGTCGATTTCGAGTTTGTGCTCTTCGCCTCGGCGATGATCGATTATGACTACATCATGTCCCTCATCACTGATTACTCCAACCAAACCCCAGGCAAGGAAAAGATGAGCCGAGAACAGCTCGTCGGGATCATCGCGTCCGATGCTAAGTTCATGGATGAGCGGGATGAAATCACCCAGTACATCGACACCATCGAGGTTGGTAAGGGGCTCGACAAAGACGAAATCATCGATGGGTACGACGCATTCAAAGCTGAGAAGCACGCCAAGGAGGTCAATGATATCGCAACCAAGCACGGGCTCGAGCAAGCACCGCTCCAGGCATTTGTCAAGCTCATCCTCCAGCGTAAAATCATCGACGGCGATCACCTCTCTGACCTCTTCATCCCGATGGAACTGGGATGGAAGGAGCGGGTCGATCGCGAGTTGCAACTGATGAACGATCTCAAGCCATTGCTCCGCAAGCGTGCGAAGGGCCGAGAGATCTCAGGACTGAGTGCCTGGGACCACTAACGCGGAGGCAGGGACGATGACGCGAAAGAGCAAGAAAGAACTCAAGCCGAAGCTGAGATTCCCTGAGTTTCGGGATGAGCCGGGGTGGATTGAGAAGAAACTGGGAGACGCAATAACTCTCGAATACGGAAAATCGTTACCCGAGAAGGACCGTAATCCAGGTGATGTACCCGTAGTCGGGTCGAATGGAATCGTTGGCTTTCACAATATGTCTTTAACCAATGGTCCTGCAATTGTAATTGGGCGAAAGGGCTCTGCCGGGCATATTAACTGGGTTAAACAGGACTGTTTTCCAATCGACACCACTTACTTTGTGGATATTCAAAATGGTCGTGATTATCTAAAGCATTTTGTTTGGAGAACTCTTGAATCTTGCAAGCTTGATCAAATTAGAGATTCAGGTGCAGTTCCTGGATTGAACAGAAACGATGTATATGCAATTCGTAAATCATTCCCTCTTCCAGCCGAACAATCCCGCATCGCCGAGTGTCTCTGTTCGATCGACGAGCTGATCGCGGCCCATGAGCGGAAGCTGGAGTTGCTCAAGGACTATAAAAAAGGCCTCATGCAATCGCTCTTCCCTCGCCCCGGCGAAACCCAACCCCGCCTCCGCTTCCCGGAGTTCCGAGATGGACCGGAGTGGGCGAGACGAACACTTGCTTCCACTTGCGACTTGCAAGCTGGAACATTTGTACCTGCAGCAGAAATCTATACTGATCGTACTACTGGCCTTTACCCATGCTATGGAGGAAATGGCTTGCGTGGATATACCAAGTCACATACACACAAGGGAAAGTACTCACTGATTGGTCGCCAAGGAGCACTATGTGGAAACATCAATCAAGTTGATGGCCAGTTTCATGCTACTGAACATGCGCTTGTTGTATATCCGAAAGACGGAATAGATACCGATTGGCTCTATCATCTGCTTGGCATACTCAACTTGAATCAGTATGCAATTGGTCAAGCACAGCCAGGATTGTCAGTGGGAAGGCTCAAGGACATATCGCTACATGTTCCAATCGAAGAAGATGAACAGCATCAGATTGCAAATTGTCTTTCAACACTAGATCAGTTGATGAACGCATGCTCGATGAGCATAGATGGCCTGGTTCTTCACAAGAAGGGACTCATGCAGCAGCTTTTCCCATCGCCAGTTTCCATAGAGCAGGATGATTAATGGCAAAAGTTGATCATCATGACGATCTCCCGGCACTAGCAATGCACTTGCGGACTGAGCTCCACGAACTTCGCTATGTACTTCTCTATGCGTACAACGGTATAGGAAAGACACGCTTGTCTCGTGATTTCAGTGAGATTGGCAAGATCTATAATCTCGATCGTGAACCTGTCATGGCAGACACGTTGTATTTCAACGCGTTCACAGAGGACTTGTTTACATGGGACAACGATCTTGAATATGACGAACGCCGGATTCTCAAACTGAATACCAGATCACGCTTCTTTGTAGGCTTGGCCGAGTTCGAGATCGAAAACCGAGTTCGCTCCATACTCAATCACTTCGCAGATTTTGGCATAAAAATTGACTTGAAGTATGAAGATCCCAGCGCAGATGATGAAAAACCATTTTTGAAAGAAGGATTCGTTTCATTCAACCGTGAGATACTCATCGAAGAGAATGGGCAATCACGATCCGAGACAATAGAGGATATCAAAATCTCCCGAGGCGAGGAAAGCATATTCGTCTGGTGCTTTTTCATGGCAATTGTTGAAATTGTCCTCGATCCAGATATGGATTCGTATGACTGGGTCAAGTACATCTATATCGATGACCCTATCTCATCGCTCGATGAGCAGAATGCGATCAAGGTTGCGACTCATCTTGCTTTAACAATCAAACAAGCTCATAAAAATCATGCGGCTGGTAAACACGAAGATTGTCCACCCGGTATCGTAATTTCAACTCACCATCCGTTGTTCCATAATGTGCTCTGGAATGAGTTCAATAACGATCAAAAAAAGGAGCGTGCACAGCGCCTTTTTCTGTCTCGTGACTGGAACACAGGCGAGTATTTAACCAGGAATACAAAAGACACCCCCTTCTTTCACCACATAGCGAATCTTATGGAACTTTACGAGCGAGTTGAAGCTGGGAATCTTG
This sequence comes from uncultured bacterium, assembly GCA_963976235.1. Classification (GTDB taxonomy): domain Bacteria; phylum Planctomycetota; class Phycisphaerae; order Phycisphaerales; family UBA1924; genus UBA1924. Next base: position 244,942 of record CAXBJM010000002.1, read on the forward strand.
ACACCTATCACTTCAACTCATTAAGAGTCGTAGTAGAAAAAACCTCCAATTTTCTTGGCTACAACACTTTCAGCGACTGCATCAAACGCCAGATGGATGACTACGACGGCGTACTCCATGCTCGTATGCTCAACCTTCTCAGCCACGGTGGCTACTCACTTTATGAACCCTTCAAAATGGGTGAAGACAACATACAACTGTTTAAAAAAATTCTGCACGCATTCATCCAAGATTATGCATTTAGCGAGCAGCACTTTCCAGGCTTGCCTGCGACAAAGCAGCAAGAGAATAATGAGGCAACCAGCACATGACCGACAACGACCAAAGACAACTCGGCAAAATTCTCTGGGATATCGCGGATCAGCTTCGCGGCTCGATGAATGCCGATGACTTCCGGGACTACATGCTCTCGTTCCTTTTCCTCCGCTATCTCTCGGACAACTACGAGACAGCAGTCAAGAAGGAGCTGGGCAAGGACTACCCAGCCATCGAGGGCGATGATCGGCGTGTGCCGTTGGCTGTCTGGTATGCAAATAATCCCGACGACATCGCGGAGTTTGAGAGACAAACCCGCCGCAAAACGCACTACATCATCAAGCCCGAGCACCTGTGGGCAAGCATCGCCAACATGGCTCGCACACAGCACGAGGATCTGCTCAGTACGCTCCAAGCAGGGTTTAAATACATTGAGAATGAATCATTTGAGAGCACCTTCCAGGGGTTGTTCTCAGAGATCAATCTTGGGTCGGACAAGCTTGGGCGGACCTACTCCGACCGCAATGCCAAACTGTGTACGATCATTTCAAAGATCGCCGAGGGGCTCGCAGAGTTTTCCAAGGACATCGATAAGCTCGGCGATGCGTATGAGTACCTGATCGGCCAGTTTGCGGCGGGCTCGGGCAAGAAGGCCGGCGAGTTCTACACGCCTCAGCAGATCTCGACAATCCTTTCAAAGATCGTGACGCTTGATAGCCAAGAACCAAAGACCGGCCCAAAGAAACGGCTCGAAAGCGTCCTCGATTTCGCGTGCGGCTCAGGCTCGTTGCTGCTCAATGTCCGCAACCAGCTCCCCGACCACGGCATCGGAAAGATCTTCGGCCAAGAAAGCAACATCACGACTTACAACCTCGCACGGATGAACATGCTCCTTCATGGGGTAAAGGATTCAGAGTTCGAGATCTACCACGGCGACACGCTCAAGAACGAATGGGATTATCTCCGCGAAGAGAACCCCGCCAAGAAGCCATACTTTGATGCTGTGGTGGCTAATCCGCCGTTCAGTCTCCGCTGGACACCCGGCGAAGCGATGAACGATGACGTCCGATTCAAGAACTACGGCATCGCACCCAAATCAGCCGCGGACTTCGCGTTCCTGCTCCATGGATTCCACTTTCTCAAAGAGGATGGTGTCATGGCGATCATTCTACCTCACGGCGTGCTGTTCCGAGGTGGAGCCGAAGCCAAGATCCGAAAGAAGCTTCTTGAGGATGATAACATCGACACCATTATCGGACTGCCTGCCAACCTGTTCTACTCGACAGGTATACCTGTGTGTATTTTGGTACTCAAGAAATGCAAGAAGCATGACGATGTGCTGATCATTAATGCAAGTGAAGGATTCGACAAGGTCAAGCGGCAAAACGAGCTCAAACCTTGCAATATCAATAAAATCATCGACACCTATCAGCATCGGAAAGAGGAGAAGCGGTACTCTCGCCGTGTGTCGATGGATGAAATCAAAGAGAACGATTTCAACCTGAATATATCCCGCTATGTGAGTACTGCCAAACCCGAGCCCATCATCGATCTCGATAAAGTCCACAAGGAACTGGTCGATATCGAAGGGGCAATTGCCACAGCTACCAAGAAGCACAACAAGTTCCTCAAAGACCTAGGACTTGACCTATTGCCAATGCCCAAGGAAGAAAAGAAGCAAGAGAGTTAGGAACTGATATGCCAATCGAAGTAGGAATCTGGAAACTCGGCGATTCGCCATCACCCATAGTATTTGAGCCGATGGAGAGCGAGAGCAAGCTTGAAGAAGTGCTCGCCCATGACCTCGGGATCGCTGACCCAAGCCTTCTGTTGATCGGGCGGCAAGTCCCAACGGATCACGGCAAGTTCATCGACCTCCTTGCAATCGATGCCGACGGCAAGCTGGTCGTGCTTGAGCTCAAGAAGAACCGCACTCCACGCGAGGTGGTTGCCCAACTTCTGGACTACGGCTCATGGGTGCGCACGCAAGAAGATCACGAAATTGCTGATCTATTCGAGTCATACTTGAAGAAGTATGAGCCATGCCATGCGGGCACCTCGCTTGATGATGCATTCTGCGCCAAGTTTGGTGTCAAGAGCATGCCTGAATCACTCAACGACTCGCATGAGCTAGTGCTGGTTGCAGGCGAGCTCGACGACAGTTCAGAGCGGATCATCGGCTATCTGGCCGACGAGTACGGCGTTGCAATCAACGCGGTGTTCTTCCGATTCTTCCGTGATGGCGACAACGAGTACCTCAGCCGAGCATGGCTTATTGATCCGGGTGAAGTCGATGCCAAGGTCGAAGAGAAACGCGAGAAGGGCCAATGGAACGGCGAGTACTATGTTTCATATGGCCACGGGCTTGGTCGAGACTGGGAAGACGCCCAAAAATACGGCTTCATATCTGCCGGTGGCGGGGCGTGGTACTCTCGGACTCTGAGTATTCTTGAACCCGGAGCTCGGATCTGGGTGAATATTCCAGGCAGCGGGTACGCGGGCGTAGGGATTGTCGAGGATGTGGCCGTTCCTTTTGGAGAGTTTAAAGTGGAGGACGCGGACGGAAACCGTGTGCCGTTCAGTTCGCTACCTCTCAGCGCCTCCTACCACAAGAAGGAAGAGGCGGCTGATCCAACGAAGGTCGAACGCTTCGTCAGGGTCAAATGGCTCAAGACCGTTCCAGTATCCGAAGCATTCCGCGAGAAAGGCTTCTTCGGCAACCAGAACTCCGCCGCTAAACCAAGAGCCAAGAGTTGGCAGTATACAGTAGAGCGTCTCAAACAGAGGTTCGGAGTTGTGGATTGATTCACAACATGAGACCCCTAAGTTTTTAGCGTAGAGAAAGCCGGATGACTGCATTGAGAATGAAACAAACTTTGAGACAAACCGCACCAGATACCTGCTCACATGAGAAGAGAACCAGCCGATGAATTATGGTCAACCAAACATGCAAGACCCACAAGGACAAATCGGTGTGCCATCTGCTGATATTATCGATAACACCGAGACATATCTTACAAGTGTTGTCCAAGAGTTCCTACCGAAATCACGCCGCTTGAGTAGTGCTGTTGGTTTTTTATTCGTATCTGGACTCAAAGAGTTCGTAGATAGCCTCGCAGGCGTCGACGAGATTCGCCTGCTAATCGGCAACACGAGTACTCGCGAAACTATCGAGCAACTAGCTGTGGCACACAATCACATCGATCCTGTCAACGACGAGCTGGAGGGTCGTCGATTCTCTAAACGATCAGAACGGGCTGCATTCGCCCGGCATACCGCTGAACACATCCGAGATTCGCTGGGCTTTATGGATCAGGGCGAGCAAGAAGAGCAGCTTGCAAAACTTCTGATTAAGCTCATCAATTCTGGACAGCTTCGAGTTCGTGTCTACACCCGGGGCCGACTCAACGGCAGGGCGCACATCTTCGACTACAATGATCAGACCATTGAACCAGGCGTGGCGATCGTCGGCTCCTCGAATCTAACGCTCACGGGTATCCATGATCCTACAGAACTGAATGTCGTTGTTCGCAACAGTGAGTGCATGGACAATCATGCTGCAGTGACCGCATGGTTTGAGCGGCTGTGGGACGAATCACAGGACTTCAACGCCCTTCTGATGCAGGAACTCGAGGCATCATGGGCGGCTAAACCGGTTTCCCCGTGGGATATCTATCTCAAAACTCTTTATGCGCTAGTCAAATCCAGAGTAGACGAAAACGATGAGGCGTTGTTTGACGATGAAATCACTCAGAGTCTTACCGATTTCCAGCGTGTCGCCGTTCAACAAGCTGTGTCTCTAATCCGTCGACACAATGGCTGCTTTGTTGCGGATGTCGTCGGACTTGGCAAAAGTTTCATCGGGGCGGCCATCATCAAACACTTCGAGCGAAGTGAGGGGCGGCGAACCTTGATCGTGTGCCCGAAACCACTTGAAGAAATGTGGACTCTCTACAACGAACGCTACGGACTAAACGCCGCGATAGTGCCTATGAGCATGTTGCTCACCACTGATCGGGGCATTGATCTCTTCGAGCAATATCCGAATCGTGATCTTGTTCTAATCGATGAAAGCCATGGATTCCGAAACCCAGACAGCCAACGGTACGAGGCGTTGTCAACCTACCTCCAAGCCGATGATCGGAAGCTATGCTTGCTGACAGCAACTCCGCGTAACAGTCGTGCTTGGGATGTATTCCACCAGATAAAGCTCTTTCATCCCGAAGATGTGTCAGAGCTTCCGATTGCCCCCCCCGATCTCAGAGCATTCTTTAAGGGCATTGAAGATGGTTCGAAGTCCATCAAGGATGTCCTTCGCCATGTGATGATCCGTCGTACTAGGCGTCACATTCTACGGTGGTGGGGCGTGACCGCAGATACCCATGTACCAATGGTGGAACTTGACGATGATGATGCACGGCCGTATCTGTCTGGGGAGCGGCGGTGCTTCATTCGTGTAGGCGACCGGGAAAATTACTTTCCGCGCAGAGTGCTAGAAACAGTACGATATAGCATCGAAGACACCTACGAGGGACTCTACGAAGATATCCGAGGCAAACTCGCAGGAGCTCAGTCCCTTGATGGCAGCTTGACGCTGACTTACGCAAGATATGGGTTATGGGAATACCTACACCCCGAATTGAGGGGCGACGAACGATACGCTGACCTACATCGAACGGGAAAGAGTCTGCGTGGGCTGATCAGAGTCATGCTATTCAAGCGGTTAGAGTCGAGCGTGGCCGCATTCCGTACGACGGTTGAAAGACTGCTCAGCCGACATGAACTCTTCGCTCGTGCCATAGAGGAAGGAATGGTGCCTGCCGGCGAGGATGCCGAAGCCCTGCTAGGAAAAGCCGGCAAGGACGACGATGTGAACATTCTGCACCGCCTTGCATCGCTCACACAGAACTACCACATCACCGACTTCGATTCAGAGAAACTGCAGAAGGATTTATACAATGACATCGCGGTTTTGAGATCACTACTAGACTTGGTGGAACCAATTGCGGTCGAACAAGATGACAAGGTGCAAACACTCTTGTCGCGGCTTCGGTCAAAGGCTTGGGCAGGACGAAAAATTCTGGTGTTTACACAGTTTGCGGATACAGCTAAGTATCTCGGTCGAGTAATAGACCCCGATGAAACTCGTGACGATGTCGAGGTTATGTTTGGCCAGAACAAAAGCAAAGCCCGAGTAGTGGGTCGTTTTGCTCCGAAAGCTAATCCGGCGCTTGCGCCCAAAGACCAAACGGCAGAAATCATGATACTCGTGACTACAGATGTCCTGTCTGAGGGTCTGAACATGCAGGATTGTGACCTTGTAGTGAACTATGACCTGCACTGGAATCCCGTGAGACTCATCCAACGACTCGGCCGTATAGATCGTATTGGTTCTGAGCACGAAGAAATCAATGCGGTCAACTTTCTTCCAGAGACTGGGATTGAACAAAACCTCGGTATTCTTGCGTTGCTCCGACAACGCATTGCAGAAATCCATGAAACCATCGGCGAGGACGCTCAGATTCTTGAAGAAGACGAACGCCTGAACGAAGAAGCTATGTTTGCTATCTACGAAGGCGACACATCCGCACTCGATGATCCCGGCGGTGAAGATGAGACGCTTGATCTCAATGAGGCCGAGGAAGTATTACGCCATCTTGAGCGTGAAGATCCGCAGGAATACGCCCGAATTGCATCGCTGCGGGATGGAATCCGGTCGTCCAAGCCGGGAGTAGTCAAGGGTGTTTTCGCTCTATGCCAAGCGGGTGAATTCTTACAACCTATTGTAGTTGATGAATCGGGCGAGCCTATTACCAGCGACCTCGGTCGTGTCCTGCAAATGATCAAATCAGATCGGCATGACCCACCGCCTGCATCGATGCCAACCGGATTTGGAAAGCAAGTGCAGAGAATCCGTGAGAGTTTCGCTGAAACGGTTCGCTCGCGTGCAACCGCTCAAGGCCACGGGCATCGATTCAGCACAGGCCAAAAGTATGTACTGGATCATTTGGTCAACGCAATAGAGTGTGAAGACGATGAGGGACGAACAGCATTATTGTCGATGCTAAAGACTGCATTTTCGCAAACTCCAACGCCAGCAGTACGCAAGGAGCTTCAACGATTGAAGAAAAATGATGTTACAGGTCAGCGCCTCGTAGACGCGATACAAGATTTGTATACGAGGCATCGACTCCGGGACCGAGTTGGCGATAAGCACGGAACACGCCAAATGGATGTCCCACGAATTATTTGCTGTGAAGCATTAAAATAACGGGACAGTGGATGCAGGAACTAACACAGGAGATCGAATCACTCTTCGAACAATCCCCTCACGGATGTGAATGGATGAAGGTGCTCTTTTGGGATCTCCTGGATTTTGACCGGATTGCAATGCCAGTGCCTCTCGATGTGCTACCAGCGTCAGCCCGAGGTGGTGTTCAGGAAGCAACGCTATGGGCCGAATGCGGCGATCTCCGTACGATCATAATTCGCCACACTTCGGGCGACTGGACATCTGATACATTGGGACAAGTAGCTGGTACTCTCGCTCTAGTATGGCGTCGTGCACTCATGGTGTTTGCGGATTCGACAGAGACGAAGTGGCGTCTCGTGATTTGCATCCCAAGGTCAATTGGCCAAGCGGGTGAGTGCCGCGTCATCAATCTGTCCAATGGATGTCAAAATACTCGAATCTCGGAAATGCTAGCAACCCTCTCTCCCGAGACTACACCGTCGCAGAGTTTTGCTCTTCGGAATTTGTGGCACTTTGCAGAACCACTTATTGATCCTACGGAAAGTATTATGCTCGGATTGCCCCGCTGGCTACAGAGCCAGCTTAAGGACAGTAGCTTCGAGGATTTTGTCCGCCAGGCGGGTTCGCATACCAACCTCACGGGGGATGAGGAAGCAAGATTGGGTGAGCGGATTCAAGATGGAGACCGTGATGCGTGGCGAGAGCTTGTACGGCATAACATCCGGCTGGCAATTTGGGGGGCACGACGATTCGCTAAGTCTCAACTGGAGTTCGACGATCTGGTCCAGCACAGTTTGCTTGGTGTCATGCGGGCAGCAGACCGGTTTGACCCCTCAAAGGAAACAAGATTTTCAACATATACTTTTCATTGGATGCGGCAACATTGTCAGCGTGCATGCGAGGTTGAGGGATGGCTTGTCCGAATCCCACATCATTACCACCAGAATCTCCGTGAGTATCGAAAGCGGTCGCTTCAGATGTGCTTAAATGGCGATACGACTAATGCTGATCCTGAGTATGAGCATCTGTTGCGTATGACATCTCTCGACTGTTTTGAGTGGGCGAAGTCTGTTGTGTACTCTGAAGCATCCCATGACGATGACCCTGCTTCAATTGTTCTTGACGAGATCAATGCGGAAGATCGAGAGAAGAGAATCAAAGAGGTTCTCTCGAAAGCATCTGAACGAGATCGTGAGGTCGTGTATCGGCGCTTTGGTCTCAATGGTCGAGAAGAATCAACACTCGAAGATATCGGAAGCGAACTTGGGATCACAAAGGAACGAGTACGGCAGATCGAGATAAAACAGTTGGCACTTTTACGTGAGTTGTTGCCAAAAAAATATCCGGATGATTTCCCTAATTTAGATGGAGAAGTGAAACTTCACTGCAAGTCAACACAAGTGCTCTCAGCCAAGAAACAGATTATGAGTTTGATTAGTCAAATTGGGACTGGAATTCCATCTATCGAGTTATCTCAGGCACTTGATGTCCCGAGATCGATCAGAAAATCGGCCATTAGAATGCTGCTTGACGACGGGGCGATTCTAATTTGTGGTGAGGGCAGGTCTGCTCGTTATCAACTGAATTCTGATCTTCAACATGATGGATCGAATACTAATGAAGAGCCAAATGGCACAACAGCGAAAGATACCACGGACTGTTGCGTAGAAATACCAGGCCATACGCACCCCACCAACACTCCGAATTCGGACTAGACGAGTAGCCTGTATACGAAGATGAATCCGCCAGACAGCGAGTTGATTGCTCATCGAAGACTGCTGTGGATATGTCTGTGAAGAGCCAGCAATGCCTGATGTAACTGTGATCTGCTCCCACCATTCTTTATGCGAGTAATCTTGTAGAATGGATGTACGTGAATGCTGACAATTATGGCCGGGAAACGACATTCAGCAGAGTAGATCACCAACAAACTTATGACCTAACGGGTCAATAATCAGGTCAATGCGGGTCAGACAACTCAGTCTATCAAAAACAGAAAACGCCGCAAACCTTTTGGAATACGGCGCTTACACGAATGAGCGTAACGGAACTTGAACCTGTGACCTCTGCCATGTGACGGCCATTGACCTGCCCCTATATTCTGTACTACTGCCTATGTTAGGGCAGCAGCGTTCCTTTGCCTGCGGAGCGGAGCAGCCCTCTCTTGGGTGATAATCAGTTGGAATGATCCGGGTTTCGGGGGCTGGTCAATGAAACCAAAGCTGATCGCTCCCCATGCTTTAGAGAATTCATGCTACTCCTCGCTTTTCCTTGAATAGTTTTCGGCCCAGTTGATTGATCCCACGGCCGATTCTTTGTTGCTGATGCCTGAAGCGATTCAAACCCTGATTGTGTCAACTTGTACGGCCGTTTCATGACCTGTTTTCTTGCATCCTTGTTCGTTTGTCGTGTTTTTATCATTTGAAACCTTACTGTTATCCACAATTTGCTGATTGGCAATGTTTGCCTGTTTGATTTGGGTATAGGTATCACCGCCTCTCCGGGGTCGACGGTACTCATCCAAAGCCAACATGAGCCGGCGATAGGTATTTGCAGCTTTGTCGGCATACTCGTTGATGATGCGGATCTGATCGATATCTGATTTGGACATCGCAAGATCAGCTAAATGCATTGCTCGTGTATGGGCGATCACAAGTTGAGACACAAGCATCTCCTCAGCTGGATCTCTCGGATTCATCCTATCGAAAACATATTCGACAAATCCATCGGATGTCTGTCCGAGATCGATCCCTTCGATCATTCGCTCCATTCTTTTCGCAAGGCCATTGGTATGGACTGCACTGGTCATAATGTTGATGTGAACCTGCTTGGCAACATTCGGATCGAACAATGAACTGCCGTGAACGGTGGTCGTTGTCATCGTATTTGAAGCTTGAGATTTATCTGATGTATGCCCTTGAAGATAACTCATGAATGGCCTCCTTTAATTGTTGAAGAAACTAGGGTATGAATAGATTCTTTGATATGACTAGGCAGTGATTTCCAGGATTGAAGCAACATCTCAAAGCGTGGATCGAGTGGCTCAGAGTGAGAACTCAGAACAGAAGTTGAAGAAAGTGCGCCGCATTCTGCGCCCCGACTACCCGAAATTGGCGTTTGTGATTCGTCCGCTAGGAGGGTTCGAGTCCCTCCAGGCTCATTCATGCAAACGGGTTCATTTTGCAACACGCATCATGAATCATGATTCCGCCATGAATCCGCATTGATTTACCCAAACATTTCAACCCGGTATGGTTCTTCAGGTTGTATTCTTCCAACTCCATTGGGAATTGAAGAGTCTTCAAAATTATCTAGATCAGTTCCACCCAGCTGCAAATTCTGATCAGCACCTCTTATTCGATCCCTATACGATTCGATGAGCAACTCTGTTTCTCTGGTCCGAACGCGTTGATTCAAAGTATAATCGAATCAAATAATGCTTGAAATGATTGTGAAACAACAGGTTTCCTGATCCAGATTTCACATTCTTGTGTACTGCTCTTGATTTACACTCGTGATATTTCGATATAGATTTCGATGATTTGCCGTGGCATTTCTCAGCACTGAGCATGCAGTTTGTAGGTACTGCAAGCCTATTAAGGATATTACTGTCATGAATACGACCATTCGAATGAAGCTTGCTATGGGTTTTGGCTTTATCATCATTTTGCTCATAGTGCTTGTCAGTGTTGTCCAATACAAAACAAAGCAAGCAAACAAGTTGTTGGTGAAAGCAAGCTCCGCGGTTGAGATCAGTCTCTCATTGCAAGGCGAAATCCATCACGCCCTCTCGTTGCATCGTGGTTACATGATACTTGGCCTCCCTGAACTCGCAGAAGAACGTATCGAGACGTGGGCACACATTGATTCATACATCGCAGCTCTGGATTCTATCTCGGTTGATTGGGAAGACTCAACCCAGTTGGAAGAGTTCGCAATGTTCAAATCTGTGATGTTAGAGTTCAAAAATGCTCAACAACAAATTGCAGATGTTTGCCAGACCGAAGACAACTTACCTGCCAATGTTCAGTACTTTGATGTTGCCGAACCATACAGCGATCAGATGGTCGATAGTCTGCAAGCAATTTTGAATGAAGAAGATTCACTCGAAGCAAACAATGAACGAAAACTTCTCGTTCGTCGTCTAAGTGAAGCAGAAGGTCATTTGCTCAAAACCCGAATCGCGATTTCTGCATACCTCGGTTCTGGTAGGATTGAACATCATCAAAAAATTGCCGCGTGCCTATCTGCCTGCCAGGAATCAGTTGATCGCTTAGCCACGATGACTGATTTGCTTACGCCTTCACAACGAATTAACTATTACCAGTACATTAACGCACGAACAGCTTTCATAGCAGAAGCAAAGAAATCGGTTACGATCCGGAGTTCTGACGAGTTCTGCGTATCTGAAGATCTCTGTTTGAATACAGTAACACCACTCGCAAATGAAGCAGGGCAACTCATGGCGGTGATCGGTGATAAGCAAGCAGAGTTCAAAGAATCCTCGATGAAAAACTTCAACGAAGCGAACAAATCAATGCTCGCTACAGTGCAAACTGTGGGTGTTGTGTCCATTATTGCTTCGAGCTTGATCGCATTGCTCCTCTCGGGCTCAATCACCCGTCGGTTGAACTCCGTCATGAACTACTCTCAGAAAATTGCGGATCGTGATCTGAGTATGCCTGACCTAGAGATGAAATCGAAAGATGAAATCGGAAAACTTGCAGGCACAATGAATGAAATGAAGAACTCTATCAAGCAGATCGTTTCTGAAGTTTCACAATCCACCCAAGCAGTTGCAAGCTCCTCAACAGAACTCGCCGCAAGCGCTGAGGAAATGGCAAGCGGACTAGAAACTCAACAACAACAAACCCAGCAGATTGCTGCCGCCGTCGAAGAACTCTCACAATCTGTTGCCGAGGTTGCAGCCAAATCCTTCGATGCAACAAACGCATCCGAAGAATCACAGCTGCTCGCTGAAGAAGGCGGCAACATCGTCAACAGCACCGTAACAGAGATGGAAGGGATAGCGACTGAAGTTCAATCAAGCGCCGATACCATCAACAAACTCGGTGAAAAATCGAAAACAATCGGCGAGATCATCGCAGTGATTAATGACATCGCAGATCAGACAAATCTGCTGGCATTAAACGCCGCGATCGAAGCCGCAAGAGCCGGCGAGCACGGCCGCGGGTTTGCGGTAGTTGCCGACGAAGTTCGTAAACTCGCTGAACGCACCACCGCTGCAACCGAAGAAGTCTCACACTCAATCCGAGGTATTCAGTCTGAGACCATAACCGCTGTTGAGTTGATCGAATCTGGATCAAATCGTGTTGGTCGTGGAGTTGAGCTTGCTTCACAAGCTGGTGTCGCACTCATGAGCATCGTCGAAGGGTCAAAGGGTGTACAGAGCATGGTCCAAGACATTGCCGCAGCTGCAAGCGAGCAAACATCTGCCGCAGGCGAGATCGCTTGCTCCGTCGAAAGGATCAGTTCTGTGACCAATATGTCGAGCGCCGGCGCTGCACAGTCATCGCAAGCTGCAGGCGATTTGGCAAATCAAGCCGAGCAGTTGCAAGAACTGGTTGGACGATTCAAGATCACCTGATCTCGACCGCGTTCTTCATCGAGTTGAGAGAAAAACCGTATATCAGCCCATCAATCGCTCTTCAGCATTGTGCAGACATCACTCTCATCAATATCGATGATTCAGATCAGATCATGTTTACGCGTTTGAGCGCTCGCTCAAACTGATCCCATCGGTCTTCAAGTGTCCCTGTATACCCTAAGCTGATCCGGACGAGCCCAGGCGCGATACCTGCTTCTTCGAGTTCAGCATCGGACAACTCCGATGATGTCGAACTGGCAGAACACGACATCAGTGTATCGAAATATCCAAGACTGACTGCGAGAAAACCAAATCCTTCATTCTGTTGAAGATCGTTCATGAACTCAAACGCACGATCGGTTGTCCCGAGATCAATCGCAAACAAACCACCGTACCCAAATCCAGGATTCACCATCGACTCGAGCAATCCATGCTGTGGTGATGATGCTAATCCAGGATACAACACTTCGAGTCCGAGAGATTCCAGTTTCTCCGCAAAGTGCTGCGCTCGGCGAGAATGCTCTTTCATCCGCAATCCCAAGTGCGGCAACCTCAGTGAGAGATCGAACGCGACACGCGGATCCATCGTTGGACCGAGCAACATCACCGCACCTGTGTGCAGATCCATTAACTCTGAAATGAACTCTTTCGATGCACATACTGCGCCCGCGATAATGTCTGAACCACCGCCGATGAACTTGGTCATCGAATGCACAACCACATCAGCACCATGTTGAGCAGGCGAAAGTAACATCGGACTGAAGGTGTTATCGACAACCAGTTTCGCATTTGCCTGATGTGCGATCTTTGATAGCTTAGGAATATCAGCGATCACCATCGTCGGATTCGAAATCACTTCGGTGAATATCGCTTTGGTCTTCTCTGTGATGGCTGCTTGCACTTGCTCAAAATTTGAGATATCAACAAACTTGACAACGATACCCGTCTTGAGTGGGAAGAACTCTTTAAGGAGCGCAAAGGTGCCGCCGTAGATCGCGTTTGATGCGATAATCTCATCACCCGGACCACACAGTTGCATCAACGAACATGCAATCGCACTAATCCCTGAACTCGTTGCGTATCCAGTTTCGGTACCTTCAATCGCTGCAAGGTAGCGTCCGAGCACATATACCGTTGGATTGAAATGTCGGCCATACAAATAGCACCCGCCTTGATCGGGGCCTTTTTCACCGAGAAAAATCTCAGGCATGATCTCCGCTGCCATTACCGTATAAGTTGTCGATGCCTCGATAGACATATTCACGCCACCATGTTCGCCAAACTCATGGCGAACTTTTGAAAGCGATGCAACAGGATCAAATGATGACATGAACGAACTCCAAAAACAGACACCAAACCATAGCCCAAGGCACTCATCTCACAGAAAAACACCTTGCACTCAATAATATACTGAGTCCTCATCAAAGCATCAGATTGTGCTCAGATTCCCATCTTCAAAAATGCCGATGGTGTACGGGACGAACCATCGTCCCGCACTCCCATCGGCCCCAAACCCCACTTGGGTATCCCTGAAAGACAAGAAACCCGCGTGATGCGCTATGAACATCCGACTTCTCAGCCAGATGTGATTTTGTGATCTACTTATTCCTCATGGACTGACATTCCTTCATTAATCACATATAAAAAAAGGCCTCGGGTTCAATACCCAAGGCCTTCATCATCAACTTCTATTCAGATCCGGTTCTTACACCCAACCCTCCAAAGCCAACATGATCACCTGGGCGTGAATAACGCCTTTGGTCTGTTTTGCTTTGAACTGTTTAAGTGTGTTCTTCATAACTATCAGGTAAATCGAGTACCTCTGTGAACCAACCATAGCAGAAAACAATCATATTGTCAATTCGCTGAAATATTCTCATCGACCAGATACTTTAGCTAGCTTGAATACGCACGCGTATAACCGCCGGACAGTCCTTTCCAGTATACTCATTGTTATCATGAATCTCATTGAACTCATCCTACTCGTTCTCGGAATCTATCTGTTGCTCGGATTGATCTTTGGTCTTTTCTTCCTCGTTAAAGGCATACACAAGATTGATGAAACCGCATCCGACGCATCACTTGGATTCAAACTCATCATCCTCCCTGGTATCACATTGCTCTGGCCGATCATGTTTTTCAAATGGAGTCGATCATGAAAAGATCCCAGCGCACACTTCACCTTGGAATCTGGATCGTACTCACATTCGCTGTGAGTGCACTGATTCTGATCGCATGGGTCAACTGGGGGATGAACCGATGAGCAACGCCTATCAAGTCGTTCAATGGAACCCGCACAAGAAAACGTACGACAAAATTATGTTCTCCATCGTCGGGTTGTACCTCGTTGGCTTCGTCGGTTTGGGCATAATCCTATTTCCCGCACCAAATGACATCTCACCACCTGTCCTGCTGATTCGCGCACTGGGAACCTGCGCAATCATCATGTTGCACATCATCCTCGCGATCGGTCCGCTTGCAAGACTGACGCCTCGGATGAATGCGTTGCTCTATAACCGAAGACACCTTGGAGTGACCTTCTTCTGTATCGCTCTGCTTCATGCATTACTTGTCGTTGGATTTTACGGCGGATTCGGAAATCGAAACCCAATCAGTGCCACTCTCGTAGGCACCTATCCCGACGGGCCGGTTCCATTTGAGTTCATCGGTTTTCTTGCATTACTGATTTTTGCGATCATGGCAACGACCAGCCATGATTTTTGGCTCGCAAACCTTGGACCTCGGTACTGGAAGTTGATGCACATGGGCGTGTACATTGCCTATGCCTTAGTACTTGGACATGTCATCTTTGGAGTGCTCGAAACAGAACAATCTATTGTCTTCCCATTGCTCCTGACTTTGGGCGCACTCATGATTGTTACGCTCCACATTACTGTGGGAGTCAGAGAGGTACGTAAGGATCGCCAATCAATACAATCTGATTCTACAGAATGGGTCAATGTTTGCAGCGTCGATGACATTCAATCTGATCGCGCAAAGATCATTCAGATCAACAATGACGAACGAATCGCGATCTTCAAACACAACAACTCATTCTCTGCAATCTCCAATGTGTGCGCACACCAATGGGGACCCCTCGGGGAAGGTAAAGTTATTGACGGCTGTATAACCTGCCCGTGGCATGGCTATCAGTATCTCCCTGACTGTGGACAATCCCCACCGCCGTTCACTGAAAAGATCCCGACATATGACATTAAAGTTGAGGGAAAACACATATTCATCGACCCTACTCCAAAGCCTCCAGGCACTCCGATCGCACCTGCAAAAGAGCATCACAACGAGAAGGAGCAGGAATGAGCGAACACACAAACGCATCACCTACATCCCAAGACGAGTTCTATGTGGGGTACCTCCCTGTCCCCAATGGACACCGTAAGTTCATCGCCTTACTCGTCTCCACACTTCTGATCTGGTCGTTGTCGCTCGCGATCATCATCACCATAACAATGCGATCCCCAGGAGAAGCAACATGGGACACGGGCGAGATTCAATCTTGGTCAGGAACGCTTGTTGAATCGCCGTACCCGATGCTCATCCCGGACAACATCGATCAGTCGCCCCCACTGTTTGTTGTCTCGATGGGAAAGTCGGGTGCGCATGAAAGACTCAAACCTTTTTTCGGGCAACATGTATCGGTTCAAGGTTATGAACTCAACCGAGACAATCGACACATCATCGAACTCGCACCAGATCAAGACGCGATCAAAACCGACGATACAGTCCCCGCTCGATCAGCACCAACAATCCTTACATCGACTCCCGTCGATCTTATCGGCGAAATAGTTGACGGCAAATGCTATCTCGGCGCCATGAAACCAGGTGACGGCACAGGACACCGTGCATGCGCCACCCTGTGCATTCAAGGCGGTCTCCCCCCCATGTTCGCAACCAAATCTGCTTCAGGAGAACGCACCTTCTACCTACTCACAATTGATGGCACCACAGATTATTCGCCTCAAATGCTCGCACTCGTCGGACGACCAGTCCGCATTTCAGGACAGCTCACCGATTTCACAGGCACACCAGTTCTTCAAGCGTCTTCTGCCGACATCTCGAGAACCAGATAGTCCGTCGCGTCCCCCCACCAATGGTTCTAAGATATACATCTATGCAAACACATGTCATCCAGTTCGATATCACTTGGGAAAACAAATCAGCGAACTATGCACGAGTTGATGATCTCCTCTCAAAGACGAATATTGATCCGGGAGATCTTATCGTACTCCCTGAACTCTTTGATGTTGGGTTTACACTCAATGCACAAGTTGCCAGCGATGCAACGGGCGCTACACGCGTGTATCTACAAGAACTTGCCGACCGTACCCGATGCACAATCCATGGCGCACGCGCTCTGCCAGACCATGAATCAGACAAACTCCACAACTGCGCCACCATCACAACCCCCGGACAATCTTCACCGGTATGCGAGTACGCCAAGATCCATCCGTTCTCATATGGACGAGAATCCGAGACCTATTCAGCAGGCTCCGAGATCAAGTCCTATCAGTGGACCTGCAACAATCAAACCCTCAATGTTTGCCCTGCAATATGCTATGACCTGCGATTCCCAGAACTCTTCCGCCTCGGTGTCCGACAAGGCGCTCAAGCGTTTGTCTTCGGCGCGAACTGGCCGAATCCGCGTATTGGCCATTGGCGAGCACTCTGTATTGCCCGCGCAATTGAGAACCAAGCATTCGTGATTGCTGCCAACAGGATGGGGAGTGATCCACATCTGACCTACCCAGGCGGGTCAATCGTTGTTGATCCAATGGGCAATGTGCTCGGCGAGCTCGGCACCGAAGAAGATGTGCTCTCCGTCGAAATCGATCCCGTCCTCGTCACCAAATGGCGCACAACCTTCCCTGCGCTCGAGGATATAACACTTATCTAATAGTGTGCGTCACTTAACATTGCCATACAAAAAAACAAGCCTCCATATGGAGGCTTGTTCATTCAATAGATCAAATTCGTTTAGCGGTGAACGGTGGTCATGCCTTCGATATGCTTCATGCCGCGACGGCGGTCACGAAGACGACGGGACTTACCAACACGATCACGAAGGTAGTAAAGTTTCGCACGACGAGCATCGCCACGACGAACTACTTCAAACTTCGCAATCAACGGTGAGTTGATCGGCCATGTCTTCTCAACACCGATTTCGCCAACCATGCGACGAACGGTCACATTCTCATCAATACCACGACCCTTACGGCCGATGACTGTGCCCTGGTAAACCTGCACGCGTTCCTTCTCGCCTTCGACGATTCGGAGATGTACATTGACGGTATCGCCAACATCAAAGCGAGGGATATCCGTCTTGAGTGCTTCGGCGTTGATCGATTCGATAAGTTTCTGGGTGTCCATGTCGTAAATCCTTAAAAGCCGCACGGATACCCGCGCTGGGACGGCAACAATAGACGCGCCAACCCCCAATGTCGAGGAAACCTTGCCTGTGAAAATCACCCTCAACATCAAATTATACGCCCTACACTCTCCCCATGAAAGCAATCGTCGTCACCAAACAAGGCAACCCTGTTGCACCGAACATCGCCCTTCAATCCAACTGGATCGATCCGCTCACCACACGACCAGGCGAAGCGATAATCCGCACTCACGCCTCGGCATTCAACCATATGGACCTTTGGGTTGGTCGCGGAGTCCCCGGACTTGATCTCGATTACCCCCGAGTTTCAGGCTGCGACGGATGCGGCGAAGTGATCGCAGTAGGGAAAGGTGTCGACGAATCATGGATCGGCAAAAAAGTAATCTACAACGCAGCGATCGTTGTCCCTGATCGCACCCATCCCAACGATCCCCCTGCTTCGTCAATGTGCCCAAACTACGAACTCATCGGCGAACACCATTTCGGTGCCCACGCAGAAATGTTTGCATGCCCAGTCGAAAATCTTGCCGCAATCCACGATGACGCCGATCCGATCGAAGCTGCTGCATTCGGACTCTGCGCCCTCACCGCGTATTCGATGATGCTAACCAAAGGGGATCTGCGGCCTGGACAATCCGTAATGATCACAGGTATTGGTGGAGGCGTCGCAACCTCTGCACTCGCAATCGCCAAGCACATGGGATGCAAGGTCGTTGTCACCTCTCGTCACCAATGGAAACTCGACAAGGCAATCGAACTGGGCGCAGATCACACTGTCCTCGACGAGGGGCAAGATTGGTCCAGAGATGTCCGCAATTGGACCAACAAACGAGGTGTTGACATGGCAGTCGATTCTGTTGGCAAAGTCGCACACCTCAACTGTATCAAATCACTCGCTCGCGGCGGCACCTATGTCACCCCAGGGTGCACAACAGGACCAGACGCAAAGACAGATCTGGCACGCATCTTCTGGAATCAACTCAGGGTGCTTGGCTCAACAATGGGAACAAACGATGAGTTCAAGGAAGTTGTTGCCCTATTCAATGCGGGAAAACTCTCCCCGGTTGTGGATAAAACTTTTAAACCCGAAGAATGCACCCAAGCGTACGAACGGCTCGAAGCAAGCGACCAGTTCGGGAAGATCGTCATCGATTGGCGTTGAGATTGAACATCCATCGTCGTATCAAAACGAAAAACATCATATAAAAAAACGCCCACAAATGAGTGGGCGTTTTTATTGATATCGAATAACTTAATCAGCTATTTATTCAGCTTCAGCAGTTTCTTCAGCAGCCGGTTCTGGCTCTGGCTTTGCTGTTGCGTCAGCCTTTGTCGCTGCATCGAGTGCCTTGGTTGCTTCAGCAGCAAATCCTTCAGCCTTTGCAACCTGAGCAGGACCAACGGTCTTCTTGACCATGTTGAGCACACGCTTTGCGGTGTTGCTGAACGCAGTCAGATCAGCTTCTGATTCTTCTGCCATCTTGTCGATCGCAGCAATCGCAGCTTCAACAGTCTTCTGTGCATTCTTACACTTGCCAACTTCGAGTGCGTGTGCACGATCTGCGAGCCATTGTGCTTTCATAGCACCATCGAGGATGTCTGCGCGGCCGAGCATGTCACGAACGGTGTCCGATGGTTGAGCACCCTTCGCGAGCCAAGCTTTGATTTCTTCAACCTTCAATACGATCTGCTTGTCTTCATCTTTGACCATTGGGTCATAGAAACCGAGATTTTCAAGCACACGACCATTTCGGCGGGTGCGTTGATCAATCGCGTTGATACGGTAAAACGGGCGGTGAGTGCGTCCAAGACGCTGCATGCGGATACGAACCATGGTGGTTCTCCTTTTTCAAAGCCCGCTGAATCAACGGGTGGTGACACCGGCAACAAATATGTGTTCTCAAACACGTATCAGCTTTTCCCACGACTGGTCCAACGATTGGGCCTGTCTGTATTTGCCGGGTCTCAATGATTCGCTTGTAACTCCCCACAATCCACTCCCTGAGCACGGTTTGCGATGATTTCGACTGATTTCCTGATCCACAACAGACTATCATCCTCACCATGCCCTCCCAGCGGATCGATATTCTGACGACATTCCCTGAGATGTTCACCTCAGTGTCTCCCGCTGCCCTTGGGGTCTCGATCCCGAAACGAGTTCAGGACGCGGGGATTATCTCCGTCCACGCAACCGATATCCGGGCATACACAACCAACAAGCACACGAAAACCGACGATCGTCCCTTCGGCGGGGGACCAGGCATGGTCATGTCTTGCCAACCAGTCTGGGATGCAGTGCAGGCAGTCGAAGCAATGGACGACCGCGAACCGGTGCGGATATTGCTCACGCCTCAGGGGGTCCCGCTGACGCAAGAACTTGTATGCGAACTTGCTCAAAAACCAAGATTACTCATGATCGCAGGACATTACGAGGGGATCGATGAACGCGTAATCGAGAAACTCGCACCGCTCGAAATCTCCATCGGTGATTACATCCTTTCGGGTGGAGAACTTGCTGCGATCGTCCTCATTGATGCAATTGCTCGCGTTCAACCCGGAGCGCTTGGACACGCAGATTCCGCAATTGAAGATTCATTCTCAACTGCACAAACGATGAATCCAGATGGTTCCGATATCAACCCCAAAATCCTCAAGCAACTCGATATCCCGGAGGATGCCAAACTCCTAGATTGCCCGCACTACACCAGACCTAGGGTCTGGGAAGATATGGAGATCCCCGCGGTCCTCACAAGTGGCGATCACGATGCGGTTGCCAAATGGAGACTCGAACAGCGCCTTGCACGAACAAGAGCTCGAAGACCTGATTTGCTCTGAATTCAAAATCCAACTTGCTTTTGCATCCAAAATATGGAATAGTACATGCCCTTGTCCGATATTCTTCGGGCATTCACCAAACCTGAACGAACAATGGAGTTCATTAAAATGAAGAAGATCGCACTTTTCAGCATCGTCGCACTTTCCGCACTCATGGTCGGCTGCTCATCAACCCAGACCCGTGATTGTGACGACAACGCATGCGGAACAGCTCAATGCGCTGACGCAGCAAACTGCGAGTCAAGCACCTGTGAAAAGGCATCGTGCGAGAAGAAGGCATGCCCTGCTGACTGCGCAAAGGCTTGCTGTGCAGACAAAGCTGCTTGCACGCACCCAAACACAACCTTCTCATGCCCAAACTGCAAGGACGGCAAAGCATGCTGTGCTGATTGCGCAGTCAAAGCTGCTGCTGCATGCCCGGACTGCATGAAGGGTTAATCTCCATTATCAATCAAACTGATCATGTACATGATCTGAGAAACCCGCGAATCGCGGGTTTTTCTTTTACCCATATTCCTCCCTAGGATTCCGTATGGATCAGCTACTCACCGCGCTCGCAGACTGGAAATCATTTAACGCGATCGTTGTCGGGGACTTCATGCTCGACCAGCTTCTCTCAGGGGAGGCAACCCGACTGTCACCTGACGCACCCGTCCCGGTACTCAAAGTCACCAAACAAGAAAACAACCCCGGAGGGAGCGCCAATCTATCGCTCGATCTCATCGCACTCGGAGGCAGAGTCACCGCTCTGGGTGTCGTCGGGAATGATCCAGAAGCAACCATATTGACCGATACGCTCAGTAAGGAAAATGTAGATACCACGAACATCATCACCGATCATTCCCGCCCTACTACTGTCAAACGCAACCTGATTGGGCTCGCGCAGGGTCGGCATGCTCAAAAAATGTTCCGGGTCGACTTTGAATCCAACGAACCTGTCAATACAGATATAGAAAACCAAATCCTCGCAGCATTCGATAATGCACTGCCCGATACCCAGATCGTGTGCATCGAAGATTACAACAAAGGGGTCTGCACCCCTCGTGTGTGTCAAGAAATCATCAAACGATCGAAAGCTGCAGGAATCCCAGTCTTCGTAGATCCTGCACCGATTAAGGATTATTCCCGGTATGCGGGCGCAACCGCGATTACCCCAAACCGTACAGAAGCAGAGCTCGCAACCGGGATCAAAGCGTGTGAGGACTCGCATGAATCTCACCGCGAGCACCTTGCACGCACGCTGCTTGAATCCAATAACTTTGAAACCGTTGTTCTTACCCTTGACAAACAAGGCGCGGTGTTTGTCAAAGCTGGTGATCCTGAAACGGTCCATGTACCAACGGTTGCTCGCGAGGTGTACGATGTCACCGGCGCGGGGGACATGATGCTTGCGGCTCTTGCGGCTGCGAGAGCAAACGGTTTGGATTGGACGAACTCGGTGCGTTTCGCCAACGCTGCAGCGGGGTTAGAAGTTGAAATCTTCGGTGTCGCGCCGATTCCTGTTGAAAAAATCCACGATGATTTACTCTCATCGCAAACCTCTCAGCTCGGACGCGCCCGTGAACTCAATGAGATCATGGTGCAGGTCAAAGCCGCGCGCAAGGCAAACAAGAAGATCGTCTTTACCAACGGCTGCTTCGATGTCCTCCATGCCGGGCATGTGTCATTGCTCCAACGATGCGCCAAACTCGGTGATATGTTGATCCTCGGGATCAATGATGACCACTCCGTCCGCGCCCTCAAAGGTGAAGGCCGACCTGTGAATAACCAGAGCCATCGCGCCCATGTGCTCAATGCACTCGGATGTGTGGATTCTGTTGTCCTGTTCAATGAGGAAACCCCAATCAAACTAATCGAGGCAATTCGACCCGATGTACTGGTTAAAGGCGGGGACTACAGCGTGGAAACTGTTGTGGGACATGAACTTGTGATCGAATCAGGCGGCGAAGTGGTCATCCTCGATCTCATCGACGGACTGTCTACGACCAGCACGATTGAGAAGATGAAAAACGCATAGCAATACTCATTTTCGAGTATTCATCGAGCTTTTTCGAGCAGACGAAAGCTTTACCCCAGATCGTCCGATAGAGAGCGTATGACCCATCGCCCTACTGACACCCATCTGATGATCGTTCACCAACAGTACATCGGCCCGATTCTGTCTGGCCACAAGCTCGTCGAAGCCAGACTCGGATCTGATCGAAGAGCGCCGTACAACAAGGTCCAGCCGGGTGATATCGTCTACATAAAACCCACATCCAAGCAGGTCGCAGCGAAAGCAACCGTCCATCGCGTCGATCAGTACGAAGGTCTCGATCACGAAGACATCGAACGATTGAAAAATCTCTACAACGATCGTGTGCTTGGAGATGATGCATTCTGGAACGCGAAGGCGGATGCAAAAGTCGCAACATTCATCACGCTTTCCAAGATTCAGCTCTTAAAAAATGAGCAGTTTGTTCCTGCGGAACTCCTCGAACCGAGCCGAAACGCTTGGCGAGTGCTCTCATCGCTCCGTCAGCAATCGCAAGCAGCATAACTACACATAGTCATGCAAGAATTAGTCAACAAAGAATCTTGATACCCGATCGATGGTTCTCGCGATGGGTAGACCAACGATCGAAGTCTCGTCGCCGGTGAAAGTGATCGGCCAACCCGCTGCGAGTCGTTCGGTGATGTTGTATCCGCCTGCTTTGCCTTGCCACATCTCAGAGTCAAGATATGCCTCGATCTCAGTATGTGGTATTTCGCCCACTGTGACCACAGACACATCGACAAAGAGCTCTCGTTTTCCAGAAGTAGGGTCAATGATCGCGACCCCCGTCATCACCGTGTGCACTGCCTGTGACATGGCAAGGATCATCTCGCGTGCATGCTCACGATCATTGGGTTGACCGAGAATCTCACCGTCATGCACACAGACCGTATCTGCACCGATGATCAATGTCTCGTTGGTGTTATCTGCGTCTGTCGATTCATACCGATGAGCAGATGAGGATGCTTTGAGAAATGCCAACGCAGCGACCCACTCTGCTGGATCAACATTTCCTGGATTGAGTTCTCCATCATCAATGGATGCTGGGAGGACGCGATGTTTGACACCGATGGATTCGAACATCGCTCTACGGCGAGGCGAGGCGCTTGCCAATACAACCATCGGCAACAAGTCCGCATCTTGAATATCTGGCAGTGTTGGATTCATTCATAACTCTCTACAGAAGTCGACACCTCAATATACCCGCAAAGAACCCGAAAGGTTCACTTCTTCGGATTGTTTCCGAGCGCTTACACAATATTTATTTGTTCGATTCATTCACCAATGTCAAAAATGACAGCCCCCCGATTTCTCGGGGGGCTGATGATTTGTATTCAGTATTCCGAACTCGGATTACTTGTAAAGGTTGGTTGCTTCAGTTTCGATAACTGGGCTTGTGAGACGATCTGATGTCATTTCGATACGGAAACGGGAATCTGATTCCGCGTTCGCACGAACAGTCACACGCCAGCTGATCGAAGCACCTGGTGCCAATGAACCTGATGGTGCAAAGGTTACAGTCTTGCCTGATGCTGAACCATTGGTTGCACCGCTTGCTGAGACGAATGTCTGCTCAGCAGGGAGTGTACCGATGATTTGGATGCTGGTGTCTGCAGCTGTACCCTGGTTGGTTACAGTGATGACATAAGTTGTTTCCTGTCCAACTTCGACCGGGTCAACGATGTCAACCACTTCGAGGAGGATCGCAGGGATACCCTTCACTTCAGTTGTACAACGATCTGCAACGGAATCAGCACATGATGCATTGCCTGTAACAGTCGAGGTGTAACGCCCGATGTTCGATGCAGCAACTGTCATTGAGAAGTTCTTCGCTGCACCAGCATTCATCGCACCGAAGTCCCAGACAACATTGTTCCCAACAACACGGCCGCCGTCGCTTGCGCGAACGACTGTAGCGCCTGATGGGATTGATGCCGAAGCGGTTGAGCTGTTTGCTACGCCGTCGCCGGTGTTCTCGATTGAGTAGTTGTAAGTGAAGTTACGACCAAGGAACTGTGCTTCTGAACATTCAACAGCAACCGCCATCTCAGGTGCAGTAATCACAGTTGTGGTTTTGCTTGCCATCGCTTCAAGATCACCATCAGCAGATGCTGATGCTGGGCTCTC
Source organism: uncultured bacterium (assembly GCA_963976235.1). GTDB lineage: Bacteria > Planctomycetota > Phycisphaerae > Phycisphaerales > UBA1924 > UBA1924. The sequence goes on from CAXBJM010000002.1 coordinate 269,459, forward strand.
GAAGGTACCGGTTGAAGCAGCAGTCGCACGAACTTCGTATGCCTTTGATTCACCCGCAGCGAGTGTCCCTACAGGGATGCTCACGGACTTTGAACCATTTGACATTGCCAACCCGCTTGGGAGGGTGTCGTTGATCGATACATTTGTCGCAGCACCCGAACCTGAGTTCTTAACTACATAACGAAGCACAACTTCGTCACACTTGAGTGCTTGAGCAGTTGCTGTCTTTGTGAGTGCCAATGCTGGCTCAACAACATTCACTGTTGCACAGAGGAAGTTGTTGTATGAAACGGTGATACATTCTGATGCAGTGCCAACTTCTGCAGCTGATCCGCTGAGCTTAATGACCTTTGTTTGGCCTGGACCAAAATCGCCCATCGCCCAGTTGGTCATTCCATCACTCATTGCACCTGAAGGTACTGAAGATGAAACTTCAAGGTTGTTTGAGCTATTCATCATCACCATGACATTCTGGAGTTCAGCGTTTGTCAAGTTTGTGATGTGGTATGAGAAATCAAACTCTTGTCCTTTACGGACTTCGTTTGGCATGACCTGGTGCACGAGCAACGCGCTGGTCTTTGGATCACCGGTTGGGAATGCCATCCGTGATGCTGATTCATCTGAACCCATGCGTGGTGAGTAGTAACCCCAAGCATTTGAGCTGCGTGGTGCTTCTTCTTGTTGTGCTGGTTGTTCACGGGTCACCTGAGTGTTTTCCTCAGGGACGGTGTTGGTAGTGCTACAACCACCGAGTAGTGCCCCGAGCAAAAGCCCAGCGCCGAGTGTTGTTGTTAAGTTTCTCATTGTGTTCCTCATTGTGTAATCCCGTACTCCACTTTGGAGCATCTTTATCTATTTTCGCAAACCCCACACGAAGAAGGGGCAACAACGAACCAACTTAAGTTGGTCATCTTTTTGCACACATGTGCATATTCCATTTTAACAAATGGTCGCGATATCAAACTGCTTAGTCTGCGGTCAACCCACTGCAGTAAAAGGGTGCGAGAGTAGACATTATAAGACTATAATTGATGGGGACAAGCAAATGTCCTTTTTTTAGAGTCCCATTTTCCGTATAAAGCCGCTTTTCGATGTTAAAATTACCGTTTATAGACAATCAGTCCACTCAAGGCATCCTCACCTGATTGAAACTCGAATCCCAGTTCGGGAACTACTATTCGCAATCCATCCATTGTCACGAACTGCCCCTGTGCTTTCACCCAATCTTTCCTTGTCATACACAACGCGGAACCACCCGATGTCTTGAGCAGTTGCAAAACCTGCTTCACTGTCTTGGTTTCATACGCATCATGATCTCTTAATGAGTGTTTGCCGACAACTTCCCACCCGGACGCGTTCATCTGTTGAAAGAATCCCTCCGGGTTCCCGATCGCGCAAACACCAACAAGTTGCTCATCTTTGATTTGCTCAACTGTGCGTTCGTGCCGATCCCATTCTTCACCATTCCATTTGTAGATAGATACACACTCCCAAACATGGGATGCGATTGCGATCGGGCAGTTCGAGGTATGTTCCTCCACCCAATCAATAAGTTTGTCGAGTTCATCATCGCTGACCATTTCTCGATGAGTCACAACAATCGCATCCGCACGAGCAAGCGATGACACAGGATCTCGGAGGAAGCCTCTGGGCAACAACGCATCACGGAACGGCGGTGAAGATGCATCAATGAGCACAATATCCACATCCCTGGAAATCTTACGGTGCTGAAAACCATCGTCTAAAATCACATGATCAATCTGCTCATGACACGCAAACAGCTTTTCTAATCCTGCGATTCGATCTGGTTGAGCAACCACAGGCACATCTGGCAACGCGCTTCGATGCTCTTGCTCCTCATCACCCATCTCTCCGGGGAGCGCCCGATACCCACGCATCGCGATCACCGGAGAGTTTCCTGCTTGTATGAGTTGATTTGCAACCCAATGTACCATCGGGGTTTTGCCTGTTCCTCCAGCTGACAAGTTCCCCACAGAGATCACCCGTCGATTGAGCGTTGTCACCCCGATACCCCGATCAAACTTGCGGTTCTGGTATCCGATACCGATCCCATACCCCCAAGAGAGCACGCGTGTGATCACATTGGGTATTCTGGTCGGTGATTTTACCTTTGCGCTTTGAGCAACTGAACTACTCATTGCGATCCTCGCCCGATTCTTCGGAATCCGAGTCCGCTGCGAGTTTGAGTTCCATCTTTGCTTTTTTCACAGTCATCGCGAGTGCGGTTCGGTATTCTTTTTCGAGTTGCTGTTGTGCAACACGACGAAGGCGCATTGTGTTGATCGCATCAAGACCTGAGAGCATTAAAATCGCAGCGATCAATCCGATCACAACCATCCACACATTCGCAAAGGTGCTCGGATCTTCCATCGTTGCAATCCCGAATCCATACGCAGTGAGCGGGATGGCAAACATGCTCATCCAACCGGTCGCGGTCCGGATTCTCCTCCTGCTTGGTGGGATCTTGCCTTTGGGGAGTTCCCTGAGTGCGATCAGGTACCCCGCTTGCACGATCAACGCAAGCAATGCCAGCGGCAGCACGAGCCAAATTGGTGCGATCGGGGAACTATCCATACTGATCGTATCATATCCCCCCGTCTACCACGCGATAGCCTAGAGAGAAATCATCCGTTCAAGCGGGTCGATCTGAAATCCTCCAACCTACACTCTGACCATGATTGATCTCAAAGAACTGCGCGAAAATCCACAAAGATTCATTGATGGCTCACAGAAGAAGAATGTGGCTGTCGATATCCCATTGCTCCTCAAACTCGATGAGCAAAAACGCTCGCTCCAGTCAGAGCAAGAAACACTCCGCGCTGCACAAAACAAGCTCTCGAAAGAGACTGGTCCCAAGATCGGCCAGCTTATGGGCAAACTCAAAGGCGCTTCCGAGGAGGATAAGCCTGCAATTCAATCAGAAATTGATGAAATCAAAGCCGCCCCTGCGAAGATGAAAGATCAGATCGCAGCCTTAGATTCGCAAATTTCTGAGATCGAGCCTCAACTCAGTGAGATCCATCTCTCGATACCGCAACCTGCGGACGACGATGTCCCGGTGGGCACTTCATCAGATGACAATGTCGAGCTTTCACTTTGGGCGCCAGAGAACTGGGACTGGTCAAAGACCTTTGAAGAAAATAGAGGGTTCAAACCACGCACACATATCGAACTCTGCACGATGCACAATCTTGTGGACTATCCGCGCGGCGTAAAAATCGCGGGTTCACGCTCGTATGTCCTCACAGGCAATGGCATGCGTTTGCACCAGGCAATCCTTCAGTTCGCATTCAACACCATGATCAATGAAAACGGGTTTACGCCAATGAGTGTTCCGGTGCTTGTTCGTGAAGAAGCAATGATCGGTACCGGATTCTTCCCTGGGGGACGCGATCAAGCATATGAAATCAATGAAACCGCGCGCGGGGGTGGACAAGACATGTTCCTCACCGGAACTGGTGAAGTGGGACTTATGGGAATCCATCAGGACGAAATCCTCGACGAATCCAAGCTCCCCCTGAAGTATGTCACCGTTTCTACCTGTTTCCGGCGAGAAGCTGGTGCGGCGGGCAAAGACACCGCGGGTCTGTACCGCATTCATCAGTTCGATAAAGTCGAACAAGTAGTGATTGATGTCGCGGATGAATCCAAGTCGCGTCAACATCACAAGGACATGATGGGATTCGTAGAAGGATTGCTCAAAGCGCTTCAGCTCCCCCACCGATTGCTTCAATGTTGTACCGGCGATCTTGGATCAAAGAATGCGGACATGATCGATATCGAATGCTGGATGCCCGGCCGAGGAGATATCGATGAAGCCGGCACACCGATGGGCGAGTTCGGTGAAACACACTCCGCATCGCGGCTTTACGATTACCAATGCCGACGCTTGAATATGCGTTATCGCGCCGGCGGGGATAATGGCAAAGGTGCGACAACCTTCTGCCACTCGCTCAATAACACTGTCGCAGCGTCTCCTCGCATTTTGATCCCGATTCTTGAGATGTACCAAAATGAAGACGGGTCCATTACCATCCCGCAGGTGCTTGTGCCATACATGAATGGACAGACAAGCATAACTCTTTAAACGGGATCATTATAAAAATATATACATATAAATGCCAACCCGTGTTGACATTGTTTTCTGATGCGCCAATAAACCCTTCACGAATGTGCGCAAGCTGTTTGCATACATCACTTCGGAGTCCCCCACATGTTTCAGAAACAATATACAAATCTGATCCGCATCGATTGGCTTGAACGCCTTGATCTGATGCATATCAGCGTGGGCTGACAAACGACGCCGGGCGTCGAACGCCCATGATCACAAAACGAAAACCACCCCACCCGGCAACGGATCTGTTTCAGATGCTCGCGTTTTCATACGCAAACATTTAATCACATCCATTGATAATGTATGCGCGTTGCATGCATTCCGGTTATTACATGCGCCGAGAATAGAACAATGATTGCACAAACTACACTCGCGCGTTCACTCGCGCCCGAAGACATCCAGGTTGGCAACTTCGTCATGGTCTTGCACCGTCAAAACCAGGTCATGATGAGCAAATGTACCGACAGTGAAACCCCAGAGGTTGTCGTGATCCCAGTTGTCACCCGTCCAGCATACCCAGAACTCCCTGCAAAGGTGATTGACATCTGCTTGCCCTTCGTCGTGGTTCGCAGGGAAAGCAAGAAGACTGAGATCATCGACACCCGCTCAGAACGGCTTGCAAGAGTCCCAGAGCAGTTTGCCAAGGTAGCGCTCAAGCCACACATGCCCAAAAAGAAGAAAGGATCAAAGAAAAAGAAATGAATCGCCCGCCCAGCAAGCAAACCGCCTGCTGGGCGGGTATTGTTTGGTATGCCAAGCACCAAATCTCAACACGAAACAACACAACTGATCGCAACAACATTTGAAACCCCGCTCTGCACGATGAAAGCAGCAACCACCGATCGTGGAATCTGCCTCCTTGAAATGGGTTCTCCGGAACGATCTGATCGTGAGATGTCCGAGCTTGAATCAGCATTCGAGTGCCAGATGACTCCGGGTAATCATCCGCTTCTCGATCAACTTCGAGCAGAACTCGTTGCCTACTTCACTGGTGATCTCCAAAGTTTTTCCGTCCCACTCGATACTCCAGGCACCGAGTGGCAACAACGGGTCTGGAATGCGTTGCTCACCATTCCATATGGACAAACCGTTTCCTACGGCCAACTCGCGGACAAACTTGATAACCCAGGTGGATCGCGTGCTGTCGGACTTGCCAACGGAAAAAACCGTGTCTCGATCATCATTCCATGCCATCGCGTGATCGCAGCTGACGGCACATTACATGGGTATGGCGGAGGGATTGAACGCAAACGCTGGTTGCTTGATCACGAAGAACTCAACGCGGGCAATGGTCTATTCAACGGATCAACTCATACAGCAAGCTAGTTCTTCTTGCTCGAACTCAAAGTCCGAATCGAGAAATCTCGATCGTATTGTCAATTTCAACCACCTGCGTGTTGCCCGCTTCGCGGAGATGAACTATCAACGCACGCAACTCTTCACGGACCGGTGCAACAAACTCCATAGGTTCATCGCTCATTGGATGTAGAAAACTCAATAAACCCGCGTGCAGCGCTTGGCGTTCGATGATAGTTTTCCCATCTGCGTCGATGAATGGTTTGCCGGTGTACATATCGTCACCAACAATCGGATGGTCGAGATGCGAAAGATGTACACGAATCTGGTGTGTCCGCCCGGTCAATAACTCGAGCTCAACGAGCGAGTATTTTCTGGTCGATGTGAGTTTTCGCAATCCAGGGAGTTCATACCGTTCACGGACTCTGCAAATAGTTTGGCTCTCTTTTCCGAGATTGTCGTACCGGACTACCCGTTTCTCGCGTGATCCCTTTGCATGCGATAGATGCGGACCTAATGGTAAATCAATCAGCTGCTCATCACGAGCGATCCAACCATGCACCACCGCGAGATATCGTTTATTAACTTGGCGCTCTTCAAACTTCTTGCCCATCTTCCAATGCGATTCATCATTTTTCGCAAAGACAATGCACCCGGATGTATTCCGATCGAGTCGATGAACAACCCCAGGTCGGGCGAACTCTTCCCCGACTGATGACAACTCTCCCGATGCGTTCTTTTCGAAATGATGAACGAGCCCGTTGAGCATTGTTCCTCGATTTTCAGCTCTTGCGGGGTGGACGATTATGTCGGGTTCTTTGTTGATGACGAGGATGTACTCATCTTCGTACATCACCTCGAGTGGAATATCATCACCTTCAATATCACCGCTTGGGGGTTTGGGGATCATGAGCACAATCTGGTCACCTAATCGCAACTTGGTTGATGCTTTGGCAACTTTGTTGTTGACAGTAGCGCCTCCAGAATCAATGAGTACTTGGAGTTGATTCCGACTCATGAATGTGATCCGAGAGGTCAAGTATCGATCGAGCCGATCCTTCACATCGCGCATCATTTCGAATGGTACGCGCACAACGAAATCTTTGTCTCCTTGTGTACGCGCATCGATATATGCTTGGCGGACAGCTTCGCCGTCCACTTTGCCACCGGGTAGAATAAACTTATTCGTTGCTGGGACTGCGCCTAGGTGCTCCGGGTTTGAACCGGAATCACTCACGGCGATTCAGACTCGATCGGATCTGATTCCGATTCAGTTTCATCAACACTTGACTCAACATCGTCCTCGGCTGGCGCCTCTTCGATCGGATCAGACTCAACATCTGGCACGGAGTTGAGCAACTCTTGAATTTGCTCTTGCGTCAGCTGAGGGCTTTCGCCTGGAAGCACTCCAAACGAGTCCAGACTGAGCAAAGGCTTGATATCCTTGAGCGAATCAAGGTTTGCGATCCGTGTTTGAGCAAATGCAACAACCGATGGGTACTTGTGGGTGGTTGCGGTTGATTCGAGTTGCTGGTACATACTCTTCGCACCGTCGTAGTTGCGTTTGCCTTCTTCGTATGCTGCGACTCGGCTGATCGCTTGCATTGCAAGGAGTTCTTTCCCTTCAACATTCTTGTTCTCTTCAAGCACTTGCTTGGCAAGCTGACCCGCTTGGTCGAGATACACCTGGCGTTTTTCATCGGTGAGCACATCGTTCTCATCGAGCGGCAACCCGGTTACTTGATCCATCTGTGCGCCAGGTTCAAATCCAACAACAAATGCGTTGAGATATACATCAGAAGTTGTGAGCAGCGCCAAGGATGAAACTGAACGCACGCCTTCATATTCTGACGCGAGCGTTTTCAATGATGCCGGCGAAGGATTCCCACCCGCAGTCGCGGATTGAAGTTCACTGAATGCTTGATTAACCCGCGCAACTTTCTTGCGTTCGAGATGTTGAAGACCTGCCCAGACGAGGGCTGCAACCGCGAGCGTCAACAGCACCGGCGAGCTCCATTTATTCAGGAAATCAAGGAACTCCTGATTGACCCGTGAGTCCTCAAGTCCTGCACCTTCTTTAATACCTGATTGCCGATCGTCCATGCCACAAATCCTTCTTCTTACGGATATCAATATCCCCGATCATCGGGGAGCAATCGTAGACGCTTCGCTGTCAATAAACACACCCGATCTCCAACTCAACCCCGTTCATGACGATCTAAGAGCGAATACTGGTCCAAAACCGCCATGGGCGCGTGTCATCGAGCACACTTTGCGGGACAAGTCGATCTCGGATCATCGAAACCAGTGATTGAGCTCCATCGAACTGTGTGCTGTCCATCGTGTCGTCAAGCACCGAGACACGGACATCTATCGGCACCTCAAGGAGTTTTTTGGGGTCCCCCATGTCACTACGGGTGCCAACACGAATACAGAGAGCATCTGGATCAATCGCTCGTTTCAGCCGTTGATCGAGTTCGCCCACCTCGTCCTGTGAATCGATGCAGTGCACGACGAGTTGGGCCTGCGACACCTCCCGGACCGCGATATCAATCTCTTCATCATCTCCGACTCGTTCATCGATCCCAGGGGTATCAATCCATCGCACAACCAGTCCACCAAGATCTACCAGCACACCGACATGATCTCGTGTTGTCCCAGCAAGGTCTGCAACAATCGCAACGTGTTTCCCTGCGAGCGCATTGATCAATGTGGATTTACCAATATTGGCGCGACCCACTGCAGCAACAACCGGGGGATCAAGCAATCTTGATCTCGCTACTCCATCACAAATATCCCGATATGACTCTGCATCCTTGAGTGTATGGACTCCAACTGATTTCCATTTCTCAGGTTGATCGAGCAATAAGTTCACAGCAAGCGGGCTCGATGCTTGAGAAATACATTCGAGCATCTTTGTTTCGATTTCTGATTCTGCTTCTGGAAACACGGATTGGTGTTCACAGTGCGGCAGGCCTTTTTCCTCAAGCGCTGCGGAGATCATCCGTACGATTGCCATACCCCCGTGCGGCATGAGCACGATCGAATCGGGATCCCAACGGGTGATGACCCCTTCATCTATATCGAAAATCTTTGCGAGTTTGATCCCATTGAGCGTTGGGTTCGCAAGCCCGATCGCTGATGGATCAGGATGGACCACACGGATCATCGCGATCGCGCCTGGCGCACCTTTGGGAGTTTCGATCGTATGAAAGTTGGTCATACGGATATCAGTCATCGAGTTCATCGTCTTCATGATCTGATTCAATAATCATCCTGCATGCGACACGGATGCCATGAAGTTGTAGATCGGGGACGAAGGACTCAATGAGTTCATCGTCTTCAAGCAACCCCATGTCCCCTCCGGTGGCGATGATTTGTGGATATCCTTCATAAAACTGCGCGTATCGCTCTGCAAGGAATCGGATCGCGCCGTGCGCAGCTGCGGTGACTCCCAGGATGATCGCATCATCAGTCTGTTTTCCTGGTTCATGTGATGTTGGATCGAGCTTACGGTACTTGAGTTCAGGCAGATGCGCAGTGCTTGCACTGAGTGATTCGAGCATGGTTGAAACGCCTGGTAGAATTGCGCCGCCGTGGAACACGCCTTCCCCGTCGACAAAGTCCGCCGTGATCGCGGTGCCCATATCGACCACAACGCACGCCTGTTTCACGACATCAAATGCACCAATCGCGCACAAGAGTCGATCTTGACCAACAGTTTCCTCACCAGACTCTGTGAGTGTGTGACGGATTGGGATCTGGAGTTCACGGCCGAAACGATAAGATGACCATCCGAACTTCGAGTGTATTGCTTCCTCGATCGCATCTGCGGCAGGTGCGGATACGGTTGAAACCAATATAACTGGTTCATCCGAAGAGAACTCAAACTCATCAAACAGTGCGTGTACAAAGGATGCAACCTGATCGGGATCATTTGTCGCGACAGACTTTGCTTTGGCACATTCGGTCCCTTGCACCACCCCCACACGGGTTCGTGTATTGCCTACCGCGATTGCGATAAGTGATTCGAGGGTGGATGGAAAACCGGCAAACTGGGGTGGCAATGAATCTGACATGCACAAGCATAGACTCGCACAGATCAACTTCGACGATTCGACCCTGCTATCCTTCATTTCCGCATGATATCATTGGAAATAACCGATCATAGAGCATGGTTACTTTTCGATCCTTGATCCGCGTATGAGTTGAGACTTTGCACATGACCACTTGTCAGATTGACGAATCCATCGAACGCAAATCCGTCAAGGGGTTCAAGTTCCCCCTCGGGGTCTACCCTGTCGAACCCATGACCCCGATTGCGGGGTATTCCTCTGAGTTCGAACCCGCAGACACAGAAGAGGAAGCGGACGAATGGGAAGCTTGGCCGGACCAGTATGTCTTTGACATAGTAATGCCAGCTGATCGTATCGAATCGTTCTGGCAACAGGTCTTTGCAATGATGCCCGGCCGGGTGTTTCCGATCATCGATTACATCGGACACGATGCCTATCGGGAAATTGACCCCTATATGGCCTACGAGCCGATCGGCAAAGAGAAAGTCATCGACGGCATCCGCAAGTACCGACCGTTCTTCTTCGAGGACGGCATGGTGGGTTTCGGAGCAGTCTCAGAAGAACCATTCTTCTATATATTCCTCGACGAACACAAAATCCTCACCGTCAGGGTCGAAGCCAAGTTCAAATCTCAGATCGAGAACCTCCTCACTGCGTTCGATCTTCAACAAATCGACGAACCCGCGGGTGCGGATTCTGCGGCACATGAACATCGCGCGATCCTCCTTGCGTCCGCAGATCGACCTGATTTGTTGATCGGCGATGAGATCCTTGAACGGATGAGAGACACCTGGCGGCTCGTTTTGAATGTTGATCCTGAATCAAATGTGGACGACGAGGGTGAAGATCTCGGAATTACACTTTGGCGTTGTCTGGTTCGGTACGCCACCGATCAAACACCGGACGAGCAATATGCTCAGATCTTCTTGACCACTGATTCAATCCGAAAGGCAGAAGAGCTCGCGCAGCAATCGATCATTGCAGATTTCAAGGACGACCGTGAATGGTACGATGTCATTGTCATCAGTGCAGACCGATTCACACCTGATCAACTCAACGAAGCGATCAAAGATTCTCCTGACGCTAAATCATTTGACACAAAAGTATTAGAAGAAGAATCAATCATCGCAATCCGGTTTGTCGGCACCGATTAACGCACACGAAAAAGGCCATTCGTGATACATATGGGTTCCTTTCGATTGTTTGAATCCCGATCTTGGAATTGATCAAACCTATTCATTTATCCAACATATGAGAAGTGTGGAACCTTTCGAGCTCATCGATCGAATAGGTGATCTACAAGGGACGATACGGTGCAGCCCCGCTTCTGCACCGTCTAGAAATGCGGGTGACCAACACAACCCGTCAGGCCGGCAACAGGAAAAAGAGTAAACTCATTGCCATTGGGATTTGCGATTCAGGTCCAACCCCGGTATCGTCCCTGTCCCTGCTCATGTTGCCTATCGGCTTCATGCGTATTCTAATGGGATTGACGCAGTGGATATCTACTGCTGACAAAGCACAAATACAGAGATGTTGCAACTGGTGCAACATCATGTTAGAGAAACAGGCGAGAAACTGGCACATCCAACGGGTCTCCGACGCAGGCCCCCCAGTTTTTTGACACGATCCAAATGGAGTGATCCGGATGTCACCCACGACTCATCGATATGCAACTCACCGTTCAGTTCGTTCGCTGCTTCTCGCTGCGGTTGCCTTTGGAGGCATCGTTACGACGCCTGCAATTGCACTCAATACGAATACCACCAGTGCACAAATAACCCAGGATGCCAATGCGATCTTGGATCATGCATCATTGCTCGCAGAACAGGGCAACCTGATCAGAGCTCGTGCGATGCTTTTGGCACTCCAAGACTCCCCATCTGGCGCAACACTCGGTGACGAGCTTGGTCAACGACTCTGGTCACAGATGGCAAAGATCGAACGACAGATCCAGAAGACGGATCGTATCGATATCAGCTTGCAGAAAGCTCAGCTCGCACTCACCAACGACAATCTCGTCGAAGCGACGAGACAAAGCACGACTGTTGTCAACTCAAACAAATCTGACAGCACCCAAGTTGGACGCGCTCAAGCAATCCTCGATCATGTATCGATCCGCAAAGCAGATGCGAAGACTAAGGTCGGCAACGCGATTGACAGTGCTGTCGAAGCATTCAACACTGGTGATTACACCACTGCGAAATCTTTGATTACCCGCATCGGCCAGCTCGGGCTCGATCTCCCTGCTGCGGACACACAAACGCTCAACTCCTACCGCGATCGCCTTGCGAGTCTTGAACAATCCCAAGGCAAAAGCTTCGGCTCTTTCAATCCATCAATGGGTATGCTTGCTCCTGAATCGGGCATGAACACCGATTGGCTGATGAGCAACACTAATCAAGATGGTGCTCGCTCTGGTGCATACCTCAGTGAGAATCAACCAGAAGGTCAACCCATCGAAGTAGAACTCGTTGAGGAACAACCAGAGGTTGATCTACTTGATGCTGCTCGCAAGTTTGAAGCACAGAGTTTGCTTGGTCAAGCAAACATCGCTTACGAAGAGCGTCGTTTTGGTAAAGCGTACGAACTCTACTCACAGCTTGTCAGCAAGTTCTCAGGATACATCTCCACCGAGGAACTCACACTTGCAAGTACACGCCGAGCAGAAACCCAGGTCCAACTCGGCACCCAGGGTGGTCCCGATGATATCCTCCAACGAGAAGCAGAGGATCAATCAATCGAACGCCAGCGTGCGGAAACTGCATTCAGCAACTATCTTTCACAAGCTCAACAAGCACTGAGTGAAGGCGATACCAATACCGCTCGGAATTTGGCAGCTCAAGCGGATCTAACCATCAAGCGTGCACGCAACATCATGCCTGAATCGGCATTTGAAGGACATGCTGATGAAGTTGCAGATTTGATCACCCAGATCAACGCGACAGAGAACAGCCTCCGGATTGCTGAGAATGAAGCAGAGAAACTTCGTTTGGCAGCAGAAACCGAAGCGCTTGCTTCCGAACGCAATCGCGAACGCAATGACAAAATCATCAGCAACCTCTACCGGGTTCATGCACTCCAGCAAGAACTCAAGTATGAAGAAGCCCTCGAAGTCGTTGAATCAATCTTGTTCCTCGATCCAACAAACCCATCGGGCTTGTTGCTCAAGGACATCATCGAAGACACGATTGTGTACCGCAATAACATGTTGATTCAGCGTGATAAAAGCCTGAGCTACATGACACAGTCGGTTAATAACCAAGAAGCGATGATCGCACCAGATTCCATTATTGGTTACCCAGACGACTGGCCGTCAATCACATTCCGCCGAGGCGATATTCTCGAGTTTGCAGAATCTGACGCAAACCGTGCAGTGTTCACCGCGATGCGTGACACAAGCATGCCTGTAGATTTCGATGACAATGCGTTTGAAGATGTCATCGCGTTCATCGAACAAACCACTGACATTGATATCGATGTTGACTGGGAATCGCTTGCTGATATCGGGGTTGATCCTGACACCCCAGTTGACCTTTCATTGAAGAATGTTCAGGTCTCTGTGCTTCTTGATCGTGTTCTCGGGAAAGTTTCCGATCCAACACTCCCTGCGGGATGGGCAATCCAAGACGGCATTTTGACGATCGCTTCAGATGAAGTCTTGCGTCTAAACACCATTCTCGAAACTTACGACATCCGTGACCTGATCTTTGTTGTCCCCGACTTTGACAACGCTCCTGAGTTCGATCTCCAGAGTGCAGTCTCCGCAGCCGGTGGCGGCGGTGGCGGCGGCGGGCAAAGCCCATTCTCCGGCGGCGGTCAAGATATCGATGATGTCCCCCGCGATGATCGTGTTCAAGCAATCGTTGATCTGATCCAAGCGAATGTTGACCCTGACGGCTGGGTTGCAATCGGTGGCGATACCAGCTCGATTACCGAACTCAACGGCAACTTCATCATCACCACAACCCCGAAGAATCACCGTGCAATCATCGGACTCCTCAACAAGTTGCGCCAGCAGCGTGCTGTTCAGCTCAATGTTGAAACCCGATTCCTTTCGGTTGATCAAGATTTCTTCGAGCAAATCGGATTTGATCTCGATGTCTTCTTCAATGCAGATAACACCGCGACCAATATTGCTCGCACGATTGACCCGACGATTCTACCTTCAGATTTCTTTGATGCACAAGGCAACTTAGTCCGAGGCACAGTATCAGGCGGCGGCACATTCGATCTCGATGGTGATGGTATCCCAGATGGACCGATCAACCAGCCAGTTATTGGTCCAGGTTTCAATGGTGGTACATTCGGTGGGATCGATCTCCCGAGCGATGACTTCTCTGTGATCCGTGCTGCTCAGAACTCATTTGGTCTCACCAATGAACTCGGTGCTGCGACTTCATTCGCGTCACAAATCCTTGGCCTCAATCCCGCACTCGGAATTTCAGGACGGTTCCTTGACGATATTCAGGTTGACTTCCTTGTTGAAGCAACCCAGGCGGACCAACGCTCGGTGACACTCACCGCGCCAAGGCTCACCTTCACCAACGGGCAGCGATCGTTTATCGCGGTATCAACCTCGACAACTTTCGTATCTGACCTGACTCCGATTGTCGGTTCTGGTGCGGGTGGTTTCGACCCAACGATTACTTCGATCTCCACTGGTGTGGTCATCGACATCACGGGTGTTGCTTCTGCGGATCGTCGTTATGTAACACTTACCATTCAAACCACCCAATCACAGCTTTCGTTCGCTCAAGATCGTCAAATCGGTGGTGCGGTTGCAAACAATAACACCGGCGGTACCGGTGGTGCCAACGGCGAGTTCACTGCTTCGATTCAGATCCCTGTGATCGATGCGACACAGCTCAACACCACAGTCACTATCCCTGACCAAGGCACAGTCTTGCTCGGCGGGCAACGGATTGTTGAAGAACTCGAAGTTGAAACAGGTGTTCCTGTGCTCTCCAAGATCCCCATATTGAGCCGATTCTTCTCGAACCGGATTGACACCAAAAGCGAGAAGACCCTGCTTATCTTGCTCAAGCCAACTATTCTCATCCAGAATGAAGAAGAAGAACTCAACTTCCCAGGCTTGCTCGATCAACTCGGACGATAAATTTTTTCTGAACAACTCGAGGGGCACATTCATCAGAGTGTGCCCTTTTTTATACCACAATTTATTCCCGTATACTTTGCGTGCTTGCACGCCCCAATTGCACTATAGTGTTGTATCAACCCGCCGGTAATACTCGCTGGCGATGAGTAAAGAGGACTCACATAGATGACTGATTCAAGACTCAAAATATCGAACAATGACGGGGTCACCCTTGTTGAGTTCGTCGACCGCAATATTCTCGACGAAGCGAATATCCAAGCGATCACCGAAGAAATAACTGCGGTGATTGAGCAAGCAGATGTACCAAAGATATTAATCAGCTTTTCCAATGTTGACCATCTCTCATCCGCTGCATTGGGTGCACTCATCACGATCAACAATAAGATCCGTGAAAAAAAGGGTGCATTCCATCTTGCGAATATTGATCCACAGATTTATGAGGTGTTTGTCATTACGCGTCTCAACAAGTTGTTCAACATTCATGAGACCGCTGACGAAGCACAAGCCGCATTTGCAAACTGATGCGTCGGTGTCTCAGACGATTTGAGTCGCCTCATTCCCTGTATTCCCAAATGTCTTCTCAATCGGTTCTGACCCGCATGATTTTCGCATGAGTGATCAAACAACCACAATCAAAGACGCGACCGCAGTTGATCTCGTATACGATCGCGCGGTGATCTCGCAGCTGATCGATACAATCCTTGGTCTTGCAGAGCAACAAGGATTTGGTGCGAGTTCAATTTTTGCTGTGCGTTTAGCGATTGAGGAAGCAATCACCAATGCCTTCGAGCACGGACACGAAGGGCTCGATCCGTCACTCTCTATCCGTGTTGAGTATGCGGTCACTCCAAAGATTATCGAGGTTGCAGTCCAAGATCAGGGTCCGGGGTTTTCTCCCGAAGCGCTACCAGATCCAACACTCATTGAGAACCTCTCAAAGCCCTCAGGGAGGGGCGTGATGCTCATGCGTGCGTACATGACACATGTCAACTTCAATCCCTCAGGCAATCGAGTGAAGCTCCAGTATGTCCATCCGGATTAATCAGCTCAGTTTGAACCCTTTCCAAACTCAACGCTCGTGTGCCTCCAGAAGACATACGCTCGCTGCATCGTATTCTTCTTGCTTCGTGTTGAAAAAATGCCTATCATAACTTGGAATGATTCTAAGAATCAGGACCATCCTGTCCTGATTCTGATTAATCATGCATATTCACACCACCAACAAACGCGGAGGATTGACAATGAGTGTCTCCAACAGCGCAGATCAAAATGTAAAGCTCCCAATGTACCTCGACCATGCAGCGACCACTCCGTGTGATCCACGCGTTGTCGATGCGATGCTCCCGTACTTCACTGAGATGTTCGGTAATCCGGGTTCACGCAATCACTCCTTCGGGTGGGATTCGGAAGCAGCCGTCACCAATGCACGCCAACAGGTTGCAGACTTGATCGGTGCAGACTCGAAAGAGATTATCTTCACTTCAGGATCAACAGAGTCCAACAACCTGGCGATCAAGGGCGCTGCCAATATGTACGCCAAGAAACCCGCGGGGCAATCCTCACGCGGGCACATTATCTCGGTGATTCATGAGCACAAAGCAGTCCTCGATCCGTGCAAGCGTCTCGAAAAAGAAGGCTTTGATGTGACCCTCATCGATCCAAAGTCCGATGGCACCGTCACCCGCGAAATGATCGAAGCGGTCTTACGCGATGACACCATCCTCGTCACGGTGATGTGGGCAAATAACGAAATCGGCACCTTCAACGAGATCCCTGAAATCGGCGCACTGTGTCATGAAAAGGGAATCATCTTCCATACGGACGCAACCCAGTGGGTTGGGAAAATGCCGACCAATGTCAAGCTTGACAATGTCGATCTCCTCTCCCTTTCAGCACACAAAATGTACGGCCCGAAGGGTGCCGGTGCGTTGTATGTACGAAGACGCCGTCCACGCGTTCGCATTATGGCACTGCAAGAAGGCGGCGGACAAGAACGCGGATTCCGTTCGGGCACTTCCAATGTCACGGGTATTGTCGGACTCGGCAAAGCCTGTGAACTTTGTGCACAGGAAATGGACACCGAGCGTGAACGCCTGTTGGCACTCCGCAACAAACTCGAAAAGACTGTTACCGAAGCGCTCGATGTGACCCAGGTCAATGGGCATCCGACCAAACGGCTCGCACACCTCACAAACATTTCCTTTGGATTTGTCGAAGGTG
Organism: uncultured bacterium; assembly: GCA_963976235.1. GTDB lineage: Bacteria > Planctomycetota > Phycisphaerae > Phycisphaerales > UBA1924 > UBA1924. The sequence goes on from CAXBJM010000002.1 coordinate 286,305, forward strand.
AAAGCCTGATGATGGCACTCAAGGAAATCGCAATGTCATCAGGTTCCGCATGCACCAGTGCGTCGCTTGAACCAAGCTATGTGCTCAAAGCATTAGGCGTCGGCGATGACCTTGCGCATTCATCACTCCGTATCAGTATGGGGCGTTGGACAACCGAAGCTGAGATTGATTACGCAGCAGAGAAGATCATCGAAGCGGTGAACAAGCTTCGCGACCTTTCGCCTTTGTTTGACATGCACAACGAAGGCATTGACATTTCCAAAATCGAATGGGCTGCTCACTAAGCACCCATCGAAACATACCCAGAAAGAAGATCCACATGGCCTACTCAAACAAAGTCATTGAGCACTACGAAAAACCCCGCAATGTCGGGACATTCGGAACTCAAAAAGAAATCAAAGAACGCACCGACATCGGTGTAGGACTCGTCGGCGCACCAGAGTGTGGCGATGTCATGCAACTCCAAATCAAAGTCAACGACGATACCGGTGTCATCGAAGATGCCAAGTTCAAATGCTTTGGTTGCGGTTCAGCAATCGCGAGTTCATCGCTTGCAACTGAATGGCTCAAGGGGAAAACCCTTGATGAAGGATTTGATATCAAGAACACTGAGATCGTTGAAGAGCTCTCCTTGCCTCCGGTCAAGATCCATTGCTCGGTGCTTGCAGAGGATGCGATCAAGTCTGCGATTCAAGATTACAAGCAAAAGCACAGCTAAACCGATCGATCGGTGAGACACTGTTTTTCGTCGAAGTTGGGTATAGAATCCCTACCAATCCAGAGCATTCTGCAGGATCGATTTGGAGTCAATTATGAGTACTGAAACAACCCAAGAACAAGCTGTTATTCTTACCGAGCTCGCTGCCAAAGAGGTTCGGACAATCGTTGAAGCTCAAGAACTCGATGTGGATAAGGTTCGCCTACGCATCGGTGTCAAAGGCGGTGGCTGTTCAGGCTTTAGTTATCTGCTTGATCTTACAGAGACTCAGAAGGACTCAGACGAAGTCTTCGAGCAGCACGGTATCAAGATGATCATCGATCCGAAGAGCCTTCTCTACCTCTCAGGGGTAACTGTTGACTTCAAGGACGAAATCATGGGTCGCGGCTTTGTATTCAATAATCCAAATGCATCGAGCAGCTGTGGTTGTGGATCAAGCTTCTCGGTCTAACGATTCGTTCAACCGAGACGATGTATCCGCTCAATGCCAGTAATTGCCAGATACTCGTCACAAACCATTCGATTCCCATGTCGCTCCGGAAAAACCGGAGCGATTTTCAGTTTCAGGGTTGCATATTTACCCAAGATACAGTTGAATAGGGTTCACGCTTAACAGCACATGCATCCCCTCACACGGGATCAGACACGCCACGGAAGGGCAACTCGACCATGACGGAATCTCCAACCCCTCTCGATACTATTCAGGGTTATTGCCCACCCACCGCGGTCCAGTTCAGTGTGTTCCTCTCGAATAAAGTGGGAAAAATGCTCGATCTCACTGAGCACTTCGATGGTGCAGATGTCGCGCTCTGTGCATTCTCTGTACACGAAGCTTCCGATCATGCGGTGGTTCGTCTGATTACCAACGATGCAAAGCAAGCCCGTTTGATTTTAAGAGAGAACAACTTCCCATTCTCAGAACACGAGATCCTTCTGGCGGAAGTATCGGAAGAGCACTCCCTCTCGAAGTTGTGTTTATATCTCTTGGGTGCTGAGATCAATATTGCATTTGCGTATCCACTGATGCGTGAATCAGCTGCTGCTTCTGGAATTGCAATCGCGGTGGATGACCCGACGTTAGCGGGTCAGATTCTTCGCCGAAAGGGATTCACCCTGCTTGGCGAATGCGACTTATCCTGCTAATAAACACTTTCCCTTCAAATCCCTATCAAAATTCCAATTATATTGACCGATAAAACTCAAATATACCAGAACCCTACTCACCCTGGGCCGGTATCGTATAGTCAACACTTAGGAGGTTTCCCAATGAAGAACTCAACCACAATCGCATCAGCACTCTTGCTCACATTGCTCGCGGGCACCACCGCCTTGGCAGGACCCGAGCACAAACAGACACAAGATAACAAATCGCACGCAACTGCATCCGAATCACAGAAAACACTCGAAGACTTTGTGGGCAAAATTGAAGCGCCCGAGCTCTTCATCGGATCAAAGGCACCCGAGCTCAAAATCGCGAAGTATGTCAAAGGCGATTCCGTTACCGGCTTCGATGAAGGACAGGTCTATGTCGTTGAGTTCTGGGCAACCTGGTGTGGACCATGTATCGCGGCATTCCCCCACCTCTCAACCCTCCAAGAAGAGCACGGCGAAAATGTAACTTTCATCGGTGTCAATGTATCCGAACGCGACACCGATCAAACCGCCCGGATCGAACGGATTGAAAAGTTCGTCGAAGATCAAGGCGAGAACATGAGCTACACCGTTGCGGTTGAAACCAACAGCGATATGGGAATGAGCTGGCTACGCCCTGCGGAACAGAACGGCATCCCAGCAGCATTCATCGTTGATGGCACAGGCTCGATCGCATGGATCGGTCATCCGATGACCATGGACGAAGTACTCAATGATGTCATCAATGGCGACTTCGATACCAAAGCAGCAAGCGAACGCGCAATCGATGGCCTGCTCGTCAACGCAGGACTCATCAAGTTCTCTGAGCTTATCGATGACGGAGAGAATCTCAATGACGCACGCCAAATCGCTCATATTCTCATCGACGATCATCTGGAAAGTGATCCGAGCGGCCTGAATCAAATCGCATGGATGCTCCTCAATACCGAGTCTTCAGATACAGAAATGACCGATTTCAAGATCGCTCTGAAAGCGGCAAAAGCTGCAAGCGAAGCCACTGACTGGGGCAACTGGATGATTCTCGATACCTACGCTCAGGCTGCTTATAAAACCGGCAACCAAGCAGACGCGATCAAGTGGCAGAAGAAAGCAATCGAGCTTATCCCTGAAGAGTATCAGAAGTATGCTGGTGAGCTCCAAGCAACACTCGCAAGCTACGAACTCGATTCATAATACGCGAAAGTATGATTCAAAGAACTTAAAAGCCCCGATGTCTTAGGATGACATCGGGGCTTTTTATTGATTGGCGAACTCATCGAGTGTTACTTAGTTCAAGCCCTTTTCACCGAGCCAATGCTCGGCATCAATCGCACCCTGGCAACCCATACCCGCAGCGGTTACCGCCTGACGGTAGTTGGCATCAGCGACATCGCCCGCAGCGAACACGCCTTCGATATTGGTCTTGCTCGATCTGGTTTTGAGATCAATGTATCCTGCGTCATCGAACTCAAGCCCGGTTTCACGCAGGAACTTCGTTGCTGGAGTATGCCCGATTGCAACGAACATTCCTTTGACTTGAAGTTCTGATTCTTCACCGGTGACGGTATCTTTGAGTTTGATCGCGTGGAGTTTCTCTGATCCATGCTCATCGGGGGTGCTCAAACATTCGACAACGGTCTTGTTCCACATGACTTCTGCATTCTCGCTGTCCATGAATCGTTTCTGCATGACCTTTGATCCACGCAGTTCATCCCGGCGATGGATAATGTAGACCGTCGAAGCAAACTTGGTGAGATATGTTGCCTCTTCGAGAGCGGTATCACCACCACCAACAACTGCAACAGGTTGATCACGGAACGCGGGGAGTGCACCATCGCATACTGCACACGCAGACACACCTCCACCCGCCATCGCGAGTTTCATCTCACTCTCAAGCCCTAGCCAGTTCGCCGTTGCACCGGTTGAAATAATGACCGCATGTGCTTGAACTGTTTTGCCATCGGAAGTGTGTAACGTGTGCGGCGATCCATCAGTTGAAAAATCACACTTCACGACATCTTCCCCAACGACCTGAGTACCAAAGCGACGAGCCTGCTGCTCAAACTTCATCATCATCTCAGGTCCCGCAACCCCATCAGGAAACCCGGGGTAGTTTTCGACTTCAGTAGTCAACATGAGCTGACCACCCGGTAGAATCGGCCCTGGGTCTTGCTTAGCAACCCCCACAAAGACTACCGGATTGAGGTTGGCGCGTGCTGCGTAGATCGCTGCGGTCCAACCTGATGGGCCTGAACCGATGATGGCGACTTTGTGAACTGTGTTCTCTTTTTGTGTATCTGTCAAACCGTGCTCCTCTATAGCCATGCGTGTTTAGGCATGACCGATCTGTATCATAACTTCATACCTGTCGGCTTGGAATAAACTCTGTTCACCAGCGATCTATTCCCAATAACTAGGACAGAATGGTAGCGCATCAAATGGTACAAAAAAGAACTGACGGGGTCACGCGAATGACCCCGTCAGGAGAAAGAGAGCTTGATTGTATATTTCGAGATATCGTATTCGAAATACGGATTAACCAGCTTTGTAAGTCGCCTGCTTATCCTGATTGTGGATCATGCTTGGAGGATGCTGATCCTTTCCCCGCGAGACCTCTTCAAACGCTGGCGCTTCACGACGGAAGAACTGGCTTGGTTTGGCATCGTTGAGACGATCGTTGAGACGATCGAGTGATTCTTCGATAATCTGACGCACACGCTCACGCGAGATACCCACTTCTGCCGCGATCTCTTTGAGCGTTAATGGTTCCGCCCCATCGAGACCAAAGCGCAACCGCAGGATCTCAGCTTCACGATCATCAATGGTTTCCATCAGACTCCGCAAAGTGCTGAGTTCTTCAGTCCGTAGTGATTGTTCATCAGCAGTTGTTCCGCGGTAATCCGCGACAATGCCTTCGAGTCCGACTGCTTCACCATTCACATCGCGAGGCGACTGATTCGGTGCATTGAACGCACGCACTGCGCGCTTGATGATCTGAATCTTCTTAACTGGTAGATCCATCGCTTCTGAGAGCTGTTCCATTGAAGGTGGATGCCCGAGTTGTGCCTGAAGCAATCGTGAGTGCATCTTCCACTTGGCGATCAATTCAACCATATATGCGGGGATGTGGATCGGTTGATTGGCGTTCATCAGTGCACGCTTGATGCCCTGCTTGATCCACCAACTGCCATAGGTACTGAACCGAGCGCCCTGCGCTGGATCGAAACCTTCCACCGCACGCAGCAGACCGATGTTGCCCTCTTCGATCAGATCAGTGATCGGCAAACCTCGGTTGCTGTATTTCTTGGCGATCGAAACGACCAGTCGCAGGTTGCTGTTGACCATTCGATCCCGTGCAACAGGGCACTGATCATTAATGATCTTCCATCCAAGCTCACGCTCCTCTTCAGCCGTGAGCAATGAATAGCGATTGATCTCCTTGAGGTAAGTCTGCAATGCAGACTTCACACCAGAAGACCCGGCCTTCGAACCGGCCGACGCACGAGTTCCATTGGAACCTGTAGACGAACTTACAGAAGTTGTACTCAATTTCCTACCCTACCCTTCTCCGCAGCGAGCGCTGCCGGAAAAAACATACCTGGGGGGACAAAGATCCCACCCACTACTCCGTTCGTGAGTCTACGCGAATTGTTCCATCGGCGGAAGAGAAAAATGCCTGAAGTTTGGGCTTTTTCTTTACAAAGTTGTGTGCATTGACCTGCCTGAATGTACCGATTAAAGAGATAAACCGACATTTTCACAAATATGATCGGTCTTAGAAATTTTTATTGGCATCTTTCAAAAAACGGCGCATACTTTCCAATTGCACTCCGAATTTGGTGAAAAATAATGGATCAAGATTTATCTGAACTCTTTGAAGAATGGCCCTTTGAATCGGGACAAATCACCGTCAGAGTCATCGAAGGCAAAGACGGACACCCCCGAATTCAGGTCCGATTAGACCTGGGATTGCTCCAGATGAACACCATCGGACGCCCTGATGGAACGCGCCCACATGGGTTCGAGTCCATGCTCGACTATTACGAGTCCAAAATCGACCAAAGCGATCGAGTCAATGCCGACGATGAATCCGAACATGCCAATGAGCAAAACGAAGGATCAGAAGAGCAGTTCCTCGAAAAAACGGCATTCGATCAACAAGCAGATCAAGAAGCAGGCGAATCTGCCCCCAAACCGATGCTCACTCCAGATGATTGCCGATCGCTCCGGGAAGAAGCCCAGCAGTACTACCACCGGTACATCGCAATGCTTGTCCTTGAAGATTACGAAGCAGTGGTCCGCGATACTTCACGCAACCTGCGTGTGCTTGATCTCTTCCGAGACTTTGCAATTGAGCGTGATGATCGGATAGCGATGGAATCGCATCGACCGTACATCATGATGATGCGTGCGCGATCACTCGCGAGCTTGGCGATGAAGACCGAGGAAAACAAAGCCGCGATCTTTGCGATTGACCAAGGACTCGCTGCACTCAAAAACTATTATGAATCCATCGAGCAACCAGAACTCTTTGATGAGTCAGGTGAGGTGCTCATGCTCCGTGATATGAGAGATTCACTCGTCCCCAAGCTCCCGGTGAGTCAACGCGCAGAACTCCGTCAGAGGCTCGACGCCGCGATCGCTGCAGAGAACTTCGAACTTGCAGCGATTCTTCGCGACGAGATCCGCATGCTCGGCGGCAGCCATTAAGCAACTGAAAAAGGTATAGCGGAACTTGAGTTAGTTTGCTTCAAGCGATCGACGATCCGCACGCGCTCGTTTAACCAGCACACTGAGCAATGTGATATCCGAAGGGGTAATCCCCTCGAGACGAGATGCCTGTCCAAATGTTGTTGGTTTGTACTTGCTCAGCGCGAGCCTTGCCTCGGTGCGTAATGAACCGATCCCGTCGTATTCAATCCATTCGGGCAACGGGCGATGCTCAAGATCGATGTTCCGCTTGATCTGACCAAGCTGACGCTCGATGTAAGGCTCGTAGCGTTTGTCCGAATGCAAGGTGCGCCAGATACTCAGAGGCTGATCACCAAGGTGCGGTTCCAGCGCAACGCGGAGCATCTCAATCGTAAAATCTGGATTGAGCAATCGTTGGGCGATCGTCTTGTCACCATCTCGCAACTCGTCAAGCAATGCTCGCCCTTGTTCGAGAATCATTTTCCGTGCTTCAAAGAGCTTGTACCGTTGCGCTCCAAGCTCACTTGTGTCGAGCAACCCCAGGTCTTTAGCAATCGGGGTCAAGCGATCAGGTGCATTATCTGCACGCAATATCAATCGATGTTCTGCTCGGCTCGTAAACATTCGGTATGGCTCGCGGGGGGTCTTGGTCACAAGATCATCCATCAAGACACCGATATATGCCTGCTCTCGTCCGAACGAGAAGCCTTTGTACGCGTCACCTTGCAGCGCTCGCCTTGCTGCGTTGAGTCCTGCAATAAGACCTTGCGCTGCTGCTTCTTCATAGCCACTGGTGCCATTGATTTGCCCAGCGAAGAAAAGACCACGAACTTTTCGAGTCTCGCCTGTAGTATAAATTTGGTGCGGGCGGATCATGTCGTATTCAACCGCATATCCGTACTGCACGATCTTCGCGTTGGCACACCCTGGCATGTGCTTGATGATCTCATCCTGAACATCCGCAGGCAAACTCGTCGCGATGCCATTGCAGTAGACCCAATCGGAATCATGTGATTCCGGTTCGAGGAACACCCCGTGCGAATCGCGTTGTGCGAAACGAACGACCTTGTCCTCAATGCTCGGGCAATACCTCGGCCCTTGCGATTCGATCTGCCCGGTAAACATCGGCGCCCGATCAAGGTTCTTGCGGATAATCTCGTGCGATATTTCACAGGTGCTTGATTGTCTGCAGGTCACCTGATCAATCCGTGGAAACTGGTCGCATTCCACATCGCCAAGCGACCAACCCGATGGGGTGAGTTGCGAAAACGGGATTGGTTGATCATCACCGGACTCGACTGGGAGTTCGTCCCATTGGATCGTCGTGATATCGAGCCTTGGAGGCGTGCCGGTCTTCAATCGACCGAGCTCAAATCCAAGATCGTTGAGCGATTTGGATATACCTGTCGCGGATTGTTCGCCGAACCGTCCGCCTTCAGTCTGGACATCCCCCATATGCATCAACGCTCGCATAAAGGTTCCAGTTGTGACCACTACACATGAGGCACTGATTTCAATTTCGGATCGATCCAACCCCGTAGACAATCGAACCCCAGATACGCGAGCCCCCGCGTTATTGATCATCAGCTCTTCTACAGTCCCCTCGATCACATCAATTTCATCACGAGATCGTATAAGTTCTTGTGCGACAGACGCATACGCGTGCCGATCAGACTGACATCGTGGACCATGCACCGCGGATCCTTTGGATGTGTTGAGGACCTTGAACTGAATACCTGTCGCATCCGCGATCAGTCCCATCACTCCGCCCATCGCGTCAATTTCGCACACAAGTTGCCCCTTGGCCAACCCACCGATCGCAGGGTTACAACTCATCACGCCGATCTTGGACGCATCAAGAGAGATCAACGCCACACTGTTCGGGGTGCCGAGACCGTTGGCAGCTGCCCACGCGGCTTCAACCCCTGCGTGTCCACCACCCACCACAATGACCTTATATTCAGTATTCACAGTCGATCATAGCCATTTCACATATCATTAATTCCAAAATTCAATAGAGGATTACGCCCTATGTGCTTGGAAAACTGCTCGACATCTGATAGGGTATTCGAATAAGTTTTATTCAGTTTGTTTAATTACAAGGTATCGGTCTAGATACCGATCAGGGAAAATGACTATGCGGAACAGCACAAAAGTAACAAAGGCACTCCGAATTGCCGCTGCAGCAGGCGTTCTCGGTGCACTCTCAACCCTCGCGATCGGTGACGAAGTCATCATGCGAGATGGCACGGTCTACACCGGCACCGTCGTTTCTCGCACCAATCGTGTGATCGAAATTGACACCAAAGTGCATGGAATTTCGACAAGACTCACGCTCAAACGCCCACACATTAAATCCATTGTCATCGGGGAAACAGAGAATACGACCCCTGGCACAACCACCACAGAGAATGATGAACCAGGAATTACACTTCCTGCATCAACAGAACCGGTTGAAGAAGATAAACCACTCAAAAGAGATGGGTACAACCTCCTCATGGAAGTCCCCCTCAAGGGCGGTTTCGGTGATGATATCTATCCCGGAGGCGTTGCAGATTCATTCGAATGGGCAAAGGAGAACGGCGTCACCGACATCGTCTTCCGGATCAACTCTGGTGGAGGCGAAATCTGGTGTTCCAATGACATCGTGACCCTCATCAAAGAGCACGAAGATGATTTCACGATGCATATGCTCATCGAATCCGCGATTAGTGCCTCTATTTGGCCTTCATTCGCCTGTGATACGATCACCATGACTCCGGGTTCTGACTTTGGTGGCGCCGTGGTCTACATGATGTCAAACATGGGATCCGCTGAAGTAGACAAGAAAATGAACGGCATTCGAGCAGCGAAGCTCGAAACCACCGCTGACGCCAATGGGCATGAATCATTGCTTGTCGGTGCGATGACTGTTTCGGAAGATTCAATCTATGCCTACCAAGAAGATGGCAAATGGCTCTTCTCAGGAACCACTGAAGGGCTTCCTAAAGGATATGAGACAATTGACGGCCCAGACACTGTTTTAACCCTCACTGCGAAAGAGGCCCACAAATACGGGCTTGTCGACTCAATGACTGAAGGCAAATCGCTTGAGGAGTTCGCAAAGGTGCAAGGCATCGAAAAATGGGACAGTGCCGGTGATATCGGTGAAGAAATATTCGAGAAAGCTGCGAGGAAATCTCAGCTCCTCCGTGATCGCATGATGGCAACTCTTCGGGCATTCCAAGTAGAACGCGCCTACTTGGGTGAGACCCAAACCTATATGACACGAGGTTCTACCCTCCAAGCGATGCGCAAGCATATCGGTTCATACAAACGGTATCTCAAAGAATCGCATACCCTCAACATGCCTTCCATGGCAGGAAGCTTTGATGACGCGATTGATGTCATCTACTGGGAAGCAGAAATCAAGACCCTGATGGCGGATCTCCGTCGTATGCGTCGCCGAGGACCATAAGACTAATCGGTGCTTCAATACCAATCTCTCAACGACCTGCGTTTCTCGCTGGTCGTTTTTTTTTCGCTCACTTCCCTTCTCATGTTTGCATGAATCTCGGTGTGGAACCTCGCAATGTCGGAGAAGACAATCCGATTACCCATGACTGACACCAAATCGAACCCTCCATCAGCACACACTATCACGACCCAATCTCCACATATACATTCAAACTGGTGCAGCTCATCCTGCAAAGCAATTCCATTACACTCTGCGATGAGTCGAGACAAGGCGAAAAAAAGGCCTCCATCAGAGATGGAGGCCTTGAAATGAATCTGATTTGTATTCCTAATCGTTACCGATTAGTTTTCAATAGTACAGAGAATCGATGGATCATCTGACTGGGGCAGATTGTAGGTGCTTCGACCAACATCTTTACCACCGAAGTCAATCCCTTGCAAACCATATCGTGTCCAACGGAAGCGTTGGCAGTACTGTGTACCATCGCCGATACCATTCTTTGGATCTGGGAAGGTATGTAGTGGCTTGTAGATCTGTGCCCAGACATTCTCTTGTGGATTCGCAGGATTCCAACCTGGGTTACTGTCCGCGGTTGACTCCTGGCGTACTGAACCATCGAAGAATGCGAGGTTAGGCTTTGCTTCTGGGTATGCGAAGTAGAGCCCGTCCTTATCTGAGAAACGGTCAAACTCTTCAAACATCATGACCTTGCTTGATGGATGCGCAACTTGGGTAAACTTGCGACGACCAAGACGAACTTTCCGAGTATCAGTCTCATTGACAGCTGTAAAGAGATGCGGGGTACCAGCAACTGGTGCGTAGGTAGGTGATTCAGCAATACCATCACCACTCCATGCCGCAGGAACCATCTGGTAGGTCATTGCGAATGGCCAGCGTTGTTTCACTGGGGTTGACGTCCAGTTTGGATCATCATCATAATCCGAGTAATCTTCGCCTTGGTTTCCATATGGAAGGGAGTTACCGTCTTCGAGGTATTCCAAAGGATCTTGCTGCCAGTTGATCAAGTTACGGTCAAATGGGCTCGCTGCGGTTGGTTCTGGTTGAACATCGGTGAGAAAGTCAAGCAATACAAGATGCGAATAACGACGATGTGGAAGACGAGCTGAATAGTTCTGGATCTTTGTACGACCCTTGATACGACCAGTGACACGCATCAAAATCTCTTGATTTTGATCTGCTGCAGCACTCTGATCGTCAGTTGGATTTCTGATCTGCCCTGAAGGGAGAACATATGTCTCTCTTGCTCGCCAGGTGTAACTAAAGATTGCATCTTTGTTATCTGCTGAGTAGTTTGCAGCACCGGTGTTCAGTGAACGCTGGTTGGCCTGTGAAATGACATTTTTAGCAGATCGTTGTGCCTGTCCCAGTGCTGGGAGCAAGATGCCGATCAGCAACGCGATGATCGAGATGACCACCAGAAGCTCAATAAGGGTAAAAGCGTTTTTGCGTCTTTCCACGACGACCTCCATCTGTCAGCGTGACTCCAAACGAGGCTCGTTACGACGAGTGGTTTGAAATGCACTGTGACTTGTTAGTGAATTAATGAACTCTGAGCCATTGGCTGTGCGTTCCAGAGAATCATCCTTGTTTCTGTTCGTATCTGAGATACCAAAGGTTCCAGCGTTTCCCCAAACACTTCGATCTTTGCCGCCACAGATCATTGAGACCTTGTTTTGCACAGTTTAAGAGCAATACATCCACACGACGCTTTGCTCGATCTCTTTTCGTACACCTTTTATACGACTTTCATATGAAAATCGCAACCCCAGATACAGAGATAGAGCGATTTTTATTGCCCTATCTGAACGCGATCGGACTTTGTTAGTATGCGTTACGATGAATAAATCCACGGAATACCGTCAAAATCAAAATCCGAACATCGAACCAAATCGTCCAGTTTCGGATATAGAAGAGATCGTACTGCAATCGTTTACGCAAACTCGTATCGCCTCGGAGTCCGTTGACTTGCGCCCACCCTGTCATCCCGGCCTTGACCTGCTGACGGAGCATATAACCGCGCCAATCCTCTCGGAATCGATCGATCAGTTCTGGACGCTCTGGACGCGGCCCGACCAGCGCCATATCCCCTCGGAGCACATTAATAAGTTGAGGCAACTCATCAAGACTCGTCCGGCGAAGAAATGCCCCAAACCGGGTGATCCTGGGATCATTCTTCGATGTCCATTCCTCATCATCCGAATTTCCATTCTTATCCACATATGCCCGCATTGTTCGGAATTTCCAGATCGTGAATGTGTCGCCGCCGAGACTGACTCGTTGTTGCCTAAATATGACTTGGCCACGATCTCCGAATTTGATCACCAGTGCTATGAAGATCATCACAGGTGAGAAAACGATCAACGCGATCAAGGCACCTGTGATATCGAGTACTCGTTTCAAAACCCCACCGATTCCAGCCATCGGGCTTTCTCGATAACTCAGGATGGGCATCCCTTCGAGTTCCGAAACTGCCATATTGTGAGGCAAATATCGCAAATGCACATCAGGGATAATGCGAACATCAATCGCAAAGCGCTCGAGTTGTCGCAAAATCATTGGAATCTGGGCGGACATCGCGCTTGGTATCGCAAGGTAAATTGCATCGACCCGCTTGTTTTCAAGTATAAACTCGAGTTCCCTGACCCCGCCTGCAACCGGTAGGTTCAGACACTTTGTGCGATTGGTTTGCTCATGATGCGAGATGAAATATGCAACACGAATACCCGTCCAGGAGTTGCGTGTGAGTGTTCTTGCCGTGATCTGTCCGAGTCGGCCGACACCTAGGATCGCGACATGACGCATGTTCACACCGCGTCGTCGCATCGATCGGAGGATCAATCGGAGACCGAGCCGATAGGTGCCGACTGTTGCAGGGAGTGCGACCGCGAATACGGCGAGTTGGAATCGGAGTGGATCTGTCGCTAAACGCCAACCCGGGTACTGCTCAACCGGTGGACCGACAACCGCGAGCCGATTCGATCCAACTGCCCACAGTGCAACCACGATCAACATTATAGATGCGATGGACGCTTTGCAGATTTGTGCAATTTCACCAGCAATCGCCTTATCTCGACGCGGTTTGTACAGTTTAAACGACACCATCGCAAGCAACGCCATCGGCACCGCAAAGACGATCAAGGAATCTTTAAAGTACTCTTCCCACCGATCCGGGAATGACTGGTCAAACCGGTCAATCCTGATCATCCACGCAATAATCGCTGCCGATGCGATTGCAACCGCGTCAAGCATCCCAAAGAGCGATACAAATAGGTTGTGTTTCTGCCTGAGCAATCAAACCCTCGAATCTCGTTCCCATGCGTACTGCACTGAGTGTAGTGCGATCGAGGAATGATCGCACCCAATGAGAAAAAGAGAATCAACTACCCCTCAGGAGCAGCTTCTGAATCAGTCACCGATTCAGCGCGCGAAGCAGTTTTCATTTCAACCAGTGCATCACGGAGAGTCTGGGTGAGTTCAGCCCCTGAAGGGGGGATAATTTTCACTTTAACAAACAATCGGCCAACATCACCGTTTGCACCGGTTAAGCCGTGACCATTGATCCGAAATCTCGACCCACTTGCAGTGGTTGGTGGCACAGTAAGTGTGACGATCTTGCCGTCAATCGTCGGAACCTCGACTTTATCACCAAGCGTTGCCTCGGCAATACTTAAGGGGAGCTCAATCTGCAGATCTAAACCATCATCGATCCGCGTGTATCTTTGGTCTGGATCGATATGAATAGTGACATATAAATCGCCTTGCTGCCCCCCCATTGGGCTCGGCATTCCTTGATCTCGTAGACGCAGTTTTCCACCTGATTTCACACCCTTTGGCACTTTGACATCGATGTGTTTGTACCCTCCCCGGCCATCGGGTACTGATATCGATTTGCTCGCACCTTGATGAACATCTCGGAGAGATACGCGGAGTCCAACACGGATATCCTGCCCTTTCACTGCCTGTCGAGCTCCGCCACCAAACCCGCCTAATCCGCCCCCGCTACTCGCACGGCCGGAGGAACCACCGAACATCGCATCGATGATTGATCCGAGATCGCCGTAATCGACCTGCTGAGCTCGGGCATATCCTGCAGGTTGTCCCGAGGAATACCGCTCGTGTCCGAGTTGATCATACTTTGATCGTTTCTCAGGATCAGAAAGAACTTCGTATGCCTCGTTGAGCTGAGAGAACTTGGTTCCTGCATCAGGATCTTCGCTCACATCTGGGTGGAGTTTGCGTGCTTTGGCACGGAAAGCTTGTTTGATTTGATCTGCATCCGCGCCCTTGGAAACGCCAAGCACTTGGTAAAAATCTTGTGTACTCATTTCTTCATTCCCTGTCCGATCAACTCCGGATTTGCAATCGTGCGAGTCATGATCCTAGAAAACAAGCGGCACCAAAGTGCCGCTTGTCATCAAGATTGGTTTCAATTTTAAAATCTATGCTTCAGCTCTTCAGGTGAATCAATCGTGATTATGACCAGCGTGTGGGTCTGCAGCATCTGAACCCGCTTCGACATGTTCGATGTGTGCCATGTACGCATTGAACATCAAAGTAGCACTCGGTGGAATGTTCGCACGCGGGTTTCCAGCTTCCTTGTATCCAAGGTATCCAGGGATAATCAACTTGCGGTGATTGCCCATTGCAAACCCTTCCATACCGATGCCCCAACCAGTGATCGCACGATTGAGTGGTGGGTATGTGAATGTGAACGGTACACCACGATTGTAACTCGCGTCAAAAATTGTCCCGTCACTGAGGTACCCGTAGTAATGGACGGAGATTGAGTCCCCGTCATGAGGGATTATGCCGTCGTCTCCGCCATAGTTGATGATGACCATGCCGTCTTCACGATGATCAACATCCGCGTATGCATCGCTGCGTGCGAAGCTCACAACCGCGTCTTTTTGAGCACCCCAGACAACATTTCCATCTGCATCGAATCCGCGATCGGCAACAGTCATGGTGTCGCCGTCAAGTGTCATGCTGCTGGTCATTTCGACCGCACCTGCAACACCGGTTGGGTATGGGTACGGGGTTGCGCCGGTGAAACCGGTTGCGGTTGATTCGAGTTCGACATCGAGTGTCGCGATGAGTGCGTCACTTGCGATTTGTGGGAAATGCTCTGTCGCGCCCCACATGCCGGTGAATACACCCTTGTTGTCTTCTGGTATTGCGATTTCGTAAGTCCGCAGACGAACTTCGCCCTTGTACATATACAGTTGGAAGAATGATTGGCGATATGCTTCCCAAGGGGAATCAGCTCGAACACTCTCTACATAGAGTGTATCGCTCATTCCTTCAACCGGAGCTGGCGCAACTGTCAACCAGATATCCGCTGATTTCCATGTTCCTGTGAGTTGAGTTGCGATCTTTGCAATGCCTTCATCTGACCAACTCGGCGAGTAGGCTTCAGGTGCAACATATGCAGGAGCAGCAGGAGCTACCGCATCAGCGTTTTGAGCCTGAGCATTGGTTCCAAGCGCACCAGCGCACATCAGTGTCGAGAGCAAACATACTTTTAACATTCAGATATCTCCTCAATCTGTGATTGTTCACATTGAAATTGACTTGTAAATCGGTCGTTTGAGACGAGCCGCACTCCATTGTAGGCAATTGGGATTGGATTCGGGTTTTTCTGTACTTCGCAATCCCATCCATATCCCGTTCACATCTTTGATCTCTTGGCTCGTAACGACAAAATTGCCCCAGAGTCTAACTTAAATCATGGAAGAATCGTCTGTTTCATGGATCAGGAGTCCATTCCGATTCGTATTCTATTGAAATATGCCCGATATACACGCAAACATGCATCGGCACGGCATTACGATACAATCCATAACATTCGCGACTCACAAGATAACTATTCCCAATGGATCACCAGTTCGAAGACAATCTAAATCAGCGTGATGTAGATCATGATAAGACTCCGTCTGAGCGCTGTTCTTCAGACGAAATCGTTCAGCTCGAAGTTACTGATGACTCGCTCTTCGAGCAATATGAACGGCGGAGTGTTGAGGAGATTCTCGCTGCTCAGAATGCAGTCCGAGAATCAGAAGCTGCCCACGCAGCGGCGGTCATTCTTGATGGGGTCGAAACACCAACATTTGATGAATCTCACTCTGAATATGTCGCACCCAAAGAATATGACCGCCAGGCGTATACCCATCCGAACGGAGAGACAGACAATCTAACCAAGGCAAAGTTTAATTACCCTCAGATCCATGTTCAACGGCTTGGTCTGAAGCAGATCCGTGGATTAGACTGGGTTTTGACTCCTGGTGCTCAGTTTGTATACGCACTGCTCATACTGACAACATTGAGTGGTTTAATAGGATTGGCAGCATCGATGCAATCTCCTGTACTCATCCTCATTGCGGGGATCGCATCACCCATATTGCTCCCGATCTGCATCTGGAAATGGATTCGTTGGCTTGATTCCACCCCCTACTACTACCGTTTGATGACATCACTCGGCGAAGATGCACGCAACTTGATGACTTCCAGACTCTTCTTCTGGGTTCGAGTGGGACAGAAATCGAAACATTGATTTCGTATTTATCTCTCCCGAAATCATGAATTCCAACAGATAGCAGTCCAGTACAGCGTTCTGTCTGATATACTCTGCCTAATAGGATATACGCGCTGCCACTGATCTCAGTTCTTCTACGCTGCACTCGCAACCTACACACTTCTTACAAATCATGTGGTGCAAGATGGAACGCCGAAAAGCCAATATATCCATAGCCGCTCTCTGATCCTCACATGCAAATACGCTGTAAGGTATATGAAGAGTGCAATAATGCTTTGTTGACAATGTTTAGCAGGCACATATCGGAAGTATATATTCATTATTCGTATTCGTGGAGGGTGCGCATGGGCAAGGGTGATCGACCAGAAAGAAAAGAACTGCTCCCGGACATTGATCCGAGTTGGGTAGAAGCTGCGCTGAGCAAACCGGAGGAAGAAGAACCAGAACCCGAGATCGACCCCGATGATCCCGATTCGGTCTATCTCCTTGGCAACGATCCAGAAGCGGAGTTCTCAAGCATTGCCGATCGACGGAACCAGATCCGCAAGCAGATGCTCTCCACCGGCGGACAGTTTGTGATGGGTATCCTGATGATGTTTGTTGCACTTGGATTAGTCATCATGGCAATCACCAATCCAGAACTCATTTATATCATCCCTGCAGCGATCGTTGCTCCGATCAGTTTCTTCTATATGCGCAAGCGTTGGAACAGCTGGCTCGGTTCCGCGCCGTATCTCTACCGGTTGATGACATCATTGGGTGAAGATGCCGAGAACATCTTGGTGAATCATGAAGAGAAACAAAGGCAGAAGTTTGTGAACAAGGTTGGGGATCTTTACTCAGTGAATACTGAAGTGAAAAAGAAAAAATAACAACCTCAAACTTCAATCCAATTATAAAGACATCCACCATTGCGGTGGATGTCTTTATTTGTATACGAGCTCTTTCGAAGGATCGGATCAGGCGAGTTCTGGGAATCGTTCAGTCACGATCTTGACCAGATCCGCAACATGTGAAGCGGATTCATCGAAGAGTTTTTGTTCTTCGTCTGTGAGATCAAACTCGACGATTTTCTCTACGCCGTCTTTGCCGAGGAGTGCAGGGACACCAACGAAGAGTCCTTTGTGACCGAACTGTCCATCGAGGTATGCTGCGGATGGGATGATCCGCTTTTTGTCCTTGATGATTGCTTCAGCCATTTGAATAGTGCCAAGCGCTGGTGCGTAGTAGGCGCTGGTGCCCATGAGCTTGACGATTTCGCCGCCACCGACCTTTGCGCGGTTTACGCATTCGGTGATTTTCTCTTGGGACATCATGTCACTGACAGGGATGCCATGCACTGAGGTTAAGCGTGGGAATGGGACCATGTCGTCACCATGACCACCTAGGAGGGTTGCCTGTACATCTTCGACACTGACGCCGAGTTCCCATGCGATGAACGCACGGTAACGGGCACAGTCGAGCGCGCCTGCTTGACCAACGATGCGGTTGCTTGGGAAGCCGGTTGCCTTCCATGCGGTGTACACCATCGCGTCGAGTGGGTTTGAAACCAAGATCACGATTGAGTCAGGTGCGTGCTGCTTGATGTTTTCGGATACCGATTTCACAATCTTTACATTGGTCTCGATCAGATCATCGCGGCTCATACCCGGTTTACGGGGAATACCTGCGGTGACAATCACCACATCTGAACCCGCGATATCTTTGTAATCAAAGGTGCCTGTGAGTGTGGAATCAAAGCCCTCGATCGGTGCACAGCAACCCAGATCAATCATCTTGCCCTTGGGCATGTGCTGATCAGGCGCGTCCGCACGAGGGATATCGAGAAGTACGATATCACCGAGTTCTTTTTGAGCGGCCCAATGGGCACAGGTTGCGCCGACATTACCAGCACCGATGATTGAGATCTTTGCACGCTTTGGCATTCGAATAGTCCTTTCGGTCGTCAAACCGGTTTATCAAACCTGCTTGACATGATGTGTCATTCTGTTGAGTCAAATCCTCAGAAAATTCCGCAGGCGATCACCCACAGGAGGAACTCATATCGTAGACATCCGCGATTGGAATCACGAACTTTCATCCTTCATTCAGACTCAGAATCCGCATCGTTTTCATGCCAAACCACCTCAACGGGGTCCATGGGCTTGCCTGCTCGTGGGGGCAATGGTACAGCACACATCTCTCCCCCGCTGACCACAGGAATCAATAACGGCTGACCCGCCTGCAGCTCACCAGTTACAGATGCAACGAGATCCTTCGCAGCGCCGCCTTTGAGAAAATCATACTGACGATACACTTGACAGATCGGACGAATAATCTGTGGGTGTTCGACAGTCCCATCACATGCATTGAGGAACCCTTGGATCATGTTGAGGATATCATCCTCTGGTTGCCCCCCTGAGTTATGACGAGCAATCGCAATCGGCGCTCCCTTGAACATCTCTACACCTGGGCTCGAAAGCATCACCTCACCGATATACCCTGCGTCGAGCAGTGCTTCCCCCAACTCGGCGGGATGGAATGATACAAACCGCTCGGAATTCACCACCCAGACAACCCCCTCATGCAGTGCGTCTTCCCATGCCTTCTTCGCATCTTCGATCACATCAATGATCGACTCAGGCATCGTCTCACCACGCCAGGTCTCATTGAGTTCCATGATATGTGACTTTATCCCGATCTCCGATTTATCCATCGCCAATGGCCGCTCTTCTGGATCAACCTTGTCGATTTCACCCAGCGCCATTGCCATGGCGTGGAGACCAATGGTTGGTGCAACAGAATCCCGCCAGCGTTGTCCTTCTTCATCCTTTGGCAACGCGACAGCACGCTGGGCAAACTGAATCCATCCCGCGAGCAGGGTGGACCATGAGATTGATGAATCGTCGGGATTCGATGGTTGGATATTCGATGAAGTCATGCGCGGATGGTAGACCCCGCATCAGACCTCGGCGGACGAAGCACCCCTCGAAACACGACAAAGTAGATCGCAAGACCCACTGCGAGTATTCGTGAGAGCGTCGCGCCGATGTTCCCGATCGGGGAACTAGTCAGATCGAACATATCCCACCAGAGATTCATTGCCGCATGCAACGCAATCACTACCCAGAGATTCCAGTTTGCCCGTTCGTAAATCCAAGCGTAGAACAGCCCACCAATAGCAATCATACCGATCCAACCAACCTGATCCATGATCGGCTGAGCACGAACCGACGCACTAATCAGATGCGCGAGACCAAAGATCAACCCGGTCAAGATCGCTGCAGGCCAAAGCTTAAGCCTGAGCACCTGTACAAACATCCCGAATGCAAAAGCACGATAAAATATCTCTTCCGTTAGACCGGGCACAATCGTTGAGTGGACGAGATCACGAGAAACGCTGTTTCGATCACATAAAATTCCAAGAATCAACATCGGCAGGGAACACAACACACCGATTGCAAACCCCTTGACCCCTTGCTTCCACCCAACGAGCAATCCGAGTGTTGGTCTTCGTGAACGGATACATATTGAACAAAGTATCAACCACCCGATGAGCACAAGAATCATCCGAAAGACCGGATGAATCAGATACTGAACATCCCTTGGCCATGCACTGCGCATCGCGCGATATCCGTCCATGTTATTGAGCACGATCGGTACGATGATCCCGATCAAAAAGAACCCGACGACCACGATCACTTCAAGTGGTTTGCGTTGCTTTCTTGTTTCGCTCTCTGTGCATGAACTCATGAGATGATCTTATCAATGAAAAATCCCCCAGGCCGTGGTGGGCATGCCTGGGGGAGGGAGGCGAAGATCGGGCCTGTGGCAGGGATGGTGCCGCCTCGATCTTCGCTGGGTGGGATCCATAATGATGGGACTCTGTTTCAATCCCTGTCATGTACTTCTTGACATCAACTCGATTACTCGTTGATTTATCCCATAGATCGAAAACTCACAAACCCGGCAACAGCCTGCTGCAACTTACTTGTCACGCACACCTCGGAGTATCCGTTTCTTGCGATGCTCCTTGGCGACGAGCGCCTTGCATGCAATCTATCGAATCGGCTCACCAGCGGGATCAATCCATAACCCCAGAACTGGCAGCGTTCATTCCGTTTGTTTGCTGACCGTCTCCATTGAAGTGCTTCCAACAGACATGCCAAGCGTGATGCTTTGAGCTGCTGCCGGTATGGTTTGTGAGTGTGTATCCTTTCCTATTCAATCGAATCCAATATGAACTTGCTATTAGCTACAACCCAATGAGTTGCCACAGTTGAGACACTTGTAGCATGTCCCGCTTCGCACAGTGATTGTGCCGCACACATCACATGGTGGAGCATCACCTGATGATTCCAATGCCATCGAGAGTGTCGCACTCGCTGAGCGTTGCGTGCGGGTTTCGGTCACCTGCACCTTGGTGTTCTTTCCCGTCTCGATCGCAGTGGATGAAACATGAGACTCTGAGAGAACCGTGTCTTTGACTTCGATTACACGATCGGAAGACTTGGCTTCTTTACTGGTCATCCGACGAGTCACCAATGTTGGTTCACTGGGGATGCTTGAGCTTTCAGGACGCTTTGGCGCATTTGCTTCGCGATATCCTTCAATGAACTCCATGCCGAGCCAGCGGAAGATGTAATCAACAAGCGACTTGGCAAACGGGATATCCCGATTGGTCGTCATGCCTGATGGTTCAAAGCGTTGATGCGTGAACTTCTTGACCAAGCTCTCAAGCGGGACACCATACTGCATCGCAACCGATGTCGATGTACCCAATGAGTCCATCAACCCGCCGATGGTTGAACCTTCTTTGGCCATGGTAATGAAGAGTTCGCCAGGCATGCCGTCGTCGTAGATACCGCAGGTGAGGTACCCTTCGTGACCCGCAACATTGAACTTGTGCGTAATGGATCGGCGGGTATCGGGGAGACGACGACGCATCGGACGATGCACAATCTCGACTTCTTTCTTGATCACGATCCGGACATTCTCATTGCCCACCGCATCGGCGAGTTCGACGACATCGCATGCGACCTCATCAAGTGCCGATGCCATTTCAAGGTCGTCTATGACAACATCCTCGTCGAGTTCGTTCTCTGTATCGCTCTTCGAGTTCAACGGCTGACTCAACTTGCAACCATCGCGATACAACGCGTTTGCTTTGAGACCCAGTTCCCAGCTCTCGCGGTAGGAACTCTTGATGTCCTCTAAGGTTGCATCGTGAGGCAGGTTAATTGTCTTGGAAATCGCACCCGAGATGAACGGCTGCGCACCTGCCATCATGCGAATGTGACCACCCGCGGAGATCAATCGTGTACCGATGTTGCCGCAGGTGCTCGCACAATCGAACACCGGGAGGTGCTCGTCTTTGAGATGCGGCGCCCCTTCGATGGTCTGCGTGCCACAAACAAGTTGGTTGAGCTCTGCAACTTGTGCGTTGGTCAACCCCATGAACTTGAGTGCGTTGAATGCAGGATCAGCTTTGGCGATGTCTGGACCGATACCAATCCGCATGAGGGTATCGTCCCCGAGGCCCCATGCACTGAATGCCATACCGAGTTCGAATGCACCGGGGAGTTGATCGGTGATCTGTTGGAGATCATCTTCGTTCATGCCCTGCTCGATGAGCCATGCCGCGAGTGATACACCGGTGCTGTCCGTAACAGTTTTTGGCATTGGAACATGAAGATTCAATGTACCCAGGATGTACTGGATCATATCTCGGCGCTGATCTTCATCATATCCGAGCGATTTGAGCGCTGGATCAATCGATGCATTCGCGATCTTGAAGTACCCACCACCTGCGAGCTTCTTAAACTTCACAAGCGCGAAGTCGGGCTCGACACCGGTGGTGTCACAGTCCATCAACAACCCGATCGTGCCGGTTGGCGCGATCACTGTTGTTTGTGCGTTGCGGTATCCGAACTTCTCACCGAGTTCAAGCGCTTCGTCCCATGCGGTGGTCGCGTGATGGAGCAGATCCATCGCGTTGCCCAAGGGCACCTTGTGATCGCGGATGAGTTCGTGATTAATGGGGACAGGTGTGATACGGAGTTGTTCGTACTCTCCACTATCGCGTGCGATGCCCATCGCCGCTCGGCGGTGGTTGCGGATCACGCGGAGCATGGATTCCTTCTCAACTTCATACCCTGCGAACGCGCCGTGCTCGCCGGCCATCATCGCACTCATGCGATATGAACGCCCGGTCATGATCGCGGACAAGCAACCACAAATCGCGGTGCCCTGCTCGGAATCATATGGAATACCCGCTTGCATCAACATCGCACCAAGGTTGGCATACCCAAGCCCAATCGTGCGGTAGTTGTAACTCAGTTCTGCGATCTCACGCGATGGGAACGCAGCCATCAATACGGAGATTTCGAGTACGGTTGTCCAGAGATCAACGCCGTGCTCGAATCCTTCGATATCAAACTCGCGTGATTCTGCATCGTAGAACTTGAGGACATTCAATGATGCCAAGTTACACGCGGTGTTGTCGAGGAACATGTATTCACTACATGGGTTCGACGCGTTGATCCGTCCTGCACTTGGGCAGGTGTGCCAATCGTTGATGGTCGAGTCGTATTGAACCCCTGGGTCGGCACAGCGCCATGCAGCGTATGCAACGTCGTCCCAGAGTTGATTCGCATCGATGGTGTTGGCGACTTCGCCGGTCGTGCGGAACTTGGTTTCCCAATTGCCACCCGCATCAACCGCATCGAAGAAAGAATCAGGGATACGCACAGAGTTGTTGGAGTTCTGACCCGCGACGGTGCCGTAAGCTTCGCCATTGAAATCAAAGTCGAGCTTGAGTCCGAGACGCTCAGCAGTCTCGCCAACCGTTTCGGTATCGAGAACCGATGTCTTTTGACCGGAGATCGCCTTCATGCCTTCAACCAGTGCCGCAACCTTGATCTCTTCGCGCACCTTCCAGTTGACGAACTCATGGATATCCGGGTGATCCATATCGAGACAGACCATCTTGGCAGCTCGGCGGGTGGTTCCCCCACTCTTGATCGCACCCGCAGCGCGATCGCCGATCTTGAGCCAGGACATCAATCCCGATGAGTTCCCACCACCCGAGAGCATCTCGTTGGCTGCGCGGAGATTTGAGAAGTTGGTGCCGGTACCCGAACCATACTTGAAAAGTCTCGCTTCGCGCTGCCAGAGGTCCATGATCCCGCCTTCATTGACGAGCGAGTCATCGACGGACTGGATGAAACACGCGTGCGGCTGGGGATGCGAGTACGCATCGTCGGCCAGTTCTGGTTCACCTGTGTCGGTATTCACAATCCAGTGTCCCTGCGCCGGACCCGAGATGCCGTAAGCAAAGTTGAGACCGGTGTTGAACCACTGCGGCGAGTTGGGCGCACACATCTGGTGCACAAGCATGTACACAAGCTCGTCATAAAACGCCGTCGCATCTTCAGCAGTATCGAAGTAATCATGCGTCTCGCCCCAGTGCTTCCAGCAACCCGCGAGGCGATGAATCACCTGGCGTGCGGAGCGCTCGGGTCCGGTCTTGGTCGAACCATCATCGTTGGTGAGCTGATCAGAATCACCGGGTAGGGCGAACTTCTGTTCAAGCTGAGGCACGCCCGCTTTGCGGAAGTACTTCGACACCATGATGTCCGTTGCCAACTGCGAGAACCCAACGGGGACCTCCGCGTCTGGCATCTCAAAGACAACCGAGCCATCTGGGTTTGTGATTCGACTCGATCGCGTGGTCCATTGTGTGGATGCGAACGGGTCAGTACCTTCCGTGGTGAATCGACGAGTGATTTTCATATTGCCATTAACCTGTATATGGGGATTCTTGGATGAATTTTCTGCACACAAAGCAAGGTAGCTTGCCTGTTAATATTGAACCGAACGGAAGGGTTCTAAACTTAAGGTTCGTGTTAAGGATCATTGTCTGACCAGATAGCAACTTCATTGCCACCTGGTTCTTGGAAATGGAATCTTCGTCCACCGGGGAATGAGAAGATGGGCTTGATCACTGATGCTCCTGCATCTTGTACACTTTGAACTGATTGCTCTAAATTTTCTGAATACAGAACGACCAATGCGCTCCCATTCGATGTTTGAGCAGCGATATCTGATTTGAAGAATCCACCATCAAGCCCTTCACCTGTAAAAGCAGTGTACTCAGGACCATAATCTTCGAATGACCAACCAAATGCGTTCAAGAAAAATGACTTTGTTGAGGGGAGATCCTTTGAAGGAAACTCAACATAGTTGATCTTGTGATGGTTACTCATATCACCAGTCCTTGGCAAAAACATAAAACTCGAAACGGATTCCGCTAAATCTAATCAACCATCGGCAGTGTCAAGCCGCCTTGATCTTGGTACTTACCTGCCTTATCCGCGTAACTCTGTGCACAAATCTGATCGCCCTTGAGGAAGATGAACTGTGCGACGCCTTCGTTCGCGTAGATCTTCGCGGGGAGGGGTGTTGTGTTGGAAATTTCGAGGGTAACTTTGCCTCGCCATTCTGGTTCGAGCGGCGTGACATTCACGATCAACCCACAACGGGCGTAGGTGCTTTTGCCAACACACAGCACGAGGATGTCACGCGGGATATCGAACCACTCAACGGTTTCGCAGAGCGCGAAAGAGTTGGGTGGGATGATCACATGATCGGTGCCTTGCACTGCGGTATCGACCGTGATCATCAGATCATCGGTGAAGTTTTTGGGATCGACGACCGCGATTCCACCGGTTGGTGGGGTCGGGGTAAAGATCTTAAAGACGGTTCCGACGCGGACATCGTACCCGTAGGAGGAAACACCGTACGAGATGGTTCCATCGCGTTTGATCGCTTTCTCGAAAGGCTTGATATCGACGAGTTGTTCGATTTGAGTATCACAAAGAACTGCCACGGCTTGCTCCATCTGTCAGACGCTGTGTTGCACAGAATCCGACGTAACTAAACGGGGCGTCCGATGCCCCTGTGTTTTCTCACCTACTCGACTTCGCTGCGCCCACGCAGCTCGGTTGAGCATCTCCCATATGGGCG
This sequence comes from uncultured bacterium, assembly GCA_963976235.1. GTDB lineage: Bacteria > Planctomycetota > Phycisphaerae > Phycisphaerales > UBA1924 > UBA1924. The sequence goes on from CAXBJM010000002.1 coordinate 311,862, forward strand.
GACCTGTCTCACAACACGATGGCGGCACGATAGCCAATGGGTGTGGAAGACCACAACCGGGCACGGCCGAGCGATTCGTGTTGTTGTGCCATCCAAACGGACTGGCGGTCCCTGTCTCGACATTGGCCGAGATCGATCCTGGATAGCTCGCATCTGCTCAACATCGAGCAACACTGCGATCAGCAAATTGATGGAATGCCCACCAGTGAGTATGCTGATTCAAAACCCTGAACCGAACGAAATCCGAAATGCTTTCGCAGATCGCTTTCACTTGTTGTGCTGTCAGGAAAGATTCATCGCATGAAAGTCAGTGTTTGGCTTCGAGTTTGTGGACAACTTGTCGGTTGATTCCAAGCCCTGTATTCCCAATGACTTCTTCTGCGTTTCGAACTTCCAAACAGTCTCCCGACCCACCATATCTCGATATGAGCCGGGCCATGAGCATATCAGACACAATCTGTTGTGTGTGATATTTCGTGGATATTTTAGACAAATTTCCTCCATCGGGGAAGATTGCCTAGATGAGGTTATGCACATCAGATCTGAACAGATGTTGAGTCAATTTACGCCAACTTACCCAATACCAAGCGCTTTGCATTCAGGACGAAAAACCATCTATTGACCAAGGATAAGTCAAAACCCTATCATTTACCAATCATTTATTCGTCAAACTCTGCATTTCACTTCAAAAGTTTTCCACACCCAAGACCTCCTACATGTATCCGATGCCCAAGAAGTGATGCTCAACTTTTCAAACAGATCACAACATAGTGCATACATTCCCCCTGGGCGTACGTATTGAACTACGATCATGCACACGACGCGCATCAATAGTGTCGCAGCAACCCGGATACGCTGCTTGAACACACGCCACTTATAAGAGGCCCACCCTGTGAATACCCCTTCAAAAACAGATTCTTCTGTATATATCCCTCGCAACGCTCCCTGTAGGACATCATCCATCAAACGACCAAGCAATCGATCCATACTTGTTGGGTTCGCTGTCGGAATGATGTTGGTTTCTGCATCAACCATGAGCGGATGTCAGAAATGGCGTGACCGGAAGAAACCAATCCCCAAGGCCCAGACCAGCCGATCGACGATTATCCGTGATATCCCTGCCCCACTGCGCGGGACAGTCGGCGCCGAAGCACGCATCACCGGTGTTCAACCAACCCTGATCTCCGGGATCGGGTTTGTCGTTGGACTCAACGGCACCGGTGGATTGACCATCCCCGAGCAATACGCGGGGCATATCGAACGAGAGATGGGTAAAAACGGGGTTAGCGTTGCCAATGACAACGGGAATTCCCAGATATCACGCAAAAGCCCACGCGAACTGCTCCGTGATCCCAACACCGCAGCGGTCATCGTCCAAGCAGCGATCCCGGCGGGCGCCCGAGAAGGGGAATCCTTCGATATTTATGTCCGTGCAATCAACGCAACAAGCCTGGAAGGCGGACAACTCTGGACCACGGAAATGCGGATCGGTCCACCGAGTGCGTTCGGCAATCCACAAGCACGGATCATGGCAAAGGCACGCGGCCCGATCTTCCTCAACCCGTTTGCAGAACCAGGCGGCGAGTTCGATGGGATCACACGCGATGTCGGACGAGTTCTCGACGGCGGCACCATCACATTCCCTACCCAAATCGAGATCATCCTCGACAACCCATCCCATCAACGAGCTCGGCAGATTGTCAGCGCCATCAACTCCGCGTTTCCGACATCACGCAATGACAAAGGGCAAACCGCTCGAGGGAAAGATGAATCCTTAATCTTCGTACAAATTCCGGAGAGATATATTGATCGCCGAGATCAGTTTATTGACCTGATTTCTCATGTCACCATCGATCAGTCCTACCCTGAGATTTATGCCAGACGATACGCACAATCACTCCAGAGCGATCCGTACCTTGCGGGTGATATGTCGCTCTGCCTTGAAGCACTCGGGGAACGCGCGATTCCGTTCTTGAACGATCTGTACTCATCACCCGACGCGGCCCCACGCCTTGCGGCACTCAGAGCAGGCGCCGCGCTCGATGATGCACGCGTCGTGAAACCACTTCGCGTTATCGCATTAGATGAAAACTCACGATACCGAACCGATGCGATGCACCTGATGTCATCGCTCGATAAATCACTTTTGGTTGATTCAACACTCCGTGAGTTGCTCAGTTCCCCTGAGTTCTCAGTCAGGATCGAGGCGTATGAATCGCTCCTCAGACGCTCAACACGAGCTCGGCGAGCGCGTATCGCTCAAATATACAACGGCAGCAAATCCGAAACACAAATCGACATCTTGTCACGGGTCTATATCCCGCTTGATCCAGTCCGAGGTGTTGGACGACAGCTCATCGAAGGCAAGTTCTTCCTTGATATTGTGCCTTATGGCGAACCGTTGATCTATATCACTCAACAAAAAGAACCCAGGATCGTGCTTTTCGGCGAACAACTTGCATTGCATAAACCGTTGCTCGCAACAGCATGGTCGGACCGGTTAATGCTCGCTGCAGACTCGTACGATTCACCGGTTCGCTTGTACTATCGCGACGATATCAAACGGAGCACCCTGACCATCAAAGAAGTTCCTGAGTCATTGCCTGAACTTATCAAACTCTTCGCACACGACCCAACCCCGGAAGACCCACGGGCAGGTCTGTCGATGTCGTACTCCCAGGTTGTCGGCGCTTTGTATCAGATCTACGCCGATCGAGGAGTGCTCGCAGCATTCACCACCGAACAAGATCGCCTGCTCGCGGATCTGCTCAACTCGGTGAAAACCGAAGAGATCACCATGCGTCCTGAATCTGATGCGGTCGACCAAGTCATGGTCGCAGTCGACGACCCATCTGCGCCAGTTGTCGGCGAGAACGAAGCAATCAAACGGACACGACGCACACTCTTGGTCCCTGTGAATCCGGTCGAGCCAGAAAATGAAGTCACCGATCCATCAAGCAGTACAAACGATGTCCCCGAAGAACCCGCAGGACGGTCAGAATAAATCGCTGCATGTTTGCAAATCTAACGGTGTGACTCTGATTCTTTCACAAGCGCTTCTACCTGCTGGTAGAGGGTGTCGATTGCTTCATCTGTGCCGTTGGACATGAGTGTTCGAGCATCAATTGGTTCGCCGTAACTGACGACGATTCTCTTAGCAAAGAGCTTGGGAAGCTTTCGGGATCGTGGCCATGCATCAAATGCGCCCGCGATGCCCACCGGAACAACCTGGCAATCTGCTCTTTTAAGCAGCAACGCAATCCCGCGTTGAAAGGTTTGAAGTTCCCCGTCATCGGTCCGTGAACCTTCAGGGAAAACAAGCATCATTTTCCCCTCGCCTAACTTGGCAATCGTTGCCTTCATCGCGCCCGCATCGCCTGCCCCCTGCTTAATTGGAGTTGAGTGAAGCATGGTGATCACCCATCCAAATGGTTTAAACTTGAAGAGCCCGCCTCTGGCAAGGAAGTCTGTGTGTCGATGATTGATCGGCGCCCCCACAATCGGCGGATCAAGAAATGACTGATGGTTCGCGATCAACAGCACCGCACCAGTTTGAGGCACATTCCTGACATGAACTCGTTTGAGACGATACACCACCCTTAAAACCAACAGACAGAACATACGAAACAGATCATAAAATACCAATGATCCAAGCGATGATCCGGGATGGCGCTGACGATATCGTGCAAACATGGCAAAGAGTGTAGGGTGAATATACAGACAAGGTAAAATCGCCTACGCGCTCGAAATTGAGGGTTGCTTCTTCTTGAATCCTCAATAACTATCCGGGTACTCGGCATATGATCACATGAATTACTCCCTTGCACCCAATCCTTTCCCCAAAGGTGATACCGATATGGACTCTGAAAAAAGAATCGAACAGTTCAAGCGCCTCATTGCAGACGACCCAAACAATGACATGGCGTATTTTTCTCTCGGAAACGCATTCTTTGAATCCGAGCGTTACGACGAAGCCGGAGATACCTTCGAGCAGTGCGCCAAAATCAATGAAGCAATGACCAAAGCATATCAACTCGCGGGCGATGCCTACATCAAAGCCGGGCACACCGACAAGGCAAAGCTGATCCTCACCAAAGGATACATCGAAGCAACAACCCGCGGCGATATGCTCCCCAAGAATGCGATCGCTGATCTCCTTCAATCGATCAACGCAGAAGTCCCCGTTGTCGAAGACAAAGCACCTGAACCAAAGAAGCCCGCGGGTGATTTCAAATGCGCAAAGAGCGGCGAGATGGGCACCAAACTCGCCCGTCCACCATTCCGCAATGCGATGGGACAGTGGATACAAGAGAACATCTCCAACGAAACATTCACGGAATGGATTCACCTCGGGACTAAGGTCATCAACGAACTCCGTCTTGATCTCTCACGTGAAGACCATGATGCGGTCTATGAGTACGGCATGCGGATCTTCCTCGGGTACAACGACGAGCTCTACCTTGAGCAAATGGGCGAAAAGCCCCCAACTGTCGACGGGCAGTTCCAATCCGTCATCGAGGAAATGATGACGATGGGTGGACATCTCGAATCATTCCAAGGGAATCTCCATACAAAAGTGGATGATTAACTCGATCCATCATCAACAAACCCAATGGTGGTCTCAGTAGATTGTGTAAACACTTGATGGATATCGAGATTCACAAAACTGTAAAGAATGATCCACAAAGATGTCTCTGACAATATTTTATCGTCATCACATCAATCTAATTAGATGTTTAGAAACCAAGTCTTTCCATACGAATAGTCTGGATGACAGGCCTTCTTTTTGTAGTTCCAGTCAAACAAGCCCTTTCTCCCCCCTACACTCTTGACAATGATGTTTTCACTCAATGTCAACTCGGTCCGATCGTTACTCAAGGGGAAGAAAGCGATGAGCATCGCTGATCTCCCTCGGTACGCGCATGAGCAGATCGGGTTACGAGCTTTGAACCTTTCAACGGATTTGCTCAAAGGGATGGGACGCTCTGATCTCGAGAAAATCCGAGATATGGGCGACAAGTGCGGCTGCTCAATCCTCATGCTCGAACAACCCGATGCTTTATCATTGGCAGATCCCAAAGATTCGATCGCCGATCAAGCAGTCGAACGCATGAAACGAGTAATCCAGGCAGCAAGATTACTCGGATGCAACTCGGTGAGTGTCGCGATCAAATCCAAGGATTCTGATGATCACTTTGATCGAGCTGCCAGTCGTATGCGGGAGATCATGGAAGTCGCGGATTCAATTGATATCAATGTATTGATCGCACCGACTGCTGGTCTCACCAATGACCCCGAGCGTGTAACCGGACTCATCAAAGGGATCGGCGGATTCCGCATCGGGACCTATCCTGACTTCCTTCAAGCAACTAAATCTGGCGATCCTTCTGGATATCTCCGCAAACTCACCCCATATGCGAGCGTCGTCAACGCGTCAACACTCGAGTTCATCCCGGGTGAACCTGTCGAATCTGTTCCCGATATCACTGATGACATGGACGGTTTAACTGGATTAGACGCTCTTGCTGCAGAATTAGGCGCTATGGATGAAGAACCCGCACCGATTCATGTTGGGTATGACCTGCCGCCTTTGGTTGCAGCGATCAAAGCTGTCGGATTCGATGGGAATATTGCACTTGACTACAGGGGGGGGGGAGATGGTACACTAGGTGTGCTCCAGTCCCGCGAAGCAATCCTTGATGCAATCGAGTCGCTCTCGCAATAGTCACCATGTTTGGGGGATCACCATGTCGTCAACACAGACACCAGTTGAACCAGCATGTGTATCGCCTCTCAAATCAGTTACTCACTCAACTGCTCCGTCGTCAATTATTGAGTCCAAAGCCCAACCCATTTGCAAACCATTGGGGATCGAAGTGCCAGAGTATCACCCGGTCATCATCACAATCGACGGCCCCGCCGGCACCGGCAAATCCACCGTCGCTCGTCAACTTGCTGCACGACTTGGACTCGACTTCCTCGACACTGGCGCGATGTATCGTGCAGCAGCTGCGATCATGATCGATCGAAAAATTCCTGAAGATGATATTGGCGAACTCGTCTCGACGGTCCTTGGCGCGGATCTTCACTTTGATTGGCAAGAAGACCCGCCGACAATCCTCGCGTGGGATCATCCGATCGATCATCGAATCCGTCACGAGGATGTCACCGGACTCGTCTCTTTCGTTGCAACGATCGGCGAGCTCCGACATCATATGGTCCGCAAGCAGCGCGTCATCGGCGCTCAACATCCCCGACTCGTCACCGAGGGACGCGACCAAGGTTCGGTGGTATTCCCGGATGCTGCGATCAAGTTCTACCTCGATGCAGACCCTGAAGTCCGCGCCCAAAGACGGATCGCCCAACTCGGGCTTGAAGAATCAGTCGGCCTCGAAGAAATGTGCCAACGCATTATCAAACGCGACAAGACAGATTCCTCCCGCTCCGACGGCCCATTGGTCTGTCCGGATGACGCGATTCGGATTGATACCGCCCAGCACGACCTGCAAGGGGTTGTCGATCTGCTCGAAAAACTCACCCGCGAACGCATCTCGCGATTGATCGGGACTGAGTAACTCATATCGCAATCGAAGATCATCAACGCGGACTCATCGAACCTACAATCGAACATGCCCACATCCTCTCGGCTTACAACCAACCTCGCCGGCCTATCTCTCCGAACGCCTGTTGTCCTCGCTGCAGGAACCGCGGGGATGCTCGATGAGATGAATGATGTGACCAAGCTCTCCCAGATCGGAGCAGTGGTTACCAAATCCATCACCAAAGAACCACGCGAAGGCAATGCCTTTCCACGCATCACCTTTACCCGCGCGGGGATGATCAATGCAATTGGGCTCGCAAACCCTGGACTCGAAACCTTTAATCGCGACATCGCACCGAGAGTTGCAAGCGTCCCCACTTCGGTCATCGGTTCTATCGCAGGCGATACCATCGAAGACTATGTCGCAATCGCTCAAGCAATGGATGTCGTTGAAAACATCAATCTGATTGAACTCAATGTCTCGTGCCCCAATGTGCATTCAGGGTTAGAGTTTGGCGCTGATCCGGGTGCGCTTGCCGAACTTATCGGCGCGGTATCTTCAACACTCAACACGACCAAGTTGTTTGTGAAGCTCTCACCGATCACCGTGGGCACCCCTCACACAATTGTGGACCTTGCCAAGGTCGCGATTGAATCAGGGGGGCACGGCCTCACACTCACCAACACCGTCCCTGCGATGGGAATCGATGTCCACACACGCAAACCGATCCTCTCCAACACCACCGGCGGACTCAGCGGCCCCGCGATCCATCCGATCGTCGTCCGATTGGTGCACATGGTGTATTCGCAGTTTGCCAAGGATGCAGACATACCGATCATGGCGGTCGGTGGTGTTACCCGCTGGCACGACGCTGCGGAGTTTATCCTCGCAGGTGCGAGCGCTGTCCAGATCGGCGCGGGGAGCTTTGCAAATCCACGAACCGGACTCAAAGTCACCAAAGGACTCGATCGATGGGTCACCCAAATGGGTGCATCGACCATCACCGAACTTGTTGGTAGCGTGCTCGTATGAAAAACATGGGCAAGGTCATCACAGCAATCATCAAACGAACGCTGTTCTACCTTGTACTTGGATTCATCACCGCTTGGCTCGTCGCATGGGGTTTGGCGATGGTCCCTCGTGTAACTTATGCAGGCTATTTCAGTTGGTCTGTTCGATACTCAAATCCATTCCAAGGCATTGGGGATCGGGTATATCCAAAGGATTACGACCCTTCCAATGAACCGACACCAGAACTCTTAACCATTATGGATAGCCGATGGATCGGTGTGCAAGAAGTACAATACTTTGTGGACTCACGCAGCCAGAGTATCGCAAACATCGGCACTTCGGCTGAACTATCATCGCCTTGGTGGATGCTGACGATTAACGAGCAAAGGCTTGGTGTGAACTGGCAATGGATTAATCTTAAAGAAGAGTTCAGAAGTGATTCATCCGGGATCCAATTGACCGAGTATGCAATTTTAAGGTATGGCTTTCCCTTCATGAGCCACGAAACACACGCGGCCTATAGAAGATCGCGAACACCCAGCACCGGATGGCAAGAAAAACTGAGTGCAAACGGGATCATTACTCAAGAAATTCCACCCTACACGGCAAGCGTTTGGAATCGCAGAGATCAACGCTTGCCCTTTGCAGAACTCATCTATCTGCCCTACATCCCGCTCTGGCTCGGCTTGATGTCCAACATACTGTTCTATGCAATCGTCTTTTGGGTTCTCATCTCGGCCAAGCGATCCTTCCGTCATGCGCGCAGATTCCGCAAAGGCAAGTGCCCTATGTGTGCGTATGACCTGCTCTATGACAACACACTGGGTTGCCCTGAATGTGGATGGCACAAAGCGCCGATATCCAAATCATGAGAAAGCTCAAGCACATACTGCCGCTTGTCGCGCGACCCATTGTGCTTGGATTTGTCATGTCTTGGGTCGTTGCATCCTCGTTGGCTTTTATACCTCATGGGATCGGACCGGGTCGTTTTTCATATAGTCAGCAATCAACCGCGATGCCTCGCTCTCCCAAGGCGATTACTTATTTTCTCTACGATTCACGATGGGTCGGTGTGTGGGAGCAACAGTATTCAACACAGCGCCGAACGCCACCCCCCCGGCGTCTGGGAGTAGCAGGGCCTCCAATGCAACTCTGGTGGGCGTGGGAACCTGTGAAACCGGTTGGTTCAACTACATTGACTTTTTTAAATCTGCGAGAGACATTCCGGGGTCTTGAAACAACACAAGACACGGAACAAGATTCAGAGACACCCGCGCAAACAGACATGTTGTCTTTCGCTGAGATCAAGTACGGCTGGCCAGCACTGAGCCACCGAGTGCGCGGTGCGTACAACGAATCAGTTTCCAATATCGATAACTCATTCAAAAGCAAGGCACATGGCGGCGTTGGACTCCCAATCACCAAACCCGGTGCGATGAGTGGATCTATCGCATTTCCATATCAACCCATCTGGACGGGGTTGATAATCAACACATTTTTCTGGGCGCTGATCATTGCGGGATTGCTTTCGATCAAACGCGCCTTTCGCCATGCTCGACGAATGCGAAAAGGTCAATGCCCTGTGTGCAGCTATGACCTTGAATATGTATCTGTGAACGGCTGCCCAGAATGCGGATGGCGAAAAAATTGCGCCCCCCTGAACTAGGTGTATGTTTCGACGCAAATTATTACTCCTTCAATAGTTACACAGTATCACAAATTCACACTTCATAATCGTCGTGTTAATTTAGGCAATTTAGTTATCAAAATTGAAATCATTCTCCCAATGTTTCAAAGAACTTGATACATTACTATCGAAACCAATATGTTCAATATGTCGTATTCAGCAAACATGTGTTTGTTGTATTGTTTTATTGTCAAATTTTCGGAGACTGAAATGAAAAAGATTGCATTAACAACAGCTTTAACCCCAATTATCCTACTCAACGCCGCTGGCCTAGCCGACGGCGACTGGCATTACCGTGAATCGAGCCGGAGTACTCTATTGAAAATTGTAACAGAGTATAACACTGCGGTAGATGTTGCTAACTCTGTAACTGTTGCATCAGCTGTCGCAAGTACACAAGGGGTATCATGTTTCACAGATTCCCCACATACCGATAGTGATTTGGACCCAGATCCATTCCTCGGGGAAACTCCCGATGCAGGCGCGCATGCAAAAGCCAGTGACTCCCTTGTTAAATGCGTAGGGCAGGGTTGTACTGTCGCTAGCGCCTACACCGGTGTGGGACTGGGACTGTCAACAAATCATCTGAAAAGCACAATATCAGTCAACACAAGTGTGCTTAACTCACGAACAACCACAGACCCAGACTGCCCTCCAGGATGTGACCCGTACGGTACAGGTTGGGTCGCCGCATCATGGGCAGCCGCATGGCCACTCGGGCAGAGTGGTTCCATAACTGGTATCGAAGTAACAATGGATATGGACATTGACGGAGATAACTATAGCGGGCCGTGCCTCGCACTCCAAGGCGGTTCAGGCTCATCACTGACTCCTGATATAATTCGTAATGATGAGTTTACATCAGTCACTATTGAGTATTTCGATTCCAACGATGTGAGTCTCGGTATTGAAACACTTCAAGGCATGGTTTTCAGTGATTATAACGGCAACATCAATGGACATTTGAGCATCACAGGTGATCTCTATGATGACCCTACAGTTGGAGGCCCCTTTGCTCAGGCATGTGCCTATGGGGTCCAATGTGCCACACGGAATGTAACTATCAATCTCACCCCACCAGCGGGCACCGCGCATGTCGAGTACTCAGGTGAAACCACAAGCACAGCGGATTTCGAGTATATGGATGTGAATCGGGATGGTGTCATCGACTACTTTGATCGTGTCGAAATTGCATTTTCCTACGGCATGACCTCGAATGACCCTGGATACTTACCCTGGGCAGATCTGTCTCGTAACGGCACCATCAACACTTCAGACAGTGATATTCTCGACCAAGTGAGTTGTATTGCAGACCTGAACGGCGATGGCTTTATTGATACCCTCGACACAGATATTTACACCGCCTGGTTTACTTCATCTGACCCTGCAGAACGAGCAAAGGCAGAACTTACAGGCGATGGGAATCTCGATTTCTTTGATGTCACAGCATTCACAAACATGCTTGCATCAGGATGTTAAGAGCAGATACTCCCCAGTGATCTGATACATTTGATTTTCTTGAAGCCCCTAGTCTGTCTGGGGGCTTTTTATTTGAAACAGAAATGCGTGTCACAGTCCGAACTTGTGCAAAGCACTGTTGGGTGAAATCTAAAAAATAGAATACTCTTTATTGATCAGTGTGGAAAGCCAATAGGTGACGCATCCAACAACGCCGAATATCCAAACAAGTGCATATTCCCAGCCGTGCCCTTGGGCGTTCCGGAAAATAATCACGCCAGCAATACACACTCCGAGGATGATCTGGACGACACCAACGAGTTTGTGTTTGTCGAGCATGTAAAACAAGAGACAGGCGATCAACGCGACCAAGAACGCATACGCGAGGTATGGCGTTTCCATAAGCAGCGAGAGAATCCCGCGACTTGCAGATCCACTACCTGGAAATCTGAACATATCGAAGCTTTCTAATCGTTCGTGTGATCAGTCTAATGGAACAGTTCACTTGATATCACTCTGTCTCAACATACTCCCAGATCGTAATCGGGAGTTCACGGACACCCCACTGCAATGCGATCTCGTGGGTTGGGTAGAGGAGGTCGAGCCGGTTGCCTTTGATGGCGCCGCCGCAATCGAGGACGGGAACGATTTCGGAGTTTGCATATCCTGGGATTGAAATCATCGACCAGTATGGGAGCAACTTAGGATCTGCAGCAACGAGATTCATGCCGTTGGTCCAGACGGAGTTCATGGTTGCTGTCTTGTTGTCTGCGTAGATGCCACAGGACCTTGCATCGGGTGAATATCCGGTGACCGTCATGTACATGACTTTGGTTGGACGGACTGCTTTGCCATCGAACCAACGGATCGAGGTATCAATCCCCGCTTCTTCTGCATCGACGATCTCAACTGTGACTTCTGGAGTTGTCTCAGTTTCAGTTGAATCTACTGAAGTTGATTGCTTTGTGAGTGCAACGGGTTTGATAGAAGGGGTCACGGCTGAATCCATCGGACTCACTGCATGGACACCTGCGAGTGCTGGAAGTGATCCTCGTTCTTTGGTCCAGATTGCAGATGCGATCACGATCGTCAATGCACATATCCACAGTGTGATCTCTGGACTGACGACACGACCTGTTCGCGAGAGCGTACTTCTTGTCTTGGTTTGTGTTTTCAAGGGTTGAGCCTCTGTTCAAATCTTCGAATGGAACTTCATCTGCATCTAATCCAGAATAAACTGAATGATGAATCTAAAGCGTCAAGCAAATGCTTGACTGACGGTTCCTTCCGAAGTAAACCGTGCAATGATCTTGTGATTGAACAAGAAACTTGCACTTGGCTCGCAGTGGGCATCCTGCCCTCTGGAGACTGAGTGTATACCGAATCCATTGCTTGTGCTTGGATTCGGGACGATGTTTCGATATCGGTCTATGGTTATGCCGACATAACCCAACCAAGGCGAACAATCAGAAGTAAGTATGTCCGATATCATTCTGATATACGGTACGCGCTCATCAGAACTCATATAAAGGCCATTTATGACCATAGAACAGATTCTCCTCCGGATATTGGTCGGACTTGTCGCCGGAAGCGTTGGGGGTTTGGCCGGGCTGGGTGGATCGATCATCATGATCCCTGCCCTTGCCATGTTCTGGGGATATTCTGACGAAGATTCCAAACCCGAGCACCATATCTACATGGCCGCAGCAATGTGCGTCAATGTCATTGTTGCATTGTCCTCAAGTATCCTTCATGCCAAGAAGAAAGCTGCCCGTAAAGATGTACTTGTTGCTTTGATCCCATCGATGGCCTCAGGGATGATCATCGGGGTGCTTTTATCCAGCGGCTCAAAGGGGAGCTGGTCCCTGTACGCGTTTGCTGGTTTCATCTGGCTCTACTGCTTGTACAACATTGTCACGGCAATCAAGAAGGTTCCCGATTTTCCAGAAGATTCCCCCTCCCCTGCTGTATGGAAGATGATCACCGTTGGACTCTTAGTTGGGATAATCTCAGGATACCTCGGGATTGGCGGAGGAATCCTGCTCGTTCCGTTGCTTAGTTTGACCAAACTCCCACTTCGTCATGCCATCGCGGGGAGTGCTGGCACGATGTGGATCAGTTCAATCATTGGTGCAAGTATGAAGATGTACACGCTCCCCGGTTTAGGGCTCAGTGTTGTTGAAGCCTTGTATTTCGCGTTACCAATGGGACTTGGTGCCCTGGGTGGTGCGTATCTAGGTGCCATGCTCGCCCATAAGCTCAAACTCCCCCACCTGAAGTTAGCCATTGCTTTGATCTTGGCGATCGCATCAATCAAGATGATTTCATAGGCAAAACCGCATAAAAAAGGACATACTCCTGATTACCTCAGATGTACATCCTTTAAATATTTACCTGATCATTGCGTATTACAATGATGCGTCGTATTCGCTGGCACTCATGCAGTCACCCAGGTTCCCCTGATCGGTGATTTTGATTTTGACAAGCCAACCATCGCCGTAGGGATCGCTGTTGACCATCTCTGGATGGTCATCCAAGCTTGAGTTGACTTCGATGATTTCTCCACCGACGGCTGAGTAGATATCAGAGGTCGTCTTCACTGATTCGACCTCCCCTAGGGAATCTCCAGGCTCGATTTCTGTTCCTTCTGCGAGCATTTCTACAAAGGTGACATCCGTCAGTTGATCAACCGCGAAAGTAGTCAATCCGACGGTGATGATGTCATCATCAATCTTGTGCCACTCGTGTGATTCTGAATATACGCGATCGGATGGGGTGCTCATATCAGCTGTTCCTCAAAGGACGGCAAGTCTGCTCGTTTGTCAATCTAACTCATACACTGGGGCAAATATCTTTGCCCATACTGCTCGATAGTAGGCACGATGTAAGTCCCCTGCTTCACTCATTGCCTCAAGCTCGATACAGAGTGTTCATAGTGAGATACAAGCCCGCTTGGAACAGAGATTTTCCGCTTGTTTTTACGCGCAAAATGCATCTAAATCTGATACAATCCCTCAAACCTATCCGTCGGAGGATCCGACGGAGTTATCAAACGCAGACACCTCCTGTCCGCACTTGATCATTCATAAAGACCAGCCGACACGGAGGTTGCGCTGATTATGGTACAAGCAAACACACAATCCACTCTAAACGATACCCAAACTGGGTCGACGCTGACGGCGAATCCCGCACTCGCACGTGCCGCGGGTCTACGGCTCTCGTCACTCACAGTGAACGGGTTCAAAAGCTTTGCGGATAAAACAACCTTCAACTTTTCTGACCCAATCACCGGCATCGTAGGACCCAACGGCTGTGGCAAATCCAATGTTGTCGACGCGATCAAGTGGGTACTCGGCGAACGGTCCTCGAAATCACTTCGCGGCAAAGAAATGATCGATGTGATCTTTGCGGGTTCCGCCGGGCGCAAACCATCCGGGATGGCCTCGGTCACCCTGACTTTTGAAAATCCAAAGCTCACCAAAGAACTCATCGCATCACTCTCCGATCATGCTGGTACTACGGCACCTGTTGAAGACCCGATTCTTGAAGCAGTCGAAGAGGCAATCGAAGTACCTGAAACTCCATCTGAAACAACTTCTGAGTTATCAGCGGACGAAATCGAAAACCAACTCGACGAACTTGCAGAAGAATCGACCGCAGAACAAGTCCACGCTTCTCAAGAGGATGCGGATCGTGCAACCCAAGAAGGCGAATCTGAAGCTGCAGCGATCATCACCCAACGCTCCCGAATTGGTCGGCCGCTCCCGATTGATGCAGATGTCGTCGCGGTTGAACGACGGCTCTACCGAGATGGTAAATCGAAGTACATCATCAACAACCGGACTGCTCGACTCAAAGACATCCGCGACTTGTTCCTTGATACCGGTATTGGTGCCGACGCATATTCAATTATCGAACAGGGCAAGGTTGACCGGATGTTGCTTGCGTCTCCGACCGAACGCCGAGTGATCTTTGAAGAAGCTGCCGGCATCGCAAAATATCGTCAACGCCGGGTAGAAGCGACCCGAAAACTAGAGAAAACTGAAACAAACCTTGTCCGTACCCGCGAGCAGCTCGATTCAACCGAACGCCGACTCCGTATGGTCAAAGGGCAAGCATCCAAAGCACGCCGATTCCAAGAACTCGATAGCGAATACCGTTCGTTGCGCATGGCGCTCGCTTTCGAACTCTACGACGATATCCGAAGACGCTTGGAAGGGCTTACCTCACAGATTTCTTCCTTAGAAGACGAACGCAGGAACACCGAAGAAGCACTGCGCCAAGCAGAGGACGAATCGAATGAAGCAAACGAGCAGCACCACCAACGCACCCGTGCGCTGCGTGAAGTAGAAGCGTTGCTCACCAAAGCTCGGCATCAGGCAGAATCTGCACAACAACGCGGAGAGATGACCATCCGCGCGATCGAAGAAGCTGCCCGATCCGTTGAACTCGAAACAACCAGACTTGCAGATTCAAACGAGAAACTCATCGCCCTCGATGCGTCACTTGCCAATCATCAACAAGCTGTTGAGACACTTGAGCAACAACTCGAAGAAGCGCAATCAACACTCAACAAAGCGAACGAAACAAAGCACGAATCATCGAAGGCATCTGCATCCCATCGGCAAACCCTCGATGAATCTCGCGCCACCTGCGCATCAATCGAACGCGAACACGCGACGCTGCTTACCCGTGTTCAATCTGATGACCGGCGCCTCGAATCGATCAAAGAACAAGGCTCCAAACTGGTCGTCCGCGCCGAGGAACTCCAATCCAATCGCGACAACGCGTCGATCCAAATATCTGCAGCCACCCAGCGCATCGAATCGCTCAACACACGCATCGAAGCACTCGATGCGGAGTTAACCAAGATCGCATCAACAGAAGAACGCGTCGGATCCGCCCGCTCGGCGCTCGCAGAACTCGTTGACGAGCTCGACGAACAACGCGTTCGACTCGAAACAAGACATTCTACACTCGAAGAGATGGTCAAATCTCGGGTAGGTCTTGACGACGCGGTGCGCGAAGTCCTCAACCGTAAAGACAACGAGGATGGATTCTCTGGGATCATTGGCCCGCTCGCTGAACTCATCGAAGTACCCAAGGATCACGCCGCACAGATCGAATCAGCACTCGAAGATGCGTTGCAATCAGTCGTTGTGGAATCCCTCTCTGCGATGCCCAGCGCCGATGAACTAGAATCATTGCCAGGTCGCGTCACTTTCTTGCCGCTCACTGGACTCGACAATGTCACAGCGCCCTCGGACATGGCACTCAACCAACTCGCCGCAATTGCAGGCCCTCGCATCACACGCCTACGGACTCTTGTCACCTCGCGTCACCATGACCCACGCGTCGAAGCATTGCTCGATCGTGTGCTCTCAACGACGCTTTTGGTCGCGGATCTCGATACCGCGATGCTCTTAGCTGCGGGTCCACTTCGCTCAATTCAGGCTCGCTTTGTGACCGCTGCAGGCACCGTCGTCGAACCCGATGGCCGAGTGTGCGCAGGGCCTGCCAATGACTCCCAAGCTGCTGGATTGCTCGCTCGCAGAGCTGAACTCGATGAGCTTTCTGCGACGCTTACAGATCACCTTGATGTATTCGAAACAAAACGAAATGAGCTCCGTTCGATCGATGCCAATGCTGCCAAACTTGCAGAACAACGCTCGATCCGTCACACATCGATAGGAAACGCGAAGCAAGAACTGGTGAAAAATCAACACACGCTTGATCGCCATCAGACCGATCTCGATCGTCTCACACGCGAAATCGAGCGTGCAAACGATGAACACGAGTCCATCGCATCCCGCATCGACGAGATCACTACCGAACGCACAAACCTTACCGATCGTGCAACCAAGCTCGAAGGGCTCTTGGTCGAACAACAGTCTCGTGCACAGAGTGCACAGGAACAACTCTCAACCATCGAGAAGACCCTCGAAGAAGCGAACGAGCGAGTTTCAACCGCACGCGTCCAAGCATCAACCCTGCACGAACAACTCCGCTCTGAACAACGCCAACATTCAGCAACTCAAAATCAACGCGACGAAACCGAACGCCAGTGCGCCCTTGCTCAGCGCCACATCGAACGCACCGCAGCGATTCTCGATGAACATCAACGCGTCGCGAAAGAATCAATCGATCAAGAGAAAGAAGCACACTCCCAGATCGAGCAGTATGAAGAAGACGCTGCGAGCAAGCTTGCACTTGTCCGCGAGACCGCAGAACGCGTCCGCGAAATATCTGGTCGACTCGCCAATGTCCGCGATATGGCAGAAGCGTTCCAACGAGACTTCCATGCAATCGAACTCGCCAAACGCGAAACAGAAGTAAAACGCGAGAACATCGAAGAGCGAACCCTCGAAGATCTCGGCATGGATCTTGTCATCGACTACCCGGAATATCGTCACATGATGATGGATGATTCCGATGGCATCATCATCGAACGAGTCGAAATTGATCCGACACAAGCTCGTGTCAATGTGCTCAAATCTGAGATCAAAAAACTCGGCAATGTCAATATCAACTCGATCGAAGAAGAATCCAACCTGACCGAACGCAATGACGATCTCATCTCACAGGTCAAGGACATCGACGAAGCTCGGATCAAACTCGCGACCCTCATCGAAAAACTGAATGTAGCGTCTCGCACGAACTTTGGCGAAGTATTTACCTCCATCCAACAAGAGTTTGGTGGACGCAACGGCATGTTCCGCCGACTCTTCGGCGGCGGGCGAGCAGAAGTACGGCTCATGCCATTGATCAAAGAGATCGATGGACAGAAGGTTCAAACCGACGAAATTGACCTACTCGAATCTGGTATCGAAGTGATCGCTAAACCACCAGGAAAAGAACCCCGTTCAATCAACCAACTCTCAGGCGGCGAAAAGACGATGACCGCGGTTGCGATGCTCCTTGCGATCTTCCGGTCGAAACCAAGTTGTTTCTGTGTGCTTGACGAAGTTGATGCCGCACTCGACGAAGCAAATGTCGGACGGTTCTGTTCAACCCTCGATATCTTTGCCAAGCAGTCCCGATTCATCGTAATCACCCATAATAAGCGGACCATGCAAGCGACGGACAAACTCTTCGGCGTGACCATGCAAGAACGAGGCGTCTCCAAACGCGTAGAAGTTCGATTCGATCAAGTGGGCGAAGACGGGCACATTGATGCCAAAGCGATCAAAGACACTCCACCTGAAAAAATTTCAGAATCCGAGATGTATGATGAGCCTCAAGCAGAAGAGGTTAAACCATCGGGATCGTTGCGTGCCGCCCTCGCGTCTATGCGTGAAGAAAACCCTGCAATTGAATCGCAATAATCACGATCAAACCCCTTCCAAATCAACGCTCTACCTGATACACTCCGAGCATGATACATCGCCATATGATCGTGCTTTTCATCGCGTTTCTCGCATTCACTGCATCCTTATGCAGTGCTGATATTCTCACCCTCAAGGACGGCACCGTCTACGAGGGGGTGATCACCAAAGAGAATCGCGCGGAAGTGGTCATCGAAATCACCATCGCCAATATTAAAACGACCAAGACCTTCCCACGGTACAAAGTGAAATCCATCGAACACAAAGCGGTTGAAACTCCTGCCGAGGAAAAACCATCGGAGTCTAAGAAGGATCTCGATACTGATTCCGAGAATGATTCCAATAAGACATCACGCGAATCTATTCGGGAACAGTCTACAAAGATGAGAGTAAGTGCTGCAGACAGGACTCCTTTTATGGTCATCCCCGTGATCGGCATGATCGGAGTTGAAACCAACGCGAATGGACTCAGAAAAGCTCTCCACCAAGCCAAACGCCGAAAAATTAATCACATCGTATTCACCATCGATTCGGGGGGCGGCTTTGTCTACGACGCGGTCGAAACCCTGAAAGTCCTCAAGGAGTTCGACGAAGAACTCACTTATCATGCCCTTGTTGAAGAGGGCGCGATCTCCGCCGCGAGTGTGTATGTTGCTGCCGCAGATGACATCTTTGTTCGCCCAGATGCACGGGTCGGCGGAGCTGTTGCTTACTCGGAAGACAATACATCTGGCGCAACTGAGGTAGATGCGAAGTTCAACTCAATCTGGGCCGCGGAGATCGCTGCCCGAGCAGAATCAAAGGGTTTTCCACCTGAAATATTCCGGGCGATGGTCGTACTCGATGCAGAAGTTTGGTTTGATGATGAAAACAAAGTCTTTGCCTCAAGGCCAAGCGGCGCAAATGCTCAACAGATCGACTCGAAAGGAACAATCCTCACTATCCGTGCGGGACAAATGGTACAAATCGGCATGGCAACCGAGTTCACAGGTGAACCAAATGAACTTGGCGAACTTCTTGGACTCCAAAACTGGAGCGAAGTCCCAGGCATGGGCAAACGCATCATGGACGCCTCCTCAAAGGAACGCATCAAGCTTACGGAAAAATTCAAATTTGCAATAGACACATTCGCGGATGCTCGCGAAGATTTCGAACTCAATGCTCCACAGAGTTTCTCCGATTACAGATATCATATTGAACGCAATGGTTTACGGGTTCCTGAAGGCACTTCGGTCCAGCTTTGGAGAAAGCGAAGTTCCGCATCAATCATTGCATGTGATATTATGCTTCAGGCACTTACACAAATTGCAGATGTTAACAGACGAGCAAAGAAAGCTGGTGCCCTTCATCTCGATATTGTCCCTGACAGCATCGGAGATGATGCCTACACAACAATCCAAGATGCTCGAAACTGGCTTCAGTCAAACAAGAATTCCATCCCTCAATCGGCATTGGGCGGTTAACCTACACCTTTGCTTCTACCTCTAACAACTTAATGACCCTAGAATCTGTTAATGGCCACACCAAACAAACCCTTCGAAGTTGTATCCGAGTTTGTTCCCGCTGGTGATCAACCTCAGGCGATTGAAGCGCTGACAGATGCGATCAATCGTGGGCAAAAATCCACCTGCCTGCTCGGCGCAACGGGTACTGGAAAAACATTCACGATGGCCAATGTCATCGCGAGAACCGGTAAACCTACGCTCATCCTCTCCCATAACAAAACTCTCGCAGCACAGCTCTTCGAAGAACTCCGCGCATTCTTTCCCAACAACTCAGTTAACTACTTCGTCTCCTATTACGACTATTACCAACCTGAAGCATATATCCCAGGACGCGACATCTACATCGAAAAAGACTCTGCCCGTAATGATGATCTCGATCAACTCCGTCTTGCATCAACATCGAACCTGATTCAACGCAGAGATTGCATCGTCGTCGCATCTGTCTCCTGTATCTTCGGCCTGGGATCACCCAGTGCCTACTCAGAGAAGGTCTATACACTCAACATCGGGATGCATCTCCCACGACGCGAGCTCTTCCTTGCACTCAATGCGATGCAATACCAACGATCCGAGATCGAGTTCCAACGCGGACAGTACCGATCACGCGGGGATGCAATCGAGATCTGGCCTGCATATGAAAAATTTGCGGTCCGCATCGAACTCTTTGGAGATGAGATCGATCGAATCGAGCTCATCAACCCAACCAGCGGCGAACTCCTCGCACAAGAATCCAAATACTTCCTCTTCCCCGCGGTTCACTATGTCATGCCCGAGGATAAGCTCGAAGAGATTATCACTTCAATCCGCACCGAAATGGACGAACGCGTCATGCACCTTCGTCATGAAGGCAAACTGCTCGAAGCACAGCGCCTGCTCGCACGCACAAAATATGATCTAGAGATGATCGAAGAGATCGGATACTGCTCAGGCGTCGAAAACTACTCGCGTTATATGGATGGCCGACAACCAGGCGAACGCCCATTCACCCTGATGGATTATTTCGATTACGCACCGGGCGCAAGCACCACCAAGGAAACTGATGTCGAGAACGATGGACGGGATCATCAAGCAGATGCCCAGCGCTTCGGAATCTCTCGAACAAACCTGAAGGACTGGTTGCTCATTATTGATGAGTCCCATGTCACGCTCCCCCAAGTCCGCGCCATGTTCAACGGCGACAAAGCCCGCAAAGAAGTCCTGGTTGAACACGGATTTCGATTACCAAGCTGTCTCGATAATCGCCCGTTACGATTTGAAGAGTTTGAAACGATCGCACCGCAGATTATGTATGTAAGCGCAACGCCAGGACCCTACGAACTGGAAAAAACGCAAGGCGAAATCGTCGAACAAGTCATCCGCCCTACTGGACTTGTTGACCCCATAGTAGAGGTTCGTCCCGCTTCAGGGCAGATTCCTGATCTCTTAGAGCAGTGCAAAGATCGTGTTGCATCGGGTGATCGGGTGCTTGTAACAGCGCTCACCAAACGACTTTGCGAAGACCTTACCACCTATCTCTCTGACCAGGGTTTGCGTGTTCGCTATTTGCACTCCGACATCGAAACACTCGAGCGGCTTGAAATTCTGACCGATCTCCGAGCAGGCGAGTTTGATATTCTTGTAGGTGTGAATCTCCTGCGAGAGGGTTTAGATCTTCCAGAAGTCTCCCTCGTCACCATACTCGACGCAGACAAAGAGGGATTCCTGCGATCCGCAACCAGTCTCATCCAGCAGATGGGACGAGCAGCACGCAATGTTGACGCGAAGGTCATCCTGTACGCTGACAAAATCACCAAAGCGATGGCGACCGCGATGGATGAAACCGAGCGCCGACGAGTGAAGCAGATTGCTTACAATGAAGAACACGGCATCACCCCCACCACTGTCAAGAAAGAAATCCGATCAGGGATCAACGCAACACTTGAAGCACGCAAAGCTGCCAAGCAAGCAACCGAAGGGGACCATGATCCAAGCTTGGATGCTCGTGATCTCGTAAAAATTCTCGAATCAGATATGATCGAAGCTGCACAGCAGATGGAGTTTGAAGCAGCAGCACTGCTCCGTGACCAGCTCAGTCATGTCAAAGATCTGATCGCTGCGGAGGGTGAAATCGATGAAGACTACCCCATCCTGATCAAACGCTCAGAACTCGCCAAAGCGATTAAACCCAAACGAGGACAAGCAGGTTCCGCGGGCACACGCAAGGGGCGATCCAAGAAGAAACGCTGAGTCCGATCTTACATATCACAGGTGACGACCCTACCATCACCCATGCAAATCTACGAGCAGACAAACGCTGATAACGGGCTTTCAACCCCCGCGCAGTTCCGATCCAAACTCGGCACCTACCTCAGCGGCGTGGTCATCGGATTCATACTCCTGGGTTCGATCTACCTGATGAAGTATTACGCGACCCAGAGTCAAAATACAACAAATCCTCAGCAAGCTATTCCTGCTGTACCGCAATCGAACACGCCTCAAACGGAAACGAAACCTTGAGTTTACAGACTAAGATATCAAAGAAAAAAGCTACACAAAAAAAGAAGCCTCAGAAGAAAGTTGCAAAGAAGAGCACACAATCACGCAAGATTGATTCTACCAAATGCATCCGCATCCGAGGCGCCAAAGAGCACAACCTCAAATCTCTCGACATTGATATTCCGCGCGATCAACTGGTCATCATTACAGGATTGTCCGGTTCTGGAAAATCGTCGTTGGCATTCGACACGATCTTTGCCGAGGGGCAACGCAAGTACATGGAATCGCTCTCTGCGTACGCTCGCCAGTTCCTCGATCAGTTGAAAAAACCAGACATCGAAGAAATTGAAGGCATCCCCCCCACCATCGCAATCGAACAACGCTCTGCATCTCACAACCCGCGATCGACAGTTGCGACGACTACTGAAATCTATGACTACCTCCGTCTACTCTTCGCGCGTTGTGGTACCCCCCGCTCGTGGGCACCGACGAAAACCAAGAAAAACGGCACCGTCACCGCTCGATCCGGTCGACCGATCGAATCCTCCTCCGCGACTCAGATCGTCGATCATGTCATGGCATTCGGTGAAGGCACCCGCCTGATGGTGCTCGCGCCGGTTGTGCGAGCGAAGAAGGGATTCCATAAAGACACACTCGAAGCTTTTTTTAAGCAAGGATGGATGCGTGCCCGTGTCAATGGAGAAATCACCGACATTCGCGATGCGCTCAAAGAAGACACCGAGAACCCGCTCAATCTCCATCGTCACAAAAAGCATTCTATCGATGCGATCGTCGACCGGATTGTCATCAAAGATGATGCCCGCCAAAGATTGGTCGAATCCATCGAAGCTGCACTGCGCCTCGCAGATGGTGCCGTCATCATCGCGCTCAACGACAATGACGATCGCGAACTATGGACAGACCACGCGTTCTCTGAACACTTTGCCGACCCGGATCATCCTGAAATTTCATTATCCGAACTCTCCCCTCGACTCTTTTCGTTCAACTCACCCTTCGGTGCATGTCCAGAATGCCACGGTCTTGGAGTCATCCTCGAGTTCGGGGAAGAACTCGTCGTACCAAACAAAGATGTCGCAATCCTCAACAACGCGATCCAACCATGGAAAAAGAACGGCCCAGGCGCGATGATCTATCCAAGGATGCTCCGCAAGTTCTGCCGTGCGTTCGAAATCCCGCAATCCATGCATTTGTCTGCGATGAGTGAGGACCTCTACAACCTGCTCATGCACGGCACAGAATACGCCAACGATCATCTCGTCGGAAAGAAAAAATATCGCAAACAATGGGACGGCGTATACCCGATGCTCCATGCATGGTTCCACAAAACAGAATCCAACTGGGTTAAGGATCATCTCCATCAATACCAACAAGAGATTGTCTGCCCCAAATGTTGTGGCGATCGGCTCAAAACCTCCGCGCTCCATGTCACGATTGATTCATCTCACAAAGCAGACATGAACAAAGCAGGATCTCCAACAATCATTGGACGCCCAAAGAACGATGGCACCTGCCTGAATATCTCCGAACTCGCAAGACTCAACATCACTGATGCAATTGCTTATATCCGAGGTTTGCAACTTTCTACCGAACACGCACACATCGCAGAAGCAATCCTCCGCGAGATCATCAATCGACTCGAGTTTCTCGAATCTGTCGGGCTCGATTACCTCTCACTCGATCGACGCACCGCAACACTCTCAGGTGGTGAAGCACAGCGTATCCGACTCGCGACGCAAGTCGGATCAGGACTCGTCGGCGCGTGCTATGTGCTTGATGAACCCACTATCGGCCTCCATCAACGCGACAACGATCGGCTCATCCGCACACTCCGACACCTCACCGATATTGGGAACACCGTCCTCGTGGTCGAACATGATGAGGACACCATCCGTGCGGCTGATCATGTGATTGATATCGGCCCTGGTCCGGGTGTACACGGGGGTACTGTCGTTGCCCAAGGTTCAATCAAGGATATCGTCAAAGCGAAAAACTCACTCACCGGTGATTATCTTTCAGGACGCAAGAAGATCGAAGTCCCAGAGACTCGCCGCAAGTTGAACATGAAAAAGGCGATGGTCGTAAAAGGCGCCAAGCACAACAATCTCAAAAACATCGATGTCCCTTTCCCAATCGGAGGCATGCTCGCGGTCACCGGCGTTTCTGGATCAGGCAAATCAACACTCGTCAATCAGATCCTGCTCAAAGCTGCCAAACAACATGTCATGGGTTCGAAAGCCAAACCCGGTGCCCATTCCCGCATCACTGGATTGCAACACATCGACCGCATCATTGAAGTTGATCAGACTCCAATCGGTCGAACCCCACGATCGAACCCCGCGACCTACACCGGCATTTTCGACGACATCCGCAAGGTGTTCACAAGCACGAAAGAATCCAAAATCCGAGGGTATAAACCGGGACGGTTCTCATTCAATGTCGCATCAAGCAAAGGCGGTGGCCGATGCGAAGCTTGCGCAGGACAAGGGATGAAGAAAATTGAGATGCACTTCCTACCCGATGTGTTTGTCGAGTGTGAAGTCTGCCATGCTAAAAGATACAACCGCGAGACACTCGAGGTAACCTACCGGTCCAAAAACATCGCGGATGTATTGGCAATGACAGTCGAAGACGCATGCACCTTCTTTGAGAATCACCCAAAGATCCTCCGGTTCACCACCTGCCTCCGTGATGTCGGGCTCGGATACATCACCCTGGGTCAACCCTCAACGACCCTCTCCGGCGGCGAAGCTCAACGCGTCAAACTCGCTACCGAACTCGGTAAAGGCACCCGACATGACGGCACTCCAAGTTCCGAGCACACACTCTATATCCTCGACGAACCAACCACAGGATTGCATTTCGAGGACATTAACAAACTTATCGTAGTGCTCAACCGCCTCGCTGATGCGGGCAATACCCTGATCGTGATTGAGCACAATCTGGATGTCATCAAATGCGCTGACTGGATTATCGACCTCGGCCCAGAGGGCGGTGACAAAGGTGGCACCCTGCTCGCATCAGGTACACCAGAGGAAGTTTCGAAAGTGAAGACAAGCTATACCGGGCAGTATCTTAAAAACATGCTGTAACTACTCAACCCGTATCTCTGCAACCATCTTCGATCCATACCAACCATAAAATGACCACGCATCTATGTCTTCTGCTTTGAAGTGCTCACGCACCTCATCAACTGTTTCAAAATCTAAAAACAACATGCGGCTGCTTTCTGCACCTTCATCATCAATCGGTGTCATGATCGCATCTATCAGCACAGCATCGTCGCGTTCAAACTCTGCGTCTTTGGGACCAATCGCGAGCACATACGCACGCCCCTCCCACGCATCAGGGATGTCTGGGTCTGCAAGCCGAGCAGCCTTCTCTTCTTTCTTAAGTCGAGGCAACTCAAACAATGGATCAGCACACTCAAACACATACATCTCAGGTTTAAAGACCTTTGCTTGCACCGCAGGGTCCGTCTGAAAAAGCTCAAGCCCATCCTTTGCATTCGATACATCAAATACAAATATTCCGCTATAAAGTTCGCCAATCTTTGGTTCAAAGAGTGGACCAGCAATCAAGAGCTTCCCTTGCTCTGAGAGCGCATTGATATTACTCCGGTGCCCCTTCACTGCAGATTGCAAGTCTTCCTGACTCAACAACTCCGGTTCGTCCTGTATCAAATATGAGAAGATATAAACCTTACTCTTTGATTCAAGCTCAGGAGACATGCCAAAGAGTGCAAATGAGACGAAGCAGATGACAATAAGCCCAATGAAATACTTCATACCCAAGTATACCACAATCCATTCCGCTTGCGAATACACTCTTGGGCATTGCCGCATACAGTTGCCCATGACCACCCCAACCTCATCTATCGAACCCGGCCCAATCTCCAACCGTGTTGCTCGAATCATCGCAGGAAAAGATCCCGAATATCTGGTAACCATGCCCTCAGGCTATGCGATCCTGGGCAAATACCAACCCGACGCAATCCTTGGGTGCTGCATGCTCCTTCCGAAGTTTCAAGGCTCAAATGCTGTGGTTTCATCCCCGAATGATCTAAGTCATGATCAACGCGCTCAGTTTTTTAGTGATCTCACACTTCTCGGAGACGCGATCATGCAAGCAACTGGTTCAAACCGCATCAACTACCTTGTGCTCTGCAATCAAGTCCCCGAACTGCACGGCCATTGCATCCCACGATTCGATACCGAAGATACAACCAAGCGGATGAAAGGTCCATTCGAAGCATACGACTTCGGGAACGCTCGCGTCGCAAATGCATCTGACCAAGACAAAGACCTCCACGCGAGTCTTCGATCAGCGCTTGATTCCTTACTTGCCCAGCGAGATGGAAAATAAGTTACATCGCTTTTACTGACGCATCAAAGTCCGGGATTATCCTTCGCAAACTCGACACATCGCACCTTGCAGGCATCTCCCCCTGTCCGAGGTATCCGCATGCCAATATCGCTGCAGACTTTGCGAGCACACTCGGCGAAATCATCCCACCTACCAGATGCTCATGATCTACCCACGCGAGCGTGAGTTCATGATCGCTCGTTGTTCCATCAATCCATCGGATCGTCATCGTGTACAACCACCCACGATCAGTATCGTGCTCACCATCTATCGTCACCTGAGTCTGTTTTTCCAGATCACTCATACACTGATTCTATCAATAAAAAAAGCCCCGGGTTCATACCGGGACTTGTGTTTCACTCTGTATTTTATCAGATCAACTTCATCCGATTAACCAAGCAGATCTGCGATTTCATCATCCACAGGATTCGAAGCCCGATTATCCTTAGGCCCCTTCTGTTTCTGCTTTTTATCTCCCACAATCTCTTCTTGTGCATCCTCAGCAGCATCCGCGAGATCATCCGCTTCGTTTTGTGCCGCGACTTCCGCTTCGATTCTTGCGAGTTCGATCTTCTCTTTTTCTTTGTCTTCTTGGATCATCCGTGAACGGATCGCCTTGATCTTGTCCTTGTCTGGTGACAACAACAATGTAATCGCACGACCAACACCCTTTGGCGCCATGTCGATCTTTGAGACATCGGAAAGATCTTGACAGATTTGGAACATGCGTTCCTCACCCATCTGCTTATGCATAATCTCTCGGCCTCGGAATCGCTGAACGATCTGTACCTTGTGACCTGCCATCAAGAATCGACGAGCCTGATCAACACGAATCTTCACATCATGCGGATCGATCTTCAGAGATCGACCGAGTCTGATTTCTTTGAGCTCACCACCATGCTGGCGTGCCTTCGCTTCTTTCTTGGACTGGTCGTACTTGTGCTTACCATAATCCATGATCTTACAGATCGGTGGCCGAGAATCCGGTACAACCTCAACAAGATCGAGACCAACCGCTTGCGCTCGGCGCATTGCTTCTGGCGTATCGACAAGTCCACACTGCTCACCATTCTCGTCAACCAGACGGATTGGTGAGATTCGGATCATGTGGTTTACACGAGTTCTGTTAGCTGGGCCTTGACCCTTAATAAATCGTCTGCGAGCGATATCACGACTCCTTCTATTCGTCCTATTCGTCTATCTTAAGAGCAATCTCTTAGGCACTATGCCCAGAGCTCTTCTGAATACAAGTGTACTCTATACCTCTTAACCACGCAAAGAAGCCCCAGACCGACGCATCTTTCACGGATTCAAGCGTAATTATAACTAGGTCAGGATATTGATAAGCACACTGACAAACAGCAAACCCAATACCACCAGAAATGGAGGCCAAAAGAAATGATCCGTAAACGATGCACCCGACGAGCGTGTATGCTCAGGAATCACCGTCTCTACCTGTGCGACCTCTGCCGCGACGGTGGCAAGATCATCTGCATGGAACACATCTTTGTGCGCTAATGGAGGGGATTGCCCGTCCTTAAGTGCTCGAAGATCAATCAAGAGATCCGAACAGTTCTGGTACCGATCTTTCACCCGCTTGGCCATCATCATTTCGATGACTTCCGAAATCCCTGCTCCAAGCTTAGGGTTCACATGATCTGGAGGGATGAGCTCGCTCTTGAGATGCTTATGCATCACGGATGATGGATTTTTGCCCTCGAACGGCACATTGCCCGTGACCATATGGTAAAGCGTGACACCCAACGAATAAATATCCGCAGGTGGACCAACAGTCTTTTCTCCACGAATTTGCTCAGGCGAGATGTAATAAGGGGTACCAAACGCACGCCCCGCTTCAGCTTCTGCTGCTTCAACATCACTCATCGCACGAGCTAAACCCATGTCCGCGAGCTTAACCACATCATCTTTGGTGATCATGATATTCTTCGGTTTCACATCGCGATGAATCAACCCACGCTCGTGAGCATGCTCAAGCGCTTCTGCAACCTGAATTCCAATCTCGATCGCATCCGACTCTTTGAACCGCTTGTGTTTCACGATATCTTCATGAACACTTCGTCCTTCGACATACTCCATCACGAAGTAGTACAGATCACCCTCGTTGCCCACATCGAACGCCTGGACAATATTCGGGTGATTGAGCGACGCGGCTGCGCGACCCTCCGCGAAGAATCGTTCGATAAACTGTGGGTTCTGTGAGAACTTCTTAGGTAACTTCTTGATCGCGACCATCCGGTCAAGCGAGACCTGCTTCGCTTTGTACACCGTTGCCATCGCACCTGCGCCGAGTTTTCCAAGAATGCGGTACCCAGAGATTGATGATCCTGAGCGTTCTGCTTCGATTGCTTCACGCAATCGAGCGATCTGTCGTTTGGTCACATACTCGCGATTGACAAGCACCTGCGCCAACGAGTTGGCCATCGAATCAGTATCATGTGGGCTCGATGATTGAGCGGTGTCATGCTCATTGTTGGGAGAGACTTCGCCATCACCCTGTGTACGAGTTAGGGTGAGACAATGCTTCACCTCTTCAGGAGTTGCGAGCCCTTGGTCCACAACAAGACGGCCGATGAGCGTATCAATATTGGTTCCACCTTTAGTGACTTCCATAATTGATTTTTCAGCTTCCGCAACCGTCATCGGATCTTCATTCCCGATGGTCTCCGCACCAAAGGGTGTGGTATCGTCAGAACCAGTTCCATGAGCGCTTTCGCTCTCGAACATCGGCTCATCATCGCTAAGCTGAATGTCATTGTGCTCTTGATCACTCACGAGTTTTGTTCCATTTCGCTGTACCTGCATCACTTAACTTATTCGTACCGAGTACCCTACTAGTTTCATATAGATCGTGTATTGGCAAAATACAGGGGCATTATACTAGACGGGCAAGATAGAGGGAGTTCTCCGCTCTGTCAACCCAATCCCCCAACAGATCCGCCAACCATCAATACCATCCATTGTATCAATCGGAAGAAATGGACACCCGATCAAGCATCGGCAATGAATCGGGAGATGATTGTAGGTCCGAATATCTTCCAACAAGGGTTCTATACTCTCTGGCCCTAATTCATGGACACAGGAACATGCATGCTTGTAACAGAATCAAGACCTCGTAATCTCCGATGGATTCATGCCGGTCCCCTCCTGTACGGTGACTGGGGCACCTCACGCCTCTATGTCCTGGGGCTCGCATTCCTCTATACCGCACACGCATCCGTCGTCTATCTCGCTGCTATCGGATTGCTCATGCTCGCTGTCTCGTGGGCATACACCATCATCTGTCGATGCTTCCCCGACGGCGGTGGTGTCTACACCGCTGCACGGCAGTTATCCCCAACCCTCTCGGTTGTTGGCTCAACCCTGCTCCTCAGCGGGTACATCATGACCGCAGCCATCTCCGTCATCGAAGCATTCCATTACTTTCATGTCCCCAATCAGCTCGTCCTCCCCCTCGCAGTCGCTGCAATCGTACTCGTCGGCGGTGTCAACTGGTTAGGCGCTAAAAGTGCCGGCAAGTTCGCACTCATCATCGCCCTCGTTGCGCTCGGCGTCTCATCGGTGATGGCAGTACTTTCGATCCCCTACTTCATCAAGGGAATCGATACCATCTCCTTCTCATACTTCCTCGAAACCTCGCCCGGCCATGCTTGGGTGAATTTCACTAAAATCTGTCTCGCCCTCGCAGGGGTAGAAGCAGTCGCCAACATGACCGGGCTGATGAAACAACCCGTTGAGAGAGAAGCAAAGCGAACGATCTGGCCAGTCGCGCTTGAAGTCGTCGGGCTCAACATGATCTTCGGGCTCGCCCTCGCGGGACTCTCTTTCACTGTGCTCAGCACATCCATGATCGACATGCACGAACCCGATGAGCTCAGACTTCAGCACACACGCTCAGCATTCATCGAAACACTTCCGGCAGACTACGAACACTCATTCAATATCGAAACAGGATTCGATATCTCCAAAGAAGAACTCAGCGCATTACCTGAAGAATCCATCCACGCATACGAGCTCATCCACGAGCACGAACATGCAGTCGAGCAATACACAAACGCATCAATGCGGATCATCGCCAAAGAAACCGCGACCAATATGTTCGGTGATGGATTCGGCAACATCTTCGCCACCATCGCGGGTATCACCTTTGGACTCTTACTCCTCAGTGCGACCAACACCGCGATAATGGCAATGGTCTCCGTGTTCTTCGCGATGGCACAGGATGATGAACTCCCCAAATCGTTGACCAAACTCAATTATTCAGGTGTACCCTGGGTTGGATTAATCGCTTCGGTAATCATCCCCATTGTCGTGATCCTTGTCGAACAAGATGTAACAGTACTCGCATCACTTTATGTTCTGGGTGTTACCGGCGCAATCACTGTGACGGTGCTTTCTTCTGCATATAACAAGGAACTCGAAATCGGAAAAATTTCGCGTGTACTGATGTGGATACTCGGGCTTTTCTTGCTCTCGATCTCGATGACAATTGCGATCACGCAACCAATCTCAACGGCATTCTCAGGCACTCTAGTTGCTCTTGCACTGGGAGTACGCACCGTCCGCTCCTCCACTGCTGATAAAACCGGACAAGCAATCGATGCACCCAACACCGGTTGGCTCCAGATGCTCCAAGAGATCACGATCAATATCGATCCAAATAAACCGAAAATCATGCTCGCAGCTCGTGGTCGGTACCAATCCGAGTACGCAGTTGATGTTGCCAAACGCCGCGACGCGACCCTCTTCGCGATTTTCGTCCGCCCTATCCGTGTTCTGGATCTTCGCCCTGGACAAGCACCTCGCATAGAAACAGATGAAGCAGCGCAAGAAGCACTCGGCACCACCGCGATGCTCGCAAGAGACGCGGGTGTACCCTTCGTGCCGATCTTCGTGACCAGCCAATCAATTGCTGACGAGATTCTCGACTACACCGTAACCTACGGCTGTGACACATTGATCATGGGTAAATCCCGCCGATCTGTCTTCAGCCGAAAGCTTGAAGGCGATGTCGTCTCACAAATCTCCGAATCACTCCCCGACGGAATCACACTCATTACCCGTGCCGCGGAGACTCCACACGCGATCATGCCCCCGGGCACCGAAAACACAGGCAACTAAACGGGGACTTTGGCATCAAAGTCTCGCGGCAAAAACCAAACTTATTCAGAACGCTCTGGATCTCTTTATCGGATTCGTTTCAATCGTGCATACTCAAGCACCAGTGTCTTTCGCCCGACTGATTTGAACTCAACGATCACGCGTGCGTTCGATCCTGGAGTGGTTTTCATCACGGTGCCTTCACCGAACTGTGGATGTCTTACAATCGATCCCTGAGGGAATGCACCAGACACATCCGGTTTACCGCCCGTAGGCTTAGAATCTGTCGGCGCTTTCTTATGGAGAGTCGCGCCAATGGTTGGTCGAGGCACCACATTCGCTAAGCGTTCTTCACGCGCCTTGGCAATCCGATCGAGTTCTTCCTTGTTCTTTCCTGAAGGTGCGGCAAACTGAGCGAATGATCCCTTCCGGAAACTCCCCGTCGTTCTTGGTGGTGCTGACGAGAACGCATCGTCGTACTCACCCCCGCCGTACGAATCGCCATAATCCCCATCAGTTTGATCAGAAACGATGATCCCCGCCGACCCGATCTCATCGAGGAAACGCGAGGGGATTGTCCGCTCGCTCATCCCTCGGACGGTCCGTCGATTTGCACCCGTGATCTGCAAGTATTTCATCGCCCGCGTGATCCCAACAAACGCGAGTCGACGCTCTTCTTCGAGCTCTGCCTGTGATTCATTCGCTCTTGAATGTGGTAATGTCCCCTCTTCCAAAGCGATCATCGCGACCGCGGGGAACTCCAACCCCTTTGACGCATGAAGTGTCATCAATGTCACACTCCCGGAAGTGGTATCCACCGCATCCGCATCCGCGACAAGCGCAATTGATTCGAGATACGCCCGTAGCATAGCGAGCATTTCTGGAACCTCACCAATCTCTCCCTGCTCGGCGGATTCACTATCCGTGAACGCTGCAGGATCATTCGCAGGATCGTATTCTCGCTCAAAGTCACGCGCTGAGGTTATCAGTTCCGAGAGGTTATCCAATCGTTCCTCGTCGCTCTCCGCGCCTGAAGCCTTCGCCTGCTTTTTATAGTGCTTTTCAAGCCCTGATTCGACAACCACCCGTTCAACAAGTTCGTGCAATGTACTCGCAACCGACGCACCCATAAACGAACCGTCCCCAGTCCATTCGCGAATGGTCGTTGTAAACTTCTCGATTGATGTCACCGCCCGAGGCGAGAGCCCAAGCTCCTTAGCCCGGGTGAGCCCCTCAAAGAGCGTGATATCTGCACGAATGGATGCCCCTTGAATAACATCAAGCGTCGTTTTTCCGATACCTCGCGTTGGTGTATTAACCACACGCAAAAGTGAAACCGTATCTGCCTGATTGGCAACCACGCGCAGATACGCGATCGCGGTCTTAATCTCCTCACGATCAAAGAACGCCGTGCCCCGAGCAATCTTGTACGGGATTCCTGCTTGACGCATCGAGTCTTCAATCACACGCGAGAGCGCATTGGTTCGATAGAACACCGCCATATCTTTCCATTGTACCTGCTCATCTTCATGCAATCTGCGGAACCAATCGGTGACCAACTCGCCCTCATGCCGCTCGCTATTGACTCGGATTACCGTGATCGGTTCTCCGCCGGTGGTGCTTGTGTACAAGGGTTTATCGCGTCGCTTATCATTCTTTTTAATGAGCGTGTCCGCAGCACCGAGTATGAATGCCGTCGATCGGAAGTTCTCCCCGAGCAGAATCGTCTGCGCACCCGGGAAGTGATCTTCGAAGTCCAGAATGTTCGAAATATCTGCGCCTCGCCACCCATAGATCGCTTGATCAGGATCACCAACCACACAGATATTGGGACCCTGTGTTTCTTGCTCCATCCCGGGTAACGGCGCCGGAACCGATGCGAGAAGCGAGGTCAACCGGAACTGTACCGAGTTCGTATCTTGGTATTCATCAATCATCAAATAGCGCCAACGAGAAGCGAGCTCATTGCGGATCTCATCGTTGGATTCAAGAATTTTTACCGTGTACAACAACAAGTCATCGAAGTCAATCGCTCCCGCTTGTTTCAACTTTGCTTCGTATCGTAAATAAATCTTTGCGATCTGCTTAGAGTAATAATCAAACGCGTTCGCTTCGTACTTCTTCGCGTCCATCAACTCGTTCTTCGCATTCGATATCGCAGACAACACCGTCCTCGGAGGCCAGTTCGTCGCCTGCAGACTCATCTCCTTGAGCACACGCTTCATCGATGCCATCTGATCCGAAGAATCATAAATCGTGTAATCAGGTTTAAGCCCAGGTATGTTTGCCTGCTCTGCATATCTCCTCAACAACCGTGCACACAAACTATGAAAAGTGGTTATCGTCAACCCACGCATCCGTGGATCAATCCGCCGCTTGATTACATTCCCGTCCGGACCAATCTCTTCCGGTTCCTGAGGCCCACAAATCTGCACCGTCACACGCTCACGCATCTCACCCGCTGCCTTATTGGTAAAGGTCAGTGCAAGAATGCTCCAGGGAGGAGTCCCCTGCTTGATGATTTGAGCAATTCGGCGAGTAATCACACGCGTTTTGCCAGACCCCGCCGCAGCCAATATCAACAACGGCCCCTGAGTATGTAATACCGCCTGACGCTGCGGATCGGTCAATCCATCAAGAATTGGGTCCACTAACCCCATAGCATCTTCAGATTCAGATCCTGAATCTTCGCCGAGTTTGGATGGCAAATCATCATCCGCAAGGAAGTCTGGGAGATCGCCGGTAAAATCTGAAGGGGGGTCGCTTTGCATCATCGTATGTAGGGTAGAACGCACAAAGTGCATCGACACTTTCATGCAAAAAGAAACTCATCCATCATCTGTTCAACACCGTTTAAGCGGGTCGAATTCCACGCTGCAACTGCATGACCCGCTCTGCCTCTTCTCGCCTGACATACTCAAGCGTGTGCCGAGCGATTTTCCAGCTCCCATCATCAGCAGTCACACTCGCGCAGTGCTCACCCATACACCGGTACATAAACTTGAATGCATCGCGTGGTTGCTGCATCGCACCGAGGGCATCAACAACATCACTCCGCGTCACCTCAGGCGCGAACAAATCTATCAATGAAATGGGTTCCGCATTCGCAGGGCGGCAAACCCCAAGACGAGCATTGCACAAGTCGTACAACATCGCACCCGTCCAACTCAACCGTTCGATCATGTTCTGCTTGTCTAATCTTGCCTCTTGAAAAAACGCGCTCGATTCTTTGAACAACGCATGCCGAAGCTCTATCGGCAACAACATCTTTACACCGACCCGTTCAAGTTGGAGGAACTTATTGTTAAACATCGGCCAAATGATCGACCGCATCTTATCGCTATCGCCATTCACCAGTGTCGGTTCATCAACCCGGTCGATCACAATCATCACCCCGGTGAACCCGAACGCCTCGATCACACGCATCAATCGTGCAAACATCGCATACCGTTGTTCATCAGAATCAGTCGTCGGAAGTTGCCCAGAACTGAGTATCGCTCGAGGGAGTCGACGAATCGACCCCAGATACCCCCTCGAAGTACGATTCACCATCCGAAGCTGTTTCATGAGCTTCCCGGCATCCCGATTGAGAACCAACCGGTCAAGCAAAAACGCTTTGACCAAGAGTCCACCCCACCCCAAAAACAAGACGCCCGATCCGACATCCGTAACTGTCGCGAGCACTCCATCAAACCCCATATAGATCCGCGCCCACAGGAATAACGCGATCGCGGGAATCCAACCAATCCAAAGCCCGATGACCAACAACGCACCAAGCCCGCCCCCTTGCAACTTTAATTGCTGACGAAGCTCAGCTGTCCGGTGCCCGGTAGAATCATTGGTGTCGTATACCGCTTGAAGCAAAAATAAATCTTGCCGAACGCTCGCAGGCAACTTGCGTGCTCGCTTGGCGAGTTGAGCGGAAGATTCATCCCCCAGGTTCGCCGGCGGCGGATTCGTTGGCCCGGGCAATATCGCATTGAGCACACGACCAGTCCCAATCGATATCATCGCATCCATATGATCGACTAATCGCATATCAATAAATGGATTGGACTTATTCTTTGAACTCGCCTGCATCTTGTAATGATCGAGCACCGCATTCAAATCGTCATACGGGATCATGAAAATTTTTCGTTCTGGATGCTGACGATTGTGCTTATCGATTCGTCCTGCGATTTGTAACCGGATCGCGGTCTTCCCCGCGCCTTTTTCTCCAAAGACGATCGAAGTCGATGGACGGTCGAGCTCACCCATGATCTTTTCAAAGTCTGAATGCGTGCTCGGTGATCTCGGTTTGGCAAGGGACTGATCCCCGGGCATCGATTCATCGGCAATCGACGAGCGAGCAAGGTTCGGGTTGATCCCCATCCGCGCGAAGATCGAATCATGCCGAGCTTCTTCACCCCGGAATGGGTTCTCGACGATTGACCAATGTTCAAAGAACTGTGTGAGGTTCATTTGCTGCTCCGCGTCGGCACCGTCTAAAGAACGCATCCATGCGATCCCCCGCTGCTGTTGCATTATAGAGGATCGGAATGCCCCCTGCGCCCCGATGCGCCGGACCACCCAACAAAAACAAAGGATGCCAAACCCCAGTATGGACTTGGCATCCTCAAAGTATGCAATCAATAGAATAAATCGACAGCTTAGTGATCGACCTTAGAACCAAGCATGGGCGAAACCTCTTCATACACTGTATCAAGGATTTCCTGCGTCTTTGCTTCAATGTTCAATCTCAACAAAGGCTCAGTATTGGATTTACGGATGTTCATCCACCATCCCTCATCCTCAAAGCAATCAACCGTCACACCATCAAGCTCGTCGATTTCTCCGCGCTCTGCATAAGTTTCAATGATTAGTTCCAACGCCGAATCAGAATCTTCATTCTCGAAGTTGATCTCGCCTGATTGCTTGTACCGCAACAATGGCGCAACAAGCTCGGACATTGGTTTATCTGATTGCGCGAGCACTGACAAGAAGGTCGACATCGCGATCGCACCCGAATCCGCGTTAAAGTTCTTGCGGAAGTAGAAATGCCCCGAGAGCTCACCGCCGAAGATGCCATTGGATTCTGCGAGCAGTTCCTTCATGAATACATGACCCACACGCCCACGCAGTGCCTTGCCGCCATGCTTCTCGATCTCTTCTTTGACCGCCTTCGTCGAACGAAGATCGAAGATAATCGCCGAGCCTGGTTTCTGTTCAAGGAAGTAAGGCACAAGCAGCGCTGTCATAATATCACACGCAACAATATTCCCTTGCTCATCGACCGCGACACACCGGTCTGCATCGCCATCAAAGCAAAGACCCAGCGCTGCGCCTTGCTTCACGACCTCAGCTTGAAGTTGCTCGAGATTCGCAGCGACTAGCGGATTCGGCTCATGCGCATACTCGTGTTTGGTGTTCTCGAAGTTCATCTCGATGATCTCAAGCCCTTCAGTTGCGTCTCCATTGCGACCAAAGATCTTGGGGCACATAGTCCCCGCCATACCGTTGGACGCATCAACTACAATCCTGAGCGGGTTCTTCTCATCGTGCTCACCCAGATCCAGGAACTTCTTGACATGCTTCGCGTACGCCTTCCACAGATCGCGTACATCCACACTCGTTCCAGGCTGAGGAGTAAGATTTTTATCAACCATCGCCGCGTTCTTGCGAACAACATCAAGACCGGTTGTTTCACCGACTGGCTTTGCCCGACGCTTTGAAATTTTGAACCCGTTATACTGAGGCGGATTGTGCGACGCCGTCACCACGACACCACCCGAACTATCAAGATAGTTAATCGCAAAGTACATCATCGGGGTATCAATCAAACCCAGATCAATCACCGACGCACCCGCAGAGGTAATACCACGGATCAGTTCTTCAGAAAGCTTGGGAGATGAAACACGCATGTCACGACCAATAATGACATTCCGCATCATCGGGGTTGATTCGCCGTCCGCTTCCGCTTCATTGAGCAGGAACTTGGCAGAACCACAACCAATCTGCCATGCCATGTAGTCTGTGAGTAGATCCGGGTAGACCCCGCGGATGTCATAAGCCTTAAAAACGCGTCCAAGCATTGTGCTCTCCCTTTTATGGTGCATATCGACCGTGCGTGCTCGATTCATCAAGATCATTGCGATTGCTAGCAAAGAACTCCGATGGACAAAGAGGATAGCGCCCAAGACTCAAAATTGCCTCTTACAACTCCTACTACGCCCGTCATAAACGGGATCTACGCGTTTCAATCCCCAATTTGGAAGACCAAATTGGAGTGCCAAATTAGTGGAAAAATATAATTTTGGAATGCATTGCCCATTCAGTTCCAGATTTCCTATCCAAACATACCCAGATTAGTGGCCACGATCGCCAAGATGGAACCATTCAGAATATAATACGAATAGAGAACTACGCGACACACACAGAATTCAATACGTAATAACCTGGGACAAAAAATCATGCGACCATATGTTTCAAACTTATATCTCACCCTTAGCGCAGCAATGCTCGCTGCGATCTCAATACTCGCCACACCCGCATATGCCCAAGAAGTGATCACCGAGGACTTCAAACTCGTCGCCGATGATGGCATCCAAGGAGGTCACTATGGCTTTTCATTAGCATTGGACGATGGCACTATTGCCCTCGGAGCTCAGTATGATGACGAAAACGGAATCGACTCTGGTGCAGTTTTCCTCTATGACGCATCCACTGGCCTTCAAACCACAAAGCTACTCCACAATGACGGACAACCAGGAGACCACTTTGGAAGTTCCATCGCCATCGACAACCAACTCATTGTGATTGGCGCTCCAGGCAATTTCCCAAACTCACCCAACTATCGAGGTGCTGCGTATCTCTTTGATGTATCAACAGGATTACTGATTTCAGAATTTATCCCCGATGAAGACTTCAAAGAACCAATCTTTGGCTGGCTCGGCGAATCCGTCGCCATCGGTCCAAATGTTGTCGCTGTGGGTCTGAACGAAATCAACAGCACAGGAACCGTGTATCTCTTTGACCCAATAACTGGAATCCAACTCGCAAAGTTGATACCAAACGATCAAACCAACAACATGAGCTTTGGTGTTGCCCTCGCCGTTCACAATGGAGTGATTGCCGTGGGTGCGTCCTATGCACCAGTCAACGATACACGCCCTGGCGCTGTCTATCTCTTCGACGGGGATCCGCAATCGCCAAGTTTTGGACTTCAGACCAACAAGCTCTATCCATCCGATGGCATTACAGGTGCCGGCTTTGGAAGTTCAGTTGCTCTAAACGGCACAACGATCGCGATCGGATCCCCCGGAGACTATACCAATGGGTTTAACTCAGGTGCCGCATACCTCTTTGACATCGCATCAGGTGAACAACTCGCAAAGCTTCTCCCACACGATGGGGCTCCCCAGTTCAACTTTGGAAGATCCGTCGCACTCACGGACCGCACACTCGCCGTGAGTAGCCGCTTTAGAACTGACTTTGCGAGTGATCTGGATGGGACTGGTTACCTCTTCGATCTCGCGACTCAAACTGAAATCGCCAATCTGCTCCCTTCAGAACTCGATACCTTTAGCGGGTTTGGTGATTCAATTGTGATTCAAGATGACACCATCGCGGTCGCCTCAAACCGAGCTGTAGAGAACGCCCAACGCTCCGTTGCGACCTATGTCTTCAACTACACGAACACTTATTGCCAAGCAGATCTCACCGAAGATGGAGTACTCAACACTTTAGATGTCGCAGCTTTTTTCATATATTTCAGCTCACAAAACCCCATGACAGACTTTACAAATGATGACCGATGGAACTTTTACGATATCTCAGCATTCTTCCATGCATTCACCAATGGTTGCCCATGAAAGAAGTCTCTCAGCAATGAACGCGATATCATACTTCAATGAATACCTTGACGATTGCCCAATCCCTCGTTGACTCAAGAATCTGGATCTACATCATCTTTTTGATCCTCCTCGTCCTCCTCGGCGGCGGGCTCATCTACCTCGCAAAACGAAAACTCCTCGATCCAGACGAACAAACACATACCTCCGGAGGCGGCCTCCTTGAACATCTCGACGAGATGAAACGAACTGGAAAGATCACGAAAGAGGAGTATGAGATAACCCGCCGGACCATCATCGAAAACGCATCCGCCAATCTCAAGGAATTAGAAAACGAACCCTAACTCTACCCGCCCCCCGTTTATGGGTGCCCGCTGCAGAACCGATCCTGTCGGTTAGACGATTTTTTCATCTTTCATGCGCAATCATTTCTGCTCCCGACTGGTGCATTTGCCTTGACCTGTATAGGGTTTACAGGCTGATAAAGGGACTTACAATCCAACGCGCAAATAACGCGCCTATATCATCAAAAAGCCCGGGAATAAGGGTTGAGCAGGGGGTGTCGGTTCGCCGATACCAACCACACATGCCGAGTTCCGTAAGCACTCGGCCGGACACAGAGTCCACGTATATTGAGAGGCCATACGCGTTATGTCAGATTACTCAAACGATAACAACTCAAAGACCCCCACCAACGGGACTGATTCAGGATCAAACGATTCCGATTCAGGATCGAGCATCGGGGGATCATCCGATTCAAACGGATTCAAAGGTCGAAAAATCACCACCTGCTCATTCTGCGGCAAAACATCCCGCGAAGTAGGACCAATGGTTGAAGGACCAGGTGAAGTCTACATCTGCTCGAACTGTGTTGAGCTCTGCCAAAATATCTTCCGCCAAGAACGCAAACGCGTCTCAGGTGTTTCCGCATCACTCTCAGAGATTCCATCGCCACGCGAAATCGTCGAGTTCATGGCCCAGTATGTCATCGGTCAAGAACTCGCCAAACGATCCCTCGCGGTTGCAGTACACAATCACTACAAGCGTCTGCTCCACTCAGAGTCAGAGGCTGCAAACGACATCGAACTCGACAAATCAAACATCCTCCTGATCGGTCCAACCGGATCAGGCAAGACCCTCCTCGCCAAAACCATGGCACGCATGCTCAAGGTGCCGTTCGCCATCGGCGATGCAACCACCCTGACCGAAGCGGGATATGTCGGTGAAGATGTTGAAAACCTGCTCCTCAAGCTCCTCCAAGCAGCGGACTTCGATGTCGAAGCAGCTCAGCGAGGCATCATCTACATCGACGAACTCGACAAGGTCGGCAAGTCCTCAGGCAATGTCTCAATCACCCGTGATGTTTCCGGTGAAGGCGTCCAGCAATCACTTCTAAAAATGCTTGAAGGCACCATCGCCAATGTCCCCCCACAAGGCGGACGCAAGCATCCAGAGCAACAATACATCCAGTTTGACACCACCAACATCCTCTTCATCGTCGGTGGTACATTCGTCGGCCTTGACGAAATCGTCCGCAGACGACTCGGTCAAACCAAGATCGGGTTCGGTATCGCGAACGAATCGGGTGCTGATAACGAACGCAAACACTTCATCGACGACAACGCTGAACGCGAATGGCTCCAATCACAGATCACCAACGAAGATGTCGTCGAATACGGACTCATCCCCGAACTCGTCGGCCGACTCCCAGTCATCACCCCGTTGATGCCACTCGCCAACGAAGCGCTGATCCAAATCCTCACCGAACCAAAGAATGCACTGATCCGTCAGTACCAGCACCTCTTTAGTTTGGAAGGCGCCACCCTCACCTTCACCAAAGACGCGCTCGAAGTCCTCGCACAACGAGCATCAAAGCGTGCAACCGGTGCCCGTGCTTTGCGTGCGGTGCTCGAAGAAGTGATGATGGATCACATGTACGATCTGCCTGATCAAAGCAACGAAGGCGTCGAATATGTCATCAGCGCATCCGCGATTGAAAACAAGACCCAACTCACCGACCTCCGTGTCGCTCAAGCAAATACTGCTTAATCTAGAGTTTCAAAATACCAAAGGCCCTCGGTAAACGAGGGCCTTTTTTTATTCAGTTGAAATGATAGAACTCGACCGATTGCCAAACGCTCAGCATCAGTTGATCGGTGTCGCAACCTGTGCAATCACCTTGCCGACCCGCACCCGCGCTAACGCATAGACCGAAACTTCGGTATCGTAAATCTCGGACAATCCACGCGGATCCGCGGAGATCAGATGCATCAATGCATCTGCGTCGACATCCCGATCGCTGCTCGGTAACGCAAGACTCGATTCGGCGCGAACCAATAGTCCAAAGTTGTTCCTCGCCCAAGACTGAGCAGCCAACAATCGATTCATCGCATCAACCGTATCATCATCACAGACGACCAGGTGCAATCGTCCATCCTCATCGACGCCCAACTCAACACCCGACGCTTTGGGACATCGCGCCTCGATAGCTTTTAGACCCGGGATCAATGCACACAGACCATCGCCTACTCTGTTTGCATCATTTGGACTCTTTCTTTGTGTTGGGATAACGCTCGATTTCGCGGATCGTATCTCAGACACCTCAACACTGCTTTGCGGGAACTCAACTCGTGGGAGTTCTACAACCCGATCCTCTTGGTCGGCATGGTCTCGTGCAGCATCAACCAAACCATCGAGAATATGTGCCGGTGGATGAGTCACCGAATCACGATACAAGTTCGTGGTCCCAGTTGCGTCAATCCGACCCGATCCAACCACAATCTCAACATCCCGTTTGATAAAAGTCTCAACCGCACTCTCTAGTTTCATGCACGCATCGCTTGCAAGCTCTACGCTTGCCCCCATCACTGCTAATCGGAGTGATGGACCGGACTCGCTTCCGTTCTTACCAAACTGCTCGCCAAGCGTCGCGTCGAGTGTTTTGATCAACCGGTATGACGCAACCACTGCTGCTTCATCAGCGCCCGTCAAAATCGTGATCTCATCAATTTCAGGTCGCTCGAGCAATGCAGGTTCTGACCCCTCATCCACCCGAAGCACCACCCGATCTGCGAAATCTGAAACCGCTTCCAGTGCACCCTGAAGATGTGTGTAGGAATGCGTCCTAATGGGTTCCCCCCCAGAAATCAGATCAACCGAAGTTGAACCCGCTGCTGCACGGATCAGCGCAACTGTTTCCGCGCCTTCTCTCGATCGGCTGCATGCATACTGACGAGCCCAAAGCGATGCCCGCACAGGCAAATGCCCGAGCACAACAACTTCGACACATGGGACAGGCATCACACCGCTGCGAACCTGTGATGAATGATCAACATCTTCATCGAGCGATTTCTCATGACCAGTTGGATCAAACCGTTCTACATGCCCATCAAGCATCAGTTCCGCCAACAACTCTGCAGCTCGCGCATCGCTCATCTCAAGCGTTTCAAGCACCCGCAATCCCGCAGCTGCGACTTCAAACTCATCGTCATCCATACCACCAAGATCAACTCCAACGCTCGGTAAACTGGATAAATCCGCATCATCCTCATGACGCGTCAGCTGCAACACTGGGGTGTGGGTTGTATGATCTGGCAACTCCGGGGATCTCCCGATATCGCTCGCTTCAACTTCGAATGGTTCAGTATCAACTTGTACTGTATCAACCGGTTCAGCAGAATCTTCGAGTACAGTATCAGACTCAGGCTTCGATCGAGTCTCTTTCCCCTGCGAAACATCGAACGGCTCGGGCGCATACCCACCATCACCAAGGAACAGATCCGCGAGCGCATCGTACTCCTCATGATCAATCGCTGCCAACTTCAATGGCCCATCAACGCCAGGACCAATTGGCGAATTGTTCGTGTCAGAATTTGATCGAGTATCATCCATCATTGAGCTCCGCTCGCTTGAAAAACGGGATCCATCCCATCAGCCAATCTCACCGCTTCGTATGCTCAGAGTATAGAACAATTCGTGCCCGAGAACCGCATCGGGAACAATCAAAGCTGATCAATCCTTATTCAATCAATCGCGATCATGTTGTTAAACCCGCCAAGCCCATTATCGATCTTGGCAGAATTGTAGGGATCATTGATCCATTGACCATCTATCACAAGCTTATAGCTGTACACACCCTTTGGCAGCTCTACATGCTTCTCATGCACCCCGAGCGCCTCATTGAGCGTCATCTTCGTTTTCTCAGGTTTCCAACCATTAAAATCACCCGCGACCTCGACCCGTTGCCCAACCGATGCGGGTTGAACGAACAGAATCCCCTTCGAGCTCTTCCGTATCCCAAAGAGATGTCGAACCCGTGTGATATCCACTCCCGCAGGCTTCACAACCCGATCGTCTACAAGTTCAATCGCAATCGGACGGTGAGGCATCAACGATCGCTTCATCAAAACCGTCTCAGTTTTCTCAATCGCCGCAACCCCGCCTGATTCGACACTTGATTCGGTGCCCGGCTTTGTACTCGCGGCTTGCTGTTGCATGACCCGTGCGCGGATCGCCAACTCTTGTGCCCGTGTGAGCGATTCACCCTTGTTCGAACTCGCGATCTCGATACTCGCAGATGCCAAAGTTGTCGGCCGACGAATCGTACCGACATTATGCACATGCTCATCCTCAGGTTCAGGACGATCAATCTGCGCATGCTCGACAAGCCACTCACATACCGAACGGTAATCTTCACTTCCCATCGACTCAGGAGAATACTCATTGATCGGTTGACCAAACGATGCAGCCTCTTTGAGCGCATGATCATACCGAACCACCACAGGAATCATCCCCGCACCAAAACGATCACGTAAATCATCGAGCAGATCCCTCGCCAAAGGCTGATTCGGATCATGCATAGTTGCTAACAAACGAGGTTGTATCCGCATCCCGATCCGTCGAGCAATCGACCGAGAGGTCTGAACTTGCTTGGCTGCTCCTCTCAATGAGAAGAAACTTGTCTCAACAGGAATAATCACCTCGCGCCCCGCTGCGATCGCGTTGTACGACAACAACCCAATCGAAGGCGGACAATCAATCACACAGACATCATAAAGACTCGGAGGATTTGTTGGATCATCCGCATCGCTCACTTTTTCCGCATTGCGAGACAACCGATTTAACACACTCCGCAAACGCAGTTCTTTGTTCTCTTGATCTGCCAACCCGCCTTGTGCTGCTTCGATCCCCGCAAGCTTCATCCGAGAAGGTAGCAAATCAAGGTTTCGGCCAACATGCCAAATAAGTCGTTCACGATTTAATACCTGATCAACAGGTGCACGCAATGCATCAGATACATCAAGATCTAAACGCTCTTCAGGGATTCCCAATCCCGCAGCACAATGCGACTGGGGATCAAGATCAACCAAAAGCGTCCGGCACCCCGCATGAGCAAATGCAGACGAAAGGTTGATCGCCGTGGTTGTCTTCCCACATCCACCCTTCTGATTGATAACCGTAAACACGCGCATGCAAGTAGGCTCCTAGAGAGCACCTGCAATTCAGTCCAGGTGCCTGATAGTCCTTTTTATCGGAGCCTAACCCAACATCTCTCCAATGTTCCCTATCTTCACACGCAGCATACAACACAAACAAGGGATTCCCCCTATATGTGCCCAAACAACTATA
Source organism: uncultured bacterium (assembly GCA_963976235.1). Lineage (GTDB taxonomy): Bacteria > Planctomycetota > Phycisphaerae > Phycisphaerales > UBA1924 > UBA1924. Next base: position 356,823 of record CAXBJM010000002.1, read on the forward strand.
AAATGTATTTATCGACGAATGGAATCGAATCCCGCGATGAGCGAATCGATACTTGGCCCATTCACAATCCGACATTTTCCCCGTCCGATGGGAAGAATCACGCGGAGCTCCCCGCCCGCTGCCTTCTTATCACGCCCCATTCGACTGAGCAACTCATCATGATCGGGCAATCCAGAGACAGTGGTCGGCAGCCCAATCGATTCAAGCATCCCAACGAGTTCATCGCCGACACTCGAATCACACATCCCCGCGGATTCCCCGCATCTGCACGCGGCAACCATCCCAAGTCCAACCGCTTCACCATGATGCAACGGCGCCAATCCAGGATCATCCGCATCAGGACTCAACCCCGCGATCGTTTCGATCGCATGACCGAAGGTGTGTCCAAAGTTCAAAAGCATCCGTCCACCGACCTTCGCATCAGTCGATTCATGCTCATCGTTCACAACAACCGTTGCTTTGAGCGCGACATTGCGTGCAACGAGTTCTTGCATAGTCGCGGTATCGAACGACCTGATCCCATCGAGGTGTTCCACCATCCAATCCATCAACCCCTCATGATCGTGCCCATTGCCGATCGCTCCGCAGATCATCCCATGCTTGACACACTCCGCTAGACCCGCACGCCGATACCTCGCATCAAGCGAATCAAGCACATCCATATCCGCAACCACATACCGTGGTTGATGGAATGCGCCCACAAGGTTTTTATAGATCGTTGTTTCACCCGACTCATTTGGTACTGTCAGATTAAACCCAGTTTTTCCCCCCACCGACGCGTCCACCATCGACAACAAAGTCGTTGGACATTGCACGACAGGAACTCCCCTCTGGAAACTCGCTGCAACATACCCCGCCAGGTCTCCGACCACACCGCCACCGAGTGCGATCACCGGATCAACCCGCGTATGACCACTCCCCGCGATTTCAACAAGCAACCGATGATAAGTTTCGATCGATTTGATCTTCTCACTTGGAGTCACCTTGCCGATACACGCTTGCATACCCTGTGATTCAAGGTCTTTCACCAGCGCATCAACAAAGACATACGGAACCCCGGTATCAACAACCACAAACGCTCGCGTTGCTTTGTTTCCCACCAATGATCGCGTTGTTGAACCAACCGTCCCGAGCGCACCAGTGCCGACTCGAACTTGATACGCGCGTCCCGGGAGATGGACATCAATCATTGAACTCGTCTTCGCATCGCTCACGCGGTTGCTCCGCCCTCTGCATCCTTCTTGATAATCGTATGCCGATTGGCGCTTTGTCCAGGCTCAGTTTTCGATCGCTCGAATGCTGGTACTTCCAGACGCTCGCCCGCGAACCACAAACCCTCAAGGTCATAGTGCGCCCGCGCGTTTGGTTCAAACAGATGCACAACGACATCGACAAAGTCCGCCAAAAGCCAGATCGAGTCATTATCCGTTGAGATGTGATACGCTTTGGTCCCACTCTCTTCCGCGATCTCTTCGAGTTCTTCAAGCGCACTCTTCATCTGACGCGCCGATGTGCCCGACCCAACCACAATAAATCCTGTAACCGGGGACATATCCGTTACATCAATAACCACCACATCAGTACACTTATCATGCATCAATGATTGCGCACTGCGGATCGCAAACGCTCGCGCTTCATCAAGTTCAAGCACCCTTGCCCCGTTCGAGAGCGTTGCTCCCGTTCGTGCCTGAGGCTCGCCCCCCGCATCGCCTGCCGCGTCGGTTGAGCCGTTCACTGGTTCGCTATTGGTCTGATCTCTTTGCCCTGACTCGTCGTTTGTATTCATACACAGATCGTAGACCTCATGACCCGCTGATTCGCCGATTCTCAGACTTCACGAGAGTCCTTTGATGAACCATTCTTCGGATCTGCCCCCCGGAGCCCAACCGCACCACCCCATAACAACTCTGGATCATTGTCAAGCGCCTCAATCCGCGATATCCCCATCGCTTCAAGCCGATCCGTCACATCCTCTAAACGGTTCCGATCCGAGCACACAACAAGGATCACCCCGTCCTTTTTGACCACCCGACATAACGCATCAACCGCTCGACTCTTGCTCGGCGCATCTGCAGCATCGCGGAACAAATCCACCGCCACCGCGACATCGAAGCTCCCATCCAACTCACCCTCAAGCGTCTCAATCCAACCAAGTTCAAATGCCAAATGGTCGCATCTCCAGCGCTGACGCGCAAACCGAATCGATTCACCATCGCGATGCACCGCGACCACCCCGCCGGAAGGTCCGACAAACCCACCCAATACAGCGCTCCCCCCGCCTGTGCCGCACCCCAGATCCAGAACCCGACTCCCTGGACGAACATATTGCTTGATCAACCCGGCAAATCGAACTCGCGGATCATGCCCAAGATCAGAGTACAACCGTTTATGCGTATATCGAATCCGTAGTGAATCCCGAAACGGATATTGCGCACTCCGCAACTCGCCCCCGGGATGCCCGAACCGAACATCGTACTCCTTGACACCACTCCCAGATCCCGACATCGCTCGGCGTAAACTCAGATTGTTGCGTTCGCGATACGCCACACCATCGACCACAATCTTTCTGCGAATCATCCCCAATGAACGCATCACCCCACCCACTCGCAGCAATGCCTGATGGATGATCTGTAAAAACCATCTCATCACCCGCGATCGCTTGCGCATCCGCCGCTGTTGTTCGCGTTCTCCCCACGACAACGGGCGATCCGCGTTCAACTCACCAATCGGTTTGGATTCAATATCCCCACGCACATCCATTAAATGCCCTCATGCGTCGACTCTGCGCCTGCTCGGAACAAACCGCCTTGCACATGCTTGGTTTGCACCCGCAATATGTCTCCACCAACTTTGCCTCGGATCGGGATCCAAGGTGTGGGCTCAGTCTGTGAAGACACGACACACGAGCATCCCTCATCAGTATCAAGGAACCGATGATGGTGCCCCATCGCAATCGCGGGCTCGTTGCATTCCTGCGACAGATGCAAAAGCACCAGATGCTCCCGAGGCTTGGACCTGGAAACGACCATCGCTGCCTGCTCGTTGCTCAGATGCCCCGCGCCTCCCATAATCCGTTTTTTCAAAAACGCCGGACGCCCAGAGCTCTCCTGAAGTACCGGACAATAGTTCGACTCGATCGCCAACACATCAACACCCGACAAATGCTCAATCAACCCAGTGGTCACATGCCCGAGATCCGTTGCATATCCAAACGATGCCCGCTCACGATCCGGTAGATCAATTGTTCCCCTGAATACCGCAACACCAAGATCATCGTGCGCGAGCATCAATGATTCGAGTTTCACTCCGCGAGCAGGCTCGAAGACATCATCAAACGGATCGGTTTTTGCATACAACAATCCCATCCGTTCAGCGCGACCCATATGCATCCGATGTACCCGCAAGGTCGCACGCCATGCACCCGTCACCGACCCTGGACGAATCGCGTTGACCCACCCAGAATGACAGTGATCTGAATCAAGATGTGTAAACACGATCTCATCGACTTCATCCGTCCGAATTCCGCGATCCATAAGCAAACCACGCGTCCGACTTGGACTCAACCCTGCATCAAGCAAAATCACCCGACGAGCGGTCGTCGCAGTCTTGGGAACCACAAGCACCGCACAGTTGCCCTTCGATCCCGAAGCAAGCACACACAGCGCCCCCGCATCTTCCGATTGTATGGATGGTTTGCCATGAGTATGAATCACCGTGGACCCTTCCGCCCACTGAATGCCAACACAGGACGCTTCGACTCATTCACAAAATCAGATATCCGTTTCACCGCAGGTGAACGCTCTCCGAGTTCCGCAAGCGCTTCCTTCATCACAGGCAACTGAAGATCTTTCCGGAATACATGAGTGAACGCATACCGTACCGCATCGATCTCATTGGCGGACATCCCTGATCGCCGCATCCCGACCAGATTCAACCCCACCAGATCATTGCGCCCAACCGCAAGACAATAAGGCGGCAAATCTCCAGTCAAGATTGTCCCCGCGCTACACATCGACTGATACCCAACCCGACTGAACTGATGCACCGCTGCAGTTCCCGAGATCAACACGCGATCCTCAACAACGCTGTGCCCGCCGAGCATAGAACCATTTACCATGACCACATCATCACCGACACACGCATCGTGCCCTGCATGGCTCGACACCATCATCATGGTCCGATTGCCCACCCGTGTCGGAGTATGGTCGTTGCTCGCGCCATGGATCGTCACAAACTCTCGTAAAATGCTATCTGATCCGATGACCACACCCGCAGATGCCGCACCCGGTTTGAACTTAAAATCCTGAGGCTCAAACCCAATCATCGCCCCTGGATACACAACCGTATTCGACCCTATCTCAACAGGACCCTGAATCGAAACCCCAGAGATCAGGCTCACCCCATCTCCAAGTTTCACCTTCCCCGTTAGGACACACAGAGGCCCAATCTTGACCCCTTCTCCCAGTTCAACTTCGTCACCGATGATCGCAGATTCATGTACTTGACTCATGCACAACTATAGCTCACCAAGACCCGATCGATCTACCTGTTTACTGCACCCCCACCAAGCAAAATCACCACGGCTCAGTGTCAATGATTACTTGCTCAATCTCGATCCCCTTGGGAATCGCCCGCTGGAACGACTTTCCATACCCCGTTTTGAGAATCCGCGGATCAAGTACCACGACCTGCCCCTCGTCCGTCGCCGATCGGATCAATCGGCCAAACCCCTGCTTAAATCGAATCACCGCCCTCGGCAATGAATCATCCCGGAATGGATCGCCCCCGAGTTGTTTGATCCGTTCACCCCGCGCCTCCACAATCGGACGATCAGGCGGATCAAATGGCAAACGCGTAATAATCACATTCCGCAGCGCCGAACCCCGTACATCCACACCCTGCCAAAAACTCGCTGCTCCGAACAATACCCCGCGCTCATGCGCACGGAACTCATCGAGAATTTCAGTCCGTGATCCAGATTTACCCTGCACCCAAACCCGCATCCCTTGTTCTTCAAACTCACGCGTCAACCGATCCGCAGTCTGATACAAAAGCTTGAAACTCGTAAAGAGTACAAACGCCCCACCATCCGTTTTCATCACCTGATCCCGCACCCGCGAACAAATCGCATCTTCGAATGATTCCGCGTTCGGATCGCTGTGCCGTCCACGCCCAGGACTCGGCACCGTCACATCAACAAACACCCGCACCTGCTTCGCATAATCGAACGGCGATCCAAGCTGCAAGGTCTTCGATCCCTCCGCACCCAGCCGCCCCAAAATATGTGCAAACGCGGTTTCCGCATGTTCGTCGGATTCGCCCTCTTCAATCTCACGCGTGGTCAATGTCGCCGAGGTCATAATCACCGAGCAATCATCACCAAACAGATGCTCTTTCAATATCGGCGCGACCTCAACCGGTGAACACGCCAAGGTCACCTTTGGACCACCCCGACCACGAGATTCACTCACTTCGACCCAGTACACACAGTCGTTCACCGTCTGTTGAATTAACGCATCCGCCTGATCCCCGATCTCCGCAGCACGGATCGCAAATGCGTTGAGTTCAAACTTGTCTGCCTCCGTCTTGACCAACTCGCGCAAACGCTTTAATCGCAATGACACTTCGTTCATCGCCTGCGAAAGCTCATCATTGATCATCGCGGGATCCCGCATCCGCCCGTTCTGCAACTTCCCAGATTTGCTCAACCGATACAACCCATCGAAGAACCGATTGGAACACTCCTGCGCGTTGTTCACCACGCGATACGCCTTCTCTACTGGTTCAATATCACCCGCTGCCAAATGCAACTGCGCCAGATACCCTTTGCCTGTCTTCGGGTTGTACAACTGATTCAACAAGAAGTTCACACGCCACTCGGTTAATCGCAACCCAAAGTGATCCGCTGCTGCATCCTCAACCCCGTGCGCTTCATCCAAAATCACATGATCATATTGAGGCAAGAACCCCGTCCCCATCACCCGGAGCGCTAGATCACTAAAGAACAACGCATGATTACAAACCAGTATCTGCGCCCCCTCCATCTCCCGGCGGGCACTCTGATAAAAACACTCGTTGTAATGCGGGCATTTGCGCCCCATGCAGTTGGTCGAATCCGATTGCACACTCGACCACACCCCATGCCGTTCCAACTGAGGCAACGACGCCAACGACCCGTCCTCCGTGTCGTACGCCCATTCCTCAATCGCATCAAGCGTCCGCCGTTGTGCGTTCTCCGCAAACAACTTGTCCCGCCGTTGCGATGCGAGTTTGAGCCTGCGAATAGACATGTAGTTCCCGCGTCCCTTGACAAGCACCGACTTGCACTTCCCCATCTCCTTCAACGCCTCAGAAATAAGCGGGATATCCTTTTTCACGATCTGTTCTTGGAGCGCAATCGTGTTCGTCGCGATCACAATCGTTTCGTTGTGCTCGATCGCCCGCATCATCGCCGGGATTAGATACGCAAAGCTTTTGCCAACCCCTGTCCCCGCTTCCACAAACAGATGCGACTTTTCCGCCATCGCGCGTTCAACCGCCTCCGACATAGTCGTCTGCTCCGCCCGAGGCTCATACCCCTCCCCAAGCAACCCCGCAACGGGTCCACTGTCTCCCAAGATGTGATCAATTGTTGGCATTCAAATCTCGCTCGTCTTGAACCTGTTTTTCAATGAACACTCGCTTTTTTTCTCCTAAGCAAAACATAATCACACAGGAGCCCCCGATACAACCCATAAGCAAGGTAAATCCAAAGAAACTCTTTATCATCCCTGGAATATTCATCATGGACTCGTTGCCGATTGGACCCGCTCCCCAAATTGCCCTGTGGCTAATCAACGCCGCAACACCAACGAGTAGTACCCCGATGTTGATGCGGAGCGTACTGTCGCATAAATATTCAAATGATTTTTCATGCTCTGTCATCTTCGGAAATATGCACACCAGACGATGTTGATAAATAAAGATTGGGATGCCTGCGAGTGGGGCGATGACCATTGCCAAAAGCATTGCGGTATCTTCTAACCAATAGAGAGATTCATTCTCTGTTTTCAACCAATCTGAAATCGCAAAAACACCGATACACACACTAAAAATGAACAGCGAGTGGAGTATCTGCCGCCATGCGGGATAACGCCTGATCTTCTTATAAAGCCTCGCCCGATTCAATCTTCTACTTCTTCCCTTCCCTCTTCACACCCAAAGGCGATCGCTTGGGCTCCCCATCCCGCCTCGGATAATCCCGCGGCGTCTTCCGCTGCTTCTCCAATACCACAATCCGTCCCGTCGCCGTCTCGATCGTCCCCGCATGATTCGTATGCAATAAATGCAACGCTGCCTTCGCGGTTTCAAGCTCTTCTTCTGCTCGTTGCCCTTTGGTCATCAACACCAATCCGCCAATCTTAATCAAAGGCACTGTCAACTCCGCGAGCATCGCAATCTGACCAACACCCCGCGCCATCGCCACATCATAATGTTCACGATGCGCCCCCTTACGACCATCGGGGGTCCGCTCACCACGATCAACCCCGAGCTGCTCAGCGCGTGCATTGATCGCACGCACATTCTTGAGTCCAAGCGTATCAATCACCTGATCAAGATAATCAATCTTCTTCTTCGTCGCATCCACAAGCGTGAACCAAACCTTGGGCATCACAATCGCCAAAGGAATCCCAGGCAATCCACCACCCGAACCGATATCAACCACACTCGCATCGCCCTCAAGCTCTGCCATCAAAGGCACAAGGGTCAACGCATCGAAGATGTGCTTGTCCCAGGCTTCTGCTTCTTCACGGATCGCCGTCAGGTTCATCCGCGTGTTGGTGTACATCAAGATCGCGAGATACTTCCCGAGTTTCTCGACATCTCCCTCATCGAACACAATCCCCGCATCGTTGCACCGCTGCACCCAATCCTCAGGCGGAACACACGCGGTCAAGTTCGTGAATTCGAGTTCAACGGGTGAACGCTCGGCCGGAAAATCCGATCGCGCGCCCGTACGGCTTGGTTGGTTTGAGCGGGTCTGGTCCATAATCATCATCTGCGTATTCAAACGAGCTCCGGTAAGGAGGTTTTGGGCGATGAAGGGCAACATTGACAATCAACCCCGTCATCAGCCATGAAGTAATCAAGCTCGACCCCCCTGCTGAAAGGAATGGAAGCGTGATACCGATGATAGGAACCACCCCGATGTTCATACCAACATTAATCACAACCTGAGTCGCAATAAACGCAGGAATTCCCACCGCGATCAATCGGCCCATCGGTTCTCGACAACTCCCCGCGACCACCAACGCCCCGCAAACCCACACCGCGTACACCAAGAGGAGCAATGCCCCGCCTACAAAACCAAATCTGGCGACCACAATCGCAAAGATCATGTCATTTTCCCGCTCTGGGAGCGCATTGTACTGCACCATCGCCCGGGTCGTCTCATCACTCATCCCCAGCGCCTGCCCCGCACCGATCAGTCTCTGAGCTCGCGTCGCCTGAAAGTTGATATCAAATTGAGCAACCGTATCGCCTTGAAACTGCTTAATAAGCCCATCAATCCGGTCCTTCTGGTGCGGCCGCATGAACTGATACCCAACAGGCGCCGCCATCGCTGCACACAACACAATCAAGGTCAGATGCCGTAATCGTGCCCCCGCCGCGATCAACATCGCAAACAACGCAGGAACAAACAACGACGCAGTCCCCAAATCCGGTTGAACCGTGATCAACCCAACCGGAACCGCTGCAATAATCCCAGGAACGATCAACCCCTTAAACCGACGGTGCTCGGATCGGAATCGCATGTACTGCGCCACCGCAAGCACAAACGCGATCTTCATCACCTCTGATGGCTGAAAGTTTGTAAACCCAAGATTAATCCAAGATCGAGCACCCTTCACCGGATTCACCAAACTCTTGGGAACCCCAGGAATCAACAAAAACACCAACAATCCAAGACAGAGAAAGAACAACAACCACGCAAAAGCAGTCACCAACTTATAGTGCGGCAGCGCAATCACCCCACACGCAACCATCCCCACAAACATGAAAATCATCTGCTTGATCGCCGTCACCGACATCACCATCTTGCCAGTCTCATCAGGACGACTCAATCCAAGATCAATCGCATAAATCCCAACAAGCGTCAGAATCACCGATGAAATCACCGTGATCCAACCATAGTTGATCACCTTCACCTCTTTGGTGATCGGTTCATTTGAACGCCCCCCCCCCCGGATGAGTTGGATCAATCGTGAAGGCATCGACCTATTAGATGCCGTGCTCATTCTTGATCTCCCGCGAACTCATCCTCGACCTTGGGCAGATATCCCTCTTCAATCAACGCATAAATAATCTGATTATTGATCGGCCCAGAAACCCGACCACCCGATCCCGCATAATCCACCACTACCGCGATCGCATATTCAGGACTCCCACCCTCACGCCCAACGAGCGTCACAAACCAAGAGTGATCACCATCACGAACGACTACAGGCTCGAGCGGGCCGTTGGTCTCACCAATGAGATCAGGATCATAGAGAATATCAGGTGCCGTTGCGGTTCCTGTCTTCCCCCAAACACGAATCCCCGGTGCATTAAAGATCGGAACCTGAGGCCCAAACTCCTCATACCGGATCGCCCGACCTGTCCCGTACTCAACATTGGTCACCACTTCATGCAACCCCTCAAGCGCATTGCGAATCGACCACGCAGGCAAATCCAGATTCGTCACCACCGGCGCCCGACCATCACGAATGAGCTTGGGTTGAATCCGATTCCCCTGACGCGCCAATGTCGCGAACGCATCCGCCGCATGCAACGGGGTCCAAGTGATTGGTCCCTGCCCGATCCCCATCAAGGTTGCTTCATCAAGTGTGACATCTGATCCATCACCGGGACCATCAAACGCCCCAATCGAGCCCGGCCATTCATACCCAACACCGAGGTTGTACCGCTCACCAACACCAAACTCCTTGTAAGTCTTCGTGATCCCCTCCGCATCAAGCTCTCGCCCAAGCGTGAAGAAAAACACATTCGACGAAACCATCAACGCATCAACCGCATCTGGATCGCGCCCGAGCACCTGTGCATGGGTCAATCCATGCTGTTTCCACATCCATGAACGGAAACGGAACGGATGATCCTCTAACAAATACCCCGTCGCTTTGATCCTTTTGCCCTCTGTATATACTCCATATTTCGCCGCTCCATTGAGCACAATCGCTTTGGCAACCGAGCCCGGCGGATATGGCATCCCGATCGCACGGTTCACATAAGGCGAATGGATTTTATCAAACCGACGCTTATCCTCATCCGTCCGCACACCATACTTCGACCAATCCCCATCGAGTGGAGGCACAGGTGTCGATACCAACGCGAGAATATCCCCCGTCGCAACCTCCAACACAATCACTCCCGCATCCAAAGGCGTACCCACCGGGGTTGTTGGCTCTTCATTCTTGTGCCACTCCTGAACACGGGTTAGCCCAAGCTGAGGATCGAGAATCGCCCGCACCCTTGCCTGTAACATAATGTCGAGTGTCAACGCGATATCAAGACCTGGAGTTGAAAGCGTTTCAAGCGACACACCCGTCTGCTTGTTCTCAACACTTACCCCGCGCAGACCACGCAGGTGATCCTCATACGCACGCTCAATCCCTGATCGCCCGATCTGATCGTTGAGCCAATACCCCCCGCGATCAGTCCCATCGGATGTCGTGGATCGCGCTTTGAGCAATGGATCATCCTCCAATGCCTGCGCCCGCCGTTGCTTGTCACTCGCCTGCAGCCCTGAACGTACCGAACCCAGAATCATCGATCCAATATCGGTCTCAACAATCGTCGCCATCGATTCCGACTGAATCGGAGGCGGAAAAGAAGAACGATCAATCCAAACTTCGATATCCCGATATGGATAAATCCGAGATGTCGCATCAATCACCGACAACCCAGGCAACACCGACTCACCAATCGCAGGTCGACCCTGATCTTCATCATCCTGCACGACCAATGGGGTACGGATCGCCTGCTGACGAATGAACGCAAACCCGATATCATCGCTGACATCGGACACCATCGCATGCGCCGCAACTTCCTCCGCGATTGGTTCCACCGCAATGCGCTCGATGCGCTTGATATCCGATGCACTCGGAACACTGTTGCGAGATTGATAATCCTCATGCAGTCTCTTGCGTGTCCGCGCCGTATATTCTGATTTGACTTTGCTCACCCGATCGACAATCTCATCGCGCTTTGCATACAGATCCTCTATCGGAGTCTGCGTTTGTTCGCTGATATACTGATACATCGCATCGACTCTGTTCTGGAGCGCCTGTTCGAAGTTTGCAACAATCTGATTTTGCTCATCGAGATTCAGATCATCCCAGATATTCTCGTTATGCCGAATCGCCAACCGACGGGCATACCGCTCCATGTCCATGCCGTAGTGCTTGCCGCTGCGATCGCTGTAGACCCATTGCCCCGCCAATATCCGGTAATCGAGCGAGATATCGTACGACGCTCGATCACCCGCAAGCACCCGCCCTTTGCGATCGAAGATCGTCCCCCGCACAGTGGGCAGCCAAGACTTCGAAACTAATCGCTTGCTCGCATCTGCTCGCGACTGTTCCCCGTTCTCTCCAAGTGTCATCCAACCAAGCCGAACCAACATCAACACAAACGCGCCAAAGACCATCACGACCAAGAGCAACACCCGCCGATGAAACATGCTCGGGATGTACTTTGAAACTCGGATCATCACAACAGTTCAGCACCTAAAAAGACAAAAAAACAAGCCCACACACCATGCCGGTGCACGAGCTATAAATCGGCTCAATCCCTATCAAGGGATGATATTGGGTCAGATTTAATCAACCACTGAAAACCGACACTCATCCCTCACGCTTATCGCGTGCGAGCTCCGCATACGCATTGTGCGCATGGATCGATTCAAAGTTCTCCGAACTGATCTCGTACTGCACAATACGATCATCCTGATTCAACAGAATGGCAAGATCCCGAATAATGTCCTCAACAAACTTCGGATTCTCGAATGCCTTTTCCGTGACATACTTCTCATCAGGTCGCTTGAGCACCGCGTACACCGGATGCGATGCAGCACCTTCAAGATGCTTGACGAGATCCTCAATCCACAGCACACCCTCTGTCCGGACCGCTGCTTCAATCCGACAACGCTGGTTGTGCGCCCCATACGCTGAAATCTCTTTCGAACACGGGCACAAACTCGTCGCAGGCGCTGCAACCTTGATCACAAAGTCATCCTGTGTATTGACAGTACACGCGAAGGTCACCTCATAGTTCATCAACCCGCGTTGCCCCGTTACCGGCGCAGGCTTTTCAATGAAATAGGTGAATGATGCCTCGAAATGAGCTTCTTGTGCGTTGAGACGCTCTTTAATCTTGCGTGTAATCACCGGGATATCACTCGGCGAAAACGCCTGACACTCATGCTCATTGAGCACCTCAAGGAACCGGGACATATGCGTCCCCTTCTTCTCCTTGGGGAGCGCCACATACATATTGATCGATGCAACCGTTGATTGACTCCCGCCATCTTTGGTCGCAAGTTTCATCGGATAGACAACATCCTTGACGCCCACCTTATCAATCGCAACATTGCGTTGATCAGCGAGCCCTTGGACATCGGGCATTGTTTCGTTTGCATTCACGGGCTTTGGCTCACAAGTTGAGGAAGAACAACAGTTTGCATCTGTCATACAGGATCTACTTTCTTTGGTTGAGGTCGATGAATCGTAGGTTCAACACCATCGATTCCCCACTTAGAATACCCCAAAGCCACCAAATATTTCATTCTATCTGCTTCAACACATCGAGCAGCTCATGCCCGTGCCCCAGCCCCACTCGCCTGCTGTGCAGAATGCTCAACCCACGAGTGCCCAACCGGAACACCAAGCAACGCGCCCATAACCCATGCAATCGGCGACACCGTCAAAATACCAGGCAAACTCCCCTGATTCACCAATCCAAGCAACTCGCTTCCCCCAGGATAGAACATCCCGAAGATGGGCAGAATTACGCTACAAAGCATCACCCCGACCATAATCGGCGCAAATGGTGTCGGACCCGCTTTGGGATCATTCTTCTTCGCTGATGTCGCGACCAATGTACCGACGACTCCTGCTGCGATCCCTGCGAAAAATCCAACCCCAACCGCCTGTCCTGCCAAATCTGTCCGTCCAAAGAGCATCGCAATCACAATCGAAGCAACCAACGCGGCCCCCATCGAACCCAACCCCGCAACACCCATCATCGACGACTTCAATGAGCTCAAATCAAAGCGAGAAACATCGTCCCTCTGCCCCTGCGCACCGCCCTTTTCAGGATCAGTCATCAGACACAACGCGATCAATACCCCGATCGTGACCAACGCACCCTCAACCGCAAGCTTCATCAACGCACCCGACTCAGCGCTCACCCGGAACACCTCGCCCATCCGTCCACTCGTCCATGCAACCCATCCAAGCACAAACGCCATCCCGAGGATGCCTTCCCGTCGATCGACCAATCGACCAACCGCGATCCCCAAGAGCATCGCCAGTCCCAAAACCATAAACAAGCTCATCAAACTGCTCACAAACGCATCACCAGTCAGAAGCGTTGTCTGCTGTGATCCATCGGGCGCGATTACCCCCGAACCAATCCCGGCGCAGATCGGCCCAACCACACACAACGCCAATCCGCGAGCAATCCATTGTTTTCCTACATGTATCATGCCACTATCATCGGCCTCTCACCCCAAAAAAACAAGCCCAAATCCATTCTCCTCCCCCAATGCCCAACCAAACCGCGTGCCAATCCCATTCAGATCGAGTACCATCAACCTATGAGCGATCCCCAAGCACAACAGAACACACAGAATCCCCAACCCGCAATCCGACAACCAAGCGTGATGCTCTCGGATCTGACCTCCGAGTTGCTCTGGCCCAAGCTCTTCCGCGCACCCGCCCTGGCGCTTGCACCCTCGCGTCTGATCGCAGGATCGATCTGTGTCTTCCTGCTTGCATCGGTCCTCCAGATCATCTTTATCTTCGCACCGACCCCATCATCAGAGGCTCCAAACACCACCGGGTTCTATGCACAACTCGAAGGGATCAGCAACCGATTCGAACTCACTGTCCGATCCATCGTTGATTCAATCTTCTCGCTCGACCCGATCGCATTAACCCAAAGCATCTGGCTCGCCGTGATCACCATCCGCGACATGATCATGCAATCGCCGCTCATCTCACTTCTGGTGGGTGTCCCATTGATCGCGATCCTCGCCATCACCGGTGGCACAATCTCCCGATCCACCGCGATCGAGTTCGGACAAGGCAGATACGCACCCCGAGAAGACACACTCGGATTTACACTCAAACGAACACGCCAGTTCGTCTGCGCCGTGATCGGCCCTGTCATCATCTGCGCGATCGCATTCCTCATCATCGCACTTGGAGGATTGCTTCTGAGCACCCCCATCATCGACATCCTTGGCGCTATTCTCTACCCCATCGGACTCATTATGGGTATCGTTGCAACGATCGTGCTGTGCCTGCATGTGTTCGCCTTGCCCCTGATTGTCCCCGCACTGGCAATCGAAGGCACCGACGCATTTGATGCGGTCCAACGCTCATATGCATATGTCATCAGTAAACCACTCCGCTATATCGCGTACGCTGCAATCCTGCTCGTTTTGGGCGTATTCAGCGCCGGGATCTTCACCCTCGTCGCAGAAGGATCCGTCGCGATGACCGATTGGGCTGCCCAACTCATCGCCAACCCTTCAACCGCTCAAGCACTCGACGGCCAAGGTGAACTCGGCGCCACGAAAAACATCGCACACACGATCATCCTCATTGTCAAAGCATTTATCAAGTTCATTGTTTCGGGATATCTCGTCTCAATCTTCTTTACGAGCTCTTCCTTGCTCTATCTCTTCACCAGAAGAATCAACGACGGCCAAGACACAAGCGAAGTATGGGACGGCCTAGGAGAGTAAAACCAACTCACCAAAGTCATCACCCCTGCTCTACAAGATCCATATTCACCGTCGCAGGATCAAACGGATCAGGCACCTGCTCAAGCGTCATCGCCTGCTCAAGGGTGAACTGCCCGACGCGTGTCCGCCGAAGCGCTGTCAACATTCCACCAACTCCAAGTTCTGCACCAATATCACGCCCGAGGGATCGGATGTAGGTCCCCTTGCCGCACACAACATCAATACTCAACATCGGCCAGTCATACGAAACGACCTTAATCGACTGAATCTGAACCCGACGAGCTTTCAGATCGACCTCTTCCCCTTGGCGCGCTAGTGCATACGCACGCTTGCCGTTGACCTTAATCGCAGAATAAGGCGGCGGCTTCTGCATCACCTCTCCAACCCACTTCTCGCATGCCTGCTCAACTTGTGCCCGATTCGGAACCAACTCAACATCAAAGACCGTGCGTTCACCCTCTCGATCATCCGTCGTTGAAGTTTGAGAGAGATCGACTGTTGTCAGATACCCCTTCACCCCCGCCATCACCTCGTCACACATCTTGGTCGCTTTGCCGATTAACACGACCAACACCCCGCTCGCAAGAGGATCAAGCGTCCCCCCGTGCCCGACCTTGACTCGCTTGGGTGCGCCCCCCGCTTTGAGTCTCCCACGCACAACAGAACACACATTCATCGAGGTAATCCCGAGCGGCTTATCAACCACAATGACCCCCTTGATAACAGGAGGTTCATTTTGGGATGTATGCTCAGTTGATTCAGACATACTCAAGTGTATGCCGGCGCCCTCTACTTCTGATATTCAAAAAAACCGTGCCGCCCGAAACACTCGGACGGCACAGCGCAGGAAATGAGGTGATCCATTTCATATTCAACTGGTGGGCGGACACCAGACCCTGGGTCCGCCCTGTATTCGTTATTGGGGAAACAACGAATACATTGTCTATCACTATTTAAATCTCAGAGTTATACCGCGATTGCTTCGTTCATTTCGACAACTGGAAAGTCATTCTCCGTCTGAAGCATGTGGTTCGCATAGTTTGTGTACAGGTTGAACATGGTGATCGCGAGCACTTCAAGAATGTCGCTCTCACTCAAACCTGCAGCCTTCGCAGCTTCGAACCCTGAGTCGTCTACAAAACCACGAGATCCAATGATCGCTTTGGCAAGATTAATCGCGCCCTGTGTCTTGGGATCTGAAGCTTCACCATTCCGGTTGAGCGCCCGCTCGTCATCACTGAGTCCGACCATTTTCCCGATCGCGTTATGCGCTGATGCACAGTAATCACACTTTGAAAACATCGCAATCGCGATCGCAATGGATTCTCCAACCTGATCCCCGAGCGAACCAGCCTTGACTGCTTCTTTCTGGTTGACATAGCTGTGGAGTGCTGTTGATGAATGCCCCAAAGTTCCAAGCAGGTTGGGAACTCGTCCCAGACCACTTTCGATACCTTCAAGGATTGCTTTGTTTGATGCGTGTGCGGTTTCAACGGTTGCTGGTTCGATGCGTGCCATGATGTTGTCCTCCAGTTTCGATCTCTGTGTTACCTGAGATCAGATGTGTACTCGTCACTTGTTTTTCTCGCAATACACTTGCGAATCGAAGTTCTTTATGATACAATAGACCAACCGTTCTGTTTATTCGATAGATTATTCAAAAATATCAAAACTTCTCCACTCATACGATAAGGCCTATTCATGGGATCACCCAAACGCGAAAAACTACTCGAATGCGCTCGAAAACTCTTCGAAACCGAAGGATTCCACACCACCGGCATTGATCGCATCCTCGAAGAAGCAGGCGTTGCAAAGATGACTCTTTATAACAACTTTGGTTCAAAGGACATGCTTATTGTCGCGGTCCTGGAACAATCAAGCAAAGAGATGATTTCCCGCCTCAAGATCATGATAAGCGAACTATCGAACGATCCGTATGAACAAATTCTTGGCGTATTTGATGTTTTTTCAGACTGGTTTTCAAGCACCGAGTTTTGTGGCTGCATGTTCCAAGCAGCGGTCGCCGAGTTCCCAGATCAAGACTCAAAGCCCGCACAAGCTGCCAAAGCACATCTCGAACGCATGACCACACTCTTTGAAGGTCTCTGCACAAACGCCGAGCTTCCAAACCCACAGAAACTCGGACAAATGCTCGCGATGCTCGCATCTGGGTCACTCTGCACCGCTCGACAAGTCCGAAGCAAGCAACCCGCACTTCATGCCCGAGAAATCGCTGAAATCCTCCTTGAACGGGCATGCTCATCCGTTCATGCACCATAAATCACAAAAATCAACTTTTTTACGAAACACGGAATAGAACAGTCTGTCTATACGTTTGTAAGATTGTTCAAATCACCATAGAAACAGACAGGAGTATGAAAATGACTACACAAACAACCATCCAAATCGACGATTCAAACATCGAATCGCTCATTAACTCGGATACCCCGACACTGATCGATTTCTGGGCACCTTGGTGTGGACCTTGCCGGGCGCTTGGACCAACGATCGACAAGATCGCGGCCGATCTCGGAGATCGAGCACAGGTCGGAAAAGTAAACATTGACGACCACCCAGATATCGCAGCAAAATACGGCATCTCATCGATCCCAACCGTCATTGTCTTCAAGAACGGCGAGCCCGCTGACAAGTTTGTAGGGATCAGATCCTACAGCGAATACTTCGAAGCACTCAACGACTAACCCCGCTCTTCCAACCCAGTTCATCGTAACCAAACTGAATCTCTCTTCGCCCGGTGCTACTCGCACCGGGTTTTTTCTGCATTCTCAGGCAATCTAACCAAGACCCTCGAACCACCAATCCTATTATTCACCCAATGAGTGCAGACACAGGGGCAATCCCAACCAATCCCGCGCCAACGAGCAAACCCAAGGGCAAACCAGCCAAGGACCCTTGGGATACGCCCGCGATGCGTCAATGGACCGCGATCAAGAAAAACCATCCTGAATGCGTACTCTTCTTCCGCATGGGTGATTTCTACGAAGTCTTCGGCGAAGACGCGGTCAACCTCTCTCGAGACCTTGGGATATCCCTCACCACGCGAGGCAACTCAATCCCAATGGCCGGGGTCCCGCACCACCAGAAACCCGTCTACCTCCAACGCGCCATCGATCACGGATACCGCGTCGCAGTCGTCGACCAACTTGAAGATCCCAAAGATGCGAAAGGGGTCGTCGATCGGGGTGTCACCCAGATCGTCACACCAGGAACCCTTGTCGATGAGTCGTTGCTCACTGAAGAACAGACCGCGACTATCGGATCCATCGCGATCATTGATCAGGACCACGCAGGCATCGCGATTATCGAACTCTCCACCGGGGACTTCCATGTCTTCAACGGCACAATAGAACAATGCACCGACGAACTCGCACGATGGAGTGTCCGCGAACTCATTTTCAGCGCCCCCGCATCCGGGGATACCCCATCAAGAATCACCACCATCGCAAATACAATCAACGCGCCCGCAACCGGGAGAGCGGGTTGGCACTTTCGCTTGTCTGAAGCAACAGAAGCATTCGCGGATGTCTTTGGAATCTCAACACTCGATGGATTCGGACTCTCCCCCTCGATGCCCTGCATACTCGCGGGGGGTGCGATTATCCGATACCTCATGGAAACGCAGGCGATTGATGCTCAATCGACTTCGTCGCCTCAAGGGATAGGATCGACACAGCGTGCAACCCTCTCACACCTCCGCACCCCATCACTCATCGATCGTTCCCAGCGCTGCATGATCGACGCGGTCAGTTTGCGATCTCTCGAGATTGAACAAACCATCCGCGACCAATCACTTGTTGGATCACTCGCGGGGGTATTCTTATCAAGCCCCGTCGGCACGCGCTGCGTCATGCACACCCCAATGGGCAAACGATTGGTCCGCTCGTGGTTGAGTTCCCCGCTGACAAATCGAGCGAAAATAGAGCACCGCCAACTGGTCGTTCAAGCATTCGTGCAAGATCATGCACTCAGTGACGCAGTCGGTTCGATCCTCGGCACAATCTGCGACATCGCACGGATCACCGGACGCGTCGCGCTGGGACGCGCAACCCCACGCGATATCGCAGCGCTAGGCAACAGCTCAAACAAAATTGGAATGCTCATCAACGCGATCGATCAGTCCCCCGCGCTCATCCAATACTGCGACCAACTCAACGCAATCGCCAAGGGCATCGAACCCGTCGCATCAAACATCGTACACGCTTGCGTTGATGAACCTCCAGCACACCTCCGCGCCGGAGGATTCATCCGTGATGGTGTAGATGAAGCCCTCGACGAAGCAAGAAACCTCGAACGCGACGCGGGGAAATGGCTCGCCGAGTATCAAGCCCGCCTGGCACAAGAACACGACCTGCCTTCGATGAAGGTCGGATACAACAAAGTATTCGGATACTACATCGAACTCCCCGCAGCTCAAGCGTTGCGTGCCCCCGACATCTTCACACGCAAGCAGACCCTCAAAAACGCTGAGCGATACATCACACCCGAACTCAAAGGGTTCGAGGAGAAAGTACTCTCCGCATCGGACACCGCGATCAATCGTGAGCGGGTGCTCTTTGATGCACTCTGCGATCAAGCACGCTCGATCCTCTATGAACTCAGCGCATTCTCTGATGCAATCGCTCAGATTGATTGCCTGCTCGGATTTGCGATCAAATCACGAGAGCGTGGTTGGACGAAACCGACAATCGTCGACGACCCCAAACTCGACATCATCCAAGGCAAGCACCCGGTGCTCGCTGAAACCCTCGGGCATCAGTTCGTCCCCAACAACTGCACGCTCAACGATCCAGAATCCCCTGCATCACTCGCACTGATCACTGGTCCGAACATGGCGGGTAAGTCAACCTATATCCGACAGAACGCGCTCTTGGTCGTGCTTGCTCAGGCAGGAAGCTTCATACCCGCAGACAACGCAACGATCGGGATCACCACCCGAATCTTTACACGCGTTGGCGCTGACGACGCGCTCCATCGCGGGCAATCAACCTTTATGGTCGAGATGATCGAAACTGCAAATATCCTCAACAACGCGGACGCATCATCACTGATCATCCTCGATGAAATCGGACGAGGCACCTCAACACTCGACGGGCTCTCCCTCGCATGGGCAATCTGCGAATCCCTCGCAACACGCACCCCGCGCACGCTCTTTGCCACGCATTACCACGAGATCACCGAGCTTGAAGATCGCTTAGAAACCGAGCAAGGCAAACCGGTCAAAAATCTGCATGTTGCTGTGCGAGAATGGACCACAGAGGACGGCAAACAAGAAATCGCTTTCCTCCATTCGATTCGACCAGGCCGAGCCGATCAATCCTACGGCATTCATGTCGCACAACTTGCAGGGATCCCTCAATCAGTCACCCAGCGCGCCCGCGATATCCTTGACACACTCTCAGTAGAACACGCCGGTCGGGTGAACACCGATCGTGTCGAAACTCCATCACACACTCCAAAGTCAGGCGACCAACTCGGATTATTCACAGAGTTTGTCCCCCACCCGGTGGTTGATGCATTGCGCGAGATCAAGCTTGAATCAATGTCCCCGATGGACGCGTTTGATGCACTCCGCAAGTTTCAATGCGAAGTAGCTGAATGAGGTAGATAGCTATGTCAGAAATTATATTGGCAATAGGGTTTTTAGCAGGAATACTCAGCTCCTTCCGATGGCTCTTCAAAAAAGTCACTCATGACACAATCGGCTGGTACTCCGCCCTCTGTTATGTCCTAATCCCGGGCGCATGCAAAAAAATTTGCAACTGGGGTTTTTCATACTTTGAGAGCATCCCTCAAAACATGTCCACTAGTGTTGCGATCTCCTTGTGGATCTTTTTTTCCTATCTTTTACTTACAGCGGATCAGGGCGCGACACCAAAGCAGGCATGGATTATTCTGCTCTGCTGGATTCCAATTATCATGCTCACTCTTGTCGGGTTCTTAATTGCAAACCCGAATTTTTAGAGACAAATCGCTCGATTTCAGCAAGACAACCGTCTTGATCCAAGGTTGGTTAGTCTTCCGCTTTGAGCGTGTACACCTCGCCCGATGGGATGTATTCAAACTCGTACTGCTGCTTCCAGGTTTTGCCTCGGTTCTTTGATTCAAATCCTGTCTGGATCACATGCCCATCTTCTGTCGCACGAACATGCATGCGTACATGGGTTGCCTTCTTACCCGGCGCTGTGTTCGTTCCTTCGAACATCAATCCCTCGTATTCTTCTTCACCCTCTTCATGATCGAGCGGCGCTTCCATCTGGATAAGACTCCCCGTGGAGTCGATCCATGTTTGTTTCCATGTGTTCGATCCACGATCATAAATGTTCCAGCTCTCGCCTGCGTAGTCCTTGTCTTGCGATGTCCATGACTCATGAACCACGCTGTTGCCTACACGGAACTCAAGGGTGTTTTTCCCCGCAAGCTCACCTGTCGTCATGTCATAACAGTCCCAACTTCCTACCCAAAAATGCAATGCAGTCTCTGCTTTGTTGAGTGTTTCGATCGTTTCCAACATCGGTTTCCAACGCTCATCGCGCTGGATACTCTTGAGATCTTCATCGCCCTTGAACTGCGCAACATCACGGACCCCCATCTCGATCGCAGAGTTGAGCGCCTTGAACGCATCCGATGCATCACCTTTGAGTGCGTACGCGCAGCCAAGATTGTAATACCCGCCCGCAGCATACGCAGGAATCTTGATCACCTTCTT
This sequence comes from uncultured bacterium, assembly GCA_963976235.1. Lineage (GTDB taxonomy): Bacteria > Planctomycetota > Phycisphaerae > Phycisphaerales > UBA1924 > UBA1924. Next base: position 378,560 of record CAXBJM010000002.1, read on the forward strand.
GTGCACAAGAATCGCATTATCCAGATCTCCCGACGCATGCAATGCATATGAGAGCAGGAACAACGCTTCATGATTCGCTGAATCATCCTTCACAATCGCTTTCAGCCCCGGGATTGCTTCCGCCCATTTCTGCGATTGAAGAAGCAGAGTCACCTCTTGCATGGTTGGAGGCTCATCGAGTAAAACGCGGGTAGTCGCCGCATTGGACGCAGCAGCTGCACTCAGCACAGCAGAGACAACAATGGCGCGAAAACTTTTGATTCGATGCGTGTGCATGGATGGCTCCTGTAGCATGTATGTGTTAGTGGATAGAACTATACCGCTCGATCATCCAAGCGGTTCCCTTCATGCAAAGTTTATACGCCCAAACGCCATGCAGCCCCGCATTCAGGACAGATGGTGCAACCATCTGATTCAGGAGTGATCTCAGCAATCGAGTAAGTGCATGAAGTACAACACCCAATCGAGAGCGATGCTTTCTTTGCGTGCAGGGGTGTTCTCCATCCTCCTTGTTTGGAAATGACGCCCCAAATGGTGCCCATGAGTACGAAGATAAACACTGTATGCCCCAGGAAGAACCACGACACAACCATTGAGAGCGGAACTATTCCTGTGAGGATAAATAGTGGCTGCATCAAAACTGAAAAAAAGAGACCGCCCCAAAAGAACGATGGAAAGAATCGTCCTGCATGCTCTCTGTCTACAACATCACATCTCTTCAACCCGGTGCTTTTTACAACTTCACTGACAAGACAAATCTCTCTGCGAGTACCACGATCATCTTCAACTGAGTTCCATCGCGTCATCATGTTCAAAGTTTATCCATCAAACCGCCACGCCGCCCCGCATTCCGGACACACAGCACATCCATCAGATTCAGGAATCAGTTCTGCAATTGAGTAGGCACATGAAGGACAGAGTGCCGCTCGGATCATCGCTTGGCGAGCATGCTTAGGACTTCGCCAGCCATAGAGTTTCACGACACCCCCCATGACTACCCCAAAGCCCACGGCTCCGAAAACAAAAACCAAAGCCCCCGCAGCTGAAAATAATACCGAAACACTACTTATCCCTAGGATCAAAAAACATACTTGCAGCATGAATGAGAACAGGAATCCAGTGATGAAAGCTGTTGACCAGAAACGGCCTGTCTCGTCGTTATTCGCAAGAAATTCCTTTGCATATCCACTCTGATCAACAGCATGTGGGATCGTGCAAATCTTCTTACACCGAACTCCTCGATCATCATTCAGCTTATCAAATATCGTCATCATCGATGCGTATCATACACCACGAGGAACTACTGAAAAGGATTCGCATCATGTCACTCACCAACTACATCACACTGGGCAACTCAGGACTCCGGGTTTCCCCGATGTGCCTGGGCACCATGACCTTCGGCAACGAATGGGGCGTCGTCGGCACCAACATCGAAGAATCACTCGATGTCCTTGGGTGCTATCTCGATCGCGGGGGTAACTTCCTCGATACCGCCAATGTCTACACCAAAGGACACTCCGAAAAAATCATCGGGGACTACTTCGCCGATCATCCATCCAAACGCGATCGCACCGTCATCGCCACCAAGTTCTGCGGCAACATGCACCCCAACGATCCCAACGGCGGCGGGTCAGGACGCAAAGCAATCATCCATCAAGTCGAAGACTCACTCCGAAGACTCCAAACCGACTACATCGACATGCTCTGGGTGCATTTCTGGGATCGCCACACACCGTTAGTTGAAACCATGTCCACCCTCAATGATCTCGTACGATCAGGCAAAGTCCGCCATATCGGATTCTCCGATCACCCCGCATGGGTCTGCGTCGAAGCGCAGAACATCGCACGCCAACATGGTTGGGAACAACTCATCGCGATCCAGATCGAATACTCGATGCTCCAACGCACACCCGAAGACGAACTCCTCCCGATGGCAAAGCACATGGGTCTTGGTGTGACCCCCTGGTCCCCACTCCGTGGTGGAGTCCTCAGCGGCAAGTACACCCGCGACTCTCGCCCCTCCCCAGAAGACACCCGCGCTGCGGTGGATTCACCATACTTGATTGAATCAACCTACGCCCTGCTTGATGTCACCAATGAGGTCTGCAAAGAACTCGGAGATACCATCAATGCGACCCCCGCGCAAGTAGCGCTCAACTGGGTGCAATCAAACAGTGCCGTCACATCGACTATCATTGGCGCCAAGCGCCTTTCACAACTCGAAGACAACCTGGGCGCACTCAACTTTGAACTCACCCCCGAGCAACGGACCCGCATCGAAGCTGCGTGTGCCTACGACAAACACTTCCCCCACAACTTCCTCGATCGGATCGCACCCGCGATCCAAAACGGAACCACAATCAACGATCAACCAAGCGATTCATGGGGATTGAGTCCAACAAGCGATGAAGATCGCCATTAGTTCCATCTGTAACGGATAGCGAAGATAAAAAAGCATAAATGAAGCCGATCTGGGTGTCCCCGATCGGCTTCATTTTCGATCTATAGGACATGACACACCCCACCCTCTCAGTTATTGGAACTTCCATCACTTCGCTCATCCTCATCGCAGGATGCGCATCAAGCCCATCACGCAGCGCACTGGAACAACAAACACACACATCCCCTTCCAGTACCATCGCTTCAAACCAATCTCAGTCGCACTACCTCCCGGCGCCATCAAGTTCAAATCATGGCGAGTTCGTCATCGGCACCGAGTTCTCCGATGAATCAATCCCCGTATACCGCACACCAATCAATGAGTACACCATCACCGAGATCCAAGCCGAGCTCGAAGCAATGTACGACCTCGACCAACTGCTTGTATCCGCACCCGAAAACTCAGAACTCGATGGAACAACTACCGCGAGCACGATCAAGCGTATCGATCAGGTGCATAACGATCGACTCAAGGAAATCGTCGATCACATCGGTTGGCCCACCCGTGATCTTGTAGGACTCAAAGCAACCCAAGCTGCCTACATGGTGATCCAGCACAGCAGCAACGACATCGCTTTCCAAAACCGATGCCTCGAACTGATGGTCGACCTGGTTGCTCAAGGGGAACTCCCCGCGTCCTATGTCGCGTTGCTCACCGATCGCATCCGCGTATTCCAAGACCAACCTCAAGTCTTCGGTACACAAATGGAAATGGCGATGAACGAATTCGGTGTGATGACCCCGACACCTACAGTGCCCATCGAAGATCCAGAGCACCTTGATGATCGCCGAAAACTCATGGGAATGCCAAGCCATCTCCAGTTTACGCACGCGATCGAACTCGCTTACCAAGCTTCACAGGTTGAACCAAACAGCGCTTTCGCGACTGTTCCTACTGATTAACTACGAAACTTGACACAATATTCAAAGCCCGAACAAACCACACATTGTTGTGGTTTGTTGAACTACAATCGCATTTATCGCTCTAAAAACTACGATTGAATCAACATTTATATTCTTTATATGCAACACCCCATGCGAGTATCGCGAATATATTGACGCACCCATTCGGGTGAACTCGCTCTGTTCGAGCAATCGTCTGCTGTCTACATAACTGTTTTTTCGTCGCACTCTACGCTTTTGTTTGGTTGGTGCACATCGTCAACTCTTCTGTACATATAGCAATGCCATCTCATTGAATAGTCTTCTAAGGGTTCTCACATGCTCAAAGCCGTAACACTCATCGCATTGACAGGCACAACTTTGCTTGGATTCAATCAAGCGCCTGCTGCACCGACCCAAACAAAGTCAGTCACAAGCGACCAACAAATCGATCCACCATCGTTCAATCTCATTTCCGATACCGAGATCATCGCTGATGGACACACCTTCACATCCTGGCAAGACCTCTACGAATCGGGTTACTACGGGTTTGAAGAAAACAGGTGCGCAACACGCCCAATACCACACAACGGATTCGATTCACAACGCGGCGGAGCAGACTGCTCGTTTAACAACACAACCATCCGCGACATCTACGACCCATCCGTCGTAAAATATCGCGTCCCCGTCGTTGTCCATGTCATCCAACGATCCAACGGCACCGGCGCAATGACCGACGAACGCGTCCAATCACAAATCGACATCCTCAACGAAGACTTCCTCGCCATGTCCGGCACCAACGGTGCACCCGGGAATGATGGACAAATCGAGTTCTACCTCGCAACCGTCGATCCACAAGGCAACCCAACCACCGGGATCACCCGATCAACCAACAACACATGGTTCAATGACGGCGGCGCATACTACAACACCCTCGCATGGGACACCAACCGGTACCTCAACATCTACACCAATAATGGTGGCGGCGCACTAGGATATGTCCCAGATCTCCCACAAGGCGGGATCGCAGGTTCAAACTCCGATCGTGTGGTCATCCTCGAATCAACCTTCGGCCGAAACACTCCATTCAGCCCGTTCAATCTCGGACGAACGGTCACCCACGAAGTCGGGCACTACCTCGGTCTCTGGCACACCTTCGATAATGGTTGCGGCACAACAAGCGGGTGCTACACCTCAGGCGATCGTATCTGCGACACCAACAGAGAAAGCAGCCCAACTTCGGGTTGCCCAACAAGCAGAGTATCCTGCGGCACCCAAGCCCCAATCCATAACTACATGGATTACTCAGACGACATCTGCATGAACCAGTTTACCGTTGAACAAAACAACCGCATGCGTTGCTCACTGATCAACTACCGTCCGAATCTGTTCACCGAAGAGAGCACAGGCGGATGTAGTATCGCTGACCTTTCCGAAGTGTTTGGCCGATTGGATAACTTTGATGTGAGCGCATTCATTAACTTATTCTCTGCACAAGGTACGGATGTTGATTTCAACAACGACGGAAGCTGGAACTTCTTTGATGTATCCATATTCCTTCAGGCATACAACGCAGGTTGCCCGTAACCCCACAACGATTGCCCATTCCCCCAGAGAACACTCCTTGAGATTTTGCCGAGGAGTGTTTTTCTATACACGCCATCTCGAATTGATTGAGATCAAAAACAATAAAACCCAAACGGCTTTCTTTATCCAATTACGCAACCATTGCTTTACAGAGTGCGTATTTAACCATATCTTAACTCATATTGAGCATTCGCTCTTGTTTCGCCAATGTATTCCGCGAAATGTCATAAGACACATTCCAACTGCACAGGAGACTTGTTATGTCTTTCGAACTATTCCCCGCCACCAATAAATGGCGTGCCCTCGCACTTTCACTGATCCCCGCCGCGATCATGAGTTCGACTGCAATCGCAGGTGACCCGCAAGATCTCTATGACGATACTGTGTACCGCACGATGGAACTCGTGTTCGATGATGCAGACTGGGACCAACAACTCCGCGACAACTGGGAGATCAATGATTCCACCGGCGAAACCATCTATGTCGTCGCCGATCTCATCGTCTATGACTCCCCAACCGATGTCACCGGAACCACCTTCCCTGATGTCGGTGTTCAGTACAAAGGAAACTCATCGTACTGGTTCGTCAATGGGATGAAAAAACCTTACAAAATCACGATGGACGCATTCATCGATGACCAAGATCTTTACGGCCACACAAAGGTCACCCTCAACAACGGGGTCTTCGATCCAACAAAGATCCGTGAAGTCATCTCATACAAAATCATGGGCGAGTTCATGCCCGCGCCTCGCGCCAATATTGTCTTTGTTCGATCAGGTACCGCAGGCAATGTCCAAGACATCGGTGTCTACACAAGTGTCGAACGCGTCAACAAAGCATTCATGGACAAGCATTTTCCAAATGATAACGGCCACCGATACAAAGCTGACAGCGGATCAATGCTCTACCTCGGTTCAAATGTGAACCAATACAACTCCGCGTACAGCGTATCAGGCGGTGATGAAAACACCGAATACCAAGACCTCATCAATGTATGCGATGTGCTCAATAACACCCCAATCAACCAGCTCCGTGCTGATCTTGATGAAGTCTTCAGCATCGATCGTCTGACTTGGCAAGCTGCCGCAGGCGTAGCATTGCTCAACTGGGATGATCTCCGTGCATTCGCACCCAACGGCCACAACTACTATGTCTACGAAGACACCTCCAACGAACGCCTCCATATCCTGCCTTGGGACTGGGACCTGAGCTGGAGTACAAACCCTACCGGCGGCATCTTCGAAAACTTCAACAACAACAATCTCCCCTTAACAGACCGACTCATCCTCGATGTTCCTGAAGTAGAAGATCGTTACCTCGCGCATCTCAAAACTTTCGCATCAGCCATCAACTGGATCGATATCCAGGTCGATGTTGCCCGCCATCGCGCTTACACAGACTCACGAATCTCCACTATACATGAGACAGAGCTCTTCTCAAACTTCCAATATAACTCAAGCCATAACGAGTTGGAATCAGATATCCAAACCCGCAGATCATTCCTAGACAACCAAGCTTTGCTCACGCGACCTGCTCCAACTATCAACAATGTAGAGCACTCCCCGCAAAGCCCAACAAGCGATGACACTGTATGGGTAACCGCAGAGATTGCTCCAGAATCAACCGAAGGCATCGGCGCAGTAATCCTCTACAGCCGCGACCAAGGGCGATACATGCCAACTCAAATGCTCGATGACGGCGCACACAACGACGGCGCACCAGGTGACGGCATCTACGGTGCATCCATCCAACCTTGGGGTCCAGGCGTCACAGTCGAGTACTACATCGAAACATCAAGCAACAACACCGCTGGTGGATCCACCGGCGCAAAACGATACGAACCGATCTACGCCGAGCATAAACCACTTGATTACCAGGTCCGTGCAGCAGCATTCGATTCACCAATCGTCATCAATGAGTTCATGGCAGACAACGACACAACCATCCAAGACCCCGACGGCACAGGATTCCCAGACTGGATCGAACTCTACAACACTTCCGATGTGATGGTTGATCTCTCCGGATACTTCCTCACCGATGACCTGGCAGACACGACTCAGTTCGAGATACCAACCGGGGTCACGATCGATGCCGGCGAACATCTCATCTTCTGGGCTGACAACGATCCTGAACAAGGACCAACACACACCAACTTCAAACTCGGAAGTAGCGGAGAAGAAATCGGACTCTTCGCACCACTCAGTCTCGACAATGGTGTCGCAGATTCATACATCTACGGCCAGCAAGAATCAGATATCAGCGAAGGGCGATCATGCGACGGCGGAGACACATGGATATTCTTCGATCCCGCAACCCCAGGCACAACCAACGGCACTTGTGCCGAAGAATGCATGGCAGATCTGACTGGTGACGGCGTACTCAACTTCTTCGATGTTTCCGCGTTCCTCAATGCATTCACTGCAATGGATCCAATCGCAGACTTCACCGGAGATGGGAGTTTCAACTTCTTCGATGTCTCCGCATTCCTCAACGCATTCGCTGATGGATGTCCATAAACATATTTTTCCAATCATCGTTCATACCCCCAGCAAACTCGTTGCTGGGGGTTTTTTTAGGCACATACCAATTCGTGACAAACCCATCCTGAACCCAATTCTTTAAAAATCACACATACGAATCGATTCCGTTTCTGTAGATTGCACATTCATGCTATTGTGCATCAATACAAATGTTGGTATGTATGTTCGATACCAATCTCACCAACCCACACAAGAGAGAGAAAACACACATGAACCACATACTCAAATCCATCGCACTCATCACACTCGCATCAGGTATCGCAAGCGCAGACACAACACAAACAGGACCAAGCGTCTTTGAAGTCGATGCAGGTGTCACATTCAGCCTATCAAACTTTGCTGCTTCAGACTACCTGTTCAACTGGGCGGATGGTTCCGGATCATTCGCCAATGTTGCAGACCCTACCCTGATCCTCACCGCAGGAGAAACTTACACATTCCTGAATCAAACCTCAACACATCCTTTCATCATCACAGACACCACCCTCCCAGTTGTCGGGACCGACGGAGATTACACACGCACAACAAGCGATATCACCGTGATGAACGCAGCAACAGTTGACCCGATCGCCGATTTCACATCAGACCCAGGCGGATCTGACCCAGTTGTTTGGACCCCTTCACCTGAAAACATCGGCGACTACTTCTACACATGCCGAATCACCGGTCACGCATCCATGACCGGCCGCATACAAGTCGTCGCAGGCGCTGCCCCCTGTATTGCTGATCTCACCGATGACGGCGTGCTCAACTTCTTCGATGTTTCCGCATTCCTCAATGCCTTCACCTCGATGGACCCAATCGCAGATTTCACAAATGATGGCAACTTCAACTTCTTCGATGTCTCCGCATTCCTCAACGCATTCACCGCTGGATGCCCATAATTCGGGTTGAATGACGATCTGTACAAATAAAACCCTCCGATTGCCGATGCAACCGGAGGGTTTCTTTATGCGTATCGCTCTCTATCTGGTACACTCAACCGAGGATTCTGACAAGTAATCCGACCTTGACGCCCGATGAACCGCATTGCGATACACACTCGCATAGCAAATATGCGAGAGTCCAACGCCCGATGTACGGATCGATGAAATGGATCACCATCTGCTCCCGCCGGACAAAATCAGACACACACACTGAACACAAACAAATCGCATAGAATACCAAATCACACCCACCCGATCCCACGGAGACTCTCGCCCATGTCTTACCAACTCAATCAACGCAAAATCAGTTCGATCCTTGTTGCCCTGATCGCATCCGCAGGTCTCCCCATAATCGGAATCACAACCCTTGCAACTTCATCGAACCAAGCAATCGCACAGAGTTCAACCTCCGAGGATGCATCGGTACGAAAAGCGAAAAAAAGCGCACTCGTCGCATTGTCTATGCCCATCACACTCGATGTTGAAGATCAACCAATTGAAGACATCTTCAACTTCATCATCGATGTCACCGGCGCGGATCTTTTACCGATCTATCTCAATGACAACACAAGCGCCGATGGCATGGACCCCGAAACACAAGTCTCCATCAAAGTGACCAACACACCGGCGCTCATCGTCCTCGAACGATTGCTCAAACGCGTCCAACGCCTCGAAGGCACCGGAATTGAATACACTTGGCAACTCTCCGAATATGGTTCGATTGAGTGCGGCCCCAAAACGGAACTCAACCGCGACCAACGCGTTGAACTCTACGACATCTCCGATCTACTCTTCGTCGTGCCCAACTTTGATAACTCGCCTGAGTTTGATCTTCAGAGCGCAGTCTCCGCAGCCGGCGGCGGCGGTGGCGGCGGTGGACAAAGCCCGTTCAGTGGTGGCGGACAAGATGTTGACCTCACCTCCGCTCAAGAACGAGCCGATGCAATCTCTGATCTCATCCAAAGCACCATCGAACCAGATCAATGGGCCGAACTCGGTGGAGATGGCGCTTCCATGACCACATTCGGAAACTCGTTGGTCATCACCGCACCAGACTACATCCATCGTCAAATCGCAGGGTACTCATTCTGGCCTTCCAGACTCCAACAAGTCCGCAAAGTTGACGGCCGACAACAAACCGTCATCAAACCAGAAACACGCAAACGCCAAGCTCCTTAATCCCTGTTCGAACATCATTTTCGATATACGAGCCCTCTCAATCAGTTCACCCTCGTGGTGAGTTGGTTCTTTTTTGACCTCATGGATCTCAACTCTCGCAACCATCTCCCCAATCTCGTGGTACAGTCTATCGGTCTATGTCAACAGTACAATCATTCATCACGGGCGATCGCGAATGCGACCAATGCGGATACAACCTGCACGGACTTCCTGACAACGGAAAATGCCCAGAATGTGGTACATCCATACGCAAAAGATCGACCCGCACAACTGGTACCATGTCCGATGAAGCGCCCACCCGCTTTGTCCGTAACCTTCGCCTCGGATTCATCCTTGGATCAATCGGTGTGATCGGTGCCATCGTCTTCTCAGGCGCGAATCTCCTGCTCCCCGCATCACTTTTTTGGGTCGCAGGCATCTGGATCATCACCGCCGAGCGTCCCAACCGAACCACAATCAGACCCGACAAAGTCCTCGACGATGATCGCTTCCGCCTCGTCGTTCGCGTCGCGTCCGCCGCATGGCCGCTCTACGCATTGCTCCTACTGGGTTTATCACTGCTCAACAATGGTGCAACACCTGCAAACCCACCTTCACCACTACTCAATATCCCCCTCATCATCCTCATGTTCTGCTCAGGAATCATCGCATGGATCGGGATTATCCCCACCTGCATCTACTTTGCCGAACTCTCATACTGGGCCTCCCACGACCACCTCGCAAACAGACTCCGCTCGACCGCATGGGTCATGGCAGTCTGCGGCACAATCGGTGCGCTCATGCTCGGGATCGCAGTGCTCAGAATCGGACCAAGCGACGCTGCTGGTGTTGTCAGCGGCATCATGTTTGTCCTGGTCACCATCGCCGCGATCGTGTTCCAGTTCACCGTCATCCAACTCGGACTCGTCATGAACTGGGTGATCAAGCATCAAAAAATGGCTGCCGGATCTTCGGACCGTGTCCGAGAGCGAATCGAACGAGAAATCAAATCCCCTGCAGGCTTAATCACAACCGGGCTTCTCTGCCGAGGATGTAAGTACGAACTCGACGGCCTCCCCTTCGGTGGGCACTGCCCAGAATGCGGGGAGTCCTACGCCGATTTCACACCCAACCCAATCCTCGACCCCGCAAAAATGCACCTCGATCGCGATGTCTCTGAGATTATCATCGAAGAAGGTGAAAACAAAGGGATCTACTTCAACACCGAGCTCGATCCCTACGGCAAACCAAGATCTGATGGCATCGCATATATCCCCAACAAAGACGCTGTCCCGCTCGATGGTGATATCCCACTCTCCCAAGCACAGGAGAGAGAAAATCAACTTGTCGACCACGACGACAACAACGATGACGATCTCACCGACATCCCACTCGCAGATAGTTTACTCCCCGATGATTACAATGATTCCAAAGATAAAACATCACGCTCGTAACTTATATATGGCAATTACAAGCTCTAAACTATCCACCCGATTACATTTAATCCGATAGAATATGACATGCCAACCCAATCATCGATGACGAAAGACGAATCCGTGACCACCAATACACCGCACCAGTGGACATCCAACTCCAATGCGATCCAGATCGCGGACTGGATTCGTGAACAAAGCTCGATCCTCTTGCTTACCCACGCCAAACCCGACGGCGACGCACTCGGTTCGTCGATCGCCCTCGCCCGCGCAATAAACATCATGAGCGAGACCTCCGGCGCTGCATCCAAAGCCGAGTGCTGGTACGCCGCACCCATGCCCTCATGGGCAAAGACCATCATCGGCAACACCAAATCCAAAACCATCGAAGACAATCAACCACTCCCCGGCGCCTTCGATCCCGCCGCGATCCTCATCACTGACACCGGTTCATGGAACCAACTCGCACCATTCGCAGAGTTCCTCAAAACAAGACTCGACCGCACAACAATCATCGATCATCATCTCCAAGGCGACGCAGAAATTGCATCGCGCCGTTTCATCGACACCACCGCCGCTGCCGCTGTCCAACCGGTCGCCGAAATCTGCTGCATCCTCCTCGGAGTAGACTCCCCCGCAGATCTCCCGATAGACATCGCGATGCCCCTCTATGTCGGGCTCGCAACCGACACCGGATGGTTCAAGCACTCCAATGTTGACGGCCGAGTCATGCGCCTCGCCGGACAACTCCTCGACGCAGGCGTGAACCATACAAGCATTTTCTCGATGCTCTACCAACGCGATCGCACCTCCAGATTCAAACTCATGGCCCGCGCCCTCGAATCAATGGAAATCGTCAAAGAGAAAAACGCCGCCATCATGACCGTCACCCTCCAAGACTTCAAAGACACCAAAGCAGGCCCAGGCGAAACCGGCGGGTTCGTCGATCTCCCCCAATCCGTCGCCGCTATCCGAGTCGTTGCGATCCTCACCGAACAAAAAGACGCCGACGGTGTCTTCACCAAAATCTCACTCCGCTCCAAACCCGACGAATGGGAAGGCAACCCCGCCGTCGATGTCAACGCCGTCTGCAACACCCTCGGCGGCGGCGGCCACGCAAGAGCATCAGGCGCCAAGATCCGCAAACCCCTCGAAGAAGCAAAGCAGATCCTTATAAATGCATTGCCATAATGAACTATTCCAAGCAACCCAAACCTTCAAAAATTCTAAACATTGCAGCTTCGCAAAGTGGTATCTTGGCTGCCTTATTCACACCTAACAATTTGACCGCAGGCACATTGCCCTACACACTCCAATCACCAATCGTTAGCAGCGATTGCATTCTATTTGTCGAACATGGGGCTTGCCCTATGCACCCATTAAAACGATCGTTAGGATGGAGTATCTCAATTGCGTGCCTCGTCCCAGCAATCTTGACAACCGGATTTGTGATTGCCGAAGGTTTTAGCATTGATGGCTTCTATCTAATCTTAGGGATGACGATTATGTCTGGGATCGCAGTCGCATTCGTGATGCTCTGCTTAGTTTGGAACTTTCGTACACTCACCTTATGGCCAGTTGTAATTGAAACCCATAGTGATGGCATCAGAGTCACCCTCGCACACCGCCGACATTGGTGTATGCTCGACACGCTTTCACCATCTTTGGCGACAGGGGAGTTTAAATGGATTGACGGAAGATATGGAAAACCATTACATCCGAAAAAATTGCCGGACTCACTCAAGGATCGTACACATGCCTGCTGGCTTGAACTGAAGTATAAAACACGCAAGCGATGGGTGCTTCTCTCACTATTTGAAAACGATGAAGAAGCCTCGAACTCAACTCTTGAGTGGGCTCAAAAACTTGAACTTTCAGGCGATGATGTTTTTTCGACCAATGATCCACCATCAAGCGGTATTTATAACTACTCTACCACAAAGCTCTGGTGATCATCCCTCTCCTATACTCCCCCATGCCTCCACCAAACCGACCCAACAACCGCAACAACGACTTCCGCTCAAAGATCGAGCAAGAACTCCGCAACCCAGGTTCACGCTCAGGTGATGAATACAAATCCGCACAAGGCAACCCTGTCCGCCCGGGCAAACGCCCCCCCATGCGCCTGATGACTTCCACACTCTGGGAATACCCATCCCAGCACTACGACGCCCAGAACGGCACCAAGTTTCAGGGTTCAAAGGACTACATCGGCGCAACGCCATCCTGGATCATCTGGCAACTCCTCACCCGATACACACGCGAAAACGACACCGTCATCGACCCCATGTGCGGCTCAGGAACCACCCTCGATGTCTGCACAGACCTGGGAAGAAAAGGCATCGGATTCGATCTCAATCCCCAACGCAAAGAGATCACCCACGCAGACGCGCGCGAACTCCCAATGTCCGATGAATCCGTAGACTTCGCATTCATCGACCCCCCATACTCAACCCATATTGATTACTCCGACGACGATCGCTGCATCGGCAAACTCGACGCAAGCGCCGACATGCAAGGCGAAGATGTCATGCCCGGGCACGCCTACTACGAATCAATGGACATGGTACTGGGTGAACTCCACCGGGTGATGAAACCAAACCGGTACATGGGGCTCTATGTCTCCGACTCATGGAAGAAAAAGCCCGGCCACAAAGGCGGAGTATTCATGCCCATCGGGTTCGAACTCTTCGCCACCATGCGCGAATACTTCCAACCCGTCGACATCATCACCGTCGTCCGTCACAACAAAAAACTCAAGCAGGGCAACTGGCATAAATCCGCCGAAAAAGAAAACTTCTTCTTGCGTGGATTCAACTATCTCTTCATCATGAAGAAAATCAACTGAGTCAATTACAGCATCCCATCCTCAGGATAATCCGGCTTGCGTTTCTTCGGATCATCAATCTGAATCCGGATCTGATCAAGCATCGCGTGCAGCTTATTGCGTTCTTCAACCGAAAGATCATCCGATGCTGCGAGCATCCCCTCGATCGTCAACTGCTTGCGTTGGCTCGTCCCATCAGGCAATCGACGGATCGCTGCACCAGCGCGATCATTGAGAAATGAAGGCTCATCCTCAAGCATCTCCGCCATTTTTCGGAGCATCTGCGCCGCAGTCTGTGCTGCAACGCCGTGCCCAATCCGCACACGCACCGGGACCATCGAACCCTGGTCATCCATTCGACGGATGATGGTTCCATTGATCACATGCCCATCATTGTCCACCGCCGGGTCATCTTCCCGATCAAAGGTCGAGGCATTCATCCCCGATATATACGCTGCTAAATGGTTCGTTTCGGCTTGATCAAATTCCATACTCACAGTGTAGGGCCGGTGTTTACTCGGGATGCCCATCCGCACCAACAGATTCAATCCATCCCCCGCCAATCACAATCTCAGGGGTATGAAGATCATAAATTGCAAGCGCCTGCCCAGGTGTCACCGCCCGTTGAGGCTCATCGAACCGACATTCAAAGCAACCCACCCGACCCGATGGCGTATCTTCATCAACCCGATCAATCACCCGAATCTTCGCCGGCACCGGTTCCGCGTTGTACCGATGCTGCGCAAGCACCGGATACCAATCCCGCAACTGCCCTTCATCAATCAACCAGTTCGCCTCATGCGCAACACAAGAACTCGACATCAGATCATCATTCGATCCAACCGTCACAATGTTCGTGTCAGAGTTCTTGTCGATCACATAGATCGGTTTTCCAACCGCAACCCCGACCCCTCGTCGTTGCCCGATCGTAAACTTGTGCTGCCCGTCGTGCTCGCCGAGCTGTTCGCCATGAATGTCAACGATCTTGCCCTTGATACGAAGTTCGGGTCTGCGTCGCTCAACCAACCCCGCATAGTCATTGTCAGGAACAAAGCAAATCTCTTGCGAATCAGGTTTATCAAACACAGGCAAGTCATACTTCGCCGCGATCGCCCGCACCTCAGCTTTGGTCGCATACTCCCCGATCGGTAACAGCATCTCTGCCAACCGATCCTTCGGTGCACCATAGAGCACATAACTCTGATCCTTTGCCGAATCAAGCCCACGCAAAAGCTTGGGCTCATCCCCAGAACGATCAATCCGCGCATAATGCCCAGACGCGATATACTCCGCGCCGATCTGATGCGCATACTCGTGCAACTTGCCAAACTTTAACCAGTCATTACATCGCACACACGGATTCGGTGTCCGCCCCTTGGCATACTCATCAACAAAGTAATCAATGATCCGCCCAAAGTCCTTCTTAAAGTTGCACACATACAACGGAATGCCAAGCTTCGCCGCCACTTCCCGCGCGTCCGCCGCATCCCCCACGCTGCAACATCCCTGATGCCCGATCTTCACTTTGCTCGGATCACACGACACCCCCGCCGTATCGAACTCAACAAGCTCATCAATCGTTTCACCCGGTGATCCAAGACGCATAAAGCATCCAACCACCTCGTATCCCTGCTCAATCAACAACGCCGCAGCTGCAGACGAATCCACCCCGCCCGACATCGCGACCAACACCTTTGCACCCGGTTGAGGATTATTCACATTCATACAATCTCCACCATCATCCCTTGCACCATCCCATAGGCCCGCACAACATCGCGCCCGAGTTGCTCGCTCAGCACATCCACCGATGCGAACTTGATCTGATCGCGCACCCACCCGATCATCTTGACCCTGATTTCCCATCCATACTCAGGGAATCCCTCGTCAGGCATCCAAGGTGCACCATCCGCATCAAACACATGCACTTCCGCACGCCGTTCAATTCCATCGACCGTTGGACGTGCACCGATGTTCATCGCCCCACCAAACTCAGTCCCGTCAGGCAACACAACCACCACCCCATACACCCCATCACAAGGGAGCATTGATTCAGTCTTCAGATTCGCAGTCCGGAATCCGATCTGCCGACCAAGCTGATCTCCCTGCACAACAGTCCCAATCAACTCGTGAGGTCGACCAAGCACAAACCCCGCATCACGCACACGACCATGCGCAATCAACCAACGCGCCATCGTCGATGACGCCTTCACAATCGATTGATCCGTCAATGCAACTTCAACCCCAGGCACAATCTGAACTTCGACCCCGCGCACCGACGCGAGTTCTTTAAGCACCGTAGGATTTCCCGCCCGGCGATTGCCAAACCGAAAATCATGCCCTTCGACAATCACCGCGGGTTGGTACTCATCAATCACATGATCCACAAACCCTTGCGCAGACATCGATAACAACTCAGGTGTCGGTTCAAGCTCAACAACCTCATCTGCACCCGCCGCAATCAATCGCTCAATCCGAACCTCAATTGGCTCGATCGCGCCAGGCGCGTGCTCAGGATTCAAAGTCGTCATCGGATGAGGTGAAAACGCCAACGCGATCACTTTCCCACCCGTTTGTGCCCGCGCCCCCACCATCTCCCGGCATCTCCCAACCAGCGCACAGTGCCCAACATGAACCCCATCGAAGTTCCCGATGGTCAGTGCAATCTGATTCAAACGCTGGTTGGATTCATGCTCCGGCATATCAGAGTTTATACCCGCCAATCCCATCATGTGGAACCCGGTCTGCCCTCAAATCCGTACCTAGAATCCCGTCCAACATTCCGGGGTCGAAACCCCAGATCCCAGACCTCCATCTCGGAGACCGTCAATGGCGTTATTTGGTCGCAAATCAAAATCCACAACCGCAACAGTCCCAAATCAGACCGCTGCGATTGCCCCCGCTCCCTTGACGCCTCAGGTGATCACCCCTTCAAATCCACAACGAGAACAAGACATCATGACCGTCGGGTCCGAGATGCTCAACATCGCCAAGAACCATAAATCAGGTTTGCTCTCCGCGAAGTTCTATCAAGACAAACTCATGGACTGGTCTATGAAAGACCATAACTTCAAAGTCCAACTCTTCCGCTTTGTCGACGCCTTCCCATCCCTCACTACCCCCGACATGGTCCACGACCATCTCGTTGACTACCTCACACAACCCGGTGTCAAAGCCCCCCCATTCATGGACCTGGGTCTCAAAGCTGGCGGCGTCGCCAAAGGGATGATGACCAAAACAATCTCATCCCAAATCAACAACATGGCAAAGAACTTCATCGCAGGCACCGACGCAAGCGATGCGCTCCCCATGCTCGGAAAACTCTGGAAGGACGGCATCGCTTTCTCCGTAGACCTCCTAGGTGAAGCATGTGTCTCCAACGCAGAAGCAGACGCATACCAAGCAAAATACCTCGACCTCGTCAACAACCTCGTCGATGAAGCATCCTCCTGGAAACACACCGAGCGACTCGAATCTGATCATCTCGGAATCGTCCCCCGCGTCAATGTCTCGATCAAAGTGACAAGCTTGTGCGCAAACTTCAATCCAATAGCACCAGACGCCGCGATTGTAGATTTTATGTCCCGCGCAACCCCAGTACTCGAAGCAGCAAAACGCAACGGCGTCCTCATCAACTTCGATATGGAACAGTTCGAACTCAAAGACCTCACACTCGACACATTCATGCACGCCTGCGACACCATCGACTTCGAAGCAGGAATCGCAATGCAGGCATACCTCAAGAGCGGCGTAGATGACGCAAAGCGAATCGCACAATGGGCAATCGAAACAGGTCGTGTCGTCACCGTAAGACTTGTAAAAGGTGCCTACTGGGACTTCGAAACCATCCACGCCGAACAAGAAGGCTGGCCATGTCCCGTCTGGAATGAAAAATGGCAAACAGACCAATGCTTTGAGCAGATGGTCGAAGTCTTCCTCGACGCATGCCCGACAAAACCAGGTGAAGGCGGCATCAAACTCGCGCTCGGTTCACACAATGTCCGATCAATCGCCGCAGCGCTCGCAGGTCTCGACAAACGCAACCTCCCTCGCAAAGCGATGGAACTCCAAATGCTTCACGGCATGGCAGATCAGCTCAAGTACGCCGCCGAAGAAATGGGACTCCGCGTCCGCGAGTATGTCCCCGTAGGTGAAATGATCCCAGGGATGGCATACCTCGTCCGCAGACTCCTCGAAAACACTTCCAACGAATCCTGGCTCAAATCCGGATTCCTCGACAACGCAGACACCGCATCACTCCTCGCAGACCCCGCAACCAAGTTCCTGGGCGCACTCCCCGTCGATCTCTACGAGATCGCTGCGGATCGACACCAACTCTCACCCGCACATCCGCAAGTCGGAGACGCTCGACCCTTCTACACAGAACCATTGCGGGACTTCTCCCAGCGCGACCAACGCGACATGTTCGCAAGGACTATGCAAGTTACCACAGTCCCACATGTTGAAAACAACCAAAGCGTTGAACAGGGACTCGCGATGATCGAATCCGCATACAACGCGTTCCCCGCATGGAGAGACTTCGACCCCCTTCAGCGCTCCGCGATGCTCTCACGCGTCGCAGAAATCATGATTGAACGAAGAGACGAACTCTCCGCTATCGTCTGCAAAGAAGCACGCAAAACATGGCACGAAGCAGACGCCGATGTCTGCGAAGCAATCGACTTCTGCACCTACTACGCACGCACCGCCCCAGAACTCTTCACACCCAAACGCCTCGGAAGGTTCATCGGAGAACTCGACGAACTCTGGTACCAACCCAAAGGCGTCGCCGTCGTCATCTCCCCCTGGAACTTCCCACTCGCAATCTCCTGCGGAATGACCGTCGCTGCACTCGTCACCGGAAACACCGTCGTCATCAAACCCGCAGAACAAACCCCGGGAATCGCCAAAGTCCTCTACGACATCATCTCCATCGCACTCCACGAAATCGGCGCCCCCGCAGACGCAATCCAGTTCTGCCCCGCCCCCGGAGAAACAACCGGTGCTGCACTCGTCCGCGACCCACGCATCTCCGTCATCGCCTTCACCGGCTCAAAGGCCGTCGGACTCGACATCATCAAAGCCGCCGGCAACACCACCGAAGACCAAATCAATGTCAAACGCGTGATCTCTGAAATGGGCGGCAAAAACGCAATCATCGTCGACGCATCCGCCGACCTCGACGAAGCAGTCCTCGGTGTCCGGTACTCCGCATTCGGATTCCAAGGACAAAAATGTTCCGCGTGTTCACGCTGCATCGTCGTCGATCCGCAAGGTCCCGACGGTCCACGCATGAAACTCTTCCTCGAACGACTCGGAGAATCCACCAAAACACTCGTCTTAGGCGCACCCGACGATCCAAACTCCGATGTCTCCCCAGTCATCGACCAAGAAGCTGCAAACACCATCAACCGATTCATCGAAACCGCCAAAGCAGAAGGGCTCCATGAACTCGTAGGCACAAAAGACTACACCATCCCGGCCGGCATCGAAGACCTGATCGCACCCCACATCTTCACAGGGGTCACCGAAACAAGCACCATCTACACACAAGAAATCTTCGGACCAGTCCTCGCCGTCATCCACGCAACCGATTTTAATCATGCAATGCGCCTCGCAAACGGACACGCCTACAAACTCACCGGAGGCGTATTCACCCGCAAACCCGCACACATCAGTCAATCAAAGAACGAGTTCCGCGTAGGTAATCTCTACATCAACCGAGGATGCACAGGCGCACTCGTCGGACGCCAACCCTTCGGTGGGTTCGGCATGTCCGGCGTCGGCTCAAAAGCCGGCGGCCCAGACTACCTCCACCAGTTCGTCGACCCAAGAGCATCATGCGAAAACACAATGCGAAGAGGTTTCGCACCAGAACTCTGATCAACTAGAAAATCTCAACACAAATGAACTCGCCCTACGGGCGAGTCTTTTTATGCACATTCTTACGATCTCACCTATGTACACTGACAAGGCGATGCTTCCCCGCCATCACAGAACCGGTCGACCTTCCCATGCGAAGGTTCCCAACCAGACTGCCCGTTCTTGATCAGATCAAGCATCGGCCACACACCACAAAAATCATCGCCAGGACCAAAGCTCGCGTGCCCTGTTCGCACAATTGAACCATCGTCTAACCGATGAAACGCCGACACCCCAGGCAATGGACCACCGTTGTCATTCATATACCCCATGGCCTTTGCAAACCCAGACCCATTGCTCGATACACAAGGATAATCCCACCCACGCAACTCACGGAAATCCTGAATCATCTCCGCAGGATCATTCGAACTCAGCACAAAGCTGCAACGCTGCTGAAGGTGAGGCACAATCCCAATCATCGCATCACCCCAAAGCGAACAATAGTTGCACCCCTTGCCCATATTGTGAATTACGAGCAACTCGCTCTTGTCGCCAAACAACTCAGAGAGCTTCACCGCAGAACCATCAAGATTCATCAACTCCCAGTCCTCGACCGGCTCAGGCGCACGATCCGCAATCTCTTGCGCAAGCGTCTGCTTCAGTTTCATGATCTCGATCTGGATTTCTTGGATTCGATCCGCCATAAGACACCCCCTTTATACTGTGCGTCCCACACAGTATAAAGAATCCGCGCCCCACTTCAAGCACTCACTCCACCGCATCGAACACAATCAACCCATTTAAGGGAATCGAATCCGGTTCAGGAATCCACAAACCCTTCAAGCTTCCGGGATCGTACAGGATGCTGAAGCTTACGAATCGCCTTTGCTTCAACCTGACGCACACGCTCACGCGTCACTTTAAAAATCCGCCCAACCTCTTCAAGCGTATAGGTATACCCATCACCAATCCCATACCGCAGCTTGATAATCTCACGCTCGCGATAGGTCAAAGTCTTGAGCACCATCTCGATCCGCCCCTTGAGCATGTCCCGCGCCGCCGCAACCGCCGGCGCATCTTGATTGGTATCCTCAATGAACTCGCCAAAGTTTGAATCCTCAGATTCACCAACCGGACGATCAAGACTCACCGGATGCTTCGAGATATTCATCACCCGACGCACCTCCATCGGCGACATCCCCGCCTTCTCCGCGATCTCCTCAGAAGTAGGCTCAACACCCGTTTCTTGCGTAATCGATTTCTGAATATTTCGCAGCTTCGTCATCGTCTCGATCATGTGCACCGGGATACGAATCGTCCGCGCATGATCTGCAATCGCACGCGTAATCGCCTGACGGATCCACCATGTCGCATAGGTACTAAACTTGTACCCACGCTTGTATTCAAACTTATCAACCGCTCGCATCAACCCAGTGTTCCCCTCCTGGATCACATCAAGAAAACTCAAACCACGGTTGCGATACTTCTTCGCGATCGAGACAACCAACCGAAGGTTCCCCCCAGAAAGATCCCGCTTTGCCTGCTCATACTCCCAGTACACTGTCGAGATCTGAGTGATCCGATTCCGCAAATACTCAGGCTCGTCGGACACCAACGCCCGGAGTCCATTAAGTTCCTCACGCAACACCTCAAGATCATCATCGCCGTACTTCTTGGGATACATCGCCGCTTGGAGCATCTCTCCTTCGATACCCGCCATCTTCTCGGAGATTGACTTGAGCTTCCGCATCAAAGGCACAATCCGCCCAGTCCGCAGACTCAACTCTTCAATCAATGCTGCAATTCGCCGACGACGAACCGCGATCTGCTGACGGAGCATCTTCGCCTTCTTCGTCTCCCGGATCGAACCATCATCTTTGCGAAGCTCATCAAGCGATGCCCAGTCCTGCTGATTCAACTCCAACAACTTCTCAATCGTGGGAAGGTTCGCAGGAATACGCGTCGAGATTTTATCCTTCGCCTGATCGTCAAGCGTACTCACTCGCATCGTCCGATCGAAAGGCAAATGCCCCTCTTGCACCATCCGAAGAGTCTCGACTGTCTGCCCGATGATGTAATCACTCTCAAAGCACCGACGACGGAAAATCATCCGTGTCGTTTCAATCTTCTTGGCAAGCCGAACCTCTTCGTTGCGTGTCAACAACGGGATCGACCCCATCTGTGTCAGATACATACGAACGGGATCATCCATCCGCTTGGCGCTCGCATCGCTCGCGACCGCCTCATCGAGGTGCTTCTGAACACTCTGCTCGTCCATCCCCCGCGCTTCTTCGACATCCTGTTCCGCCTGCTCGATCTGTTTGGAATCCATCGCACCCAAACCATTGGCATAGTGCGTCGAGTTGAGTCGATTGCGTGCTGCTTCCCCGCTCCCAAGGTTCTCACCACCCGCGACAGACATCGCACGGAACTGATCGACCAAGAACCCGATCGACTCTGATGTCCGCATATCACCAGATCGTTGCGCGCGGAAAATCCGTCCGCGGAACTCCATCTCATCAACGAGTTCAATCCCCATATCATCAAGCTGAGTCAACAGCGCATGCACGGGCACCGTGTCGACATACTCGTCAGGGATAATGTTATTCAGTTCTTCATAACTGAGCCATCCGCGTCGTTTCCCGACTTCGATAAGCTCAGCAACCGCTGGGTGCAATATGCCAATCATGAACATCTTCTCCCGAATATCATCTTCAAATATACGCACCAACTCCACCCCTCCGGGCAATTGGCACAGAATTATCTTTACTCATTCTCCGCTGAGCATATTTTTTCCTGATCGGCCAAACTTTTCACGCTTGGCTCGCTGATTCTCTACAAACGCTTTGAGCATCGCCCCTTCGTCTACCTGTTCTCCACCCGCAGGTTGCTCATCAAACTGCTCTCGCGTGTCATTACGAGAATCAAGCAATGACACCGCTGCGATATATTCATTAAATGACCTCGTAACCCGCGCTGCGATCCCTTCCGTATCCCGCGCAATCACTTGGCGCAACATCGTTGCCCGTTGTTCTGCTTCAACAAGATTTTTTCCTGTCTCATCGCCAAGCGCCGCCAGTTCATCAAGCACCGCATGCAACCCCGTCCCCGTCCCGTTCTCCGCGCTCTGCTGCAATGCATCAGCAACAATACGAGTCAACCCAGAATCAAAAGCTGTCGTCCGTGTCAACTCACGCTCATCGGACCCCATCAACAACCAAAGATTCGCATCATACAACAGACATCCTAAAAGCATCTCTCTAGAACTCGGCCGCCAGTTCTGCTCCGCTTGCGCATCGCCCCCTTCAAACTGCTCGTGCGTACCATCCATGACTTCAACATCCGCAGGATGATCAAACACCGGCCGCCGCTTCCCCCGACCCGTACGGATCGCCGCGATCACCACCGCTTCATCAATCCGTGCTGCCCGCGCCACCTGACGAATCATCAAACTCCGGCGCACCGGGGACAACTCACCAAGTCCCAAATCACTCAACTTCGCAAGCTCTTCTTCAATCCGCTGCGTCACCCGAGCAGGACCCGCATCCACAAGCTCATCACGCAACCGATCAAACCGCCATTTAATCAGATCAACCGATCCCTCGATCACCTTTGCAAAGACCTCCGCCCCATCCGCTTGCTTGAACAACTCATCAGGATCTTTCGCATCCGTGAACCCAGAAAGCGCCGCGATCCGGATATCAATCGTCTCTCCAAGCAACACCTCAATCGCCCGATCCGCTGCTTTGATCCCCGCTGCATCACCATCAAACAAAAGCACAACCGTATCACACAACCGACGCAACACCGTCGCGTGCCCACTCGTCAACGCCGTACCCAATGTCCCGACCACATGCTCGACCCCTGCCTGATGACACGCGATCACATCCGTGTACCCTTCGACAATCACCGCGGTGCGTTCCTTCTTGATCGCCCGCTGCGCATGATTGATCCCGTAAAGCGTCGTCGATTTACGAAACACCTGCGTCTCAGGAGAGTTGAGATACTTAGGTTCATCCTCTTCCTTCATCTTCCGGCCGCCAAACGCAACAACCCGCCCGATCTGATCACAGATCGGAAAGATCAACCGATTTCTTAGCGCATCATAATGCCCACCTGAATCCTTCGCCTTGATCAACCCCGCGCCGATCATCGCATCCAGACTCAACCCCTTCTTCTCAACAGTCATCAACAAACCGTCCCACCGATCCGGGCTCGCGCCGATCCCAAACCGCTCGACCATCTCAGGAGAAATCCCCCGCTGCTCAACAATCTCTCGTGCGAGTTCGCCGTGTTCAGGATGATTCAGTATCGTCTGAAAGAACGCCTGCCCCGCCTGGTTGGCAGCCATAATCTCTTTCTTCCCCACACCATTCGAGTCCCCGAACGGCACGCCCTCAACGCCGCCCCCTCCACCAGGCTTGAACTTCGTTAACTCAATGTTCCCGCGCTCCGCAAGGTACTCAAGCGATTCACGAAACCCCATCGAGTGGTACTTCTGTATAAATGTAAATACATCCCCGCCCGCACCACACACAAAGCAATGAAAAATCTGCTTCGCCGGTATCACACACATCGATGGATTGCGATCGTCATGAAACGGGCACAACCCAACATACTCCCGCCCCTTTGGCTTGAGCGCAAGGTGCTCACCAACAACCGCCACGATGTCAGAAGCATCGCGAACCCGCTGACGATCATCATATTCTGGTGCAAATCCGCTCAATCAATCCCCGATTCTCTTCATCTCGCTCTTGGTGCAACTCAAAACTCTAGCCTCAGAATGCAACCATGCCAACAAAATCGAACTTCCCCCTCATCTTCACACAAGTTCCTCCCCCCGCTCCCTCCAAAAAGAGTCAAACACCCCAATTCGGACCTACTTCATTCCAATAATCTACATCAACCCATAAAATCCACTACAATGTCCATTATGGTCACCCGCCAGCGAATCATCTTTCAAGGCAGAGTTCAAGGAGTTGGATTCCGCGCACGCACACGATCCATCGCTGCACAAAACGCCGTCACCGGATGGGTCCGCAATGAACCCGACGGCACAGTCATGCTCGAAGCACAAGCAGACGAACAATCCCTTGAAAACTTCCTCGAGGAACTCCGCAAAAAAACTTCAGGATTGGTCGAAAGAGAAATACACGCCAATGTCCGCACCAGAGCAAACGAATCCACCTTCGAGATTCTCCGCACTGTCCCCGCCTAATCAAACCGATCCGCCCAATCCAGATGAGAATACCACCATGCTGATACTCTTCGATATCGACATGACCCTCCTCTCCTCAAACCACATCGGCGTCACCTGCCTACGCGACGCTGGCAGATCACTCTTCAACCCAGACTTCACCATCGACACCATCACCTTCGGTGGCGGCCTCGACCCGGTCATCATCCGGGACATGCTCATCCTCAACAAAGTCGATCCATCCCAAACCAACATCAATGCAATGCGATCCCTGTACCACCAACTCCTCTCCGATCACTCCAAAACACAACCCGTCGCATCACCGCTCCCAGGCGCTCACAACCTAGTCAATGCAGCCGCAACCCACCACTCAAAACCAACCCTCGGCCTACTCACAGGCAACTACCAAGAAACCGGCACCATCAAAGTCCAATCCGCAGGATTCGACACCGCCCTCTTCACCATCAACGCCTGGGGAGATTCCTCCCCGCACCCCAAACCCATCCGCGCTCACCTGCCCCCCGTTGCCATCGAAAACTACCATCAAACGAAAGGGATCCCCCTCGATCCCCAATCAGTCATCGTCATCGGCGACACCATCCACGATGTCACCTGCGCCAAAGACACCGGATGCAGATCACTCGCCGTCGCGACCGGACACAACGATGCTGATACACTCAGAGATGCAGGCGCGGACCTAGTCGTCGATGATCTCACACAAACGGGGGAACTGATCGAATGGATGATCAACACATAACGCACCAATCAATTCAGGTGGAACCGACAACAAAAACAAAACGATTCGAATCCATCGACACCCTCCGAGGGTTCGCCCTCCTCGGAATCCTCGTCCCCAACATCGTCGCATTCGCATGGCCGATGGGCGCCATGACCAACCCCGACATCATCTCAGATTCCCACGCGAATCAACTCGCACACACCATCACCACCACCGCCTTCCTCGGTAAATTCATGTTCCTCTTCGCCATGCTCTTCGGCTCAGGAGTCATCATGTACGCCCGCAAGTTCGATTACAGTGATGGTGAAAATCAACAATGTAAAAAATGCAAATACAACCTAGCAGGCCTCGAGACAGGATCATTATGCCCAGAGTGCGGATGCGATGAGCGAACTCTCAGATTACCAAAGCTTCGCGTCGGCGCAAATCTTTGGTACTCCAGATGCGCCTGGCTCCTCCTCTTCGGACTCATGCACGCCTACCTCCTCTGGTACGGCGACATCCTCACCTACTACGCAATCGCCGGACTCACACTCATGTGGTGGATCCGCAGACTCAAACCAAAGTACCTCTTCTTCGGAGGCCTCACTGTCTACTACACGGGCGCTGTCTTCCTCATGAGTTTCTCCGCACTGGGTTACTGGGCACTCAGCGCAGGACACATCACAACCAGTGACCTCTCATCCGATCCTGTAATTGAAATCATTGGATATTCGGGCACCTACATCGACGCATTCAAAACAAGATTCTTCATGACCCTCATCATGCAAGTCACTGTTGGAATCTTCTTCATGCCCATCCTCTGGGGCATCATGTCCATGGGCATGGGACTCACCCGAATGGGCATCCTCACCGGAGAACGCCCCCTCGCGTTCTACATCAAAACCGCAATCATCTGCCTCGGACTCGGCATCCCCCTCACCGCATTCGGATACATCTTCGCACACAAAACATTCGCCCTCGAACCCGGATTCATGTGGCAATCACTCGCCCAACCCGTAGGAGTCCCCCTCGCCTTCGGTTACGGCGCCCTCATGATCGCACTCTCCAAATGCGAACCCGCCGCGATCATCTGCAAACCACTCGCCGCCGTCGGACGCATGGCACTCACCAACTACTTCCTCCACACCATCCTCTGCACAACCTTCTTCTACGGCTACGGCCTGGGATACTTCGCATCCATCGAATACCCACAACTCTGGAGCGTCGTCCTCATCGTCTGGACCATCAACATCACATTCTCCATGGTCTGGCTTAAGTTCTTCACCATGGGCCCCTTCGAATGGCTCTGGCGCGTCCTGACTTATCGACACCTTGTCCCCATTCGCACCTAAATCACACGATCACACCCAATCAACAAGCACAATTTCTTCCCATCCGCTACACTGACCCTACACCCATCGGCAAGGAGGCCCGTGACATGCCAAGCACATACCGCGCACTCTGCTCTGACTTCTACATCAACGCCAAGCTCAATGTACGCATGGAGTTACCAACAAACCGAGAACCTGTTCTCGAACTCTTCGAACGCACCCGCCGATCCTACCCCGCGATGAATGCTTTCCGTCGATACAAAGAAGAACTCGCACTCGAATCCGCACCCAACGCATCCCCGCACCGGTGGATCGCGATCCGCAAATCCTCCGTACGCTCGGGTGTCGTCAATCCATCGACCGCAGATGACATGTACTCCATCCACCGCACCGCGATGGAAATCTCACCCTACTTCCTCTCCATCTCCCCCCTAGATATCGAATACATCGAACTCCTCTACGGCTTCGACCTCGCCGCCCACGGCAACCACGACGCGATCGCCGCCAACGCACTCTTTGCCGGATCACCCATGGCCGCCCTCATCGGCGCTGACGGCATCAACATCCTCGATTGCCAACCATCAATGGGTATGAAACTCATCGACGACGACGGCTTAGAAGTACACTTCGAAATCAAAACAAGATCCAAAGGCAAAAAGATTGCCGAAGGTAGTCCAGAACCAATCTCCGTCTACCTCACCCTCCGAAAGTTTGACCCCGTGACAAACCTCGAAGAACTCACCACCCGCCTCGACGAGATGATCGAAAAGGGACAGAACCTCGTTGACGAATACGCGCTCCCCAATCTACTCATGCCGTTGCGTGAAGAAATCGCATCAGGCTCGTTCTAACTGCCCGAAGCCATCTCATCAATAAACAAGTTCGCCTCCGCAATCGACGCTTCCATATCCGCGATCAACACACCGATCTCATGCTCAAGCTCTAACAATGTTGAATCAAGCGACGCAATCGCACGCGCATTGAGATTGTGCTTCAAGAACAACACCTGATCACTGAATGCCGCGATAACAGGCTTCATCTTCGACTCCGCCTTCCGCATCGCATAAATCACATCCTGAAACCGCGCCTTGGTGTCATCGAGCTGACGCTCAGACGCATCCCGCAAAGACTCAGTTGAGTATTCATCCAGTTCCGATTCCCACTCACGGAACAACGCGTTGGCAACCCGATCAACCGCTTTTATTTTAACGCTCACCTGCTCTGCCCGAGACTCTGATCGTTCATACTTCGACTTCAAACGGTTGTACGCCACATCAAGCTCACCCGCTTGATACCCCGCCAACGCCTGGAGTTCTTCAAGCGTTGTCGCAAACTGTTCCTTCGCATCCTCCTGCGATTCGCGTGCATCATCCACCCGATCAACAAGCTGCTCGCGCTTGGGTGTCCCAAGCTTTTCACGCAGCGCTATCCCTGTCGACGAACATCCCCCAACTGCAAACATCGGAGACAACAAAAGCAGTACAACCAAAATCCCAAAAGTGTGACGCATCAATCAATCCTCCGTGTGTTCCACTCACTCTACACGATTTCTCGCTGCCCCGCGAGCGGATAGCCCAATCCAACAATCACATCCCCAAACGCATCTTCGATCAATCCCAACCCTTCATCCGAAAGCTGAGTCTCCCACTGTCTCGCTCGCCCATCCCGAATGTGCTTATGCGTCCCGCTGGCTGCTGCGTTCTTCATATCCCCAAACACCGAGGACTCCCAGAACGCCTTAATCGCTCGGATCAGATCCCGCCCGCCGAGACCAAGCCCAACCATCAACTCATGCCAAAGCATCATGTCAACATCGAGAATCAACTCTTCATACTTCACATCGCGGAACACACCCTGCCCGTCGAAACTCCCCATCTCACGGATTGCCTTGCCCATAAAATGATCGAGCTCGAACCGAATCTGATCCTCAATCATGTCATACGACGCAAGTTTCTGCTGATAGCTCAACCCACCAAACGCAGGGTTTGCTTCATAAAGCCACGCCTCATCCGCGTTCAAGTGAAACCGAATCGCTGACAAAATCATGTCCCGGGGATCACGCACCATATGAATCCCACCGATCCCCCGCTCCGCCTTACATCGGCTCAAATCAGGCACCGCCGAGTGAAAATCCACGAACATGCCAGGCTTGTCCGATTCACCCTCAACCACCGCCCGCTGAGTCTCAAAGTACTCCAGTTTATCTTCCCGGATTGTCCAAGCAGGCTCGCCCGTATTGAGATGCACCCACCGATACCCATTCGCATTCGCGATCCGAAAAAATGTCGAAAGCATCCAAACCGTACCCGCTTTATGATGCGACGCCAAAAAAAGGTGAGGCAATCCCTTCGATGTTTCGCACTCCTGATCCATCCACAACTATAGCTCACCCCCAATCGCTTCACGAAACCAACCAACGCAAGACTTCAAAGGAATCACCCATTAAAAAAAGTGCCCCAAGAGCACCGTATCAATGACCAATCTAAATATGAAACGAACCGTCAATCAATCCGCTGCTCAAACCTGATCCGCGAGCAAATAATCAATCACATCCTGTGCCGTATAGCTCGTCGCACCATCCTTGAGGAACCGTGCAATATCCGCAACATCATCGCCCGATGTAATCAAAGGCAACTCAAGCAATCCATCCTTCTGGACTTGCCCAAGATCAATGTTTGCCATCAACCCGTTACACACGCATTTGCGCCCAACTGTATCTTCGATCTTGCCACCCTTTTTCAGGTAATCTTCAACCGGTTCAGACGGACAACGCAATCCAATCTTGCCGTTCTCTTTTTTGTACGCATGACGCAGATACCCAAGATCACAAATTCGCGTGCGAGCTTCGTAGATGCTTTGCTCAGACTGCGTACCTTCCATCTCAAGTACCTTAAACGGGAACCCAGTTGGTGACGCGACCGGATCAGTAAACACCTTTGCTTCTTTCTTGATGCTCAACTTCATCGCCGCATCGATCAACTCGGCGCTCATCCCAGACTCATTGCAATACGCAAACGCCGTCCCGATCTGAACACCCGCCGCACCCGCTTGAAGCGCTTCAGTCACACGCCCAGGCTCCGCATACGATCCCGCAAGCCAAAACGGCAAACCAATCTTCTTAATCTCTTCAAGGTTCGCGTAATCGCGATCGCCATAAATAGGCTCGCCCTCAACGCTCAACTGCATCTTGCCTCTCGGCGGCGCATTATGCCCACCAGCGCTGGGACCTTCGATCACAAACCCATTGACCTTGCCGCTCGCTCGACGAGCAAGCATACTGCCGAGCGTCGCCGACGCGATAATTGCCAAGAAATCAGGTCGTCCAACCTTGGGCGCCTCGCCACCAAAGAACGCATTGGGATCAAAGCTCGTATTGACTTCTTCGCCCGCATCCAATCCCTGCACATCAATCCGCATCTCAACCGCTTGATTATCTGCAAGCTGATCAAGAATCCCAGGAATCGCTTTGGGAATCCCCGCGCCCATCAAAATATACGAAACGCCCGCAAGCATCGCGCCATAAATCGAAGGCAAGTTCGGGATCTGAATCTTCTCAAGGAAGTTGATCCCGACCGGTCCATCATGCCCCTCTTTCGCAAGGAACACTTCGACAAAATTCGCCGCAACCAAAAGCTCTTCAAGGTGCTTCGAAGGCTTCAATGCCGGCATAGGTTTCGACTTAAACGCCGCGTCCTCTGCCTTGCCGCCTTCGATAAAGTATTTATCAATAATCCGTTGCGCAACATCAGGAATCGGGAACTTAGACAATGCTCGACGCATATGCCCACCCGGATCTCCAACCTGCAAACGACGCGCAAGCAACACATCAAGCGCTGTACCAGACACCACACCAAGCTGACCCGCTTTGGAAACCGCATTGGCGAGTGACCAGCTAGAGACTCCTGCCCCCATGCCGCCCTGTATGATGATTGGTAAATCGCTATTCATGCACCATGATCTTAGCCCTCTTCTCCCCCACAACCCCATTTCTTTCACTTTGATCGAGAAGTTCGATAGATCGTAAACAAACCCCCATCCCTGCCTTGTAATCATCCAAAATCCATATATCAAAACACCCAATGCACCGAGTTCATTGACCAACGCCCGAGCATCTCTTTGATTTATAGATAAACACCTACAATATCCTTAGAACACAACCTCATCATGGAACTAATTTCATCACCATGCGTACATACTTAAAGCACATAAATCAAATCGATACATACACATACAGGAACACACACATGATTTTCAAACCCCAGTTTGTGATCGCATCGCTTACCCTTACATCCATCTGCACCCCGCTTGCATCCGCTCAAGAGATCGTCACCGAAGATTTCCGAATCCAAGCATCCGACGGCGAACGGGGAGACTATTTCGGTTCGTCCATCGCAATCAAAAATAACATCATCGCCGTCGGTTCAATATACGATTTCCTAAACGATGAATTCGAGACATACTCCGGATCCGCCTACCTCTTTGACGCCACCACAGGTATGCAACTCCACAAACTCGTCCCTTCCAATGCCCAAGACTTTGCATCATTCGGATCATCAATTGACATCGATGACGGCGCCGTCATCGTCGGTGCACCAGATGACTCTTCTGCACACATCTACAATATCTCCACAGGTCACGAAGTAGGACAACTTTTCAGTTTCTACAACTTTGGACGCTTCGGCTACTCAGTCGCCCTCGACAGCGGAATCGCCGTCGTTGGAGAGCCAGGCAGCTCTGGAAATACTGGAGGCGCTTTCCTCTACAATGTATTCTCAGGCGAACTCACTTCACAACTGTTCGCAAATGACGGCGCAAACGGCGACAGGTTCGGACATCATGTCGCAATACACAACGGCCTCGTCGCCGTCTCCGCATTAAACGACGACTCAAACACCGGTGCTGTCTATATCTTCGATGCACACACCGGATCTCAAATTTCAAAAATCGTCCCACCCCAAGCAGGACCAAACGATTACTTCGGCGATTCACTCGATATGAACGATGACACAATCGCTGTCGGTGCAATAGGTGATTCAGATAACGGCCCATACTCCGGCGCTGTCTACCTCTACAGAACCTCTGACTTCTCTTTTATTACAAAACTCACCGCATCAGACGGAATGGAGGAAGACATATTCGGAAAATCAATCGCACTCAGTGACGACTCCCTCGTCGTCGGCGCAGAATGGAGCAACTTCTCCGGTGCAGCATACATCTTCAGTCTCGACACAGAAGAAGAGTTCGTAAACCTCATGACCAATGAAATTGTATGGACCGACAGCTTCGCATCCGCAGTTGCGATCGAAAACAACACCGTCGTCGCCGGCGCCCCAACAAACTCAAATGGTGGCGAACCAGAATCCGCTTATGTATTCACCATACCAGAGGCTCCACAATCCCTCTGCCCCGCAGACCTCACAGGCGATGACACCCTCAACTTCTTCGATGTCTCCGCATTCCTCCTTGCATTCACCGCGAGTGATCCAATCGCAGACTTCACAAACGACAACACCTGGAACTTCTTTGATGTCTCCGCATTCCTCTCATCCTTCGCATCTGGTTGTCCATAACCAATAACCTCATACACACCACCCATTCAACCCCAACGCACGAGGACGCAAAACCTCGTGCGTTTTTCATTCCACGCCCGCATACCATCAATCGTGAAACCACTCACCCTCATCCCGCTCGAACACCTCGCCTACGAACCGGCATACCAGCGCCAAAACCATCACCACACCCAAATCCTCGACGCACGCAAAACACCCGCAGCCGAGCTCGGACGCGTCATGATGATCGAACACCCCCCAATCATCACCGTCACCCGCCGACCAGATGCCCCCGCCCATGTCCTCGCGACCGAATCACAACTCGCCAAACAAGGCGTCGAGCTCCACCAAACCGATCGCGGCGGAGATGTCACCTACCACGGCCCAGGACAACTCGTCTGCTACCCAATCATCGACCTCAACGCCGCCAAACTCCGCATCCACGACTACATCCGCCTGCTCGAACAATCCGTCATCGACACCCTCGCAACCTACGACATCATCGCTCACACTGACTCTGCCGCCACCGGTGTCTGGGTCGCCCCCAAAGACAACCCAACCCACACCTTCGCATCCGACCAACCCGCTAAAATCTGCGCCATCGGCGTAAGAGTCCGCAAATGGATCACCCTCCACGGCCTCGCCCTCAACCTCAATCCAAACATGAACCACTACAACCTCCTCATCCCCTGCGGCCTCACCAACCGCCCCGTCACCTCCATCGCCCAAATCCTCAACGAAGAAAACACCCCAACCCTCCAAAACCTCGCCAACGAACTATTCAACAACCTATCAAATCATCTTGTATCTGTATCTGCGACCAATTGACCCTTCCCCACTACAATAAAACAACAATTCCCCATCTGATTCAAAGCTCATTCCCCGGAACCCACCATGCGTAACCCATCCCTCAAACTCTACCTCAATCTCTTACTCACCCTCGCGATCATCGCCCCCCTCTCCTACGCCGCCCCCTCCGCCCAACCAGAAACCGCAGACGAAGTCCGCGCCCGCAGAGCACAACGCCAGCTTGAAAAAAACAAACGCAAACAAGAACGCGACGCCCAGTCACGCACCCCCGAAGAACTCGGAGAGATGCCCGAAATCGACCCCGCACTCACCGACCAATACACCGAAATCCTCGACATCATCGCAGACCCCTCAATGGAAGGCCGCGTCCCCGGCTCCCGAGGCATCGAAGAAGCCGCAACCTACATCGAAGACTTCGTCGCCGCCCTCGGCCTCACCCCCGCATTCCCAGAAACCGAAACTGTTGAAACAGAAACTGCTCAAGACGACACCCAAGTCTCAACCCCCTTCACCACCTTCCGCCAACCCATACAAATGGGTTCGCACACCGCCGCCGCCACCCAATCCCTCGCAATCGGCAATCACACCTTCACCCCCGACATCGACTTCTCCCCCCTCGCCTACTCCGGATCCGCAACCATCTCCGCCCCCATCGCCTTCGTCGGATACGCCATCGTCTCAGGACCAAACCACTACCTCGGTTTCGAAACCACCGAATCCATCCAAGGCAAAGTCGCCCTTTGTCTCAACTACGAACCAATGGACGACCAAGGCAACTCCCTCTGGCGCGAAGGCGATTGGAGCCACAACTCAAGACTCACCTACAAAGTCAGCGCCCTCGAACGCCGAGGCGCCGCCGCCGTCATCATCGTCTCACCACCCAAAGCAAACGACGACCGCACCTTCATCCTCGAATCCATCGAGTCCACCTCCCCCCCTTCCAACAAAGTCGGCGAACGCACCGGCCCCCAATACGACATCCCCGTCATCCATGTCACCGCCGAAGTTGCCAACGCCCTCCTCATCCACACCAACGACTCTGCAAACACCGACTACACCCTCGATTCCCTCACCGCTCAAGCAAACCAAGCAGGCATCGTCCTCCCACTCGGTGATCTCCCCGTCGACCTGGACATCCAACTCGAACGCACCCCAAGATTCACCTCAAACATCGGCGCCATCCTCCCAGGACAAGGCGCCCTCAAAGACGAATATGTCGTCATCGGTTCACACTACGACCATGTCGGTTACGGCAAGTTCGGCTCCCGCACACCACACCGCAAAGGCGAAGTCCACCCCGGCGCCGACGACAACGGCTCAGGCACCACCGCCAACATGATCGCCGCACAAACCCTCACCCAGCGTTACCAACTCCTCGCCGAAAACCAAAGCGCCCGCTCAATCCTCTTCCTCTGGTTCACCGCAGAAGAATCCGGACTCAACGGCTCTCGCCACTATGTCCAAAACCCAGTCACGGACCTCGACAACCATGTCATCATGCTCAACATGGACATGGTCGGAACACTCGACGACCAACTCCTCGAAATCGGTGGATTTAACTCCGCCAAAGGCTTCCAAGACTTCGCAACCCCAATCCTCAAATCCGCCGCAATCCCATACTCCGAAGATGTCTCCGTCGGGGAAGGCCGATCCGATCACGCATCATTCGACGCAGTAGGAATCCCAAACCTCTTCTTCTTCACAGGATTGCACGACCAATACCACTCCCCCGACGACACCACGGAAATCGTCGACAACGAAGGCGCTGTCCGCATCTCCCTGCTCGTCTCCGACATGGCATTCGAAGCAGCAACCCAACAGGCCCGACTCTCAGACCCTTCAAAGAACAAAGAAACATCGAAAAAAGAAGGACCAAATGTCCGCGTAGGGATCATCCCATCCAACACCTCCAAAGGCGGCATGAAAGTCGAACGCGTATTCGAAGACACCTCCGCCTCCGCCGCAGGAATACAACCCGGTGACCGCATCACCCAATGGGGCGATACCCAAATCAACTCCGTCGAAGAATGGATGCCCCTCCTCACCGCCAACGAGCCCGGAGATGTCATCACCATCACCGTTATCCGCGATGATCAAACCATCGAACTCGAAATGACCCTCCGTCCAATAGAGTAATCTACCACTCGATCACAAGATAACCTCGCCCAATGGATACCTGAATCCATATCGCCTGTTATACTGAACAAGATGAAGACTCACAACTTCAAAACGATCATCACCTGGCTCTGCCTGCTCTCCTTCGGATTGCACCTATCTGCCCACACCACCCTCCCACTCCCCTGGAAATCCGCTAGCCATACCCACCTACACACTACATCGTTCGCCCAACAGAACTCCCATCTGAGCAATCATGATCACTCAGAACATGAACACACACCTACCCCCGCTCCATCAAACGATCATCACCA
Source organism: uncultured bacterium (assembly GCA_963976235.1). Taxonomy (GTDB): domain Bacteria; phylum Planctomycetota; class Phycisphaerae; order Phycisphaerales; family UBA1924; genus UBA1924. The sequence goes on from CAXBJM010000002.1 coordinate 414,248, forward strand.
AGACAACCACGAGAACACCCACCACCTCACTATTCAGTTTCGATCGACCAATAACGCTGCACCCGCATTCAATCCCAACTGGATCAACCAACCAATCCAGTTCACCCTCTACGATCCGCACACTTGCAACCCAGTCATAAGCGCCAACCAACCTCCTACACACTATGAATCCACTGCGCACATCATCACCCTTCGCCTACTGATCTAGCGCAACTCGCTCCATTTCATAATCTTCAACCAAGCACGCCACCACGAGCTGCCCCTGCTGTCAAAGCGCTGTGTCGAAAACACTTCGCCTATGGCTTCCATTCATCCAATACAAAAGAGAAACAAAAACTCATGAATATCAAATCGATACCAATACCAACACGCATACTCGCAATCATCACACTCCTGATGATCCTCACACCACAAGCCCTCGCCCACGGCGTAACCGCCGGCGACAAAGGATACATCCAAGAATCCTCAGGCATGATGCCAATCCCATTCATGTACCTCGGCGCCAAACACATGATGACCGGATACGACCACATCCTCTTCCTCCTGGGAGTCATCTTCTTCCTCTACAAACTCAAAGATGTCTCCATCTATGTCACCCTCTTCGCAATCGGACACATCATCACACTCCTCTCAGGAGTCCTCTTCGAGATATCAATCAACGCCTACATCATCGACGCGATCATCGGGTTCTCGATCGTCTACAAAGCCCTCGACAACATGGGCGCCTACCAACGATGGTTCGGATTCCAACCCTCAACCAAAGCCGCCACCCTCATCTTCGGACTCTTCCACGGCTTCGGGCTCGCAACCAAAATCCTCGAATACGAAATCTCCCCTGATGGACTCCTCATCAACCTCATCTCGTTCAACATCGGTGTCGAAATCGGACAAATCCTCGCACTCGCCGCCATCCTCATCGCAATGGGATACTGGCGAAAATCCAAAGGCTTCATGAAACATGCATATTCAGCAAACACCGTTCTAATGACCGCAGGTTTCATCCTCGTTGGCTATCAACTCACCGGCTTTTTCATCGCCTAAGTATCACACATATTCAGTATTTCATAACAAAGAAAGATCATAATGCATAACAAAAATATCCCAGACTACGCCGAGCTCCCAACAACATCCAAGCTCATCAAATCAACCATGATCGCCGTCATCGCCGCGATCATCATTCTTGTCACCATCGTCCTCCCCTCCGAGTACGGCATCGACCCCACAGGTCTCGGAAAAATCACCGGACTCAAACGAATGGGCGAAATCAAAACTACACTCGCCAAAGAACTCGAAGCAGACCTCCAAGCTGATCTCAACGCAGGTTTAGACGCAGAACCCAACACAAACCCCGCCGACCAAACACAACCAACCCCCACAACGCAACCCCGTACAGACACACTCACTGTGACGCTCGCTCCGAGTGAAAGCACCGAGATCAAAATCACAATGACCAAAGACACCAAGGTTGAGTTCCAATGGACATCAACACCAGATGCCGCATTCTTCGATCTTCACGGCGACTCAAAAGAAATCAACTACCACATCTACGAAAAAGGAACCGACTCATCCAAACAAGGCACCCTCACCGCCGCATTCTCCGGCAATCACGGCTGGTACTGGAAAAACCGATCCAATAACCCAATCTCAATCACGCTCACCGCAACTGGGGCATACTCCGCGATCAAGGAAATGAACTAACGATTTTCCTCACCCCAAAGCCCTATTCACCGCGATTCTGGCAACATCAATCGCAGTGATTCTGGTTCTCAAAGCAAATCATGCTTCTCATATCGATATGCGATAGAATCGTATATCGATGTATACAATTCCAAACACCCCACTGGAGAACACCATCATGCCCCTTCATCTAGGCGACACCGCACCCGACTTCACGCAAGACTCAACCCAAGGACCAATCTCCTTACACAACTACCTCGCTGAATCATGGGGAGTGCTCTTCAGCCACCCCGCAGACTTCACCCCAGTTTGCACAACCGAACTCGGCACCGTTGCCCGTCTAAAACCAGAGTTCGACAAACGCGATGTCAAGGTGATCGGGCTCAGTGTCGATCCACTCACCGATCATGCACAATGGGCAAAGGACATCGAAGAAACACAAGGCGCCGCCCTCAACTTCCCCCTGCTCGCTGATGCTGACCGCAAAGTCGCCTCGCTCTACGACATGATCCCGCCCAAAGCTGCCAACAACCTGACCGTCCGATCAGTCTTCATCATCGGCCCAGACAAACAGATCAAACTCATCCTCACATACCCCGCAAGCACAGGACGCAACTTCGATGAAATCCTCCGAGTCATCGATTCACTGCAACTCACCGCGATCCACAAACTCGCAACGCCCGCAGATTGGAAAAACGGCGAAGACTGCATCATCGTGCCAAGCGTGAGCAACGAAGAAGCAAAAAAACTCTTCCCCAAAGGATTCAAAGAAATCAAACCATACCTAAGAACAACCAGCGATCCACGATAATCGAGCGAAACGGACTCGACAACCAAACATCAACACCCACAAAACCGGATGCACAAATCGCATCCGGTTTTTCTATACAAGACTCCCACACCGCCGCCTTCACCGACAACAACAACTGGAACTGGAACTGGAACTGGGAAAACCGATCCCAATCCAGCATCACCCTAAAAACCACCGGCACCTACCAAGATATTAAGGAAATGAACTAACCCTTCTGCCTTGAAACTTTACTTTCCAATATCCCATTTAGCGATTAGAACCTTGCCTGAAGCAGAAACTGATATCCGATACTCAACTCTTCCGCCCGAGTATCGAATTTGATTTGGCTTCAGTGTTGCAAAATCATTCTGAGTAGGAAAACCCTCGAAGCCAGATGTACTAACCTCTAGATATACAACACCGCGTTCAAGTACAAGCGGAATCATCTCGCCTTCGAGCAGGACTAGCGTGTCTTCCGGTTCAATGGAAAACATTGTACTTTCCCACTGGTATTCGATGAGTAGATCTCCTTCACTGTTTGAAGCAGTCATTTTTTCCGGTTTTCCATTCGGGATCAACATTGTAAGTGTGACCTCTTGATCACCCTCATTCGTAATTAGGATCATATTCTTTACAAAATAACCAGATTGCTCAAACCCAAGATAAATTGCCCAACCCATAACTCCAGCGATCACTATTAAGCCAGCAATTCCGTAAAACCAATTTCGAATATGATTTAGAGATTCATCTTTAGACATGTTTGATCATACTCCACATATACCCTCCAAAATTCAAACTATTCATCCTACAATCTCCCATGCCAACGCCTAAACAAAAGAAATCAGAGCTCGAAACCGTCGAACCAATCGGAAACAGTGTCCTTAATCCGTAATGACGAACTCAAAAAACAACCCAACCCCCCATCACCATCACCATCACCATCACCCTAAAAACCACCGGCCCCTACCAAGCTATCAAAGAAATGAACGAACCAACGCATGCTCACCCTCACTGCCCAACTCCTCCCACTCGAAAAATCGCATCTCCTAGAAATTGTCCGATCCGACCGCGATCGTCTCTCATCCCTCCTCCATGAGTCATTCACCGAAATCGGTGCATCTGGAGGCACATACACCCGCGATGATGTACTCAACAGTCTCCCAATAGAACCCCAAGCCAATCGCTCACTCCAAGAGTTCCAAGCCAATCTACTCTCACCAGACATCGCCCACACAACATACATCACAACCCAAACCGATCCATCAACGAATCAATCCAAACGCGCCAAACGAAGTTCGATCTGGATTCGAAAAGACAAAACCTGGCAACTCATCTTCCACCAAGGCACACCAATATAGAACTGCATGGCGTTCAAGCCCTGAACACTTCCAATTTTCGCTGCCAGCAACACGGCACCTACAACATTATGGATCGTCATGATCTGCAACTAGGGGAAAGTGTTGCCATTCAAGCTCTGCAAAGAACTCGTCTTCAGTGCTTGCATTTCCGGGGTTATAGTTGTGGCCATGAGGACTAGGGATCAAGATTGGGCAATCTACCTCAGTTAAACCTTCGGATTGCAATACAGATGCAAAGTCATCGAGTGGGCCATAGGCGTAGATGAGATTATGGTTGTCATATATGAGTTGTGCACCAGTGTGCGGACTCATGACCCATATATGATGACGACCATCTTGTTCGAAAAACTCTTGATATCTCCAAAGTAGAAGTTCCAAGTCTTCAAGCTCTTCTATCAAGGGCGATTGGTATCTTCCAGGATTAAGGCCCGAGGATGGATGTACAAGTATCCAAAGGATGCCGTATGGGGGAGGTAAAACTTTAACCAACTCGAGCAGCAGAGCTATATGCCGTGAAGTAGGACCGATGGTAATCCGCGACCATGAATCATGTGTTTCACGGTGCCATTGATTCCCGTAATCATACGGGACCGAGTTATCTTGATCAGAGCCAAAGAACTTTGCGAACGGCGGGTATTTCATGTACATGTACTCTAATTTCGAATGATATGGATTAGCTCGTTTTAGAAGTTTAGACCTAAGTGCCCCGACTCACCCTCCCACCTACAATCTCCCATGCCAACGCCTAAACCAAAGAACTCAGAACTCGAAACCGTCGAACCAATCGGAAACCGTGTCCTTATCCGCAAAGATGAAGACAAAAAGCAAACCAAGTCCGGCATCCACCTCCCCGACAAAATCGAGATCCCCACCATCACAGGACGCGTCGTCGCCATCTCCACCCAGGTCGAAAACGACCCCGACTACCCCGTCCGCCAATACGACCGCATCCTCTTCAACCCCAAACAAGCCATCCCCGTAGACTTCGAAGGCGACAACCGCCTCTTCGTCGTCCCCATCGAAGATGTCGTCGCCGTCTTCCGCAAAGACACCTAAGCCAACACAAACCCTCTCCCTACAGACAGTACAAATAGACAGACCAATGGCTGACCCCTTCCCCTCAAACCTCAACGCCGATGCCCTCCCCGCGCAACTCCCGCTCCCCGTCTGGTCACGCCCCCCCGGCAAGTCCCCCCTCGATCTCACCATCCGACCACCCGGGTCCAAGTCAATCACCAACCGCGCCCTCCTCCTCGCTGCCCTCTGCCCAGGCACCTCCACCCTCAACCACGCGCTCATCGATGCCGACGATGCCCAACAGATGCTCAAAGCAATCGCCCAACTCGGCGCGATCGTTGACCAATCAAACCCTTCATCGCTCAAAATCACCGGCACCGCAGGCACCTGGAAACCAACGACCAACAACCCCATCCTCAACCTCAACAACGCCGGCACCGCAACAAGATTCCTGACCGCCAGCGCATTGCTTGCTAAGACACCACTCACCATCACCGGCAACAAGCGGATGCAACAACGCCCAATCGCCGAACTCGCATCTTTGCTTGAAACGCTCGGTTGTTCGGTTGAGTATTTGAACACCCAAGGCTGCCCGCCGATCCGAATCACACCCCCGACAGAGCTGACCACAAATCAGATGACGATTGGCCGAACACAGTCTTCGCAGTTCATCACAGCATTAATGCTTGTCGGCGTATTCCTAGAGAACGGCATGACGATTTCAATGCCCGACGGAACCACTTCAGCTTCCTATATCCGATTAACTATCCAACTCCTCGACCATCTTGGAGTGCAAGTTCAGCATGCAGAAAACTTGTCTGCAATAAAAATCATCCCCGGCCTCAATGCCTTTGAACTTGATATCGAACCCGATGCGTCGGGGGCGACCTATTGGTGGGCGGCGGGTGCGCTCCTACCGGATACAAACATTCGGGTTGCGGGGTTTGATTTGGAATCGGAATCATCGCAAGGCGATGCGGGGTTCCCGGGGTTGCTTGAGCAGATGGGGTGTTCGATTGTTTCGGGGAAGAATACCCTTGGGTGCAGGGGGCAAAGTGAGATTCGACCGATCATTTGTGATATGTCGGATATGCCTGATGCGGTGATGTCATTGGCGGTGGTTGCGAGCTTTGCGACGGGGACGACGATCATCAAGGGTGTGAAGACTTTGCGGGTGAAGGAGTGTGATCGGATCGCGGCACTTAAGGCGGAGCTTGGCAAGCTTGGGGTTTGGGTTGAGGATAATCTAAACGGGGATGAGGATGTACTTGCTATTACGCCTCCGGATCGGGGGGTTGATTGTTCTCCGGGGTGTGATGCGGTGGTCTTTGAGACTTATGACGATCATCGGATGGCGATGGCGTTGGCTTTGATTGCTTTGCGGCGACCGAATGTGACGATCGACAATCCGCGGTGTGTTGATAAGACTTATCCGGGGTTCTTTGGCGAGTTTGCGCGGCTGTACGATTGAGAATTTAATATAAAAAACCCGCGCGAGGCGGGCTGCGGAGGGTTTGGTTTTTTTACTCGTCGATTCTTCTGAATCGGTTAGCGGCGGCGGCGGATCGCGGTGAGGGCGAGGAGTCCTAGGACTGTGCTTGATGCGGGGGTTGGGACCACATTGATTCCCAGTGAGACACGGGTGAGATCGTCACCGGTTTGTTGGACCCAGAAGGAGTAATCGCCTGGGCCGAGGGTGTCGAGGCCGTCGGAGAGATCGGTGATGATGTCGTTGCCGACTACGCTGGCGTCGGTGACTACGAATCCGACGAGGCCGTCACCAGTGAAGTTGATTGGATCGAAGTTGAAGACTGAATCGAAGGCGAGACCTACGAATGCGGCGGAGTCGAAGCCTCCAGCGGGATTGCTTGATTCGAGGAGCACGATGGAGTCAATGGACTGTCCTGCGGCGATGTTGAAGGTGAAGTAATCGAGATCGCCTGCGGTGTTATTGGAGTTGATGACATCCATTGAGACGGTGTTCAGACCGAGGTCGAGCTCAAGTGATGTTGGTGCGAAACGATCGTTGGAGAGGTCGCCGTCGAATGTTTCGTCGAAGATTGATGCGGAGGCGGCGGACACGGTCACGATTGATGCTGCAGCGGCAACGAGTGGGATGCGGTTCATGGTTTTCTCTTTCTCTTTGCATGAAGATTCGGGTGGGGTCAGTGTACAAAGATGCCCCGATACACCCGGATATTGGGTATATTCGATAGCCTTGGGGTGATGGATGCACCGATTGTGGTCTTGTTTCAAAAATGTATTTTTTGCGGCTAAACCCGTGTTTTTGGGCTGGTTTTGGCGCTGAAGTGGTTGAGGGTTGCGATTGGATTCGCGTTGCCTTTGGGCGGGTGGGTGTGCGGGGGAAAGCGCATTGGTTGCTTTGCGGGCGGTTTCGAGGAGTCTGGATTTGGCGGTGGCGAGTTTAGGGTCTTTGGCGGCGCTGAGTTCGTTGATGTCGTCGGCGGCGCAGAGGGCGGCGGTGACGATTTGTTGGTGGACGGACTTTGCTTGGAGCTCGATGGATGCGTCGATCGCGGCGGCGCGGTTGGTGTTGATGCGTTGGATGGATTGAGCGATTGCTTGAAACTCGGGGGCGTCGGTGAGTTGGGAGAGTTCGATGGGGGTGATGTTGTGGATCTGGCAGATCTGCATCGGGGTGATCGCGGGGTTGAGCAGGTCGTCGATGAGTTGAGGGGTGAGGGTTTGGGATGGTGTTGGATTGGCGTGTTGTTCGTGCGTTGTTGCGAGTTGCATGGTGTTCCCCTTTGTGTGTTGCGTGGGGGCGGGAATTAAAAACCAGCCTCCATATAGGGGGAGGCGGGACGGGTTTGTACGCATGGATTGGGTTGTTTGCGCGTAAAAACTTGCGCGCAAGTTGTTGGTAAATAAGGATTAAAAACTGTTTGTTGATTTTGAATATTTTGAGCGGGAAGGCACAGATTGGGGAGGGGACTGGGTGTGAAGACTTTGAATATTCAGAAATTCTGCAATTGAGTGGCGGCGCATGATGTTTGTGGCACACTGGATATATCGGCCGACGCACATCGGCGCCGGTCTTGGGACAATTAGATAGGGGCACAACATGAACTTGATCGTAAGCACGGGCTTGATTGGCGCAGCGAGTGGTTTGTCATTGGGTGGTGTCATTGCACACTCAGCGAATGACTTTCAGTTGGCGATGAATGACGGCATTGGGTTTGATGGGGGCGCGGTTGCCGTTGGGGGTGAGTTTGATGTTGCGCAGCATGGGCACACGGACAGCACCGGGAGCGGGTCGTGGTCGTACGGGTTCGGACGCAGCGGCGACGGCGGGGCGTTCTCCGGTGGGTTCCCCTTGCTTGACTACTGGGATGGGAACGGATGGCGCGGCGCTGAAAATGGTATTGGGTTCGTCGGTGCGACATCGCAGACACCGATGGGTTCGTCCATTAATGCGAATGACTTGACCTATCGGCGATGGACCAGTGATGGTGCGTTCACGGGCGAGATGTTGACGATGGAGGTTCGGGTTACTTTGGTGAACGAACTGAGCGATGGGGTCACGGTTGTTTTGTCTGGGTCTGGGACCGTCTCGGATTATGAGGTGCTTGTGTCTCCTGATGATTTTGGTGTGGAGCAGAACTTTACCCTTGATTTCCTTGATTCGGAAGATGGGTGGGCGCTTGCGGGGATCCGGCCGCTCGGGGTTGGTCCGGTGGATGCGACGAACTTCTTCAATGACTCTGTGCAGATTGAGGTGACGATTGTGCCGACGCCTGGGGTTGGTGCGGTGTTTGCGCTGGCGGGTTTTGGGTTTGTTCGTCGGCGGCGTTGAGGGGTGTTGGATTCAGGTTTGCATGATTGGACGGGGACGCGTTGGCGTTCCCGTTTTTTGTGGGGTGATGTCGTATGTGTGTAAAAAAACCGGCTTCTGTAATTGGGGGCGGCGGGGCGAGTGTGCGAACAGAGTGGGTGGTAGGGGATTGTGTTTATCGTGAGAAAAGACCCGACTGCGCCGGAGACGGCGAGTCGGGGCACCCGGCTTACAGAGTGGGTGATGCGCGGGGTGGGTCTGAGAAGACCTGCTTAAGCAGCGCGTAAGCAGAGTTCCCGGCAACAACACGATCCAGTTTTTAATCACGAGAGGGATTGTCTGGCACCGGTGGACTCAGTTAAAGACAACGATGCTGGTCGTGCCTGCGCCGTTGTTGTGCCATTCCCCGTCGCCATCGTCATCGCCGACCATCCCGACTTGATAGAGCCCTGGGCTGAGCCCTGTGATAATTGAGTTATATCCGAATGGGACACGGGCTCCTTGGGGCAGACTCAGATCCAACATTCCAACGTTTACAGTGGTTGGAGGTGAGCCAATGTCATCGACGTGACGATACCCGATATAGATGTTCAATGAGTGCGCTCCACCGACTGCGTTTGTCCCGAAGAGACGGGTGGCAGTGACAAGGATGCTCTGGCCTTCGGTGACGGTGACAAACACCGGAGAAGTGAGGAACTGAGTTGTTGTGCTGGGGTTTGGTAATGCAGAAGAGGAGTACCCCACATCGTTTGCTTCCTGCCAGGTCGCGTTGCCCAATGCGTCGCTCTTGAGCACCTTTCCGGCGCCTGCATCGGTTGGGATCTGGAGTGATGTGGTTCGGGTGGTGCCGTTGACATCCAGTTCTGTCGTTGGACTCGAGGTTTTTACACCGACATTTCCATCGAATCTTGAGCGTCCGTTGAAGACTGCCGCCCATCCTGTTGGGTCAATTGAGAAGCCCGAAATGGCGATTGCGTCAGATTGCGAGACTTCCCCATGGACACCAACACCGGTTGATCCATTCGAGAATCCCAATACGCCGATCCCGTCTAATTGGTCAGCGTATCCGGTTACACCGTAATAGGTATCAGTCACTCCGAGGACACCAATCCCACCATTCGCTGCTTCGCCTCGGACACCGGACCAAGCGGTCCCGATGAATGGGACGCGCTCGCCGACGACTCCAAGGATGGCTGATTCGGCGTCCGCGTCTGTATTCAATATGGAGAAGATACTCTCAGGGTCGGATTGCACTCCCGCGTAGGGGAGACTGAGCCCGAGGGCGTAGGGTGTTGCTGTGATCTCTTGGCGGGGGCTGAGCGTAACATAGCCGGAAGGGGAGATGCAATCGCCAAGTGCGCCGCCTGGGCGGACGGCGATTTCGAGTGAGCGGGCTTCGCCGTAGAACTGTGGACCGAAGTCGAGTTGGGTTGTGAAGAGGCCGTCGGTGACGAGGATGTTGTCTCGGCAGATCGGGTCATCGATGGTGTCGGGGATGTCGTTGTAGAGGTAGAACCGCATGTCGTACTCGCCGTTGGCGGGGACGCCGCCGTCCATGAGTGTGCCTTGGTAGGTGAACGAGTACCCGACCGGCGTGTCGGTCCCTGCGTTGTCGAGCGGCTTGTCCTTCAACAGCACTCGCCCGGTCGCGGAGAACTGTGTATTGATCGTAGTACTCTGCTGAGCCAAAGTGTTTGAAGAAGCCATCACGGCAAGGATGGTGGCGGCTGATGTTATCGGTCTCATAAATAGTTCCCTCTTTCTTAGGCTGACGATTCGATCGCCTCAATAAGTGATCTGCATTATGGCAGATATAGAATATATATACAAGGATGAAAAACAGTTCTTGCAATGGGCGTTTTGAGCGAACAAAGGCACGAAAAACCTGCGGGATAGTGAGTTCTTTGTCAGTAGGGTGAGGTGTGGAAGAGTGATCAGGTTATATTGTTGATGATGTCGTCGGTGGGAATTAAAAAACCGGCCTCTGGAATAGGGGGCGGCCGGTAGGGTATGTACGCACAGATTAGGAAGTTGAAGATCATGCAGGTGGAAGACCACCAGCATGGCACCCGGCTAACTAGTATCGCGAGCCTGTCTGTCTGATTCAAAAATCGAATCAACCAAACGAACACATCCACTTGTTAATCGAGCGAGCACCTTAAGTTGATCCTTACAAGATGAACTAGGTGATTCTGAAGGATAATTTACTTTATGTGAAACTTCCCCCCACACTTCATCCATGACGGTTCTAACTTGAAGCTCACAGCGATACGCAGCAGCCTGATTCAACTCAAACACATAGTGCACGCTGGTGTACATTGATGAATCGTCACGAACATCAAGACCGATTGATTTATAAAATTCACGATTTTCCGAATCCCAACACACTGCAAACGGGGTTTCTACTAATGTTAATCTTTGATCTTCAAAAAATTGTAAAAGCGACAAATGCATCCGTGGTAATTGCGAAGTATGTAGGTGCAAAATTCTGATGCCAATTAAATCTGTAATTTGCGAAAACAAGCTTTTTGCATCAACTTCGTAGTCTTTACCGTCAGTTCTTGCGGCAAGAGTCTTTCTCACAAGCTTTTCTGTCAAATGAGAAGGATCTTTCACACGGTGCTTGATAAAATGAATGCATGGCCCTAAATCATCTGCTACTTTAAGCTGCTCTACAATGCCAATTGCAGCTGTTTCAATTTTGGGTATCGCTTCTTGATATACAGCGACAGCATCATCTATTTTTTGCTTTGTGCGCTTTGGTAAATAATTTGATCGCTTAGCCATCGGCCACCTCTATAGTACCATTTACTTAACCCTATCCATCAACATTCTGGCTAAACCATAAAAGGCGTCCTTTGCATCGGCAACTTCGCTTTCAGTAGCATTGGAAACTTCAAAAATGGGTACGCCTTCCTCTTGCGCTTGCTGCACTAGCCTCCCGAAAGTCTTTACTTGGCCAAGCTTGCTTTGCGAGGCTGAGTAAGGCGCTAATTCAGGGGACACCTCTTGCAATACCTGAATTAAATCTCTATATATTTTTCGCTCGATTCGTCGCAAATATACGGAAGGGGCCTTGGCCATACCTTGCCCATATGTTCGGAAATTCTGCGGCACATATCCGGCGAAAGCTGGTTTTCCGCGTAGCATTGGAGTATCAGAGGGAACGATAGTTTTTATGGTCTCCCAATCAATTATCCAGTCTTTAACCGCTTGCCCCAAAGTTGACAAAGCACGCTCAGAAAACAGATCGCATGCCACAGGAACAACAAACGCATCACAATCGAGCATAATGGCTCTATTCAGCGGACCTATGTTCGGTCCTGTGTCGTATATAACTATATCTATTTTGAATGCTTCGGCCACACTGTCAATGATTGTACTGAAGGTCCCAAGCGCCCGCACTGCACCCAATCTACGCTTAAAACAATCCGACCAGTAATCACCAAGCGACTGCTCAAACTCAGATAACCGGATGTCCCCTGGCAATAGGTAAACCCCATTGGCTATAAAAGGCAAAGGAATATTGGGTGGACCTTCAAGGTTATGGACCGGTCGAACGGCACTCCAAAGAGTTTTTCCATTAGCACTATCACTCTCCTGAAGGAGTTGGTCTACTGCGTCGTCAGGCAATAAATATGATGTAAGATTGCATTGTGGATCAGTATCTAGTATAAGAACCCTCTTGCCGAGCCTTGCTAAGGCAAATGCCGCGTTCGCAGACAATGTGGTTTTTCCAACACCGCCTTTGTGACTATAAAAAGCCATTCTTGGGACATGAGATGATGCCACAGCCTACCCCTTTTTTGTTGATGATTTCGCCTGCTTTGCTTTTCGACGCTTTGGAGCCATTGCTTTAAATGCTTTCTTTGCTGCATCAGAATCAGGCAACGCAGAGACATACTGTTCGCCTACTGCTGTGATCTGCTTCTTTCCCTTGCCGGCAGGAGCGAGTAACCCTTTCGTTGCTGCATTGCTCACAGATCTAGCAGAATTTGAAAAACCGAGCTGGGCTGCTTCCCGATTAATTGCTGTGATATCCGCTGTTTTAAAATGTGGCTGATCTTTGTAATGTGTCAAGTAATAAGCCAAGCATGCAACACGTTCTATATCCGATCTTGGATTTTTTTCTGCCATAAACTGTTTAGATGACATGTCAGGCCTACCCTGAAATTCAAATCTTTGCCTTTCGTCTCCTGTTTCATTTTTACTGCTGGTTATCGAGGAGGCCTGCAAGCCCCCCCTAATTCCGGTATCAATGTTCAAAAACACCGCAGCAGAACTCAATAACCTACTCTGTGTCTCAGGGGGAAGCGGAGACAACGCATTAAGAACTAACTGAAGTGCTTCGACTTCCTTCGCTTGCGATTCATTTTCCATGCTTTACTCCATATGCTTAATAATATCATCGGCGAACTCGGAGCACTTACGGAGTGTAGCGCCTTCCATTTGGCGTTCGAAGTCGTAGGTGACGGTTTTGTTGCCGATGGCGCCGTTGATACCCTTGATGATGAGGTCGGCGGCTTCGCTCCAGCCCATGTGGCGGAACATCATTTCTCCTGAGAGGATCAATGAGCCGGGGTTGACCTTGTCTTGGTCGGCGTACTTTGGGGCTGTGCCGTGGGTGGCTTCGAAGATGGCGGTGCCGGTGTCGTAGTTGATGTTGGCGCCGGGTGCGATTCCGATTCCACCAACACACGCGGCGAGTGCGTCAGAAACATAATCCCCATTGAGGTTCATGGTCGCGACGACGGAGTATTCTGCGGGGCGGGTGAGGATTTGTTGGAGGAATGCGTCGGCGATGACATCTTTGATGATGATTTCTTTGTCTGTGTTTGGGTTTTTGAATGAATGCCATGGGCCGCCGTCGAGGGGGGTGGCGGCGAAGAGTTCGCGTGCGGTTTCGTATCCCCATTCCATGAATGCACCTTCGGTGAACTTCATGATGTTCCCTTTGTGGACAAGGGTGACGGAATCACGGTTGTTGTCGATCGCGTATTGGATCGCGGCTTTGACGAGGCGGGTGGTGCCTTCTTTGGATGTTGGTTTGATGCCGAAGCCTGAGGTTTCGGGGAAGCGGATCTTTTCGAAGCGGTCTGGGAAGTTTTCTTTGAGGAGTGCTTGGAATTTTTTGTTGTCTTCTGTGCCTTCTTCGAACTCGATGCCGGCGTAGATGTCTTCGGTGTTTTCACGGAAGATGACCATGTCGGTGAGGTCTGGGCGTTTTACTGGTGAGGGGACACCATCGAACCAGCGGACGGGGCGGAGGCATGTGTAGAGGTCGAGGACTTGGCGGAGTGCGACATTGAGTGAGCGGATGCCACCACCGACGGGGGTGGTGAGTGGTCCTTTGATGCCGACGAGGTACTTTTTAAAATCTTCGAGTGTTTTTTCAGGGAGCCATTCACCGGTTTCGTTGAATGCTTTTTCGCCTGCGAGGGTTTCGTGCCAGTGGAGTTTGCGTTCGCCTTTGTATGCTTTTTCAACTGCGGCGTCGAAGACGCGGACGGAGGCGGCCCAGATGTCGCGGCCGGTGCCGTCGCCTTCGATGAAGGGGACTATTGGGTTTGAAGGGACATTGAGCTTGCCGTCGACGAGGGTGATTGGTGATGCGGTGGTGGTCATATCTGAATTCCTTTTGATAAGGGTTATTGTATTGAGTGTTATCTTTTGTCTGAAGTTGGCGAAAGTCTGTGATCGGAAGTGAAAATCGGGGATATTTGTGGGGTGAATGCTTTTTGCATAGGATTGGGCATGAAAAGAACCCTCTGGATCGTTGTGGTATTCCCGATTTGTGCTTTGTTTTGCGGGTGTGCATCTCCGGTGGGTGTGGACGGCGCGGGTGGTTCGAGTTCGTTGGCGGAGCGGCTTGAATCGGATGTGCGGGTGTTGAGCGAGGACTATGAGTTGCGGAATGCTCTGCATCGGGATGTGCTCAATGAATCTGGGGTTTGGATCGGGCGACGGTTTGGTTCGATGGGGTACTCGGTGGATATGGAACTGGTTCCGATGGTGAATGGGTTGGACGGGTTTAATGTAGTTGCGGAGGTTCGGGGGACGACTCGACCTGATGAGATCATTGTCATCGGGGCGCATTATGATGCGGAGCTTCGTACGCCTGGTGCGGATGATAATGCGTCGGGTGTTGCGGTGATGTTGGAGTTGGCGGATCGGTTTGCGAATCAACCGATGGAGCGGACTGTGCGGTGGGTCGCGTTTACGAATGAAGAGAACTCGAACTCCTCGGGAAGCACGATGGGGAGCTTTGTGCATGCGCTTGGGTGCAAGGAACGCAATGAAAACATTACTGCGATGTTGTCGCTTGAAATGCTTGGGTACTTTTCTGATGAAGAAGGATCTCAGCGGTATCCGTTTACATCCGAGCAGGCGGCGGGGTTGGGGATGGACCTCCCCACTGTTGGCAACTACATCGGGGTTGTTGGTCGGTTTGTTGATCGGCCTTTGATTACGCGGGTTTCGTCAGCGATGTTGTCTGCGGGGACGATTCCGGTTACGCCTGCGGCGCTCCCGCCGTTGCTTGGGGCGATTTATCGTTCTGATCATGCGCTCTTTTGGATGCAGGGGTATTCTGCGGTGATGGTGACGGATACGAGTGAGTATCGGAATCCGCATTATCACAAGGCGGGTGATACGGCGGAGACTTTGGACTATGAGCGGATGGGTGGCGCTGCGGATGCGTTGGAGGCGGCGGTGTGGGAACTTGGGAATAACATCGAGTAAATTCTGCACACCAACATTCATATTCATTTGTAAAAAATCAATTGCATTTAATTGTAATCTGATATACTTGAATTGTCGTTTTCGATTATTTGAGTAAAATCACTATTGTTTTTTCATACATCATTGATACTGGAGATAAAATGCCCTTGTTTAGAACCAATCGCTTACTGTGCAATTATTTATTAGCAGGCTGCATACCTTTCCTTATCTCAGTTAGTTCTGCAGGTGCCCAAAGCTGTGAAGGCATCAACTTTATAGGCACAGAGTATCCTCTTGAAAATTTGCCATTGCACATTCAAGTTGGAGATATTAATGGCGATGGTTCTTTGGACATCGCAGTTCAGGATACTGGCCGGACTAAGCTCACTATTTTGTTGAACAATGGAGACGGGACTTTTGCTATAGGCATGACGCATAGCCGCTTCTTCTATCGCAGCTTTGCGATTGGTGATCTTGATGGCGATGGGGATGGAGATATCCTTGCGACCAGCTTTGGAAACACATCAACAAATACTGCTCATTTCGATACGCTCATGAATAATGGGAATGGCGGATTTGTACCATTTTTTCATTTTCTAGACAACAAGGCCGCACGCAATATTCAACTTGCGGATCTCGACCAAGATGGCGACCTCGATTTAGCAATGACTAGTGAATACCCAGGTGCTCAGACAGATTATCGCCCGCCCACCACCATCATGAGCAATGGGGATGGAACCTTTGATGTCTCTGGTCAAGTTTCTTACCCTGGTGGAATAGACCCTTATGTATTGATTCTCGATGATCTTAACAATAACGGGCAAATTGATATGGCCGTGCTCAATGAACGCGGAGGTGATGTGAGTACATTCCTCAATCTGGGTACAGGTTCAGGAATTCTCTCGGAACGGAGTTCGTACTTTGCGGGTGATTTTCCCATTAGTTTTACTTTGGGTGATGTAGATAACGATGGCGATCTGGATATTGCTGTTGGAAACGCGATGTCTTCCAATCAGGAACTGAGCATTCTGCGAAACAATGGAGATGGAACCTACAGCGCCCCCACTTTCTATCACACCGTGCTTGTCCCGGGTTTACTTTTTTTCAATGATATTGATAACGATGGGTACCAAGATGTTGTCACCTATTCTGATGTGTTTGGTGAACGAGGCATGGTCGGGATGCTCAATGATGGCAGCGGCACATTTGCTGCACCAGAACTATTCATACCCGACACATCAATTCGCGTACAGGGTGATTTCGATGGTGATGGCGATCAAGATTTCGTTGGCATTCGAGAATCAAAAATTGTCATCTTTATAAATGAATGCAGCATGGAATGCGCAGCGGATATGACAAGTGATGGATCATTAAACTTCTTTGACATCAGTGTATTCATGACTGCATTTATGAATCTTGACCCAATAGCTGATTTCACAAACGATGGTATGTTTAACTTCTTCGATGCGTCTGCCTTCCTCAGTGCATTCAATACGGGATGTCCTTAGTCTGAAATAGCCGATGCGAACAAGAAAAAAGCTATGCAAATACATCTTTGCATAGCTTTTTATATTTTGTAACCCTCTCCCATTTTTACATGGGGCGTTGTGAATACCGTAGAATCCGCATTGCGGAAACTTAGGAACTGATGCAATCAATAATCATGGACAGCCTGCGGCGAATGCGCTGAGGAATGCGGAGATATCGAAGAAGTTGAACTGTCCGATTGGTTCGGCGAGATCCGCGAGGGGGTCTTGGGCGGTGAACAGGTTGAGGAATGCGGACACATCGAAGAAGTTGAGATCGCCTGCGGGATCAGCATAGTCTGCGAGGCAGAATACTTGGCCGAAGAGATCGAGGTCTTGGGTGTCGATGTCGTAATCGCCATCGAGGTCTGCTGCGATGTTGAAGGTGTCATCGGATTCTACTTGCCCGATTTGACTGACGAATAATGCGCGGTCGGTTGCGTCGACTGTGCGGTCGCCGTTGAGATCGCCTGCGGGGTATGGATCGGTGCGTTCACCGGTCATGATGGTGATGCCTTGGGACTGGTTACCGAGACCTGTGCGGGATTGGAAGAGAAAGGTTGCTTCGAAGGTGTTGATGGAAGTGATGCGGACGCTGCCCATCAAGTTTTGGCTGAGGCTTAGGGATGAGCCGGCGAATGTGCGGAAGCGTGTGTCGTTCGGGGTTGGCACGACCACACGGAAACCAACGCGTGTTGGCGTTTCGAAGACACCAGCAAAGAAATCGCCTGCGGGGTCGGTGACGCGGAAGCTTGAACCAAGGATTGAGACGGTGTTGTCTTCGAACTCACCGCTTAGGATTTCGCTTGTCTCCGGGTTTACGGTCTGGGTGTGTGTCGTGTATACGCCTGAGAGCATTGAGCTGCCCACGACGGGCGAGATGAGTCTGAGTGGGAAGTCTACATCGGTGTATGGTGCGCGGTTGTTGTTGAAGACGAAGGTTGAACCGGCGAATGATGGGTTGAGAATGTAGTTGTCTTCGTCGGAGTACTGTCCGTCACCTGGTGCGTTGAGGATATCGACTGCGCCCTCTGGGGTGACGATTGCGTTCCAGCCGCCTCCGACGATGTCGGCGAGGCGGTAGCGGTCGGTGCCTGAGATTGGCATGGTGGTGAACCATTCGGTTCCCGGGAAGCCGCCGGTGAATCGGTTGAAGTAGACTCCTCGGGGGTCGAGATCGGTGATGCCTGGGCCTTGGGATTCCTGGGCGGATGCGGATCCGACTGTGCCTGCGATGGCTGCGATTGCGAAGAGGCACTTGATAACACACTGTGATTTGGTCGAACGGATGGACTTCATTTTTGATGCTTTCTCGGATTGGTGATTTGTGATCGAACTTTGCTTATTCAACTTGGCCGGAGTCGACCATGTTGGGCGATCGTTGTGCTTGGGGACACTGGAGCATCGAAAACACAGCGATGCCCAGTCCCTACGCAAGTAGAGGTTGAGCACATGCAGGATTCTCTATTTTCGCCGAATTTAGAGCTTAATTGGTGAATTTGTGAGCGTCCGAGAAGTATGTTCGAGGTACTCATGTCGTGAACTCAGAGTTGATATAGGATTCAGTTGTTGGTGGGTTGAAAGTAGTGATGTAGGGGATTGAGGTATCAAAATATTGGTCTTCATTTTTTTGAATAAATGCCTGAGCTGAAACTTGGCTGTTCCCTATTTGGCCAGAACCGGCATCCTTGGAACTGCTCGCTGAATACGATTCCAAACAGGAACAACTAGCCAATATGAAAGCAGCAGCGTAGTTACACCCACAGCAAATGTTGGCCACATGATCCAGTGACCCGCTGTATCAATCGCACAGTAAATTGGTTCGATTGAGTAGAAATACATA
This sequence comes from uncultured bacterium, assembly GCA_963976235.1. Taxonomy (GTDB): domain Bacteria; phylum Planctomycetota; class Phycisphaerae; order Phycisphaerales; family UBA1924; genus UBA1924. The sequence goes on from CAXBJM010000002.1 coordinate 432,975, forward strand.
TCTACGACTAAGTAAACCCATATCGAAATAGCAGAAATCACAATTGGAATCCCGATCATGACTATCTGAATCGATGGATGCGATCGAAAAAGTAGTGATCGGAGCATGATTGCTAAGACCGGTGAGATTAAAATAAACCAAGCCCAATCAGTGAGCACGATCCAGTTTATGTGCTGAGATGGTTTAAAATCCCCTTTCACCAAATCCGAGCCTTTTTCATTCCACCATTCAACTTGTACTTGATATTGTGGATTCAGTGTGTAATCCCCAAAGGATGCTCGAAAATATCCAGGCTCGGCATTTGAATACACACTTGATATGTGGGATGCAAACGGATCAAGCGATGCGTAGGCTGTGGATTGTGCCATACCGACTAATGCGCCGACCACCCCACCCATAAACAAAAGGAGTAAACCAACCCACGATGTTGCCATCATGGTGTGTTTTAGTTTTCGATACTTCCATGGTTGAGCGACGATCCCCGCAGGTTGCTGACGCCCGCACTCTGGGCAGCGGAGTGCCATGAGGTGATACTCAGCGATGTAGGTCACCTGTTGTTGGGAAAGATCGTACTGACAGAGCAGGCACTGCTGGACTGGCTTTGTCGGATTTTGAACTTGTATTGTGTCATCCATCAGACTGCGACTTGGCCTTTGATGTGGGGATGGGGTTCGTAGTTGGTGAGTTCGAAGTCTTCGTGTGTGAAATCGAAGATGTTTGTGACTTCGGGGTTGAGCTTCATTGTTGGGAGCGGTCTGCATTCACGCGAGAGTTGTTCGTCGACTTGGGAGAGGTGGTTGATGTAGATGTGGGCGTCGGCGAGGGTGTGGATAAAGGCGCCTGGGCGGAGGTTGGTGACCTGGGCGACCATCATGGTGAGCAGGGCGTAGGAGGCGATGTTGAAGGGGACTCCGAGGAAGAGATCGGCGGAGCGTTGGTAGAGTTGGCAGTTGAGGAAGTCTTTTCCACCATCGGTGGCGCGTTGGACATTGAACTGGAAGAGGCAATGGCACGGGGGGAGGGCCATGTCCTCGATTTGTCCGGGGTTCCATGCGGAGACGATGTGTCTGCGTGAGTTTGGGTTTGTTTTGATGTTGTCGATGAGTTGTGTGATTTGATCGATTGTTGATCCGTCGGGGGCGGTCCATGATCTCCACTGTGAGCCGTAGACTGGACCCAGGTCTCCGTTTTCGTCTGCCCATTCGTCCCAGATGCGTACATTGTTTTCTTTGAGGTAGGCGATGTTGGTGTCGCCTTTGAGGAACCAGAGGAGTTCGTGGATGATTGAGCGGAGGTGTACTTTTTTGGTGGTGATTGCGGGGAATCCTGCTTGGATTCCATCTTTGATGAATGCATCGCGTGCGCCGGGTGCGTCTGGCGAGAGGTAATAGCGGGATTGGTGGCCGAAGACGGAAATTGTGCCTACGCCTGTGCGGTCATCGCATGGGGTGCCCTCTGAGAGGACTCGTTTTAAAATATCTTTATATTGAATCATAGAGGAGAGGATACACCAATCTTGAGCATGATGCGAGAGGCAATGAGTGGATTCAACTGGTCATTTTTCATTGGATCATGTTGTCTGCATTCAAGCGTGAAATCATGGTCTGAAACTGTGGGATATGGGCAAAATTCTGCCATCGAGCGACGGATTTTGTATTCATAGGTTCGCGGACTTGGTCTCTGGAGATTGTTTGGATTGCTCGCTTTGAGTAGTAGAATGTGAAGCAGTCTGGGTGGGGTTCGATGCCGATGGATTCAAAGAGCTTTGTAATTTCTTGCACGGGGTCTTTGGTGAGCACTTCGTAGGAGACATCGATCCATATTGCACGGGTGTCTGCTTGGAATATCGGTTTGAAGTGTTCAAGGGTTTGATGTGCGCCTGATACGAAGTGTGCACAATCATCGAGGTCGAACTTGTAGGTGTGGTCTGTTGCCAGTGGGCTTGAAAAGCAGGACAGGCAAATGTCTCTGGGATCGCGTTGGACTCTGACCATGATCGCGTCGGGGATGAATGCCAATGCATGGCCGAGATAGAATAGGTTCATTGGGTTTTTGTCTGTGATGAACTTGGGTTGAATATCAGAGCACCCGCTGAGCATGAGTTCTTCTAGATAAAACGATCTCAACTCTTCGAGACTTCGTGTCGTTTTTCCTTGAGATTTTTCAGCGGTCATCTGACCAACGATTTCGGGGATCAACTGAGATTCGCCGGCGGCTGAGATATCGGGATGTGCCCTGATGATTTGTTCGACAAGCGAAGTGCCAGATCGGGGCATTCCAACGATGATGATCGGGCGAGGCAAATCACTTCTGTGCTTGGGTCTGCTCAACGAACCGAGTGTGTTTTTTGTGAATGTTCCTCGGATCTGATCGACTCTTGCTTGGGTTTGTTTGCGGTTGTGTGTTGGTGGGTTCGAGCGGTTGCCGTTTTGGTAGTGCTCAAATGCTCGATCGTATTCGCCTGCATCTTCGAGCAATCGTCCAATCATCAGCGACAGCGTATATGGATTCTCTGCGTGATGAGCAATTGGTTCGAGCGAGGCGATGATCTCGTTGGTATCAAGTTGGCTTTTCATTGCTCTTGCCCATGAGCAGGCGAGCGATGGGTGGAGATCAACTAGGGGATGATTTCCGATATTCATTGTGTCGAGAACTCTTTGAGCTGAGGGGAGATCATCGAGATCAAGGTACCGATCAACCAGCATGGCGGCGATGCCTGAGTTTGATTGATCAGAGCTCGCATCGAATGCGTGCTGCAAAATCTCAGCGGCGTGTTCAGTATCCCCCATCATGGTGTATGCGTTCGCGACGGTGATGATGGCGAGTGCGTACTCTGGTTTTTTTTGATCGAGCTGGTCGATCACCGGCGTCAGCATAGAGATGAGTTGTTGATATCTGCCGCAACGAATGAGCGTGGAGGCGTGCATTAACAGGAGTTGGGTGTTCTTGGGAAACGCGCGGACAAGTTGCTCGGTGATCTTTGTCGCTGAACGGAACTGTCCTGCTTGGATGAGTTGTTGTGCTCGCTCGACTGCTTGACTTGCGTTTGCTTTGGCCATTGATTGAAGGGTATTCTTGGAAACTGAGTGATGTTGGAATATGAAATCGGGGGGTGTGCCATCGCTTTTAGAAATAAAAAATCCTCATTGGAATGATGAGGATTTTTAGAGTTGTTGATTGGCTGTCTTTGGGTGATCGATCAGGCTTTGATTGAAGTCACTTTGACTTCGGTGAAGCGCTGGCGGTGACCGGTCTTGCGTTGGTAGGTGCTTTTGGTGCGGAACTTGTGGATGAAGATCTTGTCACCTTTTTTCATTGGGTCGGTGATTTCGAAGGTTACGGTTGCGCCCTTGATGAAAGGAGCACCGAGGGTTGCGTCGCCGCCGACGGTGCCGAGAACGAGCACTTTGTCGATGGTGATGGTGTCGCCGATCTTTGCTTCACCGGATTGGTAGAGGTCGATGTAGAACTGATCGTTTTCGAGAACTTTGCGTTGGCCGCCAGATTCTTCGATGATTGCGTATGTGTCTGCCATTGTTGATGCTCCGTACAGCTGCCGCATGAGATTGGGGCGGTCCCTACTTTGGGATTCTTTTCGAAAGATACCGCTTTGGCCCTTCTCACTTCGGGGTCGAGAGTATAGGCGTAGAGAGCCGCAGAGTCGATGGGAATTTGAATCATGTTCTGTCCATTTTCAAGGCTCTGAGCGGCTATTTTTGTTCCGATAACCGGGTATACTCGTGTTATGATACAAGACGAAATCGTACAAGAAACAGCAGCTGCTCCCGAAATTGATGTCTCTCAAGGCAATTTGGATTCATTGTTTAGTGGTGAAGCATTCGAATCAGCGAATGGGATCATGGATGTGGTTTCGACGATTTGGAACACGAAACTATTTAATCTCGATGATCATCCGATTACTGTCAACCAGATTATGATCGCGTTGCTCGTCTTGCTTGTTGGGCTTGGGATGTCGAGGTGGGTTTCGGTCCGGGTGGGCAAGAAAGTGCTCCCTCGAATGAAGGTCAACACGAGCGCGTCGAGTGCAATCCAATCCATTGTTTATTACATACTGCTTGCTATCGTGGTTTTGTTGTCCCTTCAGATCGCGGGCGTGCCTTTGACAGCGCTTGCGTTCTTCGGTGGTGCGATTGCACTTGGGTTTGGTTTCGGATCGCAGAACATTATCAACAACTTTATCTCTGGGTTGATCTTGCTCATTGAACGCCCGATCCGGATCGGGGATCTGGTTACGATCAATGGCGAGCAGGGCGTGATCCGTGCGATTGGTGCTCGGGCAGCAAAGCTTGAGTCGTATTTGGGATCAACCTATGTTGTTCCCAACTCGATTATTCTTGAGAACTCGGTGACGAACTGGAACATGCCTGACGCGACGGTGAAGAGTGTCATCGGAGTCGGCGCCGCGTATGGATCGGACACCGGAAAGGTGCGGCAGATACTTGAAGATGTATTCAAGGGTCATCCGACGGTTTCAGAATCGAAAGAGAACAAGGTGATGTTTGTGAACTTCGGAGATTCGTCGTTGGACTTTGAGATTCATTGCCGAATACGGCCCAAGAGTGTGCTTGAAGCGAAGAGCTTTGAGAGTGATATACGGTTTAAGATTGATGAAGAGTTCAGGAAGAACAAGATTGAGATTCCGTTCCCGCAGCGGGATTTGCATTTGAAGAGTGGGATGGATACTTTTCAAAATGAGAATGAGCAAGAAAACTAGAGCGGTTCGTGTGAAATTCAACTACTCACAATGATGAACTCCTGATCGATTTAATAAAAACTCCCCCACTTTCATGTGAGGGAGTTTTATTTTTTGGATTCCATCTTTGAGAATCAGCTGGACTTGGCGGCTGATTTTTCTTGGCGTTGGGTTCGGCGGCGCATGGATTCGTTGAGTTCGATCTTGCGGATGCGGATCGACTTTGGGGTCAACTCGACCAATTCGTCGTCTTCGATGTATTCCAAGGACTGCTCGAGTGAGAGGTCTTTGGGTTGTTTGATTGAGACGGTTGCGTCTTTGTTAGCAGCACGCATGTTGTCGAGTTTCTTGACGCGGACGGCGTTGACTTCGATGTCGTTGCCTCGGTTGTGTTCGCCGACGACTTGGCCGGAGTAGACTTTGACGCCTGGGGAGACGAGCATAACGCCGCGTTCGTGAAGGTTGATGACGGCGTACTCGGTGATCTGTCCGTCGGCGGTGTTGACCATTACGCCTGCATGGCGGGTTGGGCGTTCGCCGGTGACGGGGACAAACTCAAGGAAGGTGTGGTGCATGATTGCCTCGCCTTGGGTGGCGGTGAGGATGCGTCCACGCATGCCGATGAGGGAGCGGGAGGTAATTTTGAAGATGCAGTGTGTGATGCCGTTGCCTCTTGGGTCCATCGAGACGAGTTCGCCTTTGCGTTCGCCGACGATTTGCATGACGGCACCGACTGAATCATCTGGGCAATCGATGACGAGTTCTTCGAGTGGTTCACATTTGACTCCATCAATTTCGCGTTCGATAACGATTGGACGCCCCACTGCGAGTTCGAATCCTTCGCGGCGCATGGTTTCGAGGAGGATACCGAGATGGAGGAGTCCTCGACCCGAGACGATGAACTCGTCCATGGTGCGTCCTGGTTCAACGCGGAGTGCGACATTGTGTTCGAGTTCGCGTGCGAGGCGGTTCTTGAGTTGGCGTGAGGTGACGAACTCGCCTTCTTGGCCTGCGAATGGTGAATCATTCACACGGAAGGACATGGAGATGGTTGGTTCGTCGATCGCGACCTCGTCCATTGCTTCTGGATGATCCGGGTCACAGATGGTATCACCGATGTCGATATCTCCGAGGCCAGAGATAGCACAGAGATCGCCTGCGGAAATTGAATCGGCAACGACTTTGGAGAGTCCTTGGAATCCTTCGAGCGATCCGATCTTTGCTCTGACTTCTTTTGTTTTGCCGCCTTCGAGGTGCTTGACGATGACGACTTGTTGGCCGTTCTTGACGGTGCCTTGGTAGACGCGGCCTACGCCGATGCGACCGACATACTCGGAGAATCCGAGCGTGGTGACTTGCATGCGGAGTGGTTTTTCAATGTAGACATCTGGATGTGGGACATGTGCGATGATTGCTTCGAAGACGGGCTGCAGGTTGGTGCCTTTGGTTTCGCCGTCCCATTCGTCGATCGCCCAGCCGTCGCGTGCGGATGCGTAGACGATTGGGAAGTCGAGTGAGTCGTCATCTGCGCCTAATGATACGAGGAGGTCGAAGACTTCTCCGATAACGCGGTCTGGTTCACCATCGGGACGATCGCACTTGTTGATGACGATCACTGGTTTGAGTCCTGCTTCGAGTGCTTTGCCCATCACGAATCGAGTCTGAGGCATTGGGCCTTCGTATGCGTCGACAACAAGGATACAGCCGTCGGCCATTTGAAGAACGCGCTCAACTTCTCCACCGAAATCCGCGTGACCAGGTGTGTCGATGACATTGATTCTGTAATCGGTATCGTCTTGTGCGTGGTAGTTGACGGCACAGTTCTTTGAGAGGATGGTGATCCCTCGTTCGCGTTCGAGATCATTGGAGTCGAGGATGAGGTTGTGTTGTCCGCCTTCGAGTTTTTCAAGTTCACCTGCGCGGAAGTTCCCTGACTGCTTGAGCAGGTTATCAACGAGGGTTGTTTTGCCGTGGTCAACGTGAGCAATGATGGCAACATTGCGGAGTGATGATACAGAGTTTGCGGATGATGATGGGGGCATGTGCTCTCCGGGGTCAACGACAGCGTGCGATTTGGTTCGGGTGGCTGATTTGGTTTCGACAGTGATGCGCCATGGCGCGGTTGTAAGTGTATCCATCCTCTTATCGGAACGGGACATAAGTGTGATCTGATTGCCCATTTTCACTGATCGTTTAAGACCATCCATTGAAATGCTCAGAGTTCAGATATGTGTGGCGAGTGTGCTCGGGTGCGTGCATGCTCAGGGTTGACTGGGCTTAGAGCTCTTGGGCGATCGATTTGCACGAGATTCAGCCTTGCATACAACCGAAAAAAGGACCCTAAAATGCTTAAAATCAACTTTGTTACCAAACCATCGAAGAAACCTGCGGCACTCCTACTCCTCTCAGGACTTTGCTTGGGATCACCTGCGCTCGGTGATGTGATCTATCAGCAGGACTTTGAAGAATGGAATAATACTGATGGCCTCTGGTCGAATCAGACAACAGCAAATCTAGGTGGGTCGTACACAACCGTTCTCGGACGATTCAGCACCACCACGGTGAACCTCAACATCAGAGCAACCCTCGACAACTCGGGATCATCCAACGGCGGCGGGAATCCCTCCGATGGCAACTCGTTTAACATCACGCTTGATTCATATGAGGATCACAAATCACCGGTACCTGTGTTCGACAACAGCAGCGGCGGACTCGGTCAGCCTGGTCCGAGTACACCACCTGAACCGGATACACCAAGGCTTGGTCTAGGCGGCGCGGTTTCTGGGGGGAACACTCCGGGTGAACCCATGTTTGGTCCGGGGACTTATGCGGTTCACTTTGATCTGATGCTCTTTGATTCTTGGGATGGGGACTATGCACCCAATGGACCTGACTCGATCTCGGTCGGGGTGAACGGAGTGACTCGGTTTAGTGAGTTCTTGCATTCGAGCTCGTATCCGGAAGGATTCAACTTCCGTGAACCTGACGAGACACCAGCGGACAATGCGTACGATGCTCGATGGGAAGATTCGATTTATCGAAACATCACCGTGCTCTTTGATCTTGATGAAGAAGTCGACGCACTCGACATTGACTTCATTGGGAATACTTCACAGGATCTCGCGGATGAGAGCTGGGGACTTGACAACATCATGATCGAACAAGTTTCTTCGTTTCGGACTGTGCCTGTTCCGGTGCCTGGGACTGTTGCAATATTCGGGATGGGGCTTGGACTTGTGGGCAGAAGAAAACGCTGAAGTCAATCTGCACCGAGCTCGAAGGGGCTTGGACTGTTTGCAAACTCAATTTCAAACTTGCCTTGGACTCCGAATGGTGCGCGGATGATCTTCCAGTCGAGCCTTTGGATGGTTCGTAAGATGGATTGATCAATTTGGGGCTCGTTCTGAGCGTCTGGCAAGGATTCAAGTTCCATAAGCTCAAAGAGACGATTGGGTCGGATGTATCCTGAGGTGATGATGTCTGTTTTCGGGGGTTGATCCGGGATTGATTTGAGCGTTCGGCACGCGGTATCGACCCATCGGACTTGCTCTGCGGCGTCCCCCCACTGCGGTGTGATCGCGGTGATGAAACCTTCATTTTGAAATGAAACCGTGCTGATCCATGAGATGTTTGGGAAGAGTCCCGGCCAGGAGTTGGTGAATTGGTCTGCTTGTCCGGGATCAAGTTGATCCGGGTTTGACCGATTGAAATCGAGTTGATGCGTGCGGATCGCGTTTGGGAATCGGCCTTGATAGCTTGGTGCTTGGGAAGGGTCAAAGGCGGCGACGAGATCGTACATGACTTGGTCGACATGCTGGGCTTGTGTCTGTGAGTTGTCTGCGCCGGGCTCGAGGAACTGCAAGAACATGGTGACTGCGAGTGATCGGTTGATTGATTCGGTGGTATCGTTTTTCCGAGTCAGCTCACGCATGATGAGGAAACCTGGACCGCCGGTCAAGCTGGAGGCGGGGTCAGTTTCTGCCTGGTTTTGAGGTGTTTTCGTCCCTAAGAAAAAGGGAACCTGCGCTCCGATGGAGTTGTTGGTCACCTCGAATCCCGGTGTGGATGCCATCGCGATCGCGGCAATCGCGTCATCTCCTGCAGCGCTCAATAAACCAACGGGCGCTTGAGATTGAGTGGATGCGATTTGAAGGTCGGTTGCGAAGTAGGATTCTAAACCCACGGGTGTGGGTGAGAATGTGCCTATACATGCCGATTTGGATTGTTTGTTTGATGCGCGATCGAACTGTACAACCCAAGCAGCGATCCACTCTTCATTCTCAGTTGGGATCTCGGCGAGGAGATCTTCATGTTCCGATAGGATCGGTCGATGTGTCTGTTTGTCGTCCGCGTATGCGGAGATGATCTCTTTGAAAAGTCTTTGGCTTTTCTTGGGCGCCAGGATGACGGTGGCGAGATGATCTTCTTGATGTTGTTCTTTGAGCACTAGCAGATTGAATCGCCCTTGTTCGATTGCCAGGACGGTGTGGTTCTTCTCGATCGATCTGGGCGTTGGATTGAAACTAGCTTGGAGTTGCTTGAGGTGCTTGATCTCGACTTCGCACACGAGGGTCCAGTTCATATCGAGCGATTGGTTGAGGATAAACATCGGGCTCTTGATTGAATCGGAATCGTCGGTATCCCAGAGGACTACAACATGCTTTGAAAATAGGGCACGCATGGTTTCTTGGGAATCTTTTCCGAAGGCGCTGAGCAGACCTGTGAATGCGGACTGGGTGTTGGTGAACAAGACTCCGAGTGTTGCGAGTTGATGGATTGATTGGTTGGAATCATCGAGCAAGAACTGCTGGGCGGGGTTGTTCAATACGATCGCGGCGTCAACTGAATCGGGGATTCGTTCGAGCCAAACAAAGGGGCTTGTTTCGTCGGTTGAAGTCTGAATAGCTGGTTGGTTCGTGGGTTGCTTGCATTGTTCATTGGCATGCGCAACTGTGGCAATACCCATGACGCAAGCAAACGAACATGCCAATGTGAGGACATGATTCAATGAACGCAATCGGGTTGGAAGGAGAGTTTTCACGGCAAGTCTGGGACATCAATCTCTATGGTCACACGCTTGAGTCTTCCAGTTTTTGAGGAATGTGTAGTTTGCGTGTATGCGACTGAGATGATGCGAGGCTGATCTGTAAAACCAGATGGGTACGAGCGGAATCCACGATTCAAACCGGTGGTGACAAGACGAAACGGTGTATATTCTCTTGCGAATGATGGATCGTTTGACGCAAAGTAGGCGCTTGGGAACCGGGTTGAATCGAATGTGTCGCGTGATCGAAAGTTTGTGTGATTTGAACCGAGTTGACCTGAGAGATGATCCGATGGATTCGATGGATTCGATGGCAAACGCAGATCGGTTGGGTTGAACTCTAGACGGTGATCGGTTCTGCCTGGAACTCCTGGGAGAAGATCGAAAGAGGTGACCCTTGCTTGGATGGATTCTGTTTCTTCTTTGATAATCGCGGCGAAGTGGTTGGCGTCTTGGCTGACTGCGTTTTCGATGTCTTTGACAGGTGTTGGATGCGCTGCGATCGTGGTGAGTCGAGGGTATAGATTCTGTAAACCCGCGACGACCATGAGGGTGACTAAGAGCGTTGCCGCGATGCCGATGCGACCGGCGCGGACATAGCGTCTCCATGTCGCGGGGATATAACGATGGTGACGATCGGCTCGATCGAGTACGCCTTGCGAAAAATCTGGCATTGAGATCGGCATTTGGAGCGCGTTGATTGCGTCTGCGGTATCGATGAGTTCTTGCTTGCGATCGGTGTCGTATTGGAGTGCGTGTGCGATTTCTCGCTGCATATCGTCGTTGAGTTCGCCGTCAATTGCGGCATTAATCAACGACTCTGGAATGCGTCCGGGTCGCTCGTTGCGGATATCTGGGTGAGTATCTTTTGGACGCTTGGGGTTCATTTCGCGACCCCGGCGAGTTGCTCGGCAAGTCGAGACTTGTCCTTGAACATGACACGCAGGCGTTTGCGGCCGCGATGGAGGTGGCTTTTGATTGTACCTTCTGGCATGTCGAGATGTGATGCGATGAGTGAGATTGACCAGTCGAGTTGATGGAAGAGGATGATGATTTCTCGTTGCTCATCGGTGAGTGTGAGGAGTGCTTGTTGGAGTGCATCGTGTTGAACGCCTTGGCGTTCTTGTGTGTAGATTGGTGATTCGGGGACGCCTGCGGAGTTGCCCATTGAACCGACAAAATCCGTGTCGTAGATTGGTTTGTTCTTTGCGACGGCGTTGATGTAGAGTCTGCGCGCAATTGTAAAAAGCCATGTCGAGAATCGAAATCTAAAATCGAATCGGTGCAGATTTCCGAGTACTCGCACGAATGCTTCTTGCACGATGTCTTCGGCGACTTCTGGTCGGCCGCACATTCTGAGGATGTAGCCGTAGACTGAGCGTTGATGGGCTCGGATGAGATCCCCCGCTGCTTGGCGTTCGCCAGCAATCGCGCGTTCGATCAGGTCTCGTTCTTGAATCCGATCCATTGTGACTCCAGTTGCTGCAGGGAGCATCCCGTACAGCACACAAACGGCCTTTTGGCCTCTATCAATACTATACCACACGATTGGTGGATGGTTGCATACCAATTATTGGGTATTTGGGTAAAACCGGACCAGTTTTAACTCAGATCGGCAAAAAAACACACCGGCGCCGAGGTAGGGCGCCGGGGTGGATGGTAAAGAGATGAGTTTCTTCAGAAGGATGATGTGTGGTGTTGCTCGATCCAGTGGTTTGATCGAGCAGCGATATGAGTGGTTTGTTTACGCAGCTTTTGACATTGGTTTGCGTGTTCGGCCGACGGTGCGCTGGTCTTCTGTTGCCCGAACGGTTGATTCATCGATCATGCGATCGACGAGTTCGAGCGGGTGGGTTGCCCAGAGATCTGCACCGATTTCTTCGGCAAGTCCTTCTGCACGATTGAAGACGCCGCCACCGACGATGATTTGTGTGTTTGGGCATGCACCGATCTCATGGAGTGAATCGATCAGTACGCGGATGTCTGGGAGATCACTTGGTTCTGAGCAGAACATGAGCAATGCGTTTGGTTTGGTTTCTTGTACTGTTTGACGGATTTCGTCGATGGGGACTGATCCGCCTGCGAAACGGACATCGAAACCTGCAGCTTCGAGCAGGTCGACTGCCATTTGGCCTCCGAGTTCTGATCCTTCGGATGGGCCGCAGCATGCGAAGACTGTGCGTCCGATTGGTTCCGCGTCGGATGCCGCGATGAGTTCCCGTGAGCACTGATCTACTAGGATCCGGAGCAGACGGGTTGAGAGGTTGTGTGCGAGTGATGAGACTTGATCTTCGCGGTGAAGTTTTTCGATCATCTCGTATGCTGGCCAGAAGAGATCTGTGAGCAGGATTTCTTGTGATACTCCTGCGAGGACTTGTTCTTCGACAATCTGACGGGCATCGTTGCGGTTGCCGGCGATCAAGGCTTCGAAGAGCCGCTCTGTTAAGATCTCAGTACTCATAACTATCACTCCATTTACTTCCCCGCACGAGGAAGCGGGATGTCGTTTGATTTTTTGTTGCACACACGACGCATGCGACAAGCAAGCTATCGAGTAAATGACAGGCCTGACAAAAGGGCAGTCTGAAGAGGAGCGCATGAGTTGCCCCAATCGTGTTTTATTATCTTTAAACCCGGTTATTCTCGGACGCTACCCAATTATTGATTCAAGTAGGTCCGAGAAGTCACAACACTTGTCTGTGAAGTTCACTTGTTGTTCGTGGGTATATTTCCCAGAAGATGACTCAGCTTTGGGTCTTGTGCCCTGCATAAAGGTTGCAGATTCCAAAGGTCATCGGGTTCGAAGTCACCTGTGAGAACCCCGCAGTGGTCATCATGGACTCCATCTCTTGTCGCGTCTTAAAGGATGCGACGGATTTGGGGAGGTACTTGTAGGCGCCCGAGGTATCGCGTGCGATCCATGTTGCGGTGCGTGGCATGATTGTGCCGCAATAGAAGTCATTGAACCATCGCATCGGAGGGAATGCGGGTTGTCCGAACTCGAGAATCATTAATCGACCACCCGGATGGAGCACACGGAAGAACTCTGCGATGGCAAGTTCGGGTCTTTGCACATTGCGAATCCCAAAAGCGATTGAGACGACATCGAATGATTCATCCTCGAATGGGAGTTTTTGTGCGTCTGCCTGAATGTATTCGATTCGTTCGGAAAGTGATTGATGGAGTTTGGATCGTTTGTGTTCTGCAATTTCGAGCATACCTGAGGTGAAATCAGAACCGATGACCTGTGATGCTTGGGTACGCTTTGCGAAAGCTTGGGTGAGATCGCCTGTACCGCAGGCGCAGTCGAGGACGCGTTCGCCTGGACTCACCTTGGCGTCTAGAACTGTGCGTTTGCGCCATGCTTCATCGCGCCAGAGTGAGTGAACCCGGTTATTGAGATCGTACGATCGGGCAATTGCATTGAACATTGCCTGAACTTTGTCGTGTTTGTCCGCGTTCGTATGGAGCGAATCGAGTTCTGCATCATTCCATGCAGGAACCTGCTCATTGGTTGACGCGTCAGAAGATAGAGAATTGGGTTGTTCTTTTGTCTCTGGCATAGAACAATGATGGTAGACTCAACTTCATCGAAAGGGATCAACTTATGCAACCGAAGTCACGCTCAATCTTGCTCTTGCTCACACTGTTTGGGATGATGCTCATATCCGTGGGTGGATGCAGCACCAATCCTGCGACGGGGAAGACTATTTTGACCCGTTATACCTGGGAAGAAGAGAAGCAGATGGGTGCGGAAGCGGCGGCGGGGCTGACTGATCAGTTTGGGGGGGAAGTTGAGTCTGCAATTCCTTCGCAGTATGTCCGCCAGATTGGGATGAAGCTCGTCGCGGGGATTGAACCGGGTGTGCCTGATCTGGACTGGGAGTTCACATTACTCAACACCGATGTCATCAATGCATTTGCGCTCCCCGGCGGAAAGATCTACTTCACTCGTGGATTGGCGGAACAGATTGATTCCGAAGCAGCGATGGCCGGAGTGCTCGGTCACGAGATCGGACATGTTACGGGTCGTCATGCGAATCAGCGGATGACCAAGCAGTTTGGGTACAACATCGGGATCGCGGGTGCGGCGTTGATTGTTGGGGCTGCGGGTGATGATTCGGATATTGGGAAATACGGTCAGGTTGTCGTCCCTGGATTTGCGGTGGGTGGACAACTTGTATTACTCAAGTATGGACGGAACGAAGAGTCCGAAGCAGACATGCTCGGAATGCGATACATGGAACGGGCGGGGTATGACCCGATCGGGCAGTTGCATGTGATGGAAGTGCTCGAAGCACAGGCGACCGGCGATCGTCAGCCTGAATGGTTATCGACTCATCCGTATCCTGAATCACGGATCGATGCGATTCGTGAGTATCTCTCAAGCGCGTATGCGAACACGCAGAATAACCCAGCGTATGTGATGAATCGTGCGCAGTATGAGCAGCAGATGCTTTTGCCGTTGCGGAACTTGCCGCCGGCACCTGAGCAATCTGCGTCGTTGCTCAATACGCCTGCGCTTTGGTGTTCACATTGTGCGCCGATCGCGATGAACTGAAATTACGAACCTGCCCAGAATCGTTCGAAGTTTGCATGTGCGAATCCTGCGAGTTCGTTCTCATTCCATCCTTGCGATTTGAGTGCGTTCGTAAGGATGGTGAGATCTGCGGGAGTGTTGATTCCTTCTGGGAGGCCGTCGGAACCGAATCCGCCGTCCATGTCTGATCCGAGCCCGATGTGGTCACGCGAGTTTGTGAGTTCGCAGACATGCTCGATATGACGGACACAATCTTCGATGCGGGCTCGTTCACCTTTTTTCTTACCTTTATTCATGTTGGGGGTGATGAAATCCCCGAGCAGGTTGAGTCCGATGACTCCGCCTCTGCGTGCGATCTCGATGATTGTTTCATCTGCGAGATGTCTTTGATTGGGAGTGGAGTTTGGATCCCCCATCAGTGCTCTGCTGTTGGAATGCGATGCAATGACGGGTTTCTCTGTAAGGGATAAGAGTTCGTCTGATGCGCGTTGGGAGAGATGCGAGAGATCGTGGACGATGTTTTGTTCATCCATTCGTTTGGCGAGTTCGCGTCCGAGATCGGTGAGCCCGTTGCCTGGCTTTGTGTGGTCTGTGCCGTTCCCTCCGGCGTATCTGGATTGATGCCACCACACCATACCGATCGCGACTACTCCGAGCTCTGCCCATTGTTCGAGTTCATCGGGATTGGTGATTGGGTCGGCACATTCGACCAGAACTCCGAGTTGGAGGGGGGCATCAGATTCGATGGGTTGTTCGCCTCGCTTTGGCATGCGTGCGATTAAGCCTGCATCGAACCATGTGCGATAGAGCAGAAGTTGGCGCATTCCAGCGCGGTATGCAGCATCTGCATCCCCGAATGGGTAGGTGAATGCGCCTGATTCTGAATCTGTACTTTCCGGATTGATCCCTTCGGTGAAGACGGTCCCCAGACATTTGGTTATCTTGCCAGCAAGCATCGAAGGGAGCGTGATCGCAGCGGGTTGGAAGCGTCCTCTGCAATCTTCGAGCGAGGTATGCATATCTCGTCCGTTTTCAGCGAGGTACGCGAGGTCAAGGTGTGCGTCAAACCAGTGCATAGTGATGCCTTTCAGTACAAAGAAAAAACCGAACCAAGCGAGATGCTTGGTTCGGTATTGTATAAGTCAGATCGATGAAAGAAACTTAGTACTCAAGAGCACGAGGAAGTGTCTTCGCTTGGGCAACCCATTTTTCAACTTCAGCACCTGATGGGACACGACGAGTCAGGCTCTTCGCATCGTTTACTTCAACCATCTTTGCGGTGAGGTTTTCAGCATTGCGTTGTGCCAGTTCTGGAACGGTGTCCACGCCTGATGCTTCGAGCAGTTCTGAGAACTCTGAACCGACACCTGAGATGCGGTAGAGATCAACCATGTTTGCCCATTTGAGAATGTGTGTTTCTGAGATGTCTGATTTCTCAGCGAGTTCTTTGCGTTGTGTCTTTGTCTTGCATGCGTTGAGCAATGCATCGGTATCTTCGATACCTACTGCACGGAGCTTTTCGCCGTAGGTTGGACCGATTCCCTCAACATCTTCGACCTTGTAGTTTGCCATGTGTATGTTCCTCTTCTAAGCGTTTAAGATTGATGTCCCCAACGGAATCATATCATAGGCCGGGCAAAATTTGTCGTTTTTACTCAGATAGAGACCGATCTGGAGTGTTTTAAAGCAATAAAAGCACTTATGGTCTACGATTTTGAGTGAAATGTTTGGGTATAAAAACCCAAATAGCAGATCCAAATCATAAACATCCATCTGGGACGAGGTGATCTCAACCCCCCGCTTGGTAGAAGAATAGGAAACAGACACCATGAATCTAGATTACACAAAGACCAAAGCTCGAGGCAATGTGCTCGCGGGTTGCTTGATCGCGCTGGGGGTAGCACTGGTACTGGCAATCATTGCAACGATCTTTGTTGCGACTTCTTGGCGGGGTTGGGTGTCTGACGGGATCCGCCAGGGAATTACCGCAGCGCTGGAAGAGGCGCCGGTGAGTGAAGCAGAACGGCTTGAAATTGTTGCACACATTGATACATTGATGACACGATTTGATCAGAAGGAAATCGGGTTCAGCGAGCTTGGCAGAGTCGTCGAAGAGCTTGCGGAATCTCCGTTGACGATGGCGGCGATGATGATGAGTGCCAATGGGCTTTACATCGAGAACTCAGAACTTCCAGAAGAAGAAAAGGAACAAGCTCGGATTGAACTTGCTCGGTTCTCCCTTGGTCTGTTCGATGAATCGATTGAATCTTCGGTGATTCAAGATGTGCTTGATCCGATCACTACCAACACGCCTGATGACAATGACATCGTGCTCAATGTGACTATTGAATCAACTGGGAATACCACGAGGGCGTTGCGTTCGGCGGATGAAGTGACTACGGAAGATATCCGCTTGCTTGTTGCCAATGCGAAGGCACAGGCAGACGAAGCGGGTGTGACACTGACACCTGAACCAATCGACCTCTCAAATGAAGTCGCGATCGCGATTGCCAATGCACTCGGGGAAGACCCATCGCTCTGGTTGCCTGCAGGGGTAGAGGTGCCATCGCGGACTCAGGATACAGATGATGCGGATGAGCCTGAAGCAGATCCATCGAGCGATGTACCTGATGATGATGGGCCTTAAGGTTGCGATTTCTTAGAGCAGAGCGATGAGGTAGTCTACTGCTCGTGCGAGCATGAGTGCTGTGAAGACTGAACTTGTGATGGTCAGGATCGGATGGTCGAACAGGATTGATCTGGGGAACTGTCGCTCGATGCGTTGCATCTTGGCTTTTTGGGTTGCTTGCGGATCTGCATAGACAAAGCATTTCATATCCATCATGAGCATCTCTCGCTCGGAAAACGAACGGAGTTTGACCTCGGTGATGCCTTCTTGGGATGCGGTGTATGCTGCGTCATCATCGTTACGGGCACTGATACGAAGTGTGCGTGGTTGGTGGGTTCGTGTGTCGTGTCCGGCGACTTCGTAGAATGGCATTGAGTGACCTCCGTGTCTGTGACGGAGAATGTAGCATACTTTTTTCAGGCGTGCACAGGCCAGGATTTAGCCACCCTGTTTAGGGGTTACACACTTGCTCAAATCATTCACGCTCTGATTCGATGGGACCGAAGCCAAGTTCGAAAAGAAGTTCTCGCTGTCGAACTAAATCTGACTTGATTTCAAGTTCTTTCAATTTGGGATAGCTATCTAGAGATTCTTGAATATGAGAAAGCAGTGCTTTATATTCGTCAATATTGTTGGGATCAGTTTCCTGACCTATCAAGCCTTCAATATCGCCTACTTGTTTCTTTGCCGATTTATACCCGGTTAACTTGCCGCAGAAATGTTCTTCAGAGACGAACAACTCTCCATTCATCATGCGTGCGACGGCCGAACTGACAATGTGTTTATTGTGGGTATCACGATAATCAATCGCAACCCATGCGTCGTCTTCCTCTCCGAGCATTACACCCAAATGCGAGAGGGTACTTTCAATATCTTCATAACTATCAGACGATGTCAGTGAAGAAACCATTTCTGATCGCCACTCTTTGGCGAGCGATGATTGTCGATGAGTCCACAGTAACTCCATCCCAACAACAACCATTATAATTAATACGATTCCAAAGAATGCGTATCTCAATATTCTGGATTGAAGCAGTTTCATACCGTAACAACTGCAGGTGTATGACTCGTGATTAACTCAGCTTCGGTCTTTTCGATGACCTCTTCAACCGTCACACCCGGGGCGAGTTCGGTGAGTTTGTATCGGCGTGCGTCATAATCCATCTTCAGAACGCACAGGTCGGTGATGATCATGTCGATGCATTGCTTGCCGGTTAATGGAAGGGTGCATTCTTTGAGGATCTTTGGTTCGCCTTTGCGGTTGCAGTGTTCCATCGTGACCACGACCTTTTTGACACCGGCGACGAGGTCCATTGCACCGCCCATGCCTTTGATCATTTTGCCTGGGATCATCCAGTTGGCGATGTCGCCTTCTTGGGAGATTTGCATGGCGCCCAGGATGCACATGTCGATGTGTCCGCCTCGGATCATGGCGAAGGATTGGGAAGATGCGAACGAAGCCGCGCCGGTGCGGGCGGTGATGGTTTGTTTGCCTGCGTTTATCAGATCGGCGTCGATGTTTTCTTCGGTCGGGAAGGGTCCGATCCCGAGGAGGCCGTTCTCAGATTGAAGCCAGACATCCATCCCGTCGGGGATGTGATTGGCGACGAGTGTCGGCATCCCGATCCCGAGGTTGACAATGTAGCCGTCCTGCAGCTCTTGAGCTGCCCGTTTGGTGATGTCTTCGCGGGATAGTGGCATGATGGATTGTATCACACCCCTCTGCCTTTTTTCCATTTTCTGAATGTGAACAACACAGACGGAGTCAGAATAACACCCAACACGATTAAAATTAGAACGCGCCGAACCCAGCGATACACGAGAAAATCATACGGATCATGAAGCTCAATCTGATTGAGCCCCAATACTTTAAGCTCATCTTCGAGCTGAGATTTTGATCCAAAATACTGCAGTATATGCAGATCCGTATCAATGATAAAATACCCTTTATACGGACTCCTTGATTCGTATGAATATGAATCACCATAAATATATTGTTCGTACACACCAATGTATTCGACGAACATATCGCCCGAAACTGTGCCGTAAGGCTCAATGATTTGCGGCCCTATTGAATCACACCCTATTCCATATTCATTAATTAATTCATAACCATAATCACCATGAAAATCTGTACAACCTGTTTCAAAAAATATGACCATCAAAATCAGAATAAAAGCAAACAAATTTTTGGTCCGAAATGCAATAGCTTGAAACACCACATCAATACGATCGGTTGAATGAGATGTTCAGCCGCAGCCGCAATCTTTGGATTTGCGTTTGGACTCTTTGCCTACGGGTTTGCCCCCCACTGTGAGCGTGGTTTTGGTGCCCTTCTTCTTTGGGAGGAGCACGATCTTGAGCAACCAGAGTGAACCGATCGCGATGATGGTGACGACCCAGAACTGCCAATCATGTATCGGCATGGTTAAGTTCCTCCCGCTGCGATGATGATTTGGTAGGCGGCGAACGCTCCGATATAAGCAAGCAGGGACATCCAGCCGAGTTGGAGCATTGCCCATTTCCAGCCTCCGGATTCTTTGGCGGTGACGACCAAGGTAGGGAGGCAGAGCGATGCGAGGACATAGAAGAAGAGCAATGACCAGCTTGTGGCGTAGGTGAAGATGCGTGAACCATCGTCGTTGGTTGCGTTGGCGATGGATGCGAGGACTGATTCATCATCGACATCGTCGGAACCTGCGACTTGGACGGCCATCGTGGAGACGAATACTTCGCGGGCGGCAAAGGATGCGAGCACCCCGACGGTGAGCTGACGGTCATATCCGAGGGGTGCGAAGATGGGTTGGAACGTGGAACCGAGTTTGCCGAGCATGGAGTTGGCGGTTGCGTTTCGGGTATCGATCGCGTCCGCTTGTGCGACAAGTTCGTTGGCTTGTTCGATATCAACCATTGACTCTGCTTGTGTACGCAGTGCGATTGATTCGTCGGTTGGAGCGCTGTGCGGGTAAGCATTGAGCCACCAGAGGACGATGGAGATCGCGAGGATCATCGTGCCGGCTTTTTTTAGGAAGATCATTCCTCGATCGAAGGTGAGGAGCAATGCTGATTTGAGATCAGGCATGCGGTAGCTTGGGAGTTCGAGGGCCATCGGACGAGACTTCCCACGCAGGATGGTTCGACGGAACAAGAACGAGGTGAACAACCCGGCGAGGATCCCGATCGCGTAACACATCGTGAATGCGTATGCCTGATAGAGCGGGCGATCGGGGAAGAGGATCGCGGTGAGGAGTACATAGACGGGGATGCGGGCGGTGCAACTCATGAACGGGGCAACGAGGATCGTTGCGAGCCGATCGCGTTTGTCAGGGATAGCGCGGGTTGCCATGATCCCGGGGATGGCGCAGGCATGACTCGAAAGTAGTGGCACGAAGGCGTGTCCTGACATTCCGAACGGGCGGAGGAGTCGGTCGATCACGAAAGCGGCGCGAGCGAGGTATCCGGTGCCTTCGAGGAGTGCAAGCAGGAAGAAAAGCAAACAAATCTGAGGCAGGAAGATCACGGTTCCACCCACACCAGCGATGACTCCATCGACAATCAGATCGCTGATTGCGCCTTCTGGGAGGGTACCTGCGACCCAGTTGCCAACTGATCCGAACCAGAAGTCAATCCAGTCCATCGGGATCGCGGCAAGCTTGAAGATCATCCAGAACAACCCGGTCATGATCGCAACGAAGGAGAGCATCCCGAGGAGCGGATGGGTGAATGCTCGGTCTAAGCGATCGGTGAGTGTATCGGCAGCGAGCTCGGCATTCGAAGTCGAAACTGTCGCGTAAATATCCTGCGCCCATCGTTCGATCCCGGTTTGATCAGACGGCGCAGTGCGATGGGATATCTTTGCATCATTGAGCATTGCGCCCAGTGCATGGAGTCCTTCGCCTGTACGAGCGCTGCAGAGGATTACCGGGCACCCGAGACAATCAGAGAGTTTGTCTGGATCAACATGGATCCCTCGGCGACGAGCGACATCGATCATGTTGACGACAATAACAGTCGGCAATCGTTTGGCGAGCAACTCCCCCACGATCGAGAGGTTTCGGGTGAGGTTTGTTGCATCAACAACGACCATGAGCGCGTCGGGGACTTGCGCTGGTTCACCTGTGGGTGCGGTTGTGCCTTCAAGGGTTTGATTGCACACTTTGGATTCGGAGAGATCGAGATGGAGGGAGTAGATCCCGGGGAGATCGATTAAGACCGACTCGTTGTGCGCACCTTTTTGTGATTCTTTGTCGAGATTGATATGCGCGACGCGGGCTTCTTGGGTGGTGCCTGGGAAGTTGGAGGTTTTGGCACGGATACCCGCGATGCGATTGAATAATGTAGTCTTGCCGACATTTGGGTTGCCGAGCACGGCGATGGTGCGTTTGGTGGGAACGAGTTGCGGAACGGTTGGCGTAGACATCGAAGGGGACCCGCAACGAACTGGAGTGATTATGAATCGATGTGTACGAATACGCGTGAAGCGATGTCTTTGGCAAGACCAATTCGACATGCACCGGAGAGTGAAACGATGCAGGGTTCGCCGAGTCGACACATCTGGATGGATGCGTCTGGGTGGAGTCCCATCGCGCGGAGCATCGAGCAATCATCAGGGTGCGCCTGGGTGCATTCGATTCGGCCGATCTGTCCACGGGAGAGTTGCGTCAGGGGGACGGCTTTGGATTCGAGTTGTGCTTCTGAGTTGATCATCCGCTTTGTCATCTCCGTACAGGAATCCAAACTGGATTTCCGTGTATGGATTATAATCCAGTTGAGAACGATTCGCAACAATGGGGTCGAAGAATCTCGATTTTTGGCTCAAAGGGGTGATTTTGTGCCTGAATCACTCGGAATCGAGTACATGTTCAACCGGTTGAAAGGTCATGCAGTAACCGGCACGCCAGATGGGGAACATGACTTCGCAACGGAATCCGACAAACTCAGATGCGTCCCATCCGACGCGATCGAAGAGCGTGGATGTGAGTTCGCTGTGGCGCGGGTGTGATGGAGTGGATGCGCGTGCGATTCCTTCTCCGAGCAGTTCAAGTCTCGGAGGCGATGGGTAGCGTGTGATCCATCGCTGGCCTCCGGGGGAACTGAGATTTGGATACCAGAGTTGTGAGTCGATCTTTGGACGGACCATGCGTTCGAGATCTCGGTGGAGATAAATATCGAAGAGCAAGCGTGCACATGGACAGTTGACCAGGGACCATACTTCATCGAGGGTCATCTCATTGGTCTTTGGATCTCGGAATGGGTGATTGGATCGCGCAGCAGTGATGACATCGAGCGTTTGTGGGCCGTCGAAGTTGGCGGGGTCGATCACTTGGATCAGGTTGTCCGATGTCCCTTGCGATGAAACTGTTGGGAGGGGATGGGTGGTGAACTCTTTGAGTAGCGCTTCGGGGGTGTTGCCCATTGGCTTTGAATCATCGAGATAATCAATTGTTCGATGTTCTGGATCATCCCAGTGAAGTGTGTCTCCAGCGCGGATAACGACGGGCATGCCTCCGGGGACGACGGTGGTTTGCAAGAGACCTGATGCGAGTGCGCGTTGAAGTACATCGGGGTTTTCTGGGGATTGGCGAAAGGCGTAGAGACTTATAGATGTCGCGGCGCTTCTCCCTGTCACACTGATCGCGGATTGGAAGAGCGCTTCTCTGGATTCGATGCTGCCCAGGGGAGATTGGGAATCGACCGTCCCGACAGCATTGATACGGGCGACAAGCTTGGTGTGCGAACCTGCGAGTGAGTTGATGAGTTGATCGAACTGTGCGATCGCGATCCCTGCGAGTTCAATTGATTCTATGGAGAGGTTGTGTGCTCGCATTGATTCGAGCATTTGTTCGAGGCCTTTCACTCCGGGGAGTTTGACCAGGGTTTGTGCGCTCGGTGATTGATCTCTGATTGCATGGATGACTCGTTGGCAGGTGTTGCGGACAAGATCGAGGTGTTTGGACATCCCCGAGCCGTTCTGTGCCGGGGGGGGGAGTTGATCGACGAGTGCGGTCAGGTCTGCGTGGACTCGTGCAGCTACTCGATCGCACATGGCGCGTTCATCGGCGGAGAGCGGTTCTGGTAAGGAACGAGTTTTTACACCGGAATGAGGGATTGATGTATTTGGCATCACACGCACAATACCCGGATGAGCGGGGTATATGTGATTTGAAATCGGTGCTTTTGACACGAATTCTGAACGATGCATCCTCTATATCCTTTGTATTTTCAGTTCTACCCCCCATAAGGGGTCAATAAATGGCTATATCTAAAAATATCTGATTTCAGGGTTGATTTCAAGTCAGTTTTCAATATATTCATAGAGATCATCCAGATTGTCTATTTGGACGCTGGCACGTAAACATCACTGAGGGGCTCAGTAAGGATACCGATATGGAAATCTCACAGAAAACAATTCAAACATCACCGATTTCATGCTCAATCTTGGCGATTGCTTTGTTGAGCGGGGCGGCAATAGCACAAGACGTGATCAACCTGCCTTCACTTGGTGGAGCTGGGACAATCGCCAATGACATCAATGATTCAGGTGTAGTGGTCGGGCAATCCACGCTCCCCGGCGGTCTTGGGGTGGTTGCATGTCGATGGGATTCGATGCACTCCCCCACCAGCCTTGGCGCCCTTGGTTCAAGCATGATTTCCGAGGCGCTTGCGATTAACAGCAACGGGGAGATTGTCGGGTATTCAGAGGATGCGAGTACGCTTCGTGCTGCAACCTTATGGGATGGTCAGGGTGGAATGATCAATGTACACACAGCGATCGGTTCTACAAGTTCTTCGATCCCCTGGGATATCAACGATAACGGAGTGATCGTCGGGCAAGCATCCATTAATCCTGGATTTTCAAAGGGGTTTATCTGGGACCAGGTCAATCCGGTACAGATCGCGGGGACATTACCTGGATTTATGGGCGGCGCGAACCGGGGGATTAACAACGACAGCCATATCGTGGGGAGCTCGTTCTTCTTTGGTGATCCAGATGATGCAACACTTGCAGTTCCTGATGATCGAGGGGGATACGAATACCCGGCAATCGCACCGGTTGGGTTCCATTTCTCGAATGCGACTGCGATCAACAACAACTCGGTGATGGTTGGACACACATCCTATGAATCAACGACTTCGAGTTGGAATGCGGTGATCTATACCGGGGATGATCGCGATCCAGTTCAAGTGCTCGGCACAATTGCAGGGCTCAATACTTCTGAATCGCTTGATGTGAACGACTCTGGGATGGTTGTGGGTTACGCATGGGACGGGACAGGGTCCGGATTCGATCCGCGTGCGTGGGCATGGGTGGACGGCGAGATGTACGATCTCAATGACATGCTCGACGATGAATCCGATTTTGAAATGCTCTCGCGTGCAACCGGCGTGAACAACAACGGCGACATCGTTGGATTTGGTAGATTGCTTGATGGATCCACGGGCGCATTTCTGATTGAAGGCTTTGTCCCACCAGCAGAATGTCTCGCAGATTTTACAGATGACGGAGTACTCAACTTCTTTGATGTCTCCGTATT
The DNA here is from genome assembly GCA_963976235.1 of uncultured bacterium. Taxonomy (GTDB): domain Bacteria; phylum Planctomycetota; class Phycisphaerae; order Phycisphaerales; family UBA1924; genus UBA1924. The sequence continues at coordinate 457,437 of CAXBJM010000002.1, forward strand.
CCTGGGCGCTTTTACAAACCAAGACAGTATTGCAGATTTTACCGGCGACGGCGTATTCAACTTCTTTGATGTCTCCGCATTCTTGAATGCGTTTAGCGCTGGTTGCCCGTGAGATCGTCACAACTTTTCAATTCAAATACACCAATCGTTTAGAAGAAAACATTCCACAAAGAAAGAAGGAGAGAAATATGAAAAACTCAAAATTTAGAAACACGAAAACAATCCTATCGACAGTTGCGATTGCATCGCTTTGCAGCGCTGCATTCGCGGGCGGGTCCACCGGGTTTGAAGATCCGCGCGAAGGATTCATGGGTTCATCATTTACCGATGGAGGGATTACATTCTTCAATCTCAACAATGACTCAGGTTTAAATCCTGATGGTTCAACATACGGACCCGGCGAGTATGGAACCGATTTTATTGTGGAGAATGCAACGCTGGCGATCAATGACTACCCTGACACGCTGAGTGGCACAAATGCATTGTCTTGGGGAACTTCTTACATCGCAGGGGATAACCTCTCGATTAATATTGTCTCGACTTTTTCGATGACAACGAATACAAACGAGACGGATGCGTCGCTTGATATCTTGTATTTCGAGAACGGGCCTTGGGGCGGAATCACGATCGAGTTGCTTGCTTACAACCACGGCGAGCTTGTGAACTTCGACTCGATACTTGTTTCAGATCTTGGTGGTCGCGATAATCTCATCGGGGATAGTTTAAGCGTGTCAGGGATCGAGTTTGATACCTTGACAGTGAATGCTCGCTTTGACGATGGCACTTCGACTGTGTTCGCGGGATTGATCGACAATGTGAACATCACACCGGCGCCTGGTACTGTTGGAATATTTTTGATCGCGGGAACCGGCGCGATTCGTAGACGAAGGTGATGGGTAGACCTGTTGTATATGCGATCCTGTGGGGACAGTATATAGAGCGAGAGGTTTACATATACCCTTTTTGTATGAAGCCGGTAGCTCCCCCCTCTCGCTCCGGCTTCATGCTTTTTTGAGATTGCTTGGGTTACGGTTTACTTCGATCGTTTCATCAACCAACCAACGACGAATCCAACAAGTGAAAACCCGATGTAGAGCAGAGCCGCGGGCACTTGCTTGTCGGTCATGAAGAAGAGATCGACGGATACAGATTCCCAGTTCTGAAAAATCAGGATGAGAAATACGATCCCTGCAAACATCGAGATAATAAACTTGGGACGCAAGTAGATCGGCTTGTTTGCTTTAGTAGGTTGTTTAGGGGAGTCCGTTTTCTCATTCATGATGCGCTCACTGTTCGTTGTTCTATTCGTTTCTCGGAAACTGTTTGTACGACGCGATCGATGTAGTTGCCTGGCACATGGATCTCGTCTGGATGGAGAGATCCTGCGGGGACAATCTCATCGACCTCGGCGATCACAAAGCTGGCAGCAGTTGCCATGTCTGGATTGAAGTTGCGCGCGGTCATGTTGAAGACGAGGTTGCCGAACTCATCTGCCTTTGCAGCTTTGACGAGTGCGAGATCGCCGAAGAGTCCTGTCTCCATAATGTATTCGCGTTTGGCGCCCCCGTTGGGTGCAGCGAAAGTGCGCGTTTCTTTTCCTTGTGCAACCACAGTACCAACACCGGTCGCGGTGAAGAATGCGGGGATGCCTGCGCCCCCGGCGCGGACGCGCTCTGCGAGTGTGCCTTGCGGATTGAACTCGACTTCGAGTTCATCGTTTAGATATTGACGCGCAAACTCATCGTTCTCACCGACATAGCTTGAGATCATTTTCTTGATCTGCTTTGTTTTTAAAAGCAAACCAAGCCCCCAATCGTCGACACCTGCATTGTTGGAGACACACGTGATGTTTTGGACATCTGTATCTCTTAATGCGATGATGAGTTGTTCGGGTATGCCGCAGAGTCCGAATCCGCCGACCATGCACATCATGCCGTCATGGATGATTCCTTTATCAGCGAGACCTTCGAATGCGTCCGTTGTGCTTTGTGAAATTTTTGAACTCATACTTTTTCCAATCTTGGGAGTTTTCCCCTCACACACTTGAAGGCGATGTTGCTATGATATACATCCTACACGAACCCGGTGCTCGATTGTTTTGGTCCCGCGGCAAACACACCTACTGATTGCATTGAAACAGAATGATTTCTTGTTCTGGCAATCCTGAATTGATCTTAGGGGACGCGATCGTGAGTGACGATAAGTTATCACTAGATGAGGTCAAGCTTCCGACTTTGGGAGCTGTACCCGTTGATGTCAGTCATCTAGATTGTGTGATGGACAATATCCAGGCGTCTACCCTGATGGAGTTTTTCACTTCGGGTTTTTGCACACTCTCTCTGATGGTGTACACACCGGACGGGACTATTGTGTATACCAATGAGATTGCGCTGCGTGGTTTTCCGGGCTTTGACAAGCAGACAATCAAAGGAAAACACCTCACCGATCTTGCGCCACTTGTATGGGCGAATGAGCGCATCAGATACATGGAACAAGCGGCACAAACTCGCAAGCTTGTGCCGATGGCGGATCTGTTTAACGGGACTCGTTTGTATACGACCTTCCGAGCGTTTGATGTTGAGCACAATGGAAAGACAGAGACATTGATCTTTGTCACTGTTGAACCGGTAACCCCTGATCAACTTCAACGGATCGAAGAACAGCTTGCAGATATTGAACTTGTCTGGGCGGAGCACATCCAGCTTGGCAAACTCAGTGTATTAACATCACGCGAGATCGAGGTACTCGCATTGATGGGACAAGGATTCCGTCAGAAAGAAATCGCGAAAGAACTTTTCCGTTCTATCTCGACTATTGATCGTCATCGCGAAAAGATCGGCGAGAAACTTGGGATTAAGGATCGGGCGGATCTTATCGCACTCGCTCGTGAAGCGGGTCTTCGGATTGAGGACGCCAAGCGGATCAACATGTCGATCAAGCGAAACATACACAAAGATGAATCAGTGGATGCGTAGAACTACTCTTGATTTGATCCCATAGATACCAACGCTTACTTACTGTGCTGATCTGATATGAACAATGACTCTTGGTTGGGTCCTGCCAACGGGCGACCTTGCAGGTCATCGAGTTCTCTTTGGATATCTTCGAGTGTAGAGAGTTGCAGATGCTCGGTAGCAAACCGGATGTAGGCGATCTTGTCGACATCACGGAGTTTGGTCATCACTCGTTCACCAACAACTTGCGAAGGGACTTCTCGTTCGTATTCCGCGTGGAGTTCCTCTTCCACAACCTCGGCGAGTTTGAGTTTCACATCTTCGGAGATGGGGCGCTTGCCGCAGGCGTTTGAGACGCCTCGCATAATATTCTCAGAACTGAACTGAACCCTTGAGCCATCTCGCTTGACGACCATGAGTCTGCCTGTCGGTTCGACGCGTTCGTAGGTGGTGAATCTTCGTTCGCATTTGAGGCAATGTCGGCGACGACGGATGACCGCTCCGCCCTCGGTTGAGCGTGAATCGATGACTTTATCTTGGTTGTAGCTGCAGAATGGGCAGATCATGTACAAACGCCTCCGGTGCATGAATTATACCGTAGATGGTATAACTTTGCACTGGAGGCGGTATCTATGCACGATATATAGGGGAATTAATCCAAGTTCTCGAAGAGTGGAGCGTACTGGGAATCGATGAGTCGATCACGGAGGTAGATGTACCTTGCTTGATACTCTTCATGTAGGTACTCGAGTTCAGTATGCTTTGCGCCTCGTTGAGTCATCTCGTGTTGTATCTGCTCTTTTTCATCTGGACTCAGCGTCGATCCTTGGGTGCGTAACTGTTTGCTGAGATCCATGATTGCTTTGCTCTCGATTCCCATCTGACTGTTTGTTCCGATGAGATTGTTCCGTACCGAGTTGAACTCCTCCTGAATCCGGTCGATTGCTTTGAGTTGGAGTTCCTTTGCTGCTGCAACCTTCTTCTTGTGTTCGATGAGTCTTTGTTCATCGCGGACAGCGTATTCATCGTTATCTTGCTTATTCTTCGCGGCACGGAGTTCGAATACAACATCGAGTTCTTGCTGAAGCTCAGTGATTTTGTTATGGATCTCTGGGGTTGCTGCAACGACCATTGAGCCGCTAACGACTTGGATTGATGTGTAGCTCAAATCAAACTTTACTCGGAGCAAGTCCTCGATTGATCTGGCAAAATCATTTCTCATCGACGGCGCCACAAACTGAGATGGGATTTCATACACGCGGAGTTCTACAAGGCTTCGTTGGTATTCATCATCGGACTGAAGAAGGACTGTGTTGTCTGAAATCTCGAGCCGATATCCGTATAGACCTTCGGGGAATGATGCGTTGAGTGCGCGGACTGCATCATCGAATGTATATTCACCTTGGAATTTCTCGATGTGTGAGGTTAAGAGTCCTTGCATCTCGCCTGTACGGGCGTGTTCGCTGAACTTGATGTCTTTATCGAATGCGTCTCCGATCGCGATCAGGATTTTCTTCATCGACACCATGCTCAGATCAAACGGGTGTGTTTGATTGTCCATGTCTCTTTGTTGGGGTGATTCACGGATAACAACGGGGATTGCCCCACTATTGCTTGGGGTTGCGCCCGGAGCGCCTGTGCCATTGATGTATGAAAATCCTCCGAAGGACATACCTGCGAGTGCGACGGTAATCAGTGCGATGTTCATCATTTTTCTCCTTGGATTTGAATGTTGATGTGCGTGTGTGATGAGCTTTGCGAGTTCTGCAGTTTCACCGAGTTCGGCGACTGCGATTTGGATTGCTTCGGGTTCGGACTTGCCCACGATCAGCAAATCATCAACACGGGAACGAAGATGATCTTCGAGTTCATCACGGACCTGGGTGCGTTGAGAATCCGGCATGACGAGCATCCCGACGAGCACATCGAGCCAGGTCGATATTGAGTCCTTTGATGACGACTCAACTTTGTACTTTGGTTGTAAACTGATTTTTTTCATCCGGTTGCCAATCCTGACTCAGACGATGGAGTAACGAACCCATCGAGAAGTGATTGGACCTGACGATGGCGCTCGATGCTCTGTTCGAGTTGTTTTTTGCCTTTGGCGCTCAGTGTGTACCACTTGCGTTTGCGTCCTGACGAATCTGGGTCTGCACCGGCAGCTTTGACCTCTTCCCAGCTCGGGGTGATGAGCCCGTTCTTTTCGAGTTTGGTGAGCAATGGGTACATCCCCGAAGGCGAGAGTTTGAAATGGCCTTCGGATCGGGCAGCGATGTCCTTACTGATCGCGTACCCATAGGACGGGCCGATCGCGAGTACGGAGAGGACGACGAGTTGTGAATGGTCTTGTTTCAATGCGAGCATGTTTGTTACCTCGTTGAATTGTACGGCCTGGTATATATCAAGTTTCGATATATCTATAATTATATGTAAATATTTTCATTTTCTTGTTGACGAAAATGAATAGTGATCATATTCTTATTTAACGAAATGAGAAAACAATGAACCAACTCACCAACATCACCCACGCACTTTCAGATCCAAATCGGGTACGGCTGCTCGTAGCTTGCCTTGACGGCGAGCGGTGTGTGTGCCAACTCGTCGAACTGATCGATCTCTCAAATGCTTCGATCTCGAAGCATTTAGCGACACTGAAAAATGCGGGATTGCTCGAATCTCGGAAAGACGGGCGATGGGTCCATTACAAGGTTCCCCAGGCCCCCATTGCGATCGTGAATGATGCGTTGAACTTCATCCGTACCCATGCACTCAATGACCAAGCGATCACACGTGATATCGCCAAGCTTGTTGAGATTGATGCGATCGATCCTGTTGCGCTTGCCAAGATGCAGCGCGAGGGTTGCTGTAAACCACTGAACACCACAAACCACTGAGCGAAGGAGCTTGCCATGAAAACCAATGATGAAATCCGTGAACAAATCCGTTCTGACTATGCGACTATTGCGACATCGAACTGCTGTGCGGGCGCGTGCGGCGTGACTGAATCGATCGATGCGGGTGATCTCGCGGAACAGATCGGATACAGCAAAGAGGCGCTCGAAGCGTTGCCTGCAGATGCAAACATGGGGTTGTCTTGCGGGAATCCAACCGTGATTGCTTCATTACAGGAAGGGGAAACCATCCTTGATCTGGGATCGGGTGGCGGATTCGACATCTTTCTTGCAGGACCGAAGGTCGGTGATCACGGACGAGCGATCGGGGTCGATATGACCCACGAGATGATCGCGAAAGCTCGCAAGAACATCGGACACTACCATGCAACCACTGGTCTTGACAATGTTGAGTTTCGGCTTGGTGAGATCGAACACTTGCCTGTCGCGGATAACTCGGTGGATGTCATCATCTCGAACTGCGTCTTGAACCTCTCGATGGATAAGCAGCAGGTCTGGAATGAGATAACACGCGTGCTCAAACCCGGTGGACGGGTTGCGGTTTCTGACATTGCGTTGCTTCAGGAAGCACCAGCAGAGATCAAATCTATCCTCGAAGCATGGGCAGGTTGTGTCGCGGGTGCGATCCCAGTAGAGGAAATGCGTTCTCAGATGGTCAATGCGGGGTTGAGCAAGATCGAGCTGACCCCTAAACCTCATTATGTTGCGGCATTGACCGCAGCGAATGATCCACTCTACGAAAAGATCACAGGACTCCTCCCTGATGGTCAAACCGCGGCGGATGTGATTACGAGTTTGGACATCCTGGCGGTCAAACCCGGAGGGACATGCTGCGGACCTGATTGCTGTTCGTAAAAATAAAAGAGCACGGATGCGTCCGATAGTGTCGCCAACGCTTCTTTATCTTCTAAAAAAGCATGGTTTTGCAACTTAAATGTTGGACACAACAGGAAGCCTCCTGCTAATCTCCCATTCGATGGGTATTTTCACCTGTCTGATACTTAACTGAGGGATAAATATCATGAACAAAATTACAGCAATAGCTTTGTGTCTCACAACTGTTACCCCGGCGATGGGTTCGATCACATGGGATGGCGCACGGTTCATCCGCAATGGATTGGCAGAATGGTATGATGATATCGGTGGAAACGGTGTTTCCAACATTTACTTCCTCTCCGATGATCAGATGTTATATACCGGGAATGATTCTAACAGCGGTGAACATTGGCTCAATGAGGAGTTCTCAGCACCTGGTGTATACGACTATACCTTCCTTGCGAGCAACAACTTGGGACAAACAGGCACGACAGTCTACAACCTTGAAATCAATTTTAATGGGCAGCCGATGACACTCATCCAGGCGTCTACAACGAACGATTACAACGGTGGTTTGGTTTACTCCGATGGAGACCTACAGATTGAAGTCACTCACTATGGGTTTGAAATCCTGCCAATCGGAGCCGGTGGCATTGACGAGGTTGGGAATTTTGACTCAACACCAGACGGCTCAGCTGATATCGTTGGTTACCTGCAGTTTACAGTGACCACCGTGCCTGCTCCTACCGGGATTGCGTTGATTGGTCTTGGTGGGCTTGCCTATAGTCGTCGGAGTCGATAACCGATTTGGTATTCATATTACTTGAGAGATTATTCATGTACACAACGACCACCACAACCGGAACCACCACGAACCCGCGATGAGCTGGCTGGATATTGTTGTAAAAACACACCAAACGCCCAGCCAACGCTGGGCGTTTTTCATAGGATTAGCAGACATAGACCACGACCCAGAGCACAAGACTCTGAATTGAGAAAGAGCGAGCACGAATATGCCTCAGATTACACTTCCAGATGGTTCCGTAAAATCATTCGACAACCCGGTTTCTGCGTTTGATGTTGCGATGTCGATCGGTGAACGGCTTGCCCGCGCTTGCGTTGGGTGCTTGATTGATGAAGAACTCTCGGATCTCTCTACTGTGATTGAAAACGATTGTGCGCTCTCGCTTGTTACTGAAAAGACCCGCGACAAGCAGGATGATCCCAACGCGATGAATCTGCTTCGACATTCAACTGCACATGTGATGGCAGAAGCGATTCAACGATTGATCCCGGGCGCGATGCTTGTGTATGGACCGGCGCTTGAGAGTAGTTTTTACTATGACATTGCGTTCCCAGATGATCGCCCATTACGGGAAGGTGACTTTGAAGCGATTGAGAAGGAGATGGCAGCGATCGTGAAAGAGGATCGCCCGTTCACTCGATACGACATGGAATACTCTGAAGGGTTGGCAAAGGTCAAAGCGGAAGGATCGAAGTACAAGCTCGACAACGCGCATCGTGCGCACGAAGCGGGTTCGATGACATTGAGTTTTTATGCGACCGGTGAACCTGGTAAGGACTGGGAAGATCTCTGCCGCGGGCCTCATGTACCGAGCACAGGACGAATTGGCGCCTTCAAGATCATGACCCTTGCATCGAGCTATTGGCACGGCGATGAGAACTCTGATCGGTTGACCCGAGTCTATGGAACATCGTTCTTTAACAAGAAAGATCTCAAAGCGCATCTTGAGCGTTTAGAAGAAGCGAAGAAACGCGATCATCGTGTGCTTGGTAGAAAACTCAAGCTCTTTGCGATCGACGAGACTGTTGGTCAGGGTTTGATCTTGTGGACACCCAACGGATCGGTGGTTCGCAAAGAACTCCAAAACTTCATTGGCGATGAACTCACCAAACAAGGGTACAGCGAGGTGTTTACCCCGCATATTGGGAAGCTCGATCTGTATCGAACATCGGGGCATTTTCCGTATTACGCGGAATCGCAGTTCCCGCCTTTGATCGAGCGGGATCACATGAACATGCTCTCGGAAGAGGGATGCAGTTGTTCGCAGTTGTCGAACCATCTCAAGACTGGCGAGATCGAAGGGTTCATGCTCAAACCGATGAACTGCCCGCACCATATTAAGGTATTTGATTCGCAGCCTCACTCGTATAAGGATTTGCCGGTGCGTCTGGCTGAGTTTGGGACTGTATACCGGTGGGAACAATCGGGTGAACTCAACGGCATGACCCGTGTTCGTGGATTCACCCAAGACGATGCGCATCTGTTCTGTACCCCGGATCAAATTGGGCAGGAAGTCCAGGGTTGTTTGGCACTTGTAAAAACCATCTTTAAAGTGCTTGGTATGAACGAGTATCGTGTGCGGGTCGGGTTGCGAGATCCAGATTCGGGCAAGTACACTGGTGATCCTGCGAACTGGGACAAAGCGGAGCAGGCGTGCCGAGAAGCGGCGGCAACCCTCGATGTGCCGTTCACTGAAGAAGCAGGCGAAGCAGCGTTCTATGGACCCAAGATCGACTTCATCGTGAAGGATGTCATCGGACGCGAGTGGCAGCTCGGCACTGTCCAGGTGGACTACAACTTGCCTGAACGGTTTGATCTTTCGTACATCGGTCCGGACAACGAGAAGCATCGCCCAGTGATGATCCATCGCGCCCCGTTTGGTTCGATGGAACGATTCATCGGCGTGCTCATCGAGCACTTCGCGGGCGCATTCCCGGTTTGGCTTGCGCCTGAGCAAGTGCGTGTGCTTCCGATTTCTGAGAAGAGCAATGATTATGCGCACGAAGTGATGAGTGCACTCCATGCGGTGGGCATCCGATCAACGATGGACAATCATGATCAGCGCGTACAGGCGAAGATCAAAAATGGCTCGGAGATGAAGATCCCGTACCTTGTCGTCGTTGGTCCGCGTGATGCAGAGAACCGAGCGGTTTCGGTGCGTGCGTTTGGTACCGAGAAGGATCTGGGGCAGATGCCTTTGGATGACTTTATTGGTGCGATCACCGAGGAGTACCGTACTAAGGGGCGGAGCAGCGTGAAGGATCGATTCGCGACCGTGAACGCGTGAACCTGATTCAAAGATTAGTTTTGCAAGTGCTTGGAGAACCATTTTCCAAGTTCTTTTTTTGCATATGCCGGGTCCCAGGAGTTGTGATCGACGCCGGGGAACTCGGTGTATTTCACATCTGCATCCATCGATTCAAGCTTTTGTTTCATTATTCTCGAACTTATTGCAGGGACAACAGAGTCTTCGTCGCCGTGAAAGAGCCAGACTGGAATATCGCTGATCTTTTTCGCAATTTCTGCAGTTGAGGAGAGGTAGTCAGGGATCGAAGGGAATGGTGTTTGGTTTCCTTCTTTATCGAATGCAACATGCGCGTAGCCGCAAACTGGCGCTACTGCGGAGAAACGATCGGGGTGAAGCGATGCGAACAACAATGAGCCGTGCCCACCTTGGCTTAATCCCGTGATTCCGATATTGTCAGGATCTATATACTCTTCTTCGATCGCTTCATCGAGCATCTTCATCACCGCTGATTCATGAAAATCCCAATCTCCGGCCGAGTTCTTTTGAGGAGCGATGATGATGAATGGCCATACTTGAGGATCGCTTTCAATTGCTTTGGGTAATCCAACTTCAAGATGATGTTTCCCGTCTTGTCCACCAGAACCTCGGCCGTGCAAGAACAAAATACCTGCCCCCCCCTTTACCGCTGAAGGGGGGATGATGATTGTCCACTTGTATTTTTGTCCATCAATTTCCATCGTTTTATGGATGTACTCAATCTTTGATGTTTCGATTTCAGTAGTTTGGTCTTGAGTGCTTGTAAGCCCGTCTGGATTGGTCATCCCCAATGTCGCGATCAAGGTGACGAGGAATCCAATGCCAACGGCGAGTGTTCGTGTATTCATCTTGTGATTGTATATGAAATCGATTCAACTCGGTTGAACTTTCTGAGTAAATTCACGGATCTGATCAACAAGATGTACTCGCAGATCATGCCGAAAACTGTAATTCTACTGTTTCCTCAGTCACACGGATTCATTCGCATCGGGTACACTCCGATCCATGCGGAGTACACGAATCGCCATGTGGTCAGGACCTCGAAACATATCGACGGCGATGATGCGCTCATGGGGATCGCGGGCGGACTGCGCTGTGAGCGACGAACCTTTGTATGCTCATTTTCTTTCACAGATTTCGGAATCGAAACGCAAAGAACATCCGGTGTATGACCAGGTCATGCGCTCGCAATCAACGGATTGGCGATCTGTATCTGAGATGCTCACCGGTCCAATCCCCGATGATAAACCGATCTGGTACCAGAAGCACATGGCGCATCATCTGACTGAGGCGTGTGCATGGGATTGGATTGGGGCGCTCACAAACTGTTTTTTGATCCGCGAACCCGCCGCGATGATTACGAGTTTCATCAAAGTAATCGAGAATCCAACCCCTGAAGACCTGGGGCTGCCTCAACAGGTAAAGCTCTTTGAATGGATCCGATCGCAAACCGGCAATGTGCCTGCTGTGATTGATTCGAAGGATGTATTGATGGACCCGCGGGGTGTGCTTGAAACGCTCTGCAATTACATTGGAGTTGAGTTTGATGAATCGATGTTGTCTTGGGAGACGGGTCCCAAACCGGAGGATGGGGTCTGGGCGGAGCATTGGTACTCGAGTGTGTATGAATCAACAAGTTTTTCGCCGTACACTTCGAAGTGTGAGTCAGTCCCGCAACGATTGAACGGCGTGCTTGAAGAGTGCGATGCGTTGTATGAGGTACTTGCGAGACACCGGATAGGAATAGGATAACGATGCTGCAGACTTTTAACGAAAAGAACCGTGATCTCAAGATCAACATCAACGGCGAGCTGATCCATCGCGATCAGGCGGGGATTTCACCCTTTGATTCGCTTGTGCAAGGCGGCGACGGGGTCTGGGAAGGGCTTCGGGTCTATGACGGGAAAATATTCAAACTCGATGAACATCTTGATCGTCTGCGCCGCAGCGCCAAGTCGCTTGCGTTTACACAGATTCCATCACGCGATGAACTCGTTGATGAAATTCGAAAAACGCTCGCGGGCAACGACATGACTGATGGCGTGCATATCCGGATTACCCTCTCGCGCGGATTGAAAATCACATCTGGCATGGACCCTCGACTCAACCAAGCAGGACCAACACTGATCGTGCTTGCGGAACACAAAGCACCTGTGTACAGGGATGCGGAGGGTTCGCAAGGACTTCGTTTGTGCACAAGTAGTATCCGCAGGTTCTCTCCCGACACGCTGGATCCCAATATTCATCACAACAACCTGATCCAATCGATCATGGCCAAGGTCGAGGCGAATGCCAACGGTGCAGATGATGCATTGATGCTCGACACGCGTGGGTTTATGGCTGAGACGAATGCAACGAATGTGTTCATCGTCGCGCCGTATCCTCCGCATTCGACGAAGAATGAGAGCATGGTGCAGACCTCACGACCCGTCGCGTGTCCTGAGGGGATTACGCGCCAAGCGGTGCTTGATCTGTGCAAGGAACACAAAATCGAACACATCGAACGAGATATCTCGCTTGCTCATATGTACAACGCGAGCGAGTGTTTCACGACCGGGACAATGGGCGAGCTTGCGTGGGTCGGATCAATCGACGGGCGCGTGATTGGTGATGGAAAGATGGGACCGATCACACAAAAGCTCAGCAAACTGTTCATCAAGAAGACCAAGAGCGAAGGCGTTTCAGTCTGTTAACATTGTTCAGTTATTGGAATCGATCTTGAGGTTTGCCTGTGATCTGGCGAGGATTTCGATGACTTCATCGGGGTCATCGGTCATGTGGAAGATATCCATGACTTCTGGGTAGACTGTTTCATTGGCGATCAGGGATTCTTTGATGAAGCGTTCCATGGGTTCCCAGAACTCTTTGCCCATGATGATGATTGGGAAGCGTTCGATTTTTCCGGTTTGGATGAGGACCGCGGTTTCGTAGACTTCATCGAGGGTTCCCAATCCTCCGGGCATCACGACGAACGCGTCGGAGTATTTTACGAGCATGACTTTGCGTACGAAGAAGTATTTGAAATCAACGAAGAGATCGAGATAGGGATTAGGAAACTGCTCGTGCGGCAGTTCGATGTTGCACCCGATGGATAAGCCTCCGCCTTCGCGGGCGCCGCGGTTGGCGGCTTCCATAATGCCTGGCCCCCCACCGGTCATGGTGGCATATCCGGATTGGGCGAGTTTTTTTCCAACGGTTTGGGCGAGTTGGTAATACTCATTGTTCTCGTCGAATCGTGCGGACCCGAAAACGGTAACGCATGGTCCGATGAAGTGGAGTTTGCGGAACCCTCTGATGAACTCGATGAAGATGTTGATCGCGGTATAGAGTTCTTGTCTGCGAAGGCGGGGGCCTTTGAGCAAGCGATGCTCTGAGCCTTTGGGTGGTTGCTTGCCCCACTCTTTTTTTCGCGTTTTCTTTGATTGTTTGGGTTCGTTGTTCATCAAGCAGAAGTTTAGGCTTGGCAATCTCTTCATACATTGGTCTATGATCTTTCAGATCACCATTCCAAAGGATCAATCCGATGAGCACCCCTTTTACACTCAAAAACTCGCATAATCTTGATCTGCTTGGAGATACGCATATACCTGCAGCTACTCCGAGTGCATGCGTGATTGTGCTGCACGGGTTGAAGGGGTACAAGGATTACGGGTTCATCCCGGTCCTTTCGCATGATCTGTGTGATGCGGGAATGCTTGTTCATCGGTTCAATACTTCAACTTCTGGGATGACCAATGAGATTGAGCGCTTTGCACGCGAAGACTTATTCTCACTCGATACTTGGAACAGACAAGTTGAAGATATCGTCCGTGTTGTTCAAGCGATTGGCAACGGCGAACTCAAGGGGAATGGATTACCGATTTTCATTATTGGGCATTCCCGGGGGGGCGCATCGGCGTTGCTTGCTGCGGGACGACATGGGAGCGAACTCAACCTTGCGGGTGTGATTACAATCAACGCGATTGATCGTTGTTTGCGGATGACGAAAGCTGACCAAGACGATCTGCTCGATCGTGGATACATCATTACTCCAAGCGCTCGCACAAAGCAGGATCTCCGTATCAAGAGCACCTGGCTGAGTGAACAGTTAGACGATCCCGATGGGCATGATGTGCTTTTACAAGCCTCGAAGATCGCCTGTCCGGTGTGCGTCATCCATGGCGAGCAGGACCAGGCGGTTGATCTGAGTGCGGGCAGAGCGATCGCGAAGGCGTGTAAAACAGACGCGATATTCCTTGATTTGGGGAATCATGTGCTCAATATGCCCAATCCGAGCAGTATTGAAATGGATAGATCTCCACAACTGGTGGAGACAACTACCTCAATTACCCGATTTATAGCTAAGTACACCTGAAGCTAACTTCGTTGGTTCAGGTTGACAAACACAACCTCAGAGGACACAATTCATCCTGATGCGTTCTATGCAACTGATTTTATTAGGTTTACCGATCGCGGCGACATGTTCGATTGCGAGTGCTCAACAAGCGATCAATATCAGTGATGAGTTTCCGATCACTTCAATCTTGTTGTTGACCAATCAGGATGATGACGACAAGTATGAATCCCAGCTCACATCGCTTTCGCTTGATGAGTTGAGTTTGATGCGTGCTGCTGATATCGATCCTTCATGGATCAACAATCGTATTTTACTTCCTGAGTTTGATCCGTCGCAACATCGAATCACACAAGGTGATCATCCGCTCACGGTTGAATCATGGGCGACACACTACACCAATCCGCATGGAGTTCAGTTGAATGATTCCGTGCGGTTCGCGGTTGGACGCTCAACCGAACTCCGGGATGGTAATATCTCCGGCAACGAAGGCACCCTCGACAGCACTTCTGGGCGCGACCATATCCCGAGTCTGGCGCAGTCCGAGGGTGAGTATGACATCTATGACATCTCGTTAGAATGGGATGCATTGAAAGCTGGCCCGGTGACTCTCTCATTGCTCTCTGGGCTCAAAGCAATCGAAGCCAACATTGGGAAACGCATTACTAAAAACGGGGACACTTCGATCGACTCGGTGCATCGGTTTACCGCATTGCCGATGGTTGGATCTGGGATCCGTTGGCAGATCAGCGATAACTTATCATTCTCGGGTGCAGCACTGACACATCCTGTCGAGACGGGCGATGCGCTGATGGATTTCAATGCATCAACTGATCTTCGCATCTCAAACAATATCGGGCTCATTACTGGGTACCGGATCATTCGATCGAGCTTTGATGTAGGCACTGTGCGTACAGACCTGACCCAAGAAGGGTTGTTTGCTCGACTGGAAATCAGTTTCTAACTGATTCCGCTCGATCGATCTGCTGTGTCATTCCTGATTGATTCTTACTTCAACAACTCTGCAAGGATATCGAGCCCTTGGGTGAGCTTATCGCGTTGGGTTGCGAAGCTGATCCGGAAGTGTGTGTCTTGGGATGAGAATGCGCCCCCAGGGATGACAAGGAGTTCTCGTTTGATTGCAGCCTCTGCGATTTGTGTGCCGGTCATTCCGAGATGTTCAGGAACTTTGATGAATGCATAGAACGCACCACCTGGGCATGCGATCTCGGTGAGGCTCCCAAGTTTTTCGAGCACCAGATCCCGGCGGGATTGGTACTCGTTGACATGCTCGCTCATATCGGTATCGAAGCACGCTTCGACACCTGCTTGGAGCGGCGAGGGCGCACACACAAAGGTGTACTGTTGAAGCTTTGCCATTTGTTCGATAATGCCCTTGGGTCCTGCAGCGTATCCGAGTCGCCATCCGGTGCAGCCGTAGGTTTTTCCGAATCCTCTGATGAGCAGGACATCCTCGTGTGCGCCCTCAATACGAGCAGGGCTCGGACATCGAGGTGATGACGGATCGCCGACACATGCATCGGTGGTTGCATCAGTGAACGCGAACTCGTCGTAAATTTCATCGGTGATCAACAACACGCTTTTAGATCGGCAAAGGTCACGGAGTTTGATGCACTCCTCTTTGCTCATCACCACACCTGCGGGATTCGATGGGGTGTTGAGCAACACGAACTTGGTTTTGGATGTGATTTTTTGAGCGACGCGATCGGCGGTGAGCTGAAAATCAGGATAAGTATCGACGGTGATTGCTTTGGCGCCGCAGAGGGTTGCCCAGTGCGGGTAGGCGACGAAGTATGGATCTGGGATGATGCACTCATCACCTGGATTGAGCAACGCGAGGAACGCGAGTACGAGAGCGCCAGAGGTGCCTGAGGTGATAATCGAGACAGGACCTGTGTGATCAGGGGTATTGACGGTCTTTGTGTCCCATCCGAGATCAACTTTGAGCCAGTTGTTTACTTTTTCGAGCAGTGTTGGGAGTCCCTGCGTAAGGGAGTAGCCGTTGACATTGTTCTGGATCGCATTGCTTGCAGCATCGCGTATTGGTTGAGGCACGGGAAAATCGGGTTGACCAATGGAAAGATTGATCGGATCTTTGAGCGTTGAAGCGAGCGCAAAGATTCGTCGGATGCCCGATGCGTCAATCCCATTTGAGCGATCGGAGATCATTGATTCAAGATCAAACCCATCAAGGTTTGCTTGTTGCGCAGGTGAAGTGGTCATTGGATGAATCCGATCGTGATGTGAGGTGATTGATGACTGACTACTAAGCAGTGTTCATCATGTGTGCAATGAAAATACAGGTCCCGGTGCAACACCGAAACCTGTGATCAGTTCACACGGGTAAATCTGAGACTCAACACATGAAGGTGTTTGAAGACCTTGGTGTTGAATGGTTGATTTATTATTCTTTGACCTTGGTCTTTGGCAAGCCGTGAGCGGTATTTTTGCCATCAATGAACTTGCCATCTTCTTTGAGTGCGGCGATGCGTTCTGCGCGTGTCATCACATTGCGGATGGTGGTCAGGTTGCCTTCGGTTTTGAGTGAGGAATCAATACTCATGGGATGCTCCGTGGTTTGTCCGTTATGGACAAGTTTAATCGTGTTCAATCAGCCGATGACCGACCTGTTTTCTAAATCCAGTTTTTTAAGGCTCGAACTTTTCCCAGTTGGTCTGGGTGAAATCTGAGCCTCCCCGTCTTTCCCGCTGCCAACGAACTCCGAGATTGGCGATCAGTGTTTGATGCTGATTGCGTTCGACGCTCATGGCGCTCCACCGGTTGCCTGGGATCGCAAGCCCAAGCGAATACAGTGTATAGCGGGAGGGATTGTTGGCACGCGAAGCGCCAGAATCCACTACTGGGACACCAATGATATCAACTCCGTGTTGACCCATAAAGGCAATCGCGTCAGCTGCCTGTTCGGTACTGAGGGTTGCGAGCACGAGATAGTTGAGTCCTGCTTGCCTTGGATCGGTGGAGAGGAACCCGTTTGAGCTCATCAAAGTCGCGCCTGAAGTGCTTGGGCTTGGTGTATTTGGTCTGGTTTCTTGTTCTGAACCGGTCGAAGTTATCGGGTTAGTCGATGGGTTGTTTTGTTCAACCGGGGAAGTGACTGGTTCATTTTCTGTTGATCTTGGAACAACTGGTTGATCACGGACATATTGCTCAATCTGAGATTTTCCATCCTTGAGTCCGAATTTGTATCCAACGACCCACGCACCGATGAGGAGTGCAAGGACGACCACCGCGATGAGATAGACGCGTGACATGGGGACACGCAAACCTGAGTCGTTTGTTGATGGTTCATCGAACATCGCGGCAGCTGCGGAGCGTTCTGCTCTGGAGACACCACCGGATGAATCCCAAGCGGTTTGCTTGGTTGCGACGACGGGACCCGTCCCATCGCGGGGTTGATCCTGCACATGTTGGGGATTGGATCTGGGCGCGGGTGATGGTTGCGTATTGGGTTGAGTACCCGGTTGCTTTGCCGGTTGATCGCTTGGTTTTCGAACTGGTTGGGGCGCATTGGGATCTTGCCCACGCTCACGCATGAGATCAAACAACGGCGGTCCTGAACGACGATCGGTCATGCCTGAATAGTATGCAAGCAAAAAGCATGACGAAGTCTCATCGCCAGAACATACTTCAGGTGGGAAAACACGCTATACTACGCGCAGAATGGCTATCAAAGAAGAAGACATCATCGTAATCAAAGCGTCGCCTATGACTTCGTCAGAGGCGATGTATATCCCAAGCATTGTCAAGGGATTTGGCACCACGATGCGGCATTTCTTTACCTCATTCGGGCAAGGGCATACCTCCCGGACCATGCAGTATCCAGAGGAACGCCGCGAGCATTACACCCCCGAGCAGGGCGGGATGGAGCTCTCAAACTTCCGAGGCGTGCATCGGCTCAACCGGGATTCCGCAGGGCGAGTCAAATGTGTTGCATGCATGATGTGCCCCACTATCTGCCCGGCGAACTGTATCCATATTGAAGCTGCAGAGTCCCCGTGGGATGATCGGGAAAAGTACCCGGCGAAGTTCGAGATTGATGAACTCCGTTGTATCTTCTGTGGCATGTGTGAAGAGGCGTGCCCAGTCGATGCGATTGAACTGACACCGTTGTATGATGTGGTCGGGAAATCTCGTCAGGAAATGGTCTTTGATAAGAACAAGCTGCTCCATGTGTACGACATCACGATTGACCAAAAACCGATGTGATCGATGTCTCACCGAGTATTGATTGAGTACACCAACATATAGCATACCAAAACAAAGCACAGGCCGAGTCAATGACTCGGCCTGTGGTCTTTATTGAACTGTTGAATCGGTTTTAGCGACGACGACGGGTCATCATCACGCCACCCATTCCCATGAGTGCCATAGCACCTGGAGCAGGAACGATGGTGAAACCAACGCTGAGCTTGTAGCCGAAGGATTCACCGTGCGGTGCGCCTGCAGCATCCAAGCCGTCGAGGAGGTCATCGGAATCCACTGATGATGCATCAGAGTCGCCGAAACCTGAGATCCCGATGTAGTAAAATCCTGCATCGAGATCTTCGATTTGGATCGCGGGCATTGAGCCAATACCTGAGTTGTCATCAAATGCGATGACATCTCCGCCGGCGGTGACGATTTGCATGACGCCGTCAGAATCACCCGCTGCAAATACAGCAAAGAATGAGAGCGATGCACTATCTTCGAGTGTGAAACCGAACCAGTCTACATCATCAGCATCAATGACGCCGTCAACGAGGATTGATCCGCCTGGTTCGCCGAAGGAACCAAGGTCATTTGCGAGGGACAATGTGTTGTTGTCTTCCACTTCGCTGAAAACTCCAGCGTTTGCGGATGCTGCCAATCCTGCGATCAGGCAGAGTGTTGCTGCATATTTCATATATTCATCTCCTGTATACCTATTCCAAACACACCAAATCTCTATGCGAGAGTTAAAATCCCACATGGGATGGCGTGCCTCCGTCTATACAACATGCGCCGGAAATGGTCAGAACCCAGAAGATTTGGAAAATTATGTATCAATGTCTGATATTTTTTATCAGACAATCGAGATCTCGTGAATCTTGAGAACACCCGAAAACACGAACTTTTTTCGTATCTCGTTGGCATCTCCCCCGAATGAGTGTATTTTCCGGGTGACGATTGAGTGATTTGTGTGTTTATGAGCTTTTAGACATGCAAAGTGATAACTCGAAGGGGACAAATCAGAAGTCCAATGCATCCACTGGACCTGTTGAACCCACAACTTGAAACATCACACGGGTTTTTTGTGTGAAATGGATCAGAGAGAGGCCGCTCGGTGGGTGCAGAACCCGGCGGCCTCTTTCATTTTTGTATCAACAACAGGAACTTAGAGGTCCTCATATGGAACCAATGAACTCAGTTCATCGGAGAATTCGATCGCGGCGTGATGGACCGCATCATCCCATGATTGGTTTTCATCCGTATTGTTATCGGTCGGTGCATAGATCACGGATCGCGAAGCATTGACAATCACCCCGAGTTGACCCGCGGATTGCGCGTTGTCTCGAATCATGGGCTCAACATCGGCAATTGTTCCCCCTTGGGCACCAACCCCGGGTACGAGGAGCATCTGATTTGGCATGATTTGACGCAAAGCTCGTACATCAGCAGCGCTCTTGGTTGCACCGACTACAGCACCAAGATTACTCAGACCTGATTCTCCGAGATGCGTGTTGCCCATTCTCGCGATCATGGAACTGATCCCATGTGTGACACATGATCCATCCTTGAGTTCTTGGAGTTGGACTTGATCAGAATCATGGTTGCTGGTTCTTGCGAGCGCAAAGACCCCCAGACCTGCACTGAGGAATGGATCGATTGTTGAGGGTCCCATGTAGGGTGATACCGTAATGAAATGTGCGCCCATGTCTGCAGCACCGATTGCGTAGTGCGTCGCGGATGAGCCGATGTCCCCTCGCTTTGCATCGAGGATGACGACAAATCCAAGATCGCGTGCGTGGACGATGACTCTTTCGAGGATTGCGTATCCTGCTGAGCCATAACGCTCGAAACAGGCGCTCTGGGGTTTGACCGCGGGGACTAAACCTTTGACTGCGTCGAGGACACCGAGCGAGAACTTTTCAATCGCATCGATCTCTGGGAATGCTTTGAGTGATGGGTGTAACTTTGAGAATACAGGATCAATCCCTACGCATGCGGGGGAACCGATGGTGTCGATTGCATCGACGAGGTGATCGATCGGTGCAATGGATTGGAGATTTGGCTGATGAGATGATGCAGTTGTATTGGGCATATGTTCGGCCTCGGGCGTGTAAGGACACTACACTTTAGCAGCCATGAAGCAGACACATACGCCAATGAATCTGGATCTGAAAAAAGATCAAGCACTTACGATCACATGGGATGATGGGTCGATCTCGGTGTATCCAATTGCTCACCTTCGCAGGATGTCCCCGAGCGCGGATATGCGCGAGCTTCGCAAATCAATGGCGAAAAATCCGTTGACTATTCTTCCCGATTCGATGGGATCCTCAGGGGCACTAACCGCGACGGGCGCCGAGATGATCGGGAACTATGCGATCAAAATCGCGTTCTCAGATGGGCACGACACGGGGATTTATACCTGGGATTACTTGCGAGAGATTGATCCTGCGCGTCAGTCCGATGGGTTGACCAAATCGGATCAGGGACCGAGTCATAACAATCCGCTCGGGCTTGGACCAACGAGGTGAGTGTGTCGTTGACCACCCCCATCTTTGATATCCCAGGCGTGCACAAAGAGCATGTCCACAAGCTCGAAATCTTGGGCGTGCACAATGTTGGACAACTTCTTACCCATCTCCCCCACCGGTATGAATGGATACACGCGCAATCCGGACTAGGTGATCTTGAACCCGGGGTGATCGGGTCGGCGGTTGGAGAAATCACCGCGACCAAGATCAACGGGTTTGGGCGCAAAGCACGGTTTCAGGTTGTGCTGTGCGATGAGACTGGGCGATTGGATCTGGTGTTTTTTAATCAGGCATTCCTTGCGAAAAAGCTCAGCGCGGGGATGTATATCCGGGTCCAGGGCAAACCTGTGCGGTACGGACCGGGGTTACAGATGAGCAGCCCGCAGTTCACGATCATCCCATTTGATGAAGTTGAATCGCTCGATACGGATCAGGACGATGAGTATCGGCCGGTCTATCCCCTGACAGAAGGGATCTCATCGCAGCAGATCCAGACGATTCTGAGCAAGGTTCTGGATCAAGCGTGCGGTTTGCTTGAGGATCATCTGAGTGATGATTACCGTAAGGAACGCGAGTTGCCAAGCTTGGGCGATGCGTACCGGATGATCCATTCACCTGAGACTGAGTCGGATGTCAAATCCGCTCGTCGGCGGTTGGCGTACGACGAACTATTGATGTTACAACTCGGGGTGCACATGAAACGGGCGCACCTGAGAAGGACCCTCAAAGCGCCTGCGCTGCCTCGCACACCTGAGATCAATGAGCGAATTTTGGCTCGGATGCCGTTTGTGCTGACCGACGCGCAGCAGCGGGTTGTCGATGAGATCTCGCGTGACCTGGCGCTCGAAACCCCGACGAACCGACTCGTGCAAGGGGATGTTGGATCTGGGAAGACGATTGTCGCGCTCGATGCGATGCTCCTCTCGATCGCGCATGGGCATCAGGCAGCGCTGATGGCACCCACGGAGTTGCTCGCGGAACAGCATTATCTATCGATGACTGAAATGCTCAAGGGGTCGGAGGTGAAAATCGCGTTGTTGACCGGTTCGATGCTCGCTGCAGATCGGGAGGTTGTGGTTGGGCAGATCGCATCGGGTGATTGTGATTTGGTCATCGGGACGCATTCGTTGGTTTCTGATTCAGTCGCATTCCATTCGCTTGCGGTCGCGGTGATCGACGAGCAGCACCGGTTCGGTGTTGAGCAACGCGCCAAGCTTCGGGTCAAGGGCGGGGAATCTACGAGCAATGCTCAAGAAGAGACTCCGCATGTGATTGTGATGACCGCGACTCCGATCCCGCGGACTATCGGATTAACGATCTTTGGCGATCTGGATATCTCGACGATTGATAAGCTCCCCCCCGGTCGAACACCTGTAATTACCAAGCATGTAACCCATGAGAAACGATCGACGGTGTACAACTGGGCGAATAAAAAAATCAAAGAGGGCGATCAGGTCTTTATCGTTGTATCTGCGATTGAACCAGGCACAAAGAGCGATGGGAAGATCCGGGATTTACGGTCCTTGCAGAAAGAACTTGAGGGCGGGGAACTTCATGATGTGCACATCGCGGCATTGCACGGCCGACTCAAACGCGATACGCGTGAACACATTATGCACCGGTTCCGCGCGGGCAAGATTGATTGTTTGATCGCAACGACGGTAATCGAGGTGGGTGTGGATATCCCCAATGCAACGGTGATGATTATCGAGGATGCGGATCGGTTTGGATTGGCGCAACTCCACCAACTCCGCGGTCGTGTCGGACGAGGCGACAAGCAAGGCGTGTGTGTGCTGATCGGTGATCCAAAGACCGAGGACGGGATCGCAAGACTCAAAGCGATGGTTGATACCACATCAGGGTTTGAACTCTCGGAGAAGGATTTAGAGATTCGTGGCGCCGGAGATGTGTTTGGTACCAGGCAAAGCGGTGCGCCCCCCTTCAAGGTTGCGGACCCACTCAAGGAGTTCGAGTTGCTCGGGATGGCAAGGCGGGATGCAGCGAACTGGATCGCGGAATCCCCCACTTTGGACCGAGAACAAGACACCCTTGCCCGCAGGCGCCTGCTCAAAGCGCATGGACAGTGGCTTGGTCTTGGAGATGTGGGATAGAACCAGTGTTTTGTAGAGTATTCAACCGATAGAGTGGTGTATCCAAGGAGCACATGAACCAGATGACTATGCAGAATACTTCATCACACCCAACGAATGTTTCAAGCGACCACGCGCGAGAGCTCATCATCCCTGAACCTGGGGTTGATACGCGGCCTCCGATGGTGCTGATCACCTGCGCAGGGCGTTCAGGGAGCAAGTGGATGCTCAAGATGCTTGACTTTCATCCCCAAACACTGGGACGAAATGAACCCAACCGGATGGATCGCGGGCTCTCTGACCCTGATGCAGAGAACTGGGAACAACGAGCACTCGATTCAGGAGCGCGGATCGGATTCGTCGATCTTGCGCCCGATGTGGTGAAGGATCATGCACGGGTGTGGGTGAAACTCACACGCGCGGACAAACTTCTTTATACGCGAACTGTACAGCGGATATTGGGGCGCCATCCTGAAGCAGGATACCCATGGCTGATGTATAGCCCGAAACGCATCGCGCAAGGGCAACGCGTGATGAAGATCGTCAATGCTCGATACATGATCTGTCGAGTGCTTGAAGAAACAACGCATATCCCTGTGATCCACATCATCCGTCACCCTGGAGGGATGCTGAGTTCTTGGCTCACCCGGTTTGCACCCAAGCAAGATCCAGATGAGTTGATGGAACTTCAGCGCGGGATTTACAGTCGGATATGTGAACGAGATCCTGCGTTTGCTCAGATCTGTGGGCCTGTGGATGGCAAGGAACTCGCAGAGCTTAAGGTTTGGTGCTGGAGGCATGCACAAGAGCACATGCTCCGTCTTGGAAGAGCACACCCCCGGTACATGCAGGTGACCTTCGAAAAGCTCTCGCAGAATCCGGTCGAGATTATGGAGCCTGCGTACGCGCTGTGCGGGCTTGAGTTTACCGATGCGATCCGCACCCATATCGAGCGAGAAACAAAGGCATCAGCCTCAATCGCAACCGCGTGGAAACAGAAACTGGATCCGAAGTACCAAGACATGGTCGAGCGAGTGCTTGACGGGAGTCCAATCACCGAACTTCTTGCGTGATTGGCGAACTTGCTCCACAGTTTTGTGGATAACTAGTTTTTTTGCCTTGCTATTCAAATTGTTCAAATTCCACATACTTGTGTGTCACTGACCAGATTGAATTCAAGATGAGAATCTGAATAACACATATTTGTGTCATATGCTGATTTTATGCTCTCAAGAGGGTTCGTTCGGGTTTCTCTATCCTGAATATATCCGAACAAACTCTGATATAGTTGTGCAATGAGCACACACACAACGGATCAAACTGACAGAGCGTTGCCTCAGATGATGGATGAGGAAAGTGGGAACCACTCTGATTTTCATTCTCGGCTTAATCAGGCTGCGGGGACATGTTCGTATCGCAAGCTTGGAAAACTGACCGAAACGCACCCGGAGACGGTTCGAAGGTACATGCAGGGGCAGGCGCCCAGCGCTACTTTTTTGACCAACATGTGCCGAGTGCTTGGAATTTCGGGGGAGTGGTTATTGACGGGGCGCGGGCCGATGAAGTGTACAGAACTTCGATCCCATGCGTTGAGTCAGGCAGACCCATCGGAACTGATGACGGCGGTCGCAAACACGCTCACAGATCTGTGCGATCGTATGGATCGGATTGAGCGGTTCGTTCAAACGCTCGAAACACGAGTCCGTGGTGTTCAGCCCGCTCGCACACACAATGATTCAGTTGGATCAACTGCGGATGGGCACACCAATCCTGAGTCGAATCAGCGTATAATCGTCCAGAACACCCCCGATGCGGATTGTGGTAAGGACGAGCATGAGTCAGCGAAGCAAGCAATTGAATCAAAGTCTGAACCAGCCTCTGGTACAAGCGCGCAGCGAATCCGGGACGCTATTGCCAAACGACCATCTTAAGTTGCTCGTGGATCTGCTGCGTCCGGGATCGGTGGAACTCTCACGACGATTAGTGAGCGCGTTGATGCTTGTTCCAGAGAATGAACGCGAGTCAATTGTCGATGCGATAGAATCGCAGATTGTCGCGGACTACACCTGATGCGTTGATGTGCTCATCTGTGTGTCGCACCTACACTCTTATATGAGTTTTCAGAAACAAGCGTCGTCGATTTTTAACACTATGTCACAGATGCTCGAGCTCCTCGGAGGCGATCGGTTCCGCATCAACGCGCATGCCAAAGCATCACGAGTCATCAAGGACCTTGTTGTTGATCTCGAATCAATGGCGAAGGACGGTGACACGAAGGCAATTGTTGCAATCGAGGGGATCGGCAAAGGCACAGCGGGGAAAATTATCGAACTGGCACAAACCGGGACCATCGCAGAGTATGACGAGCTCGCGAGCAAGGTCCCAAGCGGGGTTATGGATATCCTTGCGATACAGGGCCTTGGTCCCAAGACTGTGAAGCTCATGTGGGATGAGAAAAACATTGAATCGATCGAAGATCTCAAGCGGATCATCGAGGACGGCTCGATCTTGGAACTCCCACGCATGGGACAGAAAACTGTAGACAATATCCAAGCGTCCATCGCGTTCCTAGAAACCAGCGGGCAACGCTTGTCGATCGGGATTGCATCACGCGTTGCGGATCGGTTGGTTGCGATGCTCGAATCGCTTGATGGGACGATCCGGGTTCAGTGTGCCGGTTCGATTCGGAGAGGCAAAGAGTCTATCGGGGATATCGATCTGTTGATATCCACGAGCGAGCCCGAGGCAGCACGCGAGGCGTTTACAAACGCAGAGGGTGTGATGCAAGTGCTGGCAAAGGGAGACACGAAATGTTCTATCCGCATGGCACTTGGTGAGGTTTCGAGTCGATGGGGCGCTGATGAAAACGCGGGGATTCAGGTCGATATGCGTGTCGTAAATGATTCGGCGTTTGGCGCTGCGTTGTTGTACTTTTCTGGTTCCAAAGAGCACGGCGTACGGTTGCGAGAACGCGCGATCAAGATGGGTATGACACTCAATGAATATGGTTTGTTCGCAGATGATGGAAAGGATTCATCTTCACCTCAATCTCGTGGTATTGAACCGATTGCATGTGACACTGAGGAGTCTATTTACAAAGCGCTGGAACTGCCTTTCATCGAGCCGACGATGCGTGAAGATCGTGGTGAGATGAGTTTAGACGAACCGGTCGAACTGATTCAACTCGCGGATATCAAAGCGGAACTTCATTCGCACACCACCGCGTCTGATGGGAAGATGAGCATCGAGGAATCGGCAGCGCTCGCGAAAGCTCGTGGGTTTCACACGCTGGCGATCACTGATCATTCGCAGTCCTCAGCGATCGCGGGCGGGCTCAAACCTGATCGGTTGTACACGCATATGAAGGCGATCCGCGAGGCGAACAAGAAGATCGATGGGATTACCCTTTTGGCAGGGAGTGAGGTTGATATTCTGATTGATGGCACGCTCGATTATGATGATGAGTTGTTGGCACAGTTGGATGTTGTTGTTGCGTCGCCTCACGCGGGATTGCGAGCGAAACCCAAGCAAGCAACCAAGCGATTGCTCAAAGCGATTGCTCATCCGATGGTGCACATCATCGGTCATCCGACGGGTCGATTGATCGAGAAACGACCCGGGATCGAACCGGATATGAATGAGCTGATCGCGGCTGCGATCGAGCACGATGTGGCGCTTGAGATTAACAGTCATTGGATGCGGCTTGATCTGCGCGATACGCATGTGCGGGCTGCGGTTGAAGCGGGTGCGTTGATCTCGATCAACTGCGATGATCATCACCCAACGGATTATGACAATCTAATCTTTGGTGTGAAGACGGGTCAACGGGGTTGGTTGACCGCGGAGCAGTGTATCAATACATGGGACGCGGGTCGATTGCATGCGTGGTTGAAGTCAAAGCGGTCGTAACTGCGTCTTGTTATCCACATTCTGATAAAAACACGAAACTTTCTATTTGGACATATTGCGTGCTCTTGGAAGCACCATGATCCAAAAGCTTGATATTCACTCCATTTTTTGATCCATGTGAATGAACATAGATATCACATGGGTCATTGTTATGTAGTTGCAAGGCGTTAGCATAGAAAGTAGATTCTAGATCGACGCATGTTCATGCGTTTGTGTTTTCATATGACAACTTATGAAAGGATTGAGCGATGACCAGACGAGGAACCTTTTCTACAGGAATGTTTTTGCCGATATGTATCGCGGTGACCACTGCGATTGTTTTCGGTTCTCAGGCGATTGGGGCACCAACATGGATTGGCGTATACGGGTCCTATGCACATCATGATGGGGACAACCCGGGCACATACACCATATTGATGAATCAAGACTATGTCGGGCTTCATGCTGAGGTTGGTATACAAGTCAACGGCGGCGCGTGGACCACCCTCTCGATGAACTATGACGGGAATGATTCCGGGAACTCAATTTGGACATTTACGCCGGGGAGTTCTTATACACCTGGGAGCACGATTGAGTATTACTTCCATGGATATGACGATTGGGGATCGAATATCTATGACAACAATACTGGATCGAACTACACATTCACTGCGGGGCTTGTCGCATCGAGTAAATCAGGAATGGGATCACAAGTGCTTGGAAGCGATACGACCTTCCGGGTCTGGGCACCCAATGCAACAACTGTTTCAGTTGCAGGTTCGTTTAATTCGTGGAGCACCAGCGCCAACCCTCTCGTCTCTGAAGGCGCTGGACATTGGTCTGTTGATGTCCTCGGGGATCAGAGCGGCGAAACCTATAAGTATGTTATTGATGGTACGCTTTGGAAAAATGACCCACAAGCACGGGATGTAACCAACTCTGTTGGCGAGAGTATTGTGACTGATCCAACAGCGTATTCTTGGACATCGTTCACTGCACCTGGGTGGACGGACATGATTATCTATGAGATGCATATCGGTACATTCAATGATACCGCGGGGGGTGCTCCTGGGACATGGTCGAGTGCAATCTCGAAGTTGGACCATATTGAGGATATGGGGTTCAATGCGATTGAGCTCATGCCGATCGCAGAGTTCGCAGGTGATTTTTCGTGGGGATACAACCCCGCGCATCCGTTTGCTCCTGAGAGTATTTATGGCACCCCCACTGATATGAAGGACTTTGTGGATGAATGTCATCAGCGCGGTATCGCGGTGCTTATTGATGTTGTGTACAACCATCTTGGTCCAAGCGATCTCGACATGTGGCGGTTTGATGGTTCATCAACTGGGAGTTATGGGGGGATCTATTTCTTCCAGGATTGGCGTGCGGTCACCCCTTGGGGGCATACGCGTCCGGATTACGGGCGGGGTGAGGTGCGTAGTTTCTTGAAAGACAATGCATTGTATTGGCTCAATGAGTTCAATGCGGACGGGTTGCGCTGGGATTCTACGGTCAACATCCGTACACAGAATAATGGCGGAGGCGGCACCATTGCAGATGGATGGTCGTTAATGCAGTTCATCAATGATGAGATTGATGCCGCGATGCCTTGGAAGATATCAATTGCAGAAGACCTGCAGAATAATGATTGGTTGACCAAAACAACGGGCTCAGGCGGCGCGGGATTTGATTCACAGTGGGATGCTGCGTTTGTCCATCCGATTCGTGATGCGATTATCGAACAAGATGATGCAAACCGGGACATGAATGCGGTGCGTGATGCAATCGCAACGGTCTATAACGGCGATATGGTCGATCGTGTTGTGTATACAGAAAGTCATGATGAAGTTGCCAATGGTCATGCTCGGGTTCCTGAAGAGATCTGGGCAGGCAATGCATCGAGCTGGTTCTCTAAGAAACGATCGACACTTGGCGCGGGATTGGTGTTTACTTCGCCTGGGGTGCCGATGATCTTCCAGGGGCAAGAGTTCCTTGAGGATGGGTACTTTGCGGATTCTGATCCATTGGACTGGACCAAAGCAACGACTTACTCGGGGATCACCGATCTGTATACTGATCTTGTATCACTGAGAAAGAACGCGACTGGAAAAACCGCTGGTCTTGGTGGCGGGAATGTGAATGTTCATCATGTAAACAACACGGGGAAGGTTCTTGCGTATCACCGTTGGAAAAATGGTGGTAGTGGCGACGATGTGATCGTTGTCGCCAACTTCTCAGGGACTGGATTCAGCAGTTACAACATTGGTTTCCCGTCGAGTGGAACCTGGAAAGTTCGATTCAACTCGGACTGGAACGGGTATGACTCCGCGTTTGGGAACTGGACTGCGTATGACACCACCGCGAGTTGGGGTTCGAAAGATGGCATGAGCTATAACGGCAATGTCGGGATCGGGCCTTACTCGGTAATTATTCTCTCGAAGGATTAACGATATTGATTGATTTTCACTTTGCCCGGAGCATGTTTGATGCTTCGGGCTTTTTTTGTCGGACTATACTTTGTTGGCTGCGGTCATGGCCTTGAACAGACGAATCCATTGCGATAGTTCGCGGGAGTTGTGTATGTTCGATCGAGTATCTGATGGTTTTAACAATGTGTTCCGTAAACTGAGCGGGAACGATGCGATCTCGGAATCCAATGTCCGTGAGGCGATGGACGAAGTCCGTACCGCATTACTTGAAGCGGATGTGCACTACGAAGTCGCAGAAGAGTTCTGTAAAAATATTATGAGCGATGCTGTGGGGCAACAGGTCACCAAGGCGGTGAAACCTGGGCAGGAGATGATCTCGATTGTTCATCGTCGATTGATCGAGTTGTTTGGCGGCGATCCTGACGCGGAACAACAACCAACGCCTCCGGGGATTATGAAACTATCACCCGGACCAACCATTATTATGATGTGTGGTCTTCAGGGTTCAGGGAAGACGACGACCTGTGGTAAGCTCGCGGGGATGCTCAAAAAGCAAGGTCGATCGGTGATGCTTTGTGCTGCGGACTTGCAACGACCCGCAGCGGTTGAGCAGCTTGAGACGGTTGCCGGGCAGGCGAATGATGATTTGCCAGGTGGATCGCAGGTGCATTTTTATGGCGAGCCTGACAAGTGTGCCGAGTATGGCAAAGCGGTCGGGGTCGCGGTGAAGATCTGTCAGAACGCGGTGAAGGCTGCCAAGCAACAGGGCGTTGATGTCTTGATCTTGGATACCGCGGGTCGGTTGCATGTCAACGATGAGTTGATGGGTGAACTCAAGTCCGTGCGTTCGTTGGTCAATCCACATCATATCTTCCTTGTTGTTGATGCGATGACTGGGCAAGATGCGGTCAACAGCGCCAAGTCATTCCATGAAAAACTTGAAGTGGATGGCGTGATCCTTACCAAGTTTGATTCGGACACCCGAGGCGGCGCAGCGTTGTCCGTAAAACAAGTCACGGGCGCACCGATTCGGTACATCGGTGTGGGCGAACACCTCGACGCGATCGAGGCGTTCCATCCTGAACGGATGGCGGGTCGGATCTTGGGGATGGGTGATGTTGTGTCGTTGGTCGAAAAGGCACAACAAGAAGTGTCCGAAGATGAAGCGGCAGCGCTCGAAGCGAAGATGGCTAAGGGCGAGTTGGACATGGACGATTTCTTGAAGCAAATGAAGATGATGCGTCGGATGGGTTCGATGAAGTCATTGATGGGCATGCTGCCTGGGGTAGGATCTGCGCTCAAAGATGTCGATATTGATGAGAAACAGTTTGATCGCACCGAAGCGATGATCCAATCGATGACCCCAGCGGAAAAAAAGAAACCTGAAATCATCAAGATCACACGCAAGCGTCGCATCGCCAAGGGTTCTGGCACAAGCGAGAACGAGGTGGGCAAACTCTCCAAGCAGTTCATGATGCTCACCAAGATGATGAAGTCGATGGGCGCGATGGGCGCTGGTGGGAAGATGGCAGCTGCCAAAGCAATGGCCGGCGGGATTGGTGGCATGGGCGGCATGCCTGGGATGGGTGGCATGGGGGTGCCTGGATTCTCAATGAAGAAATCGACCAAATCCAAATCAGGGAGTGCGAAGAAACGCAAACCGAAGAAGCGTAAATAATTGAATACGAAACCGGTGGTACAGACATATCAGGAGACACACATGCCAATATCGACTATGGGCTTTGATATCGATCGGGTTGCACAGATTGCCGATGAGTTGTTTGAGTTGCATGACACACAGATGTCAAAGGTTCGCACGCCTGGATCGTGGTCACGCAAGGAGATCCTCGGACATCTGATTGACAGCGCGAGTGTAAACCATCAACGGATCATCGAATCTCAGTTATCTGGTTCGATTGTGTTTACTGGATATGACCATCAGGAGTGGGTGAATCTCTCGGGATATCAAGCGATGATCTGGGAAGAGGTGGTCACGATGTGGTGTGCGTACAACATGCATATCTGCACGATCATCGATCGAATTCCAGAGAGTGTGCTTGATAAGCAGCACGACAAGCACAGCTATGATCGGATGGCATTTCGAGAAGTGAGTGCGGATGAGTCTTCAACCCTTGGATACCTGATCGAAGACTACTTTGCCCATATGCAGTACCATCTCGATCAGATTATGGACTAGTTTTCGGACGCGGTGGTTCAGCTAATCGGCATAAACCTCATTTTGATAAAGGCTCTACGACTTTAAAGCTGGTCAAGCGGGCTTTGATTTTGCATCTCATTGGTAGGAACGACTCTTAACCAAAGGGAATGCACATATGAACATCAACGCTCGGATCATGGTTACCACACTTGTCATTGCCTCATCGGCAGCAGCGTCTCATGCAGACATTGTGTTCAGTGATGACTTCGAATCCGGACTCAGTTTATGGACGGGAAAGAACGATGGTGCACATTATGGCATGACTGTTCTTGATCCGCTTGGTGGATTGGATTCTGCGTTGACATTCAATGGTCTCAACTCTGGGGGTGACATGTTCACTGACCCGATTGTGTTGAGTTCGAATCAGTCTTATCGGTTTTCGTTTGATTACCTTGGGTTAGCCAATAAGCGGTCGACGGCTACAGACACCGGGGGCTATATGGGATTCTCTGTTGGTACTCCAAGCACTCACAAGTGGATGTGGGCAACGGGGAGTGTATCTGGCGCGAACGATGTGCTGATCGATGACGGGCAATGGCATTCGTATGCGTTTGATTTTACAACCGCTGATTTGGGTATCGGCAATGAAGTGCGGGTGATGCTTGAAGACTTTAGTGGTTCAGGTGGCGCCGGCGGCGATGCGTTCTTCGATAACTTTGTGATCGAATCCGTCCCAACACCCGGTACCGCAGCGTTGCTCGGTCTTGGCGGAATTTGTGCGATGCGTCGAAGACGAATCGCATAAACTACGATACAGGTTCATTATCAAGGGCAACCCAGATTGGGTTGCCCTTTTTCGTTTTGATCTCAGTCGATTGGCAATGGGTCAGCAGCACGGCCTTCTGCCCAGTCGTTGAATCTTGGCCAGAAGATTTCTTGGATAAGAATCTTGGTGCATGCGGCGAGCGGGATCGCGATGAGCAAACCGAATACACCAAAGAGTGCGCCACCTGCCAAAGATGCAAAGAGGATGGTTGGGGTATCCATGCCGGTGCTTTTGCCTTGGATCTTTGGGGTGAGGACATAGTCATCGAGTGCTTGGCCGATGAAATACATCGCGACGGGAGCGCCGATTGTCCACCAGATTGCATTGCGGAAACTGCCCTCTGGGAATCCCTGCAACCAGAGCAGCGAGACCGCGATGGGGATTCCGACCAATGCGAGGTAAGGAACGATCGAGAGGATTGCGACGATCGGTCCGAGGATGAATGCACCGGGGACACCGATGAGGAAGAATCCGATCGAGAAGATGATTGCTTGGATAAACGCGATGGTGATTCGGCCTCGGATGAATCCTGAGATGACATGATCGAACTTCACGAGCAGCATCACGATTGTCCCACGGTTTTTGTCGGGGAGCAGATCCACCCCAAAGCGTTTGAGCCCCACCCATTCGGTGGCGGTGAAGAAGAAAAAGAATCCGGTGACAAACGCGAGGAATCCAAAGCCAAAGAGAGCGCCTACAAACCCAACGATTGAGTTCATGACCGTTACACCAACACCCGCAGCGGTCTGGGTGAGTTCTTCTTGGTTGCCATCAACCCACATCGCGACGAATGCAAAGACATCACCGATTGGGGTGCTTTGATCTGTGAACACTTCGGCGCCTGGATCAACTTCTTGGGTGTTCTTGTTTGCGTTGATTGATTTAGAGAGCTCGACCTGTTCGTAAATCCAAGGCCAGGGTGCGGAAGTATTGTTGTTGATGTATTCGGATCCCGTCGATGACTTCTGTTCTTGATCCATTGCTTCATTGAGGTGACCAATATCTTCGATGGTATCAGTTGTGAAGGTCACCAGTTGCCCTGTTGCGAATATGGTCGCAAGAACTGCGGGGATCACGACGAAGATGATTACACTCGCGATAATTCCGATGACTGATGTCCGGCGGGAAAACTTAAACCGATTCATTAACCAGCAGATCACCGGTTCGAACAGATACGCAAGGAGGATTGCAAGGAGTAATGGCACGGTGACCACGGACGCTTTTTGTGCGAGCAAGATCAGTGCGAAGATGCCAAGACCAAGGAGCACATCGCGTACTGGTTGCATGTGCCACAGGTGGAGCGACGCCCATGCGGGCGAGGTTGAACTTGAATCTGTTGGGTCCTGTTTCTCTTGCTTTTCCATGCGATAAGCATAGCACGAATTTTGTACTCTTGTTTACAAAGATATGTGAAGTAGAGTCTTAGGAGTCAAGCACCATTGGACGGGTTGTCCGCGCAGGATCTGCGAATACATCATCAAACTCGAAGACAGAATCAAAGTCTTCGATCGAATCATCATCGGTGGTCCGCATCAATCCTGCTTCAACCATCGCGAAGATGATGTTCCCAAAATCGATAGTCTGATGGATGCCCCATCGGTTGAGCACGGACTTGGCGAGCATGCCGTAGTGTTCGATCGCGTAATCTCGAAGCCCAAGGCAGAGTTCTCGGCCGCAGACATGTCGGGAGTCTTCAACGATCCCGAGATCAAGCATGGTTTGGTCTTCTGGATTCCCGTGGACTATTTCGACGGTATGAGCAAGTCCGTCGCGGATGAAACCAAAGCACGCAGGCGAATACCCACCGGCACGGTGCAGGATTTCTTTGAGATCGATTTGGACTTCACTGCTCATAACTTGTACTCAACTGGTTGTGATACGCAAAATTGTATGCACAGGATCTGATGAAGAATGATATCCCGACAAACTCCATTCGGGAAAACACCACGCTTCACTTGATCTTTTCGTACGCGGGCGGGGGTTGGATGCATGAATCTGGCGCTCTTTCAAGACATGCCATGCGGATTTTTTCGCTGAAAAACCCATTCTGGAGGCTGATCGCTTCGCATCGCATTAGCCCATACATCCTGGTTCCCTGAATCGAGAGGGATGGAAATCAAACCTGCGGGTTTCATATTTGGGGCAAGGGTGAAGGGGTTTGGGTCGAGTCCGAGTGCGGTGCAGCCGTTGATTGTGGCCATTTGGATGAGGGTCTTTGCATCGGTACCATCGCGGCGTGCGAGTAATCGCATTTCGTCGAGTATTGATATTCGATCGGGTGTGTCGAGGTTCACGATGGAATCGGTGCCGAGACATACATTGATTCCCGCAGCGAGCATATCTTGGTAGCGGTGTGGTCCGAAGTGTTTTGTTGCACCGAAGTACTCGGATGCTCTTGGGCAGTACGCCACGGAGGTATTTGTTTCTGCGAGGCATTCGATGGCCGAGTCGGTCGCGTCGTTGACATGGGCAACGAGCATCGGCGCATGCGCGAGGACATCGCGGAGGTGCTCGACGGGGTGATTGCCGTGAGCGATGTAGTCAAGGGTGGAGTCATCCCATACTCCGAGGCGCTGGAGCATGGCGCGCTGGGGACCGATCCCATCGAAGATGAACATGCGTTCCTCAATGGTTTCGGCAAGGTGGGTCGAGACGGGAAGATTAAGTTCGGACGCGATCTGTGTGACCCATTGGTAGACGGGCAGGTCGATGGTGTTTGTTGCGTGAGGCTGAAGTCCTATACGGACACCTGTGCCGACGAGTTTGGTTTTGACCTGTGCATACTGGTTGTCGAGATAAGACTGGACTTTGTCGATTGCAGAGTTGGCGGTTTTTCCAATGCCGAAAAACTCAAGATACGACACCCCAATTAGGGGAGACTTCCCAAGTTCGTATGCAGGCGCATCGGTTAATCGACCTGCGGGCGCTCCTGCGATATCTCCCACTGCGATGCAGCCGCCTGCGAGGGACTTGGTGATACCGAGATGGACCGCATTGCGGATATCGGTATCTTCTGACTTGCGGTTTTCACGGATCATATTGACCCATTGAACGAATCCATCCTCTGAGTTGTGTGCAACCGGACCGATATGGGTCAGATCGAGATGCGTGTGGGCATTGACCATCGCGGGCATGACGAGGCGATTGCTCAGGGTGAGTTCGATCATGGATTCGGGGAGATTCAGGGTGTCTATCTGCTTGCTCGGTCCGCAAGCGATGATCTGGTATCCCGAATCGGTTGGTTTGAGCACGATTGAACCGGATTCAATGACTCCGATATGGGCATCAGCGATGGCTGCAGCGTTTACCCGAATCATTTTGGACCGATCAGCACCTAACCCTCCAATGAGGGAATCTTTGAAGTATTGAGCAGGGTTTAGATTGATTGATTCTTGATCCATGCGCAAGAACTGTATGTTGATAACTTGAAGCAGGACGCAGAAGAGGGAGATGAGGCGAGAAGATCTGGGAAGAAGTTGTCCTAGGATGGGCACGCCGGTTCGGATTGAATACGATACCATACACACAGATGTCTCGCAGGGAATCACTTATTGTCTTTCCTGAGTCATCGTGAAGAGCAGATAGTGCAAACCACATGCAGATGAGTTGCATGCAGACCAGGAGCAGCAAATGAAAATCACCAAAGCCGTACGCACCATCACCCTGACCACCGCATTGATTACCTTCGCGGGACTGAGCACGGGGTGTGTGAGCCAACAAGAATACGACAAGCTCTTTGAAACCAATCAATCCTTGCGGAGTCAGAACCTTGATCTCCGCAATCGTGTTGGTTCCGCGGAATCAACATCTTCGCAGTTGCAGGGTTCGACAAGCGATGCACAGACTGTCATCGGCAAACTCAGCAGCGAAAACAACACCCTGCGAGGCCAACTCGCGAGCTCACAGCTCGCATTCGATCGGCTCGAAGATCGTATGAACTCGCTTGAGATCGTGCATCTCGATGCGGTCACTGATCGGGCATTGACTGATCTTGCATCACAGTTCCCGGACATGATTATTTATGACTCGGACCGTGGGATGCTTCGGTTTGTTTCAGACATGACCTTCGGTTCAGGGTCAGATTCGGTGCAAGCAAATGCATCTGAATCACTTGCAAAGCTCGCGAGCGTGCTTAAGTCTGGGTCTGCATCCAAGTATGATATTCAGATCGTTGGTCATACCGACAACGAAAAACCAAGCGCCAACACGCAGAAGCGTCACGCGACCAACATGCATCTCTCAGCACATCGTGCGATCGCGGTTCGCAGAGAACTCGGTCAAGCGGGGATCGACTGGGATCGTATGTCGGTCACCGGGTGGGGCGAGAATCGTCCATTAGTTGCCAACAACACTGGCAAAGGGACCAAAGCGAACCGTCGTGTTGAGATTTTCTTGGTTGCATCGACCAGATCCGATGTTGCACCTGCAGCGTCGAGTTCAGCACCTGCGAGCAAGCCGGCAACACAACAGCCTGCGAGCCGTCCGAAGATTGATCCAACGAAGTAATCTGATTCAAAGCGATCAAAAAAGACGAGATACAAATGAAAACCACGTGCCTTTGAGTCACGCGGTTTTTTCATATGTAGATTGTTGGATTTACTTCGATGTCCTCGCAGGAGCGATTGCGAAGAAGAACGACATGAGCATCAACAAGAACCCGGCAGCGGTTGTGGGCAATGTCCAACCAGCGACGCGAAGGGCTTGTTTTTCAAGGGTTACCGCGGGTGCGCGTGCCATGATCTTCAATGCTGCGCCGTGTTGCCAGGTGTATTCTTCGAGTTCGCCCTGATTGCGTTGTGGGATTTCTTCGCCTTTGAGCTTTGCGTAACTCTGTCGGCGGATCAGGCTTTTTCCGCTTTCAGGGAACCGTTTCACTTCGTGCATAATTGTGCCATCGCGTAGGAACTCATAGCAATCGAATCGACTGACATCGGATCGGATTTCGCCGTTGCCCCAGTTTTCTTCTTGCTGGAGATTTTCGTGATTTGGTTCTTCCAGACGATCGAATCCGAAGGGAGTTCTGGTCACAATCCCGAAGCGGGGTTTGATTTCATCGGTTTCGATTTTGCGAGTGAACTCTTTCATCGATAGACCTGAACGATCCGCGAAGAGAGCGAGTGTGAGCCAGTCTTTGTGACGCTCGTAGATATGTGGCAATGGTTGGAGAGGGGGAATCGCAACATCGAGCAAGAGCACTTCATCCCCGTATTGAATACGGATGACCTCTTTGTCGTCGATGGTTTCTTCGGAGACTTCTACAGATTTTCCTGCGAAGGTGAATGATGTGCTCGATATATG
Organism: uncultured bacterium; assembly: GCA_963976235.1. Classification (GTDB taxonomy): domain Bacteria; phylum Planctomycetota; class Phycisphaerae; order Phycisphaerales; family UBA1924; genus UBA1924. The sequence goes on from CAXBJM010000002.1 coordinate 494,994, forward strand.
GATGTATGCGAAGAGGGGATGATCGGTTGTCTCGTTATAGTTTGCGATTCTCTTTGAGAGCGCAACTCCCCCCACTGCGATCATTCCAATTGAGATCACGAACAAGATCCAGTAGATCTTTCTGCTCTCTCGGGGGGGTGTCATTGTGGATTCGTTTGTTTGATTAGTGCCCATTGCCGTGCGATTCGGTTGAGTGGGATGCTTCCTTTGGATCAACATCGGAGTAGAGCCCAGGGGTCAAGCCATGCTTTGGGTGTGATTCATTGGAGTTTGAAGTTGGTTCATGGTGGCCGAAACCGAGTTGTTCGAAGAAGTTATGTTCGTCGAGTGCATCTCTGTGATGGGCATGGCCGTCATAGAAGTGCGCCCAGAATGTTGCTTCGTCGTCGTTTTCACGGTAGTAGAGCAACCCGTGTTCTTTGTCGTTGCCATGCAGGCGAGCGAACTGAACGAGGTTGAGCCCGGCGGTGTTGACCTTTGGGCTCAGTGAAACCGCAAATTCTTCGTCTGCGGGCGCTGAGTTGAGCCCGAGGCCGGTGCCGCCGACTTTGAGTGATTCAGCTTTAAAATCTACAACCCAATCGCGTGAACCGAGGTCGATCATTGAGAATGTCAGAAAGAGTGATACACAGAACAGACAGAACAAGAGCACGAAGGTGTTGAGCGCCTTGTCGTACTTGAGTTGCATGAAGAATGCAGCAACGAGGATCGCTTTGACGGTTGCGATTGACATCGCACCAGCAATATTCACCCACTTGGGGAGCACCACTTCGAATGAAGTTTCGATCCACGATTCCAAGTTATAGAACCCCACGGTAAGCGCGGTAAAGAACAACAGGAGCGCAAGGATACCAATCTGCATCTTCCAATCGGCGATGAAATGTTCGTGCCCTGCGTGATCATCATGATCCGCGTGGTGTTCGTTGTTGATTGTGGTTGTGTCTTGACTCATATCTATATCTCTTGTGAGCGATGAATTCTTGGATGGGTCAGGTCTGAGGTAATCGATCTGCTTAGTGGATCAGGTAAAGTAATGGGAAAAGGAAGATCCAGATCAGGTCGACGATGTGCCAGTAGAGCGCGGAGTTTTCCACGAGTGTGTACTGCGTTGGGCCGTAGGATTGGTACCGGTGTGCACGCCAGAGGACGAATGCGAACAAGATCGCACCGACAATCACATGGAATGCGTGGATCCCAGTTCCGACATAGTACAGGGACCACCAGAGCGGTTCGTGTGGATCATGAGCGTATGGGTACGAGAACCATGTTCCGGGGGCTTTGCCCTGTGGGAGTTTGATTCCGTACTCGAAGGTGAACTTGATACCTACGAACAGAAGGGCACAGATGATGGTGACCAGAATATTGATCTTGAACCAGAACTGTTTATCGAGTTGTGCCAAGCGCACTGCGTTTGCAGCGGTCCATGATGAGACAAGGAGTACCGCGGTGTTTGCTGCGCCCATTTGCCAGTCGAGGTAGTGTGAACCGTTCGCCCATGCTTCTGGATAAAGCATCCGGAAGATCGCGTATCCACAGAAGATACCTGCGAAGAGGAGCACTTCGGTAGAGAGGAAGAGCCACATACCGAGCTTGGCGGCATCGAACTCTTCATCACCTGTGCGCCAGTGCGGCTCGTGCTTGCGGTTACGCCAGTGCATTGGGCTCTTCAAGATGCGAGCCGGTACGCCTGAGATGTCATTGTCAATCATGGTCATGGGTCAGTCCCTTATCGAAACCTGTCAGGAGAGATCATTGCGTGGATCAATCGGAATCGGGGGTCAGTGTTTGCCTGGATTTTCTGGAAGCGGGTAATCCTTTAGATCACAGTGAGGCGGAAGGACTGTGTCAAAGTCATATGGCCCGTGTGTGAGGATTGGTTCTTTGTGGAAGTTGTGCTCGATTGGTGGTGATTCACATTCCCATTCGAGGGTGAGTCCACCCCATGGGTTTGCGGGTGCTTTTTCGCCCCACAGGAGTGAGAAGATGAATACCGCAGCATGGATCAAGAACCCAACGAGCAAGAGCAACGCACCTACAGATGAAACCTGATGCAGGAACTGGAACTCATCAACATAGTTCGCGTATCGGCGAGGCATGCCTTGTGTGCCGAGGAAGAACTGGGTAAAGAATGTCAGGTTGAATCCGATGAATACGATCACCATCGCGAGCATCGCACCTTTTTCGTTGTACATCTTCCCAAACATCTTGGGCCACCAATGATGAAGGCCGCTCATGAATGCGATGACGGTGCCACCCATCATGACATAATGGAAATGTGCAACAACATAGTACGAGTCGTGGAGATGTAGGTCGGTCGCGAGCGTTGCCAGAGGCAATCCGGTAAGGCCACCAATCGCGAAGGTGAAGAGGAACATGAGTGAATACATCATCGGTGTGTTGATGACGATCGAACTCTTATAGAGCGTCGCGATCCAGTTGAACATCTTGATCGCTGTCGGGATCGCAACCAAGAAGGTTAGACCTGAGAACAGAATCGCAGCAAGTTCACCCATCGCGGTGAAGATATGATGTCCCCACACGAGGAACGATACACCCGCGATGCCCAATGATGAGAAGGCGATTGCTCGATATCCAAAGATATGCTTGCGTGCATGAACCGCGAGGACCTCGGAGATGATGCCCATGCCTGGGAGAATCATCACATAGACCACGGGGTGGGAATAGAACCAGAAGAAATGCTGGTAAAGGACGGGGTCGCCGCCCATTGATGGATCGAAGATCCCGATGTGGAACAAGCGTTCAAACATCAATAGCAAGAGCGTGATACCAATGACGGGTGTTGCGAGCACCTGGATAATCGAGGTTGCATAGAGCGCCCAGATCATCAGAGGCATATCGAACCAACCCATCCCCGGTGCGCGGAGTTTGTGCACCGTGACGACGAAGTTCAAACCGGTGAGGATTGATGAGAATCCGAGGATGAACGCGGCCATCACCATGAGGACTACACGCCAATGATCTGCATCGGCGGTTGTCGAATAGGGTGTATAGAAGGTCCAGCCGGTATCGACGCCTCCAAGCAAGATCGAAGATATCCCGAAGGTACATCCAAAGAGATAGATATACCAACTCATCAAGTTGAGCCTTGGGAAGGCAACATCCTTGGCGCCGAGCATGATGGGCAAGAAGAAGTTGCCCAGTGCTGCGGGGATCGCGGGGATAATAAACATGAAGACCATGATCGCACCATGAAGGGTGAATGCACGGTTGTAGATTTGTGATCCGGTGAGATCATCACCAATACCGACGACGCCGAGGAGTTCTTTGAGGCTCTCTCCGGTGGTCACGGTGGTGGTCACAATTTCATCGCCGACGAGGGCTTCGGTGGTCACTGTACGGATTGGATCGAGGAGTTCGTAACGAACCGCGATCGCGGACATTCCACCAAGGAAGAACATAAAGAGCACGGCGAACAGGTACATGACCCCGATCTTTTTATGATCGACAGTCGATGCCCATTGCCATATGCGGGCAACCATTCCCGGAGGTCCGCTGAGGTATGATCCCTCATCGTGATATCCTGCGTGTGTGTCAGGGGTACTCATGAATCACTCCCGGGTTCTGTATCTGATTCTGCTTCGGTGTTCGTCTCAGTTTCTTCGCCTGCGTTTGGATTGCGGTCGGAGAGTGACTGGATGAATGCGATTACATTGTTAATGTCCTCGTCGGTGAGGATGCCTTGGTAGCTCGCCATCGCGGGTGCAAACCCTTTGACGACCTTCGCATTTGGATCGAGGATTGATTCGCGGTAGTAGTTCTCGTCGCGGAGTACGGATGTGCCATCTTCGAGGGCTGCATCGTATCCATACCCGAACTGACCATCTGCGTTTTCAACTGAGTTCCAGGTTGGACCAACGAGACGGGTGCCGTCGATTTGGTGACAACTCGCACATATCTGCTTCCAGATTTTTTCGCCTGCTTCTTTTGGAGGAAGAACTTCCGCCCAATCTTTCATCTTCTGATCGTAAATTTCCTGAGGCACAATCCGAAGGGTCGCGGCCATGCGAGAGTGATCATCACCACAGTATTCTGCACAGAAAATCCACATGTCTCGGCCGTACATGAGCTCACCGGTTTCCTGATGAACGAATGAATCATTCACTGTGAGCTTCGGTGTGGAGAATCCGAACCCGGTGTACCGGTTTGGAACGACATCCATCTTTGTTCGGAACTCAGGGATCCAAAATGAATGGATGACATCAATCGAGTACATACGGAGTTTGATGTCGGTGCCTTCGGGGACATAGAAGATTGGATATTGCTTACCCTGGGTGACTGTTGTGGAAGTTGCATCGTCCAAGGTCACTTTAGAGATTGCTTGCATTTCCGGTGAAGTCGCACCGTTTGGATAGGTTGCGATCCATGCCCATTTCGATCCTTGGATTCGGAGTTCCATCGCATCATCAGGCATGACCATTTTGGCGGCGTACCCCTGGAATCCATAGATAAACATGACGAGCATGCTTGATGATGGGACGACCGTCCAGAGGATCTCGATAAGGAGATTGTGGTGCGGGCTTTGTTGTGCCGGCACACCTGGGCGTCTGCGGTATTTGATGACGAAATACACCATCAGCGCCATCAGTATGACGAAGCAAATGATTGAGAACCAAGTGATCATCAGGAAGAGGCCGTCGGACCATGCCGCGGCTTCTGACGGTGCTGGTTTGGCACCGAAGAAGATTTCTTGGAGGATATCTGGTTGTCCGCTAGCAAGCGTAAGCATCGTCATGATACCTGACCTGTATGTACTCCAGCAAACGAGCTGGAGGAAGTGTTCGATGAATGTGAATCGTTTGTATTCGCGTTTGTTTCATCTTGCTTGTTGGCAAGGTAAAGCTTTCGGCGAACGCGGTCGCCCATAAAAAGCATTGTGAGCCCGATGATGATGAAGAGCACTGTCAACAGCGCCCCCACTTGCATCACACGGAACGCTTGAATCGAATATGAACCGGCAAGTGGATCAAACTGGAAGCAGAAATGCAACAGGCGATCGCCAAGACTTGCAGCGATCTTCCCTTGTGATGCATCGAGCAGGGAGAGTTTGAGTTCTTGCGATGGATAGTCAAACCCATACATGTACCGGGTGACCTTACCTTTGGGCGACACGATCATGAGCGAGATTGGATGGGAGAAATCACCATTATCGAGGGGGTTGAATGCGAACCCGATCGAGTTGACCAAGCGTTTGATATCGACTGCTTTGCCTGTGTGGAAATGGATACCTGATTGCGCTTCGGTGGTTTGTCCCTTGTTGTACTCGCCGAGGAAGTTGGTGCGTTCGCCCAGTGCCATCGAGGTTGTCTCGGTATGGTCAAAGCTCACGACCAAGAGCTTGAAATCTTCACCCGCGGTGTAATCAAGCTTGTTGAGCGAATCTTTGAGTTGGGAAAGCACAACCGGACACACAACCGGGCATTGGTAGTACACCATGACCAAGATGGCGGGTTTGTCGTCTTGGAAGTAACTCCCAAACTCGACATCGTTGCCGTTTTCATCGGTGAATACTGCGTCGGCTGAAACATAGTTCCCGAGTTGCTCGGTGACTTCGACGCCGTTGAGTTCTTTGACCTGATCTCGTCCGAGTAAGACCTGTGCATCCGCATTCATACCAGTGAACAACACGCTCGCGAGTGCGAGGAGCATGATCATCAGATTGAATCGTTTGCGTTGGTTCATGGTCAAATATTCATTCGAATCGGAGTTGCAATCAGATGCATGATTAGTCTTGTGCGTACTCAGCGATGACGACGGCCATTGCTTCTTGCATTGGCGCTTCCATCGCATCGAGGGTGGATTGCCTTTCGTGCCAGCTGATTGCAGCAGCTTCGGTGTTCTCGTTGATCATTGATTTGTAGTTACTCATGTAGTTCTGGAAATATACAACCAGAACAATGATGACGAAGAGCACGCCGAGGGTCATCGCGATGATGGTCAACCCCATTGCTTTGGCGCTTGCCTGCGCTCCGTGTGCTTCTTGTGGTACACCCTCGTCGGACGAGTTCTGGTGCCAGTTATCGTGTCCATCTGCGCTCATTGCTGAACCCTTCGGATTGGTCAGCCGGGCGTATTCCCGATCTGACAGTGACTTGTGATCGATTGCGTTCGTGCAATCGTGTGTTTTACTTACTGAGTGATCAGGCAACATGCCCTGATCGTGATTCCATGCATCTGAGCACGGTTTTAAACATAGTTCTTGTGATTCATACACTCGTGGAGCATTGGATCCTTAAGCGGGAGCAACGGGCTCTTCGCGACTTTGAGTGCAATGAAACCTGCAAAGATCCCCATCACACCAACGAATCCTGCGAGATCGAGCCAGATGCCCGAGAGACCCGCGGGGGTTGATGGTGTGCCTGCGACTTGAATATCAACCATTGGACGGATGATCCAGACCATGTCCATTGCGACCATGAGGATCATGTAGATACCCATGCCGCAAAGGAGCATTGTTGTTCGTTTGGTTTTGCGCCAGATGAGGAGCAAGAACGGGAGTCCGAAGTGACCCAGGGTCATCACAACGAAGAGCCATTGCCAGCCGTGCTGTTGGCGCTGGGTGTACCAGGCGGTTTCTTCAGGGATGTTGGAGTACCAGATCAAGAAGTACTGGGAGAAGGTGATGTATCCCCAGAACACCGTGAATGCAAATACGAGCTTACCAAGATCATGAAAGTGTTCTGAAGTGACGAGCCCGTTGAGCTTGCCTGCTCTGCGGAGGAGCGTGCCAAGGATTGCAACTGCGGAAACAGATGCCAATCCACATGACGCGAAGTAGTACACACCCCACATGGTGGAGAAGAAGCGATAATCGAGTGACATAAGGAAGTCAAACGACGCGAACGCGGTGGTGAGTGCAAATACCGGAATCGCGAAGCCTGACAAACGGCGGGCTTTGCGTCCGAGATTACGATCACCTGTTTCATCACTTTTGCGTGACCAGTTGAGCAGTGTTCTCGCGATCATGATCCATGCGAATGCATAGATCGCGATACGGATCACGAAGAATGTTGGGTTGAGGTACGGCGCTTTGACTTCGAGGAGATGGTTGTACTCGGTTGGTTCTGCGAGCCAGGTCAGGAGGACTCCGCCTTGGCTGAGTTCGATACCTGCGACGATGACCATCATCACAACCGGGACCCAGATCGTCGCGGCGATGTTTTCAAACTGTCTGCGGAGGGTGATCGGCCAACTCGCGTTGAGTGAGTGGAAAACCAGTACCCAGAAGAGTGAACCTAGGGCGATTGCGAGTGCCGTAAACACACCGACTTCGAACGCACCGAGTGCATGACGAAGCGAGATCGAGAATGCACCGATCACAGTCACCACGATCCCGACGAGCCCAAGGAGCATGAGCGGCATCGCGATTTTGCGGGCGCTTGATGCGAGCAGAGTCGTATTGTCTTCGCTCATCCGTGGATCTGCGGCGATTGTTTTGAGACGGGATTCCCAATCTGCATCTTGGAGACCGATTGAATCTGGCGCGGGACGATTGGCAATGATTTGTGTCATCCTTCACCTCCATCTTGAGTAGTTTCGCTTGTATTTGCGATCGGCTGCTCGATCTCATTGGTTGCCTGTCCGATGGTTTTCCCTTCGGAATCAAAGGCTGCTTGGAGTGTGCGGATGTATGCGACAATCCCCCATGCATCTTGTTCGTTGATCGCATGGCCGTAGGCGGGCATGCGGTTGGTTCCATCGGGCGACCAGAGTCCTTCGCGGACGATGTGGAAGAGGTAACCGTCGGAACCGAAGTCACCTGAACGATCACGATACTTGTCATCGAGCAAGTTCACAGGACGGACATTCATCAGACGGCCCACGCTGCCTGACTCATTTCCAAGCGCGTCATAGCCGTGACACATTGTGCAGTAGATGTTGAATCGTTCCATCCCTCGATTGATGAGGTCTTCATCGACTTCAACAGGCATGCGAGAAACAAACTTGTCGGTTGATCCCGAGACGAGTCCTAAGTAATAGGTCTCGTCTGCTTTGAGCATGTCGTCACGATCTTTGGCGTAAGACCCAACCCATTGTGCATTGCCTTGTGGGATCACTGAATCAGATCCGAAAGCAACGGTTCCGGCGACCGGCAAGCGCTGTGATTGCCCGTCTTCGAAGAAGACTGTTTCGCTTTGGGGCTTGAGCTTGGGTTGGTCGTCTAGGTCAGGGAAGAATTGGTGTGGTGGTTTATCTGAGCGATCGCCCCGACACCCGCCCATGACTGAGCCGAGCACTGCGCACCCGATCGCACCGATGAGTGCGTTTCGCGTTACGGACTTGGTTGTTTTGCCTGCTTGGATCATGCTGAATCCTATGGGTCTGTGCTTTGAGTTCGGTTGAGTGAGGTCTATTGGTTTGTTTTGATTAACTGATGTCTTCGATGAGTGTGATGTCTGTGCCACCCGCTGCTTCGAGGAGTTGCTTTGTCTTGATCGGATCAAAGTTTGGATCGTTTGCTTCGATCGCGATGAAGAACCGGTCGTTGCCCACACGCATGAATCGTTCATGGGAGAACAATGGATGGTGCCAACGGGGGAGGCCGTTGAGTGCGAGCATCCCGAAGATACACATAAATGCGGTGAGCAGAATCGCAAGCTCGAACATGATGGGCACAAACGGCTGCCATGCTTCGAATGGTTTCCCTTGAACAACTGTCGGGAATAGGTAGGCGGAAGTGCCCCACTGCAAGATCACGGCGATGCCTAGACCTGTGAGTGCGGCGCCACCTGCCATCAATGGAAGCTTGGTGGTTTTGATACCCATTGCTTCTTCCATGTCATGAATCGGGAACGGCGAGTGGACATCCCATTTGGAATACCCCGCGTCGCGGACCTGCTTTGCTGCCTTGAACACCTTTGGTGTTTCGGAGAACTCTGCGACGATGCCGTAAACCGGGTTGCCTGATTCGGTGACGAACTTTGGCGCTGGTTTGCGGAGGATCATCGGGAAGTAATCCGAGGCAAAGGAAACCGCTTCATTGATCTTTGATTTCATATCCATTTCGATCTCCCCTTTCTTAGTGGTGGTCATCCGTATGGGATTGTGGCATCACAATCTTGAGTTCGGACAACGCGAATATCGGGAGGAACTTGAGGAACAACAAGAACAATGTCATGAAGATCCCGCACGAGCCGACGAAGGTCAGGATGTCTACCCAGGTCGGGAAGAACATGTGCCATTCACCAGGCAAGAACGCGCGATGAATCGAGGTGACGATAATCACGAATCGTTCGAACCACATGCCAACGGTGACTGCGGATGCGACAATCCAGATGACGAGTGGGCTCTGACGCATTTTGCGGAACCAGAAGACCTGCGGGAAACCCACATTACAGATGATCATGGTCCAGTACGCCCACCAATAGGGTGCTTGTGCTGGATTCACACGGTTGTTGGCGAATACTGCGAATTCATATTCGTTCGCACCGTACCACGCCATGAAGAACTCCATCGCATACGCGAAACCCACCATCGTACCGGTAAGTAGGATGATCTTGGCCATGTTCTCAAGGTGACGCAGGGTGAGCAGGTCAGAGAAGTTTGGCAGAACCATGCGGAGTGGGATGAGCAACCAGAGCACCATCGCGAATCCACCGAAGACCGCACCTGCGACGAAGTAAGGCGGGAAAATCGTTGTATGCCAACCCGGGATCACCGAAGTCGCAAAGTCGAACGAAACGATCGAGTGAACCGAGAGCACCAGTGGTGTCGAGATCCCCGCGAGCATCAAGTATGCTTTTTCGTACCGGTGCCAATGACGAGAGGAGAATCTCCAACCCAATGACATGACGCCGTAGATAAATACACGGAGTTGGTCAGGCTTTGGCATGAAGTGCAGTGCGAGACCATTGCCGATCGGCATTGGCATTTTGAATCCTCGCGAGACACCCTTGTGCAAACGCAGTGATGCACGGTCGCGGAGTGTCGCGACATCAGGAATCATCCCCATGTACCAGAAGAGCAACGATACGGTCGCGTATGTCGAGACCGCGAACACGTCCCAAAGCAAAGGCGAGCGGAAGTTGGGCCAAATACCATTTGAGTTTGGAATCGGTGCGAGGAACCATGCCATCCATGCACGACCGACATGGATACCGGGGAAGATACCCGCACAGATCACCGCGAAGATGGTCATCGCTTCCGCGGCACGGTTTACCGCGGTTCTCCAGTTCTGCTTGAGCAGACACAAAATCGCAGAGATCAGCGTTCCCGCGTGACCAATACCGATCCAGAACACGAAGTTGGTGATGTCCCACGCCCAGTCGACCTGGTTGTTGAGACCCCAGACACCGACACCTGTGATGATCAGATAGAGGATCATCACATTGGCAATCCCTGCGACTGATGCAGCAACTGTAAATGCGGCGAGCCAGATCTTGGGTAGTGGTGCTTCTGCGTAACTACAAACGATGTCGGTTACTTCGCTGAAGGAACGATCGCCGAGCACCAACGGTGCGCGGAGACCTGGGTCTTCGACCAAGGTGCCGTCATCCTTTGAACCCGGGATGACTGGCTGACGACGCGCCACAGGTTGTCCGGTGACAATGCCCGCAACTCTATGTGTGGTTGATTGGTCAGGATGTATATCACTCATTGCTGTATCAACTCCGCTGATTGAAGCGTGAACTCGGATGAACTCATATTGCCTTTGCTCATCATGAGAGCACCTTCAAACTCATCGAATATCCCTGATCGAAATACTGCTTTGCACGATCGATGTATGCGGCGCCGTGTGTTTCACCATGCCCATCGGACTCGTGTCCATCATTGTGTTCGTCGTGTCCTGTGTCATGACCGCCGCCGTGATCTCCATGGCTTCCGTGATCCATTGGATCGTGCTCGAATGCACGGATTGCAGGATTCGGGTTGCGTACACGCATCATGTATGTTGTGCGTGGACGGGTATTGAGGTATCCCAAGAGCAAGTAACTGCGTCCTGATTCCTTCTCCTTAGATACCTGTGATTCAGGATCAAGGATATCACCGAAGCTGATCGCACCACTCGGACATGCCTGCTGACATGCGACATTGAAGAACCCGTCAGGGATCGGACCGACCTGATCGTCTTCTGTCCAGATACCTTCGATTTTCACATCTTGGCGTGCTTGATGGATGCGTTGGATACAGAACGAACATTTTTCCATCACACCACGGGATCGAACCGTGACATCTGGGTTGTACTGCATCTTGCTGATCTCGTCGAGCTTCTTGCGAAGACGAGGCGGGATGAAGTTCTGATTGAATGTACGATCCTTGGCGACGGTCTTTTCAAAGAGTTCGTCAGCCTTCACCGAGGTATAGTTTGGATTGAGGCCGCCGTTGAACTTCACGACTCCGTAATCAAAGAAGTTGAATCGACGAACTTTGTAAGGGCAGTTGTTCGCACAGTAGCGTGTACCGATGCATCGGTTGTACGCCATGTCGTTGGTGCCTTCATCGCCGTGAACGGTTGCGTTCACCGGACAAACGGTTTCACACGGTGCGTTTTCACAATGCACACATGCAACGGGTTGCAACAGTATCTCGTCTGGGTTGTTGAGATCATCCCCTACGAAGTACCGGTCCATGCGGATCCACTGCATCTCGCGGCCCTTAGCGACTTCATTCTTGCCAACGATTGGGATGTTGTTCTCACTCTGACATGCGATCGTACAGACATTACATCCTGTACATGAGTTCATGTCGATCGACATCCCCCACTGTGGACCCTGCGTATAACGAGGTGGAACTTCACGATCCAATGCCTTGTTATGGTGCAACTTTGTTGGGTCTGGATCGCCCGTTGAGTCATTCATCGGGTTTTCGTAGATGCTGATATTCGGAGGAGTATGACTCAACTCACCGATCATCTCTGCAGCGTTGAGGGTGGAATGCTCGAGGCCGTAGACTGCATCCTTCACAACCTTTGTTTCATTGCCGTACTTGTCCCACCAAACCTTGTCCATCGCACGGACGAGTGAATGCCGTCCTTCGAGTGACCAATGGTTCTGGGTTGACGCGATGGTGTATGTGCCGCCTGCCTTTTTCACACTCGCGCCGCGGGTGGTCATGCCAGTGGTTGAAGGTTTAATCGCGTAGGTGTTGTGTCCGACGCTGTATCCAACTTTACCAACGATCTCTCGGCCGTAACCGAGTTTGACTGCCAAAGTGTTGTCGGCCATGCCTGGCAAGATCCACGCAGCACCGGTCATTGATTGCCCGTTGAGGGTGACCGTGATCTTCTGTGCCTGTGGCATTTGCTGCTTGGTGTACGGGTTAAACTCGTCTTGCCATGAATGCTCAGGCAAAACCCCGAGGGCTTTGGCCGTATTTGGACTCATCAGGATCGGGTTATCCCAGACGACTGATGGACCGAACTCAGGGAGTTCTTGGAGCCAGCCGTTGTTTGCGCACTGTCCGTTGTTGTTGTTGGATGTGTAGAACATGACATCCATCGAACCTTGACCAGGTGCGTTGTTGGCACCCTTGCGTGCAGCTGCCATGAGGACCTTGGTCATCGAGAGATTACCGATGCCGCCTTCATCTTGCGTTGATTTGACGCCGTCGTGGAGTGTCCGTTTCCATGAAGATTCAAACCCGGATGAACCGACTGAGCCATTGCCCATCAATGCCCATGAATCACGGACAATTGTGTATCCATCAGTGTCTTCATCACCCGCGAGTGTCGAAAGGAGTTCGATGTCTGAATGTGCTGGTTCGTACAACGGCGCAATCATTGGTTGGATGATCGAGAGCGAACCATCTGCTCCGGCTGCGTCGCCCCATGCTTCGAGATAGTGCGTGCCGTTGAGCGACCATGTCGATGCAAACTCGGTTTCGCTCATCGCGTCGTTGAGTGTGATGGTTGTCTTTGCTCTGGCGAATGCACTCGGGAAGTTGAGTTCGCCTGGTGCGTCGTACACTGGGTTGGCGTACAAGGTGACGAGCGTATCGATTCGTCCTGCGTTGAGTTGCGCAGTGAGCGCTGCGAGTTCTTCGTTTGCATTGCCTGAAAGATCTGCACCCATTGGTGTGACGGTGACCTGATTCCCCATTGCATTGAGCGATGAGTTGATCGCCATGCACAGCGCCCAGCATTCTGGCGAAAGATCGTCACCCGGAACGATAACCGCATGATTGCGATGATCGATCAAGTCCTTGGCGATCTCTGCGATGACCTTGGGCGTCATGCCGGTGACGGTTGCGTCTGGCAATCCAGTTGCGTTCACCCCGGTATGGGAGAAAACTGCTTTGGCGAGTGCAATCGTGAAGTTATGAATTTCTGAAGGTGCAACGCGGTATCGGTGATCTGCGAGTGATCCAGCACCGCTTGGCTTTGCTTCGACTGCGTATAGACGGGACATAGAGTCGCCGCTATTGAGCACCTTGCGAGTTGACGCGAAGGTTCGGCTGTTCTTGAGTGCTTCAGGACCTTCATCCATGAAGTTGGAACCGATGGAGACAACGCGCTGAGCGCTGCTGAAGTCATAACTTGTAAACCGGGGTGAACCGAACGCGAGGGCTGAACCATCAATCGCACCGCGAGATTCTGCGGGGTTCCACATGGTGAAACTCGCTTTGGTCCAACGCGCTTTGATCGCATTGATCAACCGTTGACGCGATGGGCTCGATTTTTTGTCCACGATGAACGCGAGTCCTTCGCCTTGATTTTCGTCGAACTTTGCAAAGTGTGTTTTTTGCCAAGCGTTGAAGTCGTCCCAGGTTGCGTCGAGTTTGCCGCGTGTTGGATTGTTGTAGACAGGGAACTTCAATCGTTCAGGATCGTACAAACCCAGGACACTTGCTTGTGCAAACGCGCTGGTTTTGCCTTGGTTATTTGGATGAAGCGGGTTGCCTTCGACCTTGGTTGGTCGGCCGGTGTGTGTTTCGATCAACAGACCTTCAACGCCACCACCCGGGAGTGGCAATGCAGTGGTGTAATACAACGCTTTCCCTGGGATGATGTCTTCGGGAACATTCTTTGAGTATGGGAGAATCTTGCGATCGGGTCGACGACACCCTGGCATTGCAGCAACGCCGGCAATCGCAAATCCAGCGCCCATGATCTTGACGAAGTTGCGCCGCGTTGCTTCTCCGAGCATCGAAGCACCCTTGGGGAACTCACGATGAACGAACTCTGTGAACTCTTGGGTGCCGGTGTACTCTTCGAGTGAACGCCAGTATTTTTTGCCGCTGACTTTGCCGAGTTTGACGCCATCATCCTTTGCAGCGATGCTTGACTTGGTCGAACCGGTCGCTTTGTCTATCGTCGATGGGCATTGATCGAGGTTGCTCATGGTTTCATCTCTTTATCATGCACAAGCGTGCATGTCGTGTACTCAATCGTGTTCTGTCAATCAGTAATGGCAAGCCGCACAAGACAAAGGCGGATTCCGCAGGAGAGTTGCTGTCAACTCTTCTGGTGTCCACCCATTGTGTGTGCGTTCCGCGGTGTCGCGTGGTTCAAGCACAGGCTGACCTGCACCGTCAAGAACAACATTCCCGTCTTTGTCGGTCTTCGTTTTGTTGAACCATTCTGTCTCAACCCAGAATAGATCAGTGACCTTATCCTTGGGAACTAAGTTTTCAGTCGGGTTGCGATGACAATCAAGACACCAACCCATCGAGAGTGACTCAACCTGCGCTACAACCGGCATGCCTTGGATCTGACCATGACATGAGTAGCAGCTCACACCCGCGTTGACATGCGCGTTATGCGGAAAAGTCGCGTAATCAGGAACAACATGAATGTTGCGCCATTCAATAGGTTTGTCTTGCTCGTATGCATCGCGGATGAACTGGACTTTCTCGTCGGTCGCGGATGCGAGATCGACATTGAGTTTGTTCTCTGCGTGACACCCCATGCATGTACTCACAGCAGGCACATTGGAGTGCCAAGACTCTTCGACATGCGTATGACAGTAACGACAATCAAGCCCGAGTTTGCCGGCGTGGATCTGGTGATTAAAACCAGTGCTCGGCTGGGTGGGCATGTACCCCACTTCCCAGAACTTCGGTGTTGCGTAATACCAGACGCCTGCGATAACAAGGACGACACCGCCGTGGACGACGAAAAATAGAATCGTCGGCAGTGCGTTCATCCATTTGGGAAAGATGGGTTTCAAAGCCAGTACTCCACCGTTAAAAGGGTAAAGTTTCGAGACAATTACAACGCAGACCCAAAGATCTACGCCGACAAGAACATCAAGCCTAGCATCCTTCTCCGCAGGATGTTGTTCTGCTGAGCCGAAATTTTGTTTGTTTTCGCGTACACTACCCGTGATAAAAACGATTAAACAAGAAATGCAACTGCGACTCAGTTTCAATTGCATAGCCCAAAGGCACAAATCATGATGAATCAAGAACTTCCGTCCAAATCTGATGATGGGTATGCCGCTTCAGGATACTGGGGTGCGAGTATCACTATTGGTTTCGCAGCCGCGGTTGTTATGTGGATGATTGCCTGGTTGTTGCATATGCCCGGCGTGCAGGTCGCTGCCACTATTGCGGTACCCATTCTGCTCGTTCCACTCTTTGTCATGACCTTGTGTTGGGTCAAAGGCATCGCACCTGCTCATCGTCTCAAAGCTGCAGCACTTTCTGGACTTATCGCGGGGTTTGTCAACCTGATGATCCTTGGATCAAACATCGTTGTCCAACCTGAATCAACTGACATGATGGGTGAACAAGCCAACACCTTTGCACCCAACGCGTTCGTGACAGTGTTTGGTTCACTTGTGCTTTCAGGAGTAGTTGGACTCATCGCCGGATTCATCGCTCGTAAATCTGGCGCAACCACCTTGCCTGCAACAGCTTGGCGATCCCGATTTGCATGGATCACCGCTTTGACCTACCTCCCACTCATTGCAGTAGGCGGCGCCGTTACAAGCACAGACTCAGGACTCGCAGTTCCTGATGCAACAACAACTTATGGCGCTATTTCCGTATTATTCCCACTTAAACTCATGGCTGAACCTCGAATCTTCCTCGAGCATTCACACCGGTTGTTTGGGACACTGGCAGGGCTGACGACTTTGATCCTCATGATCCGCGTGTTGATTGGTGAACCGAGAAAACTTCCCAAAGCACTCTCAGTTGCGTTATTCCTCGCGGTATCACTTCAGGGGTATTGGGGGATTATCCGAGTTGCTGAGCAAAGCACTCTGTTCGCGATCCTTCACGGGATTTTCGCACAGCTCATTCTTGCGGGAGCGCTCTCAACGGCAATCATCCTCTCTAACAGATGGAACAATGCCCAGCCAGCGGAAGAAACGGTCGCTGCAGCGAAAAAAGCGAGGACGCTCATCTTCATTATGTTCCTCGCGTTGATTGTCCAACTCGGACTTGGCGCTGTGACTCGGCACCTGAACTCAGGTCATGCGATGATGGCGCATATGGGGTTTGCTTTTGTCGTGATGATGCTCGTCATCATCGGGGGCGCCCTGTGCATGCGTACCGGCAAATCGCATCCATCTGGTAGTGCGATCCGTCCGTATGGTGCGATTCTGCATGGACTGATCGTGCTTCAGTTCACCCTCGGTTTCGCGGTGCTCGGCATGGGTTGGTCGAGTGAAGATGTTCCTGAACTACCAACTGCTCAGACACTCGATCAAGCGCCCCCGCTTGAAGTGAGTGCGTTGGTGCCCACGATACATCACCTTGTCGGCGCGTTGGTCTTGGCAACCGCTGCAGGGGCGTTGGTTTGGGTGATTCGATTGGCAATTGAGCCCAAAACCCGGTAATCTGAACCGTGTAATCCCATCAAGTTGACAAGCGGATTGCGTACATTGGTGCAATATGCCTATATCCACTGCGTTGAGCCCGTGTCAGCTTCGCAATTTATGGGGTGAGGCATTAAATTACTTGGAGATCAACTATGGCGGGGACTGGCACAACCAAAGCACCCAAAAGGAAGGTTGTCACATCCCTTTTGCCGATTCGCGACGAGGACTTTGGTTACCTCCAAGCAAGACACTTGCTTCTCCGCGCCGGATTCGGTGGGACAGACGAGCAGATCCGGACACTCGCATCTTGGGGACCAGAACGCGCAGTCGATCATTTGGTCAACTACGAAGATATCCCCGCTTCATCTGACCCCCGAGGCGAGTTTGATTCCAATATCATCCGGCCACAAAGCAAAGCTGAGCGTCAAGATTTCCTTCGCGCTCGACAAGCGGGAGACGAGGACACCTTAGCTCGGTATCGTGATTTGCGTCAAAAGGCACAACGAGCAGACCGCAACCAAATGCGTGAGATTGTCCAGTGGTGGTTTGCGCGGATGATCCAATCGCCTCGCCCGCTTGAGGAGAAACTCACACTCTTTTGGCATGGGCATTTTGCAACGAGCTATCGATCGATCGAAGATTCGTACCACATGTATGGACAGAACCGGATGCTCCGTGGACAAGCAATGGGCAGTTTCGCGGATCTTCTTCGCAGCATTGTACGCAACCCCGCGATGCTCAAATACCTCAACAACAATAACAATCGCAAGTCGAATCCCAATGAAAACTTTGCTCGCGAGTTGATGGAACTTTTTTCACTCGGTGAAGGCAACTACGCAGAACGCGACATCAAAGATGGCGCCAAGGCGCTCACAGGATTCACTTACCAAGACGACGCGTTCGTCTTTAACAAGAGCGCCCACGACAACACCAACAAGAATATCTTGGGTGTCTCTGGCAACCTTGACGCGGATGGATTTGTCACCGCGATTCTCCGATCACCCGCGTGCGCTCCGTTCATCTGTGCGAAACTCTACAAGTTCTTTGTAGCCGATATTCCTACGGACACAAGAGAGCTTACTGGTCATCATCGCACGGTTGTTCGCGCGATGAGCAAGCACCTCCTGCAAGAACGGTATGAACTCAAACCTGTCATCCGCAGGATGCTTTTAAGCAGACATTTTTATGATCCTGCAAACATGGGATCAAAGATCAAAAGCCCTGTTGAGCTTCTCGTCGGATCAATCCGATCGCTCAATACACCGACTCGCAATCTTGTGTTGCTCTCCCAAGCAATGGACATGATGGGACAGAGCATCTTCTTTCCTCCGAGTGTGAAAGGATGGGATGGCGGGCGATCATGGATCAACACTTCGACCTTGTTTACTAGGCAGAATACCCTGGTCTACCTGCTGACAGGTCGAGTGAATGGCAGACGATTCGTAGATTCTTCAAACTATGATCCAACCCGACTTGTGCCTTCCATGAACGACCCGAGGAACGATGGCGATCCGCCTCCAACTTTGATCGCAAACGAGCTCCTTGACCTTGTGCTTGGGTATCGCCCGCTTGGCGCTGCGGAACAGCTCGTTGATGCAGCGAGCAAGGTCGATGCGCCCAACTCTGTCGAGGGGATCACCACGATGTTGTTGTTGATTACCTCAATGCCCGAATATCAACTCTGCTAAGGCGATGGAGCACATGAAGAACGCACAGCACACGGAGATTTTTCTATGAACCTGCATAATGATCCTACGAGCGTCAATGCGTACACACGGAGAGCATTCCTCCAGTCCAGCGCGGTCCTCGCATCCGCAGCGATCACCGTCCCTGCGTTCATCCAATCATCCGCGTTCGCACTCCCCAAGGCGGAGCTAGGTCTCTCTTCAATCGCAGGTGTGAACGAAGACAACATCCTGGTCATCATCCAACTCTCAGGCGGCAACGATGGGCTCAACACCGTCGTCCCTTATCGCGACGATGCGTACCACCGGGCGCGCCCAAACATCGCATTGAACACTGAAAGTCTGCACATCCTGAGTAAAAATGGACATCGTGGATCAAGCGACCTCGCGTTCAACAACGCAATGACGGGGATGCGTGAGCTTTATGACCAAGGACAATGTGCAGTGATTCAAGGTGTTGGTTACCCCAACCCGAACCGTTCGCATTTTACATCAATGGACATCTGGCACACTGCAGATACCAACGGGACAGGGGACGGGTGGATTGGCAAATACATCGATGCTCAATGCTGTGGATATGGCAAGGGTGAAAGCGGAAAATCAGATGGGTCTCAAGATTCGATGCAATCAGAGAACCCCGCGCAACCTCCCATCGCGATCGGGGGGACCGCCCCACTTGCATTGACCGGACGGACGATGATGCCGGTCGCCTTCGAATCACCTGACCAGTTCATGTGGGCGGGCGGCAAGTTCTCCCAGGACATCATCAACAATCACCAGCAACTTACAACAAACCAAACACAAGAAGATTCTGATCACGACCATGATTCCAACAACGCGTTCTTGTTGCGCACCGCGATGGATGCGCAGCTGTCATCAGAGATGATCCGCAAAGCAGTCGCGGCGAAGCCTTTGGTGAACTATCCAGGATCAAAGCTCGGCAAGCAGTTGAGCATGATCGGGTCGATGATCCGAGGCGGGATCAAAACCCGTGTGTACTACGCGTCGATCGGCAGCTTTGACACACACGCCAACCAACCCGGATCGCACGCACGATTACTCAAAGAACTCTCCGACGCGGTACTCGCGTTCCAGAAGGATCTCAAGGCACAGGGCAACGACGGGCGCGTCACCACCATGTGTTTTAGTGAGTTCGGACGACGCGTCGGACAGAACGCATCTCGCGGCACCGACCACGGGACCGCTGCGCCAATGTTTATGGTTGGATCAAAGGTCAAAGGCGGGTTCCACTCGCGTCATCCATCATTGACGAATCTCGATAACGGCGATCTCAAATATACTGCTGATTTCCGAAGCGTATACGCGGAAGTGCTTGATAATTGGTTGAGCACCAAGAGCCGCGATGTGCTCGGGACTGGGTTCAAGCACTTGCGTGTTTTAGATACTTGATTTTTTTTCAGTGATGAGTGTTGGGTCGATGTCCGCTTTGGAGAGCCCCATTTCACGCAACACAATATGATGCCCACACTCTGGGCATGTGACTGATGGTTCCTCAGAATCTTTCATCAGTGAGAGCCCGATTAACGAGTAACCGCATGCTCCGCATTTGATCCCTGAAAGTTGCTTGCGAATACACCGATTGAGCCAACGATCACGAACGATTGCCATGCAAAGAACCGGGAACCATATGTATCCTGTCAATCGAATCGCAATAAATACATCCCTGAATGAAGAACTGAGGAAGTCAAAGATTTCAATATTGTGCCAACTCTCAAGATAATACATGATCGCATCAAAGTTGAACATGAGCCCAGCCCACAATACAAAGCTCAGTGGAAGTACGAGCATCACGAAAAACGCACCCTTCGTGGAATTACCAAGCTTCCTCGCCTGACGGATGTACCTTCGACAAACATCGTCATCGAACTGATCAAGTTCAGGGAACGCACGCCAGATTTTTCGACTCAGTATTCTCAAGGCGACTCCTCGTATATTGAATCTATTCGCACGATGACCACCATCGGATCGGAGACTTGCAAATCAGATACTGGTATCTGAGGATCAATCGACACAATACGCAATGAACGCCCTGACTCATCCTCAAATCCATTGACGACACGCATTGGGAATGATTCGCAGATAACAAAGAATGAGCCTTTGAGTTGTTCTTGGGTAAACCCTTTGGTGTAGTAGGTGTCGGTCTTTGGACCAAGTCCAGTGGAAGTGTATTTTCCCTGTTCGTCATGGATGAGCGTAAACATCAATCGAGCATCATCGGGTAAATCCGTATCAACTTGAATCTGGAACATGACCCCGCCTGGCCACTCACGCGGATCAATCGCTCTCCCCTCGCGCCTTGCATCAAGTGCTCGTGAGACTGCATCTGCATCGCGACCGGCGAGCCATTGGCCCAGAGCATTCGCGTTCCCCGTATCACCCGCACCCGCACCCACTGGGGGCGCGTCATCCATCAGACGGTCTTTGTCGAGCGAGTAGAAAATCCAAACCATCAACAACGACACAATGATGATCGGGAGCAAAAGCCAGATGGTGAGCAGTATGTTTTTCTTATTCACATCCAATACTACGGCCAAAAAAACCCGCAGCCATTAGCTGCGGGTTTGATTCAATATTCAATTCAAATCTATTGCTTCAACTTTGTGAAGATTAGCTCTTCCACTGTGCGTAGTTCTTGGCGACCTGTTCCCAGTTCACGATTTCCCAGAACGAGTTGATGTAATCAGGACGGCGGTTCTGGTAGTTGAGGTAGTACGCGTGCTCCCAGACATCGAGACAAAGCAAAGGCTTGTGTCCGAACATGATCGGGGAGTCTTGGTTGGCGGTTGAACCAACATGGAGTTTGCCGTCCGCGTCAAAGCCCATCCATGCCCATCCAGACCCGAAACGGGTCGCTGCAGCATTGGCAAACTCTTCTTTGAACTTGGCGAATGAACCGAATGCGGCATTCATTGCTTCTGCGAGTTCGCCGGTTGGTTCGCCGCCACCACCGTGGCCAGCTGGTGCGAGGATGGTCCAGAAAAGGAGGTGATTTGCGTATCCACCAACATTATTCTGGACGGTGGTGCGGATGTTCTCAGGGACCATTTTGATGCGGCCGAGGATCTCACCAAAGCACTTGCCATCCCAATCGGTGCCTTCCAAAGCAGCGTTCGCTTTGGCGATGTACCCCGCGTGATGCTTGGTGTGGTGGATTTCCATGGTGCGTGCATCGAAATGTGGTTCGAGTGCGTCGTATGCGTATGGGAGTTCTGGGAGTTCAAATGCCATGTGATGGACTCACTTTCTATGATCGCGAATGCGTATCACCTGAACTGGGTGAATGATTCGTGTCAAAATTGTGGATGAAATGTACACAATGCCGCGATGTATGGACACAATACCCCAAATTTAAATAAACTCGTCATGTTTGGGTCTTTCATGCAGGTTGCTTGTTGCTACTTACATGTGATTTGTGTATACTGGCGGCCCGGATGAAGGCAAACCGACGGCGCGACGAAGTCAAGCCTGCGGATCGTCTCTTGAAGAAACGGTGGACGACACTAGGCACGATTTTATCGGGCGTCAACCACTCTCTTTTCAAGCTCAAATTGCCTAAATCCACATGAGTTGTCAGGATGACGACTCAATCAGACCCATGGATGTGTCGCTGTGATTGGGATGACTTTGATGGAAAAATGCTCAGAATCGATGAAAAATTTTCATCAATGAGTAAAAAACCCCATTGGATCGAACAAATCACCGAGTCGACTTCGCAAGTTTTCGGCTGACAATCAAAGAATTTGTGCATTTCAGGTGTCTGAAACGAAACTTTATACCATCTTCATTCGTACCTCTTAGGAGCGAGTGTTGACGATAAAGCAGAGAGCAAATCGGTGCTAACCGACGAACTCATCACCACTTATCAATGTACTTGCTGGAGGGGAAACCCTGCCAAACCGCTTGAGGCCCATACATGGACCAGAACGCGTCGTGATGACTTCTTCAAAGTTGAACTTTGAAACCCATCCAATCGACGCCTGGCCAACTTCAGACCCGGCCGAATCAAGCAGCCGTCGTACCCATGCACACTGGATGTGCGTGGTAATCACATACTAGGAAATGGGATTGACCCCCATGACAAATTTGTTTTGAAGAAGTTTTTAACTTTTTCAGTCTCAGGGTCGAACAACAACGGGTTTTAGATCGGGTGAACGAAAGTTCAACTGAAACGGAACAAGTTGTGACGGTTGAATGTTCTTACTTTGAGAGCATTCTGTACAAGACAATCACGCATTGGTTCGCTGGAAGACATCTTCTGCAAGAGCAAACTGATGTATGGAAATCAATAGTGATGAAAGATGCAGGTCGATCATCACAACAACCCGCTGCAGGATCGTAGCGGTTGGAGACAGCACTGATGCAAGCAACAAACAACAACCCAAGCCCACTCGAGCAGATGCGGCGCAGGCATCGCGTCGGCGTTTCCCGCACCTCCACGCGTGCAGGCAAAACATCGCGCCAACTCTCGCACGAAGACGAGCGTTTGCTTACCCAGATCTTGCTCAAAGAGCAGGATTTTATCGACTCGGAAGTCTTCTACGAAGATGATGCCGAGCAGAACATCTACGAAGATGCACCCGATATCGCAAAGCCAGACACCACTTGGTACCACCCAGTGATGGATGATATTTCATCGATCACCCGGACCAGGACGGTGAAATCATCGCAGCAGGTCATTTTGACTGGTGCAGAAGAACGGGTGCTTTTCCACCAGTTCAACTACTCGCGATACCGTGTGTACAAGCTTCAGATGGAAGTCTGGGAGCATGCAGACAAAAAACCAACCCCAGAGCAAGCAGATCTGCTTTTGCACTGGTTCCGCAAGTCTGATCGTATCCGCGAACAAATTGCAGAAACCAACCTCGCGTTGGTCCTCGCGATGGCCAAGCGGACACGGATGAGCGAGGTCGACTTTGCCGATCTCGTTTCTGAAGGCAACATGGCGCTTCTGCGTGCAGTCGATAAGTTCGATGCGGGTCGAGGATTCAAGTTCTCAACCTATGCCTGTCGTGCGATTCTCAAAGCATTCTCCCGTCAGGGCATGAAACTGAGCAAGTACCGTCAACGGTTCCCGACTGATTTCGACCCCAAACTCGAGAAGTCCAACTTCCTCGAAACCAAACGGGCGGACTTTGAAAAGGACACCGCATCGGAAGTTCGTGAGATCGTTGTCGCAAACCGTGCGGATCTCTCAGATGTTGAACGCACCGTGCTTGAGCACCGCTTTGGGCTTGAAACCGGTGGTTTCGAGAAACCCATGACCCTTGAACAGGTCGGGCAGATCATCGGCGTCACCAAAGAACGCGTCCGTCAGATTCAGAACAAGGCAATGGAAAAGATTCGTGTCGAACTCGAATCCAACTTCCTGAGTGCTTTGGATCAAGAAGCTGAACCCGTCGGCGCCAAGTAAGTCGAGTTCAAATTATGTTCATACCAAGCGGGTCCATTGACCCGCTTTTTTACTGGATTTCTTTGCCAATTCTTATGGATTTTGTCTCTGCCAAGAACAATTCTCTCACTGAAATGGTTCCTCGCTGTGGAACCGGTACTGGTTGATAAGCGAACAGAAATCGCTGCAAGTGGGTATTCTCCCAATGTTGTCAAAACTGATTTCAATGGACTTTGGCAGGTCGTGTTTTTGATGAATCAGGCATTTGCAGCAAGATCACGCGTATAATGCTCCCCCATTGCGATGCACCGCATCTTGTGCTGCAATATAGAAAGATACGAAGGACCATCACACAATGAGCGTCACCGATTCACCATCCTCTACCGCTTCCGCTGGACATGTCGATCTAGACCCAACTATCAGGAAAAAAGACCCGCACGCAACACGTTGGGGCGACTTCCTCAAAGCAACCATCAAGTTCGGCGCTTCGGACCTGATCATGAAGTCCAATCAGAAACCCAAGATCCGTATGCGTGGTACGCTCAAAGCGATGGATGTCGATCCGGTCTCGGCTGAAGAGTTCTTCAAAATCACCAAAGAGATCCTTACCGACGAACAGATGAAAGATCTTCACAAGTTTGGGTCGGTCGACTTTGCATACAACTATGACGAGAAGCACCGTTTCCGTGTGAATCTTTTCCAAGCCCGAGGAACTATCTCGGTCGCCGCACGAAACATTACCTCTGAGATCCTTCCATTCGAGGGGTTGTATCTCCCAGAGATCATGTCAGAAGTCGCGATGCAGCCTCAGGGAATCGTGCTGCTTTGTGGTGTGACTGGTTCAGGCAAATCGACCACGATCGCGTCGATGATTGATTACATCAATGCACGCAAGAGTGTGCACATTCTTACGCTCGAAGACCCGATTGAATATATCTTTGAAGATCGCAAAGCAACCATCAACCAACGCGAGATCGGGCTTGACTGCCTTGACTTTAAGACCGGATTGCGTGCTTTGGTTCGTGAAAACCCGGATGTGGTATTGATTGGTGAAATGCGTGACCAGGAAACCTTTGAAGCTGCACTGCACGCGGCGGAAACCGGTCACTTGGTATTCGGTACGATCCATGCTTCATCAACGACCCAGACATTCTCCCGTATCTACGGACTATTCCCGCAAGAAGAAGTAGATCAGGTGAGGAAGATTCTTGCCTTCCAGATGCGTGCATTCGTGTATCAGAAGCTATTGCCGACATTGCATGAAAAAATCTTCCGAATCCCTGCGCTCGAAATCCTCATCAACAATGGTGTGGTCAAGAAGTACATCCTTGATGAACGCGAAGGCGATCTCCGTGAAGTGCTCAACTCCATCGAAGCTCAGCAGATCGGGATGATCGACTTTAATGACTCGCTTGTGAAACTTGTCGAGGATGAATACATCCATATGCGGACCGCGCTTGAAGCATCGCCGAATGTGGATGAGCTTCAGATGAAGCTCAAGAAGTTTGTATAATCCTCCACCATCCATGGGTGGAGTCATCTCATAACAATCCGGGTCATTTTCTGGACTCAGATGTCATTCCGCACCGCTTTATCCGTGGCCTATAGATGGTACGGCGGGTGAAATGCCACTACAATGACATGTATCTTGAATGACCAATAGATACGCATCATGATTGATGCCAATGTCTTTCTCGTGATCAGTGACCAAATCGGTACTGATTGCGAATAAAACCGACCCAGGAGAGGACACGACGGTGCTCGATTCTTTATTTCTTACTATTGGCGAACCCACTGGTTCGTTCACGCTCGGATCTTCGATGTTCACACTCGGAGCTGCAGATACCTTTGTGCTTGTCTCTTGGTGGAAAGCGATCTTGATGCTTCTTCCATTCGTCGGGTGGGCGTGGATGCTTTCATCCCACTTTGATAAACACGCACAGAGATTCTTCCTCGGACAAGAAAAATGGAATGCGATTCATATGGTCTTCGGGCTGGCTGCGTTGGCATTAATTATCTTGTTGCCTATGGGAGGAATTGCAGGGTTCGCAGCGGGTCTCATCGGTGCGACAATAATACTGGCGATCGACCTTGGCATCTTCATGATGGTTGCCAACAAGGATGAACGAATCCCTGAGCACGCCAAACTCAGGCTCGACTTCTCAGAGATGTCACAGAAACGAGATGACAAACGAGAAGCCAAGAAACTCGGCACCTCAGAGCTCACCATTGTCGGTGCGAATAAGATGAAGGTTACTCCGCCTGACAAAGAGGTGCCCGCATACGCGGTGCGTGTCGCCGCTGAAGAAATCGTTATTGCGGGTCACCATGCCCATGCATCACAAATCGACATCATCCCCGCAAATGAAAGCACCTACGCAGCATCCATGCTTGTCGACGGTGTCCGTCAAGCAGGTGAACCTTTAGCAAAGGCGGATGCAATTCAGGTGATTGATTTCTGGAAGAAATGCGCCGGGCTTGATCTGAAAGATCGCCGACGCAAGCTCTCGGGTGAAGTCACGATCTCAAGCGAGTCCATGTCCAATATCACACTCAAGCTTGTATCGAGTGGATCAAAGAACGGCATGGTGCTCTCGATGACCTTCAACCCACATCAGGCTGTCCGCCGCAAGCCTGAAGATTTAGGATTGATTGACAAGCAACTCACCGAACTCAAATCATGGGCAAAGGAAACCACTGGGGTTGTGCTGCTTGCTGCACCGAGCGACAATGGGCGAACCACCACGATGTACTCGTTGCTTAACTTGCATGATGCCTACACATCGAACATCCAATCCATCGAATACGAGATTGAAGATGCACTTGAGGGCGTTAAGCAGATCGAGTTTGATGCGACTGGTGACGGTCCGGACTTTGCGACGCTCGTTCGATCAACCCTTCGCCGTGACCCGGATATTGTATCGATCTGTGATTTGCCTGATGCAAGCACGGGCAAGAACATCGCCGCTGCGGATCTTGACCGATCACGGGTTTACCTCTCAATCAAAACAGACAGTGCAATCTCCGCGATCCAACAATATGTTCGTGCAGTTGGAGATCCGAAGCTCGCAGCTGAAGGCCTCAAAGGCGTGGTCGCTCAGAAGCTTCTCCGGGTGCTCTGTGGCAACTGTAAGGTTGGCTATCAGCCGAGCCCTGAAATCCTCAAGAAACTTGGCCTTCCTGCAGACAAGGTCAAACAGCTCAATAAAAAGGGTGGACAAGTCCTTATCCGCAACAAGCCTGAGGTTTGTCCCGTATGTAATGGTGTTGGGTATGTCGGCCAGACTGGTTGCTTTGGTGTCTTCCCGATCGGAGATGAAGAACGCAAGACGATCGCAGCACAAGATTGGAACGGGCTCCGCACCGCAATGCGAAAACGCTCACTTCCAACCGTACAACAAACTGCGCTTCGAAAAGCAGTTGAAGGACTCACAAGCATCGAGGAAGTCTCACGGATTACTGTGAGCAAATCATCGAGCAAGAAGTCATCAAGCAAGAAGAGCTCATCGAAATCACCTTCAAAGCCTGCATCAACAAGCTGAGAACACACGACCCGATAGAAGAGTTGCTCAAGAGATAGAAATATGAATCCCGCGTCAGCACACTGATCAATGGGAAGTAGACGGAAAGACCAAACCATGATTATGAACATCATCGTCATCCTGCTCGTGCTCGGATTGGCATACGCCTGGATGATCCGAGGCGTATTCAACTCGCTCTTGCACCTGCTCTGTGTAGTTGTCGCAGGCGCGATCGCATTCGGTGTCTGGGAACCAATCGCACTCAAGCTCATCGCGATGAGCCCAGAACGCGGGTTCTTATCGTTTGTTGAAAGCGTTGCTTTCGGAGTTGCACTCATTGTTCCATTCGTTGTATCCCTTGTGATACTCCGAGCAGCAACTGATAAAATTGTCTCAGGCAACATCAAGAATAATGGCGCTGTTGATTATGCCGGTGGAGCAATCTGCGGCTTGAGCATCAGCGTGATCACCACCGGTATTCTGATCATCGGGATCGGTTCGATGCGGTTCTCTACTAACTTCTTTGGGTATCAACCGATTTACTACTCCGAGGATCGCGCAACAGGCGCCGGTGCATTGGTCAGAGCGGACACACTCTGGATTCCTGCAGACAAAATCGTCGCGATGATCTATGGCAATCTCTCCAACGGCACCATGAGCACAAGCGAACCACTTGCAAAGTGGTATCCTGAACTCGAACTTGTTGGATTCGCCGGGCGCATATCTGCAGGTGATGGATCGGGAAGAAATGCGATCAATCCCGACGATTTCAAAATCACTTCAACCTACACCGTAGGCAACACCAATGGCTCCGAAAAAATGAGCGAGCTATTGATAGATTACCGGGATGACAAGCCCCAGAAATACCTCGATGTTGATTCGGAACCAGTCACGAATGGCTATATCGCGGGATATGTCATTGAGTTCGAACCCGGCGCAAAAGAACGCGGTAAAAAGGGTGGCAATCTCGTCATTTCCAACGGGCACTTCCGTCTTGTCGTCGAAAACGAAGATGGAGAGACAAAGTCCGTCTTCCCGATTGCAACTGTTTCGGAATCTTCAACACCTGACACCTACGGCCGATGGAGATTTGATTCCAAAGATGTGTTCATCACTTCCGTTGGTGCAAAGTCTCGCATCCCGATGGCATTTGAGTTTGTGGTCCCCCAGGGATTCTCACCAATTTCATTGAGTGTCCGCAACGCTCGGGTACTTACGGATTCCATGCCTGACCCTGTCGATTTTGCAAACCCACAGTCACGCGATAAAGTGGTTACATCTGGATCATTACTCAAGGGCGAATCAGGCGCGAGAAAACTCGACAACTCAAAGGTTGTCAGAGTCACGGAAGCTGAACGTCCAAATCTGCTTCGAAGCTCTACCGCATTGAGTCAGATGATGTCTACTCAGGTTGCTCGTCGAGGATTTACAATCGATGATGACAACCTTGTGATCGATGGCGAACATGTATTTGATATGAAAACAGAGGTAGGCAGAAGGAATGCTGGAAACAGTAGAAAGCTCCGTGTTGAGAAGTTCTTCGTCGGACCTGGACAACGCCTGCTCAAGGTTGAAGTTGGCGCAGACTCTGCAATCGGATTCTTCTCAGATGCAGCCAGTGAAGCTCCACTTGATGTCCCGCTGCTTCTGATCGATGACAACGGTAATGAGTACGAAGCGGTAGGATATGAGTACCAAGATACGAATACCTACCAAGTGCGGTACACACGGGGGAGCACGCTCACAGGGATCAACGAAACCCCAAACATGAGCAAAAGTCGCGACGATCAAAAACTCATGATCCTCTTCATGGTCACCAACGGCGTCAACATCTCGCACTTCACCATTGGTGATGTCGCGGTTGCTCGATTCACGCCTCCATATGACACCGACGGGGACTAATTCGTCTGTAAACATATCCAAACCAAAACGCCCAATCGGGCGTTTTTTTATGTCTATAGAATCCACAACCATACGAAAAAAGCCGACTCAATTGAGTCGGCTTTCAAGTTGTTTTTTGATTGACTACTTATTCAGTAGGTGCTGCTTCAGCTTCGGGCGCTGGAGCTGCTGCTGCTGGTTTCTTGCTCTTCTTTTCGATCAGCTCGCCTTCGTTATCGAACTCCATCTCGTCGCTGTCATCAAGATCGAGTTCACGATCTGCAACAACCCAGAGTTTGATGTTCGCTTCAAGATCTGAGTCAACTTTGATATGGATATCAAAGCTGTCAACACGCTTGATGGTCGTTGGAAGACGAACTTCGCGTGGTGCAACGGTGAACCCAACTTCCTTGAGTGCCGTTGAGATGTCTTGCTGTGTGACTGACCCGTAGAGCTGACCTTGGTCATTACACGCACGGGTGAGTGTGAGTTGTTGGCCGTCGAGCTTGCCGATCATTTCTTCACGCGCTGCTCGTCGAGCCGCAACATCTTTCTCGGCAATCGATCGCTTCTCAGCGAGTGATGCAATCAGTTCATCGCTTGGTGTAGTCGCGTAGTTGAACGGGAGAAGGTAGTTACGAGCGTAACCAAGGCGAACATTGACGACATCGCCAACGATTCCGAGGTTATCTACATTTTCGGTAAGGAGAAGTTTTACTGAGCGTGCCATAAATATGGTCCTTTCGCTGTCCTGATCCGGGTTTGATCTTCGATCATGCCGGAGGAGTTAAGGAGCATCACACGGTGCAACGCCCCAACAAGAGGTGCCGACGAGATCATTGATTGACCTTCATCGGGAAAGGAGTGTAGGCAGTCAATATCGCTCTTATCCATTGCTGGTGAATGAATTAGCCTCCCAGAACAGCTTTCATCTCTAATAAACAGGCCACCCAAATGATTGGATGGCCTGTGCTTGTATATTCTGATGGTTCAGCTTGGATGCTCTCGAGCAGATTAGAATGGGATATCGTCGTGATTGATGTCTCCACCACCGCTGTTGCCACCGCCGCCGAAGTTTCCACCACCCTGGTTACCGCTGTTGTATCCGTCTTGCGATCCCCCACCTGCATTGGAGTTGGCATAGTTTCCACCGCCGCCGCCGCCTTGGTTGCCGCCACCTTGGCCAGAGTTGATGAACTGGAAGTTCTCGACCACGATCATGTGCTTTGATCGCTTACCACCACCATTTTTGTCTTCCCATTGGTCAAGCTTGAGTCGACCTTCAATAAAGACCGGGCTTCCTCGATTGAGGTATTGTGCCATGACTTCTGCGGTTCGTCCCCATGCTTCACAATCGACGAAAGTAACTTCTTCGCGTTGTTCGCCTGATTGGGTTTTAAACTTGCGATTAACCGCGAGCCCGAACTTGCCAACTGCGGTGTTCCCTGAGGTGTGCCGAACCTCTACATCGCGTGTGAGGTTTCCCATGAGCATGACTTTATTGAAACTTGCCATCTGTATCTCCATTGTGTCCACCGATCTGGCGGACTCATCTAGTGTAGCATAATACCAAACAGATTCCGTGTGTGAACACACGGAATCTGCAGGTAAATCATAGGTTTTCCAACTGATTATATCTTTGGGTGCAATCCCGCAAACAGGCGAAATCGAGCCCAAAGAGTCAATTACTCTGCTGCGGGCGCTGCGGATGCTTCTTCAGCATCTTCAGCAGGTGCTTCAGCCTTCGCTTCTTCTTTAACAGGTGCTACCTCGGCTGCAACTGGTGCACCAAGATGGACCTTCTTGGATCCTTCTGATTCTTTGACTTCGCCAGCTTCTGCCTTGAGCTTGGTTTCGGTCGCGATGCCATCCATGTCATTATGTGCCGCGATTTCTTCTTCAGTCAGGTGCTCTGCCGAAGTGACGAGCACACGCATGAGCTTGTCTGAGATCACCACATCGCGCTCAAGATGCGAAACCATATCGGTTGGGCACTTGAAGTATGCGAGGATGTATACGCCTCGTTTTTGCTTGTCCATCTCGTAGGCAAGACGACGCTCGTCCCACTTCTTCATCGAGATAACTTCAGCGTTTGCACGCTCGAAGAGTGTGTTGATGTGATCGATGAGATCACCGAATGATGCTGCAGCGGTCTGTGTTGCAAGGAACATGCCCTCGTAAACGCCGGTGCGTACTTCTGTTTCAGTTGACATTTTTATTCTCCATGTTCGTATCCGACCCTTGATGAGTCGATGAGTTTTCGTTGTTTAAATTCGGTGTATCTGATTCTGAATCTGATTGCTTTGATGACACTTGAGTCTGCGTAGGTTTCTCAGGCTTTGGCTTGACGAGTTTGGTATTAAAAGCGTTCATTGCCTTTGATATCCCCTCATCGAGCATGCACTGGGTTGCGTCGGCAGCAGCTTTTATGCTCCGGTCCACATCGTCGTGTTCTTCCTTCATAAACTTACTCAAGACCCAATCCGCCTGGTTCATGAACTTGGGAACATTCCCGACACCGATCCGAACTCTGGGATAGTCTGCACCACCCAAAAGCTGATCAATATTAGAAAGCCCGTTGTGTCCGCCTGCAGACCCGGTCTTGCGGACTCGGATGAATCCAACCGGCAATGCGATGTCATCGACGAGAACAATCAAGTCCTCCTTTGGATCGAGCTTGTAGAAGCGGATCGCTTCCCCGACTGATTGCCCCGACAAGTTCATATACTTGGTCGGTTTCATCAGAAGCACCTTCTCGGTCCCGATGATCGCATCGAGTGTCACCGCGTGGAATCGGCTCTTTGGGATCTGTCCTGCTGCGTGCCGTTGGGCAAGCAGATCGACAGCCATAAACCCGGCGTTGTGCCGTGTCCGCTCATACTGAGCCCCAGGATTGCCAAGTCCCACAATCAGTTTCATTACTCAGCATCCTTCTTTTCTGTGATCACTTCAGGAGCTGCGCCTTCGGCATCAACTTCTGCTGCTTCGCCTTCTTCTTCCATCACTGCCTTCATCACGATCTGTGCGATGATTGCATTCGGATCGGTGACGAGCTTCATGGTGTCCTTTGGAAGGGTCACATCTGAAGCATGGATTGCATCCCCGACCTGCATTTCTGAAACATCAACAATGATGTCGTCAGGCAAGTTGGTCACTGTACAGTTGAGTTGGAGTTCAGTGATTGGGTGCATCATGATCGCACCGGTGGTTTTGAGTCCTTCTGCTTCACCAACGAACTTGAGGTGCGCTCTGGTATCGACGCGTTCGTCCATATCTACGCGAGCGAAGTCCGCGTGGATGATATTGGTCCCGAGGTAGTCATATCCAAGGTCCTTAAGCAATACATACTGCTTCTCACCTTGAAGATCCATGTGGAAAACTTTTTCACCCTTTGAGAGATGCCCGATTGTGGAATGTGCATCGAGGGTGATGGATACTGGCTCTTGCTTATGGCCGTACACGACTGCTGGGAGTCCGCCTGCTTGGCGAACCCGTTGTGCGTATCGACTTCCTGTCCGCTCGCGCACTTCTGCGACGAGCCCTGTTGTTGTGTCACTCATTTTATTCTCCTTTTTCTTAAATGACTCTTGTTGTTCTTGCAGTCCATGACAATCACTCAACGCTTGGCGCCCGCGGTGCGGGCAAAGAGTTCACTGATTGATTGATTATCATGAATTCGTTTAATTGCTTGCCCGAGCATCTCGCCGACCGAGAGTACCACAAGCTTGTCTCTAATCTTCTCGCAACGATTGCCTTCTGGGATTGTGTCGGTGACCACAATCTTTGAAATCGGTGATGCGGCGAGTTTGTCCATTGCAGGTCCAGCAAGCACCGCATGGGTCGCGGCACAAATCACATCGGTTGCACCCTCCTCCATAACCAGCTTTGCTGCTTCGACCACTGTGCCCCCCGTTGAGATCATGTCATCGAACATGAGGACCGTTTTATTCTTTACATCACCGATCAGATGACCAACCTTGATGGTGTCTCCGGTGAGTCTTCGTTTGTTGATGATCGCAAGATCCGCATTGAGCAGGTTCGCCATCGACTCTGCGACTTTGACATTGCCAACATCAGGCGATACCAAGCACAGATCTCCCAGTTCCGCACGGATTGACTCGAAATAATCGTAAAAAACAGGAGTCGCAGACAAGTGATCCACCGGGATATCGAAGAAACCCTGAATCTGTGCTGCGTGGAGATCCATCGCGAGTACCCGATCCGCATTTGATGCAGTGATCAGGTTGGCAACGAGCTTCGCAGTGATCGGGACGCGTCCTTCATCTTTGCGATCTTGCCGTCCATACCCATAGTAAGGCATCACCATGGTCACCGACTTGGCGCTCGCACGATTGAGACAATCACAGAACACCAAGAGTTCCATCAAGTTGTCATTCACCGGTTCACACGTTGAGATCACAACATAGCAATCGCGTCCACGAACATCATCATCGAGCTTGACGAACACTTCACCATCAGGAAACAAGTTGGTGCGTGCTTTGCCGAGTTCGACGCCGATCTCTCGACAAATACGATGCGCAAGATCTTTCGAGTTGCGCCCAGCGAAAATTTTCAAGTCGGACATCAGACAGTCCCTTCGGTGGTGGCGTGATCGCCAGAAGATTTTCGTTCACGATAAATCGCATCGACCTGAGCAAGATGCTCAAGCGTATTGATGCTCAGGATATCTTGTGGCGGCACCGCGTCGATCACCTCAACGCGTTTGCCTGCTTTGAGCATCAACTCGAACACATCGGTAATATAGTATTCACCGGTAAGTTCATTGCGATTCACCTGCTTGAGTGCGTCAAACATTGCGCGAGAGTTCATGCAGTAATAACTCGGATTGACTTCATTAATTTTGAGCTCAACATCGCTTGCGTTCTTCTGCTCGATGATCCGTTGGAATCCACCTTCAGCGTTGCGGACAATGCGTCCGTAACCATCAGGATCATCAATCACACTAGTCGCGAGTGTCGCATCTGCACCGGTCGATCGATGCCGCTCAAGCATTGAGGAAAGGGTCGATGTCCGGATCAATGGTCCATCGCCACAGAGCACGAAGACATCTGTATTGTCCTGCATTGCCAATGGGTATGCATCGAGAGCACTCACAACCGCGTGTCCGGTACCGAGTTGTTCGTGCTGAACCGCGAACTCTACGAGATCACCGTATCGTGCGAGCGCCTCGCGAACGAGTTCTTGCTTGTATCCCACAACCACTACAACACGCTTGCATCCCGCTTCGAGACAAGTCTCGACCACTGCACAGACCATCGGACGGCCACCAACGGGATGACAAACCTTGGGAAGATCGGATTCCATCCGAGTCCCTTTGCCCGCGGCAAGGATAATCGCTTCTAAGTTGGTTGCTTTGTTTGTGTCTGCCATCGTTGCGGTTGGCAACTACGCATTGAAGAGTTTGGATAGATAAGGCTTCAGAGCCAATAAGAAGAAAGAAAAATTACCCCACCGAGATTTGAACTTGGACCGACTGGATCAAAACCAGCTGTGCTACCATTACACCATGGGGCAGTGTATCTTTGAATATCTTTCTCTCACCGTGCTCTTCTTATCGTCTATTTCTTCGCTGCGCGTTTGCTCATTCTCCGTATCTTTGATCCAATCTTTCGATTGCATCGTGTAATCAATCCGTCAATCACGGCTTGATCACACCAGACACAAGGTCGAGCATGCAGCCGCAGCAGGTCGTTGTCTGCACATATGCATTCAACTTAGAGCGAGATCAAATCGGCTGCGCGATTCGATGCATGCACAAACACATACCGAACCACTCGAGATGACCCATCGACACGCCTCTGCTGAAAACCAGCGTCCGTCATGTCGGGCTCCGCTTAGGAGTGGAAGTTTAGACACCATCCAAGACAGGTCAACAAGAAACCCTCTACCAGTTTCTGGTTTTCGATCAACCGTTTCTCATTTTTTGCGTATCTGAGATCAGCGAGTTGCTGTATACTCACAAATAACGGGTTTTCTTTCTCGTTGAGGCCGATTCCGGCCGAAAAACTGATGTCAACACTCAGTCATGCAATTCGCAATGACCGACTGCATCATCATCACATTGGCAATACTTCTGAGTGTGCGAAGTCTGTCATTCGTCATCAACATCAATATAGAGGTCTCAAGATGTTCAACACCTACCGAATTCACCAGCCGAGCTGGAAATCCACACTTGCTCCTGCTGCAATTGGAGCATTGAGCGCGATGCTCCTCGCTGGATGTGCGAGCCAAACCGCATCAAACGCACCCCAAAGCTTTCAGCCTGAAGGGGCTCGCAATGCTCAAGGACTCCCCGCTTCTCAGCTCCCCGCACCGATTGACCTGAGCGATTCATCAAAATTTGTCCGATGGACCATTGCACCAACTGTAATTGATACGCGAGACTTCCCCGTTCAACGCCAACTCACCGGCCCATTTGCAGGTGACAAGAAATTCATCAAGCACGAACTCCCAAAGCATTCACGAGATAAAACACTCAACGCGGGCAACCCCGAGGGCGCTTTGCCAGTCGGACAAGCGATCGAAATGGATCGTGTGAACATTGCCGGCGGCGCCGGGTTCGAAGCGATTTCACAAACCGAGTGGTCTCCGCCAGACCCATCGCTCGCGGTTGGACCCAACCACATCGTCGAAACCGTCAATGCAGCAATTGCTTTCTTTACCAAAGATGGCACACAAACATTCTCAACACACCTCGGCACCCCAGGGTTCCCCGGTTTCTTTGAAACTGTCGGTGCAGATTCAAGCTTTGTATTTGATCCAAAGTGTTTCTACGATCACAAGACGGAACGGTTCGTCGTCGTCGCACTCGAACAGGTCGGAGATACCGAGTCCTGGATCGATATCGCAATCTCTGATGACTCCGATCCCAACGGCATCTGGTATAAATACCGTACTTCGTCAGTGATTCAAGTTGGCAGTGACAACTTCTGGGTCGATTACCCAGGATTTGGATTTGACGACAACGCGTACTATGTCACCGGGAACCTCTTCTTCCTCAACGGTCCAAGCGGTGGCGGATTCGGCGGCGCACTCTTCCGTATCTTTGATAAAACCCCGATGCTCACCGGAGATCCTGTCGTCATCACCGACCTTGCTCCAGGCGGCGCATCCGTGCAGGTTGCTCAGATGTTTGGTCCTGCGCCTCAGTGTTTCTTCCTCTCAAGAGAGTCATCGACATCTCTCAGAGTTTGGACGATCAATGATCCACTCAACTCACCGTCTGTGGAATCAATCGTTGTAGATGGACTCGCATCCGCATCTTCTCCCAACGAAGCCCCAAATCTCGACGGCGGCTTGATTTCTACTCTTGATGGACGCCTGATGAATGTGCATTCGAGAGATGGGAATCTTTACACCGCGCACGGAATCAGAACAGACTCACAAAGAACCCTTGCCCGTTGGTACCACATCGACACGAACGGGTGGCCCAACACTGATGCAGACCCATTCCTCGTCCAGCAAGGCGAAGTGGATGGCACCATAACACAACACCACTTCTTCCCTGCGATTTACACCGACAAGTTCCACAATGTAGGACTCACAATGTCGCGTTCAAGCGCATCAGAATATGCAAGCATCCAAGTCTCTGGACGCACCCCATCGGACCCCTTGGGAACGATGAGCGATCCAATCCAAGTTGCGATTGGTGACACCGGGACTTCCGGGCGCTGGGGTGATTATCTCGATATCGCGATCGATCCAAATGATGACACAACATTCTGGATCATGGGAATGTACGCCAAAAACTTTGGATGGCAAACCTACATTGATTCGTTTACCATCGCGAGCAGCTGTCCCGCTGACTTCACTGATGATGGTGTATTAAACTTCTTTGATATCTCGGCATTTGTGATCGCATTCAACGCAAGTGATCCTGCTGCCGACTTCACAGGGGATGGCTCATTCAACTTCTTTGATGTGTCCGCATTCCTGTCACTCTTTAATCAGGGTTGCCCGTAAAGGTTCATCAACTGATTAAATATCATTGCACAACACAACCCTGCTTCGGCAGGGTTTTTCATGCGCCATGTGATAGAGCTATCAATGTGCCTACTCGATATCAATCGAGTTTTCTGCTTCGATCGCGGCTTCACCGATGAGTTGGTAACAAGTCGCCATCAATCCGATCAATGGGAAGCTCCCGCTTGTAAACGGACTCGGACCCAATCGACGCAACAGAACACAGTTCACTGTCGGCGGAGCAATCGGTGTATCAAGTTCTTCAAGGCCGCTCCCCACTTCCCAGAAAGATTCCATCGAATCCTCCAAAGGCGGCGACGAGATATCTGACACCCCAGGTAAATGCTGGTGCAATACCGGTGATGGTCCAGGACCCTGCACCCCGACTGCTCGTTTTTGTCGCAACCCGTCGATCAACTCTTGACCTGGCATTGAACGCAATCCGAAGATCGCCATCGGATCTTCACCGAGTTTTTCTGCAAGCAATGCAGTGAGACATACCGTGTGCTTGCACCAGGGTTCCTTTTCATTCCAATCCGGGCATGAACAACTCAAGTTCATATCGTCAGGTTCGGAAGGGAAGAGTTTCAATCCGAGCGGCGCAAACACATCTTCAATATTACTAGGAAGTTCACCCGCAAGCAGCTTGGCCGCATACCGCACCTGATCCGCCATGGCCGCGATAATCTTCTCTTGCGATTCCGCACTAAACTCGTCGAGGTGAATAGTCGTCGTGTAAGGCTTATCACTCCGCCCTTGGATGATCCCCTCACAGAGTGTATCTTCAACAGTCAACCGTTTGGTCTGACCCAATCGGCCGTACTCAATACCATCTGTGTAGACTTCGGCCACCGCGCCTGTCTCGGCAACCCGCAACAATCTCTGAGTGACCCAGCTCTGCGGGGTCTCACCTGCTTTGTGTCGAAGCTTGACCCCCCCGCGAACACGCCGCGGATTCACAAGCGATTTGCGAGATGATCTGAACGAAGCATATTGAGGCTTAATCTTCTTAGGCGCAGTCGGGACCGAAGCGCTCAGCATCGAAGCAGGAATCACATTCACCACTCGACCTTCACGAGGTGGCGCTGGCGGTGGCGAACTCTCACCAGCCTTCTTCTTGGTTTTCTTTGTCGATTTCTTTGTTGTCTTCTTCGTCACCGAAGTGGAAGCTTTCTTCGCACTCGTCGGTGCCGGCGGCGGAGTTGTCGAAAGCTTCTTCGCTTTCGAAGAAGAATCCGCTGAATTTAAAGGTTGATCGCCTGGTGTTTGTTGTGTGCTCATGATTCTTCCTCCTTTCACATTTCATCCGCGATGGTGTCGGTACGCAGTGTGAGCAACTCGCGGAGCTTATCAGATCCAAGCTCGGTCAACCAACGCTCGCCGTGCCCGATGATATTTTCTGCGAGTTCCATCTTCGATTCAATCATCTCATCGATGCGTTCTTCGAGTGTTCCTCGAACAATATACTTGTGGACTTGAACTGTTCGTGTCTGCCCAATTCGGTACGCACGGTCTGTCGCCTGGTTTTCAACCGCGGGGTTCCACCAACGGTCAAAGTGGAACACATGCGTCGCTGCAGTCAGGTTCAGACCTACACCACCCGCTTTGAGTGAGAGAATCAAAATCGGATTCTTCCCTGTCGCCTCTTGGAATGTATCGATCATCTTCTGACGCTTACCCTGCGGGGTGCCGCCGTGGAGGAAGAGAACATCTTTGCCAATCTCATTGCTCAGCATCGTGCTCAAGATATGTCCCATCTGACGGAACTGCGTAAAGATCAACGCTTGATCCCCTTCACTCGTGAGCTCCGAAACCTGTTCAAGCAATCGAACACATTTACCAGATCGCATCGGATCGATGACCATCCCGAACTGCGGATCATTCTCTTTGAGCATCTGCGCCGGATGATTACAGATCTGCTTGAGTTTGATAAGTGCCGCGAGCACCAACCCTCGGCGATGAATCCCCTCAGACCCGTCGACATCGTTAAGCATCCGTTGGACACATCCCTCGTAGAGTTTGGCTTGCTCAGGTGTGAGTGCGCACCATTCTTTACTCTCAATTTTCTTAGGCAGATCAGACACAACCGTCGGATCAGTCTTCACTCGTCGGAGAATGAACGGAGAAACCATTGATCGCAGTTTGCCCATTTTGTTCTGGTCGCGATGACGCTCGATCGGGAGTGAGAACTTCTTACGGAAACCACCTGCTGAACCGAGGTATCCAGGATTCAAGAAATCCATAATCGACCAAAGCTCAGACAACCGGTTTTCGACCGGAGTACCAGTCAATGCGATCCGTCTAGGGACCTTAATTCCACGAACCGCCATGGATTGTTTCGCTGCGGGGTTCTTGATGAACTGTGCTTCATCGAGCACCATACGCGCCCATGGAACAGTATTGATCAGCTCATTGTCCCGATGCGCCAATGCGTATGTGGTCAAGATCAGATCTGAGTTACTCGCCTTCTTGGTGAACTCTTCGCCCAATGCTCGATCGATTCCATGATGCACCATCACCTTGAGTGAAGGCGAGAACTTCTCAGCTTCCTTCACCCAGTTCCCGATCACCGACATTGGAACAATCATCAGTGTTGGTCCGACCTGCTCATCGCCAGCAACCGCTCGTTCATGAACCATCAACGCAAGCAACTGAATCGTTTTACCAAGACCCATGTCATCTGCAAGACATGCACCGAATCCGAACTGTTCCATGAAGACCAACCAGCTCATGCCGCGAGCTTGGTAGGGACGCAATGTGCCCTTAAAGTCATCAGGTGTGCCGAGCTTGGGCAACTCGACTGAAGCCCCGTCATCGCCGCCGAGCAATGATGCAACCCAACCGGTTGCTTCAACACCCGTGACCGGCAATCCGGTCTGTGCAGCATCCGACGCGAGCGCGAGCTGCATCGCTTCGCCGAGTTCCATTTCGCCACCGGGGTTTTCGCCGATGAAGTTGATCGCGTTCTCAACATCTTCTGGACGAACCTCGACCCATTGTCCACCAATCCGAACCAACGGCGCATTCTGCTGGGCAAGCTGCTCGAACTCATGGAGGGTCAATGTGGTATCACCAATCGCGATCTCCCAGTGGTACCCGATAAGCGTGTTGAGTCCAAGCTGTGGACCAGACGCATCTGGGTCCCCGGACTCTTCGCCCATACCTTCTGCGGAATCAGATTCGATCTTCAATCTCGCGCCTAATCGACCCGTCGTTGACTCCCACCAAGGCGGGCTCTGCACGGCAAAACCCTGCTCTTCGAGAATCGGTTTGATCTCTCGTAAGAACCGGTACGCTTCTTGTGAATCGATCAGGATTTCAATTGGTTCTGAACTATCGAGCGCATCTTCAAGCTTGTTGTAGTGCCGACTCGCACGCCCGAGTTCTGCCATCAGAAGTTCTTGTGGGTTTTCGAGTGTCAATCCCTGGATGACCACACGCTCGCGTGAGATCAACCAAATATCGGATGCTCGAAGAATAATCTCTTCATCATCCACACTCTGGATAAAGAAACTCATCGACCAAAGCACGGTCTCATCAGGTTTCGAAATATCAGCAGGCAATCCATCCGAGATCGGTTCTGCAAGACGCATACCGAAACGCCATGCGCTCGATTCTCCACGATCTTCAAGTTCTGAAATCCACCGACGAACACTCCGAGCGATATCCGCCCGTTGCCCGACCACGCTGGGAACTTCTTCTGTACTATCAAGCAAACCATGCAACCATGCAACCTGTGGGTCAGCATCAGTATCCGCATCTTCCACCGTGTCGAACATTTCTTCGCGAAGCATCACCCCTCGGCAAACCGCATCCGTCAACGCCCCAAGAAACTCTGTGGTCATACTCCACGCATCATGCGCATGCTCGTCCGCTGCTGATCGGGCAACTCCAGGCATCGACCGCACAAGTTTCTCCATCCTTGCCGATGTCATATCGTCTGACAACCAAGGATGCCAAGCAGCAGTCAACTCACCAGATGCATCTTGTAATAACATCGGCACCACACGGTGACCCGCCATCAGATGCGAAACCAGACGTGAAGCTGCAACAAAGTAGGTGATCCCAGGTCCGATGGTGTAGCTCGCTGATCGATCCTCATCATGCTCCGCGTGCTCGACCAGTGACTCAAGCAACTCAGGGACATCGATCATCTTCACACTGATCGCTGGGATAACGAACTCAGTGAGCACCGCCGCAGTATCTTCATCGGTATCTCGGCGAAGCACACGCGACATCGGAGAACTTGGGATCGGCTTCCCATCAAGTGATGGCAACCGGAGCGAGATCGTCGATTGCTCGCCTTCATATCCTTCTGGACGACAAGCAAACCCATGTACCGGCATTTCAGAATCAGAATCTGATTGGTCCACACGGGTACGGTCCGAATCCATGTCATCGACAGACTTGCACTCGCACCAAAGATGCAATGCGCCTTGAGTCCAGTTGGCATGGATGACCATTGCCGACAGATCGGCCTTTTGCAGAGGCATGTCGATCATGAGAACGGCTCCGTCAGTCTCTTTGGCTCAGCAAAGCATCGCCAGAGCGCACAAAGAGCGATTTACAAAGAAGTAAAATAGGAGAGCAGAGACTTGAACTCTGAACCTGCGGCTTAAAAGGCCGATGCTCTACCGATTGAGCTACTCTCCCATCTGAAAAATCCAACACACGCAAGCATGCATTTTGCTTTCAAGAGAGTCATAGTATGCACGAACTTTGCGTTTTCAAACCCTCAACAAAGAGATCCTCACGCATTTCACTTGTTTTTGATCCCTACATGCTCAAACAACACATCCCGGTGCCTCGTCGATGCACCTTGCTGACCCAGAACACATGCCCGGGCTCGCTCACCCATCGCAGTTCGGCGCTCTGAATCGACGAACAACTCGGCCACTGCTGCCCCAACCTGTTGCCGATCAACAACTTGGATCGCATCTGCTTCAATCAAAGCCCCCATTGCCTGCTGAAAGTCAGAATGAGCGGGTCCAATCAGCACCGCCTTGCCCATCGCTGCAGGCTCAACCGGGTCAGAACCATACAAATCGAAAAAAGATCTTCCGATGATAACCACATCCGCGAGTTCATACACCGCGGAGAGTTCTCCGATCGTGTCGAGCACAAACCGGGTTGCTCCATCCCGGCGATCCCCATTTGATCGACGAACACATCCTTGCACCGCGTCCCCTGCTTCAACAAACCGATCCGTCTTCCGCGGCGCAATGACGAGTTGCACATCGCGCGGAATCTCATGATCGAGCAGCGACTCTTCACCTGGACCGGTGCTCCCCGCGACAACGATCCGTTTCTCGAGATCAATCCCCATCGCCGTTGCAATCTCGATCGCTTTCGAAGATGGTTCAGTCCGCACAGACGCATCTACCGCATCCCATTTCATCGACCCCATGATCGCAACACGATCCTTGGGCACACCCATTGATTCAATCCGTTGGCTGTAATCCTGATCTTGCACACAAGCAAAGCTCAATTTGAAAAATGTGCCCCGGAGTAAAAACCGAATTTTTCGATACCCTTTAAATGAACGAGCAGACAATCTTCCGTTGATAATCCCGATCGGAATCCCTCGCTGAACGCATCCCTTGATGAAGTTCGGCCAGACCTCAAGCTCTACGAGCGCCACAAGATCGGGCTCAACCACATCAAGAAATCGCTTGACCATCCAAGAGCAATCCAACGGATATCGCACCACCGAGCAGTGTTCCATCTCGCCGAACAAGGATTGGGCGTGCTTGAGCCCGGAATCAGTCGTCACAGATACAACCACATCTGCCTGCTCAACAAGCATCGGCACCAATGAACGCAGCGCATTGACCTCCCCCACCGACACCGAGTGCAGCATGATCCGTTTGCGTCTTGAACCATGTTCAGCATCAACTGCATGACAATTGAGCATGGATTCTACATGCCCAAATCGCTGATCCCACCCATCACGCTTCTTGCGCAACCAAAGCGGTGCTGTCAGTATGCCAATCGGAATGTACAAAAGATCAAGTGCGTTCACAGCGAACTTTAGGTACATAACTGGACATCAACGATCAACTTTTTTCAAAGCCAGCCGAGCAACCCCAAAACGCAAGAAGGATCGGCACTTATGCCGACCCTTGCTGGTCATTACGACTCTTTGCTTCTACCGGACAATGGGCGAGGAGGGACTCGAACAGTCCACACTGACGGCTCAGAAACGCAGATTTCTGAACACCTGAGCGCAGATCACCACTCACTTTCTGACGATTCACATTCAACAGCGCACACCCAAGACCCTGCACTCACTGAACTGATCCGGGTATGGCCGGCGCTGAGCGGTTGGACACGCTGGCAGATTCAACAACTGATTGAATCTCAGAATCAATCGAACACCCAGACGGGTATTGAACGCAAGGGGGATCAGGACTAACCCCAAAGGGCGATCAAAATCTCGATCGGTCGCAACTCCCCGACAAGGCCTGAGCGCAGGGAGATACCAATCGTAGGGGGTCGGCGACGACACACTGCCCCGTGTTTCGGGTTATGACCGAGGCTAGGTTGACGGCAGGGTGCAACCCATCAATGCCGGTGAAAACATGATGGGCGGAAAGCGACGGCTGGCTCCGGATGGGCAGATCACTTTCAAAGCACTGGCTCCGCTAGGGGTCGGTGCGCTCAAACTTCACCAAACGCACAGAATGGAGGAATGTTGATTTACGCAAAAGAGAATGGCATATAAAAGTAGTATTTAGAGCAGTTTTGTGGACGAGTTGTATCAAAACAAACTTCGATAGATGAAAGTGGAAAATATGATATTAGATCAACGCGAAAAAAACGGACGATTCGCAAAGGGGAACACAGGGGGGCCGGGCAACCCACACGCGGGTAGAGTCTCTCAACTCCGATCCGCAATTCTAACTGCAATCACTCCCGAGGATATTGATGCAATCATCAAAAAGCTCTTGGTACGGGCGCGTGATGGGGATCTGGCTGCAATAAAGGAAATACTCGATCGGTGCATTGGTAAGCCCGGACAAAGTGATCTGATGGAACGAATCGAGACTTTGGAGGAACTTGCAAAGGGTCTGCAATCCGAGGGGATGCGATGAGTCTACTTGCTCGATTGAATCGCTTAGAGCAAGCCCTACAGCCGAGAGGCTTGCAACTGGGGCCGCCATGCGAGCGTTGTGGTGCGCCCGAATCAGTTATCTATCAGCGTGGAATGAGATTCATTATCGTACCAGATGAGACAAATGAACCCAAATGCAAGGCTTGCGGGCGCTGGCTTGATAAGGATTCTGGGTGTCCGATTGAGGCTGATACCACGGTTGTGCTTATTAGAGCCACGCCGCCACCGGGATGGAACCCAGTCAAGACTGATCGCTCTGCAGCCGGATAGATTTATGGGCAGCCGGCATTAAACGCTTTAAGGAATGCACTGACATCGAAGAAGTTCAATATGCCGTCACCAGTGAAATCTGCGACTAGATCACCATTTGAGTATGAGTTCAAGAATATGCTAATATCAAAAAAATTAAGGGTTAAGTCACAGTTAAAATCTGCTTGACAGCAAACATCGTAAAGATATGCTGATCCCGATTCAACAT
Organism: uncultured bacterium; assembly: GCA_963976235.1. Classification (GTDB taxonomy): domain Bacteria; phylum Planctomycetota; class Phycisphaerae; order Phycisphaerales; family UBA1924; genus UBA1924. Next base: position 539,790 of record CAXBJM010000002.1, read on the forward strand.
CGTCATAGTGTGCCCCCACCCCTACGATCCCTTGATCAATACTGACCGACCCACCAAAACGATCAAAAGCAGCCGCATCACTTGCCGTGAGCTTAACACGCTTAGAACCAGTCTGAGAATCGAATAGATATGCTGATCCAGATCGAAATCCATCACCATCATCGTTAAAGCGTGATCCTACAGCGACAATACCTTGATCAATGGCAATAGAAAACCCAAATTGATCATTTCCGTTTGAATCACTAGAAGTAAGTTTGTGTCGCTGTGATCCTGTCGACACATCGAATATGTATGCTGCTCCTGATCTTAAACGTATGTCATTGTCGTAACGTGCCCCCACAGCGACGATTCCTTGATCAATGGCGATGGAGTACCCAAAATCGTCGGAGTAGTCAGGATCATCAGATGTGAATCGGTACAACTGTTTTCCCGTCATTGCATCGAAGAGATAGGCTGATCGAAACCCACCGGGAGCACCAACTGCAACAAATCCATTTTGAATGGCGACAGAAAATCCGAATTGAGAAGACCTAAGGGTAGAAGTCGGGGCCAGTTTGCGAAGCTGTTCACCAGTCGTTGCATCAAATAGAAAGACGGTCCCAGTATTCAAAGATTTTTTATCTAGATTGTGACCATTTGCCCCAATAGCTACGATCCCTTGGTCAATAGCGATAGATCTACCAAATTGATCACCAGCTTCTAAATTGTCATCAGAAAGTTTGTACAGTTGTTTCCCTGTCATAACATCAAAGAGATATGCTGAGCCTGACTCGTATCCAAAATCATCAGCGTGATATGCGCCAATTGCAATTATCCCTTGATCCATAGCCACTGAGGAACCAAACCAGTCTTGTGACTCTGCATCATCTGCAGTGAGTTTATTGATAAGCAATCCAGTCTCAATATCAAAAAGATATACTGAACCTGACCCCCCCCTCCCATTGTCATCATCAAAGGGTGAACCGACAGCAACAATACCTTGATCAATGGCGATGGAATAACCAAGGCTGTCACCGTCCATTCGATCTGATGCTATTAGCTTTAAATCTTCATTGATTACTTGCCCATAAACAGGCATCACAATCACGAAAACTGTGAATAAGTAAATGAGTTGAAACAAACGATTGACAAATATGCGATTAATCATGATGGGATCCTTCTGATATGTATGAGACACGGATTATGGGCATCCATTATTGAACGCATTCAAAAACTCGCTCACATCGAAGAAATTAAGTTGCCCATCATCTGTGAAATCGACGGATAAATCTCCCTTTTGGAAGAAGGTTAAAAATTCACTGATATCGAAAAAATTTAGAACACCATCGTTGTTTAGATCAGCAACGCATTCATTTTGACTCTTGCAGTGATTTATCAAGATGCTCATGTTATTGCTGATATTATTTGCAACGGCCATATCCAAATCCCCATCACCATCAAGATCACCCACAGCAACTCCCATCGGAGAAGATCCAGCGGTATAGTCATAACCGATAGGGAAGGCTCCTAAACCATCATTGAGCAATACAACGACGACTTGAGAGGTGGAACCAGCCGCGATTATGTCCAAATAACTATCATTGTTAACATCACCGACAACAAGAGCTATAAAATTGGATTCGGTAGGGTAATAGAGAACCGCTTGGGAAAAAATTCCTTCTCCGTTATTGAGGCTAACATTTATTACATCCCTATCACCATCAGCTCGAGTTATATCCAAGTCGCCATCATTATCCAAATCGCCAAGAGCGATATCGTATGGCGACAACCCCCCTTGGTAATCGGCCCTATTAGGGAGCATGCCAATACCATCATTCATTCGGATAACTGTTGTAGGTGCGCCTAGGCCGGCTACTGCCAAATCTATATCACCGTCTTGATCCAAATCGCCCAATGCAATTCCATGTGGCCTGCGACCTGCACTATAAAAAATTTGAGGCTCGAATGTGCCGTCCCCGCTATTCATCAAAGTACTCACCGTCTCATTGTTGAAGCTTGCAACAGCGATGTCTAAGTATCCATCCCCATTTAGGTCACCAAGCGCGATGCTACGAGCAGCATCTCCAGAATCATAACTGGCATGGTCAGCAAAAGATCCGCTACCATTGTTGATAAAAACACTTGTACTATCTGCTGCTCCATGGGAAACTGCAAAGTCTAAGTCTCCATCATTATCAAGGTCGCCAATAGCAACACTGTATGGCACATTGCTCACAGTATATCGAATCTCATTCGAGAAAGTTGCATCACCATTATTGAAAAACAAACTGACATCATCACTCTCTTTATTTACCACCACCACATCTAAATCATCATCCCCGTCAAAATCACCCAATGCGATATCTCGAGGCCCGTCACCTGCTGAGTAAATATGATGAGTACTAAATAGATCGTTTGATTCACACTGACTTATTGCAGGGCTAATCACTCCTCCAAGCCAAAAGAGAGTAAATGCATAGCTGATAAAACTTTGTTTCTTCAATGCGGAGAAGGCAGCGAAGAATGAACATCCCTCAGATAAAAAAACAACCATATTTTGGACTCTGCGATTATTGATATTTTGTATTGTCATGCAAAGATCATACTCTAAGCAGAAATATACGGAAATAAAATATCGCACAATATATCAGGTTTTTACATAGTGAGAATGCCAGATTCCATGATTCATTCATATCTAAAGCTATATCTCAAATCGACTGAGTCAACAGTTCTGGAATGAAGAGTGGAATGAACACAGTTAAATACTTGGAAAAACCTTCCCAAACCAGCTATTTCTTGAGGGGAACGCATTGATCGAACCCCGGGAAGAGGTCGAACAGTTGGTCCTCGGGAATCTGCTACGGATGAACCAAGATCGGGCGTAGGCATTTGGAGGGTTAGTCCATGAAGCGTATCAAGAACTGGAATAGCATTCATGCAGGAATCAATCCATTGGATGAGTTGCATCGAGCTTTGAGAGATGTGCAACGGCTGACAGAAATATTCAAACGCATTGCCGATGAGCGCGTTGTGCATGGATATGAGTTGCCTGAGGAGCTTGCAGAAATCAAGGCGAATACCAAAGCCGATGCTCGGGCCTGCTGGCTTGACTGGGAACCAGCTCTAGAACGTGCGACCACTGCGCTCAACGATGAAAAAGCGAAGTGCGAGGGATTGAGCAAGGGAAATATCACAAAAGCCTTGGGTGCATTGAACTCAGTATTCCCGCCTCCGATCTTCCTGATTCCGGGTCGGCAAGAGCCTGGGGATCATTTGGGCGCACTTATGCTCAATCGAGATGGGACTTCCAGCTTCCCAATAGAGAAGGTGAGGGGTGCGTTTGTTGCGATCAATGATGCAGTGGATGTACTGATGTTGGTAGCACCGTTGTGGATGGTGTCTGATGAAAAGAATACAGAGAAAAAGCGGCTTGATGATATGCGGCCTGCCCGATGGTTTAGCACGAAAACGAATGAAGGTGTGTATGCCGATTTATTGCGCATTGCGGTGAGGGATAACCGCTTGTCTGGCAGTATTAAGCCAAACAATAGATGGATGCACAGCGTTCAATCGGTGTGTGAACTTTATCCAGAGTATAAGAGTATGCTTGAATTGGCTTTGGACGCCGATTCTAATCAGTAGCAAAGCGAATGAATCAGTAGCAAAGCGAAAGAGACTATTTTAAGCTGATTTACTAAGTATTATATGTGTAATACTTGGCTCATGAATAATATAATCTACCCCATAGCATTTGTCCCTATCCGACGCGCTGCCTCGGTTCTCGGTGTCCCTGTTAACTGGTTAGAGCGTGAAGCCCATGCAGGTCGTATCCCTGCAATCAAAGCGGGTAGACGCTGGCTCATTCACCTAGAGCGAACACGCTCCAAGCTAACCGAACTCGCCGATCAGGCGGGGGAGGTCTCCGATGAGTGAGCTAACCACCAACTCTTTCGAGAATCGACTGACACTCAGAAAAGGCGAAGCGGCGCGGGCGCTAGGAGTATCTGAGCGAACCCTGCATGATCTACTCAAATCTGGGCAAATCGGATCATTCAAGCTCGGTCGAGCTGTTCTGATCCCCGTTGCAGAGATTAAAGCGTTTATCTCTCTCGGCATCCAGAGCGGCGGCAAATGATGAAATCCACTAAGCAGCATCCGACAAAATCAAGATTCTGCGGCGGTGTGAGCGACCGTCAGCAAACGGGAGGATTTGAGTAGTGCCCAGCGCTCAATCCAAAGCCAATCGACGCGGCGAACCCCTGGGTCAATAGATTTGATGGGCCAAAACAAACGCGAGCAAACCGACTGGATCAAATGCGCGATCAACTAGAGCATTCAGATAAAATGGCTCGGCAACAACCGACGAATCTGGTAGACTTAACCAAGGAAGGCGAATAATCATGGCATCACTTACACGCGATAAGAACGGCTCCAAACGCATCCAGTTTATGTATGCAACCGGGGATCGTCGCACGATCTATCTGGGCAAAGTCAATGTGAAGAGCGCAGAGCAGTTTCTTGCTCGCGTGGAGCGATTGATCGCTTCCGTACAGACTGGCACTCCCATTGATTCACAGACTGCACAGTGGCTATCAAACCTTCCAGACGAAACATACTCCAAGTGTGTCCATGTCGGCTTGGTTGAGTCTCGTGAGTCTACAACAACCCATACACTCGAATCCATGCTCGATGAATACTTTGCAACCATGAGCGTGAAGCAATCGACCCGCACACGCTATGAGCAGACCCGGCGTTTACTTCTCGAACACTTCAACAAGGATCAGACGCTCGATTCGATCACTACGCGCGATGCTGACAAATGGCGTTCGTTCCTTGAAGCGAAACAATACGCGAGCGCGAAGATTGCCCGTGATGTATCCGTTGCGCGCATGTTCTTCAAACAAGCAGTGAGATGGGATATGGTTTCAAGCAATCCATTTGAAGGGGTCAGAGCGGGCGCTCAGACGAATCGGGCGCGTTTGTACTACCTCGAACCCCAAGACGCGATCAAACTCATTGACGCAGCCCCAGACGCAGATTGGCGTTGCATAATCGCACTCGCACGCTTTGGTGGATTGCGTTGCCCGTCTGAAGTGTTGGGGGTTCGCTGGGGAGATATAGATTGGGATACGAATAAAATGCTGGTTCGCTCCCCAAAGACTGAACGCCACATTGGTAAAGCTGAACGATTCGTCCCTTTGTTCCCTGAACTGCGAACCGTACTCTTAGATGCCTATCAACACGCGCCCGAAGGTTCTGAGTATGTCGTCAACCGCTATCGGGATAGCTCAGCGAATCTCAGAACCAATCTAAACCGGATCATCACACGCGCGGGGTTGATTGCATGGCCGCGACTATTCAACGCGATGAGAGCAAGCCGAGCGACTGAGCTAGCTTCTCAGTACCCCGCTGCTGTCTGCACGGCATGGATGGGTCATACGCAAGCAATCGCTGAAGCTCACTACCACATGGTTCGTGCTGAGGACTTTGAGAAGGCAGCGACTACTCCTGCATCGAATCCCCGGCCCAGCAATACTACTAAACCGACCCAAAACGACCACTCAGATCACCACTCAGATAGCACTCAATCTACCACTCAGCAGCAATCCGCAACAACTCGCAAAGCATGGCAAACTGATCCACAAATGCAAGAAGGATCGGCACTTATGCCGACCCTTGCTGGTCATTGCGACGCTTTGCTTCTACCGGACAATGGGCGAGGAGGGACTCGAACCCACGACATTTCGCGTGTAAGGCGAACGCTCTAGCCAACTGAGCTACTCGCCCGGAAGTGCACAGAGCATAGCCATACTGATCTCAAAAATAAATCAAAGCACACAAAAAGAACTCGGCACGCTCGACAAAAACAGAATCCCCAAAAAGAGATCGTCCCGCTCGGGAGGGAACCGAGCGGGCGATTAACACATGCCTTCAGATGATAAAAACAAGTTCAACATCACGTAGGCACACATGTTTTCATGACGATCTCGAGAGGGTGACACATGAGGTCAGAGAAAACATATCCTATAAAATTCAGTTTTGAGCCATTTCTAGTCAGTAGTACCCATATTTTTGAACAATCTGTCACAATGGGGCATTTTATCCATGCTCAAACGCCTGTTTGAACACCCAATCAGCCAAGATATCCACATTCTGATTTCCCACCCTTCCAAGCCTAATCTCTATCATGAATACCCCCAAGACCAGAGTTTGCCATGTTGACAACATCGCCATAGGCCAAAACCAGCCCCTCGCTATCATCGCAGGACCTTGCACCCTCGAATCGCTCGAAATGGGTATCGAAGTCGGAAAACACTGTAAATCCATCTGTGATTCCCTTGGACTCCCCTACATTTTCAAAGCAAGCTTTGATAAAGCCAACCGGTCCTCCATCAACTCCAAACGCGGGATCGGCATCGAGCAAGGACTCGAACACTTCGCTGCAATCAAACAAGAGCTCGGCGTCCCCACCACCACCGACATCCACGCACCGGAACAAGCCGACGCAATCGCATCTGTCGTCGATCTCATCCAGATCCCCGCGTTCCTCTGCCGACAGACGGATCTCGTCGTTGCATCCGCACAGGCATGCAAATCCCAAGGCAAAGCGCTCAACATCAAAAAAGGTCAGTTCCTCTCACCGGGTGAAATGGGCGGCCCAATCCGCAAAGCAACCGAAGCAGGGTGCGACGAGATCATGCTCACCGAACGCGGCACCTTCTTCGGGTACCATCGACTCGTCAACGACTTCATTGGGATCGCGGACATGATGGAACTCGATTGCTCCAAGTTTACTGATCTTGGTTCCCCACCGGTTTGCTTCGATGTCACCCACTCGACCCAGCTCCCCGGTTCAGGCGAACAAACCGGAGGCCGACCTGATCGCGCCCTCCAACTCGCCAAAGCCGCGACCGCGATGGGTGTCCATTCACTTTTCGTCGAGTGCCATCCAAATCCCAAAGAAGCCTGGTCCGACGGCGCCACACAACTCGACTTCGATACCTTTGAGCAAGTGATCACACAAGCAGCAAGAATTCATGGAGCGACTGCTTGAACCCCGTCCCACCGCGAGCCAAACTCAAGTCAATACATTGGGCAGGCCGCTACACCTGGTCGATTGCCTTTGCTGTGGTAATCATTGCAGGGATTCTCATCAAGACTGGTGTATATTCATCAATACCTATACATCTAAGTGCCTTACTATCCGTCGGAATAATAACACCGCTCTGGTTGGGTATCTATCTTGACCGGAAAGCACGAATCAGGCGGATGCTCAGCGAGTTTGAATCAATAGGATTCGTCCGCGAAGATCCAGAATCGTTGGAAGACGAGATTATCACTGCGCTGGAATCAATGGAGCCGCAATCGTTTTCAACACAAACAATCCGATTTGCTACTCGCGGACTCATCAATGAGCAAGAAGTAATCCTTCTCGAACTCTTTACCGAAGTTGATAATCACACCACAACATTTACCGGTTGTGCTGTATGGACCGCATCCCAACTCCCCACCACCACCATCCGAAGACGAACTCTCAAAGACAAGTTTTCTAAGCACGAATCACTCGGAAACCCAAAGTTTGATAAACAGCGAATATACAACTCAGTCGAACCAGATTCCATTGCTGAAAACTTAATTACACTTTCCGATTGGTTCATTTCTAAGAAGAGCCAAATATCAAGTTTTCGTATGGGTCAGCCACCGGGGAAAGTAGAACAATGGGCATTCGTTGGCAACTGGATTGTACTCATCGATCAGGGTTCAGCTTACACCAAGCAGCAACTCGCCATGGCTGAATTCCTCATCGCATTCACCACTGATCTCGAGAATCGCTAAGCCCCACTCATTGCAAGTGACTACATGATTTGATCGATGAATCGAAAGATGGCAGTTACTTATCCGAATGGTCGGATTCCAATCAAAACCAACAGTTGGGACACTTTGGTCAAAATCTGATTTCACATATAGTTGATGAAAATAACTTTAAATGCTTATATCAGGATCCGAGCTATATTCGCCATTCAAATCAACTAACCTACAAATACAACGATTACATAGAGAACCCTTGCTGGAAATCAACTCTTCCAGTACAATCATCCGGACTAATATTCATCTCATTCTTGGGGCAGTTCACATGCGCATCCACCATTGGAAAATTATCCAAATCACAACACTCAGCCTGATCTCTGGCGTCACAACCGCCCAACCATTGGTCTCAAACTTCGATTCCTCAATCGAAGACTGGACCGTTGAAACACACACCGACCCGAGTGGGTCATTCGCATTGATGAATACCTACGCACCAGATTTTAACAGTTTCGGTGGTGCCCCCGGAGGTTACATCTCCGAAGTTGATCCAGATAATCAATGGTCATTCTTCCGTGCACCACTGGCATGGTCCGGGGATCGCTCACAGTACAGCACCGGGTGGCTCCACTATTCAACCCGCACCGATTCCGACTCATTCCCCGACGGCCGACTTGTTATCCTCATCGGCAATGATGGCGATGAAATCTCGAGTGACCTGGGCATCCCGATGCTCAATGTCTGGACCGCACGACATATCCGATTCCTCGAAGGATCTTGGCACCTGGGTACGAATGCTTCGGGTTCCATCGCAACCCAAGCACAGATCGATGCCATCCTCACAGATCTTGAAGCCCTCTTCATCGGGCTCGAGTTTGGTTCAGATAAACTCGAAGAGTTTGTGAGCCTCGACAGCGTGCGACTCAGTGATTGCATCGCCGACTTCACAGGCGATGGTGTCCTCAACTTCTTCGATGTCTCCGCATTCCTCATCGCCTTTAACAACAACGACCCGCTTGCTGATATGACCAATGACGGCAATTGGAACTTCTTTGATGTCTCCGCCTTCCTCCTCGCCTACAGCACCAACTGCCCATAACAACCAATGACACCCAATATATTTGTGAATAGAACATATATTCGAAACCTACATACCTGCTGCTACGAATAGGACGCTACCCAGACGCACAAGTTGTACACACCCATACAAATGCGAGCCAAACATGAATACCCTAAATCATGGATTCTCACGCACCCTCATTGCAGCCATCACGCTTATCCCATGCGTTGCCACCTCTGTTTTAGGACAAGTCATTCATGAAGACTCAAAGCTCGTCACTGATGACATGGGCGAGTCGAACCGAATCGGACGATCAGTCGCCATCGACAACGGTATCATCGCATTCGGTGTTCGAGCACACTGGTCAAACAAAATCGACACAAGCGCAGCCTATCTGTTCGATGTCACAACAGGGTCACAACTTCTCCGACTGATCCCCAACGATTCAATCGTTGATAGCTGGTTCGGGAGTTCGATCGTTATCGAAGATAACATCGTCGCGGTCGGCGCTCCCAATGACCAAGGCTCAGGTTCTGTATTCCTCTTTGACGCAACCACCGGCGAACAAGTCGCACGATTCACACCCGACAAAGAACTGTTCGGCGAAACCTTCGGATGGTCGATCGCAATCGATCATGGCATCATGGCTGTTGGCGCTAGTGGATCTGAGCTTGACGGAAGGCGCTTGGCGGGTGCCGCCTACCTCTTTGATCTTGCAACGGGCACCCAAATCGCCAAACTCCAACCCGACGAAGGCATCCACCATCTATTTTTTGGCATTTCCGTCGCCATCGACGACGGGCTTGTGGTTGTCGGCGCCTCAGGCGGCTTCGATGCTGGCTCAGCATATATCTTTGATGCAACTACCGGCGAACGCATCACCAAACTCCTCCCAACAGGAGAACCATCGTTCGGTCAATTCGGCAATGCGGTCGATATCCAAGACGGCGTTATCGCCATAGGCGCTCCAACCATATCAAGAGTCGGAACAACATACCTTTTCGATGCTGAGACCGGCGATCTGCTCCATGAACTCCGCCCAGAAACTGCCGAGCTTAGTGATCACTTTGGTACCTCGGTGAGCATCGACGATGGTCTTGTCGCGATTGGTGCAATGAACTACTCCGACACCGTCAGTTCCGGGCTCGATTTCGCGTATGTGTACGACATCTCATCGGGCGAACTCCTTTCAACACTCGCCCCGAGCGATCATGGACTCGAAGATATTTTTAGTAACTCCATTGCGATGGAAAACGGAGTCGTGATCGCCAGTGCAACAGATGTGAATGATGCTGAAGAACGCAATGCATCTATTTACATCTTTGAACTCAATGGATTGCCTTGTACCGCCGACTTCACAGGTGATGGAGAGATCAATTTTTTCGATCTCTCGGTTTTTCTTTATGCATTGGGCCGTCGCGAGCAAATCGCCGACCTGACCAATGATGGCAACTGGAACTACTACGATGTCTCCGCCTTCCTCCTCGCCTACAGCGCCGGCTGCCCATAAAGAAACTAATCGCAAACCCGTTTCAAAGCTATAAAACCGCTTATATATAAGCAGGAGTTTACTTTACGGGAACAGAAATCCATTGGCATACGAATAGATCAACGCACCGTATTCATAAAACATATTCATAGATTCATATCATTTGGAGCTAACCCATGTTCTCTCGCCCATCGCATGTTCTGATCGCCGCATTGATCCCGCTCACGGCAATAACCGCATCCGGTCAGATGATTCAAGAACACGCAAAGCTCATACCGAGTGACGGCTCCATCGGTCAAGTCTTCGGCACTTCCGTTGCCATCCACCGCGGGATCACCGCGATCGGGTCTCATCGAGATAGAACCAACGGAACATCATCAGGATCGGCGTACCTCTACGACTCATACACAAATGAACAGCTCTTCAAACTCTTACCAGATGACGGCGCTGCGACCAACGAGTTTGGAATCTCCGTCGCGCTCAACAATGATGTTGTTGCAGTAGGCGCATGGTTTGACGATGAGAATGGACATGGCTCCGGATCAGTCTACCTCTTCGACACCGATACAGGCATACAAATCTCAAAGATCGTCCCCGACGACGGTGTCGTTTCCGCAAACTTTGGTGTAACACTCGCAATCGATGAAAACATCCTTGCTGTCGGTGCGTACCGAGATGATGATAATGGGGAATGGTCAGGATCTGTCTATCTCTACGATGTAAACACCAGCACACAACTCGCCAAACTCCTCCCAGATGACGGCGAAGCATTCCAGTTCTTCGGAGGATCAGTCGCAATCAATGACGGCATCGTAGTTGTTGGAACTACCCAGGACGATGACAATGGAGCAAACGCCGGTGCAGCATACCTCTTTGATGTCACGAGCGGAAACCAACTCGCCAAACTCCTGCCCGATGATGGGGCCCCAGGTGATGCATTTGGACTCTCGGTCGCCATAGAAGAAGACATTGTCGCCATCGGCGCGTGGACAAATCAATCCAACGGCATCACTTCCGGATCCGTCTATACCTTCAGCGCATTAACCTTTGAGCAAACCGCAAAGCTCATCCCCAATGACCCAACCGACCTCCAACTGTTTGGTTCATCACTCGATATCTACAACGGGCATCTGGCGATCGGGGCAAGAGCATTCGATTTCAAAGGGACCGGAGAACGATTTGGCTCTGCCTACCTCTTCGATACCGCAACCGGTGAAGAACTCACCAAACTCGTCCCGAGCGATCTTGCTCTGGGAGATAACTTCGGTGCATCGATTGGAATCTATGGTCCAAATGTTGTTGTTGGATCGCCCTTCGATCAAGACAACGGCCAAGAGTCCGGATCGGCGTACACCTTCGATATCGGGTTAACACTCTGTCCCGCAGATCTCTATCAAGACGGACAAATCAATCATTTCGATATCAGCGCCCTTCTCAGCGCTTATCTCGCACAAGACCCGATCGCAGATTTCAATCATGACGGCATGTACAACTTCTTTGATGTCTCACTTTTCTTGCAAGCATATCAAGAAGGCTGCTCAATCTTTTAATCAGTCTTCCGACGCATGAACACGAACAGTTGACGCGGGATACTTCGCCAGGTGATTGCTCGGTCGAATCGGTCGTGGAACGAAGTTTCCACCACAGTTGGGACACACCCCGCCCAACTCACCCTCAACACATGAACGACAGAATGTACACTCAAAGGTACAGATCATCGCTTGGGTAGAATCCGGCGCGAGATCAATATCGCAACATTCACAGTTTGGTCGTAGTTCAAGCAATTGATTTCCCTTCGCTCTATATCACTATAGAAAAAAGCCACACCCAAATAAGGTATGGCTCATAAAATCTTGATTGTGCCTCTCAGAGAGTCACATGTACTCGATCACTCAGCTCGCATGTGCAGCACGGTACTCACGCAACCACTGTGGTCGAGCAACATCAGTTTCGTATGGATCGACATGGACTCGGCCGTTCTTCTGGAAAACAACCTTACCAGTCGAGACTGAGTAAAGCGTGTCGTCCTTTGCGATGCGAACACCGAAACCTGGTTTGAACTTTGTTCCGCACTGACGGATGATGATTGATCCTGGCTTAGCAGATTCGCCGCCGTAGAGCTTCACACCGCGATATTGCGGGTTGGAGTCACGACCGTTCTTTGTTGAGCCCTGCCCTTTTTTATGTGCCATTTCACAAATCTCCGTCTATCCGATGCGCTGGCGTAATCGCCGACATCTTTGGTAATCTTCTCAAGCGACGAATCAGCGTCGCGGGGGCTAGTTTAGGCCCACAAATTTCATTCGTCCAGTGTAATTTCTGTGCTCCGGGATGGTTATATCATCCCAATACCCAAAAACTGGAGTCTCCTTTATCGCATCACCCAGCGTTTTTCTTCCAAAACGAACGGCGTATCACCCTGGCGATCAATCTGACCTGGGGTCGAAAACCGCAACATCAGTGTTTTACGCAGGTTATATCGGTGCGGATCATCTGATTCGCGTCCAACGATATAAGTCTCGGATTCGCCTGAAAGACCTGCAAAGAACAGCGTCACTTCGTCTGCTTCAAGGTCATTGGCCGGCCAAATAACAATCCCATCGCGAGCATGCTCAGCACCCTGAAGGATGTTGGACACAATCGTCATCGAAGATTCGAGTAGTGGATTCTCAAGCCGACCCATGATCGCATCCGTGACCACACTGGGGACATCTTGACCGGATTTGATCACATTGGCATTATCTGCCATTAAATCGACATTGGGTGCGAACAACTTCACACCGCCCCAGTGGTTAGTTACGCGGTAGGTGAAGTAAAAATACGGTTTTTTGGTTCCTTGCCCATCATCAATCCACGCCAATCGCATGGGACCGTTCTCAAAGGTGAACTCCCATTGGGTTGCAACGGGTGATGGTTCAGGCGCTGCATTTGCAGGGGTTGAACTGCTTGATAGGATCCCGAAACCCATCGCACCAACGAGCAGCATTGCTGTAGTTGCTCGAATGCCTCGCTTGGATTGGGTTGCTTTCTTGTTCAATATACTCATCGGTCTAGATCCCATCTAATTCACTGGCTTTTCTCTATACAGGAAACACATTGGATTCCCATTGCGCATCCCAAATCAGCACCCATGAATATGGAGAGCTGATATTGAAGGCTCAGTGTAGTGTATGCGCACCGAGCGTCAAATCTATTCGCCCAATATACACATCAAGTTCCTCAAATCCCCTACCATAGGAGAGAAGTCGTTCATCCTTATCCCCAAAACCAATCCTATGACGCGAACAGTCCCCACCCAGCAGATCCCCCAGGCGCTTTGGCTCTCCGCAGCTGAAAGGCTCGTCGCGCGTGAAGGCCGCCAGGCAGCTGCAAAGCGACTCCTCGCGTCCGCACCGACTCATGGGATTGATCTTGATCTCATGTGGGGAGTCATCCAATCCGACCCGAATCCATCCAAAAATCGTGTCCGACAGGTCACTTTGGCGGTTTTAGGTTCAGGCAGGACCGCCTTGCTCTTCCTTTCTAATCCTGAAACTTCAAAGACACTCGGAAAACCAGAGACCCAGACACAGGAAATCAGCGCAAGTGTCCATGCGGCACTCGATGGACTCAAAGCCCGTTCCCCTCAAGAGGTGACCCTCGCACAGACACTCATCGAAACCGATCAAGCATGGGCAACCCAAGCATGTCTCGATGCCGGCATGATCTCGGTCGGCAAACTCATCTACATGCGCATGCCGATCGGAAAAGCCAGCAAGCACCCAGACACCCCCCCGATCTGGCCGACAGGTATCACCGTCCGTCCGATCACAACCATCGATCCAAACGCACTCAACACGGACTACCACAACCTTATTAAGGCACTCGAAACAAGTTATGAGGACACCCTCGATTGCCCGGAACTGTGCGGCCTCCGATCGATGAACGATGTCGTCGACTCTCACAGCGCTTCCGGCGACTTCAATCCCGCTCGCTGGCACTTGATCTTCAAAGACAACCAACCCGCAGGGTGTTGTTTGCTCTCCCACTTCCCCCAAACCAACTCGGTAGAGCTTGTTTATCTGGGGATTTCACCGATCGCACGCGGGCTCGGTCTGGGCAAATCCGTCCTTGCACATGGAATCAACCAACTCGGTTCGATCGGTATAGCCGAAGTGACCTGTGCGGTAGATAGTCGAAACGAACCCGCGATCAGGATCTATGAATCACTCGGGTTTGAATCGTTTGATGCACGGATCGGATTTGTTGCACCCATCACACCAGAATCTGAACACTGAGTTCTCCTACCCATTCTCTTTGCAGACAATCGCGCAAACACATGCAAATAAACACATCCTGCAAGAGACAAAAATCACAAGAACAATCAGAAAACGAGTCAACATTTTCTTGTACACAATCTCAACATTTTTTGTGCATAAGTTCCGGGCTCGGTGGATGAAAAAAACTTTCAGCGCCTAAGTCTATAACCCACCTAGACCAGCATCGTTCACTCCGTTTTCACACACTGAACAGAGTTGCGAATCATCAAGTGACACACTAGACTCCCCCCTGTCGGTTAGGATTGACCGGCATGCAGAACTCGATTGATGGACAACTCTGAGGGGGACACTCAGAACTCCAATCGCAGGTTTCTCTGAGATTTCTTTCTCCAGATCTCACCTGCCAATCAACTGGCACTATTCCGCTTTTTTCGTAGTTGGTAAGCAATTCCCTTGCTCACTTGGCGCGATGATTCTGCAATGTGAATGGACTCGAAAAGATGACCCCAATGAACTGTTCGCATTGCGAATACTCACGATGGTCAACAACAGTGCAAGGCGCGCGATCGGATCACGCAGGCACACACAATCAGACGATTCCATACGGTCAAACTGGACGACCAAAGAGGCAAACAGCGTGCAGCATCACATCAACAGATCCAACACACCACACACCGATGAACAGAGCACCTCTTCTTCATGGCGCGAAACCTCACACAACAACCTCATCGCACACCAGCTCCCAGATACACCGATCCGGTTTGAAGATGCACAAACAAACGATCCACGGGACCATGTACCAACCAATCCCATCGAGAACAAACGCGATATCTGTAAAGAGATCAAAGCACACCTGACCAACTCGATGGGTCACAACCGGGTCCGCAGATATTTCTCAAGCTCAGTAAGCATCGAGCATGCGAATGACGGCACAATCGAAATTGTCGCGGGCGATCGTTTCACACTCGATATGATCGACCGTCGACTTGGTGATGCAATCCGGATCGCTGCACAGTTTGCGCTCGGTACCACAACCCCAACGGTTCGATTCCGCGTTGATGCTTCTCGTCATCAGCACCTTGCCAACGCAAACGCACAGCGCACCAGTTCACCAACTGGAAGATCGGTTCAACAACCCAACCCATCATCCAATCAACCAACCCACCCGCTTGCCAATCGCGTAGATGGTGCCGCTGCTGCTCGCGCTGGATACCGCCCGCAGTTCCCAGTTTGCCCATCGCTTGAAGATTTCCTTGTTGGTTCATCCAACCGCCTCGCGTATGAATCAATCAAGCAAGTCCTCCAAAGTGGGATCGATTGCCCACCAGTCTTCGTGCACGGATCCTGCGGCGTAGGAAAAACCCACCTCCTCCGTGGCGCGACCCGATACGCAAGATCGCTCCGCCCTGGATGCAAGGTCCGGTACACGACAGGTGAAGCATTCACCAACAGCTTTGTCAACGCGATCCGCACACGCACCGTCGAAGCATTTCAAAAGAAATACCGCGGGCTCGACCTGCTTTGCATCGATGACATCCACATGATGGCAGGCAAGCAAGCAACACAGCACAACCTACTTGAGATATTCAACAAGCTCTCGCTCGGCGGCGCCAAAATCATCCTCGCTTCCGATGCTCATCCTCGCGAGATCTCAAGACTCGATCAAGCACTCGCATCGAGATTCTCCGCAGGATTAGTGGTGAAGGTTGAAGAACCCGATGCAGAACTCTCGATACGACTCGTAGAGCACATCGCTGCCAAACGAGGGGTATTCCTCGATCAACCCGCGATCCGCACGATCGTTGATCGCATCGGAAATCGTGGCGCATCGGTCCGTGATCTCGAAGGAGCTGTAGTTCAGATCCAAGCAGTCGCTCGATTGATGGACAACGCAACCCCTTCATCATCAACAACCGCCACTTCAACTATTGAATCCAAACCCTTCGCACCAACTCAATCTTCAGGCACACTCGCACCCACGATGATGCACATCCGCAAAGCGCTCTCGTTGCGGATGGGTGATGAAGAAAATACAACCACCGGACCGATCGCATTAGACACGATTATCTCACGGATCTGCGATGAGATGACCGTCTCCAAATCTGATCTTCGTGGGAAAGGGCGACAGAAAAAGGTCGTGATGGCCCGTGAACTTATCGTGCATACCGCACGCAACCTCACTTCAAAGAGTTTCCCTGAGATTGCCTACTCGATCGGGCGTCCGAACCATTCCACGGTAATCACCGCGGCCAAACGCTTCAATGATCGGGTTGCCGACAAGCAACTCGTCGATGTTGGTTGCCCGCACGATGGGATCCCTGCATCCGAACTCGCTCAGATCATGGCAACCAGATCCCAGCAAACATCCTGATGCGTCAGTTGTGAATCATTGGAGCATTCAAGGGTGAAAATCCTAGAAAAGACTTGCCAAACCGGGCACTTCTAGCCGACAATGCGCTCATGCCCAACCACGAAATCCCACTGAGCAAACCCAATATCACCAAACTCGAAGAAGAACTCGTCCTCGAGGTGATGCGATCCGGACGACTCTCGATTGGTCCGATGCAAGAACAGTTCGAGGAACTCGTCGCAAAGCGTTGCGGCACGACCCACGCGATTGCCTGCTCGTCGGGTACCGCGGGTCTCCATATGGTGATGGTTGCGATGGGCATCGGCCCAGGCGACGAAGTCATCACCACCCCGTTCTCGTTTATTGCTTCATCCAACGCGATCCTATATGTTGGCGCAACCCCGGTTTTTGTCGATATTTGCCCTAAAAGCCTCAACGCGAATCCAGACTTGATCGAGGACGCGATCACCCCCAGAACCAAAGCAATACTTGCAGTCGAAGCATTCGGCAATCCAGAACACATGGATACCTACGCCCGGATCGCGGCAAAGCACGAAATCGCACTCATCGAAGATTCATGCGAAGCGCTCGGAACCGTGTACAAAGGACAACAAGCCGGCGCGTTTGGTCGCGCAGGCGTATTCGGGTTCTATCCCAACAAACAGATCACCACAGGCGAAGGCGGCATGATCGTCACCAACGATGATCGGCTCGCCGACACCTGTCGATCACTCCGGAATCAAGGACGGGCAACCTCTGGAAAAGGTTCTGTAGAGGGTGGTTCAACCTCAGGGAGTTGGCTCCATCATGATCGGCTCGGATTCAACTACCGCATGTCCGAGATTAGTGCTGCGATCGGAGTCGCGCAGATGCAACGACTCGATGAGATTCTCGAAGCTCGAAACGACGCCGCGAACCTTTATATCCGTCGACTGCTCGATATTCCCGATCTCATTGTCCCTGCTGCCCATGAAGAATGCACAACCATGAGTTGGTTTGTGTTTGTGGTGAGGATGGCTGCCGGCTACACCCGGTACGAACGCGATCGTGTGATCGATGGGTTACGCATCCATGAGATCGGCGCAGGTGATTACTTCCCTTGCATCCACCTCCAACCAATCTACCAGAACGCGTTCCGAATACCCGAAGGAAGTTTCCCAATCGCGGAAAGTGTCTCCCAGCGCACCCTCGCGCTCCCCTTCTTCGCAGGAATCACGCAGCAAGAAGTTGATATGGTCACCCAAACCCTCGGGTTGATGATCTCACGAGAAAACCTCTCTCGAAGGAACTAGTCCCCAATACGGGATACGATCCCGGAACAGAGGGAGCACTCCATGTCATCGAAATCTACAAAACAGACACCAGCAAAGCTAATTTTGACCATTCTCATCGTGATCGTCGCTGCCTTCTTCGGCATCGACCTGATCAATCCCGATTCTACCAATCAATCTTCCAACACCAACGCTGTTCAATCCCCCGCTGTCTCGGACAAGGCTCCAAAGAAGTCCAGCGCCTGGAGTTCAGGTACAAGCTCGGTTTCCGAATCTCAGCACGATCTTGTTGAACTGATCGAAGCAGAACAATCAGGTCAAATGGTGGAGTTCCAAGCCCGTGTGGTGAAGATGCTTGCTGATGATAATGACGGATCTCGTCATCAACGGTTCATCCTTGCAGTTGATTTCACCCCCGCGCCAGCTGACACGGTCTTGGTCGCACACAACATCGATCTCGCACCCAGAGTGCCGCTCGAAGTCGGTGACACAATCCGAATCTTTGGTCAATACGAATGGAACACCCAAGGCGGGGTCGTCCACTGGACACATCATGATCCCGGCGGCAGGCACGCCGATGGATGGATAGAACTCGACGGGGAACGCTACGAATAGCTCATCTGATGAGTCTTGGGTGTCCCGGCGAATGCTCAGATATGGTGCTTGTTTTGCGCCTCACCACTTCAAGATCAGATTTCATCCTTCATAGACCACAGCACATGCATTTTTCGGGTATCCTCTGTGCTATCCTCTTTATTCACGCAGAGCCTGTGACACCCCAATAGAGAGGGTCGTCTTTGCTCATTACGGAGATTGTGCACAAGTGTGGTATGAACGCCTATTAGGACCATTCGGTGTCGATATGGGAATCGACCTAGGAACCTGCAACACCCTCGTTGCCGTCCGCGGGCAAGGGATCGTACTCAACGAACCCTCCGTAGTGGCGGTACGCAAAGGCACAAACCAAGTGCTCAAGAATGGACAAGCAGTCGGGTGGGTCGCCAAAGAGATGCTCGGTAAGACTCCTGGTTCGATCACCGCGATCCGTCCACTCAAGGACGGCGTGATCTCAGACTTCGAGATCACCGAAGCAATGCTCAACTATTTCATCACCAAAGTCACCGGGCGTGTCCGCATGCTTGGTCCACGCGTGGTGATCTCGATCCCATCAGGTATCACCGCTGTTGAAAAACGCGCAGTATTCGATTCCGCAGAACACGCGGGCGCACGCAAGACTTACCTCCTCGAAGAACCCATTGCCGCCGCAATCGGCGCTGGACTCCCATTTGCCGAACCAACCGCATCAATGATCGTTGATATCGGTGGCGGCACAACCGAAGTCGCGATCATGACCCTCGCCGACATCGCGAACTGCGAATCCATCCGCGTCGCAGGCGATGACATGGACGAAGCAATCATCGCGCACATGAAACGCAACTACTCGTTGATGATCGGTGAACAAACCGCAGAACGGATCAAGATACAAATCGGATCTGCTGCCCTTGTCCCTGGTGACGAGGACACCAAAATGGATGTGCGTGGACGCGATATGGTTTCTGGGTTGCCTCGCAAAACGGAAGTAACCTCTGAAGAGATCCGCGATGCGCTCCGCGAACCAATCCAACACATCATCGAAGCAGTCACCCGCACCCTCGAAAGAGCAGAGCCAGAGCTCGCAGCAGACCTGGTCGACAACGGGATTATGCTCGCCGGCGGCGGATCACTCCTCAGAGGTTTACCGATCGAAATCAACCGATCAACCGGGCTCGAAGTGACTTTGGCAGAAGACCCATTGACATGTGTCGCTCGCGGCACCGCGATCTATCTTGAAAACATCGAGGAATGGAAAGAAACACTCGAGAACAACTCAGATATCTAATACAGATACCTGATCAAATATCCCATGCAATCATCATGCGAATATTTGCGTACGCATCGCGCTCAATGAACGAGTGAGGAACACACAATGCAACACCAACCCCTGATTGTGAGATGGTCGATGCCAATCACGATCTTGGTGCTCTTTGTGCTCTCACTTGCCCCCATCAGATTCATCGGTTGGACAAACTGGTTCTCAGATCAGATCCGAGTCACCATCGCACCGATAGCACATCCATTGACGATTGCGGCCAACACGATTATTCCCCCTCCAATTTCCAATCCAGAAGCATCCCAGCGCGAACGCGACCTGGCGAGCGAGTTGGATCTCGTCCGGACCCAGCTCCTTCAGACACGCGAAGAGAATATTCAACTCAACACACTGATCAATCAGTTCTCACGCGGCGCTGAAATCACTCCAAATCTGGATGTGAAACAGATCCATCGCCCGCTCATCTCTACCTTTGGTGATCAACTCCTCATCAAAACCGATAAAGTCGACAACCTGACCCAAGGCACCATCGTCGTTGTCGATGCGGTCCAACTCCTCGGCAAAGTCAGCAGGGTCAGCGGCCGAACCGCGAGCATCCTCCCAATCACTTCAAAGTCTGCCCAACCAATCCTCGCGACCATCCTCCTCAATAAATCAGGATCGGAACAAGCAAAGTGTCTGCTTACACCAGTTGGTGATGGCACACTTCGCGGCGAGGTTGCCCGATCCGCGATTGATGAATCATGGACTGTTCAAGTTGGGCAAGAAGTCCGCCTGCTCGATAATCAATGGCCTCAACATGCACAGATGCTCATGATTGGCACCGTTGAGAGTCTCGATCGTAACGAAGCACAACCACTCCGCCAACGCGTGATCGTGCGACCAACCGTCAAGGATCTACGCCGTGTTCCTGAAGTAATCTTGCGCCTTCCGGTGGACGATGCAGACAACCCAATCGGAGCGACCCCATGAACTGGTTCGTATTCGCAATTGTCTCTTGGATCATCTTCGGGCTCGAACTTGCGCTGCTCCCAATTCTCGATGCAGGTTCAGGCGGAGTCCATCCGAGCATGGTCATCCCTCTGCTTGCATTTGTTTCCCTCTACGCACCACGCAAGCAAGCAATGTGGGTCGCAATCATTCTTGGGATCATCATGGACCTGCTTTCCCCGATGACAGGAACCACCGGTGGATCAACCGTCATCGTCGGCCCCCACGCGCTCGGGTTCCTTCTTGCATGTCATTTCATCTTTGCGATCCGAGGATCATTAATCCGACGAAACCCGCTCACACTGGTCATCATCTCGATCTGCGCATCATTCATCGCCCAGATCGTGGTTATCGCGATCTTCACTGCCCGTGATCAGGGGACAAATCCATTGATATGGGATGCTGGGGATCAACTGATTCAACGCTCGCTCTCATCACTCTACACCGGACTCAGCGCCTTGGTACTCTCAATCATCTTCTTTGCACTGGCGCCTACATTCGGGTTTAGCTCGACGGTGCCCACGCGATTCGCACGCACGATTTAGTAGCCGATCTCACACGCTGCGACCTACAATCTGCCCATATGAGCAACACGACCAAAACCAAAGCAATCCTCTTCGATGACGGCAAAGGGACCCTCTCCCCACTCAATGACCTTCGTCCAACCTTCGCGATTCGCACAGGCGCGATGACGATCTCTGAGCGCCTCACGATCGCGTTCGATCTCGAACCCGTCGGGGTGATTGTGCCTCAGAATATGGCAGAGTTGACCGCAGAACTCTCTCCCATCCCTGTCAATACCCCACCCGAAGAGAGCGACGAGGAAATCCTGCTCATCAACTCCAGGTGCCCGTTGCCGGTCCGTGCGATCCAAGCAATTACGCTCGGCCAAGTCTTGATCGAGAAAGATACCCAGGACATGATCGCGGTCCGTCTCACCGCGACAGGGGTTCGCGATATGCTCATGGGGAATCAACCAGACATGACCCCGATCGAGATTGAAGGGCACCACCTGATGCGTCGTCCATGGGATTGGAAGTACTTCCGCGACGCATCCCTTGAGTTTGATCTCCAAGTCATCGGCCAAAGCATGCGTAAGGTCGATGCTGCACCCGTCGCCGTCACCATCATTGGAACCCAAGGCGTCGCGATCTCACCAGAAGCACAGATCATGCCCGGCGTCATCCTCAATGCAACCGCGGGTCCGATCGTCATCGAAGAAAACACAACCATCCACCCAGGCGCGATCATCACGGGACCCGCATACATCGGTCCAGGATCAACCATCCTTGAACAAGCAAATATCAAACCCAACACCGCGATCGGACCCGTCTGCAAAGTCACAGGGGAAGTTGGAGGCACCATCTTCCAAGGATACGCAAACAAGGGACACGCAGGGCACCTCGGAGATTCATGGATCGGTGAATGGTCCAACCTCGGCGCCGACACCACCAACTCTAACCTCCTCAACACCTACGGCACCATCAACGCCAAAGCAACCTCCAAATCGAGCATGGAAAAGACAGGCGAAACATTCCTCGGCGTCACCATGGGGGATCATGTCAAGACCGCGATCGGCACCCGCATCATGACCGGCGCGATCGCACACACCGGAACCATGTTCGCTGCAACCACCCCACTCGCCGGCACGACCGAGCCATTCTCGTGGCACACCGACACAGGCGTCAAAAACTTCCGTTTAGGCAAGTTCGTCGATGTCTCCCTGACCGTGATGGGCCGAAGAGGGATCAAACAATCCCAGGCCTACTCAAGAAGAGTCACTGTGCTCCATGAAACCGTGACCGGTCAAGAAGCCTTCGGCTGGCCAGGCAAAGACCTGAGTCATTTGGGAAAAATGGCTGAGTAAATGAGCTTCTGGGTCAGCATCATCTTGCTCTCATTGGGTGCATTCTTTATCATCTGCGACTGGATCGGAGCATATCTCTCCACCAAGCGTGAAGGTGGATACACCTTCGCTCCATTCATTGGTGGTATGTTTCTCTTCGTGGGTATGATGCTTATTCCAATTGAATTTTCACTTCCTAAGTTACTTGCTGCATTCATAGTGATGTGTTTCGATCTCACAATCTCCCTGATGCTACCAATGATGACTGTAGATTGGTTTAAATCAAGAACTAAAGGGAACTAGACCCATCCCGCAACTCAATCGCTTCTCGCCATGCCTTGCTCTCACGCATTGCGAGTTCATGTGGATCGGGTTGGAAGGAACGAAACACATTCTGATATAATTCTTCGCACAATTCTTTGCGATATCCTGCTCCACACTCCGGGCACTTTCCTTCTTCATCAAGTCCTGTAAATGGGTATTGGCACCATGGGCAAAGAAACCCCTCGGTCGCCTTGACGCGTTTCGTGATCTTGGCTTTCATCTCTCGTTCCCAAAGCCAACAGATAACTAGACCGCTCAATGGGATAAGAAAAAGTAACCCCACGCCTTGAGTTGCCTTCGTGCTCATACAGCTTGGTATAAGCAAGACTGCCATCGCCATCCCCAACACCCCCTCAACCTTACCAAGTCGCTTGCCATACCC
Organism: uncultured bacterium; assembly: GCA_963976235.1. Classification (GTDB taxonomy): domain Bacteria; phylum Planctomycetota; class Phycisphaerae; order Phycisphaerales; family UBA1924; genus UBA1924. Next base: position 563,416 of record CAXBJM010000002.1, read on the forward strand.
CCGACGAGGATCCCACCGCTTCTCGATAAGCATCTTCAGTTCTTTTTCGGACTGCTCATTCATCTCGCACCCGATCCCGTTCCCGAATCGCGCGTGCCCAGAGCCACTTGTATTTCTTAATCTTGGCACGAACCCCATTGGGTTCAACTTCAAAACCATAAAACGCAAACCGATATAATACTCTGCAGAGTTCTTTCCGATACCCGCCACCGCATTCAGGACAAAGCCCTTCTTCGGGCAAATCAGTCAGAGGATATTGACACCATACACACAGTTCGCGATTATGAAGATCACACAATCGAGCAAACGGCACGACGCGAACTTTTCTGTATACAAAATACCCCACACCAATGGCGATAAATCCAAGTATGAAAAACCCAGATAGCAGCTCAAAAAACCAGAGGCTAAGAAGAATGTAGTAGAGGCGCCAAATCCAACGATTCACCAAACCCATCCGAGGACTTATTTTCAGCATCGGGTTCCAATGCCCGTGCACCAATCCATGAATCTCTCGTTTCTGATCCTCGTCCATACCAGAATCATAGCACAACCTCCCCTACCCTATTCCTAATGAAAACCCTCTACCTCATCGACGGCTACGCCCAGTTCTTCCGCGCATACCACGCGATCAGAACACCCATGACCTCCCCCGTCACCGGCGAACCCACCAACATGAACTACGGGTTCGTTGGGATGCTGCTCAAACTCCTTAAAAACGACGGCCTCCACATGCTCGATGAGGGTAAAGCGGACTACATCGCCGTCACACTCGATGTCGGTGGAGACCAAGGCACCTTCCGTTCTCAACTCTACCCAGAGTACAAAGCAAACCGCGACGCACCACCCGAAGATCTCTTCCCGCAGGTTAACCGCGCGATCGAAATGCTCGAATCCATCGGTGTCCCCGTCATCGGGTGCGAAGGGTTCGAAGCAGACGATGTCCTCGCAACCATCGCAACAGACTTCTCGAACAAACACCCCGACATCCGTGTGCGGATTATCTCCAAGGACAAAGACCTCAAACAACTCTTAGGTGAAGGCACCCCCCCCACCGAGATGTACGATGTCCACAAAGACGAACTGATCACCGAAGCGGATCTGATGGAAGACCTTGGAATCCGTCCAGAACAGATGATCGACCTGCTCACACTCATGGGTGATACCGCCGACAACATCCCAGGTGTCCCAGGGATCGGGATCAAGACCGCTGCGAAGTTGTTGATTGAGTTCGAAACACTCGATGGTGTCTTTGATGCTGCAGAACAAGGACAAATCAAAGGCAAACGACGCGAAAATATCCTTGCATCCAAGGACACCCTCCCACTCTCCAAAGAACTCGTCACCCTACGTCATGATGTCCCCATCGAGCTTGATCTCGAAAAATGCAAGTCTGAGACATTCGATCTCCCCAAGCTCATCGATTGGTGCAAAGAGTTCGGATTCAACCGATACCAAAGCGACATCAAACGCATGATCTCAGGCGATCTCCCCGGACAAGCAATCATCGAACCCAAACCTGCATCCAAGAAGAAAACTGCGGCTCCCGAACCCTTCGGGCTCTTCAACCAGCCAGAAGCCAATTCAACAACTCCATCAATCGAAGTCGAAGGCAACTACCAAACCATCACCACCAAGAGCGCCCTCAAAGCGCTCGTCAAAGAACTCAAATCTGCAAGCATAATCGCTGTAGATACCGAGACTACGCACATCCGACCAATGTGGGCACAACTCGCAGGGATATCCGTCGCATTCGAATCCGGAACCGCGTACTACATCCCAACGCTTTCCCCAGATCCATCATCACATCTCGACACCCAAACAGTCATCGACGCGCTCCGCCCGATCCTCGAAGACGAATCCATCGCCAAAGTCGGGCAGAACATCAAGTACGATCTCTTAATCTTCCAGAACGCGGGAATCACCTTGCGCGGGTTTGTGCCTACAAATATAAACTCAAACGCAGGCGACACCATGATCGCGTCGTATGTCCTTGATTCATCACGCTCGTCACACTCAATGGACAACCTCGCCCTCGCGTTCCTCGAACGCACCAACCTCTCGATCAAGGATTTGATCGGCACGGGAAAAAAACAAAAACGATTCGACGAGGTCCCACTCGAACTCGCAGGGCCATACGCTTCGGAAGATGCGGATGTCACACTCCAACTCAACGAGAAAATCGCACCATTGATCCACAAGGAATCATCACTCGAAAAACTCTACCGCGAAGTAGAGATGCCCCTCGTCGAAGTCCTTGCATCCCTCGAATACAACGGCGTGCTCGTTTCCAAAAAAGAACTCAACAACCAAGAGGTTCGACTCCAAAAACGAATCGACGAACTCGTCCAAACTATCAACGACGAAGCTCAATCCACCATCGCGCGCACCTTCGATCTCAACTCACCCAAACAACTCTCCGCTGCGCTCTTCAACAAACCCGATGATGAAGTCGAAGGGCTCGGGATCAAACCAGTCAAGAAAACCAAGACCGGATTCTCGACCAACGCGGAAGTCCTCGAAAAACTCGCACTCGATCCAGAAGTCGAAACCCAGATCCCCACGCTCATCCTCGAATACCGCCAACTCTCCAAACTGGTGAGCACCTACCTCAAAGCACTCGCCAACGATATACACCCGGATACAAAGCGGATTCATGCGAGCTTCAACCAAACCGTCGCAGCAACAGGTCGGCTCAGTTCGTCCGATCCAAACCTCCAGAACATCCCAATCCGTTCCGAGATCGGACGCGAGATCCGCAAAGCATTCATCGCGCCCAAGGATCACATGCTTATCAGCGCTGACTACTCCCAGATCGAACTCCGCATCCTCGCACACCTCTCCGATGACCCTGCGCTCATCGAAGCATTCCTCGCAGGCGAAGACATCCACCAAGCAGTCGCGGCACAGATCAACAACATCCCACTCTCCGAGGTCACCAAGGATCAACGCTCGGGCGCTAAAATGGTCAACTTCGGTATCGTCTACGGCGTCACCCCCTGGGGTCTCGCTCGTCGACTCGGTGTCTCCAACGGAGAAGCCGCAGAGATCATCGACAACTACAAAGCCAAGTTCGCCAACATCACCTCTTTCCTCGATGAGTGCGTCACCTTCGCCCGTTCGCACGGATATGTCGAAACCATGCTCGGCCGACGACGACCAATTAACGACATCGACGATCGCAACCCGCAGCGCAAAGCCCTCGCCGAACGAATGGCGATCAACTCCGTCGTCCAGGGTTCCGCTGCGGACCTGATCAAAATCGCAATGATCGACATCCACCAGCGCATCACAACCGCTGCTGCTGATTCACCACTCTGCAACACCAAGATGCTCCTCCAAATCCACGACGAACTTGTCTTCGAGTCCCCCACCTCTCAGGCTCAAGCAGCCAAAGACCTCATCGTCGAACGCATGGAAGCCGCGATGGATCTCAAGGTGCCACTCACCGTCGATGCCCATGTCTCATCTGATTGGTTCGGCGGGAAATAACCTATCATACAAGCACCAATCGGATACACTTCATACATGGCACCGCCAACACAAACCTGGACCACCCGCGATCTGCTCGCATGGATGAGCAAAGCATTCGAATCTGCAAACCTCGACTCACCTCGCCGTATGAGTGAGATGCTCCTTGCCCATGTCATCGGGTGCGATCGCTTGCGCCTCTACATGGAGACCGATCGCCCAGCAACTCCAATCGAGCGTGACACCCTCCGCGATCTTGTCAAACGCGCCCTCAACAACGAACCCATCCAGTACCTCGTCGGCGAAGAAGTCTTCTTCACCATGCATTTCAAAGTTGACAATCGTGTGCTCATCCCGCGCCCTTCAACACTCACCATCGTTGAAGAAGTCCTCCAGCACGCCCGCAATAACCCAGACGACAACGCACTGCGTGAATCCGATGCAGGAACCGGGATCATGATCGCCGACATCTGCACCGGTTCAGGTTGCATCGCGGCGGCCCTCGCCAAAAATCTCCCCGGCGCTCGCGTCATTGCCACCGACATCTCCGAAGGCGCCCTCGAAGTCGCGCAGCACAACATCACCCATCATAAACTCGAAGACCGTGTCGAACTCCTCTGCGGCGATCTCCTCGATCCAATCAACACACACCAAGTCGCAGGCAACAACGCGGCGCTCAACTACCTGTGTTCGAACCCGCCATACATCCCAGATCATGAATGGGACGCGGTCGAATCCAATGTCAAAGACCACGAACCAACCCTCGCACTGCGCGCCAAAGACAACGGGATGGAGTTTGTTGCACCATTGATTCAAAATGGACCGCGACTGCTTTCTTCAGGTGGGATGCTGCTCATCGAGATCGCATCGTGCACCGCGCCCCAGTGTCTTGAACTGGCAATAGCTCACGAACTTCTTGAAAACGCACGGATCGCAAAGGACTCCGATGGCCTTGATCGTGTGTTGATCGCCTACAGAAAATAAAGCTTAATAACCCTGATCAATCCGCTACGATTTGAAGTGCTTCACGCACCTGCACCATCAACAACTCGATCTCGAAGGGCTTGAAGAGCACGCTTTGGAGACCATCCTGTGATGCACGCACGATCGAATGATGAGGATCGTACCCGAATCCAGTCATCAAAATTACAGGCACCCCCGGGCAGTGCTTGCGCGCGGCGCTAAACACTTCGTACCCATTACGATCGGGCATCTGGATATCAGAAATCACGAGATCGAATGATTGCGTTTTTTCCGCAGCGATCGATTGGAGCAACTCGATCGCCATCGCACCATCGGATACAACCGTTGCATCACATCCGCGATGAGCGAGCACATCCCCGATGATTTTCCGGATCTTCATGTTGTCATCGACGACCAGAACACGCTTGCCGATGAGTTTAGGGTCTTGCTTTCTCTCAAGCATTTCCTTATCCACCCCAAGCAAAGTTTGAGGCCCAGACGCGACCGATTTGACCCGGCTGCGGATAGACTCCACATCCATCATGATCCGCTTGATATGCGCCTTGGTTTCCGGGTCCGCATCAATCTCATGCTCGGTCAACCAGTTAATCTCGTGAGCAATATCGTCCAATGGCTCGTTGATTTCTCCGGTCATCCGATGAGACACAACCATGTTCGTTTCGGTGCGTTCTGTGACTAACAGCTGCAACATGTGCAGCGCCATCGCGATGTATCGACCAAATATCTCGGCATAAATCTGATCTTGCTCATTGAATGCGCCCGCTTGCTTGGACTCAACATCCATGATCCCGATCACTTGATCTGCAACCCGCAACGGAACCGTCAAGCTTGATCGTGCCCCGCAGAGCCCTGGCAAGAAACGATCATCCTGTGTTACATCATTGCAGATATAGCTTTTACCCGTTGACGCAACATGCCCTGAAATTCCAGATCCTTCAGCTTCGAGGAACAAATCAAAGTCTTGAATCTCTGGTGGCAATCCTGCTTGCATCACCAACTGGAGTTTGTTTGATCGTTGATCGTTCAAGAAAATCGCGAAATGATCGAAGTTGAGCAGCTCATTGGCATACCGGGTGATCCGTTGTTCGAGCAGTTGTAATCGCTCGATTGCGTTGAGCTCGCGGAGTTCTTTGACATCGAGCTGGACGAGTTCGAACCCTGCACGATCGAGCGCGTTCATCTTTTTCTGTGCATGCCGAGCGATACTCACATCGCGAACAATCGCTGCAACCCGCCCTGCGTGCATCCCTGCTTCATCGCGCTGCGCGAGTCCAGTAATATAAATATCGTATGTATTGAACCCGTTGGGGGTGCTCACCTCATGCTTGGTCAAGACCGCACCCTGCGCGTCTTGATTGACTGACGATATCGAATCCGCAGCTTGGATACTCAGTGAGATGACTTCCGCTTGAACCGACTCATCGAGTCCGTTGAAATAGTCATTCTTCCAGCAGACCTCCCCATTTGGGTCCACAATGCAGATTCCTTCGCCAAGCGCTTTGAGAATGGCACCAACTGATGACTCATCGGGTTGCTCAATGATCTCGAACCGATCGCCCACAAGTTGAGACAACTCTTGCGCCAATCCTGGTTGGCCTCCTACAATCACAAGCTTTGGTTGAGTCTCTACCATGACTTGGCAGCATCCCGACAAAGTGAACTATTGAGAGCTTCCCACTACAACTTTGGTCCGCTCATTATGTATACCCTATGCTCTCTTCGCACGCAAACCCCAAAGGGTTCATAAACTGATAAACTGTTCGTATGAATAATATCTCTTATCTATCGGCTCAAACTGTGGAAAACACATGATTCTCGTACGAGAAATTACAAAATCCTTCGGTTCGCTCAAAGCGGTCCAGAATATCTCCTTTGAACTCCCTACCGGCCAAATCGCTGGTTTGCTGGGACCAAACGGAGCAGGAAAAAGCACAACCATCCGCATGATGACCGGATTCCTTACACCCGATAAGGGTTCGATCTCAATTGTTGGGTTCGATATCTGTAAACAACCCGCCCAAGCGAAATCAATGATCGGGTACCTCCCAGAGAGCGCACCGATCTACCCCGAGATGAGCGTAAAAGGTTATCTCAAGCACCGAGCCAAGCTTTTTAGCGTCCCAGGACGCGATATCGCACCCGCCATTGACAAAGCAATGGCCCAAACACGCATCACACAAGTTGCCCGCCGAAGAGTTGGACAACTCTCCAAAGGTTACCGACAACGCGTAGGACTCGCAGCAGCCCTCGTCCACGATCCGCAAGTGCTCATCCTCGATGAACCCACCAACGGGCTCGATCCAACCCAAATCCGCGATGCACGATCACTCATCCGTGAACTTTCCCAAGATCGAACAACACTCCTCTGCTCGCACATACTCCCAGAGGTCGAACGCACTTGTGATCGGGTGATTGTACTTGCGGGCGGCCAAATCCGCGCTGATGGAACACCCAAAGAACTCATCAATGACTCCCCCGGACCTGTCCGGTACATTGTCGAACTCCGCACAAACCCAAGAGCAGGGATGGAACACGCCCTGCGTGTGCTCGCATCCATCCCCGGTGTCGCAACAAGCAAAGCGTCACAGAATCAGCCCATAGATGCTGCTGCAGGGTGGTCCACGATCGAACTCGAAGCAGCCCACGGCGAAGTTGATCTCCGTGAAGCGATCGCCGCAAGCGCTGAAGACGGAGGCCTGTTCATCCGCGAACTCCGCAAGATCATCCCAACCCTCGAATCCCTCTTCGTCCAACTCGTCGAAACCCCCGCGGGACAACCGATCGGACAATCATCTGTTCCGAGTGATCAAAGCACACAAGGGGGGGCGCCATGAAAGCGACTGGAACCCAAAATATTCATCCGACAGGTATCATGAGCAGTGTCAAAAGAGCACTCACCATTGCGAACCGTGAACTGACATCCATGTTCCGCGTTCCTGCGGGTTGGATCATCATCGCGCTCTTCGCGTTCCTCACTGGGGTACTCTTCGTCAATCAAACGATCGTCCCAGGCAACATCGGGACCATGCGGTACTTCTTCGCCTATTCCGGGTGGTTGCTGATCCCGATCGCGCCCGCAATTTCAATGAAGTTGATGAGCGAAGAATACAAATCGGGGAGTTTCGAATCTCTCCGCACCGCGCCCGCTGGAGACTGGTCAGTCACCATCGGGAAGTACCTGGGTTCACTCGCGTTTCTTGTGCTCATGCTGGTACCGACACTTGTGTACCCATTGGTGTTGATGTCTGTATCGAACCCCACGCCTGATCTGGGTCCGATCGTCGCCGGGTACCTGATGCTCATCCTTGTTGGGATGCTCTATCTGGGGATCGGGATGCTCGCGTCATCGCTCACATCGAGTCAGATGCTCGCATTTCTTGGCACCATGATGACCCTGATCCTCATGATGGTCCTGACGAGCGCACTGGCAGACCAGGTCTCAGTTGAAATGGGAATCTTCCTCTCGAACTTTTCAATCACCGATCGAGTCATGGAACTCTCCAAGGGGATCATCGACACCTCCACGATCAGTTTCTTCCTGATCGGTTCGATCTGGATGCTTGTCCTTGCTGCGGGGGTGCTCGAAGTCCGTCGGCTCGGACGATCCAAACTCTTCACCTCGATCACCGGTGCTATCTTCTTTATCGCAACCTGCTCGTGTGTGATCCTCGCCGGGCACATCACCAACACCTACCACATCCGCACCGATGTTACCTCGACGGGTGCACACAAGCTCTCGGCACGCTCACAAGGCATCGTCAACCGAGTCACCGATCCCACAGAGATCGTCCTCGCAATCGGAATGAACCAAGCGGATAGACGATCCATCGATCTCGTCTCCGATGTGCTTGATGCGTACGACCAATCGAGCGAGCAGATCCGAGTGCGGATCATTGATCTGGATTCTCCCGAGGGGGTATCGCAAACCAAAGAGCTCCTCGCAGATCTCGCGACGAGAGAATCAGAAACTATCCAATCGAATCTCACATCCCTCACCCAAAGCGCTGAGCTCATGCTCGAACTCTCCCCCGCGCTTGATTCCATTGCAAACGGGCTCGATCGCGTTGCCAATGCAATCAGTCTCAACACACAAGCGGACACCAACAACCGAGCATTCTTCGAGCAACTCGCACCGATCATGCGTGTCTACACCCGAGATGTGAAACTCCAAGGAACACAGATCCAAAGCGAGATCCAGAAGCACACAACTTCAAATTCGGGAGAAATCTTTCCCTTCGATCGTTTCGCAGAACCAATCGAACAATCCCTCGCAAAACTCATGGCGCAGTTCGATTCGCTCGTGACTGAAATCGACGCCTTCGCAAACGCGGACGAACTCGACCCCACACCAAGAGCAGTTGCACGCCCGATGATCAATCAACTCCGCGATCTTCGTGACCAGGTCGCGATGGCGCACAACCGGATCAACCGACTCGATCGAGTTCGTGCATTGAGTGTCGGACGCGCCCTTGAAACCGGAGAAGCATTGCTCGTCATCGGGGATGGCACGATCTCCACCAACAGCGCAGGTGTTGCCGCGATTGATCTTGATTCGTTGCTCCCTTCGTCAGCGCTGCTCGAACAGGCAGGCGTATCAGCCGCCGGGATCATTGGGCCGCGCGCTCAAGACCTGATCGCAAGCGCACTGGCTCAACTCGTCGCGCCCACCCAACCAATCCTCATCTACATCCACGGCGGCAAGCAAGGCGACTTGCTCCAAACCACAAACATCTTCACCAAATCCACCGACAAACTCGCCCAGCGCGGAATCGACACACTCGAATGGGCTGCCATCGAAGAACCCACTCCCCCTGATATGGACCTGCTCGACCCGCTCGGAATTCGTCCCGTCGTCTTCGCGCTGCTCAGTGTGGACAGCACAAGCAAAACCGATCAATCAGGACTCACCGGCGCGAAGCGCGCCACTGAGATGGGGGATATCGTTTCCACGCTCATCCAACAAGGTGAATCCATCATTGTCTCGCTCAATCCTTCAATCTTCCCAACCTACGGCGACCCAGACCCGATCGCCCAAGCACTCACCGAGTTCGGAATCATCCCTGATTCGGGAACGACGCTGCTCCATGATCAGATCGGAAAGAACGGGACCAGAATCGCAGATCCCATCACGCGCGTGATTCCAGATCCAGACACCGACAACGAGCAGGTGCATCCGATCGCCAATGCGCTCTCAGGACTCAGCACGGTGTTGCCTTGGGCAATCCCCATGCACATCGAAGAACGAACCGGCGTTGAAACCTGGCCGATCATTGAACTCGCTGGGGACAACTCAACTTGGGCAGAGAGCGATTGGATACGCCAATGGTCCACACCTGCCCAATCGAGACACCTGCTTCCAAACCAACCCGAGTTTAACACTCGTGGCGATCGACCTGATGTTCGTTCAGACAACTGGTTGCTCGCTGCAGCGGGTGAACGGACCCTCGCGGGGACGAACCAACGCATCATCGTCATCGGATCGAACGGGTGGTCAAGCGACGCGATCAACGCCGACACCCAACGACTCGTCGATGGCCGAATCACCACAGCGTGGCCGGGCAACTCGACCCTGCTCGACTCATCAATCGCTTGGCTCAGTCATATGGACGATCTCATCGGTCCAGGAACCCAAGCCCGTCCGATCGCGACGATCAAAAACATTGACCCAAAGCAACGCAGACTCATCCGTTGGATGATGCTTGCGGGACTACCGGGTTTGATCCTCATCATCGGAATGGCTACCAGACTCATCTTCGGATGAACCCAAGGCTCCAGACCCATCCATCGAACGAGCAATCCCCGATGGACAAACCGTCCCATCATGCGCTCTCTGATTCTCAGCGTTCCACACCTTTACGCGTCGCGCCACCATTGCGATACAAATCATGCCGAGCGGTATCACAATGATTGTTTCTGCGATCCGGTTGATCACATCTGCACCGATCGCGACACGCATCGTGATGGCGCTGCCCTTGGATGTCATCTGTGCTGCAAGCCCAACCCCCCACTCACGGAACCCAAGCCCGCCGCCAGTGATAGGGATCAACTGTGCGATCTGCGATACCGCAGTGATCAATGCGATCTGTATCGGGGTAATCGTCACACCCAAGATCGCAAACGCTGCAGCATATCGGATCATCCAAACAAGCAAATCTCCACCGCGATACATCAATCCGAGCATCAAGAAACCTAATCGTTCATTTCGCAGAAATCCGATGATTGTGAGCAATCCAAACGCTGCAATCGGGATCAGCAGATACAACACCACCATCCCGATCGGCGTATCTTCAGGCACAACCATCATCATTCCAAGCGCAACCCCGTTGGCAATCCCTGCAAGGATCATCGACCAGATGCTTGCTTCGATCGAATCACGAACCCGGATCTTGTTGACCTTCGCGTGGTATCCGATTCGTCCGATGAGTCCTGGACGCATCGGTAGATGATTCAATAACCAAGCACTCCCTACAAGCGCGAGCATCTCAGATCTTCCGACCTGCCCGTGCCGACGCATGAGCGCATGCAAGCACAACCCGATGAATATCCAGTTGACCAGAGGACCCACGAGCACCACTAATCCTGCCCAGAGTGGTGCTGATTTGATATGACCAATAAACTCTTGGATCTGATCAGGCGCTGAGAAGAGATAAACGCCCGCCCCGATCAGCAAAGCAACACCCAGGAAGAACCCGGCGCGTGATCGAGTTGCCCGAGATAACAATCCCCGATGGGTGGTCGATGTCTTCTCGCTCAAACTCTGATCAGGTATGCTCATTGACCAAAGTAATCCTTCATCGGGATCATCGACTCAACCCCAGGACCGATTGTACCAAGCGTAGGAATACCAGATTCAATCCGAGCTTTGATGATCCCCGCAGCTTCAAGCAATCTCTGGTCACTGACCTGATCAAGCACCTCGAAGATCGGTGAATCCGCTGCATCTGTCCTCGTGAGCAGCACACACGCAAAGATCATCGGATCAACCGTTGAATCAATCAACGCATCAGAAACCAATGAACTCATGACATGATCGTCAAAGTCCATCATCGATGCGACCTGATGACGATGGGGCAACTGTAAAATCATCTGCGCCTGCAATGATTTTGATGCATGCGTGTACACCTCAATCAACGCGTTGACCAGTTCTTGTTGTTGTTGAGCATCGAGTTGATCACCAGACGCAGGCAACAAGAGTCTTGCTGCACACGCGTTGATGACACGCCTTTGCTTCACAAGATCATCAGTTTGAAGTTCCGAGATCAACTGCTCAACGGGGTAGGTCGTCTCGATGAGTATCAACCGCTGTGAAATCCCAGTTTCAGCGGTTAGTCCCAATGGAGAGTTCGTAATCCCATAAATAGACTCATATGTGTTACTCTTGATACTCGCGAGTGTTGAATCCGGAACGCGAGGCTGGAACCCTTGCAACAACCGCCAACGCTGACGGATTGATACATTGGGCTGCATCGCTAAAAGCCATTGCGTCTGTGCGGAGTCCGCATCCACTTCGACCACAACTTCTTCGTAAGGTTCAAGACGGAGACGATGATCAAACTCAACGACCTTCGACTTCACCTGTCCCATGAACCCTGCAGAGAGTTCATCGATCTTGGTCACAATCAAGAATCGTGAGTTCATCGGCTGGGAAGGACCAAGCGCCAAAGGCACCGGCGCCACATTCCGCAACCGAATCTTCATCTTGGGTTGCATGAGCGGATCGATCTGTCTTGCAGGTTCCACAATTCCCAAATACATGAATGTTGACACCCGCGTATTCATCATGTCGATCCAGGTCGGGACTGTATTGGCGATCTGAATCATCTGTCGGCCGGCGGTGGTGATTGTGAGATTGTTCTTGCCCATTGCGATCAACCGTGATCGTGCAAACGCGCCAAGACCTGTGAGGGCATGACCGCGCGATAATCGAACATAGATCTCGGTTGCCAACTCCGGGTTTCCAATTTTTTCATATCCCAAAGCACTGATGAGTTCAAGCGTTGGAGATACAGGAAACTTCTCTGCTTCCTGAATCGCCTCTTCATACTTCCCCTCAGCGTATAGCGCCATCGGTTCGATGACTGCGAATCGTTCTTCCATCGCGGCAACACCGTCTGTGAGCACCGCCATATCCTTGCGGATTTCTTCCGCATCAATCCCGACGATCGCACGCATAACCTGAAAATCCATCGTTCGCGTAATCACCTGCGAGAGCAGTTGCCCCTGATTGGCCCCGCGTCTATTCATCAATATACCGATCGCATTGATCTCATTATTCACCGTTGCCTGAATGTCGTTGAGCACCGCTTGTGTACCCTCTTCATCATTATCGATGTACGACGCAAGCAGACGAAGCCGATCGATCTCGATGTCGTACCGAATATCGTCAGGCTGCATAAGCTCATCCGTAGGGAGTTCTGCCTCGATATATGAATCGATGAGTGACTGCGCAGATGCTCGACGATCACGGAGGACCGGATTCAGCTCTTCAGTGACTCCGCTGGGTCCATCGACTTGCCATTTAAGCGAAAAGCGGATCTCCTCAATTATTGGAGGTGTCCGCCCAGACTCAAGACTGAACAATGCGACCGCGTTATTCAAAAACCGCTGAGCAGGAACAAACGCCCCTTCCTTGGCAAGCAATCGAGTCATCGCAAGGTGGACATTGGGATCGAGCGGATCAGACATGAGAAGCTTGATTTGGTATTCCAAATTTCCAACCGGGTTTTCCCGTGCGGAACTGTAATACTGCGCTGCCAATGATGCTGCTGCTTTGTGCGATGGGTCGAGCCTGGTCGATTGATGCAACCGCTCAAGAAACCCGCTCGCGTTGCCCTGCTCGCGTTCAAGCAGTGCCGCATCGAGCGCCAATCTTGATCGCACAGAGACATCGAGTGATTTTCCCGCATCCCCCAAGAACCGCTCGTACAACGCAAGGCGTCCTTCGATGGTCTGCTTTGCATTGATCATCGAACTCACGAGTCGAAGCTGCGCAACCGTATCGTTGGGATCATTCTTGATCACCCGGCGCGTTGCCTGAATCATCGTGTCCCAATCCCCCGCGGACCATGCCGACGCAACGAGCAGTCGCGCATACTCTACATTTCCCGAATCCATATCAGATGCCAACGCGATCAATGCCGATGCAAGCTGGTAGTCTGCTTGAGTCGGAGAATCCCTGAGCCCAATATCAAGCAGCGTATTGCGTACTAGATACTGTGCAACAACAGGATTATTTTCTAATCCACCCATCCCCGCAGCTGTCGAGTCATCGAGATTTCCACCCGCGAAACAAGTCGTGCCTGCACATATCAAACCACCAACGCTTGCCGTTGCAGCAAGGAGGGTTCTCGATAAAACAGGTCTTGAAAGGAATCGTATATTCATCATGTTCTTTATCATGCTCTCAATTCTACTTTCCACGATGCAGATACCTGCGTTGTGCTTTTCGTCAACTCAGCCATTGAATCCACCCAGAGAAACCACTGCTAATACGAGGGTGGCACCCAAAAAGATCGCGCCCAGACCGCCTTCAATCGTTCTGGTCATGACCCGGTTCGCCTGAGGAAACACCCGATCGACGATACAGAACAAGAAAACAAGCTGTCCGCCGCACAGAGCAGCGACCCCGCCGCTCGTTGCGATCGCCCAACTCCCCAACAAACCCTCATGCCGATGATCAAGCATCCAAACCCCAAGGAACCCAAGCGTCAGACTCCAAGGCAACGCTGCCAATATAATGAACGACAAGCTAATCAAGCTTGGATTCAATGAATGGGGCAAAGCCGAATCTGTTGCAGCATCCTCAATGGGCACAAGGCGTCTCCTGAATCGTATCGATGATCCTCGTCGGATTCATCAATGTTCAATCATAGAGCAGCCAGCGTGTCTCCACACAGGATATATCCGGTTATCTGCTTGTCAAAGCATCATTATCCAAGCGCCATCGCCATCAAGAACTCTGCATTGGTCTTGTGCTTGCCCAATCGGCTCTTGAGCAGTTCCATCGCTTCCACGACATTCATGTCCGCCAACACCTTCCGCAGCCGATAGACCAACTCAAGTTCCTTGGGGTCCATGAGCAGCTCTTCACGCCGAGTACCCGACGCAGCGACATCGATCGCGGGATAAATCCGCTTTTCGACCAATCGACGATCCAGATGCAACTCGGAGTTGCCTGTACCTTTGAACTCTTCGAAGATGACTTCGTCCATCTTTGAACCCGTATCAGTCAACGCGGTACCGATGATGGTCAATGACCCCCCACGCTCAATCGCTCGTGCAGAACCAAAGAACTTCTTGGGGCGCTGGAGCGCGTTGGAGTCCAAACCACCGGACATGATCTTGCCTGAGTGCGGAATATCGTTGTTGTAGGCGCGTGCGAGTCGCGTGATCGAATCAAGCAGGATCACGACATCTTCACCGAACTCGACGAGCCTGCGTGCTTTTTCGATCACCATATCAGCAACCGCAACATGCCGATTCGACTGCTCGTCGAATGTACTCGCGACCACTTCGACATCTTTTCCTACATTGCGTTTGAAGTCCGTCACTTCTTCTGGACGCTCGTCAACGAGCAACACAATGACCTTCGCTTCTGGATAGTTCGTATTGATCGCGGAAGTAATCTTCTGCATCAACACAGTCTTGCCAGTTCGAGGCGGCGCAACAATCAACGCTCGTTGACCCATCCCAATCGGTGACACCAGATCCATGATCCGCATCTCGATATTCTCAGGTGTTGTTTCTAAGAACAACCGTTTATCAGGATGCATCGGGACCATGTCCTCGAAGTTCACCAGATTATGCGCTTCGTTAGGATCGCGGCCGTTAATCTTTTCTACACGCAACAACGCGAAGTATCGTTCTGATTCCTTTGGAGGCCGAACAGCGCCACGGATCGTCATCCCCCGACGAAGTCCAAACCGACGGATCTGACTCGGAGATACATAAATATCATCCGGTCCTGCCATATAGCTCAACTCCGCGGAACGCAAAAACCCGAACCCGTCGGACATAATCTGAAGCGTACCATCCCCAAACATGATCCCCATTTTTGCAGCACGCGCCTTGAGAATCTTAAAAATCAAATCCTGCTTAGGAAGTTGATGGAACTCTTCAAGACCCTCTTTGTCCGCGACTTTCATCAACTCATCATGATCCATCCGCTGGAAGTCCGCGATGGTGAGCCCATCATCTTCGATCTTACCACCCGCAGCTGCAACGATGCGTTCGAGCTCTTCTGCTTCGCGTTCGAGCTGCTCATCTGTAGGCAATGTCCCCGCAGGGTATGAAGCTGAAGATCGCGAGCGTTGCTTGTTGCGTGTTCCACCCTGTGCGTTGCCTGATCCTGATGCACTTCTGCGCTTTTTGTTACGGTTTCGGCGTCGACCATCACCCTCATTGCCTTCGCCATTTGCGTTGTCATTATTCCGATTTCGGCTTGGTGTTCTGGACTGACCTTCGGAGTTTCGTCCATCATTGCGCCCATCGGATTTATTCTCTGTTCGCCCGTCGCGCCTGGATTCACGTCGTCCTTCGCGTGAGGATTCCGAACCATTCGATACATCCGCAGATGGCGCTGACTCTGTCTTGCGCTCGCTGCGTCTTGGTTCAACAGGCACATCAGGAACATGTATGCTCGATGACTTTGAAACCAACTTCTTCGGTGCCGGTTTTTTTGTCTCACCCTTGCCCTCTGCCTTCGCACGCAACTTCGCCATCGCCTTAGACTCAGGCTTTGGTGATTCAGCTTTGGCAGTCTTCGCAGGTTTCGACTCGGAAACCGTACTTGATTTTTTCACCGCAGCCTTCTTCGTGGTGCTTTTCTTCTTGGTTGTTTTCTTGGTGGTCGCGCTCTTCGCGGTATCAGTGTCAACAACCTGGGTGGACTTGGCCATGAGAATGGTCCTCTTTGGTTTTGCTGCCAACAGGTAAACGACCCGAAGCAGTTCAACTCAATCTTGTGCGTGATGTGAAAAAAGTGTGGTAAGCAGATCGAACAATGCGATCCGTTGTTATGTTTGTTTTTGAACCCACGATGTGGTCCATAAGCGAATCAGCAAACCGTTCCTTGGCAAACAGTGTCATTGACTGACGATCAGCGAGCCCAAATATACATCTTGAAAAGAACGATTTATAAAATGCAGTTAGATTCCAGACACCCGGCTTTGCAGATCCTTCTGGATCGAAGCGAGCACTCGAACAACTCTACCATTGAGTTCGTCGGGTGTGCCGGTGTTGGTCACTATATAATCGGATCGTTTTCTCTTTTGTTCAAGTCCTAACTGCGCTTTTTCTCGTTTATTCAACTCATCGGACTCCCAACCCCGGTTTTTTTGTACCCTGGCAGCCCGAATTTCCTGAGGAGTATCCACAAATACGACCGCATCGCACTCTGCATCGACCCCCGCTTCAAACAAAAGCGGCGCATCCACGATCACCCCGACCACACCTTGAGCTATCGCAGACTCAATCAGATCCCGGCGTCGTTGATGCACCATCGGATGGATAAATCCCTCCAATCGTCGCCGTTCGTAAGGCTGATCGAACACGATCTGAGCAACCCGCCCACGATCAATGGTCCCATCTGCCAACAAAACATCTTGCCCCCACCATTCCACAAACTGAGCGACCACCCCAGGATCACCCATGATCTCCCGGACACTCTGATCAGAATCCGAAACAGTACACCCCAACTTACCAAATGCTCTTGAAACCGTCGACTTCCCAGAACCGATCCCCCCCACGATCCCGATTACTGGAGTGACCTGCTTACCCGATCCATGACTCGACATCCGATCTGCTTGTTTACGGATTGTTTCAAGCACCTGCTCTGGATGTTCCACGCCGCGCCAGACCAAATCCACAGAACCAGTACCCGCAGAGGTTATCCCCAATGACCCGATCCCAAACATCCGTTCCGCCAAAGGCCGAACCATGACCGTGTGCTGAATCCGTCTCAACGGGATATCAGTCGTCACCGTCCGC
This sequence comes from uncultured bacterium, assembly GCA_963976235.1. Taxonomy (GTDB): domain Bacteria; phylum Planctomycetota; class Phycisphaerae; order Phycisphaerales; family UBA1924; genus UBA1924. The sequence goes on from CAXBJM010000002.1 coordinate 580,855, forward strand.
AGAATACCGAACTTGGCAATAATCCGCGCATCGGTCAAGATATGCCGACGGACACTCCAATCAAGCAACCCGAGCAGAAACCGGAGTCCAACGATGACCAGTGCCCCGTTGCTCGCTGAAATCATAATCGGGTAACCCCATCGACCACCAAACCAACGCATCAATCCCCACGCCAAAATCCCGATGAGAATCCATCGCCACATCTGCGTAAACACAAACACAATGTGAGGCCGATCATCAATCAGAACACGCTCGCCAACAGGAACAATGTCCTGATACGGATTCAACTCGTTTGATTGATTTGGTGCATCGCTCGCCATGACTTGATTCTATCAACAATCAGTCCCTACCGAGCAGGAATTGCAGATTCATCCAACACCGCGATCTGCGGATAGTTGCGGTAGTACCCATTGTAATCGAGTCCATACCCAACAACAAACTCATCAGGGATATCAAACCCAACATAATCGACATGGACATCGACTGTTCGTTCAACCTTTTTATCGAGCATGACCCCTAATCTCAACGACGCAGGATTCTGCTTCTCGATCATCCGCTTGACCAACGCAAGTGTCTGCCCTGAGTCCAAAATATCATCAAGTACAATAATGTGCTTGCCCTCAAGATTGTCCGGGAGTTCCGTCGCAAAGTGCGCCCCCTTGGACCGAACAGACTCTCCAGGATAACTCGAGACCGCAACCAACCCAAGCGAGAGTTTCATCGGCAGCTCACGCACAACATCAGCGACAAAGATCATCGCGCCCGTCATGATCGGGATGATGATCACCCGATCTTCATCAAGCTCAGTCTCCCCATCTTTGGCAAGATCATTTTTCAGATCTTCGACCATCTCGCTTGCCAATGTTTTCACACGATCAGCGATCTGTTCACGGGTATAGAGCACGCGTTGAATTTCTGGAAACATGCACAAGGTTAGCCTAAAGCTGCTTCTATTCTTTCCCATGGGTGTTTTCATGCCAAAATATCCAACTTGCAATCGGACACCGAATCGGGTAGATTCAATTCAACGCACTCAGCATTCTCGCTGATCGTTCGTTTACCCACTGCACAGGACGCAACGAGGTAAAAACATGAATCTGCCAAGACGAACTCTTGGTGGGGGTACTGCAAAGCACAAATCAAGGATTTGTAGCTCGCTTTTACATGGAAAAATGGCATGAATCACCATGTTTCCAGCAACGAGGGGAATCGAAATGAAGAAAAGAAAAAAACTCACAATCGAAACATCATGCTCACTCTCGTGAGCAGCATTATGGCATCAACAGCAATCGCTGATGTTGGACCAGGAGTTTGTGACGGCGAACGACCACAGTTTGAAGATCCCAAATACCAACTCTTCGGTGGAGATCAAATACTCGTCGGCGCACAATGGCGAGTCGATGACTCCCAAGGCGTACTTACAGTCTATGACCTCACCGGCCAGAGCAGCGCACCACTCGATACCGATTGGCCAGTCCTCACCTATTCACATCAAGACTGGGTCAGATCACAAATGGGATCACTCTTTGGGGTTGCACTCGATGATCGAGGCAATATCTATACATCACACACGGCGATTTGTTTCACGGATACAGTCGGTGCGATTGGCGCTCAACCGGGACAAATTTATAAAGCAGATGCCATCACCGGAAACCCAACTGTCTTTGCAACACTCCCAAACAACAGCGATCCACTCATCGCTGCTTCAGCATTTGGAATCAGTGAGTCCTACCCAGGGCTCGGTAACCTATGCTTCGATGTTGAAAAACAAATGGTATATGTAACCAACTTCGAAGACGGCCGAATCTATCGCATCGACGCCACCGGCACATGCCTGAGCACTTGGGATCACGCAACCGGAATTGTAAATGATTGCTCACCAGAAGCTGGCGATGGGGAAGGAGCCGCCCCCCTCGGCGAACGCGTCTGGGGTGTTCAATCATTTAACGGCCGAGTCTACTACTCAGTCTGGGTGGAAGACGCTGGTGCAATCGACCTTGTCAATGCGAATCAGATTTGGTCAGTCCAATATGATGCCCTCGGGGAGTTCATCGCAGGGACTGAACAACTCGAAATCACCATGCCAATTATTTTTAGTGACCATTCAAATCCAGTCGCGGATATCGCATTTTCACAAGCCGGAAAAATGATGCTCGCGGAACGATCCATGATCACTGATGTCGATACCCCTCGGTTTAACTCAGGAGCGCATCGCTCAAGAGCACTCGAATATATGTGTGATGAAGACGGGCGATGGATCCCATCAGCAAGCACATTCGGCAGCGGCAGCGGCAGCGGCAGCGGAACAAACTGCGCCGGCGGATGCGATTATTCGTATGCAACTACACCTGACGACCGAGTGTGGGTCACAGGCGACGCCCTCCATTTGACTACCCCAGACAACCTGTATGGTTTCCAAGGACTCCCACAAGCAGGCGGTACAGTCACAAACTCAATCCTGATCGATATGGATGCAGATGTCATTCAACAAGACAAGTACGGCATCGGATCAGTCGAAATCTCATGCCCAGGACAAATCCAAGCACCTTGTGCAACAGTGTCCAATGAAGAACTCCTTTGTGATCTTGATGGATCCGGGAACTACACACTCACCTTCGACCTAACAAATAACTCAGGTCAAGATGTCCAATATCTACTCGTCCTACCTGAAGCAGGATACAACATCGTTCCTTCCGGGCTCATCTCACTCCCGAGCCTCTTGCTCGATGGTGACACCACGCAAGTAACCCTTACATTCAACGGTGGTTTCCCCGGCGACCAACTCTGCTTCACTCTAAGCCTAAACACTTCGGACTTTGAAGAATGCTGTGCCATCGAGCAGTGCATTACTGTTCCGGATTGTGATTGTGCACAGATTCATGATGAAAGCATCGAATGCTTGAGCGATGGATCAGGCTGCTTCATTTACACCTTTGATGTTGACAATCTCACCACTGAAACGATCTTCTATTCATACTTCGTTCCGACATCACCTGCCGGCGTGACAATCGATACTGGCTTTGCAGACCCAAGCCGCTGGGATTTCCCACCGATGGTCAGTTTCGGAACTGAAACAGTTTCAATCATCATTTGTGGCGCGATGCCCGGCGAAGAAGTATGCTTCCTCATGACACTCCATACAGAAGGTCTAGACGAATGTTGTTCATTCGAAGTCTGTCTCACCGCTCCTGAGTGTGATCCTGCAGGCGAATGCCCAGCAGATTGCAACAATGACGGACTACTCAACTTCTTTGATCTCAGTATCTTCCTCTCAGAGTTCACCAACCAGGATACCCGGGCTGACATGAACAACGATAACCTATGGAACTTCTTCGACATCAGTGCATTCCTCACTGCTTTCGCTGCAGGTTGTCCATAAGAATCGCCTGTTAGAAATCATCCTATAAATCAAACGCCGCCCATATTCGTCATGGGCGGCGTTATTTATGTATCATAATCTTCCAATTGAATCAAGACACCCCAAACCACATCGCTGGGAATACGCAACCAAATCCAATCAAATAATTTTCATGATCCGCAATCAGTTGCAAGGTAAAGACCGCCAGTTGAACTTCCGAAAATATTCACAAAAATACCAGGAGAGACACAAAGACTCCAATCCAAATCCTCTCCTTCATTTCAAGAACATCATGACCAACATATCTGTTCACGCTTCTGAGTGTATCAATCACCGCAGAAAAACAGAATATTGAAGAGGCTCGTTGATTCCTAACCATAAATCGGATCTATTTGTACGAAAATGACAACTTCAACAGCCTATATCAATCAAATTACATTAATATCGTACATTATCACTGAACATCAGTATCAAGACCAAATTCAAAAAGAGGGACCAAACCATGTTACAAATATCTCGCCGCCTGCTCATGCTCGCCGCCATGACGCTATTAAGCTTTGCTGCACTGCCCGCATTGGGCCAGGTGATTCATGAAGATATGAAGTTGACCGCATCCGACGGTGCACTGAATGATCAGTTTGGCTACTCCGTCGCGATCTCGGGCACCACCGCAATCGTCGGGGCATTGAACAACAACGACAGAGGTGCCGCCTACCTCTTCGACACAACCACCAATCAAGAACTCTTCAAGCTCACCGCGTCCGACGCTGCACAGTTCGATTACTTTGGCTCCTCCGTCGCAATCTCAGGCACCGTCGCAATCATCGGGGCGTGGAATGACGACAACTCGACTGGCTCTGCCTATCTCTTCGATACAATCACCGGACAAGAACTCTTCAAACTCACCGCGTCCGACGCACAACAAGCTGACCTGTTTGGCGCCGCCGTCGCCATCTCAGGCAACACCGCAATCGTCGGGGCAAGACGAAACGACGACGCCGGTGACAACTCCGGCTCAGCATATGTCTTCGACACAACCACCGGACAAGAACTCTTCAAGCTCACCGCATCCGACCAAGCCCTAGGTGACGAGTTCGGTATTTCTGTGGCCATCTCCGGCAACACCGCCATCGTCGGGGCGTTTGGCGACGACGATGCAGGGGCCAACTCAGGATCGGCATATATCTTCGACACAACAACCGGACAAGAACTCTTCAAAATCACCCCAACCAACAATACACCGGGTGCCCGGTTCGGCTGGCATGTCGCCATTTCCGGAACCACCGCCATCATCGGAGCTAGGTTTCACAACAACGGCGCAAGCGGCGTCTCAGGCGCGGCCTATATTTTCGACACCACCACCGGACAAGAGTTCATCAAACTCACCGCATCCGATGCTGAGTTTGGAGACAGCTTTGGCTCTTCCGTCGCCATCTCAGGCACCACCGCGCTCATTGGTGCCTCTGGCGATGATGACGGGGGATCCCACTCAGGATCTGCCTACATCTTTGACACCCTCACCGGCCAGCAGCATCTCAAGCTCACTACCTCTGATGCCGCAGCGGAAGACTCCGCTGGTGAAGCGGTCGCCATCTCGGGCACCACTGCAATCGTCGGGGTTCGGTATGGCGAAACTGACGCAGGACCATCTTCTGGTTCGGCCTATGTGTTCAACACGGCCACACCATGCCCCGCTGACTTGACCGCAGATGGAATCCTTGATTTCTTTGATGTAAGCCTGTTCTTGACCTACTTCCAATCCAGCAATCCCATTGCAGACTTTAACGGTGATGGCGTATTCAACTTTTTCGATATCAGCATATTCCTGCTCGCGTTCACTGCAGGTTGCCCATAAACCCAACCTTCATATAGTTAATAAAAACGCCCATGTCATGCATGGGCGTTTTTGTATCTTTATATTCCAACGCTGATGCTCAAATCGCCCCGAACAGACTCTCCAGGATAACTCGAGACCGCAACCAACCCAAGCGAGAGTTTCATCGGCAGCTCACGCACAACATCAGCGACAAAGATCATCGCGCCCGTCATGATCGGGATGATGATCACCCGATCTTCATCAAGCTCAGTCTCCCCATCTTTGGCAAGATCATTTTTGAGATCCTCGACCATCTCGCTAGCCAATGTTTTCACACGATCAGCGATCTGTTCAAGGGTATAGAGCACGCGTTCAATTTCTGGAAACATGCACAACAATTGGCAACTTCTCATTCTTCAGGAGGTTCACCCCAAGTATTACCGCTCATTCGAGCAAAGGCATCCAGCCCTTCAAGGCGGCGATCAACATCACGCCCCTGCACTCCATTCAATGTATAATCGCAACCAACTCCCAGTGATGGACGGTATGCGTTGCGTCGAGCATATCGAAATGCTGAACCGTCCACAGTCACTAAAGATGTAGGTAACAACTGTGTTTGCACAAGATCCTTCCACGCATTGTTCTTAGGCGTATCAGGAATGCAGAACCCAAATTGCTCAAAGAGCAATGCCTTCGAGGATGGATATCGAACATTATGAATTTTCTGGGCAGCCACTCGATACTGATCCGAATCCTCGACCTCTTCAGATAACGAATCCACAGTAAGATGAAAAGCAGAACTCAGATCAAACCAAGGCTCATGCAAAAACCCATCTGTCATCATCGAAATGTTTGGCCATTGAGGCGAATCCGGGTCATACGCCGGCTGCTTGGGACAACGCATTCCTTCCGACCAGTTATCACCAGACCAAAAATCAGGCATCAATAATGCCCATCGCCCATCACCAAGCCCATTGATGCCCCCAACATGCACCTGTTCACCATACGGGGCGTCAATGACATGAGCTTCATTTCCACCAAACGGCACAAAAGCTCGATAATCCATCGAATATTCAGTAATAGCGGTTGATGCAGAACGAATATGCACAATACAAACCTGCTCAATGGTTTGCTGACGAACTCCATTCAAAAACGGCATCAGAATTGTAATCAAGATACCGATTATGCTAATACTCACGAGAAGTTCCACGATTGTAAAAGCTCGATGCGCACAGACTGATATCCTAGCTCGTTGGATGTCCATTCACTTTTATACCAGAAATATCTTAAATAGTGTTGACCGAAAAAAATTAAAATAGTATCTTATTATACAAAAGGAACTATTATCTGATGAAAACTCGAATCTTCCATTTTATCTCAACAACTGCGATTGCTCTAACCACAACAGCCGCACTCGCTCAAGTTTCCAAGTGTTATCACCGATCAACGCTTGCCCCAACTCAATCATCAGCAGGCAACAACTGTGCATCTTACATAGTTTGTCCATCAGGTCATATTTGTGGTACCGGAGGTTGGAAAAAAACACCTTCTAACATCACTACAGGTCCCGTGAACTGCACATCTTACATTAGCGGTACAGGAACATTTCCAAACTGCACGGGGGGTTCACTCGTTCTTGGAACACCAATGACAGTAACTGTGCCCGATCAACAATGCACTGGCTTATGCATCATTGATGCCGATCCGAGTTAACATATCATGATAAACTCCAAGGCCCTATTCATTGTCTCTTTTCTGTGTATGCAATGGTCCCCATACATTCAAAGAACAATCGCACAGGGTGACTTGAGTAACCCTGTAGTTAAGCCGCCTATCGCTATGCCTGCCCCGTTTTCGCTCAAGATGGTTGCCATAAATACAAACCGTGACAGCTTTAATATCTATTATGTACAGAGGGACGGCCGCTTTGCTATTTTTCAACATGACAAGCAGCTCTTTGACAACCTCCAACTCATTGATAAAGACAAGAGCTGGAAAATCACGCCTGTCAATTTTGTCTACTATGATGGCAGGAACACCATCTTCAACTCATTTGGGGGATCGCCAGCAGATTACTATGTCAAATCTGACCTCGATGCCCCCCTGCTGCTCGGTGAATCTATTCATGTAAAAGCGTGTGTCTGGCCCTTTCTGCCATTCCTCAGCGATCAGAATGAGTGGACGAAAAACCAAAACGGAACATACACACTTCCTATCGAATCCATCGCTACAAACATCTCTGTCGATGAGAACGGCAAACTCCTTGCCGTCCGCCAAGTACCATCGCCGAAATCAAACTCAGAGCAAGCCCACAGTTGGGAATACAGCGGATACACAACCAACTCAAATCATCTATATCCTACAACTCTCATACAAAGATTTTTGATCCTAGACGCCAACGGCGAAACGACTATTGACGAAACAACAACCTTTTCACTTGAGTTCTATATAAACCCTGAAGACTTTGATCAACAAGCCACCTTCGATAACACAACGCTTCACATGGACAGATACGACTTAATAAGCAACAATGTCTATGACCAAAATGACAAGCTACTTTACAACGCTGAAGAGCTGACCAAAGGGTACAACGATTCAGTAGGGCATAAAAACCCAACCCGTACCCGTAACATTCTCTTCACAATCATCGGTTTGCTTGGAATCGGTTCCATCATCATCTGGAAAAGAAAAGCCGCGTAATGAGATCATTTTTATATGCCGCATCCCCCTACCTAAGATTGCTCGTCGGCATCGTCTTTCTTGGTGCCGCCGCACTCAAATACTCAATGATCACCACCACCCAGTTCGGACCAAGAGGGGGCATAGAGGCCTTTGCCGCAACGATCGCTCGCGGCGGAGTCTTCCCAGATATGTTCATCAATCCAATCGCCTACGGTGTGATTGGACTTGAGATTATCGTGGGTCTTGCACTACTCACACATCTTGCACCAAAGCTTTGGTCTGGCATCGCAGCATTCATGCTCTTTGCGATGACCATCTACTTAATCTACTTACAAGCCAGAGGAAAAACTCCGGATTGTGGCTGCCTCGGGCAATGGGACTCATCAATCCCTATCAGTATCGGTAGAAATGCACTACTCTCGCTCGCATGTCTTCCATCGATCTTAACGAACTCAACTAAAGCGCCCCGGACTGCCTTGCTTCGGAATACCGAACCAAAGACGCGTCAATAATCTCATGCGCCAGTTCCGCAGGCTGAATCTCATCAACCTCGACCTGCTTGCCTTCAAGCTGCTTGTAATCCTCAAAGAATCGCTTGAGCATCTTAAATGTGTGCTTGGGGAAGTTCGCGATCGTCTGGTACTCTTCAAACTCAGAGTCATTGATCAACACCGAGATAATCTTATGGTCCGGCTGACCATCATCGATCATTGTCATCACCCCGATCGCCCGCGCCTCACAGATACACATCGTCGGCACCTTCTCCGCACAAAACACCAACACATCCAACGGATCGTCGTCCTCCGCCAAGGTCTGGGGTATAAACCCGTAGTTCGCAGGGTAGTACACCGCCGAGCTCAATACGCGATCAAGACGCAACATCCCCGTCTGCTTATCAAGCTCGTACTTATTGCTCGATCCCTTCGGGATCTCAATAATTGAGCGAAAGTGAGACGGGAGCGAAAGCTCAGAAATTCCGGGTCGGACATCGTGCCATGGGTGAATCATGCCCACAGTATTGCTCCCTGATTTGAAACATCCACCAATCCGCAATGCCTTCATGAATGATTGTTCTTTCGCTCACAAAGTTTCCACCGGATTGCCCATTGGCATACCCTATAACCATGATCACACTTGACTACGCCAACTGCCTCTCCTCTCGCGTCGGTCCTCACGGCCTCGACCCCGCCCGCGTCCACGCCGACGGCCCACAAGCCGCTGGGATCACCGCACTCACCAAAAAACTCAACGAATCCAGGGGCACAGGATGGGAACGCTGGCGCGAACTCTGGAACGAACCCATGCGCTCGACCCATCTCAATGCCGTAACAGCGCTCGCAAATGAGTGTGAAGCAAGATTCGAGAACATCGTCGTCCTCGGCATCGGTGGATCAGCGCTGGGCAACATCGCGATCCAATCCGCACTCAACGAACCAACCTATAACTTGCTCGATCACGCCGACCGCCCTGGACCAAGAATGTTCGTCGTCGATAATGTGGACCCCGCAAACCTCGCCTCCATCCTCAAGTTCTGTAATCCAAAAGAAACACTCTTCAATGTCGTCTCCAAGTCCGGCGAAACCGCCGAGACCGCATCACAGTTCATGATTATTCGTAAGGTCCTCGAAGAATCTGTCGGCAAAGACTGGTCCAACCACATCGTCGCGATCACCGATCCCGCCAAAGGCACCATGCGCACCATCTGCGACAAAGCAGGAATCGCCACCCTCCCCGTCCCCGATGGTGTCGGAGGCCGATTCTCAGTCCTCTCACCCGTAGGACTCTTCTCCGCAGCGATGTGCAACATCGACATCAAAGCAATGCTCGACGGCGCCAAAGCAATGGACGAACGATGCTCGAACGAAAAACTCACCGAGAACCCCGCAGCCATGCTCGCGCTGCTCCTCGTTGAACTCGGAACACGCAAGGGCAAACCAAACCATGTCCTCATGCCCTACGCAAACTCCCTCAAACTCCTGGGTGACTGGTACGCACAACTCTGGGCAGAATCCCTCGGCAAAAAATTCGATGCTGACGGCGAAACCGTCTTCACCGGATTTACCCCCATCTCCGCGCTCGGCACCACCGATCAACACTCTCAGGTTCAGCTCTACCGCGAAGGCCCAAACGACAAGGTCATCGGATTCGTCGAAGTCGAAGACTTCGGAGACGCCCAATCCATGACCATCCCCACCGGCATGGGTGTCGAAGCCATCGAATACCTCGAGGGCAAACGCATGGTCGATCTACTCAACGCCGAGAAACGCGCCACCGAGTACGCCCTGATCGACTCCCAGCGCCCAAACTACACCCTCAAAATGCCCAAGATCGACGCCCACCATGTCGGCGAGTTCATCGCCCTCTGGGAGATCGCCACCGCCTACGCAGGATTGATGCTCAACATCGACGCCTACGACCAACCCGCCGTTGAAACAGGCAAAAAAGCAACCTTCGGCCTCATGGGACGCGCCGGATACGAAGACTGGCTCACCAAAGTCAACGACACACTCAACGAGACCGAGTTTGTGATCTGATCCATATGCAACCTTTAAACAGTTGCATACGGATAGGCTACAGGCATGCTTCAACAGATCAAAGACAATCCATTCCGATGGTTAATTTTCTCAGCAATGCTCTTGTTGATCGGAGCACCACTAGCCCTTTTTCTGCTGTCCTATCAAATTAAACACCTTGACTATCGCACAGGCCGCGTCCGTACAAGCCACATGATCGCGGATTATCGATGGAAGATCACACTCTACGATACATGGATTACGCCATTCACGCCTCAAGACCAACTCCCTGACTGGCATCTCATTGGATATCAAAATCAAAAAATACAACAAACAATGATCAACTCGAAAGCTCTTCGACTGAACAACGATATCTACCGCTTCAACGCGTACCTATACCAAATCAATGCTGATCAACCGACCAAGAAACTCGTTGCCAACTTCATCATGAACCAGATCAATCAACCCGACGATGATCGCAACGCATTCGTCAACACCGTCAACGCATTTGATTGTTTCTTTAAATCAATGCCCTGGCCAGAATCCGATGAAGGCTCCATCACCCAAGACCAAATCCTCCAACTCATCGACAACTGCTCCAATCCATAATCCCTCCTCCACTTGGCACGCCATGTGTGTATATCACATCACGGTCGGCTGCTGTTCACGGATGAACGGGCCTACACCGAGATCGGATCACGCACATGGACTACGGCCTCCAAATCTCCGCCTCTGGCGCATTAACGAGCATCCATCAACAAGATGCGCTCACCAACAACCTTGCCAATATCAATACAACAGGGTTCAAACCGATCTTGACGGGCACAATGCACCGCCAAGCAGAACGCCAAGAAGACAATCTCTTCCACCTCCCATCCAATGAACTCCTCGAAAGACTCGGCGGTGGCGTATTTGCTGCGCAAACGCGCATCGATTTCGCGCAAGGAACGCTCGAATCCACCGGCAACACGCTCGACCTTGCAATCCAAGGCGAAGGGTTCTTCGTCGTTGGAGATTCATCCAATCCATCACTCACCCGTGACGGACGATTCACCGTCAGTTCAAATGGCGAACTCGTCATGTCAACCAATGGCAAACCCGTCCTCTCGACAAAGAATCAACCAATCCACATCGACATGTCACAACCCGGTGAGATCGGGATCGGCCCTGACGGCACCATCACCCAAGGTGGCACACCAATCAACCAGATCCAGATCGGTGATGTCCCAAATAGGGAAATCCTTACCAAAACTGGCTCAGGACTCTTCGCATCAATGACCGGTACCGCACTCTCATTACTCGAAGCAACCGGCTCAATCCAACAAGGCATGCTCGAAGGATCTGGCGCCAATGAGATTGATGCACTGATGAAAATTCAGACCGCTGCCAAAAAAGCACAAGGCAACATCGGGATGATTGATCTGCAGAACAGACTCACCGATCGCACCATCAACACATTTGGCCGACTCGCCTAACTGATTATTTAGAAAAGGATTACGCTCATGGCAGTTATCGCAATGCAATCGGCCGCTTCAGGACTTCGCGCTCTCGACACCCGTCTCGATGTGATCGCAAACAACCTCGCCAATGTCAACACCGAAGGGTTCAAGACCTCTCGCGCCAACTTCGAAGACCTCTTATACATCGAGCGAGGCCAACCCGGTGTCGAAAACGCCAACGGCGACCAACGCCCCACCGGCCTCTATGTCGGACTCGGTGTCCGCGTCAGCGGCACCCAACAAGACTTCACCCAAGGTTCACCCGTCCCAGGCGGTGAACTCGATTTGATGATCGAAGGCAAAGGATTCTTTAAAGTCAGTGTTGAGAACGACCTAGGCGTTGGCGGATATGCCTTCACCCGCTCTGGCAACTTCACCAAGAACTCCGATGGTGAACTCGTCCTTGCAAACTCTGATGGACGAAGACTCGAACCAGGCATCACCATCCCAGATAATGCACGCTCGATCACCATCGACAAATCAGGACGAGTCCTCTACTCAGCTCCTGGACAAGCAGAACAAGTCGAAGCAGGGCAACTCGAACTCTCAATCTTCATCAATGAAGCCGGACTCACACAAGCTGGCTCAAACCTATGGGTAGAAAGTGCTGCATCAGGTCCACCAATTGATGGCGAACCCGGAACCCAAAACTTCGGGACCATCACCCAAGGATCACTTGAAGGCTCAAATGTCGACCCATCGCGTGAGCTCATCGAACTCATCCGCACCCAGCGCGCCTTCGAGATGAACTCACAAGCAATCCGAGCTGCCGACGAGACTCTCCAGTCAGTCGCACAACTCCGTCGATAACCTAATCAACTCTCACACAAGAACTTAACACATGAACCAGCTCCCGAATCAACTTAAAATGCTCCTCGCGTGCTTGCTCCTTCTGGGAATGGTTGACACTGTTGCTTTCGCAGATACCGACGCGATTACCCGAATCACGCTGCGTTCAACGGTCCGCATCGCACAACTCGATTCCGAACTCACCGTCGGCGATATCGCAACAGTTGTCGGTCCTCAACAAGACATCATCATCGCAACACCGCTTCATATGGATTCAAAAGTCATCCCCGGCAAATGGAACACCATCCAAGCAGATGAGATCAGAACGCTTCTCAAAGAATCACTTACAATCAACACCGGTTCCGTCACACTCACTGGCAACTCAATCTCCATCACCCGACGAGCTGAAACAACTCAAAAACCAACAACCAGCACCGAGATTCAAACTGCAAAACCATTGCAACCCCGTCTCCAAGACCATATCGAACGATGGATCTATTCGCGATTGAAAACCACCGCACCCAAGACACGCATCCAGTTCGCAACCCGCGATCAAAGGCTGCTCAACACCCCGATGGACGGCCAGATCATCCAGATCTCAGAAGTCGGACGCTCGTCAAAGATGAGTCTCCGTATTGTCATCTATAAGGACGAGCTGATCATCAAGGACACCACCATCCGATGCGATGTCCAGATCGAACGCAAAGTCCGGGTCACCACAACCCAGATCTATCGTCGAACCCCGATCGATGCGGATCAATCGACCACTGAACTCCGCTGGCTCTCGCCGGTGACCCCGATCGCGGACCCCGATGCCTCACTCAACCTTGTGTGCAAGAAAACCATCGATTCTGGAACAATCCTCCTCGAATCCATGCTCGAGTCCCCCATCCTCATCGAGCGGGGTGAAATCGTCGCTGCGACCAGTTTGTCCGGTTCAGTCAGCGTCGCAATGAGCGTCCGCGCCCGTTCCGCAGGACGATTGGGAGAACTCATCGAACTCGAATCCCGCGATCGCCAGAAACGATTCACCGCTCGGATCGCAGGCCCAGGTCGGGTAGTCATTATTCAAAAAGACGAACAATCCGCGCCCAATCCATCAGGAACAAATCAATGAAACACACAATCCCCCTATACATATTCGGACTCATGATGTTGCTTGCAGACCACGCGTCGGCGCAAAGCTTGTATCTCACACATAATCAAGAGACAACACCCGAAGTTCAACAAGCATCCATGCTGCTCGAAGAAGTCTCTTTGTACTACATCAAAGCACCCGAAGTCCGCACGATTCGTGTTAATGACATCGTCACGATCATCATTGACGAGAATAGCTCACAGACAAGCTCGCAGAAACTCGAAACCGAGAAGGAGTCCAAAGCGAACGCCAATGTCAACGCAACGCTCAACCTAATGCAACTCCTTGAGTTGCGCCTTGCGGAGAACGCAGTCTCCGACACCGATCTCATCGACTTCACTTCAAGCCGAGAGTTCACCGGTGAAGGTGATTACGAACGCAAGGACAAGTTCTCTGCCCGTATCGCCGCGATTGTCCTCGAAGTCAAACCCAACGGCACCCTCGTCCTCCAAGCAAAGAAAAGTATCACCAAGGATAAAGAAGTTTCCGTGCTCGTCCTCTCCGGACTCGCACGCGATGAGGATGTCACCGCACAGAACACCATCCTGTCGAGCCAACTCGCAAACCTGGACCTGATTCTCCAGAACGAAGGCGATCTCAAGAAAGCTGCTGAAAAAGGGATCATCACCCGTGTGCTCGATGCGATCTTCGCCTTCTAAACACAACAATCCAATCAACTCTCCATTGACCTGCCAACATTTTGGCAGGTTTTTCATGACTCCATCAATCTGTTTTCGTTTGGCACGCTGTTCGCGTGTACTCCATACGGAAGGAATCTACACATGAGACGATGGATCGTCATTTGCATCTCGGTACTCGCCCTCGCGGCGGTACCAACACAGGCGAGTAAGACGCTGAGAGAAATCTCACGCATCAAAGGACAAGGCGCCTCAGTCGTCCACGGGATCGGTCTCGTCATCGGACTCAACGGCACAGGCGACAGCGGATCCGAACTCGTCATGGCGCGCCCACTTGCTGAAGCACTTAAAAATCTCGGCAATCCGGTCAGTGTCGACGATCTCGCATCGACCAAATCCGCAGCGCTCGTACTGATCACCTGTGAAATTCCACGCGAAGGCGCCAAAACAGACGACCGATTCAAAATCAATATCGCAACGCTCAACTCCGCAAAGAGTCTCGAAGGCGGAGTCTTGATGGTCTCGGCGCTCACCGCACCAATCCCAGGCGGAGATCTCTACGCGATGGCACAAGGGAGCATCTCCATCGCAGACTCCGAAAACCCAACTGTTGCCTACATCGCACGCGGTGCGCAGATGGTGCGCGACATCAACACGACCCCGAGTATCGCCGGTTCATTTGATCTGATCGTTGATTCCAACTTCTCAGGTTGGGGTGCAGCAGCCTCAATCGCCTCAGAGATCAATCAACAGTACCTCCTCACCAACCGACTCAATGAATCAATCGCCAAACCCCTCGATGCAAGAACGATCCGTGTGACTGTGCCAATCACCGAGCGCCAGACCCCCGCATCATTCTTCGGGGACATCATGGGGACCGACATCTCCAGCGCCCTCCGCAAACTACCTGCAAAGGTTATCTGTGACACCCGCGCAGGGATCATCGTGATCACTGGTGATGTCCGAGTCTCTGCTGCAGTCATCACCCACAAAGACCTAAGCATCACCACCACCATCCCTGTCCCAGGGCTCGAAGAACCAACCATTTCCGAGTTTGCAGCAATCAACATCGACGACCCAACCGATTCGAGCACCTCAAAGCTCAACGATCTGATCGCAGCGTTTGATCAACTCGATATCCCACCGGTCGAACAAATCAGTATCCTCCGCATGCTCCACGAGACTGGAAAACTCCACGCTCGCCTCATCATTGACGGCCAGGAATAAGCACGCCGGTACACCAAAGGAACAAACACCATGAGCACCATCTCATCTCATCGCAACACACTCCCGATCGACCGGATCAACACCCCGGTGATCAAACCAACCAAGCAATCGACCCAAGGGCAAAACCCACTTCAAGTAGCAAACCCAGAAACGAAACCCAAGGACAATCCAGGGACTGACCCAACCAAGTTCCAGATCACTCCAGACATCATCAAACCCCCAAGCGAGCACGCAGGAGAACTCTGGCAATCAGATTCAACCACGCAGCTCCGATCCATCATCGCCAACACCAAGCAAGGCGCCCAAGCAGAGCTCACCCCAGAAGCAGAAGCCCGCGTCGCCGCGGAAGGTTTGGTTTCCTCAACCTTCATCGAGCCCATCCTCAAACAGATCCGTGAATCGAACACCGCACCACCACCGTTTGGACCAAGCTCGGCAGAAAAACAGTTCGCCTCACTCCTCGACACAAACATCGCAGACGAGATTGTCCACGCCGCAAACTTCCCGCTTGTTGAACGCATCGCCAACCAACTCATGAAGAACATGCCTCAGGTTCAACCACAACAATCTATCGACATCCAAGGCTAACACCCACATGAAACTCGCAACCCGCGCCAACCCGAAGAAACGCTCAACAAGCACCCCAAGAGTCATCGACACCGATCGCCTCGACTCGATGCTTGGGCAACTCGCCGATGAGCACACCGGTCTGCTTGAACTCGCCCAGGCGCACCGCCAAGCGATCACCCATGCTTCAATCAATGAACTCAATACGATAACCAATAAAACAACCGACGCGCTCATGCGAATTGCACGGATCGAAGATAGCCGCCGCAAGCTCATCGCAGATGAGAACGGAAAAGTCTCCCCGCTCGATGACCTGATCGATCAGTTCAACCCCGCAGACCAAGACCGGATCAACCAGAGCAGAACAAGACTCAAAGATCTGATCCTCCGGGTTCAAGAAGAACAAAACGCCGTCAAAGAAGCAACCGAAAACCTCGCGAGTCACATGCGCGGACTCATCCAACAGGTCGGCGCCTCACTCTCACACGCAGGTACCTATTCACGAGCAGGCGCCATCGCACCAACACGCACACAGGTTGTCAGCTCATTGGACATGGTCCAATGAATCACACAAACACCATCCGCAGTGTCCACTCCACGGGAACGATCTAACAAACGGGAAGGAAGAACGCTATGAGTCTTACATCATCATTAAACATCGCACGCTCTGCACTCAACACCTCCCAGATCGGGTTGCAGGTAACCGCACAGAATATGGCGAACGCCGCGACACCTGGGTATACACGCCAGATCGCGATGCTCCAAGCACTTCGCGGCCGCATCAACGACCCATTCCAAATCGGGCAAGGCGTCGCCGTCAATGAGGTCCGCCGACAGATCGACGATGCCCTACAGCGTCGACTCTGGAACGGAAACTCCGAGGAGTTCTCAAGCGCCCAACAACTCAATGTCCTCGGACAGCTCGAAACAATCCTCAACGAGGGCACCGAGTTCGACATGTCAACCCAGCTCTCCGGGTTCTTCAATACCTGGACCGAAGCAACCACCCTGCTTGATTCTGAATCGAATCTCATCAACCAAGGCGAATCCCTCTCCGCGTTCATCCGCAACATGCAATCCGAACTCGTGGAACAAAGAGGACAACTCGAAGAACAAATCGACGCACAAGTACTCCGTGCAGACGCGATCCTCGACGAAATCGCAAGCATCAACCAAATCATCTCCGATTCAGAGGTCGGCGACTCAGAAGCCGGTGGACTACGCGATCGACGCGACCAGATCGTCACCGAACTGGCACAACTCATCGACATCGATGTCCACGAAACCAACTCAGGCGGGTACGACATCTATTCGGGATCAACACCGATCATCCAAGGATCACGCAATCGAGGGATCGAGATCGAACGAATCTCCGAAGGCGATACCGTCACCGTTCGCGTTCAACTCGCCGCAGATTCAACCCCCCTCAATGTCACCAGCGGCTCAATCGGTGGTCTCCTCGCATCGCGCGATGGCGCCATCGACGCAACACTCGAAAAGCTCGACACACTCGCATCCCAGCTCATCTTCGAAGTAAATCGTCTCCACTCAGTGGGTATCAATGAAGATTGGCTCACCTCCAGTTCCGCGACGCTTCAAGTCAGCGCCACCGATCAACTCCTTGCACTCAATGATCCAAACAATGATTCATTCGCAGGCCTCCCATTCGGTGCAGTCAACGGCTCATTCACAATCGTCGTCAATACCGAGGACGGGTCCAAGATTGAACGCCAAATCGATATTGATCTCGATGGACTCACCAATGCAGGTGTACCCGGATACGGGGATGACACCACCGCGGAAGATATCCGCGCCGCCCTCGACGGAGTCGGCGGCCTTGTCGTCACCTTCGATGCATCCGGAAAACTCCTCATCGAAGCACCTCCAGGCACATCATTCGCATTCAGTGAAGACTCCTCGGGCGCCCTGGCAACCATGGGTGTCAATAGCTTCTTCCAAGGCACCGACGCGAGCGACATCGATGTCCGCGATGATGTGATTGTCATGCTTGGGAGTCTGGACTCAAGTGCAAACAACCAGTTCATCGCCAACGGCACCGCATTGGCAATGGGCAGTCTCACCGATACCGCATCTGAAGGCCTCGGAGGATTGTCCATCACAAAGTTCTGGTCGCAACACGCACAAGACATCGCATCGAAGACCAGTTCCGCACGCACCAAAGCAAACGCAGACACCCTTGTACGCCAAAGCCTCGACGGCCAACGCGCCGCGGTTTCCGGTGTAAGCATCGACGAAGAATCCATCAACCTCCTTGATTATCAGCGCCAGTACCAAGCTGCTGCTCAAGTAGTCACCACCGCCCAATCCATGTTCGACACATTGCTCTCACTCGTCTAACCAGTTGATTCGATTCACATAGACGCACACGAAAGAATACCATGTCCACCTTCCCAACATCTTACTCACGAGCCCCGACGCTGCTATTCACGCAGAACTCGATGAATGCGTTGGGACGAACAAGTTACAGTGTTTCCCGTCTCAATGAACAACTCGCAAGCGGGCTCGATCTCTTGCGCCCATCTGATGATCCGATCCGAAGCGCAACCGTGTCCCTACTCGACGGCCGGCTCGAACGCACCGATCAGATCTTGAGCAACCTTGAGTTCGCAGGAAACTCTCTAGGAATTCTGGATAACGCGCTCGGCGACGCAAAATCACTCATCGACGAAGCATTCGGTATCGCATCATCCCAGCTTTCAAGCCCCGCAGATGCAGAATCACGCAAAGGGCAATCACTCATTATCGATTCGCTCATCAGTTCCCTGTTCGACATCTCAAACACCGAGTCAATCGTCGGCCATGTCTTCGGCGGCACCGCCCCAGGTCGACCACCGGTTTCATTCCTCAACGGGGGATACCAGTTTGCCGGTGAACGCGGTGGACTCTTGGCATCCCTCGGATCTGCCTCCGACATCCCCATCACACTTGGTGCAGATAACGCAATCGGTTCGCTCTCAAGCAGAATCGAAGGAACCGCGGATCTGGATCCGATCCTCACCACCGATACACAACTCGCTGATCTCAACGGCGCCCGAGAACTTGGAATCTCCCAAGGCGTATTCAACTTCAGTTTCAACGGAGGCGCAAGCGCCTCTATCGACACATCCAATGCACACACCATCGGCGATGTCGCAGACGCAATCGAAGCAGCAATCATCCAGTACGAAACCGACAACGGCGTCACCGTCCTGGGTCCCGGAGGCGTAAGCATCTCCGCAGGATCACTCGACTTTGATATCGCAACAGGTGGGAGTCTCACCTTTGTTGACCCACAAGGCTCAAATGTCGGCGCTGATCTAGGGATCGTTCAAAGCCCCGCAACTCCAATCACCGATCTCGCAGGAACCGGTTTGGATCTCGATCCAAAGCTCTCCTGGAGCACCCCAATCTCCGCACTCACCGGCCTAGGCGGCGCCACCCTCGATCAAATCCAACTCAATGCAAACGGACAATCGACTCCCATCGATCTCTCCGGCGCAACCACGCTCGGGGATATCCGCAGCGCCATCGAATCCTCAAGCCAAGGCGTCCGTGTCGAAATCGATTCTTCTGGCCAAGGGATCAATGTGATCACCGAAGTCGCAGGAACCCAAGAACTCGCACTCTCAATCTCCGAAGTCGCTGGAGGCAACGACACCGCGACACTCCTCGGAATCAGATCCTTCGCCGACAGCACCCCAATCTCCGTATTCAACGATGGTCGCGGGATCGATATCGCAACAGGCAATCCAGACCCTGCACAAGACAATGATTTCATCATCACCCTCGGTGATGGATTTGAAATTCTGATTGATCTCCAAGCAGATGACATCACCACTGTCGGTTCACTCATCTCGGCAATCAATACCCAAGCAGACACGCAACTCGCCGCTGCGAGCAGACCAACCACCGATTTCCAAGCTCAGTTGAGCCCAACAGTCAACGGGATCGAGTTCACACAAGACGCAGCGGTTGGTGCATCTGGATCGATCTCGATATCAGGAGATAACTCCGCAGCTGCAGAGCAACTCGGACTCCTCGACGCGACCACAACCAACGGAGGGGACACCCTCGTGTCCGCGGATCGCGCAAAGGTACGCGTCAACAACCTTTTTACGCATCTATTAGACCTTTCAAACGCGTTACGCAACGACGACACACTTGGCATACAGATTGCGTCACAGAATATGGAAGACTCTCTCGAAGATCTGATCCAGTCACAGGCACTGGTCGGGGGATACGCAAAGAGGATAGATACTGAAGTGTTACGACAAGAAGACAAATCCATTCTTGATTTCGCGATGCGAAGCCAACTCCGTGATTTGGACTATGCACAAGCATCGTCAAGATTCTCGCAACTCCAGCTTCAGATGCAAGCAACCATGAGCGTCATTTCGCAGACCCAGACGCGAACGCTCTTAGATTTCCTCGGTTAACCCAGGAAATGAATGAATCCCACCCAAGCGAAAGCATGGTTGGGGAATTTGGATCGAGGTTCTCGCCTATCGGCCAGGCAAGAACTAAGACAGGATGTCGCCCGGCAAGGATGTCGGCGTCGATCCCAAACTTCACCGGCCGAATTGATTGGAGCGCACAATGGAAGTGCGGACCACACGCTTTGGGGTAATTGATATCGCGGAGGATCGCGTAATTACCTTTCCCGACGGGTTACTTGGTTTCGGTGACAGGACACAGTTCTGTCTCCTTCAACCGGGTGACGACGCATGTTTCTTCTGGCTTCAGTGTGTAAACGACGCAGATCTCGCGTTCGTCGTCACTGACCCGACTTTCTTCGAGCAAGACTTCTCAGTCCCAATCCGCCCAGAGCAGATGGAATCACTGAAAATTTCAAAGCTCGAAGACGCTCAGGTCTTCGTGATTGTGAACAAGATCGGCGATCAACTCACTGGCAACTTCCAAGGGCCGTTGATTATCAACACCCTGACCAAAGTTGGTGAACAGATGGTTCTCGCGGATAAACGCTGGACCACCCGTCATCCACTTATGCGGGTCGCTTCGGACTCAGCGCAGACGGCAACCGCCTAAACGCTTCAGTACGAATCGTCAGTTCGGACACGCATACTCGTTTCTTGTGTACGCGCATACATTGCGCAGCGTGATCGTTCTACCCAAACAACGACGACGGGCGAAACGACCCGAAATCTGAAGAACACACAACTACCGCACCAACGAACACACGTAGGGCGGCTAGAGAGCTAGGAGTGATCGCATGCTTGTGCTCTCAAGGCAGCGTGACGAAACAATCATGATCGGCGATGAGATAGAAATCTCTATCGTTGATATCCGGGGGGACAAAGTCCGCCTGGGAATCAACGCACCGACAAGAATCGCAGTACATCGTAAAGAGGTGTACGACGCGATCAAGCGTGAAAACACGCAAGCATCAAGACTCGACACCGTCGATCTCGATTCACTTGCACAAACAATACAACCTGGACCCGCCAGACGCGAAATTCGCCAAGGCAACAAATCCAACACAACATCAAACCCCGCGGCTTCGCTCGGAGCAACCACGGTACGACCATTTGCATCTGTTCATAAATCAGCTCAGTCTCAGGATAAAAACAGCGCATAAACCATCGTCCCCATTTCATAGATGGGGTATGAACAACGCAATCACGGAGGATTGCCATCATGACCAGAATTAATACCAACATCCCAAGCATGATCGCCCAGCAACGGCTCAACCGTTCTGGACTCGATCTTCAAACTCGACTCGAACGCCTATCAACAGGGCTCAGAATCAACCGGGGCAAGGATGACCCGGCGGGACTGATCATCTCTGAACGCCTGGGCACAGATATCTCGAATATCTCCCAAGCAATCAAGAACGGCGAACGAGCAAGCTCAGTCATCGCGACGACCGAAGGGTCATTGACCGAAATCACTGACCTGCTCAACTCGATCAAAGCACTCGCCGTCGAAGCAGCAAACACCGGTGCGCTCTCCGACGAAGAACGAAAAGCAAACCAGCTTCAGATCGACTCGGCTATCCAATCCATCACCCGGATCTCGAACACCGCCTCCTTCGGCGGACTCAAACTCCTCGATGGATCACTCGACTACATCACATCAGGGATCACCGCGACTGAAATCGCAGACTCCAACATCACCAGTGCGAGCTTTATTGGTTCGAGCACGATCAATGTTGATGTCGATGTGCTCTCATCAGCCCAAAAAGGAAACCTGTACCTCTCAGGAGATAACTCCGGTACAGGCGATGGCACAATCCTCTCAAGAACAACCATCCAAATCCGAGGCCCAGAAGGTGTCCGTGAACTGGTACTCCTCTCCGGACAAACATTCACCGATGTCGCCACCGCTGTAAACCAGTTAACCGCAGTGACAGGCGTTACCGCTTCACTCATTAACTCAGCCGCGATTGCATCAGGACTCGTATTCAGTTCATCTGAATATGGTACAAACTCATTCGTAAGTGTTGAGCGGCTCGATAAACCCGCTGACCCAACAGATGACAACTTTGGACTTCAGAAACTCGATTCCAATGCGGCAATCCCCGCAAGTGGCAACCCATGGGCCAGCGGCAGCCTCGTCGCTGCAACCCGCGATGAAGGCGCAGATGTTTCCGCACTCATTAACGGAATCTTGGCAAACGGAGATGGTCTCGAAATTTCAATCAACTCGCCAACACTCGGTATGGAACTCAAACTCACCGAAGCGTTCGCGATTGATCCGACCATCACTGCATCCACCTTCGATATCACCGGCGGAGGGTCACTCTTCCAGCTCGGACCTGATATCACCGCACTCCAACAGTCCAATATAGGTATCCAATCAACCTCCTCTGAGAGTCTTGGCGGAACCTTAAATGACTCTGGTAGCCTTGAGTTCCTTTCATCCCTATCAAAGGGCAATGTAAACTCACTCGATGCCGCCGCTGGTCGAAACGACTTCTCAGGTCTTTCCGACATTATCGATCAAGCAATCGACGATGTTTCGATCCTCCGTGGTCGATTGGGTGCCTTTGAACGAAATGTCCTCGACACCAACCGGAGATCCCTCCAGTCGGCATACGAGAATCTCACCGCGAGCCGATCCGTCATCCGTGACGCAGACTTCGCAACAGAGACCAGTGAACTGACTCGAGCACAGATCCTTCAGAGTGCAGGAACAAGCGTCCTCGCACTGGCAAATCAGCAATCCCAGTCCGTTCTCCAGCTCCTGGGATAAAAACCTACCCCAAACTGGGGGACAATCAAAACCATTTTTTCACCCGCCGAAAGGCGGGTTTTTTATACGATAACACTGTTTTCTCTCCGCGGGCTCGCTCAATTCAGATGAAAAAACGAAAAATCAGATCAAAAAAATACAACAGCGCTTCATCCACCTCCCATATCCGTCGATCAGCAATCTGTCCATACGGGTGTGTACCCGTGAGGAATGCGATTCTTGCGACGGAGCACTGAATCGCAAAAGCCAGATTTGGCTTTGTGAACACAAATGGCAACATTTGGATTCACAGGAATGCCGGGCAAACATACCTGTCCCGGTGATAACACGGAGGTTGTCAGCAAATGAGTCGTATTAACACCAATGTATCGTCACTGACCGCACAACGAGTGCTGGGTCAAAATAACAAATCACTCGGAACATCACTCGAGCGCCTCTCAACAGGTCTTCGTATCACTCGTGGTAAGGATGACCCAGCGGGACTGATCGCATCAGAAAACCTGCGTTCTGAAAAAGCAGGCATCAACGCAGCAATCAAGAACTCCGAGCGTGCTGACCAAGTCGTCAACATTGCTGAAGGCGGCCTCCAAGAAGTATCATCACTTCTTGTAGAACTCCAGGGTCTCTTGACCACATCAGCAAACGGTGCGGGTCTTGCAGAATCAGAAAAAGAAGCGAATCAGCTTCAAATCGATTCGATCCTTCAAACAATCGACCGTGTTGCAGGTGCAACATCATTCCAGGGCACAAAGCTCCTCAACGGCAACTACGACTACCAAGTAAGCACCGTTGCATCAACAGTCACCGACTTTGAAGTCAAGGGTGCCAAGTTTGATACCGCAACACAAGCAGTTGGCGCAGTCATCACACAATCCGCACAACAAGGCGGCCTCGTCTTGTCATTCGGTGGTGCACTTGATCTTACAGATGGTGATTCAGCATTCACCATCGAAGTTTCTGGCAGCCTAGGCAGCCGTGAACTTCAGTTCTCATCAGGTCAAACTGCAACTGAAATCGCAACCGCAATCAACGCAGTAACCTCAGTAACAGGTGTAACCGCTTCAGCTTCAGTAAGCACTGGTGTAGGTACCGTTGCACTCGAATCATCGAAGTTCGGTTCAAATGAGTTCGTTAAAGTTGATGTTGTCGATGATGGCGGCCAAACCGCTGGCGACGGCGTCTACTCATACACCGGTGACTTCGGTGATACATCAAGCATCAGTACCGCTGATACACTCGCTTCAGCAGCTGCTGCAAACGGTATCCGTGATGATGGTCAAGATATCGGAGGTACAATCAACGGCCTCCTCGCAACCGGTAACGGTAAGACCCTCTCAGTAAACTCTGACTTCCTTGATGTTGAGTTCACTTCAACCACTGCAGGTTCACAGACTCTTGGTGCAGTCGCCGCATTCACCATCACTGGTGGCGGTGCAGACTTCCAGCTTGCATCACAGGTTGATATCTCTGGTAAAGTATCGCTCGGTGTCGGTGACATCTCCTCTCGTAAGTTGGGATCCACCGAACTCGGACATCTTGATGACCTCGCTTCAGGCAAGTCATTCAATGTAGTTGACGGCGACAACCTTGACACCGCTCAGGACATCGTTGCTGCAGCGATCGACAAGGTCTCATCCACTCGTGGTCGTCTCGGTGCGTTCCAGAAGAATGTTGTTGGTGCAACCATCCGTTCACTCGGTGTCGCACTTGAGAACACAACTGCTGCGGAATCGGTCATCCGTGACGCTGACTTTGCTGCAGAAACCGCGTCGTTGACACGCAACCAGATTCTGGTGCAGGCATCGACCAACATTCTCTCGTTGGCAAACTCCCAGCCTCAGCAGGTCCTCGCCCTCTTGGGTTAAGATTCGCTGAAGCAACTTAAATGAGCTGACACTCCCGCCCCGGGTCATATCTGATCCGGGGCGTTTTTACGCGCCCATTTTATCCCCATTCACCCCATCGAACCGATATATCCACTCGTGCCCACTGCTTCAAACCAACGCGTAGCAAAGCTCAATGATTCGATGCAGAATGTGTATCGTGGGTTTGTAATTTTTTTGCAGGTCGAATGCGGATTAGCCCAAGCATCAATTGTCGCATATCGACGGGACCTTGAAACCTTAATGCTGGATCTGCAAAACCGTGGAGTTCAACGAATAGAGGACACCACACCAGATGCCTTGATCGCACATGTGCGATCGTTAACTGCAGATCGCGGATACGCATCAGGAACGATCTCTCGACGCCTTGCAACCACCAAGGTCTTCTTCCGCTGGCTTTTGGCAACAAGCAAAATAAAAAACAATCCCGCGGACCATTTGGACATGCCCACCAAATGGAAAAAACTCCCCGGAGTCCTCACCCCAGGACAAATGCGTAAACTCCTCGAAGCGCCGCATCCCCCCGAAAAACCAATCAAAGGCATGCCCCCCCTCTGGATGCGCGACCGCGCCATCCTCGAACTCATGTACGCATCGGGACTCCGCGCATCAGAAGTCGGCACCATCGGGCTCATGGACATCATCGAAAAACTCGGAGTTGTCCGTGTCCTAGGCAAGGGAGACAAACACCGACTTGTCCCAATGGGCAAACCCGCACGCAATGCCCTCGACATCTATATGAACGAATGTCGCCCAATGCTCATCACCGCCGAACGCGCCGGGGATCGTCTCGACCAAGGAAAACTCTTCCTCTCCCGAACAGGGAGACCACTCGAACGCGTACGCGTCTGGCAAATCGTCAAACACTGGGCAAACATCGCAGGCATGGGCAAAGTCCATCCCCACATGCTTCGACACTCATTTGCAACCCACCTACTCATGGGCGGCGCCGATCTCCGCATCGTTCAAGAACTCCTCGGACACGCCGACATCACCACCACCCAAATCTACACCCATGTCGATCGCTCAAAACTCCGCGATACCATCAAAAACTTGCATCCTCGCGGCTAGTTTCAATTTTTTATTGGGCACATCATTCAACCTGTGGTATAGTCTTGATGTCGTGAGAACCAACCGCTTCATACTACTACTCAGTATTGCTGTCATTGCTGTGCAAGGCATGGGCGTTCTACGCACATTCCACAACCTCACTCATCACGACACCCATGCTTCTCACAAGGTCACACTCGACCACACCCATCATAAGCATGCAGAGCAAACCCCTACAAAACAAGCCCCATTCCATCCTTCAGACAATCAGGATGATCGAAACGACCAAGACTGTGAACTCTGTCTCTCGTTCAACACGCTGACAACCACACTCAACGATCCACCAAATCTTCCACTCCTCTCAAATCCAATCACACAAAACAACTCACAGCCACTCGCTGTTGTGCGATCTACCTACACACCTTCCGATAATCCAGCCAGAGCCCCCCCGCTGCACATGATCCGGTCGTAATCAACGACCACGCTGTACCTCTGTACTTTAAACATCGCAATATCATGTCACCGCGTTTGAACTCAAATCATTCGCGGAGGAGGACACCATGCGCATCCGATCGGGATTTACCCTGATCGAACTGCTGGTCGTCATTGCTATCATCGCACTCTTGATTGGTCTGCTTTTACCCGCCCTTGGCAACGCGCGAAACACCGCTCGTGCCATGGTTGACCTCTCAAATCTGCGACAGATGGAACTCGCCCACGCCATGTACGCTGAGGATAACGAGGGACGCTTGATTCAAGCAAACCTCGCCCACGGCGGCGTGACACACGGCGACTTTGACCCGTGGTTCGAAACCCTACGCTCGTATTACAACGCCGAGCTCGTCGTTCATTCACCCCTCGACCGGTCTCCACATTGGGGTCCGTATCCCGAAGGTGTACCCATCGACGGCGCCCCGGTTTTGCAAAGGCGCCTCACGAGTTATGGAATCAATAACTTCCTCGACACCTCAACGGTGCCCTGGGGACCAAACTTCCAGACTCCATATAGAGGATACAAAACTCATTCCATTCCACGACCGAGTTCAACGATTCACTTCTTGCACATGGCGCAAGAAGGAGAGTACGCCGCGGCTGATCACCCTCACATCGAGAACTGGATCAACCACCCGTCACCATCCTTCAAAGCCCAGCAACAAGCACAAATCAACGCCGTCCGAGGCGAACCCGGCACAGAAAACGCCCAGACCAACTGGGGGTTTATAGACGGACACGCAGAGTTACTGCGATTCCGTGAAGTACTCACAAGCATCGACAAGAACCGTTTCGACCCCGATGCAAATCCATAACCACAATCACTTGTAAAACAGATTTACAATTTACACTGAAAGAAATATCATGAACAACAAAGCAATCATCGCAATCTCCGCAACATCAATCCTTGCACTCGCATCCGGCGCTGCCCATGCACAACACGCGGACCTCCTGCTGATCAAAGACGACGCAGGAAACCTCCTCACCGGACAGTACGACTTTGATTCAGGTGAAATCGTCAACACCGACACCCGTGTCTACGAAGGCGAGTTCGATATCTTCGGCACCTCCGACGAACCCGGATTCAATGCACTCTCCGCATCAAATGTCCCAACAGGATTTCAAGCGCTCAACCCAAACTCCGCAGTGAGCTTCAGCGCATCAAGTTTCCAGATCGGATCAACATCCGCAAACCTGTACTACTGGGACGGCCAAGGCGAAGTCGATTTTTCATCAGCAGCAAACACCCTCACCATCTCCAAAGCACCATCGAACATCTTCTCCGCAGTGCTCGACGGATCAGACACCGATGTCAATGGATTCGATATCGCAACAACCTCAAGCGATGGATTCCTACACAAGCACATCGACCTCGGACTCACCGATATTTCATCGAGCGCAAACGGGTTCTACCTCTGGTCGCTTTCAATCCATTCAGGACTCGACTCAACCGATCCGATTTTCTTCGTCCATGGCTTTGGAACCGAAGACGAAACCGCTCATGAAGCCGCGATTGACTGGGTCGGCGCGAATCTCGTCCCCGCACCAAGCACCCTCGCGGTCCTGCTCGGACTCCCAATGATGAGCACGCGTCGCCGTCGATCATGATCCATCTACATAGTTGATATTCAAAACCCAAACACCCCTGCAAGTCTTCAATACCAGATTTGCAGGGGTTTTTATGTCAATCTGCTCGTTCGAACAGGTTGCAACAAACTCAATCATCGGATAGGGTGAAAGGAACACGAAACTACTCAACCACCGAGGTGTCCCATCGATCCGAATATTCAGAAAATGATCGCGATTGCGATCTACGCCATCATCTTACTTGCGATCGGATTCGTTGCATCAAAACGGATGCACGACATCAAGGACTATTTTGCAGGTGGGAAGAAACTCGGGTTCCTCGCTGTCTCCTTCTCCGCAAGAGCTACAGGCGAATCCGCATGGCTCCTCATCGGACTCACCGGCATGGGATACGCGCTGGGTGTCAACGCATTCTGGGTCGTCGTCGGTGAAATCCTCGGGGTTGGCGGCGCCTGGATCTTCATGTCAAGAAGATTCAAACGACTCACCGATCGCTACGACTCGATTACTGTCCCAGACTATCTCGAATCCAGATTCCGTGACAAAACCCATGCCCTTCGACTCGTCGCTGCAGGATCACTCCTCGTATTCGTGCCCATCTACGCCGGCGCTCAGGTATACGCCTCAGGCGGCGCATTCTTCGACTTCCTCGGCTGGCCACACTACGCCGGCGCTGCCTTCGGCTTCGTCGTCGTCCTCATCTACATCACCCAAGGCGGATTCACCGCCGTCGTCTGGTCCGATGTCTTCCAAGGCTCACTCATGGTCGTCGGGCTCGTCGTGCTCCCAATCATCGGCCTCCTCGAAGCCGGCGGCATCACCAACATCATCGATACACTCAGAACAATTGATCCCCATCTGCTCGCCCTCCACGGTCCAGGATCCGCCGGTGATGGTGGGATCGTTGCTCCATCAACCGGCGGATGGAACACAGGCTCAATCTTCGCCGTTGTCGGACTCGCAGCCATCGGCATCGGTTTCTGGGGCTCGCCCCAAGTCTTTGTCCGCTACATATCAATGAAAGACGAAAAATCTATCCTCCCAGGCACCGCCACCGCGATCATCTGGACACTGCTTGCCGACTCCGGCGCTGTCCTCATCGGCATCTTCGGCCGAGCACTCTTTCACGAAGAAGTCGGAGCAGACAAAGAAGCAGTCGTCTCCGTGATGGCAGACACCCTCCTCCCCGCATTCTTTTCAGGCGTCTTCATCGCGATGGTCCTCTCCGCGATCATGTCCACCATTGATTCCCTGCTCGTTCTCGCGTCATCCGCCGTCGTCCGTGACTTCTGGCAAAAAACCAAGAACCCAGACATCTCCGACTCACAACTCGTGTCATTGAGCAAGCAACTCACCATCGTCCTCGCGTTCGTCGCCTTTGCAATCGGCATCGGACTCCTCGCCTACGACAAAGAGAAACCAATCTTCTGGATCGTCATCTTCGGCTGGTCCGGCATCGCCGCCACCTTCTGCCCAACCATGATCCTCTCGCTCTACTGGTCCAAGTTCACCGCAAACGGCGCCAAATACGCCATGATCGCAGGATTCCTTGGAGTCCCGATCTTCAGTTTCGCAGTCCCACCACTACTCAAAGCAATGAATCAAGAAGCACTCGCGGGATACCTCTCATCCCTCGATGTCCTCCTCCCCGCATTCCTCATTGGTTTCACCGTCGCCATCGTCGTCTCACTCCTCGACAAGAAAGGCCAAACCCAACTCGAAGGCATCGAAGACGACATGCTGTTCGCCAAAACCGGAAACAAGACCGCATACAAAACCGGATATAAAACCGGGAATGAGTAACTCACACAGTATGTTTGTTTACGCCCCGCACAAACACATCAACCGCGTGCGATGAATACGGAAAGAACAACGAAGGCTCAAGCATCTCAAGCTCAGAGAGCATCATCGATCCGTCATCATCAGGGATCACATCCACCCGCGCATACAAGTACTCTTTGCCCGATGCATCGAGTACTTTTTTTGCAAACACCCGCATCTCATCGCTGATCTCATCACGGAGATACACCTCTTCATCCTGATCATCAAACCGAGGCCGCTTCTCAATCGCATGCGTCAGCTCCCCATCAATCACCACCAACGCCGTCTCCCCAACCGTATCCACGCTGGGCATGTACCGCTGAATCATCATGTCCCGAGACGCAATCATCTCATCAAAGAACGCCTGCGCTCCCTCGACTTCTCCCGCGTCTAAATCAAAAACCTTCGTCCCAAACGAACCCGCCGAAACCGTCGGCTTGATCACAATCTTCCCCCACCCCTCACGATCCGCAATCTCCGCAACCGACATCCCCATCCCACGATCAATAAACACCGTCGGAATAATCGGCACCCCACCATCGCTCAACTCAATCAGATACCCCTTATGAAGATTCCACTTCATCGTCCCGGCAGAATTCAAAATGGTCGTCACCGAATCCACCCGATCAATCCAAGCAACAAAATCATCAACATGATGCGCATAGTTCCAAGTCGCCCGCACAATCACCAGATCAAACCCCGCCCAATCAACCGATTCATCATCCCACGCCGCCACAACCGCGTCGTGACCCGCCGCAATCAGTCCATCAACCAATGGCTGCTCATCAATATCAGGCTCAGGCAACGCCGCACAACTCACATACGCAATCCGCATCTTCAATCCTCCCGTAAGATCACCAAGCATAGACCAATCATCCCCACCAACCATCCCGATTCATGTTGCCCAAGACCATTGCAAAGCATATGATTTCAAGAATTACTGAAAACATACGACGAGCTTCACATGCCCACCATCTATCAACCACTCACCGAGCACCCAACCCTTGATGCAACCGATCCAGGTCTGCTCAACGCCGTCTCAAATGGGCATGCTCGACTCACACCAGAACAAGGACTCGAACTCCTCACCAACGCGCCCCTCCACACCCTTGGTCGATACGCCGACGCACGCTGCCGCGACATCCACGGCGACCATGTCCGCTCATTCATCATCGACCGCAACATCAACTACACCAACATCTGCACCGCCAAATGCATCTTCTGCGCCTTCAAACGCAAAGGCGACGAGCACGACGCCTACACCCTCGAACATGAAGAAATCTACCAAAAAGTCCAAGAACTCTCCGACATCGGAGGCACCCAAATCCTCATGCAAGGCGGCATGAACCCACATCTCGGACTCGATTGGTACCTCGAACTCTTGAGCGGCATCCGAGAGCGATTCCCGCACATCAAAATCCACGCCTTCTCCCCACCAGAACTCATCGAGTTTGTCAACTTCTTCAATCCTCCAGGCAACGACCTCATCCAAAAAGTCCAATGGGTCCTCTCAAAGCTCAAAGACGCAGGCATGGGCTCACTCCCAGGTGGAGGTGGCGAAATCTTCGCACCCGCAGTCCGCTCCAAAATCGGTATGGGCAAATGCGATATGAACGCATGGCTCGAAGTTATGTACGCCGCACACTCCTTAGGCATGTTCACCTCCGCCTCAATGATGTACGGCCACATCGAAGGCTACGCGGATCGAATCCATCACATGCACATGGTCCGCCACTGGCAAGACAAAGCCCTCCGTGACTTTGGAACAGGTCAAATCCCAACACAAATTGCAAACGATCCAACAGTCAAAACCCCAGAAACCGGAGGCCATTACCTCGGGTTCATCTCTTGGCCCTTCCAACCAGACAACACCTCCCTCGGACGACTCCCACACTACCCAACCCAAGACGATCTCGAAAACAATCGCCCATTCCCAGGTGATACCGTCGCCAAACTCGATGGATCAGGCACCAAAGACCTCGACAAAAACTTCGGGCGCCGCCTCCGCCTCGCCGGTTCGACCCAGTACCTCCGCACACAAGCAGTCTCGCGCCTGATGATCGACAACATCTACTCCATCGGCTCATCATGGGTCACCATGGGACCACACATCGGACAAGTCGCCCTCTCCTTCGGCGCCAACGACATGGGTTCGGTCATGATGGAAGAAAATGTCGTCTCCTCCGCCGGCACAACCTACTGCTTAGACGAAGCAGTCCTCTGCCGACTCATCCGCAACGCCGGGTACATCCCCGCCCAGCGCGACACCGTCTACGACATCATCAAAACCCACACCGGTCCAAACGCACCAGATCTCAAAGTCACCGACTGGTCACAACATCGGACCAAGCGCCTGCACATCGAGAACGACGAAGAACAAGGCGCATGCTCAACCGAATCCGATTCAACCGTCTCCGTGACGATCGGAAAGACCGACGCATCATCGTAAAATACTGATCAAGGATGTACATCGCGTGGCACTCCGACTCCTCCAAATCATCCTAACCAATGACCAATGCGACGAACTCGATTCAATCATCGAGCAAGCAAAGCCCGCATCGGTATACCACACCCCGCTCGCAAACGATCTGCGGATGAGTTCCATGCTCATGCACGCCCATGTCATCGAAGCACTCTCAGATCAACTCCAAGAAGCATTCTCAGAGTGTGATCACTTCAGAATTTTTCTCCTCCCCGTCGAAGCAACCCACCCGCGCCTAGAAGAACCTGAGAAAGAGACGAACCCAACAGACGATGAACCCAACCAATGGTCACCAAGGTTCGGACGAATTTCACGCGAAGAACTCGACGAAGACATCCGCGAATCCGCGAAAACCGATCCGATTTTTTTAATCATGGTTGTGCTCGCAACGATCGTCGCCTGCGTTGGTCTGATCAAAGACTCCCCCGCGATCATCATCGGTGCGATGGTCATCGCGCCCCTGTTGGGACCCAACACCGCACTCGCATTTGGCACAACACTCGGAGACACAAAGCTCATCCGCTCTTCCATCCGATCGAATCTGATCGGGCTCGGGTTAGCAATCGCCATCGCGATCCTGTTCGGTTTCTTCCTCGCAGACACAAGCGATCTCAACAATGAGTTCGCATCGAGAACAGTCGTCGACCTGGGAGACATCCTCCTCGCACTCGCATCGGGCGCCGCTGGCGCTATCGCATTCACCTCCGGCGCCCCATCAACCATCGTCGGAGTCATGGTTGCCGTCGCGCTCCTCCCACCCACCGCCGCATCAGGCATGCTCGCCGGCGCTGGCGCATGGAAAGAAGCATTCGCAGCCCTCACCCTCGCAACAACAAACATCGTGTGCATCAACCTCAGCGCGACCGGAATTTTCTTGCTTCAAGGCATCCGTCCAAATGACTGGTACGACAAAGATCGCGCCAAGTCCGCAACAATCCGCGCACTGACCCTCTGGACATCCGTACTTGTTGCACTGGGATTACTGATCTTTTTCGCGTGGTAACTCAATCACAACCGTGCCCAGCCTCTGAAATCACATCAAGGCAACTCGCGTTCTTTACGGAATGTGATCCGCATCGGAATCTCTAAAAACGACTCCGGGTCCTTTGCATCAAGCGCTTCGATCTCTTTACCCTTCGCCCTCCACTGATACACCGCATTGATCAAAGGCTCATCAACACCCTTCACCCCAGTGTCGTACACACGCCGACCTTCAGTTAAGAACGAAACCTTAATCACTCGCCCGAGCCCATTAAAGCGAATAATCAATACCGGATTGCGAGGCAACTCCCGAAACCGAACCGACGCAGGGAACCGAGGCTCAACCGTCGTCAACTCAATCCCTTTCCCAACAATCGGCTTGTGAAGATCCGCACCATCGACCCGCATCGCACGCTTGATCTTCGACGCCGCAGATTCCTTCTCCGATTGCTCCCCCGCTTTGCCCGCAACACTGGGTGTGACCTTCTGAGAATCCTCTACCGCCTGCTCCGGTTTGGCAGTCGGTTTTTCAGCGGGCTGCACAGATTCCGTGGGTTCAATCTCAACTGGTTCCTCACTCAACTCTTTCGATGGAACTGCCTCCGTCGCTTCTGTCTCTGAGTCAACCGATTCAACAACCTCTTGCTCAACCTGTTCTCTCTCAACAGGTTCAGGCTGAACCTCGATCAAAGCTTTTGCTTCCTTCGTCTCAACTTCAAGCTCAATCTGCTCTGTCAAAGCTTGCTCGATCGGCTCGGCAATAACCTCCGACTGCACCTCATCAACCACTTCTTGCACAGGATTCAACACCGCTGCCAAATCCGCCGATTGTTCTGGAGGCTGTTCTGGAGGCTGCACCTGCACCTGAGGCTCAGGCGAAGTCGTCACCTCCGAATCACCGATCTGCCGTGTAAACTCTGCCTGCTCGACCTCTGCCTCAGGAACATCACCAACCTCCGGGTTCTCGACAACCCCCAACCAGTTGATCGACGCGACCTTGGATTCTTCCATTCCCAATCGCAACTCTTCGCGTGATTCAACACGATCAGTCCGCTCAGGTTCAATCGCAATCGCACGATCATCATGCTTCTTTGAAATCGTTGATGATGCAAAGTACTCGCTCGCACCCAACCCAACCCCAAGGTGCACTGCAAGACTCAGACATACCCCAACCCCGAGCGTGATCGCTGATCCTCGCTGATAAAATGAAGTTGGCACAACAACATCACTCATGGACTATCGACCTGCCCTCCGCCTTGCTCGCCCTGAACATCACCAGATTCATCACTCTGACTCCGATTCCCGATAATCGAAAACTCCCCGAGCCCTGCCCCCGTCAACCGATCCGCTAATGCGATCATCACCCCCGCGGGAGATTGCGTATCGACCGCCAACACCAACGCTCCCTCGCCGACCTCCGCCCGCAGCTCACGCACATGCTCCACAACACCCTCAAGTTCTACAGGTTCGCTGTTGATGAACAGTTCACCATCAGCACTGATCGCAATGGTAATCGGGATAGATCGTTCCGCGCTATGCCCCGCTGCAAGCTCAGGGAGATTCACATCAAGCACATCCGCCCGCACCATCATCACAATCGCAAAGATGAAAAAGGTCAAAAGCAAAAACACCACATCAATCAAAGGCGTCAACTCAACATGCACATCACTCGATAACCGACGAACCCGTCTCATCCCACATCCTCCGCCTTGCGTACATACGACTTACCACCCCACTTCGTAGGTGTACCCCGTGTGAGATCTTTCGCTGCAGCTGAAAAAATACCGCCCGTCAACACCGAACCAATCAACGCACCAGGGATATCAATCAATGGCGCGTGACTCATCCGATAGACCGACCCCATCCCGACAAACCATGCCAACACACCCAAGAACCCGATCGGCACCCCAACCATCAGCGTCGAATCCTTATTCATCATGATCGCGAGCACAACCAAGCACACACTCGCAACAGGCAACCCAAGGCATAGCCCCGGTGTCCTCAGAGCATACCGCTTCAAACGACGCACTTCACGATTCGCGGATTCGGTGTAGATCCGTTTCCAACCCCTCGTGTATTCCTCCCAAGAATCGTACATCCGACACTTGAGCATGTTGTCCGCAAGCAACAACCCACCATCCATGTTGCCATAACGGATCTTCCTCGCAAACGCGATGTCCTCAAGGATCGCCTGCTTCACACTCTCATGCCCCCCAATCGCGTGATATGCCTCCGATTTGAACATCATGAACTGCCCATTGGCAAACGCCCGCTGTTGATCATTCTGCAAATTGACCTTCAACAACGGATACTGCCTCGCCAACTCAAACGCCGTGATGGGTTGCACAATCCGCTCAAACCAAGTCTTCGAGTTCAAAGTCGAAAGCAAACTCAAAAAATCCAATCCTCGATCATTCAACAACGCCACCGATGCACGCACACACGCCGGATCAAGCCAGGTATCCGCGTCCGTAAAGATCAACACTTCCGCAACTCGCGCGTGCTCGGATTCAGTGAACCCGGTATACGCCGCGTGCACTTTCCCCGCCCAATCATCCGGGCACTGGGTCACTTCTATAATCTCAAACCGATCATCATGCCCGATCGCTTCGCGTGCAACCCCCATCGTGTCATCAGTACACCGATCAAGCGATAACACTACCTTCAATCGATCATAATCTTGATCCTTCAATGAATGAATCAGCGTCGCGATATTCCCTGCTTCATTATGACATGGCA
Organism: uncultured bacterium; assembly: GCA_963976235.1. Classification (GTDB taxonomy): domain Bacteria; phylum Planctomycetota; class Phycisphaerae; order Phycisphaerales; family UBA1924; genus UBA1924. Next base: position 617,329 of record CAXBJM010000002.1, read on the forward strand.
CCACCACGCACACCCGCTGCGTCGGAGGATTCAACTCAGACAACCCAATCCCATCCCGAGCTGTGGGCAACCCTCGCCGAGTTTTCCCAACCTGGTACGCGATCGCAAACCAATACACAATCGACCCCACACTGAGCAGCATCAAAAGCACATACAATATATCAATCAGAATCGTGTACATCTGCTCTAATCGTAGGAGCTACCCCTCGATGAACATGGCACTATAATCACCTGATATGAGCGATTCTCCCGCAACCCCATTCCGAACCTCTGGACGCACTTCTACCCCCCTCACGCCCCCGCTCTACCAACAATCCCAACCAATTTACGAGATGAGCGTTGCAAACTGCCGATTACTCGATCAACGCGCAGCCAACGAGTTCGGTATCCCTTCAATCGTCTTGATGGAAAACGCAGCAATCGCATTGTGCACACACGCGTTGCACATGCTCAAAACAACAAGAAATCAATCAATCCTCATCGCTTGCGGCCCAGGCAACAACGCCGGAGACGGATTCGCCCTCGCCCGTCACCTCCACAATCAATCCCTTTCCCCCATCATCGTTATGACCGCACCGCGATCAGCCATCACAGGCGACGCCAAAATCAATCTCGATATCATCACCAAGATGGGCATCACCATCATCGCTGCTAATGAGTATCTCCAAGCCCAGAACACTCAAAAAACCAACTCAACTCCCCCCCTCATCCCCGGTCTGATCATCGACGCCCTCTTCGGCACCGGACTCACCCGCCCAATCACAGGCACCCCCGCCGACCTCATCAAACACATCAACACCCAACGATCCCAAGGGTCCCTCGTTCTTGCCGTCGATGTCCCCTCCGGACTCAACGCCCAAACCGGTACCCCCATCGGCAACACCGTCATCACCGCCGACCGCACCGTCACCTTCGCCGCCCTCAAAGAAGGATACCGAACAATCGAAGCCCAACCCTACCTCGGCGAAACCCACATCGCCAACATCGGACTCCCTATATCCCTGCTCGAATCCTTAGGCACCCCCGTCCAACCGCCGCAAGGATCCGATTGATTCACTCCCCCCCATCACGACAACATTGATTTGATCACCTACCACAATCTCCCCGCCCCCGCTCGCTTTCTCCCGACTCCCCCCCTTCAATTGCACCACCCACGAAGGCGACCCCCATGCGTATCGAAATGACATTGGCAAGAATACTCATCCGCGAGCTCAACCAAGCGCAGTTGATCGAGCTGCGCGAAGTCAATCCCATCGGGGATACCCCCCGATCATTTCCAATCGTCATCGGCATCTCCGAAGCAATCGCCATCGACCGCCGACTCTGCGGCGTAGACATCGGACGCCCACTCACCCACGACCTCCTCGCCAACACCATCGAACAACTCGGCGCCACACTCGATTCAATCGCCATCACCGAAATCGTCGACGCCACCTTCTACGCAACACTCAACCTCACCACCAACACCGGTGAGTCAATCGAGATAGACGCAAGACCAAGCGACGCAATCGCACTCGGAATCGCAAGCGATGTCCCGATCTTTGTCGATGAATCAGTAATCACCCACGCGACCCTGCCGCCAATGGACGGCTTCAAATGACCCAATCAAAAACATACGCCCCCGAATCATTCACCACCGGCGCAATCGCACCACGATACCTCACCCAAGACATCGCTGGAATTGGGGGAACAATCAAAGCTCGCCCAGAAGATTTCCTCGTCGAAGAAATCCCCCTCTACAACCCATCAGGAGAAGGCGAACACCTTTTCATGCTTGTAGAGAAGCGCGAAATGACCACCCTCCAACTCCGCGATGCGCTCTCCAAGCACTTCAAAGTCAAGCGCCACGCGATCGGGCACGCCGGTCTCAAGGATAAAAACGCGATCACCAGACAAGTGATCTCACTCCATGTCCCCGGTAAAACCCCAGAAGATTTCCCCGGATTCATCCACGACCAAGCAAGCGTCCTCTGGGTTGATCTCCACGACAACAAACTCAAACGCGGCCACCTCAAAGGCAACCGCTTCTCGATCAGAGTACGCGATGTAGACCCCCTCACCGTCCGCAACGCAAAGCAATCCCTTGATCTGCTCGCCAAACAAGGACTCCCCAACCGCTTCGGTGAACAACGCTTTGGATTCCTCAAGAACAATCACCTTGTCGGCCGAGCACTCATCATGGGTGACGCCCAATCCGTCCTCGACCTCATACTCTCTCCCAATCCCGATGCACCCAACAACTCCGCCGATGCACGCCAGGCATACGCCGACGGCCGATTCCGGAACGGATTCGAGCTCATGCCCAAGGTCTTCAAGATTGAACGCAACCTCCTCCGCGCATTGAGCAACGAACACCCCCCAGAGAAAGCGATCAAGGTGATCGACCCGACCGCCGCGGGGTTCTTTATCAGCGCATTCCAATCCGCGATATTCAACCATGTGCTCAATACCCGCGTCGAGCGTGGGATGATGGACACGCTCTGTGATGGGGATCTCGCCTTTGTGATGAAGAACCGATCAGTCTTCGCGATCACTCAAAAGGAACTCACCGCAGGCGAAGATGGCGGCAACCCGTTTGCCGCTCGATTAGCATCGCTCGAACTCTCCCCATCAGGACCACTCTGGGGCACCACCATGGAACGAGCAGGAGGCGCGATCGACCTACTCGAATGCGAAGCCCTCGCACTCGCCGGGGTAGAACCCGCCGATTTGGTCGCTTGCGAAGCAGACACCCCCTATCCAATGATTGGGGGAGATCGCCGTCCAATGAGGATTCCCGTCATCGATCCAGAGGTCGAAGGCGGGATTGATGAGCATGGAGCCTATATTCGGTGTGCCTTTGAGTTGCCCAAAGGGGCATTTGCAACAACCGTGATGGATGAAATCATGAAATCGGTTTCTGCCGGCGTATAATGTGGGTATGGATTCACAGGATCAACTCGAACATGACATCCGTTTGGTCTGCTTCGACTGGGGCGGGGTGATTTTGCAGATCTGCCGAACATGGCAAGAAGGCTGTAAAGCTGCCGGCATCAAAGCACCCAATGCGAAGATATCAAAGAAATGCCTCGCCAAACAGGACGCGATCGCCAAACGGTTCCATACCGGACAGATGAGCGATAAGGCATTCTGTCGCGCACTGGCAAAGGAATCAGAAGATTTTCACACCATGGAAGACATCGCCGCGATCCATGATGCGTGGTTGATCAAAGAATACGACGGGATTGAAGAGCTCATCGAAGAACTCAACAACTTTTCAGATCTGACCACAGGATTGTTCTCCAACACCAATGCGACCCACTGGGCGCGGATGGAAGAAGATTTCCCCGCCGCCGCGATGATTGAGCATAAACACGGAAGCCATCTGTTTGGTCTCGCCAAACCCGACGAAAAAGCATTTGCAGCCTATGAACGCCGTGTCGGCGCTGAAGGTAAACAGGTGCTCTTCTTCGATGACTCCCCTGAAAATATCGAAGGCGCACGAGCATTCGGATGGTGTGCAGAACTGATCGATCACAAGGGTGACACCGTTGCACAAATGCGTGCGTTGCTCGAGAAGTACGAAATTCTTTGATCTGAGCACGAAATACTGGGATTTGATAGCTTCGCATTTGCGAAGCTTTTTTAGTTCAACACTATACACAAACAGCATTCATGCGGTTAATTAGAGAGTATCACCAATTACATACGATATTGTTACAGGATATTTATCAAATCAACCGCCATGATAAGGAAACACAGTTCAATGAAATACATACCGCTCGTGATTATTTTTTCACTCGTGCTTTTCTCTCCAAGAGCATATTCAGATGGGACACGCTGTGATTCGCTGACTCTTCTGAGCACGCTCAGTACTCCTGGAAAATCGCAAAATCTCTTTGTCAAAGACAAGATTGCATACATCGCAGAAATGGAATCCGGTCTGCTGATCGTCGATGTGACAGACCCACGGCTGCCAATCATTCTGGGCTCATACGACACCCCCGGGTTCGCGCGTGATGTGATTGTTGTCGATGACATCGCGTATGTTGCAGACGGTGCCAATGGGCTTGTCATTCTCGATGTCAGTGACCCCACACTCCCGGTTCATATCAGCACATACAACACACCCAGACATGCACGCAAGCTGACTGTTGATGGATCGATTATTTATGTGATGGATTCAAGCACCGTCCAAATTCTCGATACAATCGACCCGACAAATCCAGCGCTGATTGCAGTATATTCTGATATTGCCCGTGCGACAGATCTGATTATCGAAGACGGCATTGCCTACATTGCCGACCAAGCAGGCTGGTTGCGTATCGTGGATCTCGATGACCCAAAGGTACCCAGACTCATCGGCTTGATTAGACTCAACTCGATCCCCAAAGACTACATCTATCAGGACGGCTTTGTCTATATCGCAGCTGATCACTTTTACTTTGATATCGTAGATGTACGCATTCCAGAAGCGCCATACATTGTGTCGAGCACCTGGACCAACGGCGTTCCAAATCGTCTACAGATCGTGGGAAAAACCGCATACATCGCCAACACCTCATCACTCATGGTAATCGATGTATCCAACCCAGAACTCCCTCTGATCAGAGACGAGCTAAAAACGACTGGAAGTATCTTAGGGGTTTCTGTGGATGATCGATATGCGTATGTTGCCGACGAGCAAGAAGGATTATCCATCATCGACATACATGATGTTGCAACAAATCCAATCCTTGATACATTTGAACTCCAGCGTGGCACACGCGACTTAACGCTCGTCGGGTCGACTTCGTACATCATCAACGATGATCGAAACCTAACAATCTTGGATGCTTCAGACCCATCGGCAATGACTCTGCTTGGGAGTTTGGCACTTGCTACACCGATATCGGATTTAGCGGTACATGATCAATTTGCGTATTTGTCGAGCGATGAAGGATTGTTTGTTGTTGATGTCAGCGATCCAACTTCACCTGCTTTGATTCAGCAATACGAGAGTTTTCAAGACATCACCAACTTGCAGTTTTTGGGTTCATATCTGTATGGGCAGAGTCTTCGTCATTTGAAGATTTATGATGCTACTGATCCGTTAGCGCTGGTTGAAGTTGGGGAATATTCGGCGGAGACTGTGCCGGGGGAGGGGATCGTTCAGTTTACGGTTGAGGGGACAATCGCTTATCTCTCGTCGGGGATCGCAATCAATAACCAATCGTTACAGATTATTGATCTGAGTAATCCGTCGGAACCTGAGTTGATGAGTTACTGGCCGTTTTTTATTGTTGGGTCTGAGTTGATCGTGGAAGATGGGATTATGTACTTTGGAGATGATCATTTGAACATTTATGATGTGCGTGATCCGTTGAACATCACGCAACTCTCTGAGTTTGTGCATCCACTTATTGCTTTTCCACAAGTTTCATTTCTCGATAACGGGAAGTTCTATATGTATCTGTCAGCAACTCTGCGAAGAAGAGGTATTGTGTCTGTTGATGTGAGCGATCCGCTCTTCCCTACATTGGACTTTGTTTATCCGTTGAATATCAATCCGTTGGGTATGGCGGTTTCTGATGAAACCTTGTTTGTTACGGATTTCAATCAGGGATTGATTTCTATTGATGTGAGTGATTTCTGCTTTGAATGTGCGGCGGATTTCAATGCGGATGAACGGGTGAGTGCTGCGGATGCGATCTTGTTTGTGAGTTTGTTCTTGCAACAAGACCCGATGAGTGATCTCAACGGGGATGGGGTGTTGAACCAGTATGATGTGAGCATCTTTATGCTTGCGTTTGTGAACGGGTGTCCGTAAGCGATCGGGGAGTTGTGCTCGATCTTGTCGAGCGATGGCTGATGATTGCGTTGATTCTTTGTAGACCAGAACCCTCGAAGTTGTCCTCGGATTTCTTCGAGGGTTTTTCTTTTGATTGGTTGGCGCTGAGCGCGGGTTTGGGTTGGTTGATGAGTTGTTGCGCGGGTTGGTGGTTTGATTGAATTGGGGTTGATTGCTTGGCGGTTGTAGGTCGGCTTTGGTTTTGGGTTTGATGGGGCGGTTTGTTTGAGGAGGGTGGTGGTTGCTTTTCGGGCGGTTTCTTGGAGAGCTGGTGCACGGTTGGGGTGGTCTTGGGCGGCGGTGACGGTGTCCGTTACGATGTCGCGCAGGATCGCGAGGGATTGGGTGCGGAGGTTGGAGTTGATGGTGTGTTGGCGGTTGGTGTTGATGCGCTCGATGGCGGAGGTGGTTTGGATGTAGGTGTCCGATTCGGTGATGGCGAGAAGCTCAGGGAGGGTGAGGTTGTGGGTTTGGCAGATGAGGGTTGGGGTCATCGTAGGGTCGAGGAGGGATTCGAGGATTGGTTCAGTGAGTGTCGGTTCTGAGAGGATTGGTTGTGTTGATTGCACGGCTCGGCTCCTTGGTTTTTGTGGGCGAGGGGTGCGGTTTTGAATTGTATAGGCTGGGATGGGGGCGGTTCAAGGGGGGAATTTGGAGTGACTTGATTTTGCGCACGGAGGGGTATGTAGATGGATTTGAAGAGAAGAGCATGCAGGAGACTTTGTCACCTGCATGGCGCACGACCACATACATGGTATGATTCTCATATGACAAATGATCTATACAAAGTAGGCCATAGACTTGGCCTTGATTTTCTCAACTCAACCACCGGGAGCAATATAGAAGTTGTACCAAAAAACGAGTTGACTTATGAAATTTTCTCGGATTTAGCCAACACAGTATACCAATATCTAAGTTTTTGGTACAAGGATGAGTTGGAATCATTTGCATCAGAATTGTTTTCAATTAATGATGTAAAACAAAATTACAAAATCTTGCCAAACTTTCATGGCGATTCATTTACGCGTGATGCTGTTAAGCCAATAACCCATTGGCTATTCACTATGGATGACAGCTCAACACAGGACCACTTCAAAAAATCACTTGATACAATGATCGAATTGTGGTCAAGCCCCACATACAAACTTGACCTCTACGCCGCAAATTTTGGATTCATCCCAAGTCCAATCTGGCAATCTAAAAAATCTCACTTTGGACTAGGGTGGAATATCGCCAACGATGAAGCTGTTGTCAAACTTTTAAAATCGCAAGATTCTCCTATCCCTTCCAATACTGTGTTAGGCAATAGCTACAAAGTAAACACAGTGCTGAAAAAAACTGTTACGCTTAACAAGAACTCTGAAATAAATATCACGAAGTACATACACGAACTTGAATTACTGCTACTTTCACTTCGAATCAACAATGCAGAAGGCGCTGGAACCTGTGGAATAATTGGTCTATGCCCTTTAGATTATATACCTATTCAAAAATTCAAACAATTCATCCAAAGTACACCGTCTCTAGTCGCTTTCCAAGGCTCCCTCTCCCTTATTGACGACAAATTTCACGCTTCTCTTGTAAAAACCACCGAGCACTTAAACCACTTGGACAATTACTGTTCTTTTGGACTGCAACGATTAGCTGGAATACTTTCTAGGAATGACTGGACTGACCAAGTCGTTGATTTATCAATAGCTATGGAATCACTGCTTTCACCAAAAATGGAGGGAGAGCTATCTCACAGACTCGCATTGAGAGCGACCTACTTACTTCGCAATTCTTCAGGCGATAAATGCAAAGATGAAATTTTTAGATCCATGAAACAGCTATATACGATGCGGAGTAATATTGTTCATGCTAACAATAAATTGGCTAAAAAAATATCTACTTTAAAACCATCTGCAAAAGAAGCGCTGGAAGAATGGTATCAGCTTTCCCTCAAAGCGACTGAGTCACTTGCAGAAATGGCTTACGTGAATCAAATTACAAGTGAGACTGCAATTAATCGTGTAGATACAGAGATAATTCTAAACTTTTAATTAACAATTCTTTACTCAACATATTTTGCAAAGCAGGTCTCATACAACAAATTTACAAAAATTCATCCTTCTTCCAACACATATAGGATATTGAAGCCGATCACTTCCGAACAATTGTTATAAGAACAATATCCTCTCATAGATTAAGGACTTCGCATTAGCTCAACTCATCATGCACTGCTTCGATGGCTCTTGAGCGGATGCCTTCGAAGCCTAAACCTTCAATGAAGTCCCATGATTTTTTGGCGGTTTCTTCTTTTGGTACCCCGGCATCGATATCGGCATGGGCATGTTTGATGAAAATTTGCACGATTATGGTCATTAAGTATATATCAATCTTATGGAGTCTGCGATCCCAGCCGGCACTCGGCAAGGAAAAATCAGGGGCAGCCTTTGTTGAAGGCGCTTAAGAACTCAATTGCATCAGAGGTCGTGAGCCTGCAATCTCTTGAGAAATCAGCGATGTATTGTTCTTCGAGGTAGGCAATTATAAACAGAGACACATCGTAGTAGTTGAGTTCGCCGTCATGATTCATGTCGGCGAGGCATGATGGTTGTATGCATTGATTGAAGAGTGTTCTGATATCGTTGCCGTCTCTTCTTGTAGTTGCTACATCGAGGTCGCCATCGTTGTCGAGATCGCTGAGGGCGACACTTCTTGGTTCGGTTGTCCCGGCGCAAAAGTGTTGTTCTCTTTCGAAGGTTCCGTCTCCGTTGTTGAGCAAGTACCCGATGGAGAAGCCGTCGACATTGGCGGTGAGCATGTCTAGATTTCCGTCGTTGTCGAGATCACCGATGTTCAAGGAAACTGGAAAGTTGTCGGTGGCGAAGCTCATGCTTTGGGGGAATGATGCATCCCCATTGTTTAGGAACACACTTATGTTGCTGCTCCATACATTTGTGACGGCGATGTCTTGATCTCCATCTCGGTCAAGATCATCAATTGATATTGACCAGGGTCCTTCGCCGGCGGCGTGTCTTTGTTGTGTTGCGAATGTGCCGTCACCATTGTTTAAGAGCACACTGATATCATCATCCCGATCATTGGCGACAGCGATATCTTGATCTCCATCGTTATCTAAATCGCCCAGCGAGATGTCTCGTGGTGAATCGCCTGCTGGATAGACAACTTGATTTTGGAATGACCCGCTCCCGATATTGAGCAGCACGCTTATGTTATCACTGAGCGAGTTTCCAACAGCAATGTCGAGCACACTGTCACCGTTTAGGTCGCCGAGTGTTATGGAGGGTGAACCTGCTCCAACTGCATAGCTCTGTTGAAATGTGAAAATCGCATTCCCATTATTCAGGTGTACGCTTATCTCGTTTTGGGTTAAGTTTGAGATCACTAGATCGAGATCGCCATCGGCGTCAAGATCACCGAGCGTAAGTATTCCGGGAATAAAGGCGGTGGTATATCTCTGCTCTGGGGCGAAGGTTCCATCGCCGTTGTTGAGTAGCACACTGATATCATCGCTGCCAGCGTTTATCACGAGGATGTCGGGATCACCATCAGAATCAAGATCACCAGTTGTGAGCGATGATGGTTCTGAGCCTGCGATGTGCCCTTGTTGGTCTGCGAAGGAGACTTGGCAGTCTTGGGCATTCGTCCCATGTGTTGTGAGATACATGAGCAGTATCAAAGATGTATGTTGGGTAAGCCTGTTCATAAATCTCACTGCTCATACACAAAGACGCTTTCAACGATTGGTCATCATTGAATGTACTTCATCGGAACTCGGTTTACAAGTTTAATTACTCACCATATGAAACTTGTTAGCTGAGTTCATCATGCACTGCTTCGATGGCTCTTGAGCGGATGCCTTCGAAGCCTAAGCCTTCCATGAAGTCCCATGATTTTTTGGCGGTTTCTTCTTTTGATACCCCGGCGTCGATATCTGCTTGGACATGTTTGATGAGGTTGTTGAGGTAGTCGAGTTGGGTTTGGACGGTTTGTTTGTTGCCGACGGGGCCGTGACCTGGGATGACGGTTGTGTCATTGTCGCAGAGGTCGAGGATGGATTTGAGGGATTTGGTCCAGCCTACAGCGGTGACTCTTGCGGAGGGATCGAAGAAGGGGTGGAGACCGGCGAAGACGAGGTCGCCTGTGTGGATGATGTTTTCGTTTTCGAAGTGGACGACGAGGTCGTTGTCGGTGTGGCCTCTACCGAAGTGGTGCATGGCGACTTTTGTATCACCTATGGTGATGGTTTGTCCTTCATCGGGGACGCGGTTTTGGGGGGCGATGTCGGCGCGGGTCCAGGAGTCTGAGGCGTTTGCGGCGGCGATGGCGAGTTTGAGTTGTTGGTCGGTGCCCTTCATGCGTTTGATTTGGGCGGGTCCGGACTTGGCGGATTGTTTGTAGGTGTCGAGTTGGGTTTTGATTCGTTTGACGGCGTTTTTGTGTGCGTAGGAGGTTGCGTGTGGGACGATGAGGGCGTTGCCTCCGGTGTGGTCGCCGTGATGGTGGGTGTTGATGAGGGTGAGGTCGAGGTTTTCTGGGTCTGGGTTGCCGGCGAAGGTTTTGGTATCTTGGAGGAGGGCGCCGGCGAGGTGGATGAACTTGGTGTCGATGAGGAGGATTTGGGCGCCGGCGGTGAGGATGAGGGAGTTGCCTCCGGCGTTGGGATCGACGAAGGCGTGGAATCCGGGTTTGATTTGGTCCCAGGTGTATATATAGGTTGGGTCTTTGGAGTTGAATGCGAGGTGTGCGAGGGCGGGGGTTGCGAGGGCTGCGGAGCCTGCGGCGGCGGAGAGGATGGCGAGGAAGTTTCGGCGGTTGAGTGATACTGGAGTGATCTGATTGGTGGATGGTGATGGCATTTGATGGTTTCCTCGTGTTTGACGGCGTGTTGGCGTATTGAGCATACTCGATCAATGGTGATTATGTGTGGGATTTGGGTGCTATGATAATTGCCTCGGATTGTTGATCCGATGGTATTGATTAAACTGAACACTCCCCCACTTGATTCCCTGGAAATTACTATGAAAGCAAATGAAATTCGCCCTGGTACAGCGCTTGAGATGAACGGCAAGCTTTATGTCGTGACGAAAATTGGGCATGTGAAGCCTGGTAAAGGGCCTGCGTATATTCAGGCGAAGATGCGTGCGGTTGATGGTTCTGGGATGAAAGAACAACGATTCTCAGGATCGGATGTGGTTGAAGGGACGAATCTCGATAAACGCGAGATGGAGTTCCTTTACGATGATGGCGAGGGTGGCGGGACCTTTATGGATCTCAAGGATTACGACCAGGTCGAGTTGAGCAAAGAGTTGCTCGATGATACATTGCTTTATGTGGCGCCAAACGGATCGTGTACTGTGTTGTTCCATGGTGATTCACCTGTTGCGATCGAGCTGCCTTCGGCGGTGACATTGACCATCGCAGATACTGCGCCGGGGATTAAGGGCGCGACGGCGACGAATCAGTTGAAAGAAGCGGTGTGTGACACGGGATTGAAGACTCGGGTGCCTCCGTTTATTGCGATTGGTGAGTCGGTTCGGATTTCGACCGAAGACGGGTCGTACATGTCGCGTGTAAAAGACGAATAAGCTTTCAACTCCTACTACTTCTTCACTGAAAGACAAACCAATGACTGACTCGAAGCCCAATCTGATTTTGATTGGGCTTCGTGCGTCTGGGAAGTCGACGCTTGGGGCGTTGCTCGCGGAGCAGCTCGGTGTTGGGTTTGTTGATTTGGATGATGTGACCTCGGAACTGCTTCATGCATCGGGTGCGGGCGAGGCGATCGCGACGCATGGGATTGATGCGTTTCGGGATGGGGAGACGAAGGCGCTTGAAGCGGTGCTCAGAGAATCTGGGCGGGTGATCGCGCTTGGTGGCGGGACTCCTACTGCGCCGGGGTGTTCGGCGATGCTCGGATCAGATACCAGCCGAGTGTTTTATCTGCGGGCGTTGCCTGCGACTTTGCGGGAGCGCCTTCAAGCGACGGACAACACTGATCGGCCTGCGCTTGTAGGGAGCGATGTGGTTGATGAGGTGCAGACTTTGTTCGATCAGCGCGATGAGACATACCGATCGCTCGCGGAATCGGTGATTCATACTGATGGGGTTGAGCAGGGCTCGGTGATGAGGGCGTTGATGGCGCTTGTCAAAGCGGGTCGTTAGCTCGCATCTGCGGCACGGACGGCGGCGCAGAACTCGGCGATTTTTTGTGGGTTTTTCACACCCGGCGCGTCTTCAACACCGGTTGATACATCGACGGCGTATGGGCGGAGGGTCTTGATGACTTCTGCGACATTGCTTGCGTTTAAACCTCCGGCGATGATGATCTTCTTTGGATAATCAACGATGTGGGGGGCGAGCTTTGACCAGTCGAAGGATTCGCCTGTGCCACCTGCGGAACCGTCGATGAGGATTGCGTCGAGTTCATCGACCTTTGCCCAGCGGGTGAGTTGGGAGTTGATGGTTGCATCTTCGTATTTGAATGCTTTGATGACGCCTGGGCCGCAGGCGCACACGGTGTCGACGGATTCTTTGCCGTGAAGTTGCATGGTGTGTGCGGGGCATGAGTATTCGAGTGCGCAGAACTGATCGACATCAAGGTCCTGAACGACCCCAACTGCGGAGATGAACGGAGGGAGCGAGAACATGATCGCAGCAGCGGTTTCTGGTTCGATGTAACGCGGGGTGTTTTCAACCAGCACGAAACCGATCGCGTCAGCTCCTGCGTTGATTGCGGCGTGTGCGGATTCTTCGGTGGTGATGCCGCAGACTTTGATGCGGGTGCGTGCGTGTGTGTTGGTGGTCATTGTTTTCAATCTTTCATTCATCGCTCTTGGTTTACGAGTTCATTGAGCGGATGGTGGTGAGTTCATTGGTGATCAGACTTTGTGTGTCTGAATCATGTGCTTTGGATGTAAGATCTTCAAGCAGTTCGATTGCACCGATTGGATCGTTGAGATCATTGGCGCGGATACGGGCAAGCAGGATTGTAATGATGTGTCGTTCCGAATCAGTAGGATAGGTCTCAAGCAGTCGGGCGTATGCGTCGGCGGCGGCTTGGCGCTGGTTTGATTGATAGAGTTGATTGGCGATCTGGTATTGTGCGTCACGGTGCATGGTGAGCGATTTTTTCCCCTGTGGCAGATTCTCAAACTTGTCGTGCATCGCAAGGTATCGATCTGCAGCGGCGGCAAGCTCTTTGTTGGAGAGGAGTGTCCCTATCTGGGCACGATAGTCTGCGATTTCCACGATCACCGGATCAGCTTCATTCAGCGGGGTATAGACCCCCGCTTTCATGTGGGTTTTGTAGGCTGCTTTGAAGTCTGACTGTCGTTTCTTATGCTTGATGAGCGAGAACATGTCGTATTGTTCTCTGGGGATCAGCTTGGTGATGAGGAGTGTGAAGGCGATTGCGATCCCGTAGAGGTACCCACCGAGATGCGCGATGTTTGCGATGCCGTTGTTCGGGTTGATGAGTTGTGCGCCGAGATCCAGGACGATGAAGAGCCCGATGAGCCACCAGGCGGGTGCCATGAAAATTCCGAGGATGAAGAAGAATCCGAAGCATTTGATCCGTGCTCTGGGGAAGAGGATGAGGAAGGCACCAGAAACCGCGGCAATTGCGCCTGAGGCACCTATTGCGGGGTGTTGATCGACTGCGATATGGGCGAATCCTGATGCGGCGCCACCTGCGAGGTAGAAGAGTGTGAATCCAATTCTGCCCAATCGGTCTTCAACTGAGGGGCCGAAGGCAAGTAGGAAGAGCATATTGCCGAAGATATGCATGAATCCTGCGTGGAGGAACGCGGAGGTGATTGGTTGATAGATGTGGAAGTTGTGCCTGGAGATGGCACCGAAATAACCGATTCGGGCTTCTAAATCTGGGTTGGTGTTGGCGAGGATTGCCATTCCAACAAAAACAACGAGGTTGATCCCGATGAGTGTCGGGGTAATAACCGCTTTTCGTTTGCTTGGTCGATCTGTTCCCAGTGGAATAAACACGGGCAGATCGTATGCTGCAAGATGGGTGTGATATCGTCAAAGATGCGGTATGATGCCTATAATCTCGTCCCGCTTTATTGAGGCATTTTTCGTTTTTGACTTTGCCAGACAACCACTTTTTCGCCCTTGAAGGGGCAATAAAGGACTAAACCATGAGTACTGCTGAAAAAACATTCTCCAAAGGCCTCGAAGGTGTCATTGCCGCACAGACCGAGATGTCATTTATTAATGGTACTGAAGGTATTCTTGAATATGTCGGGATTGCGATCGGTGACTTGGCATCCCAGAGCTCATTTGAGGAAACAGTCTTCTTGCTTTGGAACAAGCGATTGCCGAACAAGGCAGAGCTCGAAGCGTTCACCAAAGACCTTCGTTCGCACTATGCGTTGGGTGATGCGATCAAGGCTCGAATTACTGCGTGTCCTGTTGATGCGGAGCCGATGCATGTGATTCGCACGATGATTAGCTCGATGGCGATGGATGATAGCTCACCGAATGAAAACTCGGTGGAAGCAGCGCGTGAGAAGTCATTGCAAATCTTGGCGAAGGCACCTGCGATCGTCGCGGCGTTTGATCGTCATCGTCGTGGTCTTGAAATTGTTGAGGGTGATTCATCGTTGAGCTTCGCGGCGAACTTCCTCTATATGCTCAATGGCGAAAAGCCAACTGATGCAATGATCCGCGCGTTTGATATCTGCATGATTACCCATGCGGATCATGGTTTGAATAACTCAACCTTTGCTGCACGCGTGGTGATTTCGACGCTCTCGGATGTGTACTCTGCGATTACTGCAGCGGTTGGTTCATTGCGTGGACCATTACACGGCGGTGCAAACGAAGGTGTGATGAAGATGCTCAACCAGATTCCTTCGGTTGAATCTGCAGAAGCTCATGTCATGAACATGATCAAGAATAAAGAACGCATCATGGGATTCGGTCATCGTGTTTATAAATCGAAGGATCCTCGTGCGAGCGAGTTGATGACCCTTGCGAAGCAGCTTGCTGAAGACACAGGGAACATCGAGTTCTACGACAAATCAAATGCGATTGAGAAGGTCATGGAACGCGAGTATGCGTCCAAGGGGATCTACCCGAATGTGGACTTCTATTCCGCGACCACATACCACTGCATTGGTTTGAAGCTTGATCTGTTCACACCGATGTTCGTGCTTGCACGGATCGCGGGTTGGGCGGGGCATGTGATCGAGCAACTCGGTGATAACCGTTTGTTCCGTCCGACGACTGATTATGTTGGGCCGCACGATTCGCCTTATGTTGCGATCGACAAGCGATAACCTATTGAACAGTTCAAACAAAGAGCTCCAAGAAATACTTGGAGCTCTTTTTCTTTTTGTGATGCTGATGATTTACAATGCGAGCGCTTCGAGGATTGATTCGAGGACGATGCGTGATCGGTTTTCTTCTGCGGGATTGATGTTGATTGTGATGAGCACGCCTGCGCCTTCGAAGGAAGTTGTGACTTTGATTTTGTCGTATGGGAGTTCGCGGGATGCGAGTGCGATGAGCTTGCCGCCTTGTGGGGTTGCGGATGCTTCTTCGATGATGTGTCCTTGGCGGTAGAGGACTGCTCTTGTTGCGGCCATGACTGTTTGGACTGAATGACCAGGGGGGAGTTCTGCGTGGAGGAGTCCAAAGCGGTAGGTTGCGTAGATTGGGGTTTGGCCGTGCCATGCTCGAGATTCACGAAGGGCGGGCATTGACTGGCAGCCAACGAGCGTGCCAGTTGATGGCAGAATGCAGGTGAGGAGGAGAAGGATTGTGATGATCTGTTTCGGGGGTCTCATGGCGGTTTTTATCGGTCAATTGGGTGTCGGGGCACGACAAGGGGTGAAGATTTACAAGTGTGTGCAATTCAGCATCCACAATTCGTGTATTGACTTGACCTTGCATCGATTCGCGCCTTGGATAGGGACCCGATGCATCGGCGTAGGGTTATCAATGGTGTCCTGACTAAATCGAACTGAGGAGTTCACATGGCGATTCGGATCAAATCTCGTGGAAATGAAAGCGCAGAACAGATGATGCGCCGCTTTAAGAAGCTTTGCGAGAAGGAAGGATTGACCAAGGATATCAAGAAGAAGGAATACTATGAGAAGCCTTCAGAGCGTAAGAATCGTGCAGCTCGCAAGGCAGCACCTCGTCGCGACTGATCTTTGATTCCTTCATCGGAACTCATTTATGGGTTTCTGATGTGACTGAATTCTGAGTACTCATTGGCCTCTGTATTTTGCAGAGGTTTTTCATGCGCTGATGGTTTGAATTGGGCGGGCACATAGAAAGTTCTTTCTTGCAAAATCAACGAAATTCACCGGATTTCTATTGTTTAGTCGATCTATACTTGGCACCCCTTTATGGGTTGTTTCGTCTATATTACCGGCTTGGCATTTTTGTTGAGACGGTATCCGTGTCGCTACATATCGCACAGTGCAAAGTGTGTAGTCGACTGGTTTTATCAGGATACGAAGCTGCAAAGTCTTGTGGCATGTTCGTAACTCAGCACACACAACAGTTGTCCAAATAAAAAGGTTGAACACAATGAGTATGCAACTCATGCCAACACTGGCATCGATGTCCGATGTGACACCGGCGTATTACCTCGCACCAGTCGGGGGCGTTCTTGCCCTCGTGATGGCCAAGGTCTTTCAAAAATCAGTCATGAGCAAATCTGAAGGCTCAGAGGACATGATCGAGATCGCACAGGCGGTTCGTGACGGTGCGATGGCGTACCTCACCCGTCAGTACAAGGTTGTTGCGGGCGTATTTGTCCTCTTGATTGCCTTCCTTGCGGTTATGTTCATGCTCGGTCTTCAGTCGCCTTTCGCACTTCTCGGTGTGCCGGTCGCGGGTCTGTTCTCAGGTCTCTGTGGTTGGTTTGGGATGAAGATGGCAACCAATGCGTCTGCTCGTACGACCCATGCGGTGTCTAACTCACTTAACGATGGTTTGACTGTTGCGTTCCGTTCGGGTGCGGTCATGGGGCTCAATGTTGTGGGCTTTGCGTTGATCGATGTCTCGGCATGGTTCTTTATCTTTAACCAATTCGATATCGTCGGCGGCGGGATCACTGAGATCACGACCATCATGCTTACCTTCGGGATGGGTGCATCGACACAGGCGTTGTTCGCTCGTGTTGGTGGCGGTATCTACACCAAGGCTGCGGATGTTGGTGCGGACCTTGTTGGTAAGGTTGAAGCAGGTATTCCAGAAGACGACGCTCGTAACCCAGCGACCATCGCGGACAATGTCGGTGACAATGTTGGTGATGTTGCGGGTATGGGTGCGGACCTTTACGAATCATACTACGGCTCGATCTTGGCAACCATGGCACTTGGTGCTGCGGCGGCGATGACACTTGCCAATGGCGATGCAGCGGCATCGTTCGGACTCAAGCTCGCAGTCACTCCTATGGCGCTTGCTGGTCTTGGTATTTTCTGTTCGATCATCGGTATCTTCGCGGTCAAGGCGAAAGAAAACGCGAGCTTCTCGCAGCTTCTCAAGGGACTCCATAAGGGTGTGTATGTTGCATCGGCACTGATCGTTCTTGGATCGTTCGGATTGCTCTGGTTCATCCTCAATGATGCTGCTGAACTCAGCGGGATCACCACTTGGTGGGGCTTGGGCCTTTCGATCTGTTCTGGTTTGCTCTCAGGTCTTGTGATCGCTCATGCGACCGAGTACTACACCTCGTACGAGCATCCACCAACCAAGCGTATTGCGGAGCAGGCACTCACTGGTCCTGCGACTGTGATCATTGCTGGTATTGCGGAAGGTATGAAATCAACTTGGGCATCATTGCTCGTTGTTGTTGTTGCGATCATCGCGGCGTTCTCATTCGCGGGCGGCGGCGACTCATTCCTCATGGGTCTCTACGGCGTAGGTATCGCGGCGGTTGGTATGCTCTCTACATTGGGCATTACACTTGCAACTGATGCGTACGGTCCGATCGCGGACAACGCGGGCGGCAACGCAGAAATGACTCAGCAAGATCCGATCGTTCGTGAACGCACCGACATGCTCGATTCATTGGGCAACACGACTGCAGCGACTGGTAAGGGCTTTGCGATTGGTTCGGCAGCACTGACTGCGATGGCACTCTTCGCGGCATATATTCAGATTGTACAGGTTCAGATCGGTACACAGGCAGCGAACTTCTATGGCGATGGCACAGCGTTTGTTGAGCCTGCGGATTCAGAGATCGGGTTTGCGGTTCACCAAGGGTACGGCAAGTTTGCTGTGATCACTCCTGGTGTTGAGAGCAATGTCGTCGATGGCGGCATGCTCCTTGAAGTCGTGAGCAATGACGGCAAGCACAGCTCGAAGATTAAGGGTATTGAGAAGGGTGATGTGTTTGCTCTTACAGGTAGCCATGATTCACGGTATGAAATTGCTGGTCCTGAATGGCACGCGACACTTGCATCAACCAAGCGTGGTCAGGTCAAGGATGTTCTTACATTCTATGATGTGACCCTTGCGAACCCGAAGCTTCTTGGAGGTGTGTTCATTGGTGCGATGCTCGCGTTCTTGTTCTGTGCATTGACTATGAATGCTGTAGGGCGTGCGGCGTATGCGATGATGAACGAATGTCGCCGCCAGTTTGGCTTTATTCGTCAGGCACTGCGTAATGGCGGCATGTCCGAAGAGGACGTTGCCAACCCAGACAACTGGCCGATGAAGGGTGTTGATCTCGATGGTCATCACTACCCGGATTATGCTGAGTGTGTGTCGATCTCTACATCGAGTGCTCAGAAGGAAATGGTTATGCCTTCGATCCTCGCGATCGTGGTTCCAATCCTTGTTGGCTTGAGCCTTTCGGTTGCAGGCGTGATGGGTATGCTCGTTGGTGGATTGACTTCGGGCTTTGCGCTCGCGGTGTTTATGTCCAACTCGGGTGGTGCATGGGACAATGCGAAGAAGCTTCTTGAGTCATACGGCGCTACTTCCGCACAGGAAATGGTCGATGGCACAGGCAACTCAAGCAAGGTTCCTGACAGCGTTCGTAGTGCGATCATGGATCGTGCGAAGGAAGCTGTTGGCGCTGGTCATGGCGATCTGATCGTCTATGGCAAGGGCTCAGATGACCATAAGGCAACTGTTGTTGGTGACACTGTTGGTGATCCGTTCAAGGATACCTCGGGTCCTGCACTTAACATCTTGATCAAGTTGATCTCGATTGTTTCGGTTGTGTTCGCGGGTCTGATCGTTGCTTACGGCGATGTGCTCGGCGGCATCATCGGAATCTGATTCCGGATCACTGACTGGTACGTTTTTTTACACTTTGAAC
The DNA here is from genome assembly GCA_963976235.1 of uncultured bacterium. GTDB lineage: Bacteria > Planctomycetota > Phycisphaerae > Phycisphaerales > UBA1924 > UBA1924. Next base: position 636,450 of record CAXBJM010000002.1, read on the forward strand.
CGGCTCGGGACTTTCCCGGGCCGGTTTTTTCATGCAACTCTTTTTCGTGCAACCCGTTTCGTGCAACCCGTTTCGTGCAACTCTGTTGGTCGATATGCGAATAGTTTGTTACGAACCCCGTAGGATTGTGCAACCACCCAGGAGCACTCATGATTTATCCCCATGCAACTTGCAAGTTTTTGACGATCTGTACGCTTACTTTGATTGGAGTCATGTGTCTGCCTGCACATGGGCAGGCACGCGGCAAAGCCAGCGGACGCGTTGATCAGTTCACCCAAGATACGATGATCATGACTGATGAGTTGATTTCGTCAGTGGTTGATCGTGAATCGTTGCAGGATGCGATGCGGTCTTCGTTTGCGTTGAGCGACACGGTGTCATCGCGTGCGGGTGCGCGTCAGCTTGGGGCAGTGGTTCGCGCGGAGGCGAGCGCGAGGATCTTGCTTTTGGCGTTCAACGCTCGGAATCAGTATCCAGAAAAGTTTATTGAGCAGATCAAGGATTATCCCATGTTCATGAATGAACTTGGGTTGTTATGGGTGGAGAGGGACAACCCGAGCGAGGTGATTCGTGTGGCGATGGAGTTGATGAGTGAGCGCAGAGAGCAGGTTGCAAAGTATCCTGCACTGGCAGCAGCGATTTGCGTTGTGCACGACATGCCAGCAGGGAGCGGGTACACCAGACGGATCAATGAGAACAATCCCGTGGGTGGAAACCCGCTTGAAATATTTGATTTCTTCGTGAGCAATGCATCCACGATGCGGATTAAACCCGATGCGTTGCCTGCATTGAACCTTGTGTATGTTGTTGATGTTTCTGAATCGGTGAATCAACTTCAATGGGCACATGATCGGTATCGCACGAATCCGGACATCGGGAGCCGGTTCTTCGAGATCGAGTATGACACAGAACATTATCGACAAGGAAAGGCGAAGAAGGTTACGCAGGCGGGGAACTACTGCTTGGAGAGCATTCAAAAGCACGGCGGCGTTTGCGCCGATCAGGCGTACTTTGCGATGAGTGTTGCTAAGGCGTGTGGGATTCCGTCTGGGTATATCGTCGCGCAGGGCGCGGATGTGAGCCATGCCTGGGTTGGGTATCTTGATGTCAAAGGCCGACGAGCGGACTGGGACTTCACTGCGGGTCGATATCCTGAATACCAGAGACTCCGGGGGAATGTGATGAACCCGCAGACGGGTGAGCGGATCAGCGATGGACGATTGGGAATACTAGGAACGATCGCAACGACCGATTCTGAGAAGATTCATGCATCTATGGCGGCCGGGTATATTGTCGAACGCATGAATATCCAAGCATGGCAACCAAGCTCAGAAATAGAGCTTGATGCGAAGGGCAACGCACGCAAAGCGAGAACGAATAGCACGAAGGATCGGTTGAGTTTCTTGCGATTGACGCTTACGCAAGCTGCGGGTGTGACTGATGCTTGGGATCGGGTCACACAGATGGTCGAAGCAGGTGAACTTGATCGCAAGCAGCTCGATGTATGGTCGCGTGCGGTGATGAAACTTGCGGGCAATGCACATCAGGATTTTTCATATGACTTCTTGGTCGATTTGATTTCTGGTGTTGAAGATCCGCAGCAACAGCACGAGATGTGGGAGTGGGCATTTGGACAGTTCAGGTTGCGTCCTGATCTGGCTGCGGGGATTCGGTTCCAGCAGGGTCAGTTATGGGCGGAGAATGACAAGCCTGATATGGCGTGGATCGCGTATCAGGATGTGCTCGACAAGTTCCTCAATGATGGTCCGATGAGTGACAGCGCAATCAGCGCGATGGGCAAGTTGTTGAGCAAGAACGGCAAACGCGATGCGTATCTTAAGCTGTTACAAGACACAGCGAAGAAGGTCAACCGTCCGGAACAGATGGGCGACAACTTTGCGAAGCAATCGAACTACTACAATATCCACTGGCGGATTGTCAAAGAGCTTGAATACCACAATCGGAATCAAGAAGCGAAGCAGATCCGCAACATGATTAACATGCCGAGCAATGAATAATGCTTGATTTAGTCTTCGAACTCATCGAATGCGCCGCGTTCTTTTTGATCGTCGAGATACTCTTGGAACTCGCCCATTTTGTATGAGATAAAGCAGAAGGCGTGATGCAGGGTGAGCCATTCGATGTCTGACTTGTCTTCATCGAGGTCTTTGCGGATGGTGTTGAACTCAGCGAGGATGGTTTCGGCTTTCATTGATATCTCTCCATCTGATTGCTCAGAAATAAAATTCAAAGGAATGTCTTTGGTTAGGATGGTAGACGCGTTGTGAGTATTTTCTTGATGATAAGTGTTGCAAGATACATCACGCTTTGGGTCAGGACGATGCTTGGGCCGATTGGGTAGGTGCCTTCGAATGCGATGATCAGCCCGAGGAGTGCGCCAGCGGTCCCGATTGCGATCGAGATCATAAATGCAGGACGGAGCTTTGTCGAAAGGTTTAATGCTGCTGCGCCGGGGAGCACAAGCATCGCAGCGGCGAGCACAACACCCGCGATCTGCATAGCCATCACGACTGCGAGGGCAAGGATTACCATGAACAGGTTGGTGATCTTGGTAGAGTTGACACCGAAGGCATCGCAGACGGGTTCGTCGAATGCCCAAAAGATGAGCTGTCTTCGGATGTACCATACAACAGCGAGGATGAGCAGGGCAGCGCCGATCGCGATCGATGCGGAGGTCCAGTTGGTATCGAGGATGTTGCCGAAGAGAATTTCTTCGATGATGTGATGCTCGTCTTCGTGTCCGTGTGCGGCATGGCCGTGTTCATCATGGTCATGTCTTGACTCGGCGAATGTGAACAGGATGAATCCGAGCGCCATTGAAGCGGATAAAACGACACCAATAGCGGTGTCTGTCCGTCCTTGTTGGTCGCGTGTGAGTGCGGCGATCCAGAGCGCTGCGAAGACACTGAATGCGACCACGATGGCGAGTTGGACAAACTGGGAGGATGCGGTTGCGCCGGATACTCCAAGGACTAATGCGATGCCTACTCCACCGAATGCGGCGTGGGAGATTCCTTGCCCGATGAAGGCGAGTCGTTTGAGGACGACAAAGATGCTCAGTGCGCCGCCCATGATCGAGATGACGATGGCGGCGACAATTGCGGGATAGATGTCTGCTTGCGAGAGGAGTTCTATGGTTTTCACTGCTCGCCCCCATCGCTTGTTGGTGATTGGTCGGTGTGCGGACAGCCGCAATCGGTTTGGGTATGCTCAGGGTCATCACAGTCTTGGGCGCGGTGCGCGTCGATATGGATTTCACCGAAGACCCCTGCGACATCGTGCGCGAAGACCTGAGCGAGTACCGCGGGTGAGAGGCCGTCGGGTGAGTCGTGAAAATGTAATGTGCGTGAGAGGCACGCGACGCGATCGGCAACTGCTGCGATTGCACGCATGTCATGGGTGACGACGATGATGGTGAGATCGAGTTCTCGATGGAGGGTGTTGATGAGGTTTCCAAAGCGTTGTTGACCCGCGATATCAACCCCCACTGTGGGTTCATCGAGGATCAAGAGTTTGGGTTGACAGGCGATCGCACGAGCGATCATCACGCGTTGGAGTTGTCCCCCGGAGAGTGCGGCGATGGGTCGGTCGATCAGTTCCTGCATCTCGACAAACTCGATTGCGTTACTAATTGCTTGTTGATCTTGGGCACTGAGTCTTTGCCAAGGTTTGAGCTTGGATGTGCATCCGAGTTCGACGACTTGTTGCACACTGAGGGGCCAATCACGATGAGACTGGATATGTTGGGGGAGGTATCCGACCAGTCCTGCTTTTCGTGCCGCTGCGGGGGATTCCCCGAGGACATGTATTTTGCCTGCGGTGGGTTTGAGGATCCCGAGGATGAGTTTGATGAGAGTGGATTTGCCGCCGCCGTTGGGGCCGAGGATGCCGAGCTTGGTTGATTGATCGACCTGCAGGGTAATGTCTTGGAGCGCTGCAACGGGTGAAGTACCGATGCCGGTGGACGGATAGGTATAGGAGACATGATCGAGCTCGATGGCGTGCGTGGGCATATGTTCACATTATACGACCACCCCGAGCAAGAGTTCGGGAGTTCTGAGACTCGATTCAATCATTCTTCGGGTTGCGCATCAGTTGCAGTTTTCACAGGCGGATTGAGATCGTCGTCGTCGAATATTGCTCGGATTGCGGGGGTATCCAGATCATCGAACTGCCCTCGCTTTGCGGCGAGGACGAATGCGAGCACCCCGATGGCTGCGAGTATCAATGCGCCCGGGATCATGATGAAAATGACTGACATTTGCGGGGTCCTTTCCATTTTCGGGAACTCAGTGCAACGACAGTGAGGGAACTGATCGGCATGAGGATCGCAGCAATCAATGCGTTGATGACCCCGGTCATCGCGAGTGCGGCAGCGATCGTATTGTATCCGATCGAAAAGATCAGACTGACATGAATTGTGCGCATCGTGTGCTTTGCAAGCGAGCACAGCGTGATCAATGGATAGACCCCCTGGGTCATGAGGTAGATATCTGCGGCTTCGAGGGAGGCTTCTGCGCCCCCTTGCACTGCAATTCCTACATCGGCACATGCGAGTGCTGCGGCATCGTTGACCCCGTCGCCGACCATGATGACCCGGTGCTTGGATTGTGAACTGGATTGGGCGCGCATTGCTTTGACGAACTCAGCTTTTCCTTCCGGAGACACCGATCCCTGAACTTTCATGATTCCAACTTGAGATGCAACCGCACGGGCAATTGCGGGATGATCACCTGAACAGAGATGGATATCCCATCGTTGATCGTTGAGGATCTGAATCGACTGCGCTGCATCATCTCTGATTGGGTCGCCAATCCCAAGAACACCGAACCCGTGTTCCTTGGTGTAGAGCACAACAGGGGAGAGGGACTGCTCGATCATTTTTTTGATTTCGGTATTGGTTGCTTCATCAATCTGGTGATTTGAGTTGATGTATGTTGGTGAACCGATTTCGATATAATCATCATCAACATACCCAGAAATACCGGCGCCGATTGTTTGGTTGATGTCGCTTGCAGTTGATTGGGATTCGCTGAGATCGACGGAGTCTGTGATTGCTCTTGCGATCGGATGATTTGAAGTTTGTTCGATGATTGCAGCACATTTGAGCATCTCATTGGAGCAGTTATGTTCAACAACGCTCATCTGTCCTTGGGTGATGGTTCCTGTTTTGTCAAGAATCATGGTTCCGGGTCTTGCGAGCGATTCGATCGCGGCTGCGGATTTGACGAGCACTCCGGACTTCGCTGCGCGCCCCATCGCGATGGACATTGCCATCGGGGTGGCGAGCCCGAGGGCACAGGGGCAGGTGACGATGAGCAACGCGGTCGCATACTCGATTCCGGTGCGGACACCTGAAGACCAGGTCCAATACGCGAAAGTGATGAGTGCTAAGGTGATCACTGTAAACACGAAGATAACCGCGATACGATCAGCAAAGCGGACAATCGGCGCTTTATCGGCGGATGCGGACGCGACGAGTTGCATGAGTTTGCCCACGCGTGTTGATTCCCCCACCGCGCTCACCCGCAGGCGGATGGGCGAACTCAGGTTTGTTGCACCGGCGACTACTTCATCTCCTGCATGGACTGGAACCGGTCGAGATTCACCTGTGATGAATGAGGTATCGATGTTGGTGTGTCCGGTTTCGAGTATGCCATCGGCGGGGATTGACCCGCCTGCTTCGACCTGGACCACCATCCCCTCTTCGATCGATTCGATTGGAACACGAGTGGTTGAGCCGTCCTCGTTGACTCTGGTCGCGTTGCTCGGGGTCAGGGTGAGCATCAGTTCCACATGATCAGAAGCGGCGCGCTGTTGTCTATGTTGTACCCAGCGCCCGACAAGGAGCAGAAAGACAAGAATCGCAAGCGAGTCGAAATAGATTTCACCTTTGCCTGTGATGGTGTTGAACGAACCCCAGAGTCCACCGACTCCCAGTGCGAGTGCGATTGGGATATCGAGGTGTGCTGTGCGTGTGCGGAGTGCAGCGATCGCGCCAATGAAGAACACGCGTCCCGGCCAGACGAGTGCGAGTACCCCGAGTCCCATCGAGTACCACCGGAAGGTTGTTTCCCAGGTTGGGGAGATCCCTTCGAGGGCGCCGCCGTAGAGGGCGATGGCCATGATCATGATGTTGCCGGCGATTGCGCCTGCAACACCGACACGGATGAGAAACTTCCGATCTTCTTTGATCCGTGCTTCGCGTGCAGCGGCCCCCCTGGCGGGATGGGCGGCGTATCCAAGACGGTCGAGCCCGCGAGCGATATCGGAGAGTTTCACCTTGTCGGGTTGGTAACAAACGACGGTGGTTCTTCTTCGGATATTTGCGCGTGACTCGACGACTCCATCGACAACGGAAGGCAAGCGTTCGATGAGCCAAACGCACGCAGCACAGTGCATTCCTTCGAGGAGGAGTTCGGTTTGAGCTTGACCGCCGGGGAGGTTCTCGACACAGGTTTCCTGGAATGCTGGGTCATCGAGTTCTTCATAGGAATCTCCCGTCGCGGATGTGCGTTGTGGGTTTGGATCGACAGATTTACGCACTGCGTAGTACCCATCAAGTCCTGCGCCGTGGAGCACATTCCAGACTGATTTACACCCGTGACAACAGAACTGATGTGGTTCATCGGGTTCGATGAGTCCTGAGGGGACGGAGAGTTGGCAGTGGTCACAGCGGATTGTTTGAGCTATGGATGTAGGATCATTAATCATATCATCCGCCTGACTTTGAATCATCCTGCGTTGAGTCTGGTCCGGGCTCGGCGGTGTCGCAGAGGGGGCAGAATGCTTCGCCTGCAACAGGGACAGCGGTTGAATCTGCATCGATTCTCAGTTGATCACGGGTCATCGCGGGCGCTTGCAATCGCCCCATCGCGGTCATGACGCCAACTACCACAACCGCAGTTGCGGTGATGACTGGGAGCTTTGCATGCAATGGACCTGTGAGGAGTTGGATACCTGCGCCGAGTGAAACCATTACTGGGAGTGTTCCCATCCAGAAGACGGCCATCGTCAAGCCGCCCCAGATTGGGCTTGCGGTGCCGGCGGCGGTGAATGCGAATGCGTAGAGCCAGCCGCAGGGGAGGAGGGTGGTGAGGAGTCCGATGGTGAGTGCGCGTCTGAAGGGTGTGAGCCCGAATGCTTTGCGTTGGCCTCGCTCGACGAAACGACGGAGAAATCCCGGCACTGTGACATGCTTGATTTTGATTCCCTTGATGCGTGCGAGGGTAATGAGTCCAAATGCGATCATGAGTCCGCCGGCGAAGATTGCTGCTGCTCGTTGAACACCGACATACCCCCCACCGAAATCGATTGCTTTGCCGATACTCCCCGCAGCGATTCCCAGGAGTGTGTAGGTGAACAAGCGACCACCGTGATAGGCAAACTGTAGGCGGACACGAGATTTTTTCGAGCGTTCTTCGTCTGATCCGAGCGCGAAGAACATGAGTCCGCCGCACATGCCGGCACAGTGCATGCTGCCGAGTACAGACGCGGAAAGCACCGCGAGGATGAGCGGGTACATGGTCTCTATGTTCTCAAGGTTCAACGCATTCATTGAGGTTTGTGCTTTGTGTTACTCGTAAATTTCTATTTCTCTGCTCAAAGTCGCGTAGACGCCTTGGTATCGGATAGAGAAGTTGACATGCCAGAGCCCGGGTGTGTGCATTGTGAACTCACGGGCATACTTCCCATCGCCTTGCCCGACAAGCACAAGGTTGGTGCGGTTGTTGGCGTGAGCGGGATGGAAACATTCTATTTCAACAAGCGCGCCGTCGATCGGGTCGTTGTTGCGATCAAAGAACTCAACTTGCATGATTCGCGCAGTTGTATCTTCAGCGCCTTCGGGCGTGATTGCTTGTTGGGTGTTCAGTGAGATATCCCATCCCATCTTCTCTGCATTCTCACTGATCGATCTTTGGTTATCCCAATCGACTGATTTGGCGTAGTAATCGGATTCGACATAAAGATCATGTCGGGAGTTTACGATCAGGATTGTGCCGACGATGATTGATGCGTGGAAGATGAGCATCCCGACGATGAGCCATGGCCAATGCTTGCCGAGTTTCATAAAACCTGATTTAGGTTCGTTCGCGGAGTGTGTTGTTGAATGTTTAGCCATCGGTTTGCTCCTTGGGCATGCTCATCGGGCCTGCCATTTTGTAGGTATGGATGTGTTCGAACTTGCCTTGATCGTCTGTGATTTTCACCTTGACGAGCACTTCTCCGTCCTCAAAGACTGCGTAGGGTGCGATCATCAGGATGTTCTGCGATTGGAGATCTGCAGGATCAACAATCATAGGTGCAAACTCATTGATCCGCACTCCCGGAGGATCGATCACGATCGCGGTGTAAGTCACAGGAGCTTCCGTGCGGTTTGCGATCGTCATCCGAATCTGGTTTGTGATTTCTTGGGAGTCTGCAAAGATGTTGAAGAGTTGACCTTTTCCACGCACGAACTGGATATCGGCGAGGGATTTGGTTGAGAGCAGAAAGAGGAAGGCTGCGGTTACGCCGATGAGAATCATCGGATAGATAACGATCCGTGCGCGAAGAATATGGGCTTTGCCGCCTTCGATCACGCGTTCAGACGAGTATCGTATGAGCCCGAGCGGGCGTCCAATTTTCTCCATGACGGTGTTGCATGCATCAATGCATTGCGCGCACCCGATGCATTCGAGTTGGAGTCCGTCACGGATATCAATGCCGGTTGGGCAGGTCTGGACGCACATGGTGCAATCGATACAGTCACCGAGTTCGAGGACATCGAGGCTCACTTTTTTGTTTTCGTCGGTCTTTGGTGCGCGTTTCTTTTTTCCTCTTGGTTCGCCTCGATTTTTGTCGTAGGTGACGATGAGCGAGTCTTTATCAAGCAGGGCGCTCTGCATCCGTGCATAGGGACACACTACACAACAGACCTGTTCGCGGAAAAATGCGAAGTCGAAGAGCATCAACGCTGTGGTCGCAAACACGATGATAAATCCAACGGGATGGTCCGCGGGTGAACCGAGCATCCAGTCGCTGAGATTGTGTGCGCCGACAAAGTACGAGAGGAATGTTTGGGAGAGGTGCAGCGAGATCACAAAGTACACAAGATAACGCAGCGCTTTTCGGAGACCAAGGAAGTTCTTTGGTTTGCGTTTGCCTGGTGCGCCTTCGAAGAGGTACTCAATCGGACGATAGAGGAACTCCATATAGACTGTTTGCGGGCATGCCCACCCACACCAGACGCGCCCGAAGAGTGCGGTCACAAGGAAAACTGTGACAAAGAGCATGATGAGCAACAATGCCAACAGGAGTGTATCGGTTGGTAAAAACGTTTTTCCGAGTATCGTGAACTCACGATGCACTACATCGAGGAGCATCACGGGTTTGCCATTGATCGTCATCCAAGGGATCGCAGAAAAGAGTATAATCAGAAAATAGGCGACGCCCCTACGGGCAGTGAGAAACTTACCCCTGGAGGTGCGTGGGTTGAGCCAGCGTCTCGATCCGTCCTCGTTGAGTGTTGAAAGCACCCGGTCTTCGGGTGCGAGATTGGTCACTTGTTCTTCGGACATGATGTCTCCTGCAACTGAATCACCTCGCCTGCGTGCGTTTGAATCAGTCTGTACTCAACTCGTTGAACGCTCGTCGAGTAATCGGTGGAAACCTCAGGTCGGGATTATCCGCCTGAATCTGTTTCTGGATCTGAAGAGATTGGTTCTGGGAATGGTGCGATCACCTCCCCTTTGTCGGTGCCTTCGGGGCCGGGGATATTGGTTCCACGCAATGATGCGGCGTAGGCGGCAACCATCGCGATCTCGTTGGGATTAAGTAATGTCTGTGCGGGCATTAACTTGTTGGGTGTGCCGTTGGTCACCAGATCGACAATGTCCATCATGTTGGTGACATAGACATACTTGTCATCGGTGAGGTTCAACCCGAGCCCGGTGATTCCTTGTGCGTCTTTGCCGTGGCACACGGTGCAGGTTCCGTTGAAGATACTCTCTCCGGATTTCTTCCAGTTTTCATTTCCCAAGATCGTGCGTAGTTTGATCTCATCAAGAGGCATTTCTCGGAGCACACCGAACTGCGCCTCTTCGGCGGCTGCGACTTTGTTGGCAAGGCGGACTTCGCGAGATGGAACAATCCCTGTCATATGAACGATCACGACATAGAGCACTGAGAACACGACCGATCCGATGAAGATCATGTGCCACCAACCCGGGATCGGGTTGTCGTATTCTTGGATCCCGTCGTAGTTATGCGAGAGGAGTTCTTCTTGCTGTTGATCTGTATTTTTGTAATCAGGCATGGGTTGCTCCCTTGTCTGTAGGTGTTGTGTCTGTTTGGATCGCGTTTCGGGGTTCGACCACGACATCATCATTGAGTGGGATGCTTGCTTCGAGTTTGGATTGGCTCGCGGGCGTACGCAACACTTTCCAGAGGATCGCGAGGAATGCTGCGAGGAAGAAAACAAGAGCAACACTCGGGAATACCGAGAGGTCGAGGAACGATACAATTTCAGTCATCCGCATTTTGCACCTCCTCTGAATCAGTTTCTGGCTCAGGAGTTTTGGATATATCTGTACCCATTCGTTGGAGATACGCGATCAGTGCGATCACCTTTTTGTCCATAGTCTCTTCGGCGGGTGGACCGCCTTGGAGTTCGAGTTCGTATGCAAACTCGAATGCTTGTTCCTTGGCATGATCTACTGATGCGTTATCGAGGAGTAGATCTCCGTAGGGGACACCAAGGAGTGCCATGGAATCAACACGAGCTTGGATCTCTTTGAAGTTGATGGTTCCGTTGAGCAGCCATGGGTATCGCGGCATGATTGAGTTTTCTGAGACATCTGATGGATTCTTGAAATGTCGATAATGCCAGAGATTTGTTCTCAGTCCACCCTCGCGAGCAAGGTCTGGACCGATTCGTCTTGAACCCCATTGGAATGGATGGTCGTAAACGAACTCACCGGGTTTGGAGTATTCACCGTAACGCATGGTTTCCCAGAGGAACGGGCGGATCATCTGTGAGTGACAGTTGTAACACCCTTCGGCAATGTAGATATCTCGACCTGCGAGTTCTAAAGGCGTGTACGGTTGAACCGTTTTAATCGTCGGGATGTTCGATGAAACAAGGAACATGGGGACTGCTTCGACAATGCCACCAATGAAGACGGCGACGAGCACCCAGAGTGTGAACTTAATAGGTTTGCGTTCGAGTGTGCGGTGCCAGTTACCTTGCAGGAACTTGTCGCCCGCGTCACCAAGCTTTGTGTTGGAATGAAGACGGGACTTTGCGGGTGGGTCTGCGGGTGCTTTTTTGCTCAGCGCGGGTGCATAGTGCACAGGCTCTTCGTACTGAGCAGGACGGGCACGCCAGGTCATCACCATGTTGTAGAGACCAACGATAGCGCCGGTAAGGTACAACAAACCACCAACTACACGGATCCAGTACATCGGGATGAGGATGGTGACGGTTTCGATGAAGTCTGGGTAGGTCAATCGACCGGTCTCATCGAATGCACGCCACATGAGTCCCTGAGTGATACCCGCAGCATAAATCGCGAGCACATACAGCACCATGCCGATCGTGCCGAGCCAGAAATGAGCAGCACAGAGTTTCTTTGAATGAAGCTCAGTCTGGAACAGGCGAGGCATCATCCAGTAGAGCATTCCGAAAGTCATGAACCCGTTCCAACCAAGCACACCCGCATGGACATGCGCGATCGTCCAGTCGGTGTAATGCGAAAGGGAGTTCACGGATTTGACGGAGAGTAGTGGTCCTTCGAATGTTGACATCCCGTAGAAGGTGATGCCGATGACGAAGAACTTGAGGATCGGATCAGATGCAACTCGGTGCCAAGCTCCACGCAAGGTCATCAATCCGTTGATCATCCCCCCCCACGATGGCATCCAGAGCATGACCGAGAAGACCATGCCGACGGTTGATGCCCATTCGGGGAGTGCGGTGTAATGCAGGTGGTGAGGACCTGCCCAGATATAGATGAATACCAATGACCAGAAGTGGATGATCGAGAGTTTGTACGAGAATACCGGGCGTTCGGCGGCTTTGGGTAAGAAGTAGTACATCAATCCAAGGAACGGCGTCGTGAGGAAGAATGCCACTGCGTTATGGCCGTACCACCATTGCATGAGTGCATCCTGCACACCTGCATATACGGGATATGACTTGAGTGCGAGTTCTGCGGATGGCATTTCACCGTTCTGGAACAAGTATACAAGGCCTGCAGGAATCCAAAGGTTGTTGAACACATGCAGCATGGTGACTGTCACGATTGTTGCAATGTAAAACCAGAGTGCGACATAGATATGGCGCTCTCTTCGATGGATCAGGGTCATGATGAAGTTGCCACCAAAGAAACCAAGCCAAACTACTGCAATTGCGATATCAATCGGCCATTCGAGTTCGGCGTATTCTTTCCCTTGGGTGATCCCGAAGGGCAGGGTGAGCGCTGCGGAGAGGATGATCAACTGCCAACCCCAGAAGTGGAGCTTGGAGAGTAGATCAGAATACATTCTTGCTTTACAGAGTCTTTGCGTTGAGTAGTAGATTGCTGCGAAGATGCCGTTGCCTGCGAAGGCGAAGATCGCAGCATTGGTGTGCAGGGGACGCAAGCGTCCAAAGCTCAAGAATGAGATCCCCATGTTTGCTTCTGGGAATGCGAGTTCGGTCGCGATGATCACGCCGACAAGGAATGCGACGATTCCCCAGATGACAGTTGCCCAAGAGAACATGCGCACGATTTGATCATCGTAAACAAATGACTCAAGTCCATCTTTTACCGGATGCTTGGATGCATCTCCACTTGCTTTTTTCATTGCTCGATCCGCCTCTGTAGGTACCATTGTGTGCGATGTGTCACCTGACACACGCAAGGCACAGCATCAGAGAATGGCTGTGCCGACTGGATCACGAATTTATCGTCAGATCGAAAAAAACGCGCTCCAGCAGGATTAATCGTACCTCTTTGTCTGCAATGGTCAACTGATTGGACACCTTTTTATCTTGTTTAACAAAAAATCATGATCAACGCTGCGCACTCATTTATGGATGAGCGCAACGACATCACATACCGGCGGATAAACCAGACAGGTGTTCTATTTGTTAGCTTTTGGCTGAGTAGTTTTGGTCCATGAATCGGCGGTATTCGCCTGAGCGAACATGATCGGACCATTCAAGGTTGTCTTTGTACCACTGGACGGTTGCTTCGAGCGCTTGAGGCCATGCAGAACGGGTCGGTTCCCAACCGAGCTCATCACGGATCTTGGTTGCGTCGATCGCGTAGCGCATGTCGTGGCCGAGTCGGTCGGGGACATGTTCTATAAAGGATGCGTCTCGGCCGCAAAGGTCAATGAGCATGTGGGTGAGTTCAAGATTTGATCGCTCGTTGTTGCCGCCGATGTTGTAGGCTTCGCCTGGTTTGCCGTCATCGAGCACGCGGCAGATTGCTTCGCAATGATCAAGCACATGGAGCCAGTCGCGGATGTTGCGTCCATCCCCGTACAGGGGCACTTTCTTTCCTTCGAGCAAGTTGTTGACAAATAACGGGATGACTTTTTCGGGGAACTGGTATGGGCCAAAGTTGTTTGAGCATCGGGTGATCCCGATGTTCATGCCGTAGGTATGGTGGTAAGCGCGGGCGAGCATATCGCCGCCGGTCTTTGAAACCGCGTATGGTGAGTTGGGTGCGAGTGGTGTGGATTCAGTAAAGAGCTTCGATTTATCGTCGAGTGGGAGTTCGCCGTAGACTTCGTCGGTGGAGACATACACAAATCGTTTGATGTTGTGACGCTTGGCGGCATCGAGCATGCATTGGGTGCCGATGATGTTCGTGTTGAGGAACAGGGATGGATCGTGGATGGAGCGATCGACATGGGACTCTGCAGCAAGGTGCAGAACAACATCTGCCTTGGGCATGATCTCATCGAGTTTTGCGACATCATTGATATCACAATGCACGAACTCATGGCGCGGTTCATCGGTGAACTCTGCGAGGGATTCGAGATTTCCTGCGTATGTCAATCCGTCGAGATTGATCACACGATCGTCTGGGCGGTTCTCAAGAATGAATCGGATGAGGTTTGAGCCGATGAATCCGGCGCCGCCTGTGACGAGGATGGTTTGTCCCATAGTCATACTTTCTGTTTATACTTTATTGGCACCGGTGTCTGCGATCAGATTCGATGCGCGATGCAGACTCTCGATCGTTCCCGCGTCAGTCCACCACCCGTTGAGTTGCGCCCATGTGAGATTCCCTCGGTTGAGGTATTCGTTATTGACATCGGTGATTTCGAGTTCACCACGCGCTGATGGTTTGAGAGTTTCGCAGATACCAAACACATCCGAGTCGTACATGTACAATCCGGTGACTGCCATATTGCTTGGTGGGTTCGTTGGTTTCTCGATGATGTTGGTGATTGATTCGCCATCACTGCCAAACTCAACAACCCCGAAGCGTTCTGGGTCGTGGACTTCCTTGAGCAGGACCTTCGCGCCGTCTTTTTGATTGCGGAAGTCTTCAACTGCATCATTGATATTGTTCTCGATGATGTTGTCTCCGAGAATGACACAGACTTTGTCCTTATCGACAAAGTGCTTCCCGAGTTTGAGCGCGTCGGCGATCCCGCCTTCACCGACCTGGAAAGCGTACTCAAGGCGGGTGAGTCCGAGTTCTTTTCCGTCGCGGAGGAGCTTGATGAAGTCCCCGGCGTTTTCTTCGCCGGTGACGATCATGATTTCGGTGATTCCCGCATTCACGAGGCACTTAATCGGGTAGTACACCATTGGTTGGTCATAGACCGGGAGCAGGTGCTTGTTGGTAACGAGCGTCATCGGCCGCAGGCGTGTTCCGAGACCACCTGCCAAAATCATACCCTTCATGCGTCAATCCCTCCAAAATTCGGTGTGTCCGAGTGTATCCCTCATCGGTGATAAAATAGGCACTCTCCAGATTTGAAACGATACCGAGCAGTATTGGTTGAGTCAGGGTTGGACTCTCTCCCGATTGGGACCGGTAATGGATCAAGACTCAAAACAATCTTGCCTTCATGAAGGTCCGATAAATTCAATACTTGAATCGCTCAATGATCAGATTCCTCCGGCACGCGGCGCCTCCAATCTTCAATAGCGACATAAACACTTCTGCTGCAAGTGTTTATCGGTGTTTGATTTTCTTCTATTCGGCAATAATTGCCGAAGTTCATTGGTACTCATTCCATATGGATGTATCCTTGAACTGTCCGTAACAGGTGACAATAAAAGAACTTAAGATGGAGAAGAGCATGAAACTTACACAATCAATCGCGATGGCAATCGTACTTGCTTCAGGTTCAGTAGCAATGGCAGGCGCAGTTGTCGAACTGGGCCCAAGTGATATCTCACCAACACTTACAGGTCTCGACAATGTGATTTTCCCAGAAATCCGTGGTGCAACACTCCAAGATGTCCGTCATGATTTCTCAATCTATGCAGATACTGAGGGTCAAAACGCTGATTTACTCTACCAGGGCACCCTGATGACTCGCGTTGTACGATCACACGCAACCGGTAATCTCACCTTTAACTATGTACTCGTTGATTCAAACGATTCATTGAGCGGCTCAATCGCACATGTAGAAGTGAGCGGTTTCGAAGGATGGCAGACTCGCGTTGAGTACCGTAATGATGCACACGCACCTTACCAAGGAGATGCGGGACCAACAAGTGCACAACGCAATGCATCGGGTGACATCATCGATTTTAACTTCGGAAGCGGACTCGCATCAGGCGATCAATCAGAGTTCTTCTTCGCAATGCTTGATACAACTGAGTTCTACCAAGATACCGGTTTGGCGACAGTTTATCTCGATAGCGGTGAATCCGTATCATTTAGCGTCATCAGTGCGAATCCAGTCCCCGCACCAGGTGCACTCGGACTCCTTTCCGCAGCGGGATTGCTGACTGTGCGTCGTCGTCGATAATCAATACAACAGGTCTATATAAATCTTTGACCGACCGAAAGCCGTCCGTAACTGGACGGCTTTTTTCATTGGGAAATGATGAATCATCAAATCATTGATTCTGACCAAAAAACGGATCAATTGAGAATCACTCCCCCCCTCTACAGGGTTGATGATTTGGATTGCCGAGGAATTTTGGAATGTAAATTGAGTGGAGTCCAATAATTATCCCAAGTTATCTGGCACTTGGCGAATCTTGAAGTACTTTTCATATGCGACAGGGGTCGTGAAACAATACTCAAGAGGAGATTCACATGAACTTTACACAGACAATTGCCGCAGCTGCCATCATGGCTGCAGGCTCGACTGCGATGGCTGGGGCCGTGGTTGAACTGGCACCAAGCCAAACCAGCGGAACCCTTACAGGGCTTGATAACACCATGTTCCCTGAGATCCGGGGTACAACACTCAACGATGCATTCTACGATTTCTCAATCTTGAGTGATGTCGAAGGTGTCGATTCAAACATTATCTTTGAAGGCACCTTGATGACGCGCGTTGTGCGTTCAAACTTAACAGGTTTGTTGACATTCAACTACATGCTTACCGATCCAAACGATTCACTCGCGGGTGCGATTTCACACATCGAAATCAGTGGGTTTGCGGACATGCAAACACGCGTTGAGTATCGTAACGATGCTGGCGCACCGGGCGATGAAGGGCCAGCGAGCGCTTCACGCGATGCATCAGGTGACATCATCAGCTTTGACTTTGGTGGAAACCTTGAGACTGCAGAAGAATCAAACTTCTTCTTCGTGATGCTCGACGCTGCTGAATACGAAGGTGACACCACCGCAACAATCTACCTGACCAGCGGCGAAGCTGTTTCGGTGAATCTCGGCAATCCGGTTCCAACACCAGGTGCGCTCGGTCTGCTTTCAGCAGCGGGTTTGATGACTGTGCGTCGTCGCCGATAACTCTGATCGATCTTTGAGTAGATCATCTCCAATCTTGAAACCATAGAGAGCTGTCCATGATTGGGCAGCTCTTTTTTCGTATTCGGACGATGGGGTTGAATGCACGGGTCACGCGATCGAATCTTTCTTGCACTTTGATCTCCGCCCCACTCATACGCTCAGGGCATGGTCGATAAACAGGTATGAGCACGCTGCCGATTGATCCAAATCATGCATCGAACAATGCGCCAGGTCCGCTTCGTCTCCAACGAGATGATCTGGTTGATCGATCGCATCCCGGAGTTTCTAACCCGTTGAGCGATGCGCATCTTGATCAGCTTGCACAGTTTTCCAAGCGGGTCCATCCTGTTGAAAAATGCATCGGATATGCGGGGTTTTCGGGATGGATGACCTTGCTTACAGGGGTGATTTCAATGCCCTTTGCGCTGCATAACTCGCCGATGTTGATCTTTGTCATTCTCATTGCGGGAATCGGGACACGAGAGCTCAGTCTTCGTCGATCACTCAAGATGCTTGATATGAAGGCACCAAAGAAGCTTGCGCTCAATCAAGTCATGCTTGGTGGATTATTGATTGGGTACGCGGTGTTTATGCTTGCATCCCCTGTCGGACCCGGGCTCGTCGAGACGACGATGAAGACCGATCCGATGTTACAGAGTGCGCCAGAGTTGAGCGGGACTTTCGATGATTTGATTGCATTCGAAAAAATCGCGACCGCAATGATCTATGTCAGCATGATCCTCATCGCGTTTGCCTTTCAAGGATCTACAGCGTTGTACTACTTGCTCAAAGGTAAAAAGCTCAAGAAACTCCACAAACACACCCCGCATTGGGTGATTCGGGTATACCAAACAATCCATGTTTGATTCGAGTCGCTCAGCCGTCTGAAATATCTGGTTGGCGTTCCTGCACACTGATTGAGCCGTTGCTTGTTCTGACTGCGGATACTTCTTTTGAGTCCCCGACTTGGAGTTCTACATGCTTGCTTGAGGATTCGATTACGCTTGCGTTACCGATACCTTCGAGGCGGACTTTGCCGTTGCTTGTATCGCATTTGAGGATGCCTTCGAATCCATCACCAAGATCGAGGGTTACGCTTCCGTTGGATGTGCGGATGCGGACGGGTCCAGGATTTCCATCCATTGTTGATGCGTAGACTTTGCCGTTGGATGTCTCTGCACGGATTGGTCCGAAGGCATCGGTGATGATGACTCGGCCGTTGGAGGTGTAAACCTCTACCGAACCGGAGACATGTTCGACTTGCACTCTCCCATTTGAGGTATCTGTGTAGACGGTTCCGTCATGGTTTTCAACGGTAACAGATCCGTTGCTTGTTTTGAGTTGTGCGTGCCCTGATATCCCTGCGATTGAGATATATCCGTTGGATGTTTGCGCTGTTAAGTTGGTGGTATCTGGGAGTTCGAGTTCGATCGAAGCGCCCTCGCCGTTTTGTCGTTTGCCGCCTGGCCAATCGACCCAGACCTGTAGCGTATCGTCACCATCTCTCATGGCATTGATCACTGCCAGTTCGAGCCGATCGAGGTCATGGCCGTAGAGATCGAACTTGATACTGACATTCTCTCGTTCAGTCGTGAATGCGACAATTGATCCGTTCCCTGATTGCACATCGACCCCTGAACCGACAACATGGGGCATGAGCATCGAATGGGTGTAGTGATGTTTAGGCCCCATCGAATCACACCCACCCATCGTGAGCGTTGCGCCGATCCCCGCGATTGCGAGTGCATTGAAGATGGATTGACGGGTTAAGAAACGACGAGCAATAGCACTCATATCACGCACTCCAGATGGTTTGATATCTCCAGGCGCAGCATACCAGAAAAAACCGCGTCTGAATGGTGATTCGGACGCGGTTGGTTCGTTTTTCAGTGTTTGGGGAACAAGTTAGATAATTTCGAGAATTTCGAAGCGTTTGACACCTCGCGGAGCATTCACACGGATGACTTCTCCGATGCGTGCTTTCATCATTGCTTCACCCATTGGGCTCGTCGCGGTGACTTCGATGATGTCATCATCATCGTCGATATCATCACCCGATGATTCTCCTACGAGACGGTAAATCTCGATTTCATCATCACCTTCTTCACGGATTTTGACGGTTGAGCCAATGAAAACCACGCCGTCGGCGGTCTTTGTCTCGTCCACAACCTGCGCTGAGGCGATCCGGCCTTCGAGTCGTTTGATTTCTGCTTCGTCCATGCCTTGCTGTTCGCGGGCGGCGTGATACTCGGCGTTTTCTTTCAGGTCACCCAGAGCGCGTGCTTCTGCGATTCGTTCGGTGATCACTGGACGATTCGCGATGAGGGCATCAAGTCGTGCTTGGAGTTTCTCTTTTTCTGTAGCTGTAATCACATCCATAACACATGCTCCTTGGGATCCATCCCAGATCATTTCATACTCAACAAATTCGAGTGCAGCGGTATCCTAAGCGCGATAAACTGATCGTGCAACCTCGGTCGCTCGAGCAAGAAGCAACAACGCGACTCCTATGCAAAAAACCGCGAGAATCATGCGCCAATGCTGGAAAAAGAGATGCGTATTTGCACCGAGTTCTCTGCGATCTCTCGTAATTTCGAGCAATCCACTCACCGGCGAGAGCATCCAACCGACTCTGGGTTGGTCAACTCCGATCTCTGCGCTGTGCCCGGTGAATCCGCCGTAGAGCGGGGCGGCGAATATCGTCGTGATGATGATGAGCATCCAAACTGCTCGGAGTGATTGATGCTTTGCATTTCGTTCTATAGATGATGAGCCCATCGCCACAATCCCGGCGATGAGCACGATCCATGCAAGGCACATTGCTGAGATTGCAGCGACGACATCGATCGGCCAACCGGCGAGGATTGGTAAAGTTTGAGGCCAGATCACTGCTTGCATGGGAACATAGATCACCAATGCATCACGGAGCGCGAAACGGACATGCCCGTTGTGGGATGGATACTGAGAGAACCGGACCATCGGCCAGAGAATACTGAACCCGATGACCACGACTGTGAGCATGGTTTGTGCTGCTGGTCGTGTGATGTTTGGACTAATCGAATACGCACTGCCCATTGAAGAGAACATCAACACGGTTGATGCCATCAGGAAAATCATCCAGAGCAGGGTGAATACTCTTGGTTCGCCGCGACGGTGGGACCAATCCGCGTGATGTGCGGGTGCGGCATTTCCGAAGATATCACGATCTGCGATTGGAACTGACTGAACCTGTACTTGGATTGGTGTTGGTAATGGATTTAATGTGGAATCTGGAGGCAATGCAGAATCAGATGCGTGATTGACCCCTGCCCAGTGGGTGGTGGGTTGATCGGGTTGTGGGTCTGTTCCGTGATCCATCGTACAACATTATGCACTCGCTCTGGTGCGTGTGGTCTCTCTTTCAATCATCCACGGTGATATCTGCACCGCTGACATCGACGAAGTTGTATCGGCCGTCGATTCTGCTTGTGGAATCTTGGAGTGCTCTGAGTCGGTCGATCTTGATCCCTGCGGATTTCTCCCCCGGTCGCTCTTTTCCTGGACCTGCACCCCAGACGATACGGCTGTTGCTGTTGGTGATGATCTCGATGATCCCTGAGTTTTCGCCTTGTCCGAGATCACAGCCTTCGATTTGTTCGAGCAGATTGCTGCTTTGGAGTAATCGGAGGAGTTCGATCCCATCATGCAGGTCCATTCCGACCCATTGTTTTCCGATCGCGGGGAGATTTGCATCCGCATTGACGAAGTAGAACTGTAAGCTTTCGCCAATCCCATAGTCCAGAGGGAGGACATGTCTATCCCAGTCGATAATGACTTCTCGGTTTCCGACACGGACTGCGGCTGCGGGGATGCGCCAGTCGGCGTGGACTTCTATTTCACCCGCGGCGTTCCAGTTAACCGTTGGTAATCCGTTGATCCATCCGGTGCCTGCGAGTGCGAGCCCGGCTTCTTTGAGAGGTGACACGGAGAGGGCGGTGCCCCCATCGACTGCACGGTTGAGCAAGAGTTGGATCTGTTCTCGTTCCTGGATTGGCATCCAGCTTTCTCCGGCGGGAGTCATCGGCCAATGGATCACGATGGGGAGATCACCTGGCGCGACAAAGCTTGCAGCTTGTTCATCGAGTTTCCCGATGCCCATTGAACCACCGATGAACACACCCGCAGCGCCGATGAGCACTGCGCTGACAATCGCGATGCGTTTGTTGCGTGCGTCGCGTTCTGGGTCGCGTTTGTTGGATTTCTTCTTTGTTGTTTTTCTGGCCATGGGAATCTCGTGTGTCTGGGACTTGAATACGGTGGATGCGGGGAACTATGAAACTTGTATCGGTAGTGCATGGTGCACGAGGTGTGCACAAAGCGCTGAAATGGACATGCCATCTGCTTGTGCAGCCATTGGCAAGAGAGATGTGCCTGTGAAACCGGGCATGGTATTGACTTCGAGGACCGACCAATGCATGTCATCACTCATCATGAAATCCACACGGGCAAGATGACGGACTCCGATTGCCACGCACAATCGCAGTGCTTGTTCTCGGATTTCTCTTACTACTCCATCGGCAAGATCTGGGTTTGATGTGTACACCGTATCTTTCCGTGAATACTTTGCATTGAAATCGTAGACACCACTCGCAGGGGCGATTTCTATTATTGGCAGTGCTCTGAGCATGTCTTTTCCATCTGCGACGACGGAAACTGTTAACTCTCGTCCCGGTACCATCCGCTCGATCATATAGACCCTGGTTGGGTGTTGAGTCAGATCATCCCCAACCGCACTAACAGCGGCATTCCATTGATCTTGGGTATTGCAGATATGTAAACCAACACTTGAACCATCGGCGACCGGTTTGATGACCACAGGGAACTCGAATGGGCAGATGCTTCGCTCTGAACTCTCGGTATCGCATGGATCAAAGATACATGCTGCGGCGGTTGGAATCGAACAACGCGATGCGATGAGTTTGGTCCCAATCTTGTCCATTGCGAGTCGAGCTGCCTTTGACTTTGATCCGATGAAGGTGTGTCCTGCTTGCTGGAGAAGGAGTTGAAGCGTTCCCCCTTCTCCGAATCGGCCGTGCAAAGCGGGGAAAATGACATCCGCGTTCCATGAACGAACCGTTGCGAGATCGGGTTGATCGATTATGTTGAGTTCTGCATCGAATCCTGCATCGAGGCAAGCTTGATGGATTGCGGTGGCGCTAGCGATTGAGATTTCTCGTTCAGCGTCAGGACCGCCTCCGAGGATAAGAACCTTTGTCATGATGAAGTCCCTGTTTGTGTAGATGTCTCGTTGCCCCAGATGATGAGTTCGCGATCCAGTTGGATCCCGAATGCGTCGTAGATTCGACTTTGAACGAGAGCGATCAGTTCGATGACAGCGCGAGCTTTGGTATCTGATGTGGTGGTGATGAAGTTGGCATGCAGCTGTGAAACCGTCGCGCCGTCATGTGTCATCCCTTTGCATCCGGCGCGATCAATTAGCATTCCCGCACTGACTCGATCGTTTGGTTCTCCAATACCATCAATTGAATCGTGCAGAGTTGGATTCTTGAATACACATCCTGCAGATTTATCGCTTAAGGGCTGGGACTTTGCTTTGTATTGCATGCACCGATCGCGCGAAGCTTTGATCGTTGGAACATCTTTGGGTTCGAGTTGGAATACCACTTGTGTGAGAATGAGATGGTTCAGGTGAGATTGGCGGTACCCAAAATCGATGTCCGATCGATCGATTGTGTGTGTTCTTCCTTCTCGATCAATCCCATGAACCGCGAGCACAAGATTACATATTTCTCCGAATGCGCCCCCGGCATTCATGATCGTTGCACCCCCCACTGTTGCGGGGATACCGGCGAGGGTTTCGAGCCCACCCATGCCTTCACGGACACACCGGTTGATGAGTCCGGGCAATGCAACTCCTGATCCAGCGCGGAGAATCCCGGTAGTATGGTCAATCTCAACTTGCTCGAACCCTTCGGATTGCAGGCTGACCACCAGACCTGATGTGCCGCAATCGTCGACGAGGAGGTTGGCGCCGTCACCTAAAACCTTGAATGCTTGATCGATTTCTAAACACGCAAGGAGTTGGTCATTGCTCGTGGGTTTGGCGAACATATTCGCATTCCCACCGATATGAAACCATGTTTCGATTGGTGCGTTGTGATCAATCTGTAGATCGGTGCCGGGATGTCGCGTTGTTGGACTCACGCACTGACTCCGTCAGATGAACCATCAACATACCCCTTACCGATTTGCCAGACTGGTCCTGCGCCCATGACGATCAGTAGATCGTTGGGTCGGCAGATGTTTTCAAGGTGTTCGATGATTGCTTCAAATGGGTAGAGATGCATTGCGCGGACGCCTTTGGATCGGAGTTTGTCTACCAGATCTGCGGAACTGACACGATGCTTCTCGATCTCTGAATCCCTGACAAAGTAAATGTGAGGCACGATCACTATGTCTGCATGCTCGAAGCTCTTTGCGAACTCATCGAGGAAGAACCGGGTGCGTGAGTGTTGATGGGGTTGGAACACGCAGATTAATCGGCCGCCGGACTCTGTTGGTTTTTCCCTAAGTGCGATCGCGCGGAGTGTTGCGTCGATTTCGGTTGGATGATGCCCGTAGTCGTCGTAGACCCGAACCCCGTCGCGTGTGCCAAGCAGTTGCAGTCTGCGATCCAGACCCGCGAATGCTTCGAATGATTTTGCGAGCAGTTCGCCATCGGCACCCACCGAGCGGGCGATCGCGTACGCCATTGCGGAGTTGAAGGCGTTGTGTTCGCCTGGCATTGCCAAGACCCACGAACGCGTTGTGTTGTCTGGTTCACGGATGGTGACCCCGCCTGTTTCAGGGTCATACCCGATGACCCAATCTGCAGCAGGGTTGAACCCGATAGTTTCAACATCGCATATCAATCCAGCGGTGACCTCTCGACGGTGGGCGCCGTCGTGCGAGATGATGAGTTTTCCGCCTTGATCTGCGGGCGCGATGAGCTGTGCGAACTCGGCGAATGCTTCGATCACCGCATCGAGTGATCCATACACATCGAGGTGATCTGCTTCGATCTGAGAGATTGATGCGACTGTTGGCCGAAGATGATGGAATGATCGATTGAACTCGCACGCTTCTGCGACCAATACTCCGTCTCGATTTGCCCATGCACCTTCTGGGATTTTGGCGTGTCCGACGCGGTATCCAACGGGTGATTTGTTTTCTGCAAGTGCGCCGTTGGCGAGTTGCTGACAAGTGGCGCCGACAATTACGGAGGGATCGATCTTCGCATCGGTGAGTGCGCACCCGAGCATCGCGGTGGTTGTGCTTTTACCATGGGTTCCTGCGATTGCGATCCCGGTTCGACCACGCATACAAACACCGAGCGCTTCTGGATAACTCAGTACGCGGAGTCCTCTCCTGGTTGCTTCGATCATCATTGGATGATCATGCTTGATCGCAGCAGATGCGATGACCACATCGATATCTTCAGGTAAAGACTCAGCAGTTTCATCGAATCCAACAGAAATCGATGCTTGTTTGAGTGTGTCGGTGACTGGCGATGGTGTTGAATCGCAACCACGGATATGCAATCCTGCTTCTGTGATGAGTCTTGCGAGCGCCGACATGCCGCAACCACCGATTCCGATGAGGAATGGATGAACTCCACCGAGTTCGATGGTGAGCCTGGTTCTTTGGGTCGCATTTTGTGACGCATTGGACGAGATGTTCGATTCGTTGGGCGTTTTCACCATACAACACTATCGTCTAATCACTGTCTTGGACACCAAAGTCTTGCGTATCCCAATGAGAATACAGGAAAGATTTTGTTCAATCGCACAATGCGATGCCCAACACCTATCAAACACCTGCTGGAGGCGTGAGCGCTGATGGACCAAGCGTTTGGATAGTTACTTTTCCAATGTTGCGCCTTGTGAGGTACGCATTGAGCTCGTCGAGTGAAACGGACTGTACTTTGTTGAGGATCTCATCGAGTGTTCGTGCTCGTCCTAGGTTGAGCATGTCTGCAGCGATGGCGCTCGCTCTGGCGCCGGTTGATTCGCCTGAGAAGATGAGTTTGCTCTTAAAGCCTGTCTTTGCGCGATCGAGTTCTTCTTGGGTGACATTGCCTTCCCCGATGCGATTGATTTCACTCATCAGCACATCGAGTGATTCCTGAGCGCGTTCAGGTGTGGTCCCTACATAGTTTGTGACAACCCCTCGATCCTTGTCTGCTCGATACGCGGCGGAAACTGAGTAGCACAGCCCCCGCTTCTCACGCACTTCGGTGAACAATCGTCCTGACATGCCGCCTGAAAGCACAGCGATCGTGAGTTTTTCGAGCATGTTATCTGCATGAGTGATATTCGGTCCATCATGTACAATCATGATTTGTACCTGGTTCGATTCGTCGTCGATATGTGCGTAGCCGCGTGTTGGAACATCGGTAGAAATAGGCTGATCTACGCGTCCGGTCCAATCTGAGGTCAAAGACTCGATGTCTTCAATGGCGCGTTGGTGATCAAAGTTTCCTGCGATCGAGATCACCGAACCCGTTGGCTTTGCATGCGCATTCCACCAGCTCACAAGCCCGTCGTGCGTGAGTGATTCGATCCCTTCTTGCGTGCCCATCGTGTCGCGATTGTATGGCGCCGGGAGATGTCTCTTCCGAGCAGCAAGCGCGGTGCGTTGATGTGGATCATCCGCGAGAGATGCAACAGCTTGCAACGCGAGTTCACGCGCGGGTGTAAACGAATCATCCGAAAGAAGTGGACGGCGGATGATATCTGCGATCAATGGGAGCGCATCGGTGAGTCGATTTCCGATGAGCGATGTCGAGAGATTGATGTACCGGATTGAGTTACTTAGATCACGGAGTGCGCCGACACGATCAAACGCGTTAGCTTGTGTCTTTGAATCGAGTTTGCCCGCACCGCGCATTAACATCTCTGCGCACACACTTGAGCAACCTAAATTGTGGATATCTTCAAACACGGCGCCTGCGGGGACTAACCATCGGAGTGCTGCAGATTCGACCCCGCTCATTGGTTCGGTGACAACGACCAAGCCGTTGGCACAAGTATGTACCCCGATGTTATTGAGTGTGGTGGTCATTTCTTTGAAACTCCTGAGGTGTATCACGCGTGAATAACAAGTGCGCCAAAGGTGAACGCATCATGTGTGATTGTTCGCATTGGTTTTCAAAAAAACATGTTGAAACAGAAAAGAAACGCGAACGAACTTACTCGAAACCGGTGCGATCATGCCACGAACTGCTGCGAACTGCACACGAAGTGTGATTTTTTCACGTCTCAATCAATACACAGCAATTGTTTTGCAATGTCATGGCATTGATCATGACACACACACCGTTGAACACATTCTTCGTGCGCACGATGTGCAATCAACTTGATGATTGTGTTCGTGATTGAAACAAAGATTGAGTCATGCGCATGATGCGTTTCACTGTTTGCGATTTTGTTTGTGTTGCATCCATCTGATGACTTGATGCGTATCGAAATGTACACATGAAATAATTGTGTGCGTGAAGCGTGAAATAATCGTGTATGCGCGCACGGTTCATGATGGTGTAGTAAACTGAAGTACTCAAAGAAAATGCGCAAGGTCGGCGCACTTCTTTAAGGAAACTTGTAGAACACGCCGATGTGTTTTGCAGAACGATTGACAAGCGTTTGTAGTTGGCCGATATTCACTGTGAACTATCGGCTTCAATGTGAAGTAACACTGACCAACGAGGAGACTCGACATGGCAAAGAAAAAAGCCACCCGTAAAAAAGTAGCCAAGAAGGCAACCCGTAAAAAAGCAACCAAGAAAAAAGCAACTAAAAAGAAAGCTGCAAAGAAAAAGGTAGCAAAGAAGAAGGTTGTGAAAAAAGCCGCGAAGAAGAAAGCGACTAAGAAGAAAGCAACCCGTAAAAAGGTAGCGAAGAAGAAGACAACCAAGAAAGCGACCAAGAAGAAGGCGACTAAGAAGAAAGCCACCAAAAAGAAGGCTACTAAGAAAAAAGCAACCCGTAAAAAGGTAGCAAAGAAGCCTGCTAAGAAGAAGGCAACGAAGAAAAAGGCGACCAAGAAAAAAGCCACGAAAAAGAAGGCTACTAAGAAAAAAGCAACCCGTAAAAAGGTAGCGAAGAAGCCTGCTAAGAAGAAGGCAACGAAGAAAAAGGCAACCAAGAAGAAAGCGACCCGCAAAAAAGCGACCCGCCGATAACTGATGCCAATGCCGGGCAGGTTGTTGGACCCGGTGTATTTACGAAACTACAAACGCGCAGGACTGATTGAAAGATCAGTCCTGTTTTTATTTGCATTTGCTGGTTTATGCTGCGGGGCGTTGACGCAGGAACTTGTCTGCAGTCTCTGAATCTAAACTCTCGAATGGATAATGCAGTGCCAATCCACCTTTGAGTGTATCCAGATCGCAAATGGCGAAGGTGCACAGCACAGGAATCCGCCAACCGACGAACCGTAACGCTCTTGCCATGCATTCCATTGAAGTTACAAACTGGATCTCGCCTTCATATTCACGGATGGGGATTAGTCCAAACTGCCAAGCTTGGCGCTTGGTGATGATATCGAGTGTGTCTTTGCACACATCTACAGACAATGGATCAATCCGCATCGCGATCGTGGCGTACTGTATTGCCCATGCGTCCTCGATATCGCTTGGTGACACTCCAAACATTTCTTCTGCGATCACCCCGAATGGGCGATGCGAGTTTGATTGCATTGACAAAATTTCATCTCGTTGATCAAGTGTGATCGCACCTTGTTCAACCAACAGTTCGCCGAGTCGAATACTCATCGCAGATTCTCCAGCTGCACACGATGCCAAACATATGGCGATCTCATTTCGTATGCTCGTCCGTTCATATTTCGGCGATGATTCCGCTCATATCGAGCAGGAACCATGCGATTGAGAGGACATTGCTCATCGGATCCGTCTTGGTTGTTGCATCCTGTGCAGGGATGCTCCAATTTGTGGTTATCGAAAGTATTTTCAGTAGTTTGTTGGCACACGACCAAGATGAAATACGGGCAGCGTCCGAAAACGACATCAGTTTTCAGTTGAATGCGTTATTTTCCCACGCAGAAGGTTGCGAATACTCGTCCGATGACATCATCTGGAGAAATATCACCAACAAGTTCACCCAACGCATCAAGCGATTGACGCATTCCAAGGGCAACGAGCTCTGGTTCTTCGATAATTCTGGATGAGGCATCGAGTCTGGAGCGAGCGGAGACGATCCCGTCGTGTGCTTGCACCAACGCCCTGCGATGTCGAGGCACAAACACCCCCACACCCGAACCTGTTCGTATAGACACCGCATCAGCAATCGCACGGCGAAGCGAGCCCATCGCGGAACCGTCGAGCGCACAAACCGCGAGACTCTCAAATCCGGCAGCGATGGGTTCAGGCATCGGAAGATCTGAC
Organism: uncultured bacterium; assembly: GCA_963976235.1. Classification (GTDB taxonomy): domain Bacteria; phylum Planctomycetota; class Phycisphaerae; order Phycisphaerales; family UBA1924; genus UBA1924. The sequence goes on from CAXBJM010000002.1 coordinate 664,836, forward strand.
TTTGTCCGCACACGAACAATCGGAATCGCTGTGGGTACGCCAAAGAGTAATGCATCTGCTTGGTCGAACCGACCCGATGGATCACACCAGAGTACAACCGCTGCTGATTCGATCGCTTGCCGTGCACGGACTTGCGCATCGCGATCAATATCATCAATTGCCTGTTCGCCGAGCCCTGCAAGATCGACGAGTTCGATGATCCCTGCACCTGGGACATCAACTCCTAAATCAATCTCCTCTTGAATTGCATCACGCGTGGTTCCTGCTTGATCGGAAACAGTTGCTCTTCGTCGTCCGAGCAAGACATTGAACAGTGAACTCTTCCCGGCATTGGGTCTGCCCATGAATACCACCTGAGGGTGATCTGTCTGGACTCGATCCCCTGCGTCTGATCCGATCTGGGCGTGAATGTCGTTCTCGATTGCATCGAGTCTTGCATCCAACGCATCAGGGGTGATCGGTATGACATCGTCTTGATCTGAAAAGTCTACTCCGGATTCAACGAGCGCCAGAAGGGTTGCAATTTCTTCGACCCACGCGCTGCATGATCGGCCGTAGGAACCGTCGAGCAAAGAACTCGCAGCTTGAAGGGTTTCCTCGTGCTCTGCAGCGATGCGTAACGCAATCCCTTCAGCCTCTTGAAGTGTCAGGCGTCCATTGAGATATGATCGTGCGCTGAACTCTCCGGGTTGCGCATAGGACACGCCTTGAATCGCGAGGAGTGCGTCGATGACCATTTCGATGAGCACCGGATTACCAGGCATGACCAGTTCGATGGTGTCTTCGCCGGTATAGCTATTTGGTCCGGGGTACCAGAGCACAATCATCGCAAGTGTTCGTCCGTCAAGGAGCTTGCATCGAGCTTGGTGCACGCCTCGAGCATCGAGTGTGAGTCCCATCAGACTCATTGCACAACTGCGGACATCCGAACCCGACACACGGATCATCGCACGCGACGAAGACCCCGGCGCGGTGCTTGGAGCTGTGATGGTTCCGCCTGTGGGCACGATTCTCTCCGATTAAGGCTTACCGCGTCGGCTGTTCTTCGAAGCAGGGTTCGGTTGGGCAGGACCTTTTTCTTTGAGCTGTCGTTGTGCTTCTGCGGCGTCGGTCATCCGTTGGAGGAAACCGGGTCCCTTGTCCTTCTTGGATGCTCGGATGTTTTCAATCTCAAGCATGCCGTGCTTCTTCATGTGGGATCGGATCCATTTGTTCTCGATCACCGCGATGGTTGAGTTGGTGATGAAGTAGAGCGCCAAACCAGAGGGAGCGGCGTACATCATGATCGGGAATAGTCCGATCGTCATCACCTTCATCATCTTCTGTTGTGATTTCTGCTCTGGGGTCATCGTTGCTTGTGTCGGAGGGGTGAGGTATTTCTGATGCGCGAACATCACAAAACCGAGGAACAAAGGCAGGATATTGACCGAGTTCACATTCCCCCACATCGGGAAACTGAAGTGCATTGATGCAGGCAATGGAATAGCACCGTCGGGAGCGGACAGGTCATTCATGAACTGCCAGTTCAATGCATCTTGGAATACGCCGTAGAATGCTGGTTCATGACGGAGCTCGGATGCAAAGAAGAGGGTTGCGTAGAGTGCAATCCAAACAGGGGATTGCAAGAACATTGGCAAACATCCGAGCATACCCGCGGGGGATATCCCTTCCTCTTTCCAGAGCTTGCTCATCTCTGCTTGTTGCTTTTTGGAATCATTCTTGTATTTCTCACGGATGAGCTTTTGTTTGGGCGCCATCTCTTGCATCTGTACACTGAATCGCTGAACCCGGATCTGTGACCAGCGGGTCACGGGATGGAGACAGCTTCTGACAAGGATCACGAGTAGGAAGATAGATACCGCCCAGTCCCCGACGATCGAGTGGAATGTCCGCAGGACACCGATCAGGATATCAGTCAACCAACTAAAGGTACACGGGGCACACATCCCCCCGAGGTTTGAGACCACCATTGTTGGCATGTTGAGCGCTGCCAACACTGGTTCCTTGTTCATGACCGGGCGATTCCGCGGACCGGCATACACGCCGAATGTATTGTTGTATGTGTCGCCGGTGGCGAGCACATGCTCATCGCCAATCATCTGGAGAACGACCACCGCGTTGATTGGATCTGCGTAGGGATCCATCACCAATCGATCGATTGAGTTATACCCAGTGAATAGTTTTTCGTCCGCGCTTTGAACGGTTGTAAAATCGAAATGTGGGTGCATCGCAATGACAAAGTACCGATCGCTCAGCGCGAGCCAAGACAAACGACTCGAATGTGGGAGCAAATCTTCGTTTGGCCACACACGCAAGGTGGATGGGTATGCTTTGCCGTATTGGGTTGTTTCTTTTTTGCCAAGCAGTTTGTTTCTGCTCTTGAGTTCCTCATCGGAACTCACGGTCAACGAAGTGCTCTGGCGTTCGGGGGAGAGCAAATATCCATATCGCACTCGTCTGCGATCACCTGCGTAGGTTGTTTTCGCTTTGGGCATATCAATCGGTCCGGTTGATATAAGGCGAACGCGTAGTTCATCACCACTTAGGTTCTCAACGAATTCACTGAAAATAAATCCATGCTCTGAGCTTGGTTTAAGTGTGAATGTGCGCTGGATACGCAGGACGGGGTTGGCGTCTTCGTCATCGACAAATGCTTCGAACACACCCGGAGAAACTTCTGCCCATACGGATTGGGTCTTGGTTCCGGTAAGCAGAACCGACTCGCCGTTGATATGGACATTGAGTGCTGCGAATGGTACTACGGTGAAACTTCCATCCGCGGATGGGGTCTCTTGTTGGAGTTCAACATGCTTTTCGCCTTTGACTGTTTCAAAGTCATCTGGAAGACGGAGTGCTGAGATGCCCGCACCTTGATGGGTAAACTCAAGGACGGTTTTTTGTGTCTTATCGTCGATATCTCCGAGTGTTGTAAACCCTGATTCTGGGAGCTCGACAACTCTTGCATGATAGAAATGCGTCGCAACTGTGGGGACACTGATCACAGGTTCAACCGGCGCGTCTTGTTGTGTAGCGCTTTCTTCTGCATCGGTTCCGTCAGATGTTTGTTCAACAGTTTGCCCGTCATCATCTTGCATCCATGAAACTGATTTAATTGCCCCATGGGTATGGTGCGCATGATTCGCATGCCCGTTTGATGTCAGCGTGAATGTCAGTGCGAGCACACTTAGGCACGCAAGCACTGACAATCCGATCAAACCCAAAGGCGTTGATCGACGAGTAGGAAGATTGATGTTCGTTGTCGATGCGTTCATGGAGCAAGGTTCCGTGCTGCTTCAGTTGTGATGAAGCGTGCGAGTTGGGCATTTATAAGCGGAAAATAATTACTGCTGAATCTGATTCATATGTACGAAAGGGCTTATCGCCCTTCGTAAAGACGATCTCCGAGCCAATCATGGAGCTGCGGAATCGCTTTGATCTTGTCTGCGGTTTCTTTGATATCGTATTCCACGCGTACAAACTCAACCTGACCAGGGGAGAGGACGATGTAGCTCGCTCGTGGATCTAGATCCCGTGGTTGTCCAACAGAACCGACATTGATCACCGCTTTCTCGTCTGCAATAAACCGGAAGATCGGTTCGTCACCAATCTCGGAAGGCGGATAGAAATCTGGTTCGTTTGAGAAGACTCCTGGGACATGGGTGTGACCCACGAGCGCGATCTGATCGACTCGATCAAAGATTGCATCCATTTTGTCAGGTGAATCATTCACATCATCTGGAAATATATATTCATTGATCGGTCTACGGGGAGACGCGTGCACTGCCAGGATCGGTGTGCCGTCCTCGCAGAGATCTTCGACCGCACGAACCCGGAGTTCGCCGAGGAACTTGTATCGTTGGGCTCGTTTCTCTTCGTCTGGTTCTGCGTCGAACTGCTCGCGTGTCCAATACGCGGCACCCTCTGCGGTCGCATTAAAATTTGTCGGTTCGTAGAGGACACCGAAATCATGGTTCCCCATGAGGGCCCATTCGCAGTGCTCTTGGACAAGATCGACGCATTCAAGTGGTTCTGGACCATAACCGACAATGTCTCCGAGGCAGACAATACGATTAATTCCACGAGCATGAATATGTTCGAGGACTTTCTTGAGTGCGGCAGCATTGCCGTGAATATCGCTTATAACCGCTGTTGGCACGCTGGATGTCTCGCAGGAGTAATGGTTTGCAGGTTTGCCCGAGAGTGGACAAAACAAGCATGGCTTCAACTGTAGAAGCACCACCCCCGATGGGCAAACCTTTATAGTAGATCAGTATCATCGATTTCTGATTCTGATTCGTGGGTGGGTCTATTGAGAATGCCCGATATGACCGATGAATAATCACGGATATAACCTGGTTGTTTTGGGTATGCGGAGCGATCTCCGTAGAATTTACCACCCAAAACGACTGTAGATACATGTCAGGGAAAGACTTATGGCTTCAGCATCAGTAAGTTACCAACGAACTCGCGAAATGAGTATTGACGAGCTCTTGCTCGAAAATCGCATTGTTTTCCTCGTCGGCGAAATTAATCATGCTTCCGCTTCACGCGTCATGATGCAGATGCTCTATCTTGAGAATCAGCGCCGAAACCAAGAAATTAACTTCTACATCAACTGCCCAGGCGGTGTCGTCGATGACACCCTCGCGCTCTATGACACGATGCGCTTCCTGAGTTCACCGATCGCGACCTATTGCATCGGCCGAGCATACTCCGGTGGTTCGGTGTTGATGACCGCAGGTACCAAGGGACGCCGATTCATTCTTCCGCACGCGAAAGTCATGATCCATCAGCCTTACGGCGGGATCACCGGCCAAGCAGAAGATATCAGGCTTCAGGCAGAACAAATCATCAAGACGAAGCAGACCTTGATCGACATCTTGGCAAAGCATACCGGACAAACCGCAGAACGAGTTCGCGAAGACTCTGAACGCGACATGTACTTCGATGCACAAGAAGCAAAGGACTACGGCTTAGTCGACGAAGTGCTCACTGAACCGCCAGAGATGCCAAAGATCCCAAGCTAATGCTTGCGAAATGGTAGATGTAGATTTTCAACACACGATTACCCCCACCAAATAAGGTGAACACGATATGACAAACCCAAGTGCACATCTGGTCCCGATTGTGATCGAGCAATCCGGCAGAGGCGAACGCTCGTACGACATCTTCTCAAGACTGCTCAAAGACCGCATCATCTTCGTCACCGGCGGCGTGATGGACGAGATGGCCAACCTCATTGTTGCCCAGCTTCTCTTCCTTGCCAACGAAGATGCAAAGTCGGACATTCATCTCTATGTCAACTCACCGGGTGGTTCTGTCACTGCAGGTCTTGGCATTGTCGACACAATGAACTTCATCAAACCTGACATCTGCACCTATGTCATCGGACAGGCAGCATCGATGGGTTCGGTGATCGCATGTTCGGGAGCAAAGGGCAAGCGCTACGCACTCAAGAACGCACGCAACCTAATGCATCAGCCATTACTTTCTGGTGTGATGGAAGGACAAGCGACTGATCTTGAGATTGAAGCGAAGGAAATGCTCCGTCTGCGTGATCGCTTGTACCGGATCTACTCCGATGCAACTGGGCAAGACCAAGACAAGATCAAACACGATTGCGATCGCAATCTTTGGCTCGACGATCAGGAAATGATCAAGTACGGATTGATTGACTCAGTCCTCGAATCCATGCCTGTCAGCGGCGAATAAATCATTCACCGATCGGATCTGAGATCCTTTACTGAAATACAAGCCCTGCACGCTTTCCCAAGCGGTGCAGGGTTTTTCTTTTGGGCAAAATTCTGGTACACTGAGCGTCACACACGAAAGGAACTTTTCTATGGACCCTGTATCAATCGCCGAACTTTGGTTGCCTTTGCTTATTGCAAGCGTTGTTGTCTTCTTCGCGAGCTCGATCATGTGGATGGTGTTGCCTCACCATAAAAAGGACATCGTGTTTCTTAAAGACAAGGAAGCAGCATACCTCGACACGATGAAGTCACTCGACATCAAACCAGGATTGTATATGTACCCTGGTTGTGAAATGAAAGATTTGAAGACTGATGAAGGGACTGCGAAATGGGACGCAGGACCGTGGGGTATGTTGACGGTGTATGCGGGCAAACCAAACTTTGGCATGAACCTATTGAAGACTTTCATTGCTTATACGATCATCACACTCTTTGTGGTGTACATCACCGGGTTGAGTGTGCCTCACGGCGCGGAGTACATGCATGTCTTCCGGGTTGCGTGCACAACCGCGATCCTTGGTCATTGCATGGGCAGTCTCGTCAATGATGTATTTTGGGGGAAACCCACACGATTCATCATCACTTGCTTCTTTGATGGTGTGGTGTATGCGCTGATCACTGCGGGGATACTTGCATCGATGTGGCCGGCAGCAGTGAATGTGCTCGATGGTGTACTGATCATCGAGTGATATCTCTCCTCGCAGTTACGCATGGTATTTAGAGTTCCATATTGACAATCACCGCGATCTGCTCATCATCTTGAGCGAGTCTGAACGCGTTGATCGCATCGGCGAATGGGACCTGCTTGGTGATCAGACCACTCAGGTCGATCCCACCTGTGCTCATGGCGCGTAAGCCGTCATTGATGTTGCCGCAGCGAGCGCCGATGACCTGGATCTCATTGGCCATAATCGGTGCGTAGTTGAACGGTGCTTGTGCATCATCAGACGATGATGTTGGTTTGAGTATGGGGATGGGTTCACCTCTCAGCACGATTGTGCCTCTAGGTCGAACCATCCGCATCGCGATATCGAGACTCGCGGGGTCCATTGTTGTGTCGATCACGACATCCTGATCGTGCCTGCGCCCGACATCGTCGAGGTGTCGATGCTTAATCCCCCACTTGGCGCAGAGTTCAAGACGACGAGCATCAACCCCGAGCAATCGGACCGATGCATTGAGCTTGGTCATGACCTGAGCGCAGAGTAATCCGGGGAGTCCCTCTCCGAGCACCGTTATGAATGGTTTTCCTTCGAGATGCACAATCTGTGATGCATGCACGGCGGATGCTAACGGGGATGCAAAGACTGCACAATCATCATCGATCTCATCAGGCACACGAACGAGATTGCGTGTTTCGAGGACAAAGCGCTCTGCCAAGCACCCGTCGCGGTTTTTTAACCCCAAGACCCCGCGTTCGGGATCATGGTTTGCCAATCCGCGGCGAGCGATCTCTGAGTTGAGTTCAGCGATGTTCACATTGCCTACAACTCGCGCTCCGACCCATTCTTGATCGCTGCAAGATTCAACCACCCCGACGAACTGATATCCCAGAATCCCGTCATGCTCGATCTCGTTTCGGCACGCAGCGGTGTCGCATGGACCAATCAGCACCCGCGTGGGACGGATTAGCGCCTGCCCATCATTGGGTGATGGATCAGCTGCGCTGCGGTCAAGAAAAACCTCGGAATTAGACTTGCGGACTGCGAGCAATAGACTGAACTCCTCAAAAACCATACATAAAACAGGTGTTCAGGCACACCCTCATGCAATGAGTATCGAATAGATCTGTGGTTGATTACATCACAATCTGAAAACGATGTCGCACAAGACAAACCGTTTCGTGTTCTGTATGCATCACAAACTTTCAGTATGGTTACCGGACGACACGCTCAGCATCAGTCCCGATTAGATCTCGTCGGTCACCGGGTCCATGCCTACAGGTGTAGAGGTTGATTCGTTGGGTGGTGGCGGGATCAAAGGTAAGTATTCGATCAATCGTTTCTTGCGATTAAACACCGGATAGGTGTACGGCTGGGCACCTGCAAACAGATTATCTGTTTGGTTGTACCAGTCTAACCACGCGGAACGATCGAGCCCGAAGTTCTGACCGGTTAACATTAAAAGCGAATGCTGAACCCTGTTATTGACAACGAGTCTTGAATCTTGAAGTCCAGAAATGAGTGCCTGGACAACTTCATTCACACGGTACTGTCCAAGCGCATCTGCAGCGGACGAACGAACATCCACATTGGATTCTTCTGATTCGGTCATCGCGTTGATCAATGGTTTGACCGCGGTTGAGCTGTGCACACGCTGGAGTGCACGGGCTGCTTCGATCCGGACTTTGCCATCTTCATCGGACAATGCATCGACAATGAGTCCGACATGTTCGGGATCACCATGACGACCAAGCGCCCGAACTGCAGCGCTTCGCACACCCGCATCGGGATCTGTTGCTCCATCAATGTAGAGCTCGATGTAAACGCCTTCACCACCGAAGTCCGCATTGGAGAGCAATGTTGTCCCCTCATACCGGTTCTCAGCGCTGTACTGATCGGTTGCCATCTCTGCTGCTTGTGTTGGCGAGGTGGTCGGTGTGAATACCTGGAACAGACTCTTGGCACCACGCGGTGCGCTGTCAAAGGTATTGCACCCAACAAGCACACAGATGGGGAGAGCTCCCAACAAAACCGTCGTTGATTTGAACACGCTCAAAGCAGATATTCGCATACTGGAGTATATCGAGCGATTGAACGCAACAACATGAAAGGACACGGATTCCGTCCCTGAATTTGGATGAAATCGTTGAATATGCAATGCTCGTCGCACTTGATTCTTCTTATTCGAATATTGAACCCGATGCAATATCCTGATTCCGTAGTCCAACCGGGGTGTCGAGAATCTCACGAAGCAAAATCGCTTGACGGATGGCGGATCGGGATCGGAGCATCGATCGTGCAGATTGTGCGGGGAGCAGTGTCGATTTATCGTGGATTGTGTTGTGAAGCGATGGATTTGATGCTTCGCGCAAACTCTCGACATGACCGGCGTGACGCTGGTTTGTCTCTCTTTTTACTCGCCGTTGTTGATCGGACTGTGCGACAAGCTGATCTTGCTGAGGGCGACGACGCTGGTTTGGCGCCTGTGAACTCGGAACTTGCGTCGATGTTGCGACGATATTGGGCCGACGAGACTGCCCAGAGTTGGGGGTTGGTGATTGACGTGATTGAGCAGTTGCTTGAGTGCGTTTGTTTTGTGGAGCATTCTGCACTGGGATCGGAGGCAGATTGGGATGATTCTGAGAAATGCTAGAAGTCGATGTTGTCGCAGAGATTTGTGGATTGGATCGTTTCTCTCGCAATGCACGGAGTTGTTCCATGCGTTCCTTGCGGAGCGCTTCGATCCGTTCTTGACGCGGGTCTGTCTGAGGCTGTTGAGTTTGTACGGGTGTTGGGGCAGGGACTGTATGACCAGTGCGTAGAGATTCTTGTTTCTGTCGAGCCATTGCTTGCAATGCTGCACGCTTTGCTCGTTGCTCTTTGGCTTTTTGTGCCATCCGGACAGCGACATTGAACAACCCGCCACCGATGATGATGATCAGAAAAGCATTGCCCATAACCCAGTTGATAATGTTTTGAAGCACGATACGAGTATATCGCAAACTTCATCATGTGTGTAGTTATTCTTGATCATTCATGGTTCGGTATCAATGCCCAGTGCCCGTTTGGGAGATTGTGCCGTTGAATTTGGACATCAAACACGGATGAGAGTACTGATTCGGTGAACACTTCATCTGCTGATCCTTGAGCAACGAGCTTGCCTTGCTCGTTCAGAACGATCGCGTGCTCTGCCCATCTCGCAGCACTGGTCAGGTCATGGATGACGACCCCGACACCTACCCCGGATTGCGCGAGTGATTTGAGTGCTTCCATCGTTTGGAGGGCGTGCTTGGGGTCCATCGCGGAACAGGGTTCATCTGCGAGTAGATATCCGTTGCGATTCGGAGCTATCTGAACCCATGCGCGAGCGACTGAAACCCGTTGTTGTTGCCCAACTGAGAGGTGTCCATATGGTTTCAACGCGATATCTGTGAGTTCGAATCGTTCGAGCGCCTCCGAGACAGCCCCATCGTCTACTCTTGACGCGTGGATACCGAACTCGATGACGCGTTGGACTGAAAAATCGAAGGCGAGATTGGGTCGCTGCTCAATAAACGCGATCTGTTTTGCACGATCTTTATGCGACAATGACCTGAGCTTATCCCCATTGATCGTAATATCACCCGATTCGAGTGTTCGGAGTCCGGCAAGGAGGCGAATTAAGGTTGATTTGCCGCTGCCATTGGGTCCGATGATCGCGGTCACCCCCGCGGATTTGACCGAGCAGGAGATCCCATCAAGGACGATTGGGCCTTTGGGATATCGAAACTGGACTTTATTGGCCTCGATTGACATAGAAAGATGGTAGACAAGCGATGATTGGTTCACCAAAGTAGTTTTCAAATGCCGATGGACGCTACGATTAGAACAAAACAGTAGAGAAGATACAAAACGAGCAAACAGAACAGGATTTCTATGCCAGGCAGATTCCGAGACCGATTGGTCTCCCACATTTCACACGAAACCTACACCCCCAAGCCCATCCCACTCGTTGCAAAGGAACTCAACATCGAAGATGTGAAAGAGTTTGCAACCGCGGTGCGCGAGCTCCATGAGGAGGGCGTGATTGATCTTTCCGAGACTGGGAAGATTCAGTTGCCGTTCCGTCCTGATGAGGGCGAGTTGATCGGACAGTTCCGAGGCACCGCCTCAGGCGTTGGGTTTGTAATTGCATCACAGAAGATGCACGGATCGGATATTTTCATCCCGCCTCAATACACGATGAATGCATTGACCGGGGACACGGTCAAGGTCTACTTTGAGCGTGATCAACGGCGCGAGCACCGACTCGGAACCATGGAGCGCCAGTATGCGGGCGAAGTGCTCGACATTGTCGCACGCAAGCGTGCTCAGTTTACTGGTGAGATTGACAAACGCGATGGCCGATGGTTGGTGTACCCTGACGGCCGCGAGCTCACCGAACCGATCGTCATCCGTGATGCGGAATCAAAGAATGTAAAACCCGGTGACAAGGTGGTCATCGAGATCGTCGAATATCCAGAGCACGGGCGACTCGCCAAAGGCGTCGTCACCAAAGTGCTTGGTGAAGCAGGCGAACCCGATGTCGAAACGCAGGCAGTGATCGCGGCGTATTCATTGCCAAGCAATGAGTTCCCGGAGAGCTGTGTCCAACAAGCGCGCGAAGCGACCCGTCGATTTGATGAAGAGATGGATCTGTATGAATCACAAGGGATCGGTGCGCTTGATATGCGTAAGGATTTGACGGGTGATTTCATCACGACGATCGATCCGCCTGATGCGAAGGACTATGACGATGCGATTTCGCTCAAACGCCTTGATAATGGTGGATGGGAACTGGGGATTCATATCGCGGATGTCGCGCATTATATTCAACCCGGCACCGAACTGGATATTGAAGCGAAGGAACGCGGCAACTCCGTGTATCTTCCTCGGTTGGTGATCCCGATGCTCCCAGAAGTGTTGTCCAACGGGATTTGCTCCCTTCAAGAAGGTGTTTTGCGTTATGCAAAGACCTGCATTATCCGTTACGACAAGATGGGCAATGTGGTTGGGCGCGGGTTGTGCCAATCATTGATCAAGTCTCGTAAGCGGATGACCTATCTCGAAGCGCAGGCGTTGATTGATGGTGATCTTGAAGAAGCAAAGGTGCACGCGAAGACTGATACGCCGCACACTGAGGAGTTGATTGAATCGGTAAAAAGCATGGATCGGCTCTCACGATTGATCCAAGCTCGTCGGCACAAAGCGGGGATGATTCATCTTGATCTTCCTGAAGTTGATTTGATCTTTGATGAAGATGGCAAGGTCATTGATGCGCAGAAGGAAGACGATGCGTTCACCCATACGCTCATCGAGATGTTCATGGTTGAAGCGAATGAATCGATGGCGATTTTGTTCGAACAACTCGATGTCCCGATCTTGCGAAGAACACATCCTGAACCAACTCCCGGTGATGTGAATGATCTGCGAAAGACCGCCAAGGTCGCGGGGTTCACGATCCCGCAATCACCGACGCGTGAAGAGCTTCAGACTTTGCTCGATACGACTGCGGGGACTCCTGCATCACGCGCGGTGCATACTGCGGTGCTTCGCACGATGACCAAAGCGGTGTATTCGCCGGCATTGATCGGGCATTATGCGCTCGCATCACATGCGTATGCTCACTTCACTTCTCCGATTCGTCGGTACCCTGACTTAACATTGCATCGTGCGATGTTTGCGTATCTCAAGGCGACGAACAATGGCGATACCCGCCCGCAGACTGACGGGGCGAAGAAGGCACTCGGACGGGATCTTCGTGATCTTGAGTATTGCCCGAGTCGTGAAGAACTCGTCGAGATCGGGAACCAGTGTTCGAACACCGAGGTGAACGCGGCACAAGCCGAGCGTGAACTGCGGGCGTTCTTGGTGCTCCAGCTTATGGTGGATCACATCGGCGAAGAGTTCGAAGCATGTGTCACCGGCATCTCACCCAAGGGCATCTATGTCCAGATTGAGAAGTACCTCGCAGATGGGATGGTTGCCAAGGGTGATCTGATTGGTGATACGACACGATCCAAACGCCCACCGACTTGGAAGATTGACGATCGGACCGGGGCGATGGTTGATATTCATTCCGGGCGGAGTTATTCGATTGGAGATCGGTTGACGGTGCGGATTGCCAATGTTGATCTGCAGACCCGACGCATGGATCTGACGATTGCCGACGGCGAACGACGCGCAGCGGGCAAACGCAAAGGTCCTGCAGCGAACCTCACCCTTGGTGGTGGTCCGGGCGGTCTTGGTGAAGAAACCGAAGGTGCTGGATTTAAGAAGGCACCTGGGGGGCAACGGCGAAGCAGAAAGTCCAAGTCACGAGATAAGGGTAAGACTGATTATCGGCGCGATGCTGCGGGTAAAGCTGGACCTGGTCAGAAGAAAAAAGGCGGCGGCAAGGGCAAGGGAAAAAGTAACGGCAAACCGAAGCAATAATTTGAATTGGATCGTTTAGTGATCCCAACCAAGCTGCTCTGCGTGATGAGGAACACCACCCGGGTCAACGATTGTTGATCCGGGTTTTTCATTGGGATTACAGGCACGGACTGTGCCAATTGGTCCCAGAAGTTTGCGTGGTGAATCAGCGATGGGTGTATTTGGATCAAGGGCGATCAGCAACTCGTAATCTTCGCCTTCACTGATTGCTTGCTTCCAATCTTTGCAGCCTGGATTCATCGGCACCTTGGATGTATCAATCTCGATACAGACATTGGATGCAGTTGCGATCCGGTGTGAGTCTCGTCCGAGCCCATCGGATATATCCATCATCGCGTGTACACTGTTCTTCGATGCCCACAATCCTGCGTTGACACGGGGTTCAAAGTTGAGGTGATGGCTGCTATTGAATGAATCACCAACCGGTCCCGTGAGATAGAGCATATCTCCATCGCGAGCGCCTGATCGGAGGACTGGTGTTGAGCCCCGTTGCATGGTTCCCCCGACGGTCACGGTGAGTGTGAGTGGATGGTCGGTCGAACCATGTGTTGCGATGTCGCCTCCGATGAGAGGGCAGTTCCAGTGCTTTGCCCATCTGCTCAGCGCGTCGAAGAGTTCGTCGCTTTGTGGGTAGTCTTTGGGGAGTACACCTGTCGCGAGCGCCCAACTCGGCTCGCCACCCATCGCTGCGATATCTGAAACAGATCTCGCGATCGCTTTTCGTGCGATGAGGTTGATGTCGGTGTCTGATGTGAAGTGTCGCCCTTCGACGACTTGATCGACGGTGAGCAATGAGATGTCGCCAGTAGTTGAACGAGTTACCGCAGCATCATCCCCCGGTCCGAGCAGGATCTCGGTTGATCCCCCCGCGATTAGGCCGACAGATCGGGCGTAGATATGTTCATGGAGTTGCGATTCGTTCATTTGATTATCTTAGAACAAAGATTGATCACAAGCCTTCGATCCCGAACACTGTGGTTTTTGGTAGATCAATTCCAAACCGGTCGGCAAGGATCGACACCATCTGTTCGGAAGTCTTGATCTCGATTTTTTCGAGTACATTGCCCGCGGATCTGCGGACATATTGATGTGTTGAGAGTGAATGTCTTGAGCCGTCAGGCACCGCCAGCGCAGCCATGATGCTTTGACGGAACTTTGATTCTGGGTTGGTGCTCGTCCACCAGTTGCCGACTTCGCGATCGATCATGGGCATCTCTTCCCCTGTAAAGTCATAGATATCGTGCCAGACATCATCGAGCAATACTTGATGGAACCATCGTGGCAGGTTATTGGCGTCTTCTCCATGGATAATCCTGCGTGTATCGTGCAATGTTGTTTGTGGATCACTGATGTCCATCCGTAGTGGAGCAGTCGGTGTCATCCCCCCCACTCCGACATCGACAAGCCAAGGCACCCCTTCGAGATTCACCCTTGCAAACAGGTGCGTGCGTGGTGGTGTAAAGTCACGGGTTCTGCCGACACGAACCCGAGCGGAGAGCGCCTGCACATCGAACCCAATGTGCTTGAGCACTTCAATGATGAGCATGTTTTGCTCGAAGCAGTACCCGCCTCTGCGTGATGTAACGAGTTTTTGCTGAACACTCGCGATATCTAACGCGATTGGTTTTTTTAAGATGACATCGATATTCTCGAACGGGACTGTACACGCATGGGCGAGTTGAACTCTTCCGAGTGTTTCGATATCGGGTCGAACCTCATCGCATTCGGGGTACCCAATCCGATTCAGATACGACTTGATATCTACGGCAACTCGGGACATAGTGCACAATCCGTTTCTCTTCGAACTGCAAATCATGCACCCGCAGCAGAACTCGAATCTTCCATGACCCGATCCGCATAGTCGTTCATCGCATCGCGGAGTTGATCAAAGCTGTCAAGTACATAGACCACATCTTGGAAATGATCGATCTCGAATGGTGTGTTGATCACACGATCAATATCAAATGCTCGGCGTTCGATCTGTCCTGCATCCCTGCCCGCTTTGCCTTCGGGTGCATTGAGCGCGTATTCAGATTCTCCGTGTGACGAGATCGTACCAGATCCATACACCTTGAGGCGGTCATCTTCTGAAATCAATCCAAACTCAACCGTAAACCAGAATAGTCGCGCCAGCGCCTCTTCGTGTTCAGGACCTGCCAGGAGTGCTGCTTTGCCGTAGGTTTGGAGGAAGTCTGCGAAGACTGGATCAGCATGCAAAGGCACATGTCCAAAGACATCATGGAAAATATCCGGTTCGGGGAGGTAATCAATTTTGCTTTCAGGACGCATGATCACTGTTGAAGGAAACTCGCGTCTGCTCAAGCAACTAAAAAATGCCTTCGCGGGGAGGTATCCGGGGACACCCCTCGATTGCCAACCTGTGAGCGGACGGAGGAACTCGTTGATGCCTGTAATTTTCTTCGTTGAGTCATACGGATCGGTGATCGTGCCGAAAAGCAACGGGACCCGATCCGGATCAAGATTGATCGCGTTTAATCCTGCAAGGTAAGTTCTTGATGCTTGTTGTTCGAGCACATCCCATCGTTTTTCCCACATCATCTTCCAGACCTTGTGGTTTTCCTGGGTGTACCGATCGTAATGCTGGGTGACATAGAGGGATTCGGTATCAATCTGTGTGTGGTCTAACCCCGCGGAGTCATCTGCTGCCTTCTGCGCCCGGCGGGCATCGTCGCCATCAATGATATTGTTGTATTCTGCATCTGAGTTGATCATTTGGGGGCTCCTGGTTCATCGCACAGGCGATCGCCTTGCAAGATTGGCTATCACAGCCATTGATCTGTCATATTGTATATTCTCGGTCTTAAAAACGCACGATTGAAACCGGAATTCCTCTCGGATCACAGACAACAGGCGGTTTTTGATCCTTCATCATCAGATTGATCAAATCTGCCCCCCTCCAAAGGCGACGATCATCGAACCTGAGGCTATACTCACGACCCGAGGGCCCGTAGCTCAGTTGGTAGAGCGCACCGCTGATAACGGTGAGGTCGACAGTTCAAGTCTGTCCGGGCCCATTAAATGTATTCTGCAAAGAATCGCAACGACCTGCAAGGATCGGCATAACTGCTGATCCTTTTTCTATTTGCGCTCTGTTTTGATGCTCTTTGCTGGTTATTGTGGATTGCTGCTGCGCCGTGTTTTGCGCCACAAGTGCGCCGCTTTCTGCGCCGCGTCGTTGGGCCCGCTTTGCATCAGGCCCGATGGTGAATGTGCCCACTGCCCGCTCAAAGTCAGAATCCCGAACCATGTGATAGTGAACCTCTCCAATGGCTTGGGTGTGCCCCATCCATGCTGTGCAAATCGCTGCTGGATATTCGGCTGCTAGTTCTGTCGCTCGGCTCGCTCGCATGGCATTGAATAGACGCGGCCACGGGATGAGCCCAGCCCGAACAATGATCCGCTTGAACTGTGTCCCAAGGTTAGCATTTGTCCCTCCAAACCGCCCAGTCACATACATACTGCCCTCTGGAGCAAGTACAAAGGCTTGCGTCAACACTGATCGAAGCTCGGGAAATAGCGGGATTATTCGCTCGGCTTTGCCGATATGCCGCTCGGTCTTTGGAGACCGCACAAGCATCCGGCCTTGTTCCCAGTCAATATCCCCCCACTGCACCCCAAGAACTTCGGAAGGGCAACGCAAGCCACCAAAGCGGGCGAGCGCAATGATGCAACGCCATTCGGAATCGGGAGCCATTTCTAAGAGTTTGTGGGCATCCTCGGGAGTGAGATAATACTTTCGATCTTGATTCGTTTGTGCGCCCGCTCTTACCCCCTCGAATGGATTGCTAGGGATCATCGACCATCGGATGGCTTGCTTAAAGAACATTTTTGTGATCTGAACTTCTTTGGATACCTTTGCAGTGGAGTATGGCTTTCCATGTTTGGATTCCTTGGTTTCAAGCCAAACGCGGTACTTGTCTGCATCGTGCGGGGTAATGGAATCGAGCGGTTGGTCTTTGCCAAAATGTTCGATGAGTAGCCGCTTGGTCTGAGAGTAGCGTATGCGAGTATTATCCTTCACATTCATCGTGGCGAATGACTCATGGAGTAGATTACCCAGTGTGTGTTTAATGGCGGCGGCTCTAGGCTTGGCAAGATCAACCTGCACCAGTTTGTCATAAGTATCGTCGGGAAGCTCTGCGAGCCATTGGGCGGTCTGTGAGCCGATCGAGGTGTTTGTTCTAGCTGCTGCAATCAACGGCTCTACACGGGCTTTGAATGCTTCGGCTGCCTTTACATTGATCTTGCCCAATCGGAGCGTGCGTCGATCATTTTTAGCAAACATGAACTGGATGCGTTTGGAGCCGTTTTTGTCTCGAATGAGTGATGCCATGATTATTTACCTTCCTTGATTGAGTCTACCAGAAATCAGAGACTTACCGAGTGTTGATTTTGTTATTGATCCGGGTTGTTGCCTCGATATGAAGTACCCAAAAGTTGAAGGATTGCCCCATTTTCTCGAATGCGATCAAGGATTGAGTAGTCCAGTGCATCCCTAAGTCCATTAGGTTTCACATTCGTTAAAAGTAAAGTGGGTTTTTGGTATTCACGGTATCGAGTGTCGATCAAATCACGCAGTTCTCGTTTGTCGTATTCTGAGTTTTGATCTGTGTCGATTTCATCGAGAACCAATAACCCACATTTTCGAGCCAGTTCCAACGGTGCTAGACCAATATTTGACTCTTTGAACGATCGTTTTTGTTCTGCGAATAAATCAGGGAGTGTCCAATACCGAGCTTTCCCACGATGAATGTGGTATCCGCGTTTCCACCATTGGCAACCCAATCCTGCACCTATTTGTGTTTTCCCATTTCCACGAATGCCATGAATGAGCACGATCCCACCTGAGTGAAGTAAGGGGCACGCAGTATTGATCGCGGCTCGTTGGTGCTGGTTCCACTTCAGACCCTGAATCATCCGTTGGCAATGGCGTTTGGGGAATCTGAAATGGAGCGCATGCTCAACGGCTTGGTCTGGCGATAGTTGTTGAATCACTGTCATTGTGTACCCCCAGCAATCCATGAATCATCCTCATCGTGCTTAGCGCTTTCAGTGCCGCTCGATTTCACCTTGGATGAATCCACCTTGACCCACGCTCTATAGACTGGCTCTGTTTTCTTGCTCCCGCGCTCGGGGCGCAAGAATCGTTGAGCATCCTTTGGATATGCGTTGCTTTGTCTCAGATTTGTAGTGGCTCGGCATACATCGGCTCGTTCTTCGATCGTGAGCTTTTGCCAGTACTCTAATGCTTTGGACTTGTTCCCTTTCGGGCATCTTGGGCGTGATGGATAAGTCATCCACCACGATTCAAATGATGCCAAACTCTCATCATCAAAGCACGGCTCGTTGGTATCTTTATTGGTACCCATTGGTTCCATTGGTACCATTGGGTTGTATGCAACCTGTATCACCCTTCTGGTAGTTGGATTGCACCCTTCTTGTTGTTCTGTATCACCCTTGGTGTCTGCGGATTGCACCCTAGCCTGTTCGTGCTTTGCATCCTTTAGGGTGCAATCCGTATCACCCTTAGGGGGTGTGGACTTGGTTTGCTCATCGAGTTCGCTGAGTGCTTTGAGCGCTTCGAAGTCGAATCTCCACTCGTTGCTATAGCCGTATCCATGAATATCGCGCCCACCGCCGGTACGGGTAGGGATCAGGATGCCGAGTTCTTCGAGGTGCTTTACTCGATACTTTGCAGTCCGAATCTCAATACCAAGCCAACGGGCGATAGTGGTGTAGTGGAGCCGCATCGTTAGATCTGTTCGCATGATCCCATGTGCGAGCGTGAGTAGGGTGTGCCGTTCGATTGGGGTGAGGTTTGTAGCAAATAGCCAATCGCGTAGGTCTTTGTCTGTAAGCCGAAGATTTCGATCAGTCATTGCTTGAACCCTCCCGTTTGCTGACGGCAACCCATACGGCTGCCGTGCATCCTGATTGGGTCTTTCGGCGCTCGCCTGTATCACGGATCAAGCGTCCGCTCACAAGCTCCCCGCGTCTGGGTGTGTAGCTCTGAGTCTTGATCCCTGTGATTGTCTCCCCTTCCTCATCAGTGAGTCCACGAGCGCCGGCGCTCAGGATCGCCTCAAACACTCGTTCGCGTTGATTGGGTGAAAAAGTAGCAATGCGAGCAGCTGCTACTTCGGATGTCCCTTCGGGAGCATTGTGGTGGCTCGGTGGATACAAACTTGGCGAAGATCGTGTATACTGATCGTGGTTATCGTTTTTTGCATTGTCCGTGCTTGGCGGTAGGGGCGTGCTTTCATTGAATAGATTGTGTTGCATCAGCCATTCCCTCCCCTCTGCATTTGCTGGGCGATGAATGCCTCAATACCGGCAACAGGGATTAACACGGCTCGATCCAGCTTGAATGATCCGATTCGTCCAGATTTGAGTAGATTGTGAAGGGTGCGCTCTGATACACCTAGCGCCCGTGCCGCTTCGCTCTTTCGAAGTGTTAGGCGGGGTTCTGTTGTTTTTTCCCGACCATGCTTACTGGAATCTTGTGGTGTTGAGTTATTCATCCGCTTGCCCTCCACTTGTATTGCAAGAGGCTTGGGCAGCTAGTGCCGAGATAACGGCGATTGGGTTGTATCGGACTTGATTCCCAGCTTTGAGTACAGGGATTCGACCCGCTAGGGTTTCGCGTCGAAGGAATGCCTTAGAGAGGTGGAGTCGTTTCGCCAACACCTCAATAGGCACGATTTCACAATGTTTATAGTTGGACTTCATGCCCTATTTCTAACCAAACTCAGTTAGGAGATATAGAGGCGTGAGCATAACTGGGGCTCAAGATGTGGGCTAGCCCACATATGGGGCTTAGATAGGGCTCATTGTTTTAGCAAATCTAGCCAAGCATCCCTTATCTGGTCACCATTTCGGAAGTTGCCGCCTTCTGCTGCTGCTGCCAACTTGCGAATATCAGTGTTTGAATAGCGTCGATTCGATCCTCTACCTCCGCTTGGAGAGGGCGGCAAGCCTGCAGCTATCCGAATCTTCCTGAAACTTTCTTCGGACATTCCCAAATCTTGAGCGATGCACTCATTACGCAACTCACTTGCAGTCCAGCCATTTGGTTTCTTTGTTTGCCGGTTTGAATCTAAGTCGGTTTGAATAACTTCAACACTTCGGCCTTGAGTTTGTGATGATGAATCCACTTCTCGGTCGATTTCTGTAAGCCCAATAGCGTCTCCAACCGCCCGAAGCTCTAATCCCAACATCGCCACCTCATCGTCAAGATGCAACTCATGCCAGCAGAGATGCCAACGCTCCCCACGATCGCCATGTACATTGGTTGTTTCGTACGGGCGCGCACTCTGGCAAAACTGTATCAATCGCGATCGCAGCGACGCATCAAGATGTGGGAACACAACTGGGCCTATGTCAGACACTATTTTGTTGAGCAAACGATCAACTTCATATCTTGATCCGCGTTTCTCAGACAGGAAATGATCCCCAATGGTTGACCAACCCTTTAGTCTCCAT
>CAXBJM010000003.1:0-405256 GCA_963976235.1 uncultured bacterium
CGGAGCACATACAACCCATACCCTGTTTTCCGATAGTTGAGCCGACCAACCCATTTCGGCCAAGTCCGATCCGGCGCAGTAACGATCGGCTGTGTATTGATCGAGTTGGACAACTGCATTGTCTGATCCTTCGCCCTTGAGATATCAACACGCTTCTTGTGCCATGCCGCCTTCGAATAGAGGTTGATAAAAGTATTGAACCCTTCATCCTGCCACATGTACCGTCGTTCATCAGAGTTGACAACCATTGGGAACCAGTTGTGCCCGATCTCGTGATCTGTCACACTGAACATGCCATCATGATTGGTTCGGCTCCCACAAAAAATAATACCCGGGTATTCCATCCCCCCTTCAGGGCCATTGATATTCGACATCACCGGATACGGATAGGTGAACAAGAAATCAGAATAGAACTCGATGGAATGCTTGATCGCCCGCGATGAACCGCCTTTTTCATGGGTGTTTATCCATGCCTTCGCTTCCTTTGGATAGAGCGACTGACAGAGCACTGTTCGCGCTGTCCCATCCGCCTCCGTCACATCTGCTTTGCACGCATCCCAAATGAATGCATCGGATGCTGCCCACGCGAAGGTGCGTGCGTTCTCAATTCGGAACTGCCAAGTAAACTCATTGGCATACCCCGGACGCATCCCATCATCACCAACCTCATCGGGTTCAACAATCCAAACTGGTTCGTCAGATACCATCGCCTGCGCAAACCGATCACGCTGCGTCTGGGTCAACACCTCATTCGGATTCATCAACGCACCAGAACCCGCAACCATGTATCCGCGGGGCACCGTGATATTCACATCGTAGTTTCCAAAGTCGGTGTAAAACTCGCCGCTCCCAAGGTATGGAAGCGTGTTCCATCCATGCACATCGTCATACTTGCACACCTGCGGGAACCACTGCGCCATCTCAAAGATCATCCCCTGCTCAACCTTCTCAGAACCCATCCGCCGAAGGTGAGGCGGGATCTTAAATCCAAAGTCCATCTCAAAGACAAATACTTCACCCGCACCGATCGCGCGAGGCAGATCGATCCGCCCAAGCGTGTCATACACTTTCATCCCCAGTTCTTCACCACCAGTGATCCCACTGGTTCGAATTGAAGGCACCGCGTACCCGCCGTCAAAGTCATCCTCAAGCATCTTCATCACCGAACCCGGGGTCCGGGATTTCGTCCCGATCGAATCGGTATGAAACAGATTCTGCTCAAGATTCATCCATATATAATCTAAAGCGTGCGGCGAGTTGTTGTGGTACACAACCTTCATCGACGCATCAAGCGTTCCTGTCTCAGCATCAAGACGGACATTGATCTGGTAATCAGTTTGCTGTTGCCAGTAATCCGGACCGGGCAACCCCGAACCCAATCGCATCTCCGTTGGTGTCGGCCAATCAATCTGCTTGAAGACATTGTCTCCACTCATCCCGCCGCTCCGACGAAACTCCTCATCTACTGCACCTACCGAGAGCGAACTCCCGATCCCACCGCGATACCCATTTGACCCGGATGATGTACTCGCACACCCCACACTCCCAAAGCTTATCAGCATCAAAAATGCTGAAACCAAGATCAACATACACCGCATTCCAACTATTCGCATCGCAAAGCTCCAGAGCATCCCCATCCATGACTTAAGAACTTAAGCGTAGCCGAAACGATCGCCCTGTGCACACCCGGCCATGGCAACACACCGGTCACAACTCTCTACATAAAAACCATACTCAAACATCTCCAATCGATGTCGAACTTCCCTACCCAATCCGCAACTTCCTCTCCCATCACAGTTTCCGATCCAGCAACCGATACTGGACAGCTTCTGCAATATGCTCGGCACGGACTGCATCACTCCCTCCAATATCTGCAATCGTCAACGCGATCCGCCGGATCTTGTCATATGCACGAGCACTCAAACCTAACTGGGTCATCGCCTGTTCCAACAAGGTGCGTGCCCCATCTTCGAGCACCATAATCACATCAAGCTCGCGCCCCTTCAGCCGTGCATTGGGAACCTCTCCTTGGCGCTTCATCGATCGAGCACGCGCCTCGACCACTTTGGCACGCATCGTCGCGGTATCCGTCCCCGTCGCCTTCTTACTGAGTTCGATCCAGGGCACCGCAGGCGCTTCGACATGTAGATCGATCCGATCCAATAATGGCCCACTCAACCTTGATAAATACCGATCCATTTCCCGTTGACCAACCTCACCTGGCGCGACATCTCCTCGTGGTGTTGGGTTCATCGCTGCGACCAACATAAAAGATGCGGGGAACTGAACTGTCCCGTGTGATCTTGCGATGGTAACAACATGATCCTCCATCGGTTGACGCATCGTTTCGAGCACATTGCGTGAAAACTCAGGGAGCTCATCAAGAAACAGAATCCCATGATGCGCAAGTGAAATCTCCCCGGCCTGCGGGATCGCCCCGCCTCCGACGATCGCAGGCGCACTCGCGGTATGATGAGGCGTACGCACCGGTCGCGACGCGATTAAACCACGCGATGAATCAAGCAACCCTCGCGAGGAATACACCCGCGTCACCTCAATCGATTGCTTAGGTGTCAACGGCGGCATAATCCCCGGCAACGCCTTGGCCATCATCGTTTTTCCCGTCCCCGCAGGTCCGAGCATCACAATATTGTGCTGACCCGCAGCTGCAATCACCAACGCACGCTTGACTGATTCCTGCCCTTTAATCTCCGCAAAATCAATGGGTGCAACAGTCTCCTCAAGCATTCCCTTCACATCCGTCGCCGGGTGCGGCTCAAGATCCAACGACCCATTCATCAACCCCACCACTTGCGATAAACTCGAAACCCCAAACACTCGCACACCCTCAACCACCGATGCTTCTGCAGCATTCTCACTGGGGACCACCACCGCATCGAGTCCGAGCTGCTTTGCCATTGAAACCATCGCGATCACCCCTCGGATCGGACGAATTCGACCATCGAGCGCCAGTTCTCCCGCGATCAATGCCCGGCGCGGATCAAGTCCGACGGACTCATCTTCAAATGAAACGCCTCCAGCTCCGACAGTCGCCGCTTGGCGAACCGGATGAATTACCCCGTTGGCAACCAATGTTCCCACCGCGATAGGCAGGTCGTACATCGGTCCCTCTTTGCGGATATCCGCGGGCGCGAGATTAATCAGCGTCCGCCCCATCGGCATCGGGTATCCACTATTACCCATCGCCGACCTGACACGCTCGATGGATTCACGCACCGCAGCATCAGGAAGACCCACCACGATCTCCTTCTGAAGCTGCGTCTCGTCAAGATCAATCTCGATCTCAACAACCTGTGCATCAATCCCCTGTAACAAGAAACTGCGAACTTTGGGTACCATACACCTAAAATAACAACACCCAAACAACATGTCAAGCCATATGTTTGGAAAATGATTGGATTTCACTTCAAAATCTCTAACTCGTTGCTTAACAAGAATTTGAACTACTCAATCCAACTTGTATTCCGCCTCAACACACGCGGCATATCGCTCAGTTTCGGGCGATTCCTGCTCACTTATTTTCACAAAACCAGTTCGTTCCAACACCCGAATCGACCCGAAATTGCCCGTTGCAACCTGCGCATACAACGGGCGAGAATCAACCATGCCGACAAACATTTCCAACGCCCGCGTCCCGATCCCTTTGCTCCAATGCGACCGATCAATCCAGTACCCCACAAGTGTTTTATCCATCACAGTAAAGCAGTTTATTTTCCCGACCGCGACTCCATCAAACAAGATCGTCCGCACAATCACCAATGGGTCATCCAACGCTTTTTCCCAATGCGCATCGAACCATGCACGAGATCGTGGAAAGACCTTCGCAAGTTCGTTCGATTCTGGGTCTTGCTGTTGGCGATAAAAAACTTCAAGATCATCAGGAACGACTTCGCGGAGTGCAACCAAACCTGCGCGCTGACTCATGCTGCCGATTCCGTACGCACACTCCCGTTCATCGTCGGGATATACCGTGCGATCTGTTCAAGCACCGCCTTTCGGCTATGACTCAACCTCGCCGCATCCATACGCTCGATCATCGCATCTATCGTTGCAGGCTCAACATCGGTCCCATCGTCTAATGCATAGATACCCGGATGAGCTGTCCGCTCTAAGCCCTCAGCATCATAACTGAGTTGCTCATGCAACTTCTCTCCAGGACGCGAACCTGTAAGAATCACCGGCACCGATCGCGGCGAGGAACTTGCTCCGATCGGCTGACCAATTACAGCTTCATATCCACACGCTTTGATAAACCGACGCGCCAATCCGAAGATATTGATTGGTTCACCCATATCGAGAACGAAGACTTCTCCAGATGATTGCGATTCATTGACATCACCCGACATCGCGCCCGCCTGAAGAACCAAAGTTGCAGCTTCAGGGATCGTCATGAAATATCTCGTCATCCGTTCATCCGTCACCGTCACCGGACGACCCGCAGCGATCTGGTCCGCCCAGATCGGCAACACCGAACACGCCGACCCGAGCACATTGCCAAAGCGAACCATGCTGAGCTTTGTGTGAATCCCGCTCATCTTCGCGAGCGATTGCACATACATCTCCGCGAGGCGCTTGGTCGCGCCCATCACATTCACCGGGTTCACCGCTTTGTCCGAGGAAATAAGCACGAAACGCTCAACCCCAACCGCGACACTCGCGTCCGCGATCGACTTGGTTCCGAACACATTGTTCGTCACTGCATGCGACGGATGATCTTCCATCAAAGGCACATGCTTATGTGCTGCAGCATGGATCACCGCTTGCGGCTGGTACCTTTCAAGCAAACTCAGAGTCCGCGCCGCATCAACAACATCATGCAATACCGCAACGCGTTCGATGCTCGGGAATGATTCTTTCAACTGACGATCAACCTCAAACAATGCGTTCTCAGCCCGTTCCATCAATACAATTTTTTTGGGAGAGAATGTCGCAACCTGTCGAACCAGTTCTGATCCAATCGATCCACCCGCACCTGTCACCAGAACCGTTTTTCCGGTTAATGTTTCACCAACAAGCTCGCGATCAATCATGTGCGCCTTGCGTCCAACAAGCTTTGCCAGATCAATCCTTGGAGACCCAACAGCAACGGTTGGTGACGCTGCAATCTGCGGCGCACAACTAAGCAACTCATCCATCGGAGGCACAAACCGTTCGACAACCCCGGCGCGATGCAATGAAATACTGATCTCTTGCCACATCGAACGATGCGATGCAGGCAATGTCACAATCGCGCTGGCAATCTCATGCGCTGCGCATAATCCAATCAGTTCATCTGTCGAACCAAGAACTTGCACCCCCTCGATCGTTGGAGTGCTTACAGGCTCAACGAGCACCACCCCCGCCACCTCTGGCGCCAGCTCTAAAGCACTCAGTTGACGAATCACAAGCCCGCAAGCTTGGGCGGTACCAACAACGATCGATCTATTCTGCGCGGAGGATGTCATGTCACCACTATCGACCGATTCACCCAAAACATACCGTTTTTCACACGGAACCTGCAATCTCTTCTCTTCAATCCGGGTATCCTCTGGGATATGCTCACCCGACTCACCGCCAATCTTGAATCCATCGCAGAAGGATCCATCCCGACTGCGACCCTTACAACCTCCCCCTCAATGGCGATCGAAGTCTTGATCCCCGCATACCTTGCGCACGATCTCGAATCACAAATCAACACCACCATCACCCTCCACACCCACCTCTATCTCGAATCTCAAGGCCAGGGCACCAGTTTCATCCCAAGACTCATCGGATTCGCAAGCATCTCCGATCGAAGCTTCTTCGAAGTCTTCACCACCGTCAAAGGGGTCGGATCGAAGAAAGCCCTCCGCGCCATGATTGATCCCCCCGCACAGATCGCGTTGTCGATCATCAACAAAGACACCAAAGCCCTCGTCAAGCTCCCCGAAATCGGCAAACGAACCGCTGAAACCATCATCGCCCAACTCACAGGCAAGGTCGAGCAGTTCGCAGGTGACGCGATATTCAACCCAGGCACTCCACAACCCGCGAGTTTCATCGAACACCCGACCCTCCCCCCCGCAGCGGTGGAAGCCATCGCTGCCCTTGTTGCCCTGGGCGAACAACGCAATAACGCTGAGCAAAAAGTCCAACTCGCCCTCACTCGGGTCGATTCCTCTGCCGATGTCGATACCATTGTCAACGCTGTCTTTGCGGGCGCGTAATCATTCCATTTGTACAAGCTCCCAAGGATGACACATGCGTTACTCAATGATTATGGCTGGCGGCTCAGGCACCAGACTCTGGCCCATGTCCCGTGACGGACAACCCAAGCAACTCATCAAGTTCATCCACAAGAACAACACGACCATGTCATTGCTCGAAATCGCAGCCGAGCGTGCATCCAAGCTCGTCCCAACGGACAAGCAATACATCTGCACCGGCGAGCGCTACCGATCACAGATCCGCGAAGGACTCCCCTCCTTCGATGACGCACATATCCTTGGTGAACCCCAACCCCGCGATACCGTCAACGCGGTCGCATTCGCTGCAGCAGTCTTCGCCAAAGAAGACCCCGACGCGATCTTCTCTGTGCTTACCGCGGACCAACTCATCGAACCCGATGATGTCTTCAACGATGCAATGGACCTTGGATACAAGCTCGTCGAAGAAGATCCATCCCGACTCGTCACCTTCGGGATCAAACCCGACCACGCTGCAACCGGTTACGGGTACATCGAGCACGGCGAACCACTCAAAGACACGGATATAGATAACACTGGCAAACAAGCATTCAAAGTCGCACGATTCATCGAGAAACCACCACTCGAAACCGCAGAAGCCTATTTCCAATCCGGGCGTTATGACTGGAACGCGGGGATGTTCGTCTTCAATGCCAAGACATTCCTCAAACTCTACGAACGGTTCATGCCTGAGAACGCCAAACTCATCGCCAAACTCGCCGACGCGTGGGGCACCGATCAACAACAATCCGTCCTCGATGACATCTATCCAAAGCTCTCCAAAACATCTGTTGACTATGGGATCATGGAACCCGCTGCACACGAATCCGATGTCTCAATCATTGGGGTCAAGATGGAGATCACCTGGCTCGATGTCGGGTCCTGGCCCGCCTACGGCGAAACCCTCGATGCAGACACCAACGGGAACAAATCTGCAGGGCTCAACATCGCAACCTATGAATCCAACAACAACATCGTCATCGGCGAAACCACCTCAGACCACACCATCGCACTCGTCGGATGCGACGACCTCATCGTCATCCGCACCGATCGCGCGACCTTGGTCATCCCTAAAGGCCGCGCCCAAGACATCAAAAAGCTCCATGATGAACTCCCTGATGGGTTGAAGTAAACCTTACTTGGGTTCAATCAGATCCCACTTGTTGCCATAGAGATCAAGAAAGACAACAACCTTGCCATAATCTTCGTTCCTTGGCTCGCCAATGAACTCGACCCTGTGTGATCGCAGATGACTGGCATACCCATCGAAGTCATCGGTGTGTAGAAAGAACAACACTCGCCCGCCCGTCTGGTTTCCAATACTCGCCTGTTGCTCAGGGGTGCTCGCCTTCGCCAACAACAGTGAACACCCGCCGCCTGACGGCGCGACACGAACCCACCGCTTGGTTTCGCTGCGTTTGGTGTCTTCTAGTAGATCGAACCCCAATACCGTGGTATAAAACTC
Source organism: uncultured bacterium (assembly GCA_963976235.1). Taxonomy (GTDB): domain Bacteria; phylum Planctomycetota; class Phycisphaerae; order Phycisphaerales; family UBA1924; genus UBA1924. The sequence continues at coordinate 7,690 of CAXBJM010000003.1, forward strand.
GATCGCTTCGTCGTACTCCCGAACGAGCACCATCATCTGCACTATTTGTTGATTCATACCAAATCATATCAGGAAGATGACGCACCTACCATCCCCCATGCGCATCTTCGCAATCGATCTCGGTGACCAACGCACAGGCTTAGCACTGGGTGATGACATCACCAACATCGCCTCCCCTGCAGGGCTCATCGAAATCCCAATCGAACGAAACGATGGACAAGCACTCCTTGATGAAATTATCTGTCAGCTCCGCGCCAATACAGGCGGTACACCCACAGAACTGCTCATCGGGATGCCCCTCAACATGGACTCCACCGAAGGACCACGCGCCAAACTCGTCCGGGTGTACGCCCAGCGCATCGCAAACGCTGCCAACCTCCCTATCGTCCTCGTCGATGAACGCCGAACCTCGATCGCTGCCAACGCACGCATGGCCCAGACCGGACTCACGCACAAGCAGAAGAAAAAACGCCGAGACGCGATCGCCGCTGCAACAATCGCCCAATCCTATCTAGACGACCCAGATACCGCGATTGACACCATTTTACCGACAAATCAATAAGCCAATACCCCAATAAAACCTGCAACATCATCATCCCCCAAGCGTTATAGAATAGATCATCATGACCACATTCATCACTACACTCATCTTGGCGTCTTTCATCACCCTCGTTTCAGCTCAATCCGCTGAACCCGAAACCACGCCTCCCCCAAACGAACAAGTTGTACAAACCAACGAAAAGCCTTCTTTCGCAAACGCCACCGAACTCCTCCAAGCCCTCTCCACACACGATCGAGCAACGACATCCCTCACTGGACAAATTCGTTTCACCAACATCAATGCCCTTGAAAATGACCGCCAACAAAGGCTCGGCAAACTCGCAATCAAATCAGTCCCAGATTCCGATCAACGCCTCTATGCGGTGATTTTCCAGAGTTTGCTCATCGACGATCGCCAAGAGACCATCGACGAACACTTCATCTTCGATGGACGGTGGTTCGTCGAGCGCCTCCCCGAAGAAAAGCAGTTTAACAAACGCGAACTCGTCGCAGTCGGACAAACCCTCGATCCCATGGAACTCATGCGCGATGCACCGTTCTGGGTTTCCGTAGGCCAAGACCAAGACCGCCTGCTCAAATCCTACGATGCAGTGCTTTTGCCCACCACGCAGAGCCTCGTCGATAACCCAGACTTCCCAGAACTCGCCAACCTTGTGCCTCTGGTCAACAACGGAGTCCAACTCAAACTCACCCCAAAGCAAAACTCCGCGGTCGAGGATGATTGGGAATCAGTCCGCATCTGGATCAATCCAGAAACACTCGACCCGATACTCTACATCAAAGCAGACTGGATCGGTGATCTCCAAATCGTTGAACTCTTTGGAGTCAAATCCAACACACAGATCTCCCAAGATATATTCGACACCACCACACCCGATCCCCGTGACGGCTGGAATGTCCAACTCTCCCACTGGAGGGGAAAAGACAACAACCAAAACCAAGGACAAGAATGAAACCTGCCCCCCGGATTGCACTGTTCACGATCTGCTCAACCCTCTTGCTCACTACCCCTGTTTCACCAGCAGTTGCACAACCAACCGTTGAACTCGAACACGATCATCAGCCCCCGACCGCTGACCGTTTAGGCGTCCCCGAAGAACTCGGGCAAATCACCCAAGCACTCAAAGACCAACTCGCCGCTGATTTTCTCACCGATGAAGAACGCGCCCAGCTCCGCGTCAAGCACGGCCTCTGGACTCCAACCGATCTCGAAAACCCGACCTTCATGGCCCGCGCCGCACTCGCAGTCGGCGCTTACGACCACCCATCGCTCTCAAATCCAGATGCTGACCCGTTCGATCGCGCCACCGCAGCCTTAAAAACAGGTCAGCCTCAACGCGTCCTTGAACTCATCGACATTCACCTTGGCGAACTTTCCATCCCCGAACTCAACCTCCACGCTCAAGCGCTCGAAATGCTCGGGCATCACAACGCCGCGATCACAACCCTCGAAACCATCGAAACCAAACTCGCAGAAACCACGATCACCAACGCAGATGACATTGCATTTGCTGTTGAAGGACTGATGCAACTCACCCGTCTTCGAGGCCCACAACAATCCGCAAGGGAAGAATACCAGAACCTCGCAAAGCTCCTGGCAAACGCGCGCGACAACCTCGACCGATTAAGCTGGCGCGTCCGACTCGTAGAAGCAAAGCTGCTCTACGCGCACAACAACTATAAGGATGCACATGCTGCTGCAGTCGAAACACTCCGCCTCCACCCCCGCAACGCCCAAGCAGCATCCCTGATCGGAAACATGGCAGTCGATTCCTTCAACTTTGATACCGCGGATGAAATCGCAACCAAAATCGACCTCATCGCAGCTGGCACCATCAACTCCCAATCAGAGAAGCTCCCCCCAACCCTGCACTCCGCGATCATCAACGCCCGCGTTGCCCTCCGACGAAAGGATCCACTGGGCGCTGAATACGCGATCGACCAGATCCTCGTAACAATGCCCGATCAACGCGACCTGCTCGAACTCAACGCCGCAGCTGCAGCCGCAGGATTCCGCATGCGTTCAGTCCAACACCTGCTCAACCAGTACGACGAACTCTCCCCCAACTCCCCATTCGCTCTCATGCGTGTTGCCAACACACTCTCCGAGTATCGTCAGTACACCTACGCTGCGGAAATGTTCCGGAGGATAATCGAACGCGCCCCCCACTGGGCGCAACCCCGACTCGATCTCGGACTCCTCTTGGTCCAAGCAGGCAAAGACGAACACGCCAAGTCAGAACTCGAATCCGCACTCGATCTCGACCCCTTCGATCTCCGAGCCCAAAACTCACTCACACTCGTCACTGAACTTGCTTCATACGAAACCATCGAGACCGATCACTTCATCATCCGATACAAATCCGACTCTACCGACGAGATCCTCGCCAATGAGATGCCCGAAATCCTTGAGCGCATCCATGCCCGCGTGAGCTCAAACCAACCCGGAGGCGTGGACCACGAACCATCTACCAAAACCAAAATCGAACTCATGCCCAACCATGAGTGGTTCGCCGTCCGCATCGGAGGCATGCCCTCCATCCACACCATGGCCGCATCCACCGGCCCCGTCATCGCGATCGAAGCACCACACGAAGGACAGAAATCATCCGTAGGACATTACGACTGGCAACGCGTCCTCCAACATGAATACACCCACACCGTCAACCTCTCACGCACTAAGAACCGCGTCATCCATTGGATGACCGAAGCCAACGCTGTCTACAACGAAGACGCCCCGCGTTCATCCCAAACCTGGTCGCTGCTCACCAATGCCTACGAAAAAAATGAGCTCTTCGATCTCGATGAAATCAATACCGCATTCGTCCGTCCAAAGAAACCATCGGACCGCTCGCTCGCATACGCTCAGGGCGCATGGATGTTCGAGTACATCATCGAACACTACGGCCAAAACGCCCCCCTCGAAATCTACGACGCCTCCGCTGCGGGCCGATCCGCATCCGACGCATTCGCACAAGTTCTCTCCACCAACCCACAATCATTCCTCGAAGAGTTCCGATCATGGGCACACGACCAACTCATCACCCGAGGATTGATCCTCCCCGATGACACTCCTGACCTCAACGAACTCTTTGACACTGATGACAATACAAAGCCACAAATCCCCACCATCCCAGAGATCGATGCACTCCTCGAACAATACCCCGATCACCCCCAACTCATCACCCTCAAGATCGGTATCGCACTCGTCGGCGCCGATATCCGTCTGACGGATTCACAGGTCGCGATACTCAAACACGCCATCACAGTGCGTCCAACAGATGAATCCCCCCACCAACGCCTTGCCAAACACTACCTCGCAGGCGATTCCTTCGACCAACGCAAACGCGCAATCCCATATCTCGAATACCTCGATATCCGCGAAATCCACTCCCCCGCCTTCGCCGGTGAGCTCGCATTGCTCTACGCCCAATCCGCTCAACCCGAACGCGCCATGCAAAAAGCCCTGCGTGCGGTGAGCATCGCCCCCTACGACGCCGACCAACGCGAACGCGCCGCAAGAGTCGCTTTAATCACCAACAATACGCAACAAGCAATCCATCAACTCAAAGCCCTCATCGCCCTCGAACCCGACCGCGACATCCATCAAAAAAGACTCGACGCACTTTATAAACAACTCAAAATCGTGAATGATTGATCTTCAATCTTTGGCAGAGCGCCCGAACTCGCCACCTTGGGCGCAATAAAGGCACTGCCCCTACTTCATAACTAAAAGCTGAACAGATCTCACAATTCTGAAAGTATATACTTTGATATGAACAATCTATTACTCATAGTCGCAACCTTATACTTTGCCTTCGTTTCAATATCCAATGTTCAAGGCCAAACTACACAGAATGAATACCCAGAAGATGAACCGTACATCGTCATACAGGAACCAAGCAATCCTGTTTATCATGCCATCCACAATGAATCTCTTCGAATCTTACAACATCTGATTCGCGAAGGAATCGATGTAAACATCTTGGGCGAAGAAGCCGATCCTGAATTCTTCGATCGAAACAATCAGTTTGAACTTTCAAGTAAGGTATTTTTTCGAAGAGGTACGACCCCACTTCTATACGCTTCCGGCATCACACAGAACATTGACATTATTAACACATTGCTCGACAACGGAGCAGATATCAATGCCGTAGACAGCTATGGGTGTACTGCTCTCATTCATGCAGCTATTTCCAATCCATCACCTGAAGTCATATCCCTACTCATCAACCGCGGCGCAGATGTGAACCATGCAATGGATAATGGTCATCACCCACTCATCGCAGCGATACGAAATAATCAAAGCATTGATGTAATTCAGATACTTATTGACGCCGGCGCTGATGTGAATAAAAAGAGACATCTTGATGGCGCTAGCCCACTAATCATCGCCGCCCTCCGAAATGAAGATATTCGCATCACCAAGGCACTCATCGATGCAGGCGCTGATGTCCTTGCGCAATCGATCAAAGGGAACACTGCTTTAAGCCAAGCATGTGTCAATAACCATAACCCAGAAGTAATATTGCTGTTGATTCAATCCGGGGCCGAAATCAATCGGGTCCGCTCTCACAACAATAATACCACCCCGCTTATGATTGCGGCTATTCGAAACACTCCTGGTGTCATCCGCAAACTCATCGAGCAGGGAGCAAAACTCGATGCTCAGACTACCGAAGGCCAATCCGCTCTGATCATCGCAAGCGCTCAAAACGCAGGGGGCGTAATCCAAACACTGCTTGATGCCGGTGCAAATATTAATTTACAAGATAATCAAGGACGCACCCCATTGATTTGGGCAAGCGAGTACAACAATGAGTTCGCGGTAGAAACACTTCTCAATGCTAAGGCAGATGTGAAAATTAGGGATATCCAAGGCAATACCGCTCTAGATTACGCCTACAAAAACGAAGCCTTGATAAATACTCCAGCTATTAAAGCACTCGAAGACGCTTCACGATAAAACTATTTATGCAGTCTGATGCACAACATTGATCTGTGAATCAATATTTTTCGGTTCAACTATCATCACCTCGCCAGATCCCATCCACACGCTATACCGTGCATGTAAATCCTCAGCGATCTCCGCGTTGCTCATCCCCGAATCCGAATAATCGATCGGGTTCATCACACGCACTCGCGTGTTGCTTCGGGTCCAGAGTGAATCCCAGGCGTTCGCTGCCTCGGTGGGTGTCCCTTCAATAATCACAGGCAACACACGGGCGCCCGATCGTTTGACCAACACCCCAACACCAGGCGCAAACTTGAGCAGCTCGCCCGCGTTTCGTTCGATCTTACCCTCAGGAAAAATCCCGATCACGCCGCCATCATCAAGATGTGCTCGTGCTCGACGAAGCCCGGTCCGGCCGTGCCGATTCCGGGCAATGAAGATCACTCCTGCCCAGTTCCAGAACCAACCCATCCCAGGCAATCGCATGTCGTCTGCCATCAGCCAACTAATCTTTGTCGGTACCGACAAACTCACCAATATCGGATCAACCCCCGCGGTATGGTTGCACACCACAATCATCGGCCCACCCAAATCGTCAAACGCACCCGCTTCAGATTCAACCTGAAGATTATGCATCCCACGCGCATACCCGTACCCGATCATAAACAGAAAACCATCAATCATCCCGATCGATGGTGTCCATGTACGACCAAACGCCCGACCACCTGCTAAACAAGCGATTACGAGCAAAATCAGTACCAAAATGACCCAAATTGTGATCAACATCACCTCTATGTTAGCATTTACAAAACTTCTGTTCCATTAGAATGTTGCTTTTCTCTACAATTCACAAGAATAAGGAGTTTCCTACCCCACCCCATAGTCTCCCCAACCCATACACTTCCCGTATGGCTGATCTCTGGCAAGCAAATCGAGAATCCGCGGTCGATCGCATCGCCCCCCTCGCATCGCGCATCCGTCCGACGCGCCTTGATCAAATTGTCGGCCAATCACACCTCATCGCCCCAGACAAACTCCTGCGCCGGATGATCGACGCGGACGCGCTCACCTCAGTCATCCTTCACGGCCCTCCCGGCACCGGAAAAACCACCCTCGCAGAAGTCATCGCCAAAGCAACCTCCCGTAGATTTGTCCGTGAGAACGCCGCATCCGTCGGGGTCAAACGCATCCGTGAAATCATCGACGACGCATATCGAATCCTGGGTGATTCAGGCAAACGCACCATCCTCTTCCTCGATGAAATCCATCGATTCTCCAAATCCCAACAAGATGTCCTGCTCGCAGATGTCGAACGCGGGCTCATCACCCTCATCGGCGCCACCACCGAGAACCCACTCTTTGCAGTCAACGCTGCGCTGATTTCTCGATCAACTCTCTTCCGTCTCGAATCGCTTACCGAAGACGAAACCGTCGAACTCATCGAAAACGCGATCAACAACCCGCTCGCGTTCCCGGACAAACAAATCACCATCACTGAAGATGCGATGCGCGTCTGGGCAATCAAATCCGAAGGCGACGCCCGACGAGCACTTACCGCCCTCGAAGTCGCGGTCCGCTCAACCCCGGGTGCATTAATCCATATAGACCAACAACTCGCTCAAGATTCCATCCAACAAAAGCTCGCCAACTATGGTTCTGACGGGCACTACGACGCTGCAAGCGCGATGATCAAATCCGTCCGAGGTTCAGACCCCGATGCCGCCATCTACTGGATCGCAAAGATGCTCGACGCCGGCGAAGACCCACGCTTTATTTGTAGGCGTTTAGCGATCCTCGCCTCCGAAGACATCGGCAACGCCGACCCACGAGCTGTTGTCATCGCCCAATCTTGCTGGGATCTCACCGAACGCATAGGCATGCCCGAAGCTCGCATCACCATCGCACAGTGCGCCACCTACCTCGCCTGCTGTCCAAAGTCCAACGCGGCATATATGGCCATCAACGCAGCACTCGACGATGTCCGCAACAACCGCGTCCTCCCCGTCCCGATGCATCTCCGCGATCCAAACACTTCGCCCCAGGCAAGCACTGATGGATCGGGTCAACGCGTTCGCGATCTCGAAACCGAAAAATACGAATACGCACACAACGCCGACGGCCAACTCACCGGCCAAGACTACCTCGGTATCAACAAACACTACTACGAACCCAAAGACATCGGCGCGGAAAGAATCCTCAAACAACACCTCGATGCTGCGAGAGCACGCAAACAACAGCGCAAAGATCACTAATACGATCCTGATAACGCTTCAAAACAAAGTATCAAATCGACGCACACCTATTCCATGCTTGCTTCAAGCGCCTTCTCTGCATCAGACCCGATGAGTTCAGGATTCTGGCGCAGATATTCAAGGGCTGTGATCGCATTATTATCTTGAAGCATCGCATCAGCACCCGCCTCAAGCAAGTAAAGCACCGTCTCCGAAGTCTTCAAACCTCCCGCAGCATACATCAACGGGGTCTGCCCATTATCATCCGCCGCATCAACATTCGCCCCCGCATCGACAAGCAACTTCGCGATCGACGAATCATCATACCCAAAAGATGCGAAATGCAACAGCGTCACATTCCCCGCATACCGCTGATTCACATCAATGCCAAGCTTGATAAGCATCGCGATATTCTCAGGGATCGGGTTCTCGATCACCGCAAGCATCGCTGCTGAATAACCGCTCTCCAATGTCAAGTTGATATTCTGATCATACTTATACACCCGCTCGATCACTTTCGGATTTGTGCTGTGGAGCGCCGACATCATCAACGCGTTCACATCATCAAACCGCTTCGCATGAACATCCCCACCCTTGGTCACAAACATCTCAAACACATCAGGATTCTCATTCATCCCCGCTGCATACATCAAAGGGGTAATCATGTTCCCGTCCCGCGCATCGACTTCCGCTCCTGAATCTACAAGTTCAGCAACCACCGACGGATCAGGATTATTAATCGCTGCAAAGAACATCGCGGTAATACCAATCGTGGGTTGCTTTGCATCAACATCCGCGCCCGCCTGCACCAACAATCGAATTAACTCAGGACCCTGCGCCACCCTTGCCGCGAGCATGAGCACCGTCTTGCCCTCTTCAGGTTCAACCGCATTCACATCCGCGCCCGCTTCAATCAGCGCACGCACAATCTCAATATCAGGCGCTTCATTGACCTCATAGATCAAAGGCGACAACCCATCTTTACTCGCCAGATTCACATCCGCGCCACGATCAATCAATGCCTGGATCATCTCAAGCCCATACACCCGCTGTATCGCAATAATCAGCGCCGTCTTACCCTCGTTCCCGACCAAATTGAAATCAATATCTTGATTAACAAGAAACGATGCAATCGAAGAATTCTCATTCCCATTCAATGCAAGGAGAAATGCGGTTTCACGATCCGCATTGGTCGCGTTCACAGATGCCCCCGACTCAATCAAGATACGAAGCACTTCCGGATTGGAACCACTCGCCGCCGCCGCCATCAACGGGGTCCATGAACCGATCGATCGGCGATGCACATCCCCACCCGCTCGGATCAATACTTCCATGACTCCAGGCTCGGGATTCTCCGCCGCTGCAATATAGATAGGAGTTTGTTGATTCCCATTGACCGCGTTCACATCCGCGCCCGCGTCAAGCAATGCCTGAATGACAGCTGGCGCCTTATTAGTCGAAACAGCAAGCCCCAAAACATTCTGCCCATCAGGCATGCTCGCGTGCACATCACTCCCCGCATCAATCATGAACTCGATCAACTCAGGATTCGGGTCGTAGGCCGCGGCCAACATCAATGGGGTTAACCCGATTGTCGATCTCGCACTGATATCTGCGCCCAGTTGAATCAACTCACGGATGACCTGCTGCTCATTGAACTTGGATGCAAACATCAACGCGGTCAACCCATCAATCGAATCAACCATCTCAAGCTCTGCGCCCGCTTCAACGAGCGCTCGGCACACCTCAGGATTTGGGTGGGACACCGCCGCCTGAATCAAAGGCGTTACCGAACTCGCATTCCGCGCATTCACATCGACACCCGCTTCAATCAATCGCTCAACATCCGCAAGCGTCCCAGTCTGGGTTGCCTCAAACAACTGCTCGACGAGATCCGATGCAGAGGCATCAACAACCGGTTCTTGCTGATGCACCATCCCCGCTTGTACCCCTACACCAGCAACACAAATCACACCCAACGCACACAATGCTTTCAACATAGAACAACTCCTTTGCCCAATCGTAGCACACGATCAATTCACGGGCACCCCTCACTAAACGCGACAAGAAACGCAGAAACGTCGAAAAAGTTCCAATGCCCATCACCAGTAAAATCTGCAACTGGTTCATTCTTCCCAAACGCCACCAAGAATGCAGAGATATCAAAGAAATTCAATACCCCATCAGGCTCAAGATCCGCAATACAACCCTGTGGTCCCTTTGTGATCGTAAAACAATCCCGCACCACACCTTTGCTATCAAGAAACTTCGCATCAAGACGCGTCCCCTCAATGTCAATCACCATTGAACCAAGTTCATTGATGTTGACAATATTCGCAGGGTGGTCATACGCCCCACTATCAACCCGACCTGATGCGCCCGCAACAACAAAGACCGCCCCCTCGTTGGGCGTAAGCTCCGCAGAAGGCTTTGCATACACACCATCACCATCTGCCTGCCCGTTGCCGCCATCGATCACCATCGTCGATGGATCAAATGTACTCGAATCCCCATAATGCCCGCCAAGCAACCCCGATCGTTCATACGAATGACTATGTGCCGTGAGCACAAGGTCTACACCCGCGGATTCAAACATTGGCAGCACCCACTCACGCATTTCAATCGACTCAATCTCAGCGTCTGAATCATGCCCCTTGGAATACATCGGATGATGCCAAACACCAATCAACCATGTCTGATCCGTCGCTGCCAAATCTTGACTCAACCAACTAATCATCGGCGATCCAATCTCGCGTCCCATTTCGTACGATTCCATTACCACAAAGTGTATATTGGCATAATCAAACGAGTAATACGCTTCTGTCCCCGACGCAACCCCGCCCGCCTGACCGTCGCGAGGCAATGAAAACACTTCAAAATATCCGCCCGTCTCCATCTCAGAATTCCCATCGAATCCATCATGATTCCCATAGGTCGGCCAAAGCACCGTGCTTCGCAGAATCGACGGATACATGTCTAACGCCTTCACCATATATTCTGCTTTTCTCCCAAGCGCATACGCGTTGTCCCCAAGCATAAACCATAAGTCTGCCTCACGATCAGCGCTAAACCCAAGGAAAGCATCACGTACCGCACGCGCATCATCTGTCCCTGTACCCGAATCACCGATTGCCCAGATCCGCACAGATTCCGTCGATCCAACCAGAGGCGAAGTCGTAAACTGATACCCTACTTCGTCACCTGCCAACACACCACTGCTTGTACCAATCGAGTAAAAGTATTCTGTCCCCGCAACTAGCCCGTCTATCAGCACAAAATGATCCGTCACCAGCGCTGCATCATCGACCACATGATCTAACTCGCCAACACTCAAACCATACCTGACCCGGCTGTCCGTCGGGACATCCGTATACCAACACACAACCACACTCTGTTGCGTCCCTGTCTGTAAATATGGACCATGAATTACCTCATCGGCAAAAACCTGATTCACCCCAAACCAAACAAGAACGAAAACAACCCCGACGAATCGAAGAACACTATGAACCATCATCTATATCTCCATTTTTAACGAATCAATACAATCAATATACATTCAATCTCACATCTCAACAACTCAAGTTCCAATCTACTCTACAATCTGGCGTGACCGATTCCCCCTCCAAATCCGATCTCCGACCAACCATCAAATCAACCCTCGATTCCATCTCTCCATCGAGTCGCAATTCACTGAGCAATCAACTCACAACCCATCTCCTCCAATCCAATCTCTATGCGTCCGCAACCACCATCCTCGCCTACACCGCCCTCCCAACTGAGCTCAACCTCGATCCATTCATCACATACGCCCTCTCTGAGAACAAACGCATCTGTATCCCCACCATCGACTGGGACTCCAAATCCATGCAACCAGCGCTCATCCAGAATCTGGACACCGATCTCGAAATCGGCCGATACGGTGTACGGACGCCTCTCGCGAAGTGCCCATTGGTGGAACCAAACGAAATTGACCTGATTCTGATCCCAGGACTCGCCTTCGATCGCGATTTGAATCGCCTCGGACGCGGCGCGGGGTTCTATGATCGCATGATCGATCGCCTCTCATCGCCACGCCCCCCACTCGTGGGCATATGCTTTGACTCGCAGATCTTGCTCACGGTTCCCACCGAACCACACGATCACCCGATGGACCGGGTCATCACCAACACAGGGTTCCTTGAAACCAAGAACCCAATGTAATCAAGCCCGCACCACGAGCCCGATACCAGACCCAAGGAATTACGGATGAGCCTACCAAGCCAATCATCAAGAAACGCCACCCGATCATCCCAAGTCCACTACCGCCGATCAAGCGCCGGACCACTCCGCAAATTCCTCTCTATCGCGGTCATCCTCGGGATTATCTTCATCGTCTGGTTCCTTTTCATCCGCCCGCAAGCGAGCAAACTCGCCGCGAATGAACAATCAAACGAACAAACCAACGAGCAACTCAACCAAGAACTCGCAGCCAACGATTCCCAACAAGAATCAACCCCAACCATCATCAACAACTCCCCTTCAAGACCACTCCCAGGCGCAGGAAACCGTCCAGATTCTGCAAATGATGTCAAGCAAACCCTCAACAACAACTCACGATCCGATCCCGCATTCGATAACAGCCCATCATCAACAACGCGACCACAAACCAACAATCCCGCAACAAACCCAAGCAACACAGACATCCTATCTTCCGCCGCCAACCAAGCCCGGAATCAACCATCAGCCCAGCCTCAAACCCAACCCCAGACCAACAACAACCCCGCCGGCATCCGTCTTCAACTCGACGCAGCCCGGCGCCTGATCGCGGAAAACAACCGCGTCCAAGCACGCAAACTCCTCTCCCAAACCCTCCTCAACGCAGACATCACCGCCGACGAAGCCCAGTACCTCCGCGACGAACTCACCGTCATCAACAACCAACTCCTCTTCTCCCCTGTCAAAGACCCCAAAGACTCCATGACCGAGATGTACACCATCAAGTCCGGAGACTCGCTCTCAAGAATCGCAGGCAGACGCGAACTGGCAACACACTGGAAACTCATCGCACGCATCAATCAGATCGCAGACCCCGCGAAAATCCGTCTCGGACAAAGCCTCAAACTCGTCCGAGGCCCATTCCACGCGATCGTCAATAAATCCGCCCATCGCCTCGACCTCTATCACGGCTCACCCTCTGATCCATCCGCATGGCTCTACATCAAATCATTCGATGTCGGACTTGGTTCAAACGACGGCACACCAATCGGTGAGTTCGTCGTTTCCGCGAACAAACTCGAAAACCCTGGATGGGTCAACCCAAGAAACGCACGCGAACAATACGAACCCAACGATCCCGCAAACCCAATCGGAGAGTTCTGGATCGGGCTCACAGGCCAAGGACAATACAGCAACCTCACCTCCCTAGGAATCCACGGCACAATCGACCAAAACTCCATCGGAGGCGACGAATCCATGGGCTGCGTCCGCCTGGCAGTTGGCGACATCGACACCGTCTACGAACTCCTCGCCGAACACCTCTCCCGCGTCCTCATCGTGCCGTAAACAAATACAGGCAACCAGTATTCACTCACCCAACCGCTCCATCGAAACCGGAGGTGTAGGCTCATCCGTCCGCGCCGCCTGCACCAATCGCTGCGCAAACACACGCCGATTAGGCATCGCCGTCATAATAATATACATCGGCTTGAACCCCTCTGGAAACGCCTGACCGTTCGGCCAACGCTTCCCCTGCACCAACGCGGGCAACGGTTCACCAACCGGACGCACAGGTTCAAGCGAGACTATGTATCCGCCAAAATCGACACACACACCAACATTCCGTAGACCGTACCGCTCGACATGGGGATCACCCAACCCCAAGAAACCATACCGAAAAATATCCAACTGCCCCGGAACCAATCTCAAATACACCGGCCACAATATCTCCGCACTCACGATCCCACAGACCATCACCAACCCCATACCCGCATACCCCAAGAATCCGACTGATTGGAACAAACTCTTCCAAGACCCGAAAAGGTATGACAGACCAAAGAGGAAAAACGCACCCGCAAGAATCGACATCAACACAAAGGTCAACCAGTACCCACGCGAGCGCCGAATCCCAAACCAAGGACGCGAAATAATCGGCTCAAACCCGCCCTCGATCATCTCTAACTCATCCTCCGTCACCATGTCATCATCGCCAACACCCCCATGGGTTGCAAGCTTTGCCCACCTCTCTAACAACGCCCCCTGTCGCTTCTTGGGAATCACCACGCGCACCCGGAACCGCGAATCACTCTCGCTCTGCAAATATGTCCCCGAAGACTGGTTCCGATTTCCCTTATTGATCCGTATTAAAAACACAATACCAACTGCAATAACAATCGCTAGAGTCACCGATGCAAAGACAATCGCCGTCCATAACGGTGCACCGATCAGATTCTGCAACACGAAAAATCCAAGCACCGGTATCAGAAACAACATCGCAAAGACTTGTGTCCCCACCATTCCAATGACCGACCCCGCAGACCCCGCGCCAATAAACTCGTGCCCAGGCTTTTCACAGACATACAACCCACGCCCAAAATCCGGGTTTTCATCTTTATTTTCAGTGTTTTCGTCCATACGCCCTTACCCCTTTCCAACGCAATTTAGTCCCTTCAAAACCAAGCAAATCATCCGATACTGACCTATCATTAATTACCTGAAAATAGATCAAAAACTGTTCTCCACAGTCAAGATACCACACATCATCATTCGCCGTTGGGCTTCTCCAATTTCACAACTTCCCGTGCAGCCCAACCCGGCAGATTTAGATACACCATGACCGACAAAAACGATACACCAGCGGCATCATCATCCGTACCAAACGCGGCATACTCCTCGGATCAAATCAAGGTCCTCGAAGGACTCGAAGCAGTCCGCAAACGCCCAGGCATGTACATCGGTGGCACAGGACTCGGCGCACTCCATCACCTCGTCTACGAAGTTGTTGACAACTCAATCGACGAAGCAATGGCAGACTACGCGACCTATGTCTCTGTCACCATCCAAGCAGACGGATCAATCAGAGTCACCGATGACGGCCGAGGAATCCCAACTGATCCCGTCAAAAACGACGACCCCACAATCAACGGCAAACCCGCGATCGAAGTTGTGCTCACCAAACTCCACGCCGGTGGAAAGTTCCAACAAGAAAACTCCGCATACAAAGTCTCCGGCGGACTCCACGGCGTAGGCGTCTCCTGTGTCAACGCACTCTCCTCATTGCTCGAAGCAGAAGTCTGGAGAGATGGACAAATCAAAGCAATCGTCTTCGAACGTGGCGCAGTTATCAAACCACTCTACGATGTTGGCCCAATCCCGAAAAATGCAACACGCGAAACCGGTACCACAATCGTTTTCAAACCAGACACCCAAATCTTCGACGATGTCACCTTCGACTATGCAATCCTCGCACATCGCCTGCGTGAACTCGCATTCCTCAACCCAGGCGTCGTCATCAAACTCACCGACGAACGCGTCGGCGCCGACGGCAAACTCAAGCACGACACATTCAAAGCAGACAACGGCTTGCTCGAATATGTTCTCCACCTCATGACAGGAAAAACGGAAATATCATCCCCGATCTTCCTCCGTCACGAAATCGCTGAAGAAAACATGCTCTGCGAAATCGCGCTCCAATACCACGACGGATATTCAGAGAGCATGCTCACCTTCGCAAACAACATCAACAACGCCGACGGCGGAACACACGCGCAAGGATTCAAAACCGCGCTCACCCGCACGCTCAACAGCTACGCCCGCCGACTCGGGTTCCTCAAAGAAAAAGACCCAAACCCATCAGGTGATGATCTCCGCGAAGGGCTCATCGCGATCGTCTCCGTCAAACTCCCCGACCCTCAGTTCAACAACCAGCCAAAAGAGAAACTACTCAACCCAGAGATCGAATCCTTCGTCTCTTCGACTGTCCAAGAAGCACTCAACAACTGGCTCGAAGAGCACCCCGCAGAAGCAAAGAAACTCTGCATCAAGGGGATCGTCGCCGCACAAGCACGCGAAGCAGCTCGCAAAGCCCGTGAGCTCACCCGGCGCAAGACCGCCCTCGACTCGGGCTCAATGCCTCACAAACTCCGCGACTGTAAAACCAAAGACCTCGATCGCGCCGAACTCTTCATCGTCGAAGGCGACTCCGCGGGCGGTTCCGCAACCCAAGGCAGAGATGTCGAAACCCAAGCGATCCTCCCCCTCAAAGGTAAGATCCTCAATGTCGAACGCGCTCGAATTGACAAGGTACTCGGATTCGAAGAAATCCGAACCCTCATCGGCGCCCTCCGTTGTGGAATCGGTGGAGATTTCGATATCTCCAAACTCCGTTACGGCAAAATCATCATCATGACCGATGCGGATGTCGACGGTTCACATATCCGAACCCTCCTGCTCACATTCTTCTTCCGACACATGAATGAACTCGTCCGAAGAGGTCACATTTACATCGCCCAACCCCCACTCTACCAAATCATCAAAGGTAAAAAATCGCAGTATGTCCTCAATGAAGGCAAACTCGATTCCGTACTCACCGAACTCGGTCTCGACGGCTCGTCCCTGCTCATCCGCGACATCGAGAACACCCGCCTAGGTGAAGAACCCGCAATCATCACCGAAATCTCAGGCAACGATGCTGCAAGACTTGTCCGTGCACTCGCTCGATTAAACGAACTCGCCGAAGTTGCCGAGCGCCGAGGGGTCAAGTTCATTGATCTGCTCGAATCCCGCCGCGAAGGCACCCTCCCCACCCACAAAGTCGCGACCCTCGCATCGGGTGAGTACGCCTGGTCTGAAACCGAAGCCCTCGAAATTATCGCCAAAAACAACTGGCGCCACTCTGATGACATCGAAGAAGCACTCGAAGGCATCGAAGTCTCTGGCAAACCCGCCGAGACCGACACCATGGCCGAAATCAATACCCCCGTCGCGACTGTCCGCGAACTCCACGAGAATAAAGAACTCGCAGTCATCTTCACCGAACTCGCTGAACTCGGACTCGACATCAACGATTACAGCTTGATCCAAGAAGAATCCGTCACAGGCGACAAACTCCCCGCCCGCTTCGCGTGGAGCACCACCAAAACCGGCAAAACAACCAAACTCGATATCCCAAACGATGAAAACGAAACCGTCTCCGTTGCGAGCGCCAAAATCGTCGAAGCCGAGAACATCCCCGCGATCTTAAACGCACTCCACGAAATCGGTCGCCGAGGTATGGAGATCAAGCGATTCAAGGGACTGGGAGAAATGGACGCGATCCAACTCTGGGAAACCACAATGGATCATGAAGTCCGATCAATGTTCCGCGTCCAATGGGACCAGGCAGGCGAAGCGGACAACCTCTTCTCCCTCCTCATGGGTGAACATGTAGAACCCCGCAGAAAATACATCGAAGACCACGCCCTTGAAGTCAAGAACCTCGATGTCTAAGCAAGCATTCGTGCTGTAATCCCGTTCGATTTCAACATCAGATCAAAGCCTCAAGCTTCATCTCAACCCAATACACCCAAACACCCTGCTCTTATCGGACAGGGTGTTTGCTTTACAACGCGCATCAATCGTTACAGACACACACTCATGACACCAGACAGAAGATACATCCCTGAATATACGATACATAGGCAGTACGATTCAATGCCATTCCAAAGGGAAATCATGACTTCCAACCTCATCAACACGCTCAGATTGAGCCCCAAAGAACTCCACAAACTGCTTGAAGAGTTCGACAAAAAACAGGATGGCTACCAATCACCAGACCGGGAATATGTCCGATCATCATTCCGAGTAAGCTCTGTAGAACTCACCATCACACACTCTACAGGCGGGAAAGTTACACTCCCCGTCGCAACGAGAAACATCTCAAAGGGAGGAATTTCAATCCTCCACTCTGCATTCATTCACACCGGATCAAGATGCTCTGTATCACTCAAATTCCCCAACGGCAAGCCCCAAGTGATTGACGGGAAAATTGTCCGTTGCGCACACCTCACAGGCAGAGTGCACGAGATCGGAATTTCATTCGACACCCAAATCTCAACAAGAGATCTCCTCGGGCTCGACCCACTCAATGGATCATACTCGATTGAAACAGTCAACCCCGATCGCCTTCATGGCTCGATCCTTATTGTCGCATCATCAGACATGGACTGCCAACTCCTCCTGATGTTCCTCGAAGAAACAAACCTCAGCCTTTCAATTGCCAACAACATCGAAGACGCAATCTCTCGGGCAAAGAAAGGCGCTGACCTGGTTATCACCGATTTCTATCTCGAAGAAGAGACCGGACCACAACTCATCGAAGCTCTCCGAAAAGAAGGGCTCGACATGCCCGCTGTAGTGATGACCTCAGATAAATCAGAACCAACCCTCGATACTATCCGTGAAGCACAAGCCGCAGGCATCCTCTCAAAGCCAATCAGCAAAGACCGACTCCTCCAAGCGATCGCAGAGTTCCTCCACGCCGACGGAGATGGCGGACCTCTCTACACCGAACTCGATCATGCAAATCCAACATACCCTCTGGTCGGCAAGTTCCTCGAAACCATCACACGCACCGCACTTGATCTAGAAAAATCTCTCCGAGAAGAAGATCCACAAACCTGCCTTAAAATTTGTCGATCACTCTCCGGCACAGGATCCCCCCTCGGATTCCCCACAATCTCCACCCTCGCGATGGCAACCGAACAAAGACTCGCTGGAGGAGATATCAAATCCGCCAAGTCCGAAGTCCGCTCACTCATCGTCGCGTGCCGAAGAATCAAAGCAAAGCCCGCGGCATAAACGAATACAAGCCCAGTACACGCTTCAAACTCAATCAAAGCTCCGATCCCTAAGTTGAGTTCATCTGCACAAATTCAAAGTCAAGACCAGCACTTTGCTGAATCTTGTCTCTTCTTTCGATCTTGTCATTCAGAGTAATCTTCTCGCCAAATAGGGACGATAACACAATAAATCTGTTACCAGTATGCCAGACACAAATGGATAGAACCCCGTGAAGGACTCCCAAAGCACACAAATCACCGTGAATATCGCTCGTTTCCGTAAGCTCACTATCGGATCGGCAGTGATTATTGTGGTCCTCGCATTTGCGATGATTTTTCATATTACCTCTGCACTCGACGACACCGCAGCAACCAAAATCAACCTCGCAGGTCGCCAGAGACTACTCGCCCAAAGCACCCTCTCTTGCGCCCTCGCCATCGATGCCGCCGCACAATCCAGCGATTGGGATTCGCTCGAACCAGCATTACGCGAACTCAATCAACTACTCACAGATATCACCGAGAGACACAACAAACTACTCTCACTCATCGACGAGGCATCTGAAGCAGAACAAATCGCATATCTCGAAATTGAACAATCATTTCATATCATGACAAAATCTGGCGCTGATCTCAATAAGCTCACCCTGAGCATGATCCGTCGCGCACCCTACCTTGATTCGCAAACAATCACACGCGTCACCGCAGCGAAGGAAGATATCGTAGAAGCTCACGCCCAGTTCCTACCCAAAATGGAACACATCGTTGAACTCCACGAGCTATCAAACAAATCTCAGATCACCCGCAGTATCAGTCACGCGAAAATCGGAATGATTGTGCTCTTTCTTGTGCTCGTTGGGACAATACTTTTCGTCCTTGAACCCGCGATTCTCATTATCCGTAGACAACTCCGTGATCTCGACAAAGCAAACCGAATCGCGAACCGCGCAGAAGCAGTCCGCTGGCGTCTACTCACAAACATCGGGCACGAGTTCCGGACACCAATGAACGCCATTACAGGATTCGCCGATCTCCTCGACGAAGACGACCTGACCGAGTCCGAACGATCCCGTCTCACGAAATCAATCCTGAGTTCAAGCGCTGAGCTTACATCGCTCATCGAATCAATGCTCGATCTGTCCGCCGCTGAATCAGGACAACTCAGGGTCTCAAAGGAAAAATGCGATCTTCATCAAACACTCATCACGCTTAAAACAAATATGGCAAACAAATCTGTCAGCAACAACCTCGATATCAAGCTCGTGGTTGACCAAAGTTGCCCAAGGTTCATCACCTCTGACTCCAAGCGACTTACACAGATCCTGACCCAAGTTACCGACAACGCGGTGAAGTTTACCCCCAAAGGCTCTGTTGAAATTCACGCAAAGCTCATCGGCCCAACTTCAAAGCAACTACTCGAAGTACAAGTAATCGATACCGGAATCGGAATCGACTCTTCGAATCTTGATTCAATATTCAACACCTTCCAACAAGCTGAGAGTTCACTCACCAGAGGGTTCGGCGGCGCCGGTCTCGGGCTCTCCGTCTCAAGAGATATCGCGAGAGCACTCGGCGGAGACATCACCGTCACTTCAACCCAAAACAAAGGCTCCACCTTTACCATCACCATTGACCCAGGTCATACAGAAGCGTTCACCAAATCTGCTTCTGAAACTCAACAACGAATCGATCCGAACAACGATACTTCAATCGATGCGAACGCTCAACTCCAAAACCACAAAGCACTCATCGTTGATGACGCAAAGGACAACCGTGTTCTTGTCAAGCATATCCTAAAGAAATCAGGACTCGAGCTCGAGTTCGCTGTCAATGGCAAACAAGCACTCGAAATGATCGACCTCGCAATCGAATCAAACAAACCTTACGACATCATCCTCATGGATATGCAGATGCCCGTCATGGACGGCTACTGCGCCACAAAAATCATTCGCAAAAATAACAACAATGTCCCTGTGGTCGCAGTCACCGCCCACGCACTCCAAGGTGATCGCGAACGCTGTATCGAATCAGGATGCGACGAGTACCTCACAAAACCAATTAAGAAAAGCCTTCTCATCGAGACATGTGCCCGCCTGATCACCGAGCACAAACAAAAGCACCAATCACAAGCGAGTGATCGTGCAAACGCTGCATAGCAGATACACATATTTCCCAATAAAATTTCCCAAAAAAAAACGACCAAATAGTCGTTGTACTCCATCGAAAAAAGGGTGACCGACGGGACTTGAACCCGCAACATCCTGGATCACAACCAGGTGCTCTACCAATTGAACTACGGCCACCATCAGCAAGACAAACACTTTCGCCAGTCTTGCCAAGAAATATAGCACCTTCCCCCCCCCAAAGTCTGCCTCAACCAGCCCAGAATTCACAACATTTACGACGATAAGGGCTACAATTCCAACCTGACACATAGGCATGTGAACCAGGACACATACCCGGTCGATAAGTTCCAAGTACACGCTGAAGATCAATCAATCCCCGAAGTTGAATATCAACACCCCCGGGGACAAAAAAGACAGAGGAGCCTGACAATGAGTGCCGTCACCGATCAACTCAATCTTTCAAAAGAACGCACACACACAAACTGCTCTTCCGCAGAACTCATGGAACGAGTTATCCGCAGAGGCGAAGGCAAACTCGCCGCCAACGGCTGCGTCAGTGTCAACACCGGTGACCGCACCGGACGATCACCGTCAGACAAGTACCTCGTCGACTCCCCCGCCATCCATGACAACATCGACTGGGGCAAAGTCAACCAACCAATGACCCAAGCCAACTTCGATACCGCACTCGATATCGCAACCAAATACATCAACGCACAAGACGAAGTCTTCGTCTTCGAAGGGTTCACCGGCGCTGACATCAAGCACCGCCTTGGTGTGAAAGTCGTCACCACCATGGCATGGCACTCGCTCTTTGCCCAAACACTCTTCATCAAACCAGGCTCTGCTTCCGACGCAGGCGACGGATCATGGAATCATGACTGGACCGTCATCAACGCCGGCATGCACAAACTCACCGCTGATGAACAAGCAGCACTCGGAGTCACATCCGAAACATTCATCGCACAATCACTCGAACAAAAAATCGTCGTCATCCTCGGAACCGAGTACGCAGGCGAAATGAAGAAGTCACTCTTCTACGCGATGAACCACGACATGCCAGAAGTCGGCGTCTTCCCAATGCACTGCTCCGCAAACATCGCCAAAGACGACCCTACAAATGTCGCACTATTCTTCGGCCTCTCAGGAACAGGCAAAACAACCCTCTCCGCCGACGAAAACCGCGCACTCATCGGTGACGACGAGCACGGCTGGGGCCCCGAAGGTGTCTTCAACTTCGAAGGCGGATGCTACGCAAAAGTCATCGGTTTGACCCACGAAAAAGAACCACAGATCTGGGACGCAATCAGATTCGGTTCAGTCCTTGAGAACACCGTCATCGACGATGTAACACGCATCCCAGATTACGACGATGTCTCAATCACACAAAACACACGCGTCACCTACCCTGTCGATTTCATCCCAGGCGCACAAATCCCATCCATCGGCGGCCACCCGAAGAATGTCATCTTCCTCACCGCTGACGCGTTCGGTGTACTCCCCGCAATCTCGAAGCTCACACCAGAACAAGCAATGTACTACTTCATCAATGGGTACACCTCAAAGGTCGCCGGCACAGAAGAAGGCGTCAACGAGCCCACCCCAAACTTCTCCCCATGCTTCGGAGGCCCATTCATGCCCCGCAGACCTGCAGAGTACGCACAGATGCTCGCAGAAAGAATCAAAGAACACGGCGCCAATGTCTGGCTCCTCAACACCGGATGGTCAGGCGGACCCGCAGGAGAGAACGGCAAACGATTCTCACTCCCATACACCCGCGCAATGGTCACCGGAATCCTCAACGGCTCACTCGACAATACCAATACCGTCGAGCACCCAGTCTTTGGACTCAACATGCCAACCGCTGTCGAAGGTGTACCAAACGACATCCTTGACCCACGCAATATTTGGGATGACACATCCGCCTACGACGCCCAAGCAATCAAACTCGCCAAACTCTTCCGCACCAACGACGCGAAACACAACCTCTCCGCAGACATCCTCTCAGGCGGACCAAAGAGCTAAACATCGCATCATCAAATCACTTCAAAGCCGCATCTATCAAAGATGCGGTTTTTTTCTGTCCATGCTTGACCCAATACCAAACAAAACCATACCCTACACCCGAAGAGGATCATCCAGAACAAAGGAAAAACAATGAACACCATCGAATTCATCAAAACATCAATCGCCACATCCCGAGGAATGACCCTCAATCTCATCAACGACCTCAAAAATGAACCCCTCGCCCAACCAACAGTCAATGGTGGCAACCACGCCCTCTGGATCCTCGGCCATATCACATACTCAGAATCCTCACTCCTCCACTGCATGATTCAAGGCAAAGAATCCTGCCCACTCAACCACCTCAAAGAACACTTCGACTTCAAATGCACCCCATCAACAGATGCATCAATCTACCCAAGCTTCGATTCGCTCATCGCTGACTACGAAACCGCACACAACGAAACGATGGCATACCTCGATACCCTCACCAACGATGACCTCAACAAACCCGCACTCGGTTGCCCAGACGAATACAAAGACTTCTTCGGCACCGTCGCACAATGCTTCATGATCATGTCCCTCCACCCGTCGATGCACTACGGCCAACTCGCCGACACCCGCAGAGCCCTTGGAAGAGAACCAATGATGGCATAACCATCCACATAACGACTGATGATAAAAAGACCGCACGAACTGCGGTCTTTTTTATTCTTCACGATTCTTCATCATCCGCTTCAACACAAAATCAGTCATCTCAGGCATCATCACACTCACCCCCACGCCTGTCCGCGCTGCCCAACTCGTCCACACCTCACCCTTGGGTTTGCGTAAACATTTCACGATCGCACCCGCCACCTTCTCAGGCGTTTGCATAAAACGATCACTCGACCCCGCGAGTTTCAACGCCCCGCCAGATCGCTTTGCCGCTTCATGAAAAAACTCGGTTTTCGTCCCCACCGGATGCACACTCGAAACAAACACCCCATCTTTGGCAACCTCATGGCGCATCCCGCGACAGAAATGATCCTGCGCCGCCTTGCTCGCACAGTACGCACCATAATAAGGCAATCCGATCTTGCTGAGCACACTCGACACCATCATCGCATGACCAGTTCCCCGCTCTCGAAACTTCGCAATCATGGGCTGCACCAAGTTCAACGAACCATAAAAGTTCACCTCAAACATCGCCCGGATCTCATCAATCCCCATCGAAGCGCACTCAACCTCAACACCATACCCCGCATTGGCAAGCACCCCATACACATCCCCAAACGCTTCCTCGCTTCGTGCGATCAACTCCAGGTTTGCATCCACATCTTCCACCGCGCCGACAACAACGATCGCCGCCCCCCCGGCCCGTTGGATCTCATCTTTCACTGCTTCGAGTTTGTCTTGTGATCGCGCAAACAGCGCCACAGGCATCCCTGCCCGCGCACACGCAATCGCCGATGCCCTGCCGATCCCACTCGACGCACCGGTAATAATGATCGGCTTCGATTTCAGTTCAATAGGTGGAGTCATGCACCATCTTATTCACTCGGATCGAGCGCGTTGGCAGCATCCGTCACATCCTTCGCCACTCCGCGCACCGTATTACAAGCACTGAGCCCAACACTCGCAACCGCCAATGCGATGAACAATGCAACACGAATAGTTTTCTTGGTCTCTTTCTGAGTCTCTTTTTTCATGCCAGTTACCGCCATCACAGCGCTCCTTTTCATTACTTAGATTCCGACTGAGTCGATCTTGATAGCAACCATCCAAACTCATCCATCTTCATCACTATCGACCAAACCCCATAAACCCCTGCACCCACCCCCGTCAACACCAACACCCTCACGAGCGACCCGCCCCATGTGACCGCATCGCCATACACACTCATCACACCTACCAAAACCGCCCCCATCACCCCAGAACCCACAATAATCAGTCCAAACGCCCGTGTTTTCCCGCTCAACAGTTCCAATCCAAACTTCCGCTTCGCCGCAATCACCAACCCCACCGTCTGCCCAATCGCGCAAATCGCCGTCGACCACGCAAGCCCCGCCTCTTTCAACCACCAGATCAACGCGACATTCAATCCAACATTCACCAACACCATCACCAACGCGATCTTCATCGGAGTCTTCGTATCCCCGCTCGCATAGAACGCCCGCGTAAACAACTGGTTCAACGAATACGCCCACACCGCAACCGCATACCCCGTCAACACCGCACTCGCCCGCACAATCCCCTCATCCGAAAACCCACCACCAGCCCCATCCCCAAACCCCGAGTACATCACCTCAATCAAACTCGGCCCAACAATCAACAACCCCACACTCGCAGGCAATCCAATAAACAAACTCAACCGAACCCCGCGACGCAACATCTCTCCAAACCGCACCTGATCTTTCGCCACCCGAGAGAGCGCCGGGAACGCCGCCGTCGCCACCGCAATCCCAAACACACCAAGCGGAAACTGATACAGCCGCTGCGCATAAAACAAAACCGCATTCGACGATTCATCCAACGGATAGTCATGCCCAAACACCGTCGGCCCAACCCAGTTGGGATACATCGCAATCACCGTGTCCGCAAACGCATTGAGCTGCAATGTCCCAAGCCCAATCATGACAGGCACCATCCGCCACAACATTGCC
Organism: uncultured bacterium; assembly: GCA_963976235.1. Classification (GTDB taxonomy): domain Bacteria; phylum Planctomycetota; class Phycisphaerae; order Phycisphaerales; family UBA1924; genus UBA1924. Next base: position 33,004 of record CAXBJM010000003.1, read on the forward strand.
TTCGCCTCAACCCGCGCCTGCGAAACACCCCTCGTCCATTTCACCCTTCCCCGCAAGGCCCACATCGACCACACAACCTGCAAACCCGCAGATACCACCGCTGCAATCCCGATCGGATACGCCCACGCCGTCGCGCTCGCTCCCTCCACAAAGAAGTAAGGCAGCGCCGCCGCGATAATACAAATATTCAACAAGATCGGTGCCGCTGCCCAATGCCCAAACCGACCATGACTCTGCAACATCCCCCCCATGATCGCCGCCACACAAATCAAAGGCATGAACGGCAACATCACCATCACCAACTTTAAAGAATACGCCCGCTCAGGATCATCCCCCGACCACATCACCGCCGCCAGCAACCCAAGCTCAATCACAATCGTGATCACACCCGTCACCAACGCCAACAACCCGATCGTCAACGACGCGAACGCATCCGCCTTCGACTCCCCATGCAACCGATCATCATCGCTCATCCGCGTATATTCAGGAAGAAACGCCGCCGACAACGCTCCCTCACCAAACAACCGCCGGAACATATTGGGAATCGCAAACGCCGCCGCAAACGCGGACCCCACCGCGGTATCGCCAAACACCCGCACCGTCACCAAATCCCGGCACAACCCAAGCACCCGCGAAACCAGCGTCAACCCCGCAACAGTCCGCGTATCCTTCCCGATCCCATCTTGATGAGCATCCGCAGGCGTTTCAGGTTGTTTTCCAATATCAGTAGACACGCCCCATCAATCGGCCATATCCCCCATTCCCCGCCTCAAATACCCACCAAACAGTGTGTTCGATCCCCCCGCATTCCCTGTACAGTACATGATACATTCCAGTACACGCACCGCCTGCATCGGAGAACACCATGAAACCCAACCTCATCTCAGCCCTCGCCATCTCACTGTCACTCACTTCCACCTTCTCCAACGCGAATGAAGATCCCATCGGAGTCTCAATGATCAGCTTCTTCGCACGCGATAGCGAACTCCTTTTATTCAACTTCAACAACCAACCCGTCATACTCGATGGATGGAGATTCATCACCTCCAACTCGAGCAACGCAAACATCCAAACAGACCCCCAAGGCTTCGACGGCATCACAATCAATCAACACTCCACGCTCATTATCCAACTCGACAACGATGCAGATATCAGTGGAGGCATCAACGCAAGTGATCTGGGTAACTTCGCAGACTATCAATCCACTTCCTTTGCAATCACCCTTTTCTGCCCAGACGATCAAGGACAAGTCGCATTCGACAACCCAAACCAAGCAGTCGATCACATGCAATGGAGTGTCAACGCCACCCATCACCCAATCGCCGATACACAAAACCAAATCGCCGTAGACGCCGGTCTCTGGAACGCCCACGACCAATGGATTGACGGCCGAGAACATATGTACCTCATCCAACTCTCCGGCAACCAACTCAGCCAACTCCACACACCCGAAGATTACGACATCCTCATCCTCCACTGCCTCGCAGACCTGACCAATGACGGCAACACCAACTTCTTCGATGTCTCAGCATTCCTCAACGCATTCAACCAAACCCAACCCGCCGCCGACATGAACCACGACGGCACCCACAACTTCTTCGATGTAAGCATCTTCCTCAATGCCTACACAACAAACGCCGGCTGCTTCTAAACACACCACCAACAAATCTCATCACAAAACGCCCACACTTGTTACCCATGCACAGTGCGGGCTTTTTTCTCTGGGTGCCATGCAGGTACCGCACCCGGCTCCTGCATGTCTTCTCTTCTAAATCAAAAATATCTCGATCGGCGAGGATTCAAAGTCAACACATCCAATACACCCGCCAGCAAAATTTGCTCACCTGAATCCGACTATCATCTTCTATGACCTTCCCCAAGCGTAAAACACTGATCTCACTCATCGCCATCGCAGCCATCTTCACCATCGCATGGTCACAATACCAAAAATACCAAAATGTAAACCGATATGTCTCAAATGGTAAATTCCCTGATATCACACTCCTTATGCGTGCTTCATCAGAAGGCGATATCGAACAAGTCCAATCCCTCCTCAATCGCGGCGCAGACATAACACTCACCAACGATTTTGGCAGAACCGCACTCTATTACGCCATTGGAAACGCTACCCAAACCGGCAACCATGACATCGTCAAACTCCTCCTCGACGCTGGAGCCGACATCAATGATCATTATCCGGAAGGATATATTGATTTACACTACTGCATTTTGTCAGCAGCCGTTCCGTATTCATCCTCAAGCCCCGAAACCCTCGAGCTCTTTTCAATTCTTGCCAACCTCAATCCACACAATGTTTCAAATCATCGCTGTGAAATCGCAAAAATCACTGTGATGTATGGCAAACCCAAAACACTCGAACTCTTTCTTAACTCAATCGATCCTGATTCTGCCTCATGGACAGCCCATAATGCCCAGAGAACATTGCACTCGGGGACTCTAATAATGCTCGATAAGTTGAAATCATTAGACCCAGAAATACTAGAACAAATCAACGACATCTTGGACAAGTACAAATAGAACAAATCCTACTGATTCCCACTCACCTTCACCCATCCCCATATCACCCCACCCGCAACCAAAACCCCAAACGAATCTGCAGCCATATCCGTCCAATCCTCAACACGCCCAAAGATCGGTTGCGTCTTCTCATCAAACACCGCAAACGCAACACCCGCCACCATCGTCCAAACGATCCGCTGAGTAAAACAACCTCGTCCATACCTCGGCCCCGCCGCGACCAACCCCGCGCCATACAAAAGCACAGTCCACCAAAAAAACACGCCCGCATGGATCACCAAATCTGTCCGATCAATCGGCCCATGGATCGCAATCCCAGGCCAGTGCGTCGCGATCAACAACGCGATCGTATAAAGCACAAACCCAGCGCGAAACACATCCCGAACCCGATGGGTAGGCTCATTCATCACCATCAACCAATGAGTCAATATGCAATCTAAACTCATCGCTCGTGTCTGAACCTGCCCCTGCCTTCGCGCCATCCTCAACGCCCGCCATCGGCTCACGCTCAAGCATCGCCTTCGCGCCCTTAAGCACCCGGATCTCCGCCTCGCTCAGATCACTCGCCTTAGCAACCGCCAGCGCCCGATCCCACTCCGCAACAATCGTCTCGCCGAGCTTCTTGTAGTCCATCGCCCCCGGCGCCCACATCGCATACTGGAAAATCGTCTGCCCAAAGCTCGGACATTCCGCGAGTTTGATATTCCGACGGATCGCCGGGTGATACACCCGCGCGCTGCTCCATGCCGTCGTCGTGTTCCGCTGGCTCTCAAAGAACCGCTCAAGATCCGCGACCACTTCCTTCGAATGCGAAGTCTGCGAATCATGCATACAAAGCACCACCCCCGCAACCCGCAACCGCGCATTGATCTGCTCGCGCACAATCCCCACCGTCTCAAGCAACTTGCTCACACCCTGGAGCGCCAAAAAATGCGCCTGCATCGGGATCATCACTTCCTGCGCCGCTGCTAACGCATTAAGCGTCAAAAGGCCCAGCGCCGGGGGACAATCAAGCAATATAAACTCATGATCCGTCGTCCCCGCTGCCACCGCCCGCGCCAATCGCTGGTTCCGATCGCCTTGCCCCGCAAGCTCTGTCTCGACTGCTGCAAGATCCGTCTCCGCTGGGACAATATCTAAAAATTCATCGACATGCCGAACACAATCTACAAGCTCAAACTCCGGATCAAGCAACAAGTCATACACCGTAGGCTGTTCCGGATCATCCTCCCGCTCACCCGCAACATGCAAGGTCGCATGCGCCTGAGGATCAAGATCAATAATGAGCACCTTTCGCCCCATCCGTGCAATCGCCGCCGCCAGATTCACAGTCGTCGTGGTCTTCCCCACGCCGCCCTTCTGGTTCATCATCGCAATTACACGCACAGGATGGCTTATCTTTTCGTCCATAGAACAGAGTATATCAGGAGATCACTTCGAGATTTTGCAAAAGTGCCTAGACCTTCCCCAAAAGCACCACACAATGCACCTCGATCGCCTCACCACGCCCAATCGAATCCACCCCCTCGTGGGTCTTCCCCTTAATATTCACCCGCTCAACATCAACACCCAACCCCGCAGCCACGTTCCCCCGCATCAATTCCTTGTAACCACTCAACTTAGGACGCTCACAAATCACCGTCACATCCAAGTTCACCACACCATACCCACGATCCGCCACCCGCTTGACCGCCTCCTCCAAAAACACCCGCGAATCCTCCGATTCATTCCGCGCATCATCATTCGGAAACAACTGCCCAATATCCGGCGCCCCAATCGCCCCGAGCAACCCATCCGTCACCGCATGCAACAACACATCACCGTCAGAGTGCGCCACAGGCCCCCGATCATGCTCAATCTCAACCCCACCAAGCACAAACGCCCGCCCCGGTCCATCCGGTTTCTGAACCTCAAGCCGATGAAGGTCGTATCCATGTCCAATGCGCATCATGTTTGCCCCATCCTTCTCAAATCCATCCATCATCTATCCTCATTCCCATGCATTTCTATAAGCATTTCCGATCCACAAAACCCCGTTCTCCGAACCAGATTCTTATGATCCACCCCCAATCTTACCGATAAACCCCATGCCTGCCCGTTTTCACTCCAAGCGAGCTACCATGTAGCAGGCTCAACACCGATTTTTCCGCTCACAAGAGCGTCCCGGAGACCGATTCGATGAATAACGCACACAGATCAACGCTCGTCATGACCGCAATGCTCCTCGCTGCCCTCCTCATGACCACCATCATGACAGGATGCTTCAAGCAACTCGTCTCCAACACCCCCGGCGGCAACATGCAGTCCAACGACGCATTCACCTACATCTCCACCCCCTTCGAACCCCTCACCGTCACACTCTACGACCAACGCGACAACGAACCCCTCTGGACCGTCGATGTCCCCATCGGCAAAAAAGTAACCATCCAGTTCCACTCCAACAAATCCAAGGAAGGCACAACCCGCCGACCTGACATCATGCAATGGGAAATCTACGACCAAACCAAACGAAGAGCAACCCTCTCCAACACCATGGCCGTCCCCGGCTCAGAATCCCGCATGCTCAAAGTCGCAATCCGTGACACCATCGAATACCCAGAAGAAGAAATCCCAGAAATGCAATACGACGATCCAAGCAAAGAATGGATCCCAGTAGAACCCCGCCGCTACCGAGGCGTCCCATTGGACAAATCCGCCAACACCTCCTCAAGGACCGGCACCTACCAATCAAGCAACTAAACGCTCATTCACAACAACTCGACCAAAAAGCCCTGCAATTCAAGCAGGGCTTTTTCATACATCTAGATTGATCTTTCAGTATTCCATAACCGACATTCGCCGTACTTCACTCATCCGCCCCGACATAAACAACATACGTCGAAATCCCCAAGTGCGACTCCTCCCCCTCTTCAACAACTCCGCCCTCTTCATCAAGCACATCTTCTGACCCAAGGAACAACGCCTGATCATCACGCGCCAGTTGAATAATCGAAACGATCTTGAGCTCCCGCCCAAGTTCCCGTTCACCATAGAGACGGATCGCATCAATCAACCCGCTCCCCCCCTGCTCATTGCCATACTGCACATGGAAGTACCCAACCACCTGCGCCACAGGCGATCCCATCGCCAACCCCTCGACCACACTCGCACCCATCGTCGCATCCCAAACCGATTGACTCCGGAAGAACCCCGCCGCGATCTCTTCGCCGTTGTGCCCGCCCATCCCACTCATCAGCTCCAAGAACCGATCCTGATACGCGCCCTTGCGCTCACCTTCAGGGATCACAAACATCGATTGCTGCAACGCGCCAAGTTCCGCAAGTGATTCGTATCCCTGCTTGCGTGCCATCGTCACATACCGACGCGGCGAATTGCCCGCGATCACAGGACGCCCCGCCTCCTTCGCCGCATCAATCATCCGCACATGCCCACGCGGATTATTCTTCGCCGTCTTCTTGCTCGCTGTGTCAAACGCTTCCCGATCAGTAACGCCGCTGAGGTAATCATCAACAAAGACCTGCTGATCCCGTTCATAGAACTCCATCGCCAAAACCGCGCTCGGGCTTTCAATTAGAATATCTTCCCAGAGCTCCTGCGCCACCGCCAACCCAAGGGGATGCCCATGCATCTCCCCAAACAACACCACATCCGCAGACCCCATGTCCGCGACCACATCTTCCCACGCGACAATACCCGTCCCGTCGCCCCGACGGATCGTCACCGACCGAGCTTGATCCCGGGTCACGATTTCTGCGAGCGCTCCCTGATCACCACCCTCATCACGCACCGAAGCCGACGAACACCCGACCATCAGCGCCGAGCCCATCAACCCACTCATCACCGCACCAACAACCCTGACCTGCAAAACGCTCATCATCTTCAACTCCGATCATCTCAATATGAGACACAACATCTCATCAGATCATCCTAGTCAAAAAATATTCATCAAACAGTCTTAGTCAAACTTTGCAACAGCATTGCTCAACCCAAACCCCTTCTTCATATCAACCACCAACGAGAACAACATCGGCACAAGCACAAGCGTAAACACCGTCGAAACAATCAATCCGCCCACAACCACCGAACCAAGCCCGCGATACATCTCACTACCCGAACCCGGAATCAACACCAAAGGCAACATCCCGCCCACACTCGTCAATACACTCATAAAAATAGGACGAATACGCGTCTGCACACTCAACACAATCGCATCCACCGCCCCCATCGGGTCCTTATGCACCGCATCCATCTCATCGCCCTTCATGAAGTTCATCGCCTGGTGCACCAACAAAATCGCATTGTTCACCACCACACCGATCAAAATCACAAACCCAAGCATCGTCAACACATCAAGCTTCTGCGGCGCCTTGGTCAAATCCATCATCGACCACTTGTGCACAATCGCCAATCCAGCAAACCCACCAACAACCGCCAAAGGCACAGAGAACATAATCACCAACGGATACAAGAAACTCTCAAACAATGCACACATCACCAGATAAGTCACAAGCAACGCCCACACCATCCGCGCCGTCATCACCTCAGGATGCCCAACAACCAACCACGCCAACGATGCAATAATCACACCAAGAATCAATGCCCCAACAACGCCGTACCACACAAACGGATTCCCGTTCCGCTTCCCGCGTACAAACACAACCCCAGAACCAAGCAGCGCCAACAACGAAACAACAACCGCCATCCACCACGCTTTGCCAAGACTCCCCTCACCAATATTCGCGCCCAATAGTGACGCCCGCACCTGCTCAAGGTCCGCCGCACTCCCCTCAAGACGCACCCGCATCGTGCGATCAATCAACCTCGCGTTCCGCGTCGCATCAATCATGTTCGTCTGGATCCACTCCATCGCCTCACCAACCGCCATCGTCTCAGGAACACTCACCGAAATCGAAACACTCGGCAACTCCTCAATCCGCTGAATGACCTGCGCCGCCAAACTCGGCACAAAGTCAACCACACTATCCACAGGAACCACCGGCCCCGCAGGTGTCGCAATCGGTACATCCTTCATCTGCTCAAGCGTGTCCATCCGCCCGCCCGTAGGCAGCACCACAAGATCAATCGTCTCCGACCCAACCTTGTAATCACCCACAAACGCCCCATCAAACAACCCACGGACCGCAACACCCAGTCCCTGCGTCGTCAACCCAAGCTCGCGCCCCCGCGCATTGAGCACGATCTGCATCTCCTGCTCTTCAAGCGTAAAGTTCGCCGGGCTCGGGGACACATTACCATACCCAAACTCTCGCCCACCGATCCCAAACATCATCGACGCCGCCGCATTCACTTGCTCCAGATCCGGACCCGCGATCTCAACACTGATCCCTCCGCCGCGGCCAAGCCCACCGAACAACGAACTCTGACCCGCGCCACCAAACGAATCGGGGATAGTCATCATCGACCCCGTCAACAAATCACCAACTGGAATCACGACCTGATCATCCTGACTCGTCGCACCAATAAACATCCCCGTCCCGAACGCACCAATGAAGAAGTTATCAATCGGCACCGGTTCAAACTTGGTCGTCACGCCCGGAATCATCTGGATTGGGTTGAGTTTCGCCATCGACTCCGCATCATTGATATCAGCAACCGCATACGGATAAATCTGTTGCTCGATCCGATTCGCAATCCCCTCCTTCGCCTCAACAGAAAGCCCAGGCGGAATCAACAACCCACCGAACACCAAGTTCCGATTCCCCGCCGGCAAATAATCCAACGGCGGCATCATCAAAACCGCACCCCACAAACTCGCCGCCGTCATCAACACAATCACCACCGGACGCACCGTCCAACCCGCAACCCCAACCATCGTCCACCGCAACGCCGAACCAAGCATCCCGATCAACCTGTTACTCACCGCTGTCAATCCGAACATCCCGCCAAGCATCCGCTTGACAATCCCGTCATGGTCCTTCTCCGCCTTCAACCATCGCGAACACGCAGTAGGAATCACCATCACCGAAACGATCAACGAAAACAGAACCGAACCCACAATCGCGATCGCAATATCCGCGAACAACTGCCCCGCCTCTTCCTGAATCGTCAAGATCGGGACAAACACCGCCACCGTGGTCAAGGTCGATGCAAGCACCGCCCCCCAAACCTCTTTGCCACCGCGCCACGCCGCCTCCATTGAAGATTCACCAAGCTTCAAACGCCGATCAATATTCTCAAGCACAACAATCGAGTTATCAACCACCATCCCCACCGCGAACGCCAAGCCCGCAAGCGATACAACATTGAGCGACCGCCCCAGCGCCAACATAATCAAGAATGTACCAACAACAGAAATCGGAATCGCAATCGCGATGATCCCCGTCGCACGCCAGTTCCGCAAGAAAATCAATAGCACAACCACCGCGATCGAACCACCGATCCAAAGGTTCTGTGTCACCAACCCAATCGCACTACGGATATACACCGTCTCGTCATACACCTGCCGCAAACGCAGATCAGGACCAATCAACCCCGCCGATGATTTCCCGCTGATGTTGGGCAACATCTTCTCTCGCACATCCTCAAGACGGATCTTGAGCTCATCCATAATCTCAAGCACATTCGACTCACTCTGCCGAATCACATTGATCGCGATCGCCGGGCGCGCAAGCGAACGCACAAACCCAACCCGCTTCTCATACCCGATTTCAACCTTCGCCACATCGCGCACAAGCACCGTCCGCCCATCGCGATACGCCACAATTGTGTCGAGCAACTTCTCTGGATCATCAAACTGCCCGATCAATCGAACACGATAATCCCGCTTGCCCTCCGCGATACTCCCCGCCGACACATTCTGATTCTCGTTGCGCAGCGCATTGATCACATCAATATGATTCAATCCCCGATTCGCAAGCGCCACCTCATCAACAAGCACCCGCGCCTCGCGCTCGCGACCACCAAACACATTGACCGTCGCAACACCCTCAATCCGCTCAAGGTAAGGCTTCACATCCCGATCAAGCTCATCAAAGATCGTCGTCAGATCAAAGTCCGCATGCTTGCGTAAGTTCTCATCATTGAAATCAATAATAATCCAAGCAATCGCATTCCCCGGATCACTCACCCCGTCGAGCGCCACCACGATCGGTTCATCGACCTCCGCCGGATACGCAGGAACCTGCCGCAACGCATCGCTCACCTCCTGAAGCGACCGCGACACATCCGACCCGAGCCGAAACTCCAAGCTGATCTCGCTGCTCCCAGTCGAACTCGTCGAACTCATCCGATCGAGTCCCTCAACATTCTTGAGCTTCTCTTCTTGCTCCTTGGTGATCTCGTCAACCACCTCATCCGGGCTCCGACCCGGCCAAACAGTCGTCACCGTAATCGTCGGCTGCGATATAGTCGGGGTCAACTGGATCGGGATCTCCCGCGCACCAATCGCACCAAACATCAAAACCAAAAACACACCCACCGCCACAGTGACAGGCCGAGATATACACCAACGCACAATATCCATAGGTTCACTCCAACCAACTCAAATCATCAATATTCATCAAACCAATACCGCACACCGCATCAAGCAATCAAGCTGCTCACTCTCCCCCGCCAACAACATCATCGCTCGGCGATTCCTGAATAATCAATCCCTGCCCAGGGAACATCCGCTCATTACCATCAACCACAACCAACATCCCCGCTTCAAGCACACCAGACCGCACCGCGACCCGATCACCACTGGCAAACAATCGCCGCACCGGCGCAACCGCCGACACACCATCATTCGAGTAGTACACCACCTCACCCGTCGGGGTCCGCACGATCGCATCCTTACTCACCGTCACAAAATCACCAGGCACACCCGTTGGCACCCACGCCGACAAACTCATCCCCGGACGCAACAAACTATTCCCCTCCGCATCCCTCGCAGAAACCCCAATCCGTACCGCAAACAACCGACTCAACGAATCCGCCCCAGGCAAAATCGCAATGATCTCCCCAAACACCCTCCCATCAACCGAAGACAACGCGATCTCAATCCGCTCACCATTCTTCTTGGTACCGAGCACCGCAGCATACACATCTTCAGGGATATCAACCCACGCCTCAAGCCGATCAAGCGAAACCACCGTCACAATCTCATCCCCGCGACCAACCCACTGCCCGACCTCGCTCTCCTTGCGAACAACTCGACCCGCAAATGGCGCCCGGATCATCATGTCAGAAAGCTCCCGCTCCGCCAACCGCAAATTCCCCTGCGCCGACAAAAGCTCTGCCCGCGCCTGCGCCAGAAGTGCCTTACGCGATGCCAACAAAGTCTTCGCCTGATCAAGCTGAGAAACCCCGCTCGACCCTTGCCGTTTCAACTCTTCCAACCGTTCCAACTCACGCTCAGCATTCTCAAACTCAACCTCGCGCTGCGTGACCACCGCTTGTTCAAACGCCTCGTCTGCTCGCGCTCGTTGTATATTGATCTTCGCACGCTCATCATCAATCCGCGCAATCACCTGCCCCGATTCCACAACATCACCCGCCTGCACATCAAGCTCAACAAGCAATCCCTCAACCTGCGCCGCAAGCGTACTGATGAGCTGCGAACGAATCTCACCCGTCACCACACGACGCTCAACAAGTTGCTCCAACCGAACCGCATCCACAACCACATTCGCCGGCGGCGGCCCCCCCTGCCCAAACGCAACCCCGCCAACACACCCAACCCAAATCCCCATCACCACCAGTTGAAATAATCTCATACCATGCTCCATCGCTCTACAGGCGTTCCAAACTCAACATCCAACCCGGCCATCCACCGAATGAGCACCTATTCTAACCACCCATTCCGATTTGCCAACCATTCCCACAAACAACACTCGCTTCCACGCAGATATTTCATATAATAAGGTCCATACCCCTTACTCAATCATTTGCCATAGAGCACAAACCACACGGGATCATCATGGAAAAGCGAAGAACACAACGCGTCACACTCGCCAAGGTCGCCGAAAAAGCAGGCGTCGCTGAATCCACCGCCTCCCGTGTAATCAACGGCTACACCCACAACTTCCGCGTACGACCAGAAGTCCGCCAACGCGTTCTCGACGCCGCAGAAGAACTCAACTACAGACCAAACCCAATGGTCCGCTCAATCAGCGCCAAAAAAACAAACCTCGTCGCCGTCGTCGGGTGGGCATCCGACGGCGTAAACAGAACAGCACTCTCCGAATCCGTCCGCGTACTCCGCGATAACGAAAAACATGTCTGCACCACATTTCTCGACCCAGACTCCGCAGGACACGAACTCCCATCATGGCGCGTCGATGGCGCCATCGCCCTCCAAGTCCGCGACAAAACAGACCTCAACGAACTCGAAGAACAAGGCATCCCCTATGTCTCCATCAACGGCCTCGCAGGACCAGGTGGAGACGCAGTCAACTTCAACGAAAAGCACGGCATGGACCAAGCCATCGACCACCTCCTCGAACTTGGACATACCAAAATCGCCTACGCATACCTCGACCACAACCGACTCAACCCCAGAGGCATCCGACACACCTCTGTCGAAGACAGAAAAAACGCATACGAATCAATCCTCAAACACCGAGGACTCAAACCAATCTCAGGATTCGACCGCCTCGACCACTCCGCACTCTCCTTCTGCCAACTCGTCCTTCAAAAAGGCGAAGCCACCGCCGTCATCGCCTACGACGACATCACCGCGATGTACCTCATCCAAGCAATGAGCACCCTGGGCATGTCCATCCCAAGAGACATGTCCATCGTCGCATTCAACGACGAACTCCCCGCCAAGATGGCCACCCCACCACTCACAACCATCGCCCTCCCCGCTGCCGTTGCCGGAAAAACCGCAGGCGAACTCCTCACCGAACGCCTCGCCGCCACCGAACCAATCCCTTCTCGGACCGTGACCCTAGACGAAACCCTCATCATCCGACAATCCACAACATCCCCTCGTATCACTTCATAAGCCCCTAGTTCTTAAACTAAGGGAGCAACTTCCTCAAGTAAAAACACTGAAATACGGGCACTTTGAGACAATATTGCTTCAAACTCTATAACTACTGCAGAACATACAAATCGAGCCTGAAAATGAACCGATATCTCAGAGAGAAGTCCGTTAACTACCCAATTGCAGAATATCTATGCCATCACAGAAGAACACAATGAAGAAAGCAACGCTGCCCAAATGGATAGCAAGATTCCTTCTCATCACCGGGCTCGGACTCATCATTTTCTCGCTTTCACAAATCGTCTTCTGGGAACGAAACAACATAAACCCCAAAACCGCTGCAAGTGATTCTTTACTTGAAATAAGCCAACTCATTATTGACGATGTCAATCGCGTCGTCTCACCCGCGATGGAACGAGGAAGAAAACTCACCCGATCTCCTCAGTTTATCGAGGCACTCGAAAATAATGATCTCAACAAACTCACCGAGATATGCAATCAAAACATCACCGATTCAACAGAGATTGATGCACTCGCTTTCTTCAACGCATCAGGCGAAATCATCACAATAAATACAGTCTATGCTGACGGAACACGAATCCCTCAAAGTAGAATCGATCGAATATTCAATCAGGATTTTGCCTACCGTAACATCATTACAAGTTGCATAGAAAACGACGCGCAGTTTGAAGCCCTTGAGTTCCAAACACAATGTGATATTACACCCGCACTCTTCGACTCCAGCGGCCTCTCTATCGCACACTCACTCCCAGTCTTCAACAATGAAGGTGAACAAATCGGTGTGCTTAGCACCCGACTGATATTTAACCGCATTTCTGATGTGATCCATACCCGTGAAATCGCCGGTGGAACAGGACAAGCACATTTCATCACCGACCAAGGCGGGTACTTCGACGAAAGCATCAACAGAGGCCAAACCCAATCTCCATTCTCCAACGAAGAACTCGAACACTACACATCCGCACTCATCAATGATACAGCAGGAGAAATCCTTGTCAAAAGAGAAGATCAGTTCCTGTTATTCTTACGCGCATCCACACTAAAAACACTCAACGGCGGCGGCATTCAACTCCTCGTGTCCGTCCCCGTAAAATGGCTCCAAAGAGAAGCACGACTCGAAGGCAAAATTGAAGCCGGAATCTGTGCAGTATTCGGATTCATTCTCATCATTCTCAGTATCCTCACCAGAATAGTGGTTTCAAGTAAAGAACAGAATGCCCAACTCCAAAGAATCAGCAACGACCTGGTAACTGCAAAAGAACTTGCCGATCAAGCAAACAAATCTAAGACCGAATTCCTAGCAAACATGAGTCACGAAATTAGAACACCCATGACCGCCATCCTCGGTTTCGCAGATACCATCCGCGAGCACGAAGACATCTCACACGCACCAAAGCAACGCATCGATGCAATCGATACCATCAAACGCAACGGCGAACACCTACTCGATATCATCAATGACATCTTAGATCTTTCGAAAATTGAAGCGAATAAGCTCAATGTTGAAACAATACGATGCTCACCGATTCAAATCATTGCTGAAATTAAATCTCTCATGCATGCCCGTGCAACCTTGAAGAACATTCAACTCAAATTCGAATTTGAGAGCGGAATCCCCAAAATCATCCAAAGTGACCCAACACGCCTCCGCCAGATTCTTATCAATCTGACTGGAAACGCCATCAAGTTCACCGAATCAGGCACCGTCTGTATACGCATATCACTTGTACAAAATGATGATGATAACTCATTAAACAAACCATTGATCCAGTTCGAAATTATCGATACCGGAATTGGATTCTCAGAAGATCAGTTCGGCAATCTCTTCACCGCATTCGCACAAGCTGATTCATCTACGACACGAAACTATGGTGGAACCGGTTTAGGTCTAAGTATCTCTAAAAAACTCGCCAACATGCTCGGGGGTGACATCACTGCCATTTCAACTATTGGTAAAGGCTCAACATTTAGAGTTCAAGTAGAGACAGGACCGCTCGAAGGAGTAGAAATTCTAAAAAATCCATCCGCTGATCTACTCTCTGTTCCAATGAGAATCGAACATTCGAATGCACCAACCCCAAAACTAAACTCAAGAATTCTCCTCGCGGAGGATGGTCCAGACAATCAAAAACTCATTTCCTTTGTGCTTAAAAATGCAGGCGCGTCAGTCACCGTCGTAGAGAATGGAAAACTCGCCCTCAATGCCGCACTCGATGCAAAATCTAAAGGCAAACCATTCGACATCATCCTCATGGATATGCAAATGCCCATCATGGACGGCTACCAAGCAACCTCACAACTACGCCAAAGACATTACTCAGGCCCAATCATCGCGCTCACAGCACATGCAATGTCAAGCGACCGAGCCAAATGTCTAGAAGCAGGCTGCACCGACTTCGCGACCAAACCAATCAACCGCCAAATCCTCTACGAACTCATCCAAATGCACACCAACCCAAACAGGTCCGCCGCCTAATCATTACCCGACGATTCAACTGAAGGCGATCTGATCACCTCGACAACCTCGCCCATTTTTTCGTTGGGTACAAGCATGGTCAAGTTGTACTGTGCGATCTTCCAATCTTCCCCGATAAGTTCAAGCACCGCTGTCCCTCGGAGGACGCCGTACCGGTCATGATCGAGCACCTCATCAACCCACGCAATCTGTTCATCGTCTGAAAGAATGACCGAACGATCCCGAGGCTTGTATGTCCACCCATGCCCATCGCTGAACGGATCACGAGCATACTCCATAAACTCGGCCTTCCCCCACCGCTCGGATTCATCCGTCCCGAGAAAGACGACATCATCCTTCATTAATCCAAAGTACATATCAAACAAACCCTGGTCCGCAGCAAAGTGAAACTGTTCCAAGACCAACCCCACATCAAACGCGACCCCTTGCTCGTGCAAGTCCGCCCGCCGAACATCAGGACTACTGGCACAACCAATCAAAATTACGCAGGCAAATATTCCGCAAATCATCTTCAGCATCAATTTTCTCCTTGTCCGAATTATACAGCATTCACCATCCACTTGCTGAACTCGGTGACGAACTGCCAGACGGCGTCGATGTGTTCGGCGGGCATGGCGTATTTCTCTGCTGCTTCATCTAGGGTTTCGCGATAGCAGCGGAGCCACTCTTGGCGGGATTGTTCGTTGATGACAAAGGGGATATGTCGGGCACGCATCATTGGTTGGCCGTGGCGCTGTTGGTAGAGGTGTGGGCCGCCGAAGAGGAAGGTGAACATGTCGGCGCTTTTGTCCGCAGCTCGCATCAGGTTCTTTTCGGACTTTGGGAACATGTCGGCGATGGATGATTCGCCCAGTCTTGTGTAGAAGGCGCGGATGAAGGTGATGATATTTTGTTCGCCCATTGCTTGATAGACGGCGGGCGGGATGCGGTCGGTTTGGGGGGGGCCGCCAGCGGGGGTGTAGATTGGTTCTTCGCGGTGATGGTCCGGCAATGGGTTATAGATATTCATGGGGGACGCTAGGCGTGGGAAGTGGGAAATGGGGTTATAGAGACTTTATTGGGGTGATGAAATGGCCGATGTATTGTGCATGGGCGGGGTTTCTGAACTGTCTCTATTGGATCTACACTGAGATTGGGGAGAAGAGATGTTGAATAACAATACAGGTCAATGGGCGGCGTTGGCGCGGCTTCAGCACGAAGATAAAAAGAGTGATTTGCGGACGCATCCGCGGTTTGTGGCGCATTCCATGAACTGCATGAAGGGTGCGGTGTCTGATTTTTCGGCGACTGGATTGCGGATCACTTACAAGAAGTGTCAGAAGTTTGAAGCTGGGGATCAGGTTGAGCTTGAGTTGTATTCGCCTAAGGGGATGCACACCTGTGAAGCGGTGGTGATGTGGGTTGATAAGAAGTCACGCAAGTGCATTGAGGTTGGGTTTAAGTTTGTGGACCCGGATGCGGTGAAGCAGATGCATCTGTTTAATGTTGGGTTTGACTCGTTGAGCAGCGATTGAGATTGCTGATGGCGGCAAGAAATTTTTGAATAGTTTTCTGATGATGGAATAAACCCGGGGAATGCCGGGTTTATTTGGTGTCGGGGTACTGCATTGCAAGCGGGACCTTGGCTCAAGTTTTCCTGTGCGTGAGGCCCGGGGTGGATCGGTAATCGATTTCCCGGGCCTTCCTTTTGCGTGCTGTGCGGAGCGAGCGAGTTTGGTCGGGTTTAGTTGAGAACAACATAGATCGCGTGGATCATTCCGGGAATGAAGAAGATGACCGTGAGGATGAGCGAGAGAAAGAATGTCCCACCGATCCCCGCTTTGAGCCCGACGGCGAGCGGGGGCAAGAGGATTGCGATGATGATGAGGAGGAGTGTGTTGGTGTCTGAGTTGGCCATGGGATGGATCTCCGGTTGGGATTGAAACTTGTTTGGGTATTTTAGCAGATGCTTTTGCGGTTTGCAGTGTCCCCGGCGGGGCGGTGTGTTTGAGGAGGGAGATGGTCGCTTTTCTCGCGGTTTCTTGGAAGATGTGAGCCCGTTTTGGGTGGTCCTGGGCGGCGGTGGTTGTGTCGGTGATGAGATCGCGGAGGATGGCGAGGGATTGGGTGCGCAGGTTTGAGTTGATGGTTGATTGTCGGTTGGTGTTGATCTGTTCGATCGCGCGGGTGGTTTGTTTGTATTCGTCGGAGTTGGTGAGTTCGAGGAGATCGGGGAGGGTGAGGTTGTGGGCTTGGCAGATTTGGGTTGGGGTGAGCGATGGATCGAGCAGGGATTCGAGGATTGGTTGGGTGAGTTGGATTTGATTGGTTGATTGCACGGCTCGGCTCCTTGGGATTGATGGGCGAGGGGTGCGGTATTGAATTGTACAGGCCGGTATGCGGGCGGTTCAAGTGGGAATTTTAGAGGACATCAATTTTGCGCACGGATGGGGATGTAGGGAATTCAGAACCCGAAGGAGTCTATGACTCCGTCGGGGCACCCGGCATGGCACATGCATAAAGGGCACTCAGAACTCAGTTGATCATGGGCATCCCATGTTGTAGTCGCTTATGAATGCGCTGATGTCGAAGAAGTTGAATACGCCGTCGCCGTTGTAGTCTGGTTGGTTGTTGATGAGTTCTGAGACATCGAAGAAGTTGACCGCGCCGTCATCGTTGAGGTCGGGTGGGCATATCGCGTCGATGAAGTATGCGACACCGGTTTCGAGCCCGCCAACAGACTCATTGTAGTTTGAAGTGAGGATATCGCCTTCGCCTGCGGCGACCGCATATCCAAAGCGATCGCTTAAGTCGTTCACAACGGGGATATCAACTCGGTCGATCATATTGAATGTGTTGAGGTCATAGATGAACACTGAGCCCCTGGCACCGCCTGGATGTACTTTGAACGGCGATCCGATCACGAGTACATCACCATCTATCGCGATCTCAACACCGAACCAGTCGAAGGCAGCTGAGTCGTCGGGGATGATCTTGGTGATTTGATTGCCTGTGATTGCATCAAAGATATACACGGAACCTGAGTTGGTTCCATTGTCGTTTGTGAATGGTGCGCCGACGGCGATGATGTCGCCTTGGATTGCGACAGAACTGCCAAAGCCCGCTTCGGTCTGAGGGTCATCCGGAATCAGCTTGTGGAGCAGGTTGCCCGAGGCGTAGTCGTACACATAGACAGATCCGGACTCACCGATTCCGATGCCGATATCATTTCTGGAGGAGGTGACCGCGACATAGTCTGAACTGATAGCGGAACTGCCACCGAAGAATCCTGATGGTGTTCCGTCGGGGGGTACGAGCGTTGTGATGTGGCTGAAGCTTGAGGAAAGATATGCGTGGGTAACGCCGGTTTGATCTCCACCGACTAATGCTGAAGGCGCACCGACCATTATGAGTCCGTCGGATGCGCTGACATGCCAGCCGAAGGCGTCGAAAACTACGGGTGATGGTGCAGTGAGTCGTTGGAGAAAGCGTCCGTTGTTTGTCAGGTCGAAGACATAGACGCTGCCGGCGTTGCTCACAGCGCCAACATCGTCGTTTGGTGCAGTCGCGAAGAGGAGATTGTTATCAATTGCGATTGATCCTCCGAGTAGATCGCCTGGTCCGACATCTAGTGCGAAGGGGGCGTAGAGGAAGTTTCGGGTGAGGCGGTTGTAGACATAGACGGCGCCGGAGTCTGGGCCGTCGATGTCGTCGAAGCGTGCGCCGACGGCGATGAATGAGCCGTCGATTGCGAGGCTGAATCCGAAGTCGTCGTCTTCAGCGCCTGTGAATCCTATGTAGAGGGGTTCGGTTTCGTATTCAACTGGTCCGGCGGTGGCGGCGGATGGGGTGTAGATTGAGATGGCGGCGATTGCCATGATGGTTGGAATATACCCAGATACAAGTTGGCCAGTTCGCATATCAATCCCCTTCGTTGAGTCACACTCATGAGCCTCTGACGAGTTCAGAGTCACTTCGCTCATTCTAATGGAATTTGAGTTGGGGCACAAGATTTTTTATGCGCAATGCTTTGAGGCCGACGAGGGATATGTCAAGACGGGGATTTTTCGCATGGAGGTGGGTTTAGGGGGCGGAGTCATCGGTGGTGATTGTGGTTGGGAGGGGTGTTCTTGGGATGCCGCATTCGGGGCATTTGGGTTGTGATTTGGGGATGTCGATGAGGATGTAGCCGCAATCGAGGCAGATGTCTTGGCCGCGGTTGTGGAGTTCGCGGTAGAGGTATGGGGGGAATCCGAAGTGGAAGATGAGGTAGTGCAGGAAGAAGAAGTAGATTGGGAGGAGGACCGCCCAGAGCATGACGGAGTAGGACATGGAGTTTGCGGTGATGTCTTCGAGGAGATCTGTCGCGACGGCGATGCATACTGCCCAGATGATGATCGCGGACAGGTACAGGATCATGTTGAGTGGGCGTTTGAACCAGGCGGATGAAGCGGCGCCGAGGATGAGGTTCTTTTCTTTTTTGGATATCTTGAGCTTTGGGTCGGAGAGGATTGGGGGGAAGTATGGCATGGTGGGAAGAGTTTAGAGGGGATTGGGGATGGTGTGGGTGAAGAGAAGAGCTTGCTGGGGGCTTTGTCGCCTGAATGGTACTAGGCTGATAATTCACAATAAAATCAAAATTATCATGTCAATTGGAACATGACAGTACGAGAAATCGATATATTTACAGATGTATACCAGTTTTCCACTAGAAAGGATATGCTATGAAACTGATGATGATTTCCTTGGTGATTATATCTGCATTGGTTTCAATGGGGTGTCAAGCAGTTAGTGTTAAACGAATTGACACTAAAGACCTAAAAAAGAGCGGGAAGGTCCATGGGATTATATACTATGAGCCTGTCCCGTTCCTTGAAATCACAGCAAGCCCCAAAGTTGACAAAACAGGCGCTTTGACCGGATACCAAACCAGTTCTCGGGTTGTCTATCTACCAAACCCCAATGTCGCGTATGCTATCAACTCAGATCGTTCAGGCGGAACAAACTCACTTGATCTCACATTGAAAGATGGTTGGATGCTCACTGGATTAAAAGGCACAACGGATCCACAAATCGACGAAAGCATAAAGGCGGTCGCCGAGTTGATCGGAAAAATCTCACCTAC
This sequence comes from uncultured bacterium, assembly GCA_963976235.1. Classification (GTDB taxonomy): domain Bacteria; phylum Planctomycetota; class Phycisphaerae; order Phycisphaerales; family UBA1924; genus UBA1924. The sequence goes on from CAXBJM010000003.1 coordinate 53,074, forward strand.
AGAAGCGGTTGTAAAATCAAACAATTTAGTTGCGAAGGTGTATCTCTTAAAAATCAAAATTGATAAAGCGGGAAATCTCCGTTTCGGAAAAGCAGTTCCAGTTGAGTTACCAATCTGATTTCTCGAGTCGAGTCAAGTAAGATCACAAAAAATAGGTTTAACTAGTATTAGAATTTCTAAAGACAATTAGATTGCACTTTTACAATATAAATGTAAAAGACACTGACTTCTTCAAAATGACCGGCTAGCTTAGATTCTCCAAAATCTTCAATATTTCCATTTCTTGTCCTGGAACTAACTCTTGATGGGACCCAGACCATTTCTCTCGTAAACTTTCTCGAATTCCATTTGAAGTGTCTTCGCGTGGAAGCACTGTAACGACTTGAGATCGAGAAGAGCAAGCCTCAGCTAGACAATCTGCTTCGATCTTGTCCGCATCACGCCCGGCCCATCCAACAAACAGTACTAAATCAGAATCAGATACCAAATCTTCAGCGCAATGTAACTGATCCCACCCAGGGTGACTAGCTGTTTTATATGTACTACCAGGAAGCACGATATCTGGGAATGTAGTTAAGCTCGTTGGAGGATACTCATAAATCTCTCGTGGTAGACGGGCTCGTATCAAACTACTGTTACCTTGCCATGGAAGATCACCAGCTAAAAAACCAGTCAATCTTTTCACTACCCCACCATGAACTTTCACTAGAGGAACCTCTCCTTCAAATTGCAACAAATTATTGACCCAATTACGCCCTCCATCACTCTCTGGCATACGAACACCGAACTGAAGATCAGCGAGAATAAATTCTAATATCGAGTCGTAATTATATGATATTACTCGCAACCAGGAGCGGTCTAACAAACCACTAAGTACGACCATCCAAGCCCACTTGTCTAAATCCGAGCGTCTGCTGTATCTCAATCGGTCAAACACATCCGTATAATAATACATTAAGTAGAAAAGATAATATCGATACTCGATTCCGACAGAACCATACTTCATAGTCCAACATTGGCCATCATTTAATTGATTAACCCTATCCTCAGCAAAATAAGCACACCATTCCTCAAAACCGGATAGCTGCTCGTTTAATCTAAAAATATTTGGCCACAACTCCTCACGCCATAAGTCTCCTCGCAGAGACTCGGATTGAGGCGGGATTGGAATAAACTCTGGGCTTGCTTTGGGTGGACATGGAATCGAAGAGCATCTCGTATCCACTTTGTCCCAAATATCAAGATAATTGCAAAGGCCAATGTTGAAACCATTACCAACGACAATGGTTACTTTTGGTTTCGCTTTCATCCAACTGCTGCCACTACCTTCTGTGCGGCGTCGCCTAGGTCTGATGCGGCTTGGAGGGTTGGGAGGTCGGCGGCGGCTTGTTCTAGGATTTTTCGGCCGGCGTCTACATTGGTGCCTTCGAGACGCACGACCAAGGGGATTGAGAATCCGATTTCTTTGGCGGCGTTGACGATTCCTTGGGCGATGACATCGCAGCGCATGATGCCGCCGAAGATGTTGACGAGGATGCCGTTGACGGCGGTGTCGCTGAGGATGATTCTGAATGCTTCGGTGACTGCTTCTTCGGTTGCGGAACCTCCGACATCGAGGAAGTTTGCGGGTTCACCATCGAAGAGTTTGATGGTGTCCATTGTTGCCATGGCGAGGCCGGCGCCGTTGACGAGGCACCCGATGTTGCCGTCGAGGGCGATGTAGGTGAGTCCCATTTTTTCTGCGCGGACTTCGGCGGGGTTTTCTTCGGTTGGGTCGAAGAGTGCGGCGATGTCCTTGTGGCGGAAGAGTGCGTTGTCATCGAAGTTGAACTTTGCGTCGATGGCGATGACTTGGCCGTCGGGGTGGTTCTTGGTTGATGGGGTGACGATGAGGGGGTTGATCTCGGCGATTGAGCAGTCTTTGTCGGTGTAGAGCTTGGCGAGGGCGAGCATGATTTTGACTGCTTGGTTGATTTGCTTGCCTTTGAATCCGAGTTCGAAGGCGACTTCGCGTGCTTGGTAGGGTTGGAGCCCGAGGATTGGGTGGATTGGTTGTTTGACGATGAGGTCTGGGGTGTCGTGTGCGACTTGTTCGATTTCGACTCCGCCTTCGCGTGATGCGATGAGTGTGTTTTGGCGTGTGTTTCGGTCGGTTGTGATGGCGAGGTAATACTCATCCGGTTTGCCCGGTTCACGGTCGGCGATGTCTACGCCGGCGGCCATGAGGACTTTGTTGACATCGAGTCCGTCAGCGCCGGTTTGTGGCGAGACCATTTTGTTGGAGAACATGAACTTTGCGGCTTCGTGTGCTTCATCTGGGGAGTTGACGAGTTTGACGAATCCTGCTTTGCCTCGGCCTCCGGCGAAGACTTGGGCTTTGACAACGGCGAGGGTGGAGTCTTGGTTTGCGGCGATTGATTTGTATGCTTGTGTAGCTTGGTCGGCGGAGGTGATGAGCTCGCCGTCGGGGACGGGGATGTTGTAGGCTGCAAGGAGGTCGCGTGCTTGGTATTCGTGGATCTTCATCTGTGGGTCCGTCCTGTTTGATGAGGTGGGTTGGTTGTTTGGTGATTGTAGTCGAAATTTGCGGGGTTGGGGTGGGTTTTGGGTATGAAAAAGCCGCACTTGTGGTGTGCGATCTAGCAAGAAATGGGATCCAAATCCAGATCGCTGTTCGCTCTTGCAAGCAGAGCTTGGCATATTGCTGTGTGAGCAGGAGAAAGTTATTGTGGATCTCAATTTTTCATGTATACTAACGCAGTGACGAAAACGATATCAGAACTTGATTTGGAGCTATTTTGTGAATTATTTATCGCATATTTTTTTAGCAGGAGCAATTCTTATTGCGCCTAATCTTTTGATTCACACTGTAGCGAATGCTCAATTTGTACCTATCTATCCAGTTCCAGTCGAGAACACCGGAGAAAACCCGCTTGCTGTGATTTCCGCAGACTTTGATGGCAATGGTGTTCCCGATCTGGCTGTCACAAACTCCGGCGAATCCTCAATAAGTGTCTATTTGAGCAATGACGACGGGTCAGCAAGAACCCGAGTGGATTACGAAACCACTCTTTTTCCAATATTTATTACCGCGTACGATCTTAATTCAGATGGTGTGCTTGATATTGCTACAACTTCGATAGGGTCGGGTGAATATAACATATTTATTGGGAATGGAGACGGCACCTTTACACCAAAACCCAATTTACTAGGATTCGTTCTCTCTGACTCATTTGCAATAGCAGATATCGACAACGATAATATCCCTGATATTATCTCGCATCACCCTTTTTTACCAAGATACTATTTCCATAAAGGTAACGGGGATGGCTCTTTTTTACTTCCAACGACATATAATTTAAGCAACAACCCAAGGGGGATAGAGGCATTGAACATCAATAATGATGCTTATCCCGATCTTGTATTCATGACACCCACAGGCATCTGCATTCACTATGGTGACGACCAGGGGTCTTTCACACAAGGACCTGAATACGCATTAGACCACCTTCCAACCGCAATCGTGTCCGGAGATATCAATAATGATTCTATCATAGATCTTGCGGTTGCTTTCAGGGACTCTGATCTAGTAATTGTCTTCCTCGGTGAATCTGGCGGTACATTTATAGAGTCTTTTACAATCGAAACGCTATCAAAACCAAGGAGCATCTCGTTTGGCCACCTAAACCAAGACAATGTACTTGATATGGCAATCTCAACTTACCTATCAAGTCGAGTTAGAAACTCGCTTGACACATATATGGGGCGAGGTGACGGAAGCTTTGGTCCTGCGACTACCAATCCTGCAGGTTTCTCACCTGATTCACATTGCATTGCTGATATCAACAACGATGGTATTCAAGATATTGCTTCTGTTTCGTCTGTAGAAAACACACTTACGATTCTCACAGGAATCGGAGATGGATCAATGCTCACTCGAGAAGAAGTGCTGACTACTGGTTCTGCGACATATGCGGCTGCGGTTGATTTAAATGGTGACGAATTCATCGATCTTATAACTTCTCACAATATAAATGATGATATAGCCGTGTATATTGCAAATTCGGATGGCTCATATTTGGAACCAGTTTTTTATCCGGCAGGAAGATCGATTAGTGACATTCAAGTGCTGGACATCAATACCGACGGGATTCTGGATATTTGTGCCCTAGATAATGTTGGCGACTCAATCTATTGCTATATTGGATTAGGGAATGGAACATTTAATGACAAGACTGGTTCTATTGTCGGTAACAGGCCCAACTCTGTTCTTTTCTTTGATTTAAACCAAGACCACTTTATAGATGCTGTTATCACCCAAACCTTCAGTGACACCATTAACATACTCCAAGGCGTTGGGGACGGAACATTTCTCTATGTTTCGGAACTCAATAACGGACCTAGACCTAAATCTATCGGCGGGGGTGATTTCAACAAGGATGGACTCTTCGACCTTGTAGTGCCCTCAAACGATAATCATCTCAATCTCTACCTTGGTATAGGTAAAAGCAAATTCATGCCCCCCGTAAGCATTGCGCAGGGTGGTCCTACAAACTCTTTACTTATTGTCGATATTGATCAAAACAATACGCTGGACATCTGTACAGCACATATAAATTTGAATGAGTTTCGTGTATCACTAGGCAATGGCGATGCGACTTTTCAATCGCCACATATTTTTGACACAAGTTCTCCAGTAAGGGCCCTCATTTCAGACGACATTAATCTTGACAACCGGCTTGATCTTATAGCGATGACTAATAATACATCAGTGTTCCTAGGCCAAGAAGCTGATTTGTTTAACACAGAACAAATTTTTCATCTTGCAGCCCCATCTCAGTCACCATCACTTACAGATATCGACCATGATGGAGATTTAGATCTAGTTGCACTCACTTCTGAACGGTTTAGTATTTTGCATAATCAAACAATCAGTGATTCGCGAGAATGTCTTGCGGATCTCACTGGTGATGGAACTCTGAACTTCTTCGATGTATCAGCTTTTCTATTACTCTTTGTAGCCAATGATCCAATTGCTGATTTCACAAATGATCAATTATGGAACTTCTTTGATGTATCAGCTTTTTTACTTTCTTTCGGTGCAGGGTGCCCGTGATCATTTTTCTATAGGTCAATTGCCGCAACTGGTTTGTTTTTGAGTTGGGTGTAGAGGTAGTAGAAACCGAGGGCGCCGGCGGTGGTGATTAATAGGGTGATGGCGAAGACGAGGGAGCCGTTGCCTGGGGATCTTTGTTCGATGAGGTTGTAGATTGCTACGCCGGCGAAGGGGGCGGTTAATCCTCGGAGGCCGGTGAGGGTGACATGGATGGACATGTAGTCTTGGGATTTTTCGGGTTTGACGAACTGGAGGTGTCCGAGGTTCCATGCGAGTGCCCCACCCCCGAAGGCGATGCCTCTGAGGACTGAGGCGGCGAAGAGGAATCCGACGAGGTTTGCTTGTCCTGCGATGAGGGCGCAGCCCATTGAGAAGATGAATATCCAGGAATGGAAGGCGCGGAACTGGACGATGTGGACGGAGTCGAGGAGCTTTGCCCAGAGGGGGATGGTGAAGGGCATCATCATGAGGGGGATGACTTGGGTGAGCATGATGCCCCAGAAGTAGTCGATGTTGAACTGTTGTTTGGCGATGATGACGAATGGGGTCCAGGACATGATGTTGCCGAACCCGAGGAGGAGTTGGCAGATTTGGTAGGCGCGGTAGTCTTTGTCGTCTTTGAGGACTTTGAATCCTGAAAGGATTGAGGTTTTGTTGTTGTCCTTTGCTTGTTGTTGTTCGTCTTTGAGGATGATGCGTTCGGTGCGGAGGCGGATGCGGGCGTAGGAGGAGACCCCGGCGAGGGCGATGAGGCCTCCGATGGGGATGAAGAATCGGTAGGCGTTTTCGTTGTATTGCATGGCGACGCCGAGGGTCATGGCGATAAGTGATGAGATGGTGACGGTGACGGTTTGGAGTTTGCCTGTGAGTTTGGCGCGGTGGACGGGGTAGTTGACGCCCCAGATTGTGGCGCGGACGGTGACGATTCCTGCGAGGAGGATGCGGGCGGCGAATGCGGCGGCGACGAGTAGGTAGAGCCCGTTGGGAGTTCTTGGCGCGATGGAGATCAATGCGATGGAGATGAGGACACCGAGTTGGAGGGCGGTGATGAAGGGGATTTTTCGTTTGCCGTGGGCGAGGATTGCCCAGAGGAAGGAAGTGATGTTGGCGAGTGCGGGCGCCGCGATGAGTGCACCGGCGAAGTAGTTGAGGGTTGTTTCGGGGACAACGCCTTCGTAGAGCTTGCGGACGATGAATCCGATGACTCCGCCTTCGGTGGCGGCGATTGCCCAGGGGAGGAAGAAGGCTGCGCGGAGTTCGCGGGCGTAGTTTGCTCTGGTGAGCCAGGGCATGGTGTTGGGATGGAAGGAGAGGAAGGCGAGGTTGATGAGTTTGACGGGGGATGCGACAGGGCGGCGAAACTTAGAGGTTCGGAGTGGTTTGTTTGGGGGAACGGATGGAGGGGTCGAAGATGGGGTCACAGAGGATTGTTGGCGCTAGAAGGAGTAAAAACGGATGGTTGATCGAATAGATTTGTATTGAAAACAATATTGATTTATGATATTGTAACGCTGCTATTTCATTGTATTTGAATATTTAAGAATGGAGACCATGATGCAAAAAATTCTATCTGTAGGTTTATTGGGAATCGGTTTGATCGCTGCGAATGGGTTTGGTTGTTTTATTGAAGAGTCGGATGGTGAAGAGCAGAAGATTGATGATCGGATTATTGCATCGATTGAGATGCCTGGATACACGATGACGGTTGAGGCTGTTGGCGGGTATGTGTATGTGGGATATCAGGGCGGGATGCAGATCTTTGATGTTCGAGATCCGGAGAGCCCGAAGCTTGTCGGGGATCTCAAGACGGGGAGATATGTGAATGAGATCCGTGTTGTGGGTACGACAGCGTATCTTGCGGGTGGGTTTAATGGATTGCAAGTTGCGGATATCAGTTTACCATTTGCACCCAAGTTGATCGGATCATACGGAGATATTGGTGAAGTTACGGGAATTGCTGTGCTTGGGAGCACGGTGTATACCTCTGGGAACAAATCTGGGATTGTTGCGTTTGATGTTTCTAATCCGACCACCCCCACGATGATTGGGCAACGGCGGATGGAACAGTCTTCGCCGTACATCGAGATTGAAGGGACGATGGGGTATGTTGGTGATCGGCGTACGGGATTGGCGGTTTTTGATTTGAAGAAGCCTTCGCATGTGAGACTGGTGAGCACGACTCGGACAGCGGACGAGGCGTTCGGGATCGCGGTTGAGGGTACAACTGTCTATATCGGTGACCAGGATATAGGCGTTACGATTATGGATACGAGTGAACCCATGCGTCCTGTGCTTTTGAGCACTGTTGAACTCCCTGGGTTTGCATACAGTGTTGAGATTGTTGGAACGACTTTGTATGTAGCCGACAGCGATGCGGGGATCTATGTGTTTGATGTTATGGATCCGAAGAACCCGATCCAGATTGATCATGTATACACTGCAGATTGTGCGTTTGAGATTTGCATGTCCGGGCGGTTCGGGTATGTGGCGGATGGGCATGGCGGATTGCAGGTGATTGATTTTGCGAAAGCTGATCCTCAGGAGAACTGAGATATGCATTTGTATGTTCTATTTTTTAATTCAAAATGATAAATGTAATCGCGTAATTCATCGCGACTGTTTGGAGAAATGATGAAAGAGATGTGTTCAACTCGTAAGTGTTTATTTTTTATGACGATTGGTGCGCTTTTTGTGGCAATCGCGTGTGGGCGTGCGGTTGGAGAAACCAATGGACTTGATCGGGTTGGGTCTGAACCTGAGCGATTGATCCAGGGAGCATTTGAGGGGGATGGGACGAGTTTGATTCGGATCAATGAGTTGATGCTCTCAACACTTGAGGTTGGGGATTGGATCGATCTTGGTGAAGTTGATGGATTGATACAGAGTGGGTTTGTTGATTGGAGCGATGCCCGGTCTGTTGGCGGGGTGATCGGAGACGACGAGGGGTCGTTCATGTTTATTGTTCGTGACGAGATCGTCAGTGGGTATCTACGGATTGGCGGGGTTGGTGTGTATGATATCTCGGGCGAACGGGGCCGCGCACTCACTGTAACCTTGCGTGACAATGGGACCTATCCAGCGTGCGCGGGCGGTGAGATCGTGATGAATCAGGGGGTAGACGAGGGCATGAAAATTGGAGATACAAGTGAGCTTTTACAGCACCCCAGCGGCGACGCAGTTGATGTGATTGATGTGCTTGTTGCGTATACGAGTGAAGCGAGGATCGATGTTGGTGGAACGGCACAGATGGAAGCGCGGATTGACCTTGCGATCGCGGCGTCGAACCGGGCGTATGTCAATAGTCTGATCCCATTTGAGATTCGATTGGTGCATAGTTATGAGGTGGATTACAACGAGAACACGGGTGCGTACGGTGATCACTTGCGAGCGCTCACCAACACCGACGGGGTGATGGATGAGATACATGAGTTGCGTGATACATATGGCGCGGACATGGTGTCGTTGCTCGTTGATGATGGTCGATCATGCGGGAATGCTTGGTTGATGCGGACGAACTCGACATCGTTTGCGGGGAGTGCATTTAGTGTGGTGACCTGGTCTTGTGCGGTTGGGAACATGTCGTTTGCCCATGAGCTTGGGCACAATATGGGTGCTTGTCATGCGGTTGGTGATCCGTGTTCGGGAGGGATCTATTCGTATTCCTATGGGCATCGGTTTGTGGGTGATTCTGGGGCGTCTTGGCGATCGGTGATGGCGTATTCGCCTGGTTCACGGGTGGAGTATTTTTCGAATCAGGATGTGCTCTTTGATGGACAGGCGACGGGTGTGTTGAATGTGAGCCAGAATGGGTTGACATTGAGTCAGACTGGGCCGACGGTTGCTCAGTTTCGATCGAATGCGCCTGAATGTAGGGCGGATTTCTCGGGGGAGGGCGATTTGAACTTCTTTGATATCTCGTTGTTTGTCTCATTCTTCATCGGTGAAGCGGAGCAGGCGGACTTCACGGATGATGGTGTTTGGAACTTCTTTGATGTATCGGCGTTTATGCTTGCGTTTGCGGCAGGATGTCCTTAAATAGTTGTTTCAATGTACTCATTCTCCTCCTATACTTCCATTGAGGGACCCTTGATGTGAGGTGGCGGTTGACCATAAACCCAAAGAGGGAATAGAACATGCTTGAAGAACTACTCGCGAGTAAAAAAGACGATCTCATCGAAATGCTAATGAAGAAACTTGATGTTTCTCCTGAGCAAGCGGACGGTTTTTTGTCGAAGATTTTTCCGATGATTCAGGGATTAATCAGCGGCGGGAAACTTGATCCGAGTGCGTTGTTGAACGGGAATACATCAGCACTCAAGGACGGGCTTGATCTTGAATCACTGGGCGAGTTGCTCGGTGGAGGGAAAGAGAAGGCAGAACGCGGGGTAGATGTGGTGGCGGCGCCGATTTCGGAATCGCTTGGCAAGCTTGACAATCCGATGGATATGCTTTCGGGATTGATCGGTGGTGACACTGAGGGGTTGCTTAAGAAGGGGCTTGGCGGGCTTGGGAAGATGTTTAACTGATTGAGAAGACTTTGTGCTTTGTAGCCTCGGACTGAGAAGTTCGAGGTTTTTTAATTGGGAGTTTGGTTTGGATTCGAGTGGTATGATTCAACTATGAAGACACGAAAGACATCAATAGGCGTTGAGCTTGTAACGGATTCTGAGTCGCTTTTGGTTCGGCAGGTCTTTGGGATCGGTCGAAACTATGCGGCGCATGCTGCGGAGCAGGGGCTTGAGGCGCCTGCGCATCCGATGGTGTTTACGAAGAATCCGATGAGCGTGTGCAGTGATGGTGATGAGATTGTGATCCCCCCCATTGCTCGCAATGAGGGGTTTGGTGGGAATCAGACTGACTTTGAGGCGGAGCTCGCGGTGATTATTGGTGAGGGACCAGATGGACAGCTTTGCAAGGATGTCGATCGGGGAGATGCGATGGGGTATGTGCGTGGATTCACCTGCGCCAATGATGTTTCGGCGCGGTGGTGGCAGAAGAAGGGTTCGGGGGGGCAGTTTTGTCGTGGGAAGGGGTTTGACACTTTTTGTCCGATGGGCCCTCGGGTTGTGAGCGTTGAGGAGCTTGCGGCGGGAGGGCACGATGTCAGGGATCTGCGGGTGGTGTGTAGGGTCAATGGCGAGGTGATGCAGGACGCTTCGACGGCACAGATGATGTTCCCGGTGGATGTATTGATTGAGGAGTTGAGCAAGGGGACGACGCTTTTACCTGGGACGGTGATCTTGACGGGGACCCCGAGCGGGGTCGGGATGGCGAGGGAGCCTCAGGTGTGGTTACATGATGGGGATGAGGTTGAGGTTGAGATTGAGGGGATTGGGTTGCTTAAGAATCGGGTACGGTTTGGATGAATCGTGTTCAGGGATGAATCTTTATGCGTTGAATCCCGTATAATGATGATGTGACTATCAATACCAAAAAGAATCGATCAGCGTTGCGTGTCCTGAACAGGATTGTGCTTGGGATGTGCATTGTCATTGGACTTGGTACGGTTTCGTACGCGGGTGATGATGATGATGATGATGTGACAGCAGGGAAGAATGCAGTTCCGACGGCGTCCATGGTCTCGGTGCCGGCGTGGCGGCAGGCGGATCGGGTTGCGATCATTACTGTTGAGGGTGCGATTGATCTGGTGACAAGCAAATCGGTGAGGCGACGGATCCAGGAGGCGGAGGCTGCGGGGTTTGATGCGATTGTTCTTGAGGTGAACTCTCCGGGTGGTGAACTCGGAATGGTGCTTGAGATCTCGGATATGTTGAAATCTTCTTCGATCACGAACACGGTTGCTTGGGTGCGGCCTCAGGCGTTTTCGGGTGGTGCGATTATTGCATTGGCGTGCAATGAGATTGTGACGAGTGATCCTGCGTCGATGGGTGATGCGTTGGTGATTCAGTATAATATGTTGGGGCTTGAGGGGATCCAAACGCTGAGTCCTGAGGAGCGGACGAAGTTTTTGCCTCCTCTGATGGCGGATGTGACGGACTCTGCGAGAAGGAATGGGTTTGATGAGTATTTGGTGCAGGCGATTGTGACTGATGGGATCGAGCTTTGGATGGTTGAGCATCCGGAGAGCGGCGAGCGTTTAGCCATCAACGAAGAGGAGTATCGATTGCTCTTTGGGGATCAGGTTGTGCGTGGGAAGTCGATGCTTGCGGGTGTTACGGGTGGGGTGCAGACTTATTTTGATCAGAATGCAGCGATTGAGGAAGGTGTTGATGTTGATGAGCAACTCGACAGTGACGAGGAAACTGATGAAGCTGTGATGGGAGTTTCGGGGAATCAAGAGGTTGAGCCTGATGAGGAGTTACCGATTGACCCCAATGCGTTCCAGCCGGCAAGTCCGACGCTTTGGGATGTTGAGGCAGCGATGGCGGCGCGGAATGATTCGGAGACTGAGCAGGTCATTGGATTGGAGTACCCTTCGAATCGGCATGTGTTCTCGGCAGAGGACAAAGGGAAGTATGAGCTTGTCGGGTACATCACGGATGGGACTTCGGCGATCGTGATGCGGGATGATCAGATGCAATACTTTGGGTTTTCATCAGGGATTATTCAGAATGATGAGGAACTCAAGGCGTTCTTTGGGGCGGATGAACTCGTACGGGTGCGGATCAATGTGGTGGAGAAAATTGTTCGGTTTATGACGAACCCGTTTGTGAAGTTCTTCTTGGTCGCGGTATTTTTGATCGCGATGTTTGTTGAGTTGATTATGGCGGGGACGGGGATCGCGGGTGCGATTGCGATTGGGGCGCTTGTGCTTTTGATTGGTCCTGGTGCGATGATCGGGTTGAGCGGATGGTGGGAACTGATAGCGATCTTGGTGGGGATTGCGTGCTTGGTCATCGAGGCGTTTGTGATTCCTGGGTTTGGGATTTTTGGCGTGATTGGGTTTGTGGCGATCTTTGGAGGATTGCTTGGGACCTTTGTGGGTGCGGGTGGTTCGATGTCGAATCCCAATACGCAGCAGGATCTGATGAATGGTGCGGTGACGATTGTGTTGGCGTTTATCACTGCGGGGATTGGTTGGTGGTTGATTGTGAGGAATGCTCAGAACTTGCCGATCTTTGAGAAACTGATGTTGAGTGGTGCGTCGGGGGTTGGGGGGATTCCTCAGAAGTCGATGTTGCACGCGATTGTTCCTGATGATGGATCGGTGCGGGTTGGGAGTGTTGGGGTCACGACTACGCCGTTGTTACCGATTGGTCAGGCGGACTTTGATGATCGGATTGTTGATGTGTACGCGGGATTCGGGACGATTGATGTCGGCACGCGGGTGCGGGTGGTGAGTGCATCTGCGATGCGGATCGAGGTTGAGGAGTACAGTGGTCCTGATGGTGTTGATGATACTGATTCGGAGAACGCGTGATGGATAGTTTGTTGTTGATCGGGATTGGGTTGCTTGGGCTTGGGGTGCTTTTGATGGTGCTTGAGGCGTTTGTGCCTTCGGGTGGGGTCTTGGGTCTTGTTGCGGTTGTGTGCGCGGTCGCGGGGATCGTGTTTTTGTTTAAGTATGATGTGATGTGGGGTGCGATTGGTGCATTGGGGACGGCGGTGTTTGGGCCGATGGTGTTCTTTGGGACATTGAATATGCTTCCCAATACGGCGATCGGGCGGACGATGGTTGGTGATTCTGGTGAGGACATTGCGATTGCCAGAGCAGAGGCGACCCATGAGCAGCGCTCTAAGCGTGATGCATTGATGGGTGTTGAGGGAGTTGCGCTGACGGATATGCGCCCGAGCGGGGTGGTTGAGCTCAATGGTGAGCGTCATGATGCGATTTCGCAGGGCGGGATTGTGGATATTGGACAGCGCATTCGTGTGACGAATGTCAGCGGGTTAACCATCGAGATTCGCGCGGTGTGAGTATGGTTCGTGTATAATGAACATCAGCGGGCACGGAGCGTGCACGCATGATGGCTGATCCGGAGTGATCAAAGGAGTTTCGAATGAACGGTCCAATTTTCTGGATAATCATGGTTGTCGTCGCGATTGTGGTGCTGACCTTTATCGCGGTGATGTTTAATTTTTTCAACCTGTGGTTTCAGGCGTTTCTCTCTCGCGCGAATGTGAAGTTGTTTTCGATCATCGCGATGCGCTTCCGGAAGGTGAACCCTGCGATTATCGTGATCAACAAGATTCGATTGGTCAAGGCGGGGATTGACACGGTTGGGACGGATGATCTTGAGAATCATTATCTCGCGGGCGGGAATGTGGGCAATGTTGTTTCAGCATTGATCGCGGCGGCGAATGCGAATATCGAACTTCAATGGGGTATCGCAACAGCGATCGACCTTGCAGGTCGAAACATTCTTGAAGCGGTGAACACTTCAGTGAATCCTAAGGTGATTGATTGTCCAAATCCTGGACTTGGACGGGGCACGATTGATGCGGTTGCGAAGGATGGTATTCAGCTCAAGGCACGCGCACGCGTGACTGTTCGGACGAACCTTGCTCGGCTTGTCGGTGGTGCGACAGAAGAAACGATTGTTGCACGCGTTGGCGAAGGGATTGTTTCGAGTATCGGTTCTGCGATTTCTCACAAGAGTGTGCTTGAAAACCCGGACATGATTTCAAAAGCGGTGCTTGCTCGTGGGCTTGATTCGGGGACGGCGTATGAAATCTTGTCGATTGATATTGCGGACATTGATGTGGGCGTGAATATCCGGGCGAAGCTCGAAGAAGATCAGGCGCAGGCGGACATGAAGGTTGCTCAGGCACGCGCGGAAGAACGGCGTGCGATGGCGGTTGCGCAGGAGCAAGAGTTTAAAGCAGAGGAACAGAAGAACCGGGCGATGGTTGTGTTGGCAGAGGCGGATGTTCCAAAGGCGATTTCGGAATCCTTCCGGAGTGGAAACCTCGGTATTATGGACCATTATCGCATGAACAACATCAACGCAGACACTACTATGCGAAAATCGATCTCTGACGATGACAAGTAATAGAATCTCATAAATTCTTATAGGTTGTGTAATCGGCTTTGTAGAAACCTGATAACTTGATATACTCGCAGGAGCATTGCTATGGCGATGCTCTTTTTTTGCACACTCGTTTGGGGATTCGAAGATGGCAGATAGCGACAAGTTATGTGTGGTATGCAATGCGAGTTGTGCGGGGATGCCCAGGATCAGGAACGAGAAAGGGCAGTATGCGCACAAGGATTGTGTCAAAGCGATGCAGGCAGAGTTGGCGGTGCAGAAAGAAGGTGCTTTCGCAACTACAACTGAATCCGATGAGGAGTTCAGTGATGCGTTCGATGGTGGGATGGATGATCTGCTTGGCGATATTGAGGTTCAAGAGTTTGACTCTGCATCGGGGTGTCCGGGGTGTGGGATGCGGATGGAAGATGGCGCGGTGGTGTGCATGGGATGCGGGCACAACCGGGCGTCTGGTCATCAAATCAAAACGAAGTCGTCGAAAGATGGCATAGGCGGGGATGGGAGCACGGGCGGCAGCAGATCTGAGTTCTTTGAGAGTGTCATGAGCCAGTTCATCTATCCGGTGCTTGGCGGATGTATCGGCGGGGCGATCGGTCTTGGGATTTGGATCGGGATTGTGAGTGTTGGTCAGATACGCTTGGGGATGATGGCATGGGGACTGGGTGTGCTTATTGGTATTGGCGTGAGCATTGGTTCGCGTCATTCAGCGGGGGCGGTATATGGATTGGTCGCGGCGGTCATTGCGTTTGGAGCGTCGGTTGGCGGGGCGTATGTGACGGGGAATGTGCTTGCGGATTATTATGCGGAGAAGCTTGAGCCTCACGAAGTGAGTTTGGATTTGATTCTGGGCAAGGTTGTTGTATGGGATGTGATTGATGAATGGGTGATGCGTGGGGATGAGGTGCCTTGGCCGAAGAAATGGAAATCTTGGGAGCTTGCGGATTGGCCTGAAGATTTTTTCTCGGTGATCCGGTTGGAGACAGAAGAACGGTGGAACTCGATGGATCGAGATGAACAATATGGGGTTCGTGAGGATCTCGCGGCGGTGACCCCTGCGCACTCTCAGTTGATTGCTCATGATCTTTTGGAAGTGAGTTTTCTTGAGTTCATGATGCACCCGTTGAACATTATATTTACGCTTTTGGCGACAGGGACTGCGTTTGTGCTTGCTGCTCGAGGATGATTTGATTTTGTGTTATATAGAAGGATTTTATGATGAGTCAAGGTGAAAAGTTATGTGTGATCTGTGGTGAGAGCTGCGCGGGGTTGCCGAGGATTAAGAATGAGAGGGGGCAATATGCTCACAAGGCATGTGTTGAGTCCAAGCAGAAAGAGCAGGCATTGCGAGAAGAGGATGCGATTGGTCTTGAAGAGGATGGGGTGTACGATGATGCGTTGGGTGGAGGGATGGACGATCTGCTTGGTGATTTGGAAGAGCAATCAGCCTATGAAGGGACTACAGCGGCGTGCCCAGGGTGTGGGCAGCGGATGAATGAAGGCACTGTTGTGTGCATGGGTTGTGGGTACAACACGCAATCGGGGAAATCGCTTTCAACCAAGAGCAAAGAGGCAGGCGCGGGTACTGCTGCGGGTGCGGCGGCGCTTGGTGGGATTGCCAAAGTCGGCGGGTTTGCGGCGGGTCCAATCCTGCCAGTTGTCGGAGCGGTTATTGGCGGGTTGATTGGTGCATCTGTATGGGCGGCGGTGTCTTACTTTTTGAATATTGAGTTTGGATGGATCGCAATTGGTGTGGGTGCGCTTTGCGGGCTTGGGGCAAGGCTCGGTGGTGGAGCGCAGACAACTGGGGGTGGTGTGATCGCGGGGGCGATGGCGGCGGTTGTTTCGATCGGCGCGATCGCGGGCGGCAAATATGCGGTTGCTCATATTTATGTGCAGGATTCCTTTGTTTCAAGCATGGGGATCTCGGATGTTCGTGATATTGAAGATGAATGGGCATTGCATCGGATGGCGTTTGTGAGAAGCAGTGAGCGGATCGATGCGGGTGAGATATTTGATTGGGGCGGCGATCAGGTGTATGTTGAATCGGCGTTTTGGCCTGAGGATTTTCCACGGGATGTTCAGGATGAGACCAATGCGCTCTGGGACTCGATGAATAATGGACGGAAGGTCGAGTTCAAAGAGAAGATCCTTGCTGACTCTGATCCTGATTACGCTCTCGATTTTGAAGATATTGATGATGAGTGGGCGCTGAGTGTGCTTGCGGAGAACATTTGTGAGGATCGTATTGCACAAGGAGTCGCGATTGAGTGGGTTGATGTGAACATGCCATTGGGTCGGCGAGGGGGATGGCCGAACGGTTTTCCCGATTCTGTCCGAAGTTTAGTTCAGTCCGATTGGGATGCGATGAGTTCGGATGAGATCAATGAGTTTAAGATGACCATGGTTGCGGACATTGATGAAGTCGGTGAGGAGTACATGAATGAAGGCACGATGGAAGTGTTCATCGCGAGCTTCAAGCATCCGCTTGATCTCGTGTTTCTCTTCCTTGCGGTGGTCACTGCGTATGGGATTGGTGCGAATGAAGATTGAGATTCATATATAACTTCAATGTTTAGTTGATGATGATTTCGATGTCGAGCTCGACTGCTTGTGGTGCTTGACATGTGGAATTGTTGCAGGCTTGGAATGAGATGCCGATGAATGGGGCGCCTGGGGTTGGACCGACCCCGGGTGCTTTTTCGATGGCGATTTCGAACTCGATGCGTCCGGAGTTGATGTTGAAGGTGCCGATTGAATCGAGGCCGTACTCTTTGCCTTGGGGGTAGTCGGCGTAGATGGCGATGCCTTGTCCTTTGGTGAGCCCCACACGGAGGGGGCGGAGGAGTTTGGCGGCGTCGGATTCACCTGGATTGGCGGCGACGATGTGGTATCCTTTTTCTATTTCAAGTGCAATCTTAAATGATGTTGGTTCATCATCTGCGACGGTGAGGGTGTCGGTGGATACGAGGACTTTGACGGGGGAGTTTGTTGGGTTGCTTGATTGATCGAGATCGCCGGCGGTGCTTGCGAAGGTGTAGATTGAGGAGTAGTCGTGTTCTCTTTCGAGCATATGGATCATGGCGCGGGCGGAGTTAATCGAGGACATCGGATAGGATGCGAGCGATGGTGAGATTGATTTGAGTAGGTTGGCGGCGCGGGTGCGGTATTCTGTTGCGATTGATTCATCGGCGTTGACAAGATCAGCGATGTTGATGAGGTTATGGAGCATGATCCCGATCGCGGAGGGAACTGCGCCGTCATGGAATGAGCGGGTGCGGACGAAGAGGTCTGTTTGATTTGCTCTTGTGTCGTAGTACGAACCAGAGTCGTCTGCGAAGAGTTCATGGGCTTGGTCAGCGAGTTCGAGAATTATGTCGATTGATGTTTTCATTCGATCAAGTGGCGATCGGTGGAGCTTGATCAACCCTTCGATGAACATGGCGTAGTCTTCGAGGAGCGCGGGGACTTTGGCGACATTGGCACGATAGGTGCGGAGAAGTTGGCCGTCAGGAGTCCGCATGTGTTCGAGGATGAAATCGGCAGCGTGTTGGGCGGCTTCGATGTAGCGGGGTTCGGTGCGTGCTTCTCCTCCTTGGACGAGTGCGGAGATAAGCAAGCCGTTCCATGCGGTCAGGACTTTGTCATCGAGTCTTGGTTGTTTGCGGGTTTGGCGCGATGTGTAGAGTTTGGTATTGATCGCATCGACTTTGGCGATGAACTCTGGATTGGTCATTGAAGTTTTGTTCGCGAGTTCATCGGGGCGTTGGTCGAGGCACAGGACATTGCGTTTGGGTTCGTTGGGGTGGTGTGGGTCTTGGAAGTTGGCACCTGTGTTTAGGCCGTAGATATCGAGGATAAGCTTTGCGTCATCGGAGTCTTGTCCGAGGACTTGGTTGATTTCTTCGGGGGTCCAGAGGTAGTTGAGTCCTTCTTTGCCGTCAACTTCTGCGTCTTGTGCGCTATAGAAACCAGTGGCACCGGGTTGGGATTGGCTTGTCATTTCGCGGAGGCAGTAATCGAGGGTGCGTTCTGCGGTGCGAGCGTAGAACTTGTCGTTGTAGGCGACAGATGCGCGGGCGTAGATGTTGGCGAGTTGGGCATTGTCGTAGAGCATCTTTTCAAAATGCGGGACGGTCCAGAACTCATCTACGGAGTACCGATGGAACCCCCCACCGACTTGGTCGTTGAGGCCTCCGATTGCCATAGCGTCGAGGGTCATTTTGGTTGCTTTGTCGATTGCGATACGGGTATCTTCGTCGGTGTGTTCGCGGAAATCGAGGAGGTATTCAAGGTAGATGGGTTGGGGGAACTTTGGGGAGGTGGAGAATCCGCCGTTGATTTTGTCGAAGCGTTGGAGGAGTGTGGAGGTGGCGCTGGAGAGTTGGGGTTGTCCAACGGGGACGGGTTGTTGGTTAGCGGAGGTGACTTGTTGGATCACGGCGCTGGAGAGTGATTCTGCTTGTTCGATGACTTTGTCGTGTTGTGTTTTCCAGGCGTCCGAGAGTCCTTCGAGGAGTTGGGGGAAGGATGGGCGGCCGTAGGCGGGTTCGGGGGGGAAGTAGGTTCCGGCGTAGAAGGGTTTGCGTGAGTTTGGTTCGAGGAAGACGGACATGGGCCAGCCGCCTGATCCGGAGAAGATGGTGGTTGCGGCCATGTAGATGTCGTCGATGTCGGGGCGTTCTTCGCGATCGACTTTGATGCAGACAAAGTGCTCGTTCATGATCTTGGCGATGTCTTCGTTTTCGAAGGATTCGCGTTCCATCACATGACACCAGTAGCAAGTTGAGTACCCGATGGAGAGGAAGACGGGGACATTGCGTTGTTGCGCCTGGGCGAATGCTTCGTCAGACCAGGGATGCCAATCGACGGGGTTGTGTGCGTGTTGGAGGAGATAGGGGGAGGTTTCGTTGGTGAGGGCGTTGGTATGGGTAGGCTGGGATTGGGTTGGGGTGTCCATGGGAGATTGTAGGTGTTAGGCACAGGGTATCCAGACGGAAGAAGGTTCGGTTGAGCATGTAATGGGGATCAAGGTCAGTTCATGCTGCTTTGCACGAGAGGCACACTCAATTGCAGTTGATATTTATTTGTTGTACTATGATACATCTTGCAGAACTGACACCATGGAGCTTGAAATGAATCTACTTTTGTCTCGGCGGTTATTGGCGGTCTCGACTTGTGCGTTATTTTGTACTGGTATGACTGGATCTATGAGCGGGTGTGAGAGTTCTCCATTACGGGGGATTTTACGATCACAAACGGCGATGGATTTGCTTTCGCCTTTGGTGAAGGATGCTGCGAATGCGTATATCAGTGATTTGATGGCGCTGAGTCAGCGGCTTGAGAATCTTGATAGCTTGCAAGGGGTGATGGAGTTTGTTTCGGAGATTCAGCCCACGATTGATACGCTCAACTCGGCGTATAAGACGCTTGCAAATACTACGGGCGATGAGCGGCGGTGGTTGATTGAAGCGTTTGGACCCAAAATCAACTCTGTGAACTCTGCGTTTATCTCTGGATCTGATGGTGTGACTGAGAACTGGGCATGGAACAAGGTGCTTGAAAAGGCGTTGGATCAGGTTCAGTTGTTTGAAGAATGATGCATGAGATAAGCCGCACCCTGTTGGACGCGGCTTGTTGGGGTTGTTTTTTATTTTTGATTATTTGCGATTGAGTGTTTCGATTTCGCCGTTCTCATTTTCGATGAGGATGATGTCTGCTTCGTCGATGAAGAGGCCGTGATCGATGACTCCGGGGATGTCGTTGAGTTCGGATGCGAGTTGGGCGAGGTTTTCTGATCCGTGCAGGGTGGCGTCGAGGATGAGGTTGCCGTTGTCGGTGATGAAGAGTTGGCCGTCCATATCTTGGCGGATGACGCCGTTGATACCGATGTGGCGGAGGGCTTTGCGTGTGGATACAAGTCCGAATGCCATCACGGCGATTGGGAGTGGAGTATCTGAACCGATTTGGTTTTCAGCGACTTTGTTTCCATCGACCATGAAAACGGTTTGCTTTGCTGCCCAGCAGAGGATTCGTTCACGGGTCATAGCGCCGCGTGATCCCTTCATGACATGCATTTTGCGATCGACTGCATCTGCGCCGTCGATGAGGATATCAAGTTCTTCGAGCATTGCGAAGTCGATGATCTTGAGTCCTTTTTCGTGTGCGAGATCTTCGGCGCGATCGGATGCAGCGACGCAGACGATGTCGAGCCCTTCATTGGCGACGCGTTGTGCGAGGATCTCGATGCCTCTAGCGGCGGTGCGACCTGCGCCGAGTCCGACTTTCATTCCTGACTTGACGAATGTTGTCGCAGCGATTGCGAGCTCATCGACAATGGTGTCAGCACTATTTGGTTGACTCGGTCGTTCACTCAAAGCGGATTCCTTGTGCCAGTTCAAGAGTTTCTCCAAATCCTATTGTGCATGTTTGGCGACGGGAGTACGCCTTCCATGCATCGGAGCCTGACTCGCGTCCGCCTCCGGTGTCTTTTTCGCCTCCGAATGCTCCGCCGATTTCTGCGCCGGAGGTTCCGAGATTCACATATGCGAGCCCGCAGTCTGATCCTGCGCCTGACGGGTCGAGGAATCTTTGTGCGGCGTTTGATGAGCCGGCAAAGATTGCGGAACTGAGCCCTTGGTCTACATCGTTCTGCATGTCGATTGCATCTTGTAGTGTTTTGTAGGTGAAGACATAGAGGATTGGGGCAAATGTTTCCTCGAGCGCCATTGGCAGGTTGTTGTCCTTGGGTGCTCGGATAATTGTAGGAGTGACAAAGTGCCCGGTGGAGAGATCGCCTTTAAGATTTGTGACTCGGGTGCCGCCGGTGAGCAATGTGCCGCCTTGATCGCATGCGGTTTTGACTGCGTTCTCGTATCCTTGGACGGATTGTTCGTTGATGAGTGGTCCCATGAGGGTGTTGCTGTCGAGGGGGTCACCAATGCGGACAGATTCGTATGCGGTGACGAGTCTCTTGCAGAAATCATCCGCGATTGACTCGTGGATGATGAGTCGGCGGGTTGAGGTGCATCGCTGGCCGCAGGTCCCGACGGAACCGAAGACGGTTGATTGGAGCGCGAGGTCGAGGTTGGCGTCTGCTTCGATGATGACGGCGTTGTTGCCCCCGAGTTCGAGGAGTGATTTACCCAGACGACCTGCGACGACTGAGCCGACATGGCGGCCCATGTTGCATGAACCGGTCGCGGAGATGAGCGGGTATCGGCGGTCGCGGATCATTGATTCGCCGACGATTGCGTCGGTGCCGATGACGAGTTGGAAGAGGTCTTCATGACCCATTTCTGATGCGACGCATTGAGCGATTTGATTGGTCGCGATTGCGGTGAGCGGTGCGATGAGTGACGGTTTCCATACGCAGGTGTCGCCTGCGATTGCGGCGAGCATTGCGTTCCAGCCCCAGACGGCGTTGGGGAAGTTGAATGCGGTGATGATCCCGACGGGTCCTAGGGGGAGCCATTGTTCTTTCATCGCGTGTTCTGGGCGTTCTGATGGCATGGTGATGCCGCACATTTGGCGGGATTGTCCGACGGCAAAGTCTGCGATGTCGATTGTTTCTTGGACTTCGCCGATGCCTTCTGCTTTGATCTTGCCCATTTCGAGGGAGACGAGTGAGCCGAGTTCTTCGAGCACTTCGCGGTAGGCGTTGCCGATTCGGCGGACCATTTCACCACGCTTTGGTGCGGGGATCTTGCGGAACTCTTTGAATGCTTTGGCTGCTTTGGCGGTGATCTCTTCGTAGTCCTCTTTTGAGTCAAGACGAATCCCGGCGATGGGTTTGCCGGTCGCGGGGTTGTAGGAAAGGACGATATTGTCCTTTTCTGGGGTTTCGTCGCCGGTGAAATCGGTGACGATGCGCGGATGATTAACGAGATTCAGTTTGGTAAGCAGTTCGTGTGTCATTGGGCAAGGATATGCGAGCGAAATGGGTTTGTGGGGAACTCCGAAAAAGAGGGTGTAGATGAGTTGTGGTGCGTATTGTGTAAGCACTGATTATGGATAGTGATGAACGCAAACAAAAAAATTCCAAGGGGGTTGCTTGGCCTGTAGCGCATATATTGGCGCTGGCGCCGATTGATGTGTGGGTTCGGTTGCTTGCACGATCGGGAGGGATCGCACCTCGATATTGGGCGCGGGTTGGCTTTATCTTTGTGACGAGTTTGGTGGGGACGCTCTGCACGGTGCACGAGCGGGTGATCCTGCGGTTGATTCATGGTCGGCGGTTTGGGGAGCAGTCACGGATTGCGCATGAACCAGGGGCGGTGGTGATCTTGGGGTATTACCGATCGGGGACGACGCACCTGCAGAATCTGATGAGTTGTGATGAGCGGTTTGTATCACCAAGATGGTATCAGTGTTTGGCGGGGCAGGGTTTTGTGTTTGGGTGGTCGTTGATACGGTTTGTGTTGGTTCCGTTTTTGGGTGGGACGCGGCCTCAGGACGCGGTTGGGTTTGGTCCCAACTGGCCGGCGGAGGATGACTTTGCGTTGTGCAGTTGGGGGATGTGTAGTTCGATTCCGGGTCGGTTTGTGTTTCCGAGCGGGTGGGAAGAATGGAAACGGTGGCACGGGCTTGATGGGTTGAGCGAGCAGGAGCTCAATCGTTGGCGATCGTTGACGGCGATGTTTGTTTGGAAGTTGACGCGGGGGAAACGAAATCGGGCGCGGGTGGTGTTGCTCAAGACCCCGAGCCATACGGCGCGGGTGGCGGAGTTGGATCGGTTATTCAATGGGCATGTGAAGTTTGTGCATTTGGTGCGTGAACCGGGGGCAGTGATTGACTCGAATGTGCGGCTGCATGATGCGCTCAAGGATCACCTGCTTGAGGATGCGCCTGATGTTCAGGTTGTGCGGGAACGGATTGTTGAGGAGTATGCGTACACCGAAGCGAAGTGTTGCGACGAGTTGGAATCGATTGAGAGCGATCGGGTTGTGCGGATTCGGTATCAGGACTTGCGGGCGGATGGAATTGGGACACTCAAATCAGTGTATGAAACGCTTGGGCTTGGCTGGGATGACGAGACTGAGCGTTCGATTGAGCAGTATATGGGTTCGCTTGGCGAGTATTCATCGGTGAAGGAACCCATCGAGCTTGGGGCGGCGACTGAGCAAGAAGAAATGATAAAAGCGGAGATGGTTTCGCGGTATGGGCTTGATGCGCCTGCAGTTGAAGCTCGCGAGGTTGCTGTTGGTGATGTTTTATCTGCGAAGCCTGGGCGTGGGATTGCGATGGCGGGGTTCGTTGCAATCTTGTGTGCATTGGTCTGGGTCGGCGTGGTCTGGGGGATTCATTGGATAGACCCGATGATGCGGATGCGGTTGGTGCCTGCGGTATGGATATGCGGGGCGTTGATTGGGCTCAGTGCACGGAGCGCATCAGGAGTTGGAACACGGGGTGTTGGAATCGTTGCAGCGGTATTGACGGTATTGGTGGTCATTGGAGTTGCGTTCCCGGTGACGGTGATCAACTGGAACTGGGCGGCGGACGATGGGACGCGGGCGTGGTTGTATCACAATGCCAAGGGCGGGTATCAGGGGTTGCGGAGTGTTGCGTCGGTTGTGTTTATTGTGCTTGGTGCGATGACAGCGTATCGGCATGGGAGTTGGAGTGGGCCGACGGCGCCGGGGGAATCGGGTAAGATACGAGTATGAAACTGGTCTTGGTGTTTATTGGTGGCGGTGTTGGTTCGGTGCTTCGGTACTCGATGGGGTTGTTGGTCGGAAGACTCACGCCGGCGGATACTGATACCCCCCACTGGCTTGCGATGTATCCGGCGTCGACTTTGTTGGTGAACTTAATCGGGTGTGGGTTGATTGGGTTTGCGTGGGGAATGCTTGGCGACCCTGAGGAGGGCAACGAGGCGCTGCGCGTTGCGCTTGTAGTTGGTTTGCTTGGTGGGTTTACAACATTCTCATCGTTTGGGTGGGAAACGCTTGATCTGATGAATAATGGAAAGCTCGGAGCGGCGCTAGTGTATGTGCTTGTGAGTATTGGTGTGGGATTGATCGCGGCATGGGGCGGGCATGCGCTTGGAAACTGGTTTGGGCTTGTGATTTCTGGAGGATAACGAGATGTTTGTTTACATTATTCGACATGGTGAGGCGCACAATGATTCGGATTCTGGGCGTGATCGGGATCGGGAACTCACTGAGCTTGGCCATCGGCAGGCGTGGGCGGCGGGCGCGTACCTTGCGGGACTTGGGTATGGGGTGAAGGGGTCGCTTTTGGTTGTTGCGTCGCCATTCACTAGAGCGCAGGAGACTGGGATCGAGGTTTGCAACGAGCTTGGGATCGAGTTGAAGACGGATGACCTGCTTGGAGCGGATTATGGATTGACTGAGATGCTCTCGGTTGTTGAATCGCATATTGATCAACAGGCGATTGCGATTGTGAGTCATATGCCTACGGTTGGGATGTTTGAAACGATGTTAACCGGTGGGATCGCAGAGCGAGCGGGATCGCTTTTGACTGGTCAGGTTGTCAAGGTGCGTGTTGATCCCGATGAGTTGGTTGGATCGGGCGAGGTGGTCGATCGGTATCGGCTTGAGACTTAATTTTTTAGATCGTATTCAGCGATTGGATTATTCGAGTTGTTGTGTGATCCATCTGTCGATGCGGGTGATCTGTGTGGGCAGACCAATGAAGATCAGTTCGTGGCCGACGGGGTATGACCAGCGTTCGGGTTTTCCGAGTTGGTGGTAGAGCAGTTGTCCGGTGTATGCGGGGACTGCTTTGTCGTTGCTTGCATGGAGCATGAGCACCGGTGTGTCTTGCATTTCGGTCGCGGTGTGGTATGCGTCGAGCTTTGATTCTTTGAGATAGTTTGCTGAAAAGTTTTCGAGGTGTTGGCCGGCGATTGAGCCTCGGGTTGAGGGGTCTGGATCGAAGTCGAAGGTGATTGCGTCGATCCAAGATTTGTAGTTGGATTCGATTGCGATTCGGAGATTGTTTGCGCCCCCTGCGATGAGCACTGATGCATCGTAGAGATCGGGCGCGTAGGCGTAGACTGTTGGGAGCATGATCGCGCCCCCTGACATGCCGATGAGGACTGTGGGTTTGTCTTTGAGCGTTGGGCGTTGTGTGTGGACATACTCGACAGCGGCTTTGGTCGAATAGGCGCCTTCGGCGACGCGTTCATCGTTCATACTGGCGACCTTGTCAGCGATGCGCATCGCGAGTCCTGGGGCGGTGTTGAACATGTGGTGTTCGCTGAACCTTGAGGGTTGGGATCGCATCAGGATGACGGCGTAGCCTTGCGCTACCCAGTAGCGTTCGAAAGCGGAGACGATGAGTTCGGGGGTACCGAACATGCCTGGGAGGAGGACGATGGTGCCTTTGGCGTGTGCTGTGGGATCGTCGGTTGAATCGTCAGCTTGGTCATTGGCCGGGTCATCGGCTGGGATTAATTGGTTGTGTTTTTCGGATGAGGTGTCTTTGGGATCACGGTAGGTGAACCATGTTCTTTGAAGGATCACATGATCTTGGTCGGGGGTGTACTCGATGGGCGGGGATGTTATTGAATCTTTGGGTTCGGCATAGACTTGATATCCTGCGTATGGGTCCTTCGCTTTGGGGAGCGCTGGTTTTATGTCTTGGTTTGAGGCGCGGGTTGCGGAGACGAACTTGAATGCCAGGTCCGGGGTGTTTGGATCGGCGGGGGTTTCTTGGTCTGAATCTTTGTCTGGATCTGATTTTGGAACGAAGACGAATGCACCCGGGCCTTCGGGTTTGAACTTGAATCCGGTGGTGATCCCAATTTTTGCAGCGAGAGTGTTTGCATCGTCGTACTCGATCTGGGTAGAACGAGATTGATGATGACGGGCGTAGTGAACAGGTTGAAGTTGCTCAGCTGGGTCGAGCTTGATGATGATTCCTGGGTGGTCAGGATTGTTTCCCCAGCGGGTCGGCCAACGGGAGGGTGCGTCTGGGGTGGATTCTGGATTCGATGCTCGATCAGAAGTTGGTTGAGTTATTGAAGTCTCGGCGGAATCTGGTGTGATCGATGTCACTGATGACTGGATGAACGAGGGGGAATCAACGGATCGACACCCTATCGTGGAACCGATTGTGGAACCGAGAAAACCGATCAATAGGGCATGTTTGAGGATGTTGGGGATCATGAGTTGAGATGAAAACATGCAGTTCTCCGATGAAAACACTTGTCGGGATGGACTTGAGGCGGTTGGTAGGTCGATGATACCGGAAAATGGTTGATTGGCTACGATAACTGATACGCATAGAGAGAAAGAATGGATCGGCATGAGTGAAAATCGAGCGAATACAGCACAGGAATCACGGGTCCCGCTTGTTCGGTGTGGGCTTGGCGGGGTTTTGATGGGGCTGGCGAACCTTGTCCCTGGGATTTCTGGGGGGACGATGCTTGTTGCGTGTGGGATCTATACGCTTTTTATTGATGCGGTATCTGATGCGACACGGCTGAGGTTTTCAAAGAAAACGATCATGGTGCTTGGTGCGGTTGTACTCGGTGCGGTGATTGCGATTGGTGGGTTGGCGAGTTCGATTCATTGGGCGCTGGTGAACCATCGGTGGATGATGTTCAGTGTGTTCATTGGGTTGACGCTCGGCGGGATTCCGATTTTGTGGTCGATGGCGAAACCGATCAAGAAGGATTCGTACTTTGGTATGATCCTCGGTGTTGCGTTCATGGGCGGGTTGGTTTTGCTTCAGGAAATGGGCGGCGAGGGGTTTGTGCTCTCGGGGACGGTTGGTTTGATGGTCGGCGGGGCCGCAGCGGCGAGCGCGATGATTTTGCCTGGAGTATCGGGGGCATTCTTATTGCTTTTGCTCGGGTTGTATGAGCCGATTATTGGGGCGATTAAGGACACGGTGTATGCGCTCAAAGATGGTGATGTCTCTGGCGTGATGGATCAGATGGGTGTGATTATTCCTGTTGGGATCGGTGTGCTTTTGGGTGTGGCGATTGTGAGCAATGTGCTCAAGTGGGTTTTACATCGATATGAGCGGGTGACGCTTGGTGTGTTGCTTGGGTTGATTGTTGCAGCGCCGGCGGGGTTGTACCCGTTTCGTGATGGGGTGTTGCCTGTGGTTGGTGATGAGATCAAGGGTGAGTTGGTGACGGCGGAGAACTTGGCAGAGATGCAGGCGGCGGACAATGCGAAGGATTGGAAGCAGGAGGCGTTTAAGCCGAGCGGATCGCAGATTGTTGGATCACAGCTGTTGATTGTGCTCGGGTTTGGGATGACGGTTGGGATTGCGAGATTAGGTCGGGAGAAGGATAGTGATGGCCAAGCCACCAAAACATAAATCGATTCTCTATCACTGGGTTGCTTGGGTAGTAGCTATTGAAATTGTACATGTGTTTTTCGCTGTACAGGCAGCCTACGAACGCGGTGTACCTCTTTCCTATTTAATTGAACAGTTCAAAATAATGTACGAAATTCCTTTACTGAACTACATCGTTATTGTCATTGCAGCCTTAATGTTTGCGATGATATCTCACTATTTGAATCGCACTCGAAGACCACTTGTTAGTGACTCTGCGTGCCAGCACTGCGGATACTCACTTGATGGATTACCCCATGACACTCTGTGCCCCGAATGTGGAGAAACCTGAATTCGTCAGAATGTTTTCCAATCGATTAGGTCGAGGAACTTCTATTCATCATCTGATCTTAACCAGCCGCCGAGTTTGGGGGTGGTGGATTTGAGGGCGTAGATGATTAAGGCGATGCCGGCGATGAGGGTGATGGCGGAGTAGGTTTGGCCTCGGGTGAGTGGGCCGAACTGGGAGACACCTGCATCAGGGAGGCGGATGAAGTCCATTGGGATTCGGCCTAGGGCGTAGGTGATGCCGAAGGCGCCGGCGATGATGCCTGGTTTTCTTGGTTTCATCGCGATGATCCAGACGACGAGCATGACGAGCAAGCCATCGAGCCCGGCTTGCAAGAGTTGGGTTGGATATCGTGCGGCGATGAGGGGTTCGAGTTGTGCTTTGAGCCCTTGGTCGCCTTCTTGGATGAGTTCGAGCATTCGGTTGTATCCGAGGAACCAGTCTTGCTCGTTTGGGAGCATGTGCATCATTGAGAGCTGGGTGATTTGATCCATTTGCTCGGGTGTTTGGACGAGTTGGGTGTCGGTGAGTGATGTGATTTCTTGGGGGTAGCGGACTGCCCAGCTTGGTGCTTTTTCACCGGGGTTGGCGACGACGGCGCCTAGGAGTTCGCCGTTGATGAAGTTGGCCATGCGGCCGAAGAAGATGCCGAGGGGAGCAATGAGTGCGGCGGTGTCGAGGATGTGGATGGGAGAGCATCGGCCTTCGATTTTTCCTGATTGTGATTTGAATCCTCTGGATATTCTCCAGCAGGCGAGCGTGACACCGATGATGCCCCCGTGGGATGCCATGCCGCCGCGGTTGATTGCGAACACCCCCCACCATGGCGCGGAGGATGAGAAATCGATGAGCAAACTTGGTTCGTATCCGATGACATAGAAGAGTCGGCCGCCGATGAGTGTGCCGACAATGAGGTACATCAGTGCATCCCCGATGCGATCGTATGGGATGAGGGTTGCGTTTCGTTTGCTTAGTAATCTGAGGAAGAGGAATGCGAAGGTGAACCCGAGGGCGTAGGAGAGCCCGTAGTATCGGATGCCGAATGTTGGGGTGAACTTGACGAGGAACGGGGAGAGGTCATGGAACCAGCCGCCAAGATTTGTGGATGCGAGTTGGAATGTTGTATTGGGCATGTGAACTCTTAGCATGTGCAAGGGTTGGCGATGATTTCGGGCGCTGGTTTGGGAACTTTGATCCCGAAGAATGATTCTGTGTTCTTGTCGATTTGGTCGTGGAACTGATCGAATGACGTAGCGCGGATATTGGCGATGAACTCAGCGGTGTATCTCGCGTATCCGGGGAGGCACGGGCGGGTGCCTCTCTTGGGATCTGGGGAGAGGAAGGGTGCGTCGGTTTCGATCATGATGCGATCATTGGGGACGAGCTTTGCTGCTTCGGCGACTTCTTTGGCGTTTTTGTAGGTGACGACGCCGGTGAAGGAGATCATGGCGCCGAAGTCGAGGACCTGCTTTGCTTCTTCTGGGTTGCCGGTGAAACAGTGGAAGACGAATCGGGATGGATCCAGGGTCGATTCTTTGAGAATTGGGATGAGATCATCGAATGCTTCTCGGCAATGGATGACGATTGGGAGATCGATGTTGTCGTTTGCTTTGCAGGATTCGATGAAAGCCAGGTGGGTCGCGAGGACAGGGTCTTGGATGGATCGGATTGGTTTGGAGTGCTTGTTGTCTAGACCAAGTTCTCCCCACGCGACGCATTTTTCGTGTTTGGCGATTTCGCGGATCGCGTTCCAATCGTGGGGTTCTTTGTCTGCGTAGAGGGGATGGACCCCGGCGGTGCACCAGACATTGTCGTATTCCTTGGCGACGCGGAGTGCGTCGTGGGAATCGACGGTGGTTGTTGCGATGGTGATGACACCCATCACGCCTGCATCTGCAGCGTGATCGAGGATTTGGTCTATCCGACCGGCGTAGTCTGGAAAAGTGAGGTGCGCGTGGGTGTCGATCATGTGGGAATGATAGGGAAGTTGGTTGGGTTGGGCACAATAATGATGTATGGAAGCACAACGCATCGAAACATTGAACCGGTTGCCCAAACGGTCAACGGATGGGCACAAGGGCACCTTCGGGTCGGTCGCGGTGATTGGTGGGTCCGCGGGGATGCATCATGATGATGAGTTTTCAGCGATGATGCTCGGCGCGCCGGCATTGGCTGCGATGGGTGCGATTCGGGCGGGGTGTGGGTTGGTGAAGATCGCGGCGCCGATGCCGATCATGGAATCGGTGTTGACCCTTGCGCCTTTTGCGACAGGGTTTGGTTTGGAAGTCGATCACGAGCGGGCGATAGTTGCATCGAGCGCGGCGGTGATCCTTGACGAGCTTGTTCGCACCGATGATGTGATTGTTGTCGGACCCGGCATGGGCAGCGGGGTAGAGGTTGAGCAGGTTATCATGCGCTTGATTGGGCAAGAAGATGTCCCGGTGGTTGTGGATGCGGATGGGCTCAATGCGCTCGCAGAGATGACGGACTTCACACGGGATGTACGCGCGACGATGGTGTTGACCCCTCATCCGGGTGAGGCGAAACGATTGATGGATGTATTGTCAATCACTGGCAACCCTGGTGGGAACGAAAACGAACGCGTTCAGGTATGCACGGAGATTGCACAGCGGGTTGGTTGTCTGGTGGTGCTCAAGGGCAAGGGGACGGTGGTCTCTGATGGGCATCGCGTGTGGGTGTGTGATCGGGGATGTTCCGCGATGGGGGTTGGTGGGACGGGCGATGTGCTCAGCGGCGTCATCGGATCGGTGATTGCACAATCGAAGGCGCATGATTCCATCGACCTGTTTACAGCGTGTGCGATCGGTGTGCAGGCACACGCGATCGCGGGCGAACGATGGGTCGAAAATCATCATGCGAGCGGCGGGATGATTGCTAGTGAATTGGCTGATGAGGTTGCAGGTGCGATTGAATCACTGCGGAGTGATTCATAGGTTGATCAATCTTCTTGGGATTCCATGAGTGCTTCGAAGCTTTGTTCCATGGTGTTTTTGAGCATGCCTCGCATCATTTGGACTTGCGCAGCGGGGATACCCATTTTATTGGTATCGACGACCATTGCTTGCGCCCAATCGTTGGATTCGAACTCGTATCCCATGCTCAGGATGGTTTCTTCGAGTCCTGACATGTGAGCGGCGCCGTAGAAGATGCCGATGTCGTCTTGGTTTGGATTGTTTTCGAGTTGTTCATTGAGGTATTCGATGACGATGTCGTTGCGGCCGTGAAGGATGACATCGCCTGCGGGGCCGATCTGGTTCATGATGTCGGATGTTTCTGCAGCGGCGAGCACATCCATCATCACGATTTTCATGATTGAGGAGAGTTGTGGTGATCCTGAGACGAAGTTGAGGACCATCCCGATCATTTTGGTTTGCCAGGTTTCGCCTTGGATCATTTCGAGGATCATGGTGTCGTCTCCGCCTTGTGCGGAGAGACGCTCGTTGAGCTCTTTGATGTCGATATCGGCGTTGACCCAGTTGCTTTTGGATGAATCCATCTCGTCGAGTTGGAATGATACATTCATTGCTTTGGCGAGTTGGCCTTGGATGCCTTGGGGTGCGGGTTTGCGTTTATCTGTTGGAAGGTAGGATTCTGAGGTGCGGACGATATCTGCGTTTACACCTTTGCCTCCGGGTTTGTGATCGGCGCCCATTGAGGTGAATGCGATGGTGTTCTTTGTGATTTCTTCCTTGGTGACATTGTCGTCTACTTCAACGATGGTGGATGTTCTTACTGTTGAAGTTTTGAGCGGTTGTCCCCACGCGTCGACTTGGATCGACTTCACCATGGTTGCGATCTGTGGATCTGCGTTTTTGATCAGGTCATCGAAGTTTTCGGGGAGTCTTCCGGTGGATGCGAAAAACTGGTCGGCGATTCCGATGAGCAGATCAAGACGATCACGGGTTGCTTGGGCTTTATCGAGATCGCTTGTGTTGGGATCGATCGCATCGAACCCGGCGGGTTTGACGCCTTCGAAGAGGACAGTGTCGTATCCATCGAGGAGGGTTTGCATTGCTTGGTAGAAGGATTGATCAGCGATGTGGATCGCGGAGACGAGGTGGATGCGGGGGCCGTTGCCATCGGTTGGTTTGAAGGTGCGTTGGCACATTTCAAGGGAGACTGTTCCATCTTCCTGGTCTGTGACGCGGGAGTATGGATCGCTTGCCATTGCGAGCATTGGAGATGAGGATGCGACAAGCAAAGCGATTGCTTTGATAATGTTGGGTGTGTTGTTGGTGAATCGGTTGGTCATTTGGATGCTCCTATGGATCGGTTTCATATTGATGATACCGATAAGTTGGTCTGAGGTTGTGGTTTTCGATGGGGTATCTGGTTGACCAGATGTGTGGCATTGTTGATGATGGGCATTGCGAGCAAATAACGGTTGTTTACTGTATTTGGATCAGAACGGGTACAATTTCATATAGAAACAAAGTCACTGATAAATTCAGGATGAAACTATCTTGGATTGAAATGATTCCTCTTGTGTCAAGTTTGGCATGCCGATAGCATCCAAGTACACAGGAGATTAAACCATGACGACAAAGACACGGATTATAAGCATCTTATCGGGCACAACGATTGGGTGTTCGCTTCTCATTGGCACCAGCGCGGCACAGGAACCTGCTCAGAAATCTGCGCAGCCGACGGATTCGGTTCGTCGATCGGTTCAGAAGCGGACACATACCCCTCGTGATCGCAAAGCGGATCAGGTGCTCTTGGACAATGCAGTGGATGGCTCACGCGGGGTTGGACCTGCGGTGTATCCAAATGAGTTCCGCACGATTGATGGCGCGACCAACAACCCGGTCAACCCGCTTTGGGGCGCCGCAGCGACTGACATGATGCGAATGATGTCCCCGGATTACCCGATTGTTGGTGGATCGATCCCGGCACGAATGGATGGACCAAGCCCGCGGGCGGTGAGCAATGCGGTCAATGCATCTCCTGGGGATTTGCCCAACAGTGTGAATGCGTCGGACTATCTCTGGCAATGGGGTCAGTTCCTTGACCATGATATTGATGAGACCCCCACTGGTTCACCAGCGGTTGCGCTGGATATTCCTGTGCCTATGGGTGATCCTTGGTTTGATCCGATGAACACAGGCACCCAGGTGATCGGGATGAATCGTTCATCGTTTGAGATGGATGGTACGGGTGAACGGCAACAAGCAAATGAGATCACATCGTTTATTGATGCATCGAATGTGTATGGATCGCAGGATGCACGGGCGGATGCGTTGCGTGCAAATGACGGCACTGGACGGTTGGCGACGAGCGCGGGCAACTTGTTGCCTTTCAATACTGGGGGGTTTGCCAATGCACCTACCGGCGCGGATCCGAGTTTGTTCCTTGCTGGCGATGTGCGGGCAAATGAGCAGGTTGCGTTGACCGCGATGCACACTCTGTTTATGCGTGAGCACAACTACTGGGCAGATCAGATGGCGATCGAGTTCCCGGGCGCGGATGGCGATGAGCTTTATGAGCGAGCACGGGCGATTGTTGGCGCTGAAATTCAGGCGATCACTTTTAATGAGTTCTTGCCCGTGCTTTTGGGTGCTGAGGCGATGGGTGACTACAGCGGGTACAACCCTGCGGTTGCGCCGATGATTTCAAACATGTTTGCCTCCGCGGCGTATCGGGTTGGGCACACGATGCTTTCGCCTACGCTTCGTCGGCTTGATGTGACGGATCAAGAGTCGGCGGTTGGTGATCTGCCTTTGCAGATGGGGTTCTTTATCCCGAGTCAGATTATTGACAATGATATTGATTCGCTCTTGCGTGGACTGGCGAGCCAGACATCGCAAACGATTGATGCGTATGTTGTTGATGATGTCCGTAACTTCTTGTTCGGCGCACCTGGATCTGGCGGATTTGATCTTGCATCGCTCAATATCCAACGCGGGCGGGATCATGGGTTGCCCGATTACAATGCGACACGGGTCGCGATGGGGTTGCCTGCACTGACTTCATTTGCTCAGGTGAGCGATGATGCCAATGTTGTTGCGGGTCTTAGCTCGGTGTATGCGACGGTTGATGATATTGATCCTTGGGTTGGGTTGCTTGCAGAGCCAGCTTCTGAGGGATCATTGGTCGGTGGGACCCTTCAGGGGATCTTGGTCGATCAGTTCGATCGGTTACGCACCGGCGATCGTTTCTGGTATGAAGCGTATCTTCCTGCAGAGATGGTGACGATGATTAATGAGCAGACGCTCGCGACGATTATCCGCAGGAATACAGCTATTGGCGATGAGCTCGCGGATGATGTGTTTCATGCGGTATCGCCTTGCCCTGCGGATATTAATAATGATGGGTTGCTCAACTTCTTTGATGTTGCGGCATTCATCGATGGATTCAGTGCACACAGTGCTCGGGTTGATTTCGCGGAGGGTGATGGGAACTTCAACTTCTTTGATGTTGAGGCATTCATTACTTATTTCCAGAACGGTTGCCCATAAATAGTTGACCAAATGTTGTCATAGATAATGAGGGTGTACCCCATCGTTCATACGGGCGATGGGGTATTTGTATATACTCCGGTGTGATCGCGTGGATCGATGATTTTCTGCGCGATGACCAAAGGAATCTGATTTATGTCTATACGAGTTGTATCACGATCGAGCCCGGAGTTGATGGCGGTTGCGCGGGGGGATCTGCCTGCGGATATGGTCTTTGTGAATGGGCGCGTAGTGAATGTGTTTACCCGAACCATCGAGTCTGTTTCCGTATCCGTTTTCGGCGGACGGATTGCGGCGGTTGGTGCGGGGTCAATCAAAGCATCGGAGACAATAGATCTTGGCGGCCGATATCTTGCACCGGGATTGCTTGATGCGCATATGCATGTTGAATCGACGATGATGATGCCTAGGGAGTTTGTACGCGTGGCGGCACCACACGGCACAACGGGGGTGGTGTTTGACCCTCATGAGATTGCCAATGTGCTCGGGATGTCGGGGATCAAACTCTTGATGGATTCAAGTGTTGGTCTGCCGATGAACATCATGTTCGCGGCATCGTCTTGTGTCCCTTCGTCGGCGTTTGAGAACTCGGGTGCTCGACTCGATGCGGATGATTTGCGCCCGCTTTTTGATGATCCGCGTGTGGTGGCGCTCGCGGAGATGATGAACTATCCGGGGGTGTTTCTTGGAGACAAGGATGTGCATGAGAAGATTCAACTCGGGCTTGAGCACGCGGTTGTTGATGGGCATTGCCCAGGGCTTGGTGGCAAAGCGTTGAGTGCGTATGTCGCATCTGGGATTAGCTCGGATCATGAATGTACCACTGGTGAGGAAACGCTTGAGAAGATAGGTTTGGGTTTACGGGTATTTTTGCGCGAGGGGAGTGCTGCTCGAAATTTAGAGGCACTCATTCCGGTGGTCAATGCGGAGAACGCGGGGCGATTCTGTCTCTGCACCGATGATCGTCATCCGGGTGATCTTCATCATGAGGGGCACATCGATCATGTTGTGCGCAAAGCAATTCAGCTCGGACTTGATCCGGTGACTGCGATTGCGATGGGATCATTGCATGTTGCGGATCATTATCGTCAGCCTGATCTTGGCGCGATTGCGCCGGGCCGACAGGCGAATCTGATTGTGTTTGATGATCTTGACGACATGCGTCCGACGAGCGTGTATTGGTGTGGGCATCATATTGCGGAAGATGGCGAGATGATTAAGGGCGGATTCGATTCAGCAGGGTCTGTTGATGACTCGATGAGTCGCGATTCCGTCACACTGCCGAATAGATTCAACGAAGCGTCCTTGCGGATCGATGTAGAGACTGATTCGAAACTGATCCGAGTTATTGAGGCGGACCCGCACCAACTCATCACCGGCGAACGGCATATGGAACCATCTATAGAAGATGAGTTCTATGTTGCGGACCCATCGCGGGATTTGTTAAAAATTGCAGTAATTGCTCGGCATGGGACTTCTGATGGGATTGGTCTGGGGTTTGTTTCTGGGTTTGGGATGAAACGGGGCGCGATCGCGAGCACTGTTGGTCATGATGCGCACAACCTTGCGGTTGTGGGCACCAATGATGCAGATATGACGATAGCTGCTCGGACGCTTGCAGGAATTGGGGGGGGGCAATGTGTTGTTGTGGACGGGGAGGTGCTGGGGGTGTTGGCTTTGCCGATTGCGGGGTTGATTTCAGATTCAGGTGCGATGAGCGTGATTGAGCAGCAGCATGCATTGCTCGCGTGCGTGGAATCGACTGGATGTAGTATTCACGATCCGTTTATGCCGATGAGTTTCTTGCCTTTGCCTGTGATTCCAAAGCTCAAGTTGACAGATTTGGGATTGATTGATGTTGAAAAACAGTGCATTTTGCCTTTAGAGGTGTCGTCGGAGGGATGAAGGTGAGTTGTCAAATCCGTTGATATCCGGTACCATTCGAGGATTGAACGCACACCTTCTGGAATAAATACCCGTATGTCTACTCATCGCCAAACTTCGCCCAAAATCTGCACCATTGAAGAGTTGCATGCGCTGCGGAACGAGGCGAAAGCTGACGGGCGACGGGTGGTTCATTGCCATGGATGCTTTGACATTGTGCATCCGGGGCATGTGCGTCATCTCAAGCATGCACGGCAGCTCGGTGAGATCTTGTTGGTGACACTTACCGCTGATGAGTTTATTGACAAGGGGGTTGCGCGGCCTTTGTTTGAACAGTCACTTCGCGCGGAGAACCTTGCGGCGCTCGAATGTGTGGACTGGGTGATGATTAATCAATCCCCCACCGCGACAGAGTTGCTTGAAGCGATTGAGCCTGATGTGTATGTCAAGGGCGCGGAGTATGAGCACAACGATGATCCACGGTTTACAGCGGAGCGCGACGCGGTTGAATGCAACGGCGGGCGGGTTGTCTTTACCTCCGGCGATATGGTGTTTTCATCAACCGCGTTGATCGAAGCGATGAGCGGCAACGGGGACAGCGATCCCTTTGCGATCAACACGCAGACGATCGCGTTGCAGGCATTACACAAGGCACATGATCTATCTGAGTCGAGGATTCGCTCGGTGCTTCATGACATTCATGGGAAGCATGTGCTGATCGCGGGCGAGTCGATTATTGATACATATGTTGATTGTGCTTGGCCTGAGATTACAGGGGAAGCGCCGTTGATGTCGTTGCGTCCTCGGCACCGTGTTCACTTTGATGGGGGTGCGGCGGTGCTTGCGCGTCATGCGGCGGCGCTGGGAGCTCATCCGCATTTACTCACGCCTATCCCGGACACAAAAAATGGACGGGACATGAAGAATCGCCTTGAGAAACAGGGCATTTCGGTGATTTCTATCCCTTGCGAGACTCAGTTGCCAGTGAAGGAGCGGTTCTTGGTTGGGCGGGAGAAGCTGGTCAAACTTGATCACTCCTCGCCGATCGAGCTTGATCATCGCACGCGTGTGCAGTTGATTGCGACGGCGCAAGAGGTTGCCGAGCGGTGTGATGGTGCGATTATTGCGGACTTCGGATTGGGGATGCTTGGTTCACGATTGACGAGCGATCTGTTCCATGCGGTTCGTCCGCGTGTGGAGGTTTTGAGTGGTGATGTTTCAGGGCCTCACCCATCCTTGCATCATATGTTCAACGCGGATTGGCTTACTCCTTCGGAGCGGGAACTGAGGAGTTCGCTGCCGACGGTTGTTGGATCACTTCCTGCGGTTGCGGCGGCGATGATGGATCGTACAAGCGCAAAGCATCTCGCGGTGACCATGGGCGAAGAGGGTGTGGTTGTGTTTACAAAGCGGGCGATTACCAACTCAACTGATGGACAGCCTGTGCGGTTGATCAGTGAGCATATCCCCGCACTGAGCAGGGCACCGCTTGACACGCTTGGGTGTGGGGATGCGTTGCTTACCCTGAGCACACTGGCACAAACAACGGGCGCCAATACGACTGTGTCTGCATATATCGGATCGCTCGCGGCAGCAGTGTGTGCATCCAAGCTTGGGAATCATGCGATTCTACCCGATGAGATTCTTCGTCTTGCGGGCAGGATTCATTTCGGGTGTCAGTCAACTACGCGGCAACCTGTGCTTTCATGAGCTGTCTTTCATTTATCATCCCGACGCGCGATCGTATAGACGATCTCGACAAAACGCTTCACGCGATCAACTCATATCCCACAGAGCAACTTGGGAACTTGCGCCCGGAGGTGTTGGTTATTGATAATGCGTCGCACGATCGGGTTTCGCAACGACTTCATGTGCACAACTATCGAAATATCAATCTGAACATCATCACCCTTGAAGAGAACATTGGTACCGCGGCGAGGAATATCGGCGCCCAGCAAGCAACGGGCGATTGGATTGTCATGCTTGATGACGATTCTGCCCCCACTGGCGGTGACTTTGCGGGAACACTCAACGATGTGCCTGATGATGTTGGTGCAGTTGGAGGCGAAATTTTTCTCACTGATGGGAATCATGAATCGGGCGGGCTTCCGGAAGTTGTTGTTGGGTGTGGTTGCGCGATCCGGCGAGAGGTGTTCATCCAGGTTGGTGGGTATGACCCATCCTTTGATTATTATGCGGAAGAGTACGACCTGTGTGCGAAACTGATCCAGGCTGGACATCGCATTCTGCATACCGATTCGGTTCGATTCGAACATCGAAAGGTGATTCAGGGGCGTGACTTTGCTGCGATTCTGTTTCGTCTTGTACGGAACAACGCTTGGGTCATCGCTCGACACTGTCCTGTTCATCTGAGCGAAGGTGTGCTCGAAGCGATGATGGAGCGGTACTGTGCGATCGCGAAAAAAGAAGGTGTTGAGGATGCGTACCAACGGGCAGTGGTCGAAGTACAAGCAGGGATACGTGATCAGCAATCGATTCCCTTGAGCACTGAGCAATGGCGCCGATTCTCTGGTGTTGATGCTGCTTCTCGATTGGTGAATAAACTTGGGAGTCAGTGCGTCACTGATGTGTCATTGGTCGCGGCTGGGAAAGGCGAGGATGTGATTCGTGATCAGCTTGGAGATGCAAGGATTCAGATCAATCCTGACGCATGCACTCAAGTGATTGGTACGCTTTCCCCGGGTCCGATGCTTGATGCACAAAGACGGTTCCCTCTAGCATTGGCGGCGTGGTCACTTTCTACTGATCTGCTCAATCTGTAGTTCGTGCTTCAATTTTTGGATGGTTTTTCGAAAACTGTTGATTGAAATCAAATACAATACTCGACGGTGCCAAAAAATGTTTGCAAATTAGGGGTTCGTTATGAATCAGCAGTTATCCATCATCCATGCGTACGAGCTTGATCAGTCTCATGAAGTCGATTGGGCGCAGGCAAAGTCTTGGACGCCGGAGCGGGGCAGTTTGTGGTTGCACCTGGATCGTACATCAGAACAAAGCCAGTCATGGCTCCGCGAGGAGTCTGGACTCGAGGCGCATGTGGTTCATGGATTGCTCGCGAGTTCGACTCGCCCTCGGTTGGAAGTTGCCAAAGGTGGGATGCTGTTCACTTTACGGGGAGTGAATCTCAATGAAAACGCTGAGCCTTCCGATATGATTTCTCTTCGGATATGGGTTGAGCCTCACCGGTTGATTTCGCTTGAACGCGAGCATCTGCGATCGGTTGCAGCGATCGCGGAACTCATCAAAGCGCACAACGGCCCCAAGACGACGGGAGCGCTGCTCGGTGCTTTGCTCAATGGACTCACAGGTCGGGTGGGTCCAATTGTTGATGGTATCAATGAGCAGCTTGATCATCTTGAGGATTTGATATTGAGTCCAGAGTTTTATGATGATCGCAATGAACTGATCATGCTTCGTCAGCAGGCGATTATGCTACACCGCCATATCCATCCACAGGCGGAGGTGCTTGTAGAGTTGAGCAAGTTGGATCATGAGTTGTTTGATGAAGAGCAAGCCCGATCATTGAGGAATGTCATCAACCAGAATCGGCGTTACATCGAAGACTTGGAAGCGGCGAAAAACCGGATGCAGGTGCTTCAAGACGAGCTGACAAATCAGCTTTCAGAACGGATCAATCATCGGATGTATGCGGCAACAATGATCGCAGCGATTCTTTTACCCATGACCATCTTCACAGGATTGCTTGGAATTAATGTCGGCGGTATTCCTGGCTCAAACTCACCGAGTGGGTTTCTTGCGGTATGTGTTATTCTTGCGGTGATGGGTGTCGTAGGGTTCTGGATTATCCGTTGGTGTAAATGGCTGTAGATTCTGTGACCCATTCACTTGTTTTTGGTCACTGGGTTTTCACTCACTAGGTTCTGGGTTTCATTCGGCTTTGATTCTTGTTCGATGAGTTTGCTCAGATCGCCAATTGATCGAACATGCAGGTCCCGTTGTGGGAATGCGATCTCGATACCAGCTTCTCTGAATGAGTTGTAGATTGAAGAATGTAACTCATGGCGGACTGGGACGAAATATTCGATGTGCGGGATAAATACCCTGAGTTCAAAGTTGAGGGTGCTGTCACCGAACTCTTTGAATAGAACACTTGGTTCTGGGGTTTCGAGCACGGTTGGGTTCTTTTTCGCGATCTTCATTAAGATCGATTCTACTTTTTTAATGTCAGAGGAATAGCTTACACCTACACCGACTTTTACACGGAGAATCGGATCCGTCAGGGTCCAGTTGATGACATCTCCGGTGATGAATGTCTTGTTGGGAATGACGAGTTCTTTTCGGTCCCAGTCTGAGATTGTGGTTGCACGCATTCTGATCCGCATGACTGTGCCTGAGACGCCGCCGACTGTGACTGTATCTCCCAGGCGAATAGGACGCTCGGCGAGGATGATGAGTCCTGAGACAAAGTTGGCGAATATTTCTTGTAAACCAAATGCCAATCCAAAGGTTAACGCAGCGGCGAGCCATTGAACATTTGACCATGAGATTCCGATGACCTGGAACGCGATCATGACCCCGATCACTGATATTAAGTATCGGATGACTGTGCTGAGCGCGTACCTGCTCCCCGCATCGAGCGGGAGTCGTTGTAAGACTACGATTTCAATCAATCCAGGGATGTTTCTAAACGCAATCAATGTCGCGATCAGGATGACGATTGAGATGCCAATATCTGCGATGGTGATCGATACAACTGGAATGATTTCAGGAGCATCTGCGTTTTTATCTGATTGAGACATCCCGGTGCTGGGCATCGGTAAGGATGGGTTTGCTTTGTCTGATTGTGAGGATGCTTCTTTGGAAGGTTCTAGGGTATAGAGATTAGATACATCTTGTTCGGTGCTGATTTCGAGAATTTCGACGCTTGGCCAGACTTGGACACGATCGAACATCCGCAAGGCGGGCAGCGCCTGCGCCCAAATCAGGAAAAGTCCGATGATCGCAGAAACTGCAATTGCGGTTCTAAATAATTGACGGCTTTGTTCGCTCAGTGCAGGAAGATCGACCTTATCTTCGTCAATGGTTGCTGCTGCAGGGGTTGGTACCTCCGTGTTGCCTTGCTTGGATTCTGCATCAGCGATCGCCTGTGCTCTGCGGCGTTTGGCGTCTTCGACTGCGACTCTGCGTCTTGCAACATACAACCAGCGATGAAGGATGTCATTGACCACCACCAGAATGAGCGTGAGGATCAGTGATCGTTCGAGACGAGACTGGAGTTGGAGCGCTGTATAGTGGAAACCGAGCCAACTGAAGATCGCGAAGAACAGGGGGAGTGTGACTGCGAGCAGGTACCAGACATATCTTAAACGGTAAATCCAGCCGTTGGTGTTGAGCTCGATGAACTTTCCGAGCACTGCGCCTGTTGGGCGGAGGACTCTGTGAAGAAAAACAGTGAGTACGAAGAGCTCAATGGTAAACAGTATTCTGCCTAAAGACGCATTCGCGGATTCGTCCCCTCCTATATCGATTGCCGTGACGAGTAAAACTAATGGGACAATGAGGGGGATGAACCAGCGAAGATTTTTTCGGATGGGTTGAGCGGAATCCTGCGACCATCGGAAGTGAGAGATCGCCAACCCTTTGGGGCGGAGAAGATGTCGGAAGAATGCGAGTGGATACAAGAAGAATGCGGCAGCATATAACCCTGATCCAATCGCGAGAGCGATATCGACTTGATCTTCTGGCGCTCTCAAAAGTAACCCAAGGGCGAGCAGTGTTGTCGCGATCGGAGCTGCGATGATCATTGTGAGCAGGAATGCATATATTGTGTACCGAAACGAATCGCTTGTGTATCGGGATACACGCTCACCGAGTTGGGTGAGCCATGAGCAGCTCCGTATGCTGATCAACCAGAGTAGAAGTAGGAATGCGCATCCAACAAATACATCGAACCAACGCGTTATGATGTGGAGCTTGGTGACTTCCCAAGATTCCCGCCATTTATTGGGGTCGATGATCCACTGAATGGCGCCGTTGATTTCGTCGATTTTTGGAAAATGATCGCTTGCAACACTACGCACCCAGAGGATGCGTTCTTCAATATAGTCTTGATAGGACTGAGCAACTTCGGATGTTTCTCTGAGCACTGCGTTAAGTTCGACGAGGTTCGTAAAGTTGTTTGATCCTTGGCTGATCAGTTTGTCGAGGATATCGCGTCTAGCGGAAGCGAGCTCTCTTGCGACTTGGAGCACATCGGATCGGTCATTGCCCAGCTCGGCTGTGGGCATCTGTGCGAGTAGTGCCTGGGCGACAAGATCGATGTCACCTGCTCCATCGCGTTCTTCTTGAAGTTCGATAAGCGAATAGTCTAAATCTTCGAGTACGCTTTGGGTTGATGCAACCTCTTTGCGGAGCTCTGATAACTCTGGAATAGTCTCGTACTGATGCCTGAGTAATAAGCCAGTTGCTCTGTTGAGCCCGGAAGCATTGAGTCTGCTCTGGATTGATGCGTATCGAGATTTGAGTGTATCGAGGTTCGTTCGTGCTCGCACTAATCGCTGAGCATAGCTTTCGTTGTTGTTCCCATTGGTTGATTGAGTGCCTGCAAGAGATTTTGCTCGAAACACCGATTCATCGGCAAACTCTTTCAGGACAGGGTGCTGACGAGCTGCTTCTCTCCGGAGTTTGGTTGCATTGACTACCGCTTTTTCTGCTTCGAGTTGTCTGCGTGTTGCGATCACGGATTGCCATGATTCAACGAGCGCCTGCGCCTCCGTCGCTCTGCGCTGGGCACGATCTTTTCTTGCCGGGAGCAGCTCTCGTCGAGCGTCGTAACTTGTAATCTCCGATTCTATCGCTTTGACTTCTTGCTCTCGAACGATGATTGATGCTTGATACAAAGTAAACTGTGCGTCAATGATTTCTATCGCTGTGTCTGGTTTTGCTGAAGGCGCTCCTGATACCTGCAGATCGAGAATCTCTTGCCTCACTTTGACAAGTCGTTCGGTGAGGGCTGTTCTTTGCTCATCTCTTCGCGCTGTTTCTGCTTGGAGTTCAGAGAGCAGTTGGCGTGATGCTTGTAACGACGCGGTGACTTGCGCGATGGTTTGTTCGAGCTGTTGTAGCGTGGTCCCTTCAGGGACGGTTACTGTTGGATTTATTGGTGGAAGATTGAGCTCATCTCGAATAGTTCCCAAGAGTTGTGGAGCGTCATTTGATAACTGACGAAACTCTGCAGCTTTGGCGGTGAAATCATTCGCCTTTGTGAGAAGACCCGCAGCGTTCCTGAGCGTTTCGATCGCGGTAGCTTTGGTAGCGTCATCTAAGCCTTGTGAGGCGTTGAGCTCTGTGATCTTTGTTTCAATCGCGGAAGGTGTGGGTGTATCAACTTGCCAACCAAACGCGGGCATTGTCAGGCATCCACACACGCTCAACCAGAGTGTTGCAGCGATAAGTCGAAGAGTTACTCGTTTCATAACGAGATTATAGCGTCGAGAAAAAGAAGCTTTGGCCTGTTGGTGCTTGTGGCTGAAAACTCATTGGATTATGTATTGAGTGATCGGGATACACTGATTCGAGTTCAATTCGAATCGATATCGGATTCGGTAACCCTCATGCTGCTTGCAAGATCTTCCCGCACACGGTTATGGAGCGAGTCTACTTTGAGCTTGCCTACTGCTTTTTCAACCTTCTTGAGAACTCCCTTGCGAGGGTAGGCGAGGTGGCAGATAGGGTCTCCTGGCGCTACAGAAGGCAGCGTTGTCATCCCCAGCACAATTGCGTCGCGTGGGGAGAGAATTACATTCTGTTCGTCACCCATGAGATCGGTATTGGTTGCGAGCGCCTGGTCTTTTTCGACAATATCACCGGGTGCGATATGGAACTCAAGAAATCCGCCTTGAGTGGCACGGATCCATTTGGTAGTCTTTGTTTCGATCCTGAATGCAGG
The DNA here is from genome assembly GCA_963976235.1 of uncultured bacterium. Classification (GTDB taxonomy): domain Bacteria; phylum Planctomycetota; class Phycisphaerae; order Phycisphaerales; family UBA1924; genus UBA1924. The sequence continues at coordinate 97,037 of CAXBJM010000003.1, forward strand.
TTTCACGATTTTTCCATCGATCATCTTGAGATGCCTGAGACAGTTCGTTACTCCGCGTACTGCATACTCGACCACACCTGGTTCGACCTTCCAGACTTCGCCTGCTTCGAGAATGAGTGTTGCGCATCCGTCTTTGCATGCGCTCTCTCGCAGTGAGCCTTTGGGACCTTTGCCGTCGAGGATAATCTCCGCTCCAAAGGCGCGTGCGAACTCCGCGAGGCGTTCATCGGAGAGATCTGCTCTCACATTAGGGTAGTTTGTGCGTCGGACAGCTGCGGTATGCAGATCAATGCAGTAATCACAGCGTCTAATTACTTGATCAAAGATTGATCTTGCGAGTCGGCTTGCGACACTGCCATCCTTTGAACCGGGGAAACTCCGGTTGAGATCTCGCCGATCGGGGAGATACCTGGAATGGCGTTCGAACCCGAGCATGTTGATTACTGGCACAAGGACGAGAGTTCCTGCGTTGAGATCAAATGGGCGTTCACGGATAATTTGACGGATTGTTCCTGTGCCGTTGATTTCGTCGCCGTGAACTGCGGCGGTGATCGCAACAGTCGGTCCATCCGTTTTCCCACGCCAAACGAAAACAGGGATCGAAACACTCGTCCCGGAATAAGCTTCCGATACGACCATCGAAAGCGACTCGGATGCGCCGGGTTTCAGATCCACACCAAACCATTGATGATTGGGATTTTCTCTGCTCATTCGATTGGCCCTAGATCTTCGATGAGTTGCGGGTTGAGTTTCTTTGCCTTGGCTTTGCGTTTGCGTCGTTTCTTGTCGGGGATGAGATCCCGCATTGAGTCGAGTTTGCCGTAGCAGAGCAGCCGGTCCTCAGCTTCGAGCACCCTGGATCCCTTTGGGTTCGAGATGACTTTGACCCCTTGATGAACATTGAGTATGGTAAAGTCACGATCTCTGAGACCTGAATCAGCGAGGGTTTTACCGACGAGTTCTGAACCTTCTGGGATGAGAAGTTCTGCAACCCCCACCCCTTTGGATACCGTCATTCTTTGGCGGACATCGATCTCTGGGAAGTTGACCTGACTTGCCATGTAGTCGATGATCGCACCTGCGATGTCGAGCCCGGTACATCCTTCGATTCCTTCGAGCCCGGGTGAGGAGTTGACTTCCATGACTTGCGGGCCGTCAGTGCCTTCGAGCATATCGACACCCGCGACGCGGAGCCCCATGATTTGAGCGGCACGGACTGCGGTTTCGACATATTCTGGGGGGAGTTCGATTCTTTCGGTCCGGCCGCCGCGATGTACATTGCTGCGGAACTCATCGCCTTGGGCGACTCTTCTCATCGCAGCGACGACGGTATCACCAATGACGAAGGCACGGATATCCTTGCCTTTACTCTCTTCGATGAATCTTTGGACGAGCACATTTTGCTTTGCGTTTTGAAGGGTTTCGATAATCCCTTCTGCGACCTTTGTGGTTTCTGCGAGTATCACACCAACACCTTGTGTGCCTTCAAGGATCTTGATCACCACCGGCGCTCCCCCGAGCCGTTCGATTGCGGGGAGTACATCGGCGCGGTCACGGACGAAGGTTGTGTGCGGGATTCCGATCGCGTGGCGACTTAGAATTTGCATGGAGCGAAGTTTGTCACGGGAGTTTGTGATGCCGTTGGCAGTGTTGGGTGTGTAGATATCCATCTGCTCGAACTGGCGAACAACCGCGGTACCGAAGTATGAGATAGAGGCGCCGATCCTGGGAAGCACCGCATCATAATCACTGAGTACCTTGGATCGGAAATACAGATCGGGCTCACCCTCTTCGAGTTCGAGTGTGAACCGGAGGGTGTTGAGTACCTTGACGACATGTCCCCTCTCTTCGGCGGCTTGTTTGAGGCGACGGGTGCTGTAACAGCGCGGAGCGGTAGAGAGGATGCCAAGTTTCATATAGGATCATTGGATCATGTTTTCGTCTTTTTCTCGGTAATGACATATTTCCGAGAAGAATCGACAAGAAAGCGTCCTGACAGTGCTGTTCTCCCGATCAACATTCGGCAGAGCATTCCTTTGCGACAGACCAACCCGATCTCGGCGTCGAACTCGGAATCTCCGATTCGGATTCGTGTATGACAGATGACACGCTCTTCGGATTTGCCATGGCTTGGTTTGATATTGGTGACTCGATGGCACTTTGCTTCTACCCATCTCGTCTTTCGGACAGGGAGAACCCGGTAAACAATTTCAAAGCGGACATGATCTTCGTCGATCATCTCGAACTGGGCAACATCAATCGCACTGGTCCTGGCGCCGGTATCAAGTTTTGCGCGTACCCGACGGAGACCCCATTGAGGGATATCAATCCGCTCTCGCCATCCTGCTATCTTTGGAGATTGGGTTTGAGTCATTTTTTGGTTCCCTGAACTGCCTGTGTTATCGATGCAGACATCACCTTTTAGAATGATATGAATAGTGTTTGATGAAAGAACGAACAGCGCATCAAAATCGTCCATTTCTTATGAACAAGGAGTTCACGGGTTGTCGCGAGCCAATTCTTGGAAATAAGTAGATTCACAAAGCTCATCCATTTCCGCGAAGATATGGAGGGTCTGAGCGAATGGGCGACATCAATGGTTGCCTATCCCACCAAAGAGTGGGTACGGGTAGCGATGAGTTTCGGAGATGATGATTCGTATCGAACATCATCTGGTATCTACAGATTGCTCGAACATCGAAAGGGTATTGTCATGAAAAGAGCACGCATCACAGGGATCACACTGCTGGGACTCCTCGCACAAAATGCACTCGGCGCAGAGCGAGATATACAGTTTATCAATATTTTAGGTATAGGCGAGAATGTGTTTGTGGTGAATACCCGAGATCAGGCGTTCTCGCTTGATGGTTGGCGATTTAGTACCCAGAACTCAACATCTGGGGTTGTGCATTCTGATCCGCATGCGCTCGATGGTGTGGTGGTTCCGCCTCACGGGACATTCTTGATCTTCTTTCATGATAACGCTCGCGACGATATCTCCTCGCATTTCAATGCGTCTGATATTGGGCCGTTTGCGCCCTTTGAAATGGATGCGTACACGATGAGTTTCTATCACCCAGATGAACAAGGGGAGGTTGATTTCTCTGATGGTGATCTGATGGTCGATCACATTCAATGGCGGCGGTACATCCTCGGGATCGATCTCCAGAACGAGAGCATGAGCGCTGCAGTGGATGCGGGGCTTTGGATGGACGAGGATGAATGGATCCCCGTTCGCGAAGAGACCTACATCATCGAGCTGATCGATCGGACCTTTACGCAGCTTCATAGTCCCACAGATTACAATGTGATCTTTGATTGTCGTCCGGATCTCTCGGATGATGGAGTTCTCAACTTCTTTGATATCTCGATGTTTATCCAAGCGTTCCTTGATCAAGATCCGATGGCGGATGTGTCTCGCGATGGGAACATCAACTTCTTTGATGTCTCGTTGTATATTCAGTCATTTCAAGCAGGGTGCCCGTTCTAAATCACTGATGGTCGTGTGACTAATTCAATGGTTCGTATCGCTCAGCTTTATCTGGTTTTCCCCAGTTTGTGTAGAGTTCGTGGACATATTTGCGAACGATCACGGTGTACCGATGCTCGGCGCCCAGCACATCAACAAGCCCGTCGTGCGCGGAGAGGATGTATCCCTCTGCTTCTTCGAATCTGTCGAGCTTACCCAAGCTCCGGCCGAGGGATGAAGCGGTGAGGAATGTCTTCCCGTGATGTGGTCCGAACACCCTGAGTCGTGTTTCGAGTATTTCACGGAAACCTTGTTCTGCTTGTTCGTATTGCCCGCTTTCAAGATCCAGAATTGAGAGGTTGTCCCGTGCGACAAGTGTCGCGGGATGGTCTGCTCCGAGTTTCTTGGTAAGCAAATCGATGCCTTCGTGATGGAGCGCCCTTGACTCGTCATATCGTTTTTGCCAGGTGTAGACAATCGCAAGGGCGGATATCGCATCAATTGTCCCTTGGGCATCGGGGACTTGGTTGCGCCCGATCGAGACTGCTTGTTCGAAGTAGTGGGCAGCGCCTTTCAGGTTTGCCATATGGAAGAGCAAGCTTGCGTGCTGAGCTAATGTGTCGAGCATCATTTCGACCGACACATCAGGATTTCCTTCGACCATCGAGTCGGTCGTTTCGACAATCTCAAGTGCGGTCTCAAGCTCATCGATATCCATATAGACATCCGCGAGTGCATTGCGGCGATCGACAATGACATTGATGGGTAATCCCAAAGATTCGCTGAGCTTAACACATTTGGTGAGTTCTCTTTGTGCGTGTTCGAAGTCGTTCATTCTTCGGAACTGCTCGCCCATTGTGAATCGTATTTTTGCTTCTGCTTGTGGCGCATCGGCGAATCGTTCCTCGATCCCATCAGCGGATCTTCGCATGGCTTCGAGAAGTAAAATATCAGGTTCTCCGCCAAACTCAGGGTCCCCGGCTGCGAACAGATCATCGGTGACAAATGCGTTGATGAGTAGCTGCACAGATTGCTCATGCTTTGCTGCGATTCGTTCGCGGTTCGCGGTCCGCAGCGCGTTTGATATGAGCAGCAACGCGGTGATGAGCACCAGCACAAGTATGCTTACGGAACCCACAAATGCGGGGTTACGCTTTGAGAACTTCCTGAGTTGATACCAGGTGCTTGGTTTACGCGCAGTAATTGGTTGATTGAGCAGGTATCGGTCGAGATCATCGGCGAGTGCACCCGCGTCATCGTATCGACGATCGATCTCGCGGGAGAGCGCTTTGGCGACGATGGTTTCGATATCGCCTCGGAATGAACGGTTGATAGTTCCCAGGAGATCGTGTTCTTCGTCACGGATCGCGCGGACAAGTTCGTACATGCTTGAGTTGCGTCGGTTAAATGGGCTTTGCCCGATGAGGAGTTCATAGCAGATGAGCCCGAGTGCGTAGACATCGGTTTGTTTGCTTGTCGTGTGGGATTGCTGATCGACCTGCTCGGGCGCCATGTACTGCAAAGTACCCATGAGTTGACCGGTCTGGGTCATCTGGGTTCGTTGCTCGACTTCTAAATCAAAGGCGATCCCGAAATCGAGGATTTTGACTCGCCCTTTCGTATCAACCAGGATATTGCTCGGTTTGAGATCTCGATGCACGATCCCGAGATCATGGGCGTAGGCAACACCACGACAGACTTCGAGGATCAGTTTGATCTTCTGATCTGAATCGAGTTGCGATTCTTGACAATACTCTGTGATTGGTTTCCCGATCACCAGTTCCATTGAAACAAATGGGATCGAAGTCTTGTCATTGGTTGCGATGCCAGATTCGTAGATTGTTGCAATTGAACGATGATTGAGCTTTGCGAGGATATCTGCTTCGCGCTCGAATCGTTTGCGTATCTTCGAGTGCATGGATCGTTGTCGGATGACCTTGAGGGCGACATGCCGTTTGGGTGAGTCTTGGACTGCTTCGTAGACGGTTCCCATGCCGCCTTCGCCGAGGACTTTGACGATCTTGAACTCACCGATCCGCTCGGGTGACTCATCATTATGTGTTGCCGCGGCAAAGAGCGATTCAGCGTTCACTTCAAGCGAGGATTCTTGATCCGCTTTGAGCATTGCATGGACGCTTGCGATAAGCTCAGAGTCATCGTTGCAGAGTTCGCGGACTCGTTGCTCTCGTTCTTCTTTGGGGAGATCACAAACCTCCAAGAAGATTTTTTCTACGCGTTGGAATCGTTGGACATCAGATGGATCAAACTCATTCATTGGTGCGTGATCCGTTCTCGTCTTTGAGTTGATCCATGAGCCACGCACGGGCGAATCGCCAATCGCTTGAAGCGGTTGATCGAGCGATTCCTAAGATCCGCGCGCTGGTTTCTTCATCGAGCCCGCCGAAGAACCGGAGTTCGACTACTCTTGCTTTTCGCTCGTCGAGGGACTTGAGACGATCGAGGGCTTCATCTAAGGCGAGGATCTCAGATGGGTCCATCGGCGATTTAGATTCGGGGTTCACCACCGTGAGTGGGACTTGGTGCCAATCGCCTCCCCTTTTGAGTCGGTTTGTTGATCTTGCGTGATCGATCAATATCCGACGCATCACCTTTGATGCGAGCATGAAGAAATGATCCTTGGAGTTGATATCGAGTCCGTCGGCGTTGATAAGGCGGATAAATGCTTCATGGACCAATGCGGTGGGTTGGAGTGTGTGATTGTCTCTCTCGTCGTGCATCATCTGCTTTGCGAGTTGACGCATCTCGTCGTAGAGCATGGAGGAGAATTCGATAGGGTTTGCCATGTCGCTGGCAGAAAACTCATTGAGTAAGCGGGTTGCCAAGTTTCGTGTGTGATGCTCGAACTGCATGTACAGCGATTGTACAAAAGGGCGTTGAGAACCCAGAATCCATCCCTTGTTTTTTGAAGAAAAACTCATAATTCCTAAGTTCGGTCGGGCGCGCCCTCGCCCGATATCGCTCTGTTTATGTAGAAACTCCGATTTCACACACTAACCATGAGGGATATCCGATGACAATGACCGAGCTGAATACCTTGAATCGTCCACAAATCCGTACAACTCGCAGAATTGCAGCGTTGCTTGCGCTCGCTGCGATCACCGCGTCTGCTTCAGCGGACACGATTACCGTTGGACCGAGTTTGATTGATTATGACTTTATTACCATCACTGCAGCGATCAGTGCCGGTGTCGATGGAGACATCATAGAAATCACGCCGGGTCTGTATCCTGAGAATCTGCTCATCAGTGGCAAAGACCTCACACTCCGTAATGGCGGGGACGGAGCGGTCACAGTGTTTGGTCAAGGGCTGGACAAGTGCCTGCGGATTACGGGTACGGAAACTGATGTCGAACTCGAAGGAATCACCTTCAGCAACGGATTCTCAACTTCTGCGGGTGCTGGGGTTTCTGTCGAGGGAGGATCACGAGCGAATATTTCCGATTGTATTATTGAGAATAATATGAATACCACTGTTGGGGGTGGGCTGTATATGTCGGGCGGCGGAACCGTCACCAATACCATCATCCGGAACAACAATGCAGATGGAACCGGGGGCGGAGTATATCTCACGGGTACTGTGAGCAAGACTTTCATTGATTGCACGATTGAAGGGAACATCGGCCTTGAAGGCGGCGGGATGTCCTATGTGATGGCTGGTGATCTGCTCGATATGAGCGGGTGCCGATTTGAGTCGAATACTGCAATCAATCGAGGGGGCGCGATCGCGGTACTCGGTACCACTCTCGCAGGGATCGTTGATGTTGAACTCTGTGAGTTTGTCTCAAACAGGGCAGAAATCGGAGGAGGAGCGATCTGGATATCCGACAGAGATGTGTTCCGGGCGCTCAACTCGATCTTCGTGAATAACACCGCTGCAACAGATGGAGGTGCTGTACGCAATGAGCAGATATTTGAAGCGGTGAACTGCACTTTTGCAGGCAATGGGGTTGATGCTGATGGGGTGAGTGATTCGTTCCGTGGACATCGAGCGGATTCTGATACGAACCTGCTTAACTGTATCGTTACCAACGACAGCGCAACTTCTCACGGCGGGACTGGTGATCTTCAGGCAAGGTATTCATTGATCCCAGAAGGTCCAACTGGAATGAGCGACAGCGATGGTAACTTCAATGCTGATCCGATGTTCACAGATCCAGGCATGGAAGACTATTCCTTGATGAGCGGGTCACCGGCAATTGATGCAGGGGATTCGCGAGGCGAGATGGGCTCACCGAGTATCGGCGAAGTGTTCGTCCTCGATGTGCTCACTGATTATGTAGGCAATGTGCGAAACCTTGATGATGAGAGTACGCCAAATACCGGGAACTCGACCTGGGAGCTATGTATAGATTTGGGCGCGTATGAGTATCAACCGACGAACACACCTGATTGTCCGGCGGATTTGAACGATGATGGTTCGCTCAACTTCTTCGATGTTTCGCTTTTCCTCTCGTACTTCAGTAATGGATGCCCATAAGCAGATGTGCTCAGTTTTTATAGAAAGATCAAGATGCGTATAAAACCAAACAAACTAGTTTCAGCTGTCTCATTTGCGAGTCTGTTCATATCTAGTCCATTGGCGGTTGCCCATGATGGCTCGTCTACTTGCGGGGTCACTTGTGCCCAGCGTGTGCCTGAACCACTCAAGCAGTTCCGGACACTCGATCGGGTTCGATCTGCGAGTTCGGTCCAACGAGGAATGAGCGGGCTTGAGGATGGGTCGACGGTTGATATTCTTGTGGTGTATACCGCTCAGGCGGTCAACTTGCAGGGATCAGTCGCAAACCTTGAGGCAAAGATTCAGGCGGGTCTTGATGAGTTGAATCTTGCGGCAACGAACTCGATGGTAAACACGATGTTCCGCGTTGTGCATACGCAAGAGGTGGACTATATCCAATCAGGGGGGATGGGCACTCAACTCGGAAACCTCAGAGATCCAAACGACGGTGTGCTCGATGAGGTTCATGGTCTTCGGGATCAGCACAAAGCGGATCTGGTGATGATGGTGATCTCTGCGGGTGATGTGTGCGGGATCGCAAACATCGGTGTTGGTCCTGGCAACACCCCCACCCCTGAGAATGCGTTTAGTGTGGTTTCATCTGCATGTATGGGCAGCACAACTCATGTCTTTGCCCATGAGGTTGGGCACAACATGGGCATTGTTCATGGCTTTGAAGAAAATCCTTGCACGAATGGTGGATCACGATTCTCGAAGGGTTATCAAGCTCCAGATGAGGCGTTCAATACGGTCATGGGTGCTGGTGCAGGGCCACGGATTCTGCAGTTCTCGAATCCGAATGTTGACTTTGGAGGACAACCGACCGGAGCTGATATCTGGACAGAGTTTCCGGCGGATGCTTCGATGGCACTCTCGCTCGCAGCGCCGGTCGTTGCAAAATATAGAAGCCGAGACTTGAACAATAATGGTGTCGAAGACAATGATGAGATTCTTGCGGGAACACTCAATGATTGTGATTCGAATGGGTATCCAGACTTTGCCGATCAAGACTTTAACAAGAACGGGATTCCCGATGCTTGTGACATCATGACAGGAACCAGTCTTGATGCCGACCTTGACGGCGTCCCCGATGAAGTGGAAGTCTCGATCATCATGGTCGATGATGATGCATCAGCAACCGGTACAGGGAACGGGTGGGCGGATGCGATCAATGATCTTCAAGAAGCATTCACACTCGCCCGGGCGAGCAGCGGAGACATCACGGAGATTTGGATCGCGGATGGTATTTATACGCCTGCAAGCAATGGGCATCGAGCTCAAGGGTTTGATTTGATTTCCGGGGTTTCGCTTTATGGTGGGTTTGTGGGGAATGAATCTTCACTTGACGATCGGGTTGATGGGGCTGCGGATTCGGTTCTTTCGGGTGATCTCAATCAGGATGATGGTCCTGGTCTCTCCAACCGTGAAGAGAACACGATCAACACATTGTTTCTCTTTGAACAAGACGACCGCATTACACTCGACGGGATTATTGTCGAAGGCGGGAACGCGGACTTTGAAGTGAACTGCGGCGGGTTCATGTTTAGCGGTGGCGGCTTGTGTGCATTCAGAGGTGACATTGTCATCAACAACTGTGAGTTTAGAAACAATACCGCGTTGAAAGATGCTGGTGTTCAGATCACCAACTTCACCAAATCGAGAATCACCAACTCTTGGATTCATCACAACAATGCGATTGATGGTTTGTTCTGGGGTGCGACTGGGTTCTTCGAATATGAAGGCTGGGTCGGGGGGATCGAACTCAACGGGCTGACAACCGGACTCGATAACCAGTTCATCAACAACCGTGTTGAGTTTAACACTGATAATGATGGAACTTCTGGTTGTTACATCGCGGGCGGAAATCCTATCTTTGCGAACAATGTCATCAGCAATAACACCGGGTATGCCTTAAACGGCGGGGCTGGATTGACGATCGTGCTTGGTGTTGGGATTGATATCGTGAACTGTACGATCGCCAATAACTCGGCTCCAAATGCGTCGGGCATACGATCGTCTGGAGTGAGCAACTCTCGATCCTCGGTCACCTTCACCAACACTGTTCTTTGGGGCAACGAATCTGGTGGATCAACCAATGAGCAGAACCAGTTTTCCTTCAGTGGTGCAGGTTCAGCGATGACCTTCAACAACTCGATCGTTCAGGGTTGGACAGGTGGGTTTGATGGAGTTGGTTCGACTGGCGCTGACCCAATGTTTGTTGATGCTGTAGCTGGTGATTTCTCGCTCTCCCCACTCTCGGGCGCGATTGATATGGGTGACAATGCGTTGTTGCCGATTGATGATCTTGATCTCGATCTCGATGGGGATACGGCGGAGATCCTTCCGATTGATTTCGCTGGTAACGAGCGGATCGTGGATGATCCGGACACGGTAGATACCGGGTCAGGGTCTGGCGGCATTGTTGATGCGGGTGCGTTTGAATATCAGGATGAAGCGATTTGCTTGGCGGATTTGACAGGCGATAGGGTGTTGAACTTCTTTGATGTGTCTGCATTCTTGAGTGCGTTTGGCAATCAAGAACCTGCTGCCGATTTCACCAACGACGGTGTGTACAACTTCTTTGATGTATCTGCATTCCTGAGTGCGTTTGGAGCGGGATGCCCGTAATCCAATATTGACGAAAACACAACTGCCATTAAAATAGCCGCCCCCAAGTTTGGGGGCGGCCGAGAGAGGGTCATTCAAATGAGTGACTTTTTCTTTATCGACGGCGACGACTCATGAGTCCACCAGCACCGATGACGAGTGCAAGTGATCCTGGTGCCGGGACGGAGTTCAGGGTGAGGTTATCGAGCAACGCGCGAGGACCTGAGTATTCTGATCCGTAAGTTGCGAAGAGACGCATGGAGTCAAACTCTCCACCTGATACACTAAGCGTATCAAATGCGATATTGTCACGGCCACCAAGGTCTGATATCTCGAAAGAATCTGAGTCGACAAGGGACCCACCAAGGTATGCTTCGAGGTGGTACTGAATTCCACCCCAAGGTCCATTCTCGAAGTATGCGATCTCTACTGATGCAAAGTCCGCGTTTGTATCCAGTGCCATTGAGACTGTGGATAGAGCGCCAAGTGAGAGGTTATCTCCGGTGACAAATGAGCGGCCGAAGGTCAATGCATTGTTGGCGCTGCCCCACCCTGGGAAGTCGTTGTACAACAGTGTTGCGTTCTCGACGATGATTGTGTTGCCGAGTCCATTGATGCCGTCACCAGCTTCAAAGGTGCCACCATCTGGGAATACACCATCAACATTATTGACATCGAAGTAGGTCACTCCGTTGTAGTTGAATGATGTGCCGTAGAAATCTTCTGTTAGGTCGTCGTAGTTGCTGACGACGGTGTCTGCTTGTGCAACACCAGTGATGAGTGCACATGCCAATGCAAATTTTGCTACTTTCATTTTCTTTTCTCCTACTAAAACAAGGGTCTGTAAACTGTCAAACAAACAGCGCTTCGGGCTGATTTACAAAAACTCCCAGCAAAGGATTACAGCGGTAGAAGCTCGTGCTTCACCATTACAGTGCTTGGGAACGGGGGAAATGGAATACGAATTCGGTAAAGTTCGTACTCCTCGGGGTCGAGTGATAGTCGTTTAAATATTGATCCTGCCAGATCGTGATACCCTGGAAGATCCGGTGCATGGGCGAGCGAGATTCCTCTGCCCATTCGGCTGATGGTATTGCTGATCGGGAGTTCATCGGATTCTGCAAATGTGATCGAAGAAGCGATATCTGAGAACACTTTGAGCTCTCTTTCCACTTCTCCGAACAGACCTGCTTTCACAAAGAGATCGAAGTGCATCATCTCGGTTGGTGTTCGAACGGAACTGCCGAAATGTGCGATCTTGTCATTTGGCATTGCATGCGTCGGCGCAATGTTTCTGAGGATTTCACCTGTGACGAGTGTTCGTTCGCCTTGGAGACCAATCTTTGATGAGACAAACTCATCTTGCATCATCCCATCATGTGTGAGTGAGCGTTCGAGTTCTGGCATTGGGTCTGAGCAATATTCAGGGAGTACCGGAACTCCGTTGTGTCGTAATGCAGCATCGGGATCGATCGCTTGACGATCCATAGTTACTTCATGCTGGATGTCATCATCGACTGCAACGGACTGATTGACTACCCAGCGCACCCCGGGGCGGATTTGTCTGAAACCCATGAGGCCTCGGATTTGTGCAGCATGGAAGTGGTGTTCACGATCTTCTGAAGGCATTAAAATGCATAGCGCTAACACTGCTTTGCAGTGTGCACCCCAGGTGTAGCTGTTGCCTTCGAATGCGAGTTGTCTCCATCGTTCTTCCGCTTGGTTATCTTCGGATCTGCAACAGGATTCGATGAGCATTTCAAACTCTGCTCGGTTCGAAGCATGTGTATCAAAGAGCAACTGAAACTGTTTGGAAGATGCATGGATGGAAGTGATGTGCTCTGGAGCAACCCCACTTTTCTCGACTGCTTTGGACCAGACCATGACACTCTTGGGGGTGGGCATGTGCTTGGCTGCGATAAACGGGTCTTCCGAATAAGCAACCTTGATGATCTGCCAGGCGAGTTTACGATGAATTCCGAATGCATCTGCGATGGCAGATACGGACTTTGAACCTGGGCATTTTTGTTCAATGATTCGTGCGTAGGTATCTCGTGTCGCGCCCACAGCTTTGATCGCATCTGCCTCAAAGTTTTGATTCGTCGTACTGATTGGGTGCGTAGATTGGGTCATTTGAAGAGCGTAATCCATTTCACGCTCTGTTGCAATACCTGTTTCTGAAATAGCATCAGAAATAATTTATTCTCCTGATATCAGGCTTTGTCGGCCGAATACGGCCCTCATTATGATTCCATTCCTCTAACCGAACTGGTACAAATCGAAAGAACTACCTGAACAATACATGAACTTTGAGTGGGTTTGGCAAAACAAGGCTCTCTTGAGACTCGATGTGCATGGGTGGGACACCAAGTACGATCTATTTATAATTATCAGACTTCGACTACGGACTGCATTGCGAAGTCTTTGATCGAGGGCAGCCCAAGGAAGTGAACTCGATGGGGACAGTATCTTTATGGGGTTGAAGAATCGGAATATTTTTGCCGATAGAATGACTATACAAAGCATGATATCTGATCGATTCAATCCTGGAGCACTGTTTCTGCTGATGATATTCAGCTTCCAGGCGATCACTACGGGTTGGGGTAGTCAGTTTCTTCTTTGTCTGGGTTGCGACGATACAGGGTTCGCGATCGGCATACGCCAAACCGATTTACTACCGACATCGATAGATGGTTGCTGCTCATCGACAGTTGATGAGATGAGAAACGATCTTTCAGTTGAAGAGCGATCACGCGTCAGTGATCTGAACTCTGTTTGCGATTGTGTTGGCGTTGAACTTCAACGATTTAACACTTCGTATACGACTCTTGTGAATGTTCATGAGGTGCCGTCGCAGAATATTGCGATCGAGTCAACACCTGAATCATGGGAAATGATCGCATTGAGTGATTCGGTTTGTCCGCGTGGTCCCCCTGGGACAAACACGGGTCATGCTGGACGCACATTGTTTGGTTTGCGAACTTTACTCACTGTATAAATAATGAACTACCTACACCAGCGATCCTTTGTGGGGATTGCGGTGTTGTATGGTGCGCGATGATTTGTGTTGCGTTTGCTTCTGGAGTTTTCAGAAGTGATCTACCACTTGGATATTCAATCGTCACCTCGATGCATGACGCACCATGATTCAGCTCACACGAAAATGGATTGCTGCTCGGATACGCAAATCAGCAACTCGTGGAAGGAAGACTTTCACTTATCCGCTCATCAACAGACTTAGACCAGATCAATATCAAACCATAAAGAAAAAGGAACTCACATGAATTTTTTTAGAATGATGACCATGACGCTTTGTTTCTCGATCGGACTCTTCGGACTTGCATCACTCTCAGGGTGCAACGAGGGAGGTTCAACAGGCACCACCACTACTGTGAGTGCTGATGGACGATGCGAGCATCAGATCAAAGCGGAGACCTGTCCGTTTTGCAACCCAGAGATGATTGATGCAGAAGGATTCTGTGGCACACACGGTTTCCCTGAAGCGACCTGCGCTCAATGCAAACCTGGGATCAAGGTTGCTTTCCGGACGATGGGCGATTGGTGTGATGAGCACAAGCTCCCAGAATCACAGTGTATTTCTTGCAATCCTGAGCTTGCTGAGAATATCCAAGAGGGAGTCCATGGGGGCGCGATGCCGACACTTGGGGGGGACATCGAAGCAAACTGCGAACACAATATTCCAGAAGCGAAGTGCCCTTTTTGCGTACCGAGTTTGCTTGAATCTGAAGGATTCTGCAACGGGCACGGTGTCGCGGAAGCGCTGTGTGTGAAGTGCCGACCGTTTATGAAGGTTGCGTTTGTCGCAGCGGGTGATTGGTGCACAGAGCATAACACTCCTGAGTCACAATGTGCTGTATGCAATCCATAATGAAGCTTGACCAGACCCTTATTTGTCACGGAGTACATGACATGAACATACCCACAGCACTATCGCTCATTACATTGTTGATTTCGGGGAGTAGTCTTCCCGCATCATCGCAGACTGACCAGGATGAGCGGGATGAGTCAATGACCATGCCGCTGAACTCTCCTCGTTCGCAGATGCCGCCTCAGGTTGGGTGCACGACGGTGAATACGGTGATCACGCTTGCTTCGCCTTCGATTGCTCAACTCGCGGGGATCGAATATGCACAGATCGGGATGAGTGATCTTCGTCAGGAGATCAAACGCAATGCAGAGGTCGTGTATAACGCGAATAAGTATGCGAGGCTCTCATCTCGGGCTTCTGGTGTCATCATCGAAGTCCATAAAGAACTCGGCGAGCGAGTAAAGAAGGGTGAAGTGATCGCGACGGTTGATTCGATGGCGCTGGGATCTGCAAAGGCGGATCTCCTTCAATCATCGGAACTCCTCGCGCTGTGGGAAGTCAATGCTCAACGAGAGCAATCGTTGATGGACAAGGGGGTAAGTACCGAGCGTGCACTACTGGAAACCAAAACGAGGTGGGTTGAAGCGAAAATCGCAGTCTCAAGAGCAAAGCAACAACTTCGCAATTTCGGTCTATCTGATGAAGATATTGTTCGAGTTGCAAATGAGAATGATACCGGTTCGGTGCTTCTGATTACTGCACCGTTTCAAGGAACCATCGTCGAGCGATCTGCGGTTATAGGAGAGGTTGTCGATGAAAAGGACATGCTCTTCGCGATCGCGGACACCGGTGTGATGTGGGCGATGATTGATCTTACCGAACGCGATCTCGCAAGCGTTCGCAAGGGACAGGATGTCAACTTCCGTATAGACGGCATTCCCAATCGGGCGTTTCCGGGGCGAGTGACATGGATAAGCACCCAGCTTGACAAAAAGACTCGCACTATCAAGGCACGAACCGAACTCGATAACGGTGACGAGATACTCAAAGCATTCATGTTTGGACAAGCAACGATTTCATCTGGCGCAGATGGTCAAGCGTTGACAATCCCGAAGTCCGCGGTTCAGTGGGACGGGAGTTGTAACATCGCGTTTGTCCGGATCCTTGAAGATGGAACAGAGTTCCAACCGGTTCAGCTCACACTGGGATTCGATGCGGGCGAACGCTATGAAGTGCTCTCTGGGTTGGCGGGCGGTGAATCAGTCGTCACCGGCGGTAGCTTTGTCCTCAAGAACGAGCTCCTAAAAGACTCGATGGGCGCGGGGTGTTGCGAAGTGGGTCATTTGTCAGAGTGAACGTTTCTCGTGAAATCGGATTGACACTCATGGTTTGAACGCACGATCGTTCACCCATGTCGGAGTATCGGTATGTTGAACTGGATCATCGGTTGGTCACTTCAAAATAGGCTTGTTGTTCTACTTGGTACGCTTGGGGTGATCGTCTGGGGCGTGTACTCGATGCGGAACCTGCCCATCGATGCGTTCCCGGATACGACGCCGGTGCAGGTACAGATTAATACGGTCGCGCCGTCATTGACACCCCAAGAAGTTGAACAGCAGGTTACGATCCCGGTTGAGAATGTGATCTCGGGGTTACCCGGATTGATTGATGTCCGATCTATATCGAGATTTGGTCTTTCGCAACTCACTGTGACATTTGATGATCACACCGACATCTATCTTGCCAGACAGGTGGTCGGCGAGCGACTTAATAGTGCTCGATTGCCACTGGGGATTGAGCAGCCTTCGATGGGGCCTTTAGCGACGGGACTTGGAGAAGTTTTTCATTATATTGTGACAGGCAAGGGGGAGAACCCCGCATCGCTTACAGAACTGACCACATTGCATGAGTGGGTGATCGAGCCTCAACTTCGCCAGGTTCCAGGTGTTGCGGAAATCAACACATGGGGAGGCCGCAGGAAGCAGTTTGAAGTGGTTGTTGATCCGACCCGCTTGATTAAATACAGCATGACGATGGATGATGTTGCTGATGCGCTGCGGAAGAACAATCAATCTGTCGGGGGTGGTCTCATTACGCGTGCGGGTGAATCTACGCTGGTTCACGGCGTTGCGCTGACTACGACAACCGATCAGATCGCGGACATTGTGCTTGGAGCTCAGGACGGGACACCCATCTTTGTTCGCAATATTGCGACAGTCCGCGAAGGGTATGAGATTCGTCGGGGCGCGGTCACTTCTCAGGGGGATGGCGAGGTTGTGCTCGGGCTTGGGTTCATGCTTATGGGGGAGAACAGCCATGAGGTTACGAGATTGTTGCGTGAACGATTGGAGGAAGTGCGAAGTACACTCCCCGAAAATGTCGAAGTGCGAATCGTCTACGAACGAACGAAGCTCATCAATCATGTGATCCACACCGTTCAGGAGAACTTGATCTTTGGCGCCATCTTTGTGATCGCGGTTTTGTTCATCTTCCTTGGTAACATTCGTGCTGCACTTATTGTTGCGATTGCGATCCCGCTTGCGATGTTGTTCTCGTTTAGTATGATGGCTCAGTTTGGGATCGCGGCGAGTCTGTTGAGCCTTGGTGCCATCGACTTTGGTTTGGTCGTCGATAGTTCGGTCATAATGACCGAGAACAGCGTGCGGCGGTTGAGCGAAGAACGCAAAAATGGTGGGACCCGGTCGATCATTGACATCGTTCGCGATGCATCGGTGGAAGTACGTTCCCCGACCATGTTTGGCGAACTCATTATTATGATTGTGTTTGTCCCGATCTTGTTGCTCGAAGGGGTTGAGGGCAAGATGTTCCGCCCAATGGCGCTGACTGTTATCTTCGCTTTGGCAAGTTCGATTTTGTTCTCGCTCACACTCACGCCGGTGTTGTGTAGTCTCGCACTCGGGCGGAATGCTCGGGAAAGAGAGAACTGGATCGTACGCGGAGTCCAGTGGGTGTACCGCCCAATTGTTCGGTTTGCGTTGCGTTTCCGGGTGTTGACTGTCGCGTTCGGAATCGGGATCGTTGCCTGTGGCGGCGCGATGTTCACCCAGCTCGGTTCTTCATTCTTACCGAGACTCTATGAAGAAGCGATCGCGGTGAATCTTGTTCGCCTTGCGGGTGTGTCACTCGATCAGACGACGGATTACAACAGCAGAATTGAGGCGATGCTGCTCGAACAGTATCCCGATGAGATCGGGCACATCTGGAGCAGGGTGGGTACCGCGGTTGTCGCAACTGATCCGATGGGTCTTGAGATGACTGATACTTTCATGACTTTGAATCCACGCGAGCAGTGGACCTCTGCGACAACTCAAGGGGAACTTACAGAGCAGATGTCCCGGACACTTGAAGAACTACCAGGAGTTCGAGCGATCTTTACTCAACCAATTGAGATGCGGATGAACGAGATGGTTGCAGGGGTTCGAAGCGATGTCGGAGTGAAAATTTTCGGTGATGATCTCGATATGCTCAGCACGATCGCGGCTCAGATCCAAGGGGTGATCGAATCGATCCCAGGATCAGCGGATGTTTCGACAGAACAGATCACGGGTGCCCCGCTGCTCTCGGTGCAAGTCGATCAGCAGGCGATCGCGCGGTATGGAATCCCCGCGCAGCATGTCCTCGAAATCATCGAAGCAATTGGCGAGATTCGCGTCGGGGAAGTCCGTGTCGGACAACGAAGATTCGATATGACACTTGAGCTTGATGATCAGTACAGAGGCGACCCTGATGCGATCGCAGATATACTCATACCCACACCCGGAGGCGAGCGCATCCCGCTTGGGCGCCTTACCAGGATTGAACAAACCGTGAGTCCATCGGTGATCAACCGTGATTGGAGCAAGCGACGAATCGTTGTACAGACGAATGTTCGTGGTCGAGACCTGGGTGGATTTGTAGAAGAAGCACGCGATCGCATCAATCTCGATATTCTTTTGCCTGAGGGTTACTATGTGCAGTTCGCGGGGCAGTTCGAGCATCTCGAACGCGCCTCAAAGCGACTTGTCATCATTGTGCCCATCGTGATCGCACTGATTTTTTGCCTACTTATTTTGAGTATCGGATCTGTTCGTGATGCATTGATTGTTCTGACGGGTGTGCCATTTGCAATTATTGGTGGCGGCGCTGCACTCTATCTTCGCGAGCTTGATATCACGATTTCTGCAGCGGTCGGTTTCATCGCGGTATCTGGCGTTGCAATGCTTAGTGGACTTGTGCTTGTCGCGAGTATTCGACAACGCGTGCTCGAAGGGATGTCGGTGAATGATGCGATCGAGCGGACGCGCCTTATCCGACTTCGTCCGATCTTGATGACGGGGCTTGTTGCATCACTGGGATTTGTACCGATGGCATTGAATACGGGGATTGGCGCTGAAATCCAACGGCCTCTCGCGACGGTGGTGATCGGTGGAATTATCGCTGACAATATCCTCACATTGTTTATGCTCCCGGCGATGTATTCCCTCTTTGGATCTGCAAAACCTACAGAGTAAACCTGTGACCGCGCTGTGTAATCAAAACGAGGCACAAAATGAATGCCTTGTAAATGATGAATAGTTTTCTGTCTGTTGAGTTGCACTGTCTGTGTTCGTTTTAATCGGCCTTGGATGTATTGCGTGCTTGTTGACGAGCCCGAAAGATTTGGGGTCTAGGTTTTTACCTTTGTGTTGATCGAGTTTCTTCTCTTCAACCACCATGCGATGCTCGATCGCGCGGGGGTCTTGTCGGACCCCGGTCACTTGTCAGCTCACGCGTTTGCCCGCAACTCCACCAGCAGTCGCGAACTGATTCGCTGGAACTTCGCCCGAGATAGAGAGATTGGGCATCGCTGCACCGATCGCTGTGAGTTGGTAATGGAAGTCACGGTTGAGTGTTTCAAAGTAATCGGGGAGTTCGATCACTGCATTGCCGGATGAATCGAGCGTTGCTATGCCGTTGTATATGTTCATCATGTCGGGTGATTCAACAAATGAATGCGAAAGACATTTATTCTCTGGCTTGAGTAGATGCAGTTGAGATCACCACACAACGAGAACTGCAACACACACAATGCTTAACCCTGACTTGATTGATGTTTGGTAACAGGATTTCATTCTTGCACCTAGATCATGTCATGATGCGTTGATCCATAAGATGATCAACATGATCTCGCAGCAGTTGAACTACCAGATACATTTTATCATGGAGCACCGATTATGAAACTCGTATTTTTTATGATTGGGTTCAAACATCGATTGGTGCGCAAATCAATACTTACCCTGCCATACCTTGGCTTGCTTGCACTAATGGTAGCATGAGCGAGATTGCGATAAAAGCAATTACCCCACCCATCACGATGATCATGATCGGTTCGATGAGTTTAAGGAGATCGTTGACAGAACGATTAAACTCTTCTTCCATGAACTCTGCCAGATGGGCAAAGACAACGCTGAGTTGGCCGCTGCGATCGCCGTTATCGATGACTTGTGCAATTGATTCAGGTATAAATTCTGCGTGGAGTAATGGCGCAGCAAGGCGTTCACCTATTCGGGCTTGCTCTTCGACATCTCGCCAAAGCTCGTTATAGAGGATATTTGATGCCGACTCACGCACGCCAGGGATTGCTTCAATAAGTTGAACATGAGATTCGAGCATGATTGCCATGGCGCTGAACCCTCTGCTTTGATACATCGCGTTGAATGGTCTTGAAATAACTGGGAGTGAAACCAGTATCCTGTCCACTGTTCGTCTTCCGGATTCTGATTTGATCCAGAGCGTGCCAAATACCACACTCCCTACGACAGCGATCAATATGGTCATGACATTACCCATCAAAAATTCGCTGGCTCCCATCATCATCTGAGTAGGAAGCGGAAGTGCCTTCCCCTGTGATGCAAAGACTCCGGCAAATCGAGGGAGCACAAATGTGAGCAGGAATACTGTCACACCGATACAGATCAGTATCATCATGAGGGGATAAATCATGGCTCCACGCATTTTGCGCACTGTCTTGAGATCGTTCATCAGATAGATCGCTGCATGTCTGAGCATATTTTTGAGCATGCCGCTGAGCTCACTTGCTCGGATGAGTGCGCGGATTGAGCAGGGGAATGATGCCGGATGTGCATCCATTGCTTCTGACAAGCTTGTGCCTTCTCGCACGCGTTTTTCGATATCTTCTAACAGCACCTTTGCTGGAAGTCGTGTTGCTTGTCGCGCCAAGCAACCCATTGCTTCGCTGAGACCCATCCCGGTTTCAATCATGAGTGAGAGCTGCCAGATTTGCCATGCTAACTCATTGCGTGAGAGGTTTGGCTTAATCAAAGAAGAATGTTTCTTTTGATCACTTTGGTTAAGCGTAACGACAAACAGATCTCGGTTGCTCAACATCTTTGCAGCTTTCGTGCGTGACTGGGCGTTGACCATGCCCCGCTCGCGTCCCCCGTCACGGGTCTTTGCTTCAAACTCGAACTGATGCATGGGATACCTTTCTTTTATGCTGCGCAGTTTGTATTCATCTGCGAATCGGTTGGTTCAGTGTGACTGAGGAGTTGAAGGAAGTAACCGAGTTCAATTTCTCCCTGGTTGAGTTTGACCAATCCATCGCTGAGCAATCCGGGTGGGCCATCGCGTCGAATAGATTGATGAAAATCTGTTGTACTTTGTCCATTGAGTATCGCGGAGAGAACTTGATCGTTCATCACAAGGAGATCGAACACACCGATGCGTCCGATTGTTCCTCTTCCATAACATTTCGAACATCCCGTTCCCTTTGAAGCGCCTTCGATGAGGTATTCATTACCGCAGATTGCTTTCAAAATCTGGGCCTGCGCTGGATCTGGGAGCACTGTTGATCGGCAATGCGGGCAGTTTCTCTTGACGAGGCGCTGCGCCAGCACCCCACGCAAGGATGCAGCGATCATGTATCCTTCTACACCCATATTGATCAGACGGGGGATCGCGGATTCTGCATCGTTGGTATGCAAAGTTGAAAGCACAAGATGGCCGGTAAGTGATGCTTCGACTGCGAGGAGTGCGGTTGCAGAATCACGGATTTCACCGACCATAATCACATCAGGGTCTTGTCTGAGCATTGATCTCAAAGCGCTGAAAAAGGTAAAACCTGCTTTGTCATGAATTTGAAACTGATTAACCCCCACGAGTCTGCGCTCTACGGGGTCTTCGATCGTGCTTGTATTGCGGAGATCGTTTGCGATCTCAGTGAGCACACTATACAGAGTCGTAGACTTTCCACTCCCTGTCGGACCGGTGACCAGGACGAGGCCGTTTGGATTCGCAGTAATTGATTGGAGGGCGCTTCGTATGGGATCTCGCATTCCGAGCTGATCGAGTGTGAGGATGCCTGCTTCGCGATCAATGACACGCATCACCACCTTCTCCCCGTGTCGAGTTGACATGGTAGAGACACGCAGATCGATCGCACGGTTATTGAGTTGAACCGTTACACTCCCATCCTGAGGCATTCGGCGCTCGGAGATATCCATCCCCGCAAGGATTTTAATCCGACTCACTACCGCTGGGAGGAGGCTCTTGGGAGGCATAACCCCAATCACCAGATCACCATCAATACGGTATCTTACTCGAAAAGTTGATTGATATGGTTCGATATGAATATCGCTTGCTGCGCTCTGGACGCCATGTTGAATAATGTGACTGACCAGTTTCACAATTGGCGATTCAGTCGCGGTCACTTCTAAGTCCGATTCGTCATCGCCTTGATCTTCAACAACTTGGAGATCATCAACGCTGACCTGCCCAATGATTGAGTCGAGTGAATGCACTTGATCCTCAGTCGGTGCATAGATATATGCAGCGTGCTCAGGTTCAATAGCATTCCTTGCCCGTTGAATATCCTCGGAAGTTGCTGCGAATGCATGGACCTGGAGTCCTGATCGATGAGCAATTTCCGCGAGTAAAAATGGATTATTGAAAGCTTCCATCGCGATCGCCAGCGTCATGTCATTCACTTCGAGTGGTAACAAGTTATGCTTCACAATAAATGAACCCGGGAGCACTCGCATTGCTTCAGGATTACAGTGTTTCTCTGAGACATCGATAAACGAGCAGCCGCAATGTCCCGCAATCGTTCGTGTCACATCTCGTGCGGTGGCAAATCCGAGTTCCACCACAATGTGTCCGATTTTGGAATGGATTGCATCATTGGATTGTTTTTTCATACAGATATCAAGTTCATCACGCGTGATGATCCCGTGCGATATCAAAAGCTCGCCTGTCCGCAGTATTGGTAACTGTGTATTCGTCTTGTGAAGAATTGATTCATCCACAACAAACCCCCTTAGTTTGTGAGACTCACTTTGATGCCGTCAAACTCAACGATGATCATGTCGTGTTGGATATCAAGGATTCGGTAACCATTGACAGAATCACCAATTGTGTAAACTTGTGAATTGATCATCACTCTACGCGTCTCACCAAGAATCAAGCCTTGTATATCGAGCGTGCGATTTGCATCATCACTGACCTGTTTCTCATCGATTTGATCCTGAATATCTGGTGCAGGCAAGTCTACGGTATCTGAATTCGCTTCAGAAACTGGTGTGAGATAAAATGGATCACGCGCGAGTACCAAGCTCCAACCCACTTGATGTTTGGAATAAATCGGACTTATGGTCGTTGTATGTGATGTGTTTACATCCGTGTGTTCTACCGCATGAGCATGCGATGTATTTGGTGATAGAAATCCCATGTTCTTGATGAATAAAACGAGTATCAGACATATCGCGACAACTCCTAACACTCTGGTTTGTCGGGTACTTGAATAATAAAATGAGACCAGATTCATATCCATTACATCCCCCCCCCATCGGCATGTCGACCAAAGAAGGTAAAGTCTGCTTTCACACTCAATGCGTTTGTATCCGTTTCGTTCTTTGAATGACACAAGTACATTCGCCGGAGATGCCATGAGCTATTTTGCTTTGAAATTTTCTGAAAAAGCACAACCAACTGCTCGTAAGTCCCTTCAAAAGCAACTCCAATATCAATGCTCAAGACTCCATGGTTCGTAGCCGGCGCATCCGACTTGAGCGTACAGTGATCAAGCCCTGACTGGTTCATCATTGATGCGAGATCGGATACGATCTGACTAACATTACTTACCGCAGGTATTTGATCTTCCATGCTTTGTACAAACGCATGAGTTTGCAGGATGTGATCCTGGATATGCTCAAGATCGTCGAAATTCCCCACTCGATCTATCTCATGTAATACTTCATTATTGAACTGATAAGATTTCCTTACAGTCGTGTAATGAAATAAGCCGAAGGCGAAGGCTCCTGCCGCAGCGCAAAATTTGATCGTCGAACGATCAGGCGTTTTCATCACATATCCCCCTCTGCTAATACATGCTCAAATGCGTTAACATCGAAGATAATTTTGAAACTTCTCGTGAATCCTGATTTCGTAGATCTGTTATCTGAATTTTTGAGATGTACATTGCGGAACACGGATTCAGTACTCAACACACTCAATAGCTGAGCGATCATGGGATCTGCAACCGATTGCCCTTGGATTTGAATGTGCATAACCGACTGATCATGTCCATGTTTCACTTTGGAATTATTTGCACCACGATGTTTGCTTGTGACATCAATGGATTCATAAATCACACCTTCCGGGATAAGTTGCGAAAGCCTTGAAAGTAATGCTTCGATGGAGACCGATTGTTGATTGGATTGAACCATCGCGGACTTTGACTCTAGTTTATTCAGATTTTCTACGAGCGATTGATACTCAAGTTCTGTTGATTGTACTGATGTGATTCGAGATTCAACTTCCATCCGAGTATCGCGCAGCATCCCAATCTGAATAAAGTACAGAACTCCCCAAATTGCAAAGACAAGCACAATCCCATAGATGAGATTATAATTTGCCCGTGAGGAGCTCACTGGAATAGTCTCTGATTCATGAATGTCTTGGAGGAGATTGACCCGGGTCATGCTGCCCTCCGAACATCAGGGATGTCAAAATATCTGCTCAAACCGATCGAAACGAGTGCGCTCTCGATTGATGTATCTTTAGGAAGCCTGTTGGTTAGCTGCGAAACATCACTCCGAAGACTATCTACGAGCGGCCGCATTTGTATGCCTACTTGCGTCTCAATGATTCTGGATAAGTTCACTGATTCCCAGTCCGAAACGATGACACCGTGCGTTGGAATCAGCGCGTTGCCATAGTTCTGGTCTACATAATGCAGGAAGGATTTGACCATTCTCGCAACTTGCTCAATATTGGGATCAATATGAACTTCTAAAGATGCATCATGTTTGCTGCCATCATTGTCCGGTGGGTTAACATAATTGTTAGAACACACAAACACAGGTACTCCAGCTTTACAGAGGATACATGTCATCATCCCTGAGGCGAGTTCAATTGCCAGCATCGGACCAGATCCTGGACTCTCAGCGATGCACCTTGCAATTGCGCCTGCGTTGGTATCCATCCCCACTGGTTTTAGGCCCGCATCTCGGATAACTTGGTCGTACCACTCAACCTTGCTTCGTTGGGCAATGACTGCAACCCGTTTCGACTTTGAACTATTCAATGGATACGAATCCACACATAGTGTTTCTTTCCGCTCATTGAGTTCATTTGCAACAAGAGATCGCAACTCTGAATGATCATCACCACTCCAGTCATCGCCAAGGTCAATTCCCCAATATCTGATTTCGGTAGACGGGATACTCAAAACGACTTGATCGCCGGAGAGATTGTTCATTTGTTTCAAACAATCTGTGATCGAATCGCCCATTGAATTGCGACTCTCTTCAGAGTATGTCTGAGAAACATAGAATGCACGGTGTGCGATCCGTATTGATTCGGCGCCAAGTTTCTCAGTGAAGCATTGCGATATACAAAATCCCGTATGCGTGAATGCACACACGATTGGTCTTTTGAACTGATCCATTTCATACTGATTCATGTCACCCTCCGTATGCGATCTGGTCCTGATCTCACTCAACTCCAACATTAGGAATCGACGAATCACACTCATATCTTCAGTCTCTTTGTTATATTGCAGCACACTCACAACCAGCCGTTCTGTATCCCCAATCCCATCAGCGGCGAGTTCCATTTCTCCAAATCACACATAATTTCTTCATGCTCTTTGGATTACTGATCATAATTTTTACCCGTGTAATGCAGTATACTTTTGACTTCACAAGCCATAAGTCTACGAGTTCCGTTAGACTTGAACGACTATGAACTGATCAAGCAAAATTCTGAACCAATAAGTAAATACCACCAAAAAATCAATACGCTTCGATTTCACAGATCAAAATCTATTGCAATATATTTTTCTTTATATATTTCGCCACCCTATTGTGGCTGGGGACAGTCCCCCACAATTTTGAGTGAAAGATCATGTCCACACATAGAGAATGTGTAATCACATTGAATCATCTTTCACTTTGAATGAAATTCACACAAGACTGTGTGTTTCGCTATAAAAATGAACACCTCGGTACAACTGAACAGAGCAAATCTGATTTTCAATCGCTCATGGCGCAATAGTTACTCGTCCGATTTCTTTGTCGATCAAGACAACAAGCGATCTGTCGTCATAGGAAATCTCGATCTCGACAT
Source organism: uncultured bacterium (assembly GCA_963976235.1). Classification (GTDB taxonomy): domain Bacteria; phylum Planctomycetota; class Phycisphaerae; order Phycisphaerales; family UBA1924; genus UBA1924. The sequence continues at coordinate 123,086 of CAXBJM010000003.1, forward strand.
CAATGAGTTGGTCGTGCAAACCCGCAGAGTTGAACTCGAGCAGTTGCCCGCCGATTACATTGACCGATTCGATTACAACTCCGTTCATTCCCGCTGCGTCATTCTTTCCAAACTGGCGTTCGTAGGGTTCTCCTGAAATAGGATTCGTAATCGGCACGAGCGGATTCGACTGTAATGCAAGGTGATACGAGTTTGTTGGCACATCGAATACAACCACACAAGGGTCTGCGGCTGTTCCCAAGGATCGGGTGCGTGCGAACTCAATGTCCGCGATCACCAATCGTCCGGCTGCTTCGAGTCGGGCTTGACGAACACTGCCTTGCATGGGAATGACAATCGCGGCGATGATTACAAGTATGACTAAAACAATAATCGTTTCGATCAGAGTAAACCCCCGGATCAGGCGGTTCATTCGGCGACGTTTTGTCACGGTTTGTATCATACATATTTCATCGGCTGTGCAAGACCAAATGGTAAAGTTCTAAACCAAGTCTACTTCAAAGCCGATGAGTCTGGCATGCAACGGCACACATATCACTTTGATTATCAACTTCTGATTACAACTCAAAAGCGTGGGTTATCGATACTGGAATGCCTGATTGCGACGATGATACTTTCAACTGTTGTGCTGTCATTGGCGCCAGTTTTATCAGCGGGGAGAAGCAACCTCGAGTATGGCGAAATGGCAATTCGTGGGATCCGTATCGGTGAGCACTTGCTCGAAGAGATACATGTACGGGACTACTCTGCAATTGGAAGCACGCGTAAAGATTGGGGACTCGATGATTATCATGGTTTCTCTGATACGCCAGGTGCTGTTACTGATTTTGCAGGCACTCTTTACGATATGAAGGATCAGATTTATACACGCAGCGTCGCTGTCAACTCAGACTCTGTTATTTTACCAGAACTGGGGGGAATCACAGTTGATGGGAAACGGCTAACGATCACTATCAATGGCCCCCATGATAATGAGTGGGTGCTTACGAAATTTATTCGAGAGCCACATACACCATGATTCGATTTCACATCAACTACTCTGTGCAAAACAGACCTGGATTCACGATCGTTGAGATCATGCTCGCGATCGCACTATCAAGTTTGGTTGCGTTAACCGCATTGCTCATGCTTCAGGCGATCGGAACCGCAACTGAGTCTCGATATGACTCAAGAATTAATATCGTTGAGCGCGAACTTTTGACAGCAAGATTGGGTGGGATCATCCGCACTTCTTCACGGGCCTTAGCTTCATCAGACAACTCGACAGTGCTCTGGAAAGGGGACATAAATGCCAATGGATTTCCGGATCTATCCGAAATCCTACTCATTGTGTGGACTGAAGATGACACACTGATCACATCATATGAAACACCCAATCCAGTTGTGACTGATTTTACATATGCACTTGATGCTGACTTTGTCACAATCGTGAATGCGATTGCTGGTACATCAGCATTCCCATCCCGCGTGTTGATTGATCGCGTTGTTGATACGCAGTGATCATTTAACAATGTGACCATTCAGGATGCTCGAACCGCAAGACTTGATGTATCGAGTTCGCATCCAACCGGTGTACATACGACCACTCTGATCACATCATTCAGAAGGGGCACACCATGAATACCATACTCCTATCCGAAATTCATCGATCCCACAGAGGCGCGACAATGATTCTTGCGTTGATTGTTGTTGCAATCTCGTTTGTAGTCGGACTCACATTCCTTGCGACATCAACGACAGCAATGGGTACTTCGCGTATATTGATCGATCATTCAAAATCAAGACAGATCGCTGAATCTGGTATAGAGATGACTCTTGGATATATTGAACAATCACCTGATTGGCTTGAAACGATTTCTCCGGGGATTCTGCTTGAAGATTATCCGATCAATGATGGAACTTTAACAGTTGAAGCTGACTTCAGCGCAGTTGCTCTTGATGATCCCAGTTTGGTCAACTTTAGCTTTGAAGACGATACTGCTTGGCTCGCCACACCCGCATTGTTCCCGCTGATGTCAGGGTCAATTGGTGGATGGAACATCGAACGCACAGCATTGGTACAGACAGGTCTAACAGTACCTCTCATAGGAATGGTTCCCTCTGCATTTGCTACTGACGGTGCAAATGCTGCGATTATCAACTTCTCTGTGCTCATCACTGGTGGTGTTACGCTCTCGCAAACATTATCTGAATCACTTGAACCCAACACACTCTACGAAATTTCGGCTGATATTAGTAATGGTTCCGGATTAGCGTTTTCCGCGTACGGATTCCGATTGTTTGCTGGAAGTGATCTTGTTGCTTCAAGCGCACATGCATCGACGCTTGAGATCCCTTCACTCATCGGAGTTCATCCTGATGAACCCGACACACCGCCTGGACCAAATGAGTGCGAGTCATTGCTTTCGTATATTGGACTTGTTCCAGGAAATCCATCGGAACATACACTTACATTCACAACCGATGAATCACCTTTGAGTGGATTTCTCACACTAGAACTCTATGCATACTCAACAGGTCTATTGGCGTCTATTACATTTGACGATATTTCCATCGATGTACGAAACAATAACCCGGTAGAAATCACAGCGATTGGCGTAGCGGAAGATTCAAGTCATGTGATTACAGCACAAGTTATCAGTCAAATTGATGGTTCGACACAAATTGTTCAATGGAACGAACCGTAATGAACGCGAATACAACCGAATCCAATCTGACAACACGGCCTGATGAACTGAGCATCTCAAGCATACCCCGCAAACGCTTTTCGGGAAGGGTATGCCGCTTGATGAGTGTTGCTTTACTCACCCAGCTCATCCTGAGTACACTCGTGCTCATTGTTATTCAAGGACCTTGGAGACCCTATTCCCCAGATGATGAAATCCCGACGATCGCCCTACTCGCAGCATCAATGGTTTCCGATGAAATCATCCACGCTTCGAATCCGAAACTGCAAGAAGTCATTGAGGAAATATCCAACACTGCTGATATCGAGTTTGCGATCCTTACTGATCTGCAGGGAAACATCTTGCTCGCGGACGGCCAACTACCAGATGAAGCTGTCACAGATGCGGTCTCAGGATCACGGCAACTGGATTTCTCACAGAATCGGATTCCAAAAATTTCGCAATCGATTCGTCAAGTCATCGGATCACAAGAGAAACACTTGCTCATACTAGGGATTCATGATCACGGCGGTAAACGAGCAGTCTTCGATGGGGTGATTGCACTCGCTGGTGGATTTTTGGGTACATGGATTCTGGTGTTTCCATTCGGGATGCGATGTATCAGACGCTCGAGCACTGGTATGCAACACCTTCATAACGCTATCCGTCGATTATCAAAAGGACTCGAGCCCGATCCAATTGCTCCGAATGGAGACGATGAAATCGCCTATCTTGCGGTCGCGTTCAACTCGATGGCTGCTGATATTCTCTCCGCTCAATGTGAGCTTCATCATGCGAACAAAGTTCTCGATGAGAAGGTACAAATTCGTACCGAGCAACTCAATATTGTGAACTCCGATCTCGAGAAGAGTAACGCCAAACTTACCGAAGTGACAGAAACAGCCTTGCGTTTCACAAGCGATGTTGCCCATGAGTTCCGCACGCCATTAACTGTGATTAAAGAGTTTGCACTGATCCTAGATGATGGATTGGGCGGCGAAGTTAACGAAAAACAGAGCGAGTTCCTAGGATTAATATCAGAGGCGACTGGTGATCTTGTCCAACTTGTCGACGACTTCCTCGATACCGATAAACTCCGCGCTCAACGGTTACCAGTTCATCGACAATCCATCCCCCCAAAGGAGATCATCGAAAGCGCCTGGGCAATTCTCAAATCGAAAGCGGAGTCAAAGGGTGTACGAATCGCCTATCGGATCGATCAGGGACTACCTGATGTGTATGTTGATGCTGATATGGCACAGCGATCATTGATCAATTTTGTAACCAATGCAATCAAGTTCTCTTCACCTGGTACTCCGGTGTGTATAGAAGCCCTTAATATAAAGGGGATGATTCAGATTCGAGTCATAGATCAAGGCCCTGGCCTTGAGCAATCAGACATCGATCTCTTGTTTGATCGCTTTGAACAAACTGTCACCGGAAAAAATGCGAGTTGTAAAGGGTTTGGGCTAGGTCTCAATATTGCATCGCAGCTTGTGTCAATCAACCTTGGTGAGATCACGGTTGAGAGCACAGTAGGCCATGGATGCACCTTTACATTTACCTTACCGATCGATGAGCCCAAATATGTGCTCAACGCATATCTCAAGCGGGTCGTTGAATGGTCAAATCCCCATCCGCTAGTCGTGTTGCGCGTGAAATCTCGGATCAACGCACACGATACCACTTCATTGATCCGAACAATCACTGATCAGGTTCATGCTCGGGACATCATTCTTGATTGTCGAAATGGATCCGTGCTTGTCATCGGTCAGGCGGGTAACTCAGAAGGTTGGCACGATTCACTTACCGAGCGTCTCAATAGAGACAATGAACAAGCATTGATTGACATTGAACTCGTTGACACAATCCCGGTTGAAGCAATCAATGCATACGATATACTCAACCTGATTACCATCTGATCAACAGATAGCTAATTAGTAAATCAATGCAGAGAGAAAATGTTCCCGGCAGGACGAATTGTTTGATTAGTCAGCATTATTCAATGAATCCCAATCCATGACTTGTCCTTGGATGGGCATGGCAAAGGATTCAGCATCGGGTTTGTTCTTAAACGCTGCGATGCCTGACGCCATCGGGGTATGGAGCTGATCCGATTTGACGAACCATGCGTCGCCCATTTGTATCCATTCGCTTGATCCATGATCATGGCACCATCGATCAACTACTGTGAATTGGGTGTACTTCGATTCGAATATCATTTGGCAGTTGAAGTCATCAAAGAGCTTGGGTTCGTTCCCACGATCTCCCTCGATAATTGTTGCGGTTGTGAATCGTTCATCGGAGATGATCATGCCGCACTCTGCGCAGAGTGAATCGCCAAGCCGAACCATCGGCGGCCCGTCTTCAAGTTCACTTCCACACCCAGTAAGTGTCGTAAGTATGAAAGCACAAACGAATCCAATTATATGATTGGTCATCATACCGAACCTCGTTTCGAAAAGAGAATCAATGCGATCAGCAGAGGAACCACTGTCCACGCGCCCAGAACCAACGCAAGAATCCAAGGCAATGCACTACCAAATGTTTGTGAAGCATACATACCCACCGGACCAAGCACATCAAGCGATGCGTTCATGTTCACGATGACCGCCATCTTGAACGCTTGGAGTGGGTTCATTACGCCTATTGCGAATACTTCTTGAACACGGAGTTTGAAGAGAATAGTGCCCGCCATCAGACCAAGATCACTCAAGAACACGAGAATCAACCAAGTGAATAAACCTAACCCGGTGGCAACTCCTGATCTTCGGGACATCACCGAGAGCAGCATCCCTACCGAGAGCATTGCCAACGCGAGCCCGCAGGTAAACACGACAAGCATGGCAAAGGCGCTGATGCCCACTCCACCGACACGCAGCGCGAGCACACAGGCGCTCAATCCAAACCCTATACACATCGAACAACACAGCGCGATCGCGAGCCCGATGTATTTCCCGAGCAATAACTCGACCCTGGATATAGGTTGAGCGAGTAGATACAAAAGAGTCCCCCGCTCGCGTTCACCCGCGATTGATCCAGCGCCGGCGATCAACGCCATCAAAGGTACAACAAGCATGATCAGATTGAGTAGACCCGCTGTTGTCCGACTAAAACCCGCGAAACCATGCGAGCCTGACCCTGCGAGCGACATAAATGAAACTGCAACCGCAAGCACCGTAAAAGCAAAGGTGTACAGAACAAACCATCGGCTCGAAATCGCATCACGGAACTCTCGTCGAGCGAATGCGATAATACTCGAGATCCGAGAGAGATGTGATCCTGATTCAGTGACTGCAAGATTCGGCTTTGTGTCTATCGGGAGCGTGGTCATTTGTTCTCTCCTCGGATTTCTTCAAGGATTTCAAAGTCTCTGACTTCAATTTGGGACTTTGCAAGTATTGAAACCGGTTCAGCTTTTCGATTGCGTGGGACAGAGACACACAAGCCGTTACCATTCAAGTTGACAGCGTGGCCTGCGTTTCGCAGTGTTTTCGCAGCAGATTCTTCGGAACCCATGCTCAGATAGAGGCGCATGGTCTGAATGCGTGATTCGGTTGGCCATAGCTCAGATGGGGTGATGTCTTTGATGAGCTTCCCTTTTTCCATCACCAGCACCCGCCCTGCGAGCGAGAGCACCTCGTCTGGTCGATGTGATGCAAATAGAAGTGTCTTTCCCTGATCACGAAGATGAGTCAAGGTGTCGATCACTTCACCTCGGCCGGACGCATCGAGGTTTGATGTCGGTTCATCAAGCACAATGATCGGCGGATCCGCGATGAGCGCAATCGCTAATGCAAGGCGCTGTTTCATTCCGCCCGATAGATCTCGCACGCGTTTCTTTTCATGCCCATTGAGACCAACCCGAGCTAATGCAATCGCAGCAGCTTTCCGATCAACCCGACGAAGCCTCGCGAAGAATAGAATTGATGATCCGAGTTTGGCGTCATCATGGAACGCGAGTTCTTGAGGCACATACCCTACAAACGAGCGAGCTTGCTTGCCGTGTTTCCCAACATCAGTTCCATGGATCGAGATGGTGCCCGATGATGGGAAGATTCCCAGTAAACTGCGAATAAGCGTGGTCTTCCCAGCGCCATTACTCCCCCACAATGCGATTGACTCTGCTCTGCCGAGTTCAAACGACAGATCATCAACCGCGATGACGCTCCCAAATTTCTTGGTGACATGGAATGCTTTGATCATGTCAATATCCTTTGTGAAGATTCCGAATCTGAAACTTTCGGCAGAGTCGACTCTCGTGCGATCATCAATCCCCCGACGATCGGGACAAGTAATAAGACTGATGCGAACCCGAACAGATACGAACGGGAGGATTCTACAGATATCTCCGTCAGTTCCAACTCAGGTAATCGAGTTAGCGGCGAATGGTCTATAAATATTAGGTCCGGGCTGAGTTCAGGAAACGCACGCGCTGTGAGTTCGACCGCTTGTTGTGCCGGGCTGTGCATGAACACCCGGAGGTTTGGTTCTCTCGCAAGCAACGATCGGAATAAGCTCCGGGGTTCATGGGGAAAATCTCCGATACCGTCATTGTTCCGATCGAATCCTGAATAGCTCGACCAGAAGTTCCCCACTCCATCCGCTGAGAACTCATTGAGCATGAGTTGTCCCCGTCCATGAACGGTCACTTGCTCTTCGTTTTCAAGAAATGCGTTCTTGGTGATTACATTATTGTGTGTGATCGGTGTAGAAAGCATCCCGATCTCATTGAATGCGATTTTGTTACCTCTGATAATCCCGAAGGAATCAACCGATGACGGGGAGTTATCGATATACATGCCCACCCGATTTGCGAGCAATGCATTATTTTCAACAACGATCGCGTCACAATCTTTGAGTCCGATCCCATACCCGCTCGTTCCACGGTTATTGACAATTGAGTTTCCCATAAGGTGAATATTGTTTGAATACATTAGATAGATGCCGACAGAGTTCGATGTGAGCTCATTCTCTTGAAGCGTCGTATTGTGCGAGTACATAAAGTGCAACCCGTACCGCGAGTTGGTCACGATGTTTCTTGCAATGGACAGGTCTTCTGAATACCAGAACACCATATCTCGTACTCTATCAACGATGTTGTCTTCCACAATCGTGTTGTGACTCCACCAGATCCGAATACCATCGCCTCTACGCCCGATTTCGAGATCTTTCCCGATGACCACATTGTTCCGGATGATTGAATCACCTGCTGGACGGAGATCAATACCAAAATACACATCTTCCAAGCGATTGTCTTCGATTAGAACGGGTCCAGCAACGGCGCGGATGCCTGCGGGTTCTTGATCGACTGTCGACCCAGAGTTTCTGATTGTGAATCCTCGAACGGTGACATCCCCTACCACAATTTCTACAACTGATCCATTACCCAGCCCGTCGATGATCACGAGCCCTTGTCCTTCAAGTACAACTGATTTCTTAACTCTTAGATTTCCCTCATAGACCCCCGCAGGGACAATCACCGTAGCGCCAGGTTGAGCAGATTCAATCAACGCATCGATGACATCTGATGACTGAATCGTACTCTGTGCAAATGCACCAGTAACCGAAGTCATGAGGACACACCAGCTCAGGATGATCTGTACTTTTATCACGATTATGCTGATGCTTTCTTGGCAACTCTTTGCGCTTTGACCAGTGGTGCGTACGCACGCCAATGGAAGAACAATGCGACAACCATCACTACTGACGCGATGGTCGACAGGATTAATCCTGGACCCGCTTTGGCGATGGTTTCAAACTGCCCAATGAACCCGCTCCCCAAGATTGGCGGGACGAATGGGTCTACTGAGTTTGACAAGGGCGCATCTGGATCAAGGTTCATCCCGAAGTGGCTCATCCAGAGATAGAGATCGATCAGGAATACTCCGGGAAAGGTGAGCACAGGGAGCACAAGCAACACTGTCCATCGGCTGTGGATCCAGCTCGCCAGTTCGAGCATCACGACAAAGAGAATCATGATGTATACACCGATAGAACGCTCGATCTGCGCTGCTTCTTCAAGCGGACGCATCCCGATATAGTGGTTGAGGCTATTTATCTCGGCAACATCCCCCGAGAGGTGATTGACATACGCAACAAGATGCAAATTGTTTGGATATTGTGGCGCTACGAGTTCCATGCTCCAAAAGGGAACAAAGAGCGAAACAAGGAGAAGCACACGCGCGATCAGGAACAAGAACCGGGGCGCTCCGTACCGAAAACTATGCTTCTCAAGTTCAACCTGATCAACACGGGGACCGATGATGTGGTTCATAATACTCATCTTGTATGACCTCTCGACAGAAGATATCTTTCGTTATTTTGGAAGTGAATACGCCGAGGTGTGTGTTAACACACCCAGGCATGTTTGGATTTTCAAAGAAAACTTTACTCGTTTGGCTCGACCATGAGATATCCCATCATCTCCAAATGAAGCGCCGAACAGAACTCAGTGCAGTAGAACGGGAAGGTCCCCGCGGTATCTGCAACGAACTCAAAGGTCGCGGTTTCCCCAGGTTCGAGGCTCAGTGTGATGTTGTGAACTGGGATTGAGAATCCGTGAGTTGAGTCGATCGCACGCTCGGTATTAGTGATGCGCCATGTGACGGTATCACCTTGTTTTACGGTCACATGCTCGGGTGTAAAGTGACTCCGAACCGCGGTCATGAACACTTCAACTTCATGTTCACCTTTTCGCTCAACGCGTTCCATCTTCGGACGAGGTGCCCAAGGATCGACAGTTTGTGTGTGCGGATCCCAACCAACTTCAGGGTACACCGACCATGGATGGAGTTTGTCTGCTTTGATGATCTGTGCATAGTGAGGTTCACCAACACCTAGTGGCATGTCGTAGATCACAGGCATCTCAGTGCCCTGATTCGAGATATCGAGCAGTTGGAAGTTCTGTGGAAGCAACGGACCAACACCCACAAATCGATCAACCGACCATTTGTTGTATGAGACGAGGTACTTCCCGTCTGGGCTGACCGTATCGCCTTCCGCTGCGCCGAGATGACCTACATTGTAATGAACCGGTGTTTTCTGGACGAGTGTCCAATCTGGTTCTGGGTTGAGTTTTCCATAATCACCACCGAGGGTCCAACGAGCGATTGCTGAATCAAGGAAGAGTGATGTGTATGCGTAGCCGTCAGGACCGAACTGCGTGTGCAGGGGACCGAGCCCTACTTCGACTTGAGCGGCCATCACGCTATCAAAGTTCAGCACCGGTACACCGAACTCATCGTGACCGGAGTAATCTTTTTCTTCGATCGCTTTGAGAATTTTCGCAGTGGAGTAGATTGTGGTATGTGGATCGAGCTTTCCAGAGACCACAATGAAGTCACCTTTGGGTGCGACATCTACGCCGTGCGGGCTTCGTGGTTCTGGAGTCAGATGGAGAAGACCTTCCTCGATCGCGGTTTCAAGCGAGATCACCGGAAAATCCTTAATCATGGAGTAATCACCCGCTTGGAATACCTTTTCAGCCTTCTTCCAGTTGATGATGTGTAGGTAATCCGTCGCGTTCATACTCACGCCGGCTTCGAATGGTGGTTTTTTCATACCCTCAACACCAAAGCCGCCCGTGGCGAGTTCGGTGTTGATTGAGTTGAGGAAGAAATATCCATCACTCATGAGTTTGCCACAATCCGCGATGTCCTGCCAGTAAGGCGGGAGTTCAATCGCAAATGACTTGCTCTTATCTAAGCGTCCCTTTTTGCGATCAAACTTCCACATGGTGACAGCACCCTTGAAGTTCTCTTTCCATTCATCCATAGGCGCATGATCTGAGCCCCAAGGCACATTGTACTGTGAGGTTTCGAAAACATAATCGGTGTTTGGAGTAACAAACGCACCGCCATGATCGTTAATGAACAGCGGATTCTTCACAATCTGCTTGGTCTCAAAGTCACGAAGATCGATCACCGCCATGCGCGCATTGGATTTATCATTGATAAAGAGCCAATCCCCGTCGTAGTCACCTTTAGTTTCGGAGAGTGCCGGGTGATGGGTATCCCCCCAGCGGTTCTCTTTGCCGAAGACATTTCCTTCATCGAGGATATCGTTTCCTACGCCGTAACCATACCCTTGCCATGGCTCGGGGGTGAATACCGCGATGGACTTGAGCAATCGCATCGATGGAACACCGATGACAAAAACCTGTCCCGAATGACCACCAGAAGACATAATGACATATTCATCCATCATACCTGTTGGGGTATAAGTCTTTGCAGCTGCGAGGAGGTCTGCGGTTGAGAGCCCCCGTTCCTTTGCTGCGTTCTGAACATCGTTCATGGACTGCGCACTTGCAGACGATGATGTCCCGATTGCGATCGCGGCCGCCGCGAGCACGAGTTTGGAACTAAATAGTGTGAGTGACATTTCTTTCCTTTCCTGACTTGTGTATCTAATTGTCCGTTATTGTGACCGCAAACACCTTTCTCAGGCATTTGCACCCCCGATCAATCTTCTAAAGTAGAGATAGAACGGATGTAAGTAATGATTTCATTGAGTTCATCGTCGGAGATCGCAGGGTTCCCACCTTTGGGAGGCATATCAACACCCGTGGTGTTTTCTGCATCCCAGATTGGACGGCCCATTTTGATCATGGTCATGAGTTCTTTATCAGTTGCACCTTTCACAAATGCACTGGTGGTAAATGGTTTCCCGATCCCCTCCATGCCTTCGCCGTTTGGACCATGACATGCTGAGCAAGATGCGATGAAGAGATCACGCCCGACACTGTCAATGACAATCTCGCTTGGATCTGGCGCTGCTTTGATCCAGGCTGACAAGTCCGCAACGGGTTGCGATGGATCTTGGATCGAACGCAGATAGATCATGACATCATTGATTTGTTGATCGGTAATATTTTGCGCACCGCGTGCGGGCATCATGATGCCTGTGGTGTTCAAAGGATCATCTGGGAATCTTCCCTCTGCGATATTACGGAACAGTTCGTTGTCATCGCTTGATTGTACATATCCACTATTTCGTAACGGCTTGCCCAATCCGTTCACACCAACAGCATCCACTCCATGACATACTTGGCATGTATTCTGGTAGACAGTTTTACCCGCAGACATCTGTGTGATCTGTGATCTTTCTTTTGCAACGGGCACGATCCCAGTTGCAGTCTGTTTGTTGGGGCCAGCAACATTGATTATCAAAAGTATCACAGGCAGGGTGATCATAAAAATCGCAAGGATGGCGATCGATTGCCATTTATTTGGATCCGGGTTGAACACTTCTTGGGGTGTTGAGTTTGACATTTTGCATCGCCTCCAAGTGAAGAATCTATTTCGGACACACAGGTGTGTATTTAGACATAAAGTATATTTTCCCGTAGAATCGGAAATCAACCCTTCCAATTAAAAAGACTTTTGGATCAATTAGTCTCTTATTGGATTGAGTGCTCTCCACATTGTTTCAAATGCGTGAGTTCGCCGAAGTATCCATCCACTAGACCCGCAAGACCTCGCTGAATCCGTGTGTGTAACTCAATCAAACTGATCAACATGATGCGTGCTGAACTACACTCAACGAATACTGATTATGTGCTTCGGGGTAGCTCAATTTAGAACTCCGTCCGAGCCGGCAGGGGACTGCACGGTCGGACGGAGTTTCCCTCTCGACAGAGTTTGATCATCGAGTGATGATGCTTGACTTCAATTAATTTCGTCGGCGACGGGCACCAACCAAGCAACCCAGACTCAGCAATGCAAATCCTGATGGCGAAGGTGCTACGGTCATCGAAGTCAGGAGTGCCCCCCCACCGATCTCGCCGAGAGTAGTTGCAGAACCGTCTGACAGATCGATAAGCCAGAAGGTCGAGCTGGAAAAATCATCGCTTACTACACTTGCGTATGCGAACCCGGAAGTACCAGAGATATCAAAGCTCAATGTGTCATTAAGATCGACTCCGATATTTCCGACGGTCATCAATGTGCCCGCACTGTTTGCCTGGGTAACAAGCACATCGAGTCCGGTGTCAATGCCGTAGAGCTGAGTTGATGTTGCGCCCGCAAAGCTGTTGGTGTATGCCGAACCAACAATATTTGGATCCATCCCAGCATTGACATCACCAGCATCGTAAAACAGGCTCGTCACCATGGTCGCAGTACCATCGTTTGGATTGAGCACGAGATTCTGGTTCGCATCACTCACAACACGGATGCGATCAATAACCGGATTGAAATCAAACCCGAAGCTCGAACCGTTTGTCGGCGGAGCAAATGAACCTGAACCAACTTGTGTTGCGACACCGGTCACGGCATCAATGGTGTACAGATTGTTAAAACTCCCCATTCCGTAGAGTTGCCCCGTTGCGGGACGGATATCGATTCCGCGGATTTGTTCGTTGTTTTGCAAACCTGAAATAGCGACACCACTCAGAATATTGTTCGAGCTGCCTGAATCGAATGAAACCAAATTCTGTGAATCGGTAACTCCGTAGATGAGCTCAGCGTTTGCAGCACCAGTTAAGCCTGCAACCCCTACCAACCCGGCGACCAACGCTACGGATTTTCTCTTCGTTGTATTGCTTGAATTCGTAAAAATCATTTCTCTCTCCTTTTTTTAATTTTGCCGCCCAAAGTATGCAGCATAGATACTGGATATCTCTCTCCATAAATATGGATCGTGCAAGTTCTCTTCAACTAGTCTTTCGGGAGTCAAGCCTGATGTGTTTTTGGAATTGGATAACTTTTTCATCTTGATTTGTGATACACTCTGATACCAGAAGCAAGATCTTGATCGGTTTCTATTGATGAGCCGACGATTAACGCATTCTTTACGGAGTCTAACTTGCCCACCATACTCGAACGCATATCCGACGGCGATGAATCCGCTGCAGAAGAATGCGTCCGCGAATACGGCGGGTTAGTCTGGCGCTTAGCTCGTCGATATCTTGATCGTGCGGAATCTGAAGTCGAAGACACTGTTCAAGAAGTCTTTGTTGAAATCTGGATTCATGCCAAAAGATTCGATCCCGCAAAGGGAACCGAAGCAGCATTCATCGCAACACTTGCACATCGTAGGATAATTGATCGCCAACGAAAGATCTCCACGCGACGCAAACACGAAAGTGCGGTGATGACTGAGAGCAAGCTCACACTAAATCAGATTCCAACGATTGGAATAGATGAATCCGGGATCATGGAAGCACCGCTTTATAGAAAAGAGCTTGCTCAGGGTTTTGATTCACTACCCGAGACTGAAAAAACAGCACTCTGGATGTCTGCTTATCGTGGATTGAGCCATCGGGATATTAGTGAACTCACAGAAGTTCCTGTCGGAACCGTCAAATCGAGAATCAGGCGTGCCATGATTCGTATGACCAAAGCCATCAGTGGCGAGCACACCAAACCCAACTGCGAAAGGAGTTCCACATGAGTACCTCTGATGAATACTCCGACCGGCTTCTTGAGCTGCTGGCTGCTCAACAGCTCGGCGATCTATCGCATGAAGAACATGAAGAACTCAACTCTCTCATGATCGAGGTTGACAATATTCCTGATGAGATTATGGGCGAACTCCTGGTCATGCTCGATCGTGCATCTCCGGATCAAGAAGAACTCCCGGTATATCTAGCGAATCGCCTTTCCACCGGTGGAAAGGCCGCTGTTGCAGCCACCGCTGGACTGACACCGCTCAAGTACCAGGAAAATGTGAGCCAATCCAACCCTAACCGCTGGGCATGGATGACCTCCGCTGCAGCGATTATCGCAATCGGCGCGACTGTCTTCGGAGTTTCAAACTACTACGCTCGAGTAAACGCGACCAACGAATACACCACCGAACTGGCAGCGCTCGAAAGTAAAATCTCTGCGAATGCAACCCTACTCGAACAGAGTCGACTCGCCGCAAACAATGCGCAACAGATGATTGATGAGCTTGAGCTTTCGAATCAGGCGCAAGCGATCGAGATTGCAATGCTCGATCAATCCAGGCTTGATATGGCAACACAACTCGCGGACGCGACCTCTTCACTTGAAAACGCACGCGACACAATTGCAATCTATGAGACCCCACTTGATCCTGCACAACTTGCAGTCAACCGCACGCAGTTGCTCGAAGTACCCGACGCGATCCAGGTTGCTTGGCAACCATTTGATCTTCCTGATTCACCCGCTGAGCAACAAGGTGTGCGTGGGGATGTCGTCTGGTCCGACGAACTCCAAGAAGGGTACATCCGTTTTGTTGGCCTTGAGCAGAATGATCCGGATGTCCAGCAGTATCAAATCTGGGTCATCGATGAACGCGGGATGGAACAAAAAGTCAGCGGCGGCGTGTTCAACGCATCAGCTGAAGGCGAGATCATCGTTCCGATTACTCCCGGCATTGATGTCGGTCGCGTTGCACTCTTTGCGATCACTGTTGAAGACCCCGGAGGCACTTGGGTTCCTGATCTGACACGACGCGTGGTGGTTGCCCCCCGGGATAGTTAACTAACCGGTTACAGCGCTGTTCGGAAGTATGATTCAATCGAAATTTGGATTCGCAAAAACACCCTAAGCTCGAGAACCGAAAGATTGGTGTCGGGTGGTTGTGGTCAACTGCTCAGAAAAACCGTAAATCACCATCGTCGAATTTCGAGTGACCTATCGCTTTGCTCCATCATTGCGCCTGCATTTCTATCGACATGCGTGACAGACAAAAGGGAATCCAATGAACAATCAACGCAACCTACTCGTGGGTGCATCCGCACTCCTTCTCACGGCAGGATCACTACTCACAGTGTCTAACTCAACCGCAATCGCAAAGTCCAGCCACAGTGATGCGCCATCGATCAAGCAAGACCCACAGGCAAACCTGACTGATGTGTACGCATTTATTGGTACAAAGTACGAGGATCCGTCGACTCAAGTTCTGAATGTCGTTGCTAATGTCCGCCCATTCTCTGAACCGGGTGATGGCGTAATCTACGATCGCTTTGCGCCCGACGCGCTTTACTCATTGCACATCACCAACCCGAGCACCGGACAGACAGTGGTGAAGTATGATTTCCAGTTCTCACCAGTTAATGAAGGGTACAAAAACGAGAATACCATACTTTCGTACGGACTTGGAACCGAAGCAGGACCGATCCAAACGCTTGGCGATGCTCGACAAAACTACACCCAGACCTACAGCGTCTCACGGACACCAGCGAGCACGGCTGCACATATCGCCCTCGACGGCGCGATTGTTGCACCGCCAAATGTTGGGATAAATACCACGCCATTGTACAATGATGACAATGGACGAGCAGTCTCCGGTGCATCCGATACCGAATCGCTCGATAGTTATACAAAGCAAGCGATCTACGAAGGAAGCAACGGCGAAGTCTTCTTCACCGGCCCACGCGATGATAGCTTTTACTCCGATGTCCCTGGTATCTTTGATCTGCTCAATGTTCGTATTCTTGATAACAATGGTTCGCTGGCAGATGGTCTTGGACAGGACAATAACGGAGTAGACGGGTTCAAGGGTTTTAATGTATTGACGATCGCGATGCAGATCCCGCTCGACCAACTCCCCGAGTTTCAGTACAACGACGCGTTCTTTGGTGAGCAAACAGGTGTCGGTGTATATGCCTCGGTGAGTCGACCAAAGGTGACACTCCGCAAAGCGGGAAATGATGTTGAGAGCTATGGCGATTGGATCCAAGTCAATCGTCTAGGGAATCCTCTATTCAACGAAGTCCTCGTACCGATCGCGGATAAAGACAACTTCAATGCACTCGTGCCTACAGATGACGCGATGTTCTCAACCTACGCATCAAACCCCGAGATCGCATCATTAATCAACTTTGTCTACGGCACAGCATTCCAAGAACAAGATCGCCAAGACTTGGTAAATATCTTCATCCCCGATGTCCTGCGGGTAGCAACCACAACCGGTCCAGTCCCATTGTCAGGCGATAAAGGATACTCGCGGTTTGGGTTCGTTGGCGGCGACACGACCGGTGGGGTATCGAGCGGCTGGCCAAACGGGCGGAGGTTCGGAGATGATGTCGTCGACATCGCACTCACCGCGGTTGCATCTGGTCCAGGTTACGACGAAATCACTGTAGTTGGTGACAATGTGGCGATGAACGACATGGAGTTCAATCGTGTATTCCCGTATGCTGCGACGCCGCACTCTGGAACGAACAACCGGAAAGATCCTGCGCCAACAAGCTTTGAAATCGCAGATGTAAACGGTGACGGTGTTCTTAACTTCTACGACATTAGCGCGTACATAGAAGCATTCACCATGAATCAAGAATAAGACTCTACAACTTCACGCGGATGGGTACCAAAGTGCCGATCCGTGTTTTCATTTCTCAGTCAAGGAACAGCCATGCCCATCTCAATCACGATCGAAAAAACTGCTTCAACTGTCGCACTCAGTATCATCGCATTACTGTGTTTGTCACAATCTGCCTTCGCCCATGAGTTCTGGGTACATCCTGCGAAAATGGTCGTTCAACAAGGAACTCTGCTCAGTGTACAACTCATGCACGGCGAACGATTCGACGGCACTCCAGTCCCACGCGATGAACCCCAAATCAGACAGTTTGAGTTCATCGAATCCGATGGATCATCGCAATCACTCCGCGGGATACACCATTCAACGACGAGTTATCTCAAGCCCAACTCCTCAGGTATCGTGGTCTATCAGTCCAATCAGTATCAAAACAACCTTGATGCACAGCACTTTGAAGATTACCTTCGTGAGGAACGATTGGAACACATTATCGAGGAGCGATCCAAGCAAGGTCAATCTGATGACATTGGACGCGAGGTCTATTCTCGGAACTCAAAGTCAATTATCCGGATTGAATCTGACAATCAAAACATTGATCAGATCGATACAGAAATCGGTCTCCCATTAGAGATTGTTGTTCAACGCATCGAGCACCAATCAGACAATATACTTCTATCCGCTCAGGTGATATTCAACGGAAATCCTATCGAAGCACTCAGAGTTGTTGCGACGAATGAACAAAATCATGATCAACTCATTGAGTTGACCACCGATTCCAACGGCATAGTACAGTTTGATGCCAATGAACCAGGTCTCTGGATGATCAGCACTTTGCATATGGAACAAGAAACCAAGACTGATGACGCAGACTGGGAAAGCTTCTGGTCATCGACCACCTTCGAGATCATGAGCAAGCATGATTGAATGCGTTTTCAAAAACGCTTTGTTCATGCTCCCGAATTGAATCCATGATCTGGATTGCGTTGAGTGCTGCACCTTTGCGGACTTGATCACAGCAAATCCAGAGGAGCACCCGCTTCCCATCACTCAACGGATCGATCCTGATGCGTCCGACGAAGACATCGTTGCACCCCGCTGCATCTCTTGGGGTGAGGGGAAACCCATCATCCATTACCTGGATTCCTGGAACGTGCAACACATCTCTTAGCTGCTCAATCCGAACAGGAATGTCTACTTCTACAGTGATTGCTTGCGAATGCGCTCGTTCGACGGGGACCCGGACACATGTTGGAAGTACTGAGAGTGAAGGATCTTCCCAAATCCTGCGGGATTCCTGGATCATCTTGGTTTCTTCGCCGTTAAATCCAGTATCTGGATCAATATCTGATTCATGCTCAAAAACATTCATCGCACATGAAACAGGAAATACTGACGGCGATTCATCCGTTCCATCAAGATACGACTGGGATTGATTTCGGAGTTCTTGCATACCTGCTTTTCCAGCACCAGATACCGCTTGGTAGGTCGTCACGCAGATTCTCTGAATGCCGAAATTATTTCGGATCGGTTGGAGTGCTGTGAGCATCATGATTGTTGAGCAGTTTGGGTTTGCAACAACTGCTCGTTGATGCTCCAGTAAATTCCCATTCACCTCGGGGATCACCAAAGGCACATCGGGTTCCATCCGAAATGCGGATGAGTTATCTATGATTGTGGTTGGCAATCCATTCAATAACGCTCGAACCTGTACAGCAACTTGAGAACTGGCACAGAGCAGGGCAAAGTCCAATGGTGTGTCGATGATCTGATCCATCGGCAGAACCGGAAGTGCTGTGCCCATGTACGACAAGGTACTCCCTGCGGATCGAACTGATCCAAAGCATCGTATAGATTCCGGGGGATGCCCTCGAGATTCAAGAATATCGAGCGCCTCTCGACCGACAACACCTGTCGCCCCAACGATACCAATATCAGGAAAAAGCTTGGTCATAGCAGTCCTCCTTTGAACTTTTCTTCGAACACTCGTATCGGCTGAGTTCCAGCAGATCCGCGATGACGGATTCGCTTGTAGGCCAACACCCAGCGCCTTTTCCTCGAACGATGCTCGATGTTCCATCTTCAAACTCAATGATCGCAGCGTTCCATTCATTCTTGAGTTGACCTAGCACGCTGGTGGGATCAACCTGCTCAACTTTCACCTGAGCAAGTTCTTGGGTTACGAGGGCGATGTGTTTGGTTGTACCATTACCCAATTGCGAGTTCGACGAATCGGTGATTGATTCTGTGCTTATCGCTTCAGTCGGTATTGACCAGCCGAGCGCTTGAGCGATGACAAGGAGTTTGTCGAGGGAATCATTCCCATCGAGATCGCGTGATGGATCTGCTTCTGCGAATCCGAGTTCTTGTGCTTTATGGATCGCTTCATGAAGCGACACACCTTGTTCAAGTGCCCCAAGCACATAGTTTCCCGTCCCATTGAGTACTCCGCGGACACTTCGTACTTGTCCAGCCCCAAGTGACTCAAGCACGGGCACTCCCCCACCGACACTTGCAGACGCAAGCACTCGCCGAGTGTATTGCTGTGCGAGTTGACCGATTGTTTCGCCATGTTGAGCGATCAACGCCTTGTTCGCGGTAACAAAGTGTGAACCCTTCGACAACGCATTCTGCGCAATCTCCATTGGTAACTCGATCCCACCAATCACTTCCACCACAATATCTGCACTTGATGCTGACAAAGCAGCCGCATCATCAGTAAGAACCCGAGATTTATCAGGATGTTTCTCAGGAGTTCTGCACGCAACACCCGTGATCTCAAAGAGCTCAGGCAGTTGATTCACTAACTCGAAAACGCCTGAACCCACCGTACCATAGCCGCACAGTGCAATCCGAAGAATCGAAGGCACATCAGGCGCGTTCTCAATAACTGCATCTCCGATCCCTATGGTCGTCGGTTGGATCCCATTGAATCGCCCGAGTTCAAACTGGCATGCATGTCGCTTTGCAAAGCGGACCGCTTTGTACTGGATGATCGAGCCATCAGTTTGTAATGCTTCATCGTAACCCGCGTGCGCGTATCTGCGGGTAACATTCGATTTGATCGCAGGATCACGATCATAGAGACCATCTACATCCTTGATGAGTCGACAACATTCCGCGTTGAGACAATCCGCAAGGAAAATCGCAGTCAGATCAGATCCACCCCGACCAAGCGTGACAGTGTTCCCTTGTTGATCGATTGCTACGAACCCTGGAAAAACAACAACACCATCAGAATCAAGTGCTGCACGAATTGGCTCGCAATTTACAGATACAGGATCGGCATCGAGCGGATCTCCTTTTGCGATGAGCCCAACCCGATCCGGAGTGAGCACGCTTGCGGGTATACCCGCACGATCAAGTTGTTTTCCAAGCAATGATGCAGACTCAAGCTCTCCCGCTGCGAGCAAGGATGCTTGCTCAAGATCAGAGACTTCTCCCAGGGATGATGTACACAGATCGAGCAGAGATTCTGTTCGACCCGAAAGCGCCGAAACAACCGCGAGAACCTGATACCCTTCTCGGCGCCAGCGATAAATTTCATGCACCGCAACACGCAGACGCTGTGCATCAAGCAATACCGATCCCCCGAACTTCAGAACGATGAGTGGTTGATTACGCACTGAGCACCCCCGAACATCGTGATGCTGCAATCTTGAGTGCCTGTCCCAGATCTTCGATCAACTCGTCTACACCTTCGAGACCAACAGACAGTCTCAGAAGCCCATCGGAAATCCCTACCGCTCGTCTTTGATTAGCAGGTACATCCGCATGAGTCATCGACGCGGGGTGGGTGATGAGTGTTTCAACTGATCCAACATGTTCGACGAGTGTGCACAACTTGAGTTGCTCAACGAAACAGCATCCCGCGTCATACCCTCCCAATATTTCGAATGAAACGACAGCGCCGTGCTCACCGATATGCTGGCGATCCGCGATCAATCGTTCATCCCCTGTTGCAAGTGATGGGTGGAATACTGCTTTAATTTCCGCCTGTTCATCGAGCCAACGCGCAAGCTTTGATGCACTCTGAGACTGCGCCCGGATTCTCAATGGAAGAGTCTTGAGCCCGTTGATGGTCAACCACGCATTGAAGGGCGACTGGATCGCGCCGGTGCATTTGCGAATAAATCGGATACGATCAAGCACTTCTTGATTCTTCGAAACCAACGCGCCCCCCAGCGCAACGGAATGACCATCAACAAACTTGGTCGTTGAATACACAGAAATATCCGCGCCATGATCCAATGGTCTTTGAAGCACCCCTGTCAAGAAAGTGTTATCGACCGCGAGCAATGCGCCCACATCTTTGGCAATGTCCGAGCATGCGCGTATATCAGTGATCCCGAGCGTTGGGTTTGCTGGGGTTTCGATGAACACGAGCTTTGTATTCGATCGGACTGCACTGCGGATTTCATCCGAATCAGTCGCATCGACAAAGGTGGTCTCGATCCCTAGATCTCCGAGTAACTGCTGGAGTAGTCGAGTTGTTCCGCCGTACACGCAGCGACCACAAATCACATGATCTCCGTTTTTGAGCAACGAAAGAAACAACGCGACTTCCGCTGCGAGCCCTGTCCCGAAGCACACACCCGGAGGCGCATCTTCAAGATCACCGAGCAAACCCTCAAGCGTTGCAACCGATGGATTGGAAACCCGTGAATACTGATGAGTCGGGTCACTCCCCACACCGGATCGGCAAAAAGTAGTTGATTGAACAATACCAGGAACGAGTGGCTCGCCGTCAACAGGTGATCTCCCGCGAGCAAGACAGATCGAATCTGATGATCGAGGCAATGTTCCGGTGGTTGATTGGTCGTGATTGGTGTTGAAATATCCCATGCTGTGAATCCTCACAGCATCGAAAGCTTCCAGTGTTGGCATGGATTGCAGCACATCGCTGCGTGTTTGGCAAATACCGACAGAGCGGCTTTGTCCACATCGTTCCCCATGCCGGGGCTGGTCTCGGCACCGTGGCTGTTAGAAAACAGCTCGGTTGCCGCCCGGGACCTTTGAGACATCCCGGGACTCTTGATGCAAGCACACAGATTAGCGGCATTGATTTTGATGTCAAACGGATTTCTGAAAAAAATGAGAAGTTGACAATACTCATTCTCCATGCCGTCACATCTACACACACATGTCGCAGTGAAAAAATTACGATCAATTTGACGAGTAGATCATCGATCCACATTACTGAACTGATATTTTTTTGAATCACATCGAAAGTGTCGAACTCTTCCCTTCGAAACATGAACACGGTCCAAATAGCCTTGTTTCAGGATTGAAATGAGGCCCAGTCCCAGCATTCAGATTCGACCTGCCCCAAAGACTTTGTGAACTCGATCTTCATCCGATAAATAAATCCAAATATTGATCTTTATGATTGACACCGCTTTCCGTAACAGTTACATTGCCAATATGTAACTGTTACATACTGGGTGTCTAAATCTGCTTTATCTGCTTTCAAAGCCTCTATGGATACCGAAATCAACCCTACTGGTGTAGACAAACTCAAGGAACAAACAATGAAAACTCAAAAAATCTCAACGCTCATCGGCATGATCTCAGCCCTTTCAATCGTATCGGTTGCGAGTGCTGGTCTTGAATTGACCAACAGCAACCGTGGATTTGAACTTGGTGATGTCTCTGGATGGGTTTCATTCCCGACTGGTGACTCTACCTTCGATGTGACTGGAGATGCATTCTCTGGGGGATTCGCTGGAGATCTCAACAACCTGGCAACCGGTAGTTCAGCAGTCATCAAACAAGCAAATCTCGGAATCGGATCCGTCGAAGCATTCCAAGAAGTGACTATCTCCTTTATGGCCAAAGGCATGGGAGAAATCGGTGGAGTTTCGTTCGCTGAGTTTTTCTCTGAAATTGATGGCGGCGGAGTATCTTCATCGGTGCTGCTCGGCGGCGCACCTCTCTTTGTCACAAGTGATTGGCAAGAGTACAGCTTCACAACCACCACCGGCGCTGATGTCAGCGGCGGTGTCACGCTTCAGTTTGCAGCGGTCACCGGTGCAAACATCGGAAGTTCAATGCAGTTGTTTATTGATGATGTATCAGTATCCATCGTGCCGGCACCTGCATCCGCGGTATTGCTCGGGTTTGGTGGATTGATCGCTACCCGCCGTAAACGAGGATAAAACATCAGTCAACTCCATAACTGATCCATGATACGGGACATGTGATGTGCCCGTTTTTTCATGGTTTTTCTGTGTTCCCTGATCATGACCAATCATGTCCTACTTTTCACTGATTCATTCAAATCGAAGGATAACCGACAACTCAAGTTCAAAAATGAATACTATTCCCTTCCACCAGTGAAGAACGAACTTGTGTTTTCGACAAATAAGCTGATTTATGCATTGAAAGAAAATCTACTGTTTGGACTCATATGCTTGTGCCTACATGCAATTTCCCTATGCCTCAAAAGGATGACCGGATGCCAATTCAAAATGATTTCACATGGGGAGTTGCTTCCGCAGCCTACCAACTCGAGGGCGCTGTCTCCACAGATGGACGCGGCCCGAGTATCTGGGATGACTTCTGCAACACACCCGGAAAAGTGTTCGATGGACACACCGGAGAAATTGCATGCGATAGCTATAACCGAGTGGATGAAGATATCGAGCTCATCTCCGATCTTGGTGCTGGTGGATATCGGTTCTCGATCTCTTGGTCGAGG
The DNA here is from genome assembly GCA_963976235.1 of uncultured bacterium. Classification (GTDB taxonomy): domain Bacteria; phylum Planctomycetota; class Phycisphaerae; order Phycisphaerales; family UBA1924; genus UBA1924. The sequence goes on from CAXBJM010000003.1 coordinate 146,681, forward strand.
CTTTTCCCGAATGGTACAGGCGAACCAAACGAAGCTGGATTCGCGTATTATGATCGGCTCATTGACGGCCTGCTCGCAAAGGGGGTTGAGCCTTGGATCACGCTTTACCACTGGGATCTTCCCTCGGCACTCTATAAACAAGGCGGGTGGTTGAATCCTGAATCACCAGAGTGGTTTGCAAAATATACGCAAGCGGTTGTCAAGCGATATTCCGATCGAGTGAAGCATTGGTTTACACTCAATGAGCCTCAAATTTTCCTAGGTCTGGGCATGAACGAAGGGACCCATGCGCCAGGTGATAAACTTACCCGGAAAGAAGTTCTACTCGCAACACACCACGCTTTGCTTGCTCATGGACGCGCTGTGCAAGTCATCCGTGAACATTCCAAGCAAACTCCAATCGTCGGGTTTGCACCTGTAGGATGCTTGCATACACCAGAAACAGATTCGCCTGAAGATATTGAAGCTGCACGAAGAGCAACCTTCGGGATCGATCCCAAGGGATGGACATACAACTACAGTTGGTACTGCGACCCGGTTATCCTGGGGCAATATCCTGAAGCCGGGATTCAACTGTATGGGGATGATGCGCCCGCATGGACTGACAAGGATATGGAAATCATGTGTCAGCCGCTGGACATGTTTGGTGTGAATATCTACAGCGCCGGAGTTGTTCGTGCTGGCAAGGATGGAGAACCGGAACTCATCGCTCCCGAACGCGGATACCCGACAACGATGTTCCGTTGGACAATCAATCCGTCCTCGATGTACTGGGGTCCAAAGCTTCTCCAAGAACGGTACAAACTCCCTGTAGTGATCACAGAGAGTGGACTCGCATCAATGGACTGGATTCATCTCGATGGCAAGGTCCATGATTCGGGTCGCATTGATTTCTTAACTCGATACCTTACCCAACTCCGCAGAGCAATCGATGACGGAGTTGATGTGCGTGGATACTTCCATTGGTCCATACTCGACAACTTTGAATGGGCAGAGGGATACGCATTGAGGTTTGGTTTAGTTTATCTTGACTACCAGACACTCCGCAGGGTCCCCAAGGAGTCGTATTACTGGTACTCGAAGGTCATCGAGACCAACGGCGCTCACCTGAAACTCGCTCTGAAGCCGAGTCCTGTTCGTGTCCCATAATCCGGATTGATATCTAAAAAGTAGCGAAATTCCTGTGTTTTGGTGTTGGTGTTTTCGTAAAATCCGATACACTGATGTAACTGTTACATCGAGTGATGCATACGCACGCATTGTTAGGCGTTCGTTTGTTTCACTCTCAGAGTCAACGACCATCACCCTGATCGAAGGAGATCGAATCATGCACAAATCACTCTTCATGACCGCTGTACTTGGGCTTGCCTCATTCGGCGCCAATGCTCAAAATCTACTTGCAAACAACAGCTTTGAGACCCCGGGTCCTGGCGTTGTCTTGTTCCAAAACTGGATGCAGTTCGGCAATGTCTTCGCAGATGTTGGTGTCGAAGTTACGCCGCAAGATGGCACGACAGCTGCAAAGATGTTCGGTGCAAGCACTGGCTCACAGAGTGACCAGGTCCTCCTGCAAACAGTCTCTGGTGCATCAATCATCCCCGGCGAACTGTACACAGTCACTTCACATGTACTCAATCCATCAATTGATGCGATCGGTTCGGAAAACATCATCCTTCTGCAAATGAGCTTCAAAGACGCAAACGGCGACGCAATTGAAAGCCCTGAAACACCCGCGATTGATATTGAAAATGATCCGTTTGATACATGGATCGAATCTTCAGTCAGCGGCATTGCTCCAGTAGGCACCACCCAGATCACCGTTGCATTGCTTCACATCCAACTCGGGGCGGATGCAGGTTTCCCAGTCCAAGAAGGCGGCGCTTCATTCTGGGATAACATCAGTCTCGTCCAAGGTGAGGCACCTTGCAACAACCCTGCTGATCTCAATGGCGACGGCGCAGTCAACTTCTTCGATGTGTCCTTGTTCATCCAACTCTACAACCAAGGTTGCGATTGATCGATCGCCTTGCATCTCAAATACAAAACGGGCATGAGCCCGTTTTTTTATACCTACTCATCATCTCGTCTGTTACTCAACGGCCGCGAATCAACCCTTGACTGCGCCGCTTGTCAGTCCAGAGATAAACTGTTTCTGCAGCACAAGGAAGAGCACTGCGACGGGAGCAATTGAGACCACGGTTGCCGCCATCAGAAGTCCATAGTCGGTGCGATACACGCCTCGAAGCTGAGAGATCGCAACAGAGAGCGGCTGCTTGGATGCGGTCTGCAACACAATCTGAGGCGAGATAAAGTTATTCCACATGCCAAGGAAAGTAATCAAGAGAAACGCACCGACCATAGGACGGATCAACGGGAGCACGATGATGATAAAAATCCCGAACTCTGAACATCCATCGATTCGTGCTGCCTCGATCAGTTCATCGGGGACCGACTGCTGAACCGCTTGACGGAATAAGAACACACCGAATGCTGGACCGAATGTAGGGAGTAATAACCCCCACACAGAATCAAGCAATCCCAAGTTGTACAACAACTCATAACTCGGCGCGATCAACAGTGTTGGCGGAACAATAAGAGAACCAAGCACAACGAGTGTGATGAATGTTCTTCCTCGGAACTTCGATTTCGCAAGCACATAACCGGTTGCCGCACAGATGATGGTCGCAAAGATCGCACTCGTTGATGCATAAAAGACCGAGTTGATCGCTGCGCGACCGAACCGGGTGTCGAACAAGTTGGAATAGTTCTCGAGCGTGAGTGAATCCCAGGATATCCCAAGGAATCCCTCACCGGGTGGAAAAAACAATCCGCTAAAGAAGTCTTCGCGAGACTTGAGCGATGCAACAAGCAACCATGTGTAAGGCAAGAGCACCACAACCGCGAGCAAAAACAGCGCAAGGTGGGTGACGCTTCGTGATATTTTGGATGGTCGAGCAACACTCATCGCATCGCCTCCTCTTTTCGAACCATCCGGATCTGTACAAGTGCCAGCCCGATCAACATTAGTGCAAGCACCCACCCCACTGCGCTTGCATATCCAAGATCCCCAAGCTCAAATCCGTTCTGATACAGATACATCACAATCGTGAGTCCATCATTGTTGGGTCCCCCATTGCCATCGAGGAGGATATAGGGAAGCTCGAAGAGTTGGAGCGACCCAATCATTGAAAGCAGCACAACAAATGTCGCAACAGGTCGCACGGACGGAATCACAACATGACGCAATCGGTTGAATGGACCAGCGCCGTCTATTTCAGCAGCTTCGAGCAACGAATCATCCACATTCTGAAGCGCTGCAAGGAAATAAATCATATTGAACCCAACATACAGCCACAACGAGATCAGAATCAGTGTCGGCATGATGTATGTTTGGAGCCAATCGATTTCGAGCAGCGAAGGGTTATTGGTAATCCAAGCGAGCGAACGATTCACGAATCCTGCTCGTTTCTCGAATGCGAGCGCCCCAAGAATGGACACAAACACCAGACCCATGAGTTGGGGACTAAAAAAGATCAAGCGATAGATTGATCGTCCACGGAGTCTTCGCGAGTTGAGCACCAGCGCGAGCACGAAAGCGAGGGGGAGTTGAATGAAGAGTGATCCAAGCGTGTAAAGCAATGTGTTCTTGATCGCGATCCAGAAAACCGGGTCTTGGATGAGGAGTCGAAAGTTCTTTGGACCAACATAGAGCCGTGTTTCAGGGCCGTAGGTCTGATTCACTGCAAGAAATGCGGACTGGATGAGGGGATAGAGCATGAACACAAGAAATAAGACAATAAATGGAGTGAGTGCTGCCCATGTGAAAACGATCTGATTTTCTCGCAATCGTCGAAACATCATGGATCAATCCCGGTAAATGCATTTCGTGACATCTGGCGTTCGATTGATCTTTGTGCTCGCCTAAGTAGATCTTTGGTTTTCTCGATCATCGCTGCATCGTCTGCATTTTCTTGTGCGTTATACCAGTTGAGCAAGTTCGTCGATGCATCGCGGATCTCAAGCACCGCGTTGTAGTTGTATGGGGATGATGTTCTGAGTGGGATTTGTGGCGCAAGCTCGATGTACATCAGCCCTTTCTTCTGATCCATAAAGAACGGGTCTGGTTCTGCATAGACAGGGTCATTCCACAATGAGCGGATCGGTGAGATGATGTCCACCATGCTATAAAGTTCGCGTGCGATCTCTGGAGAGGTATACAACTCGACCGCGGTTTCCCATGATTGCTCGAACGCTTGTGTTGTCTTTGGAATTCCGAGCATCGTCCCTCCACGCACGCTTGTGCGTCGGCCGCCCTCTGTAAATGCGGGGAGTGGCATGACTTTCATTTTGCCAGCAATTCCCGGGACATGCATCTTCCATATCGAGCACATCCAATCAGGACACAAATACGCGATCGCGTCACCATCCACGCGAGATTGATGCCCCGCTGCGCTGAACTCGTTGATATCAGTCACTACTGGATTCGCTCCCGCACACCATGAGACAATCTCCGCGAGCAGTTCTGCATTCTGATCAGTATCGAGGGTTGGCTTACCGTCTTTATCAAAGAGCTGCCCGCCGCCTTGGAGCATCAGGAGTTCAATGTTATCAAGTTGTGTCACCCACATCGAAAGCGGGTAATGATCTGGACGGCCATCCGAATCATTGTCATCCATCATTGGGCGAAGCAACTCAAAGAACTTGTCCCATGTCGTTGCCTGAGTGAGATCAATCCCTGCAGCTTCGGTGAGATCTGCACGATACGCGAGCATCACAGGATGCACATCATGTGGAAGCCCGTAGGTTCGCCCCCCCACGCTCCAGGGACTCAATGATGGTGCATTAATCTGGTCGTATAGACCCTCTTCGTGGAGACGATCGGTTAAGTCATGAAATCCGATCGCTTCGGATGGGCCCATGAATATTTGTCCGACTGTCGCGCGTTCAACCTCGATCAAATCCGCAGTGGGCAGCCCACCAAAGAAACCACTCATCATCTTGCTTTTAATCGCGGCGATGCTCAAGAGCGAGAGATCAATATCTCGATCGTTTCTCTCAGAGTTGAGTTGTAGGTTTTCGATCATCGGTGCGTACATCGCTTGATGTTCAGGCGAAAACACCCACATTTGCAGGTTTTCACTCGGGCGTTGATTTGATGAGAGGAGGACCATTCCGCTGATCAAAAAGAGCACCACCATGATCCACATCCCAATCGAGAGGTGTCGAAGTGATAGGATTGCCAGTGAGGTTGCATTTTTCATTCTTGAATCTGTTGAAGAGATTTCCGATTCAAGTCTCACCTTGATCGAGAAAAGCAATGCGTTTCATATTACCGAATAAGGTTGCCGCTTTGATCGATACGGACGGGATTCTCAGTCGCATACGAGGTGCTTTCGAGGACCTCAAAGTTCGTTGGACGAACCTCACGGTATTGCTCAGATATGATCGATTCACTCGCGCGTGTGATCCAACGGGCAGCTTCTACTCCGAGCGAAACCGCATCCTGGCACACCGCGGTGTATCGGGGATAGGTCTGGTATCGCGTGACGGAATCATCGAACCCAACGATAGATAGATCGCGTGGGATCTTTATCCCAAGACGGAGACATTTGTGGATCGCACCAATGGTTGACATTGGGTTGGTAAAGTAGATCGCGGTTGGCGGGTCTGGAAGCTCAAGGAGTTTGGTGAGCATGATCTCGCCGCCGGCGGTGTTTGCTTCTGCTCGTACGATTAACGACTCATCGACTTCAATTCCAGCACCCTTGATTGCTTCTACATATCCGAACAAGCGATCCTGATGGTCGGTGTCGAGCATGTTGTGAATTGCAAGGCCGATCCGCTTGTGACCAAGACTGAGAAGGTAGTCGACTGCTTTAGCAGAAGTATCGTTCGATATTGAATCGATGTAATTGATTCGAAGATCATCAGAACGGTCCGCAACAAGCAGCACCGGGAAGTTTTCCGCAGCGATTTCTTTGACGAGTGTTTCATCACCAAGAGATCTCAGTAGAATCGCACGCACACCTTTGCGATGGAAGAACTGTGTATAACTCTCATCGTTGTGTTTATCGCGTGCTGCACTGATAAATGTCAAATCGTGCTTCTTCTCGTAGATCCCACGCAAAATACCTGATAGGAGCGCTGCTTCGAAGTCCCCCAGATCGGATTTGACGGGATCGTCCGGATAGACCAGGCCGATGACATTTGTTGGTTTACGCCCCGTAGACGGACGGTACCCCGCGAGTTCAGCAGCTTCAAGCACACGCTTTCTGGTTGCTGGGCTCACACCATCATTCTGGTTGATTGCCCGCGAGACTGTTGCTACGGAGATTCCAAGCTTGTTTGCGATTTCTCGTACTGAACTCAAAGACTCATTCCTTTCCAAGCTCTCTTATTTCAACTTTCTGATCGTCAGGTGACCATAGTACCTTATAGGTACTGCGTCCGGTTGCCGAATCGAAGAGATCTTGTGCTTCAGAGTAATCGACATGCCCATCGGCGAACACAATGTTCACACCACCCTCTGCTTTGAGTGGTTCATCGCGACGGTTCGGATGGCGGTAATATGGCAAATAACTTGTTGGTTCGAGCGTTGTATCTGAATCCATCTCAAGCGAACGCGGGAAATTCCCGTTGCCTCTCCAGAAACCGTCCCAGGGATCCATTGGTCCTTCCCCCGCACCAAAGCGTTCTCCTGGAAGACCTCTTGATCCCATTGATGCTGCAGAGAACCAAGTTGTCGTCCCTGTATCATCCTCAATCTGAGCAGGCCAGAACCCCCAAGACTCGGCGAGCAACAGTGTCGAACTACTCCGATCTACAGAGTTGTCAAATGCTCGTCCCATCTGATAAGTGTCACTGTTTTCCCGAAATGATCCGGGTTTATAGAAAATTGATTCACCTGTATTCCAGTCAAGTTCTGATTCACCCGCTGAAGCTGCCCAGTAGTTCATTGTGTAGGAACGAGCAGGGTTGGGATGATTCGGACATTCCATCACAGAACCACCGACGGTTGGGTTTTCATCGCTATCTGCGGAGACATTGCGAAAATCTTCCTGAGGCAAATATTGACCAATCCGATTCACATCATACCAGACCATGTTCCTCTTGCCGTTGGCGGGATCGATGACGAGCGGCCCACCAACGGCGGGAGCAAACTTGCCTCGGTAATCGTCAGAATACATGATTGATGCGACACCGATTTGACGGAGATTCGACTTACAAAGCAAATTACGCGAGCTGTCGCGTGCTTGCCCGAGCGCGGGGAGTAAAATTCCTATCAGCAACGCAATGATGGAAATCACGACCAAAAGCTCAATGAGGGTGAACGCACGATGACGAGTAGTAGTTGTAATCTTGTGTTGATCAAGTGACATATCGTTTTCCAGAGTGAGAGTGGATAGAAATTGTAACTGTTACACCATTGTGCCAGAATCTTCACGAAGTGTCAACCCCCCAATGTAAAAAACGACTCTGCTCACTCTAAAACCCTTGTTTTCATCACAATATGACTCTTTACGACCCATAATTCATTGCTTTTATTCACAAAATACATCTTTTTTCAATACCCGGCACCCCACCAAGATTGTAACTGTTACGCTATGTGCATGAAAAAGAACGCTCTCATAATTGCCGTCTTGACTTTACTGAGCATTGGACAAGCGATCGGGGGATGCACAACACAGAACCCACAAGGATCGATCGTCACGATTGAATCCAAGTCAGGTGAACACCAGCTTTATCGCAATGATCAACCCTTCACCATCCTTGGAGTGGGTGGAACGACAAACCTTGAACTTCTCAAATCCTACGGCGGCAACACCATCCGCACCTGGGATGCAGAAGGGATCGCGCCCTTAATGGATGAGGCGCACGAACTTGGAATCGCGGTTGTCGTTGGGATCTGGCTTGAGCATGCACGTCATGGCTTTGACTATGCCGATCCAGAATCTCGACAACATGATCTTGATCGTGTCAAACAGTTTGTACTTGAGTTCCGCGATCATCCTGCATTACTCGCATGGGGTGTCGGCAATGAAGTTGAACTCGGAGGGAGTATGGATACGGCGATCATGCAGATTAATGATGCTGCCAAAATCATCAAATCACTCGACACGAACCATCCGACGATGTCCGTGATCGCAGAGATCGGTGATGACAAAGCGATTCGCATCCAGAACGAGTGTCCTCAGATTGATATGCTCGGGATTAACTCTTACGGCGGACTGGGTAATCTTGCGCCACGAATCAAAGCTCAAGGCCTCACACTCCCTTATGCAATTACTGAATATGGCGTGTTGGGTCACTGGGAAACAGGGAACTCAGAATGGGGTGCACCCTATGAGATGACAAGCAGCGCGAAAGCAGCGTTCCTCAAAGGGAACTATCAGAAGACAATTGCTGCCAATCTAGGCAAGCAATGTCTCGGTTCATTCGCATTTCTCTGGGGCAACAAGCAAGAAAAGACGGCGACATGGTACGGGCTTTTGCTTGAAACTGGGGAAACTACAGAGCGGGTCGATGTTCTGAGTGAGTTGTGGACTGGCAACCCAGTCTCAAATAGTGCGCCACGCGTCGAGTCGATGAAAATCGATGTCGATGCCAACCAAATCACAACGGGACAACAAGTCCATGTAAAACTTGATGCGTCTGATCTTGATGGGGATCCACTCACGACCCACTGGGAAGTGACTCGTGAATCAACAGTGGTCTCTGCAGGTGGAGATCATGAAGATGCGATTTCCGCAATACAGGTCGAGATTACCAATCAGAAATCACGATCATGCACAATCACGATGACGCTCGAACCGGGCGCGTATCGCATCTTCGCGACTGTCCGCGACGGACAGGGACATGCAGGCACAGCAAACCTGCCGATTCTTATCGTTGAATGAAAAGACTATTGCTTGATTCTGAGATGATGCTCAGAGCTGAGTTACGGGCAACCTTGCCCGAACAGTGTCAGGAATGCAGAGACATCAAAGAAGTTGAGTTGGCCATCACCTGTGAGGTCTGCATCAAGGTCTTCTGCAGCGAGCAATGATATAAACGCGGAGACATCGAAGAAGTTGAGCTGTCCATACGGTTCTTCAAAGTCTGCTGCTGAACAAGATGCGTTGCCAACAAACTCAAGCCAATCAAAGTTGTACTCTTCTGCTGATACTGAATCGTTCACAAATCTCAGGACCTGGGTCCCTTCGGGGAGATTGACCTGTGAGGAAACGATTGACCATGTTTGCCATCCACCGGTCACAGGGACTTGGATTGGTCCGCTCACATCTTTGCCGTCGGATTCAATATGAAATGCCCCACCGGTTGCCAATGACGCGACTCTCGCGTCGAGTTGATACATGCCTGCTTGCGTGACATCAACTGTATATTCCATCCATTCATCTTGGCAGATCCAACCAACATTGAATCCTCCATTGTTGGATGATTGGATATCGACGCCGGTCTCGCGGTATCCTCCACCATTGTTGGTTGCGTCGCAGTCTTGATAACTCTGTCCATCTGTGCCGTTGTCGAAGTCTTCTGCTTCGATCCGTCCAGGAATTACCGCCGGTTCGTCACCAAATGGAGTTTGGACTAGTTGATAGACCCTGACATAATCCACTTCGAGTGTTTGTGGATAGCTTGCAGACCCATTCGGATTTCCTGGCCAGTCCCCTCCTACGGCGACATTGAGCAGGATATGAAACTGGGAATCGAATGGAGCTCGATTATTTCCTGGTGCTGCTGATGAGAACCAGTTGTCACTGATGACACTGTGGTACTGCTGCCCATTGATGTACCAACGGATCTCATCGGGTTCCCATTCCACTGAGAATGTATGGAAGTCTGCGGAAAAATCTGTCCCGTTGTTGAGCGATCCGCCGTTGAGTTGATTGTTGGGCCAGTTCGAGCCGTAATGGATTGTGCCGTGCATTGAGTTTGCGGTGTTGACCGATTCCATAATGTCGATCTCACCGGAGGATGCCCATCCGCCATAGGGTGAGTCCGTAGGGAGCATCCAGAATGCCGGCCAAACGCCAGATGTTGAAGGCACTTTCAATCGCCCTTCAATTCGGCCGTAGAGAAAATCATGCATTCCCATTGTGCGGATACGCGCTGATGTGTACGGGCGTCCCCCGAAGCTTTGCTCTATCGCTTGGATTTTGAGCGTCCCATTCGACACACTGACATTGTTTTCGAAGTTGGTGTAGTATTGGAGTTCGTTGTTTCCCCAACCCACAGGCAATCCATAGGCGGTGCCTGTACCTGTTTGGTACTGCCAAGAGCTCTCATTGAGTTCTGTGCCATCAAACTCATCGCTCCAGACGAGTTCATATGATTGAGCGTGCGTGATGGCTGATGGAACAGCAAAAATGAGTAGGGATAACATTTTTTGTTTGATTGACACTTTTTAAGCTCCAAAGCAGTGATGTAACAGTTACATTATCGTACTGTATCTCACAGACTATTCAATACGAATCTGCTGAAATCTCAGAAAATCATCTTTCACATGCTGCGACAGTGTAATCAGTCAGATGAATGTACAGGGGAATGATCCTTATGGCTCCGATTCAAATCCAGAACTTGACCAAGATCTTTGATGATGGTCTCACAGCGGTAAACAATCTCAATCTGGACATTCAGGATGGGGAGTTTGTCGTCTTTGTTGGCCCCTCGGGTTGTGGCAAATCAACAACTCTCCGGATGATCGCGGGGCTTGAAAAGATTTCCTCTGGAACAATCTCGATCGGGGATCGAGTGGTCAACACTGTTGCACCGAAAGAGAGAGATATTGCGATGGTTTTTCAGAACTACGCGTTGTATCCACATCTGAGTGTAGAAGAGAACATGGGGTTTGCCCTGCGGATGAGTAAGATGCCCAAGGATCATCGGCAAGCGCGAGTTCGTGAAGCAGCTCAGATGCTTGGACTCGAGAACATCCTCAACAAAAAGCCGGGCCAACTCTCAGGCGGACAGCGCCAGCGTGTGGCGCTCGGTCGAGCGGTTGTCCGCAAACCTGCGGTTTTCCTCTTTGATGAACCATTATCAAACCTTGATCCAGATCGACGGGCATCAACGCGGGCAGAGATACGCAGAATCCAGCGTGAACTGGGAACAACCACCGTCTATGTGACCCACGATCATGAAGAAGCAATGGCGCTTGGAGATAAGATCGTGATTATGAATGAGGGATTGCTTCAACAAGCAGGGTCCCCATCCGAGTTGTTTGACAAACCGACAAACAAGTTTGTTGGGTCGTTCCTTGGTTCTCCGAAGATGAACATCATCCCAGCGGTGTATGAACTCGAGAATGGGAATCCATCAGCCACTTTTTCGACAAAGACAGCAAAGGTACGATTGCCCTTAACGATTGAACAAATCCCTGCGGGCATAGAAACCGGAACCCAGATCGATCTTGGGATCCGTCCTCATCTCATCAGACCAATGACTGATACTTGTGCGGGTTCGATCGGGATCGATGGGCGAGTAACTGATCTCGAAAGACTCGGATTTGCGATGGATCTTCATTTCTCTCTCAGCGACCAAACACTTCTTGCCCGTGTGTCGTGTGACTTCGCTGTCAACATAAATGATGAAGTTCGATTCTCGATCGATCCGAGCAAAGTCCATGTTTTTGTAAGCTGATATCCTCAAAACAGATACTTCAGCTCAAAAACCCCATTCCCGCCAATCAAAACCCTACCTAGCGAGCGGTGGCACGTCGATTTTTTTACATTTTTTATCTCAATCGTTCATATTCCCCCTTGCGTGTGAATGCAAAATCGGCAATAGTAACAGTTACATTCTACGCGAAAGTATTTCCGTGGGACTACTTTGATCTCGGTTGATCATCTTAAAAGGAGAGAGAGAAATGAAAAGAACACTATCAGCAATGTGCCTTGTAGCACTCGTTGGCACATCAGCAAGCGCTGCTGTCGTTGGAGTTGATGATTCATCTGCCCCTTGGTTGGGGTTCATGAATGTATTCGAACTCCCAGAAAATGGGGGCGGTTTCGTCTTTGGTAGTGGTTGGGGCGTGCCCGATCTATCAGCATCCTTCGATGACATGGCAGGCACTGTAACCATGGGCCCGAACACGATTGGCGATCCAGACCCGTTCTGGTACCAAGGCGGCGGCGCTCCAGGGGCTGCAGGCAATAAGTTCATGGAAGCCAATCTCTACCAGCAAGTCGATGACGGTTCACTCTCAGGAACAACCGTTACCTTTGAGGGTGTGATTGCATCCAACACCTTCACTGATGCACACAATGCTCGTGTTTTCATTCGTGACTTCGCGGCAGACTTCTCGTCATCCGTCGATGTCTTTGCGGACGCAGACACTGGTGCGTTCAGCATCAGCTTGGACACGATTGCAGATGGCACTCGCCATGTGCAATGGGGTGTGCAGGTCGGAGGGGTCAATGTTTGGGTCACTGATACCGCTCCCTTCGGTACAGTTGTATTCAACCAAGTCCCAACTCCAGGTAGCCTTGCGCTCCTCGGATTGGGCGGTATTGCTGCAACACGTCGTCGGCGTTGAGCACATTATCATCTAAAACTACTTCATCTTCTACCATCCACAGCACCACTCTTTCACCCGATCGAGTGGTGCTTTCTTTTTTGTGCAAGAGCGGATCTCGATCTGTTAGAATCGCAAATCCACAGCGATTAACCATAACACATAGACTTCGGACATTTGAAGTTAATACTGCGACCCTGACTCGATGAGGATTTGAATCCCTGGGAACTGATCTTCAAGCTTTGGAATAATCGATTCACCAAGGACCGATACGATGCTTGCAACTGAATCTGCGGTCGTTCCATCGTGGGCAATCACCGTCACAGCGCGATGATGTGTAACTCCAATCCCGGTGCGTGGATCGAGGATATGTGAGTATCGGATTCCTTCATGCTCATAATGTCTTTCTAGATCACCTGAGGTTGCGATTGCACAGGAATGCAGCGGCGCTGTCCACTCTGCGCCGGTACCGGCTTGCACAGATACAGACCATCCGTTTGAATCGGTCATCGGAGGATCCCCCAGCGCGATATCGCCTCCAACATCGACAAGTGCCATCGTTATACCATTCGTACGGATCACTTCGAGCGCTCTGTCCGCGGCATACCCCTTGCCGATCGCACCGAAATCGAGGATCATCCCTTCTCGTATAAACCGGACTCGATTATGTGTTCTGTCTAACTCGATGAATGGAAATCCTACAGCATGAGCCGCTTCGTCGAGTTCAATCGGAGATGGAATCCTTGATTCCTTCTTTGCTTGTCGCCAGAGATGGGTGAATCTGCCAACGGTTGGATCGAACGCGCCGTCGCTGAGTTGATAAAATGCCTTCGCTCTATTCAGCGCATCGATCAGTAACTCAGAGACTTGCACCCAAGTCCCTGATGGTTGTGATGTGGCACGCATTGATTCAGAGGATGGTCGATAATCGGATAGCACATCTTCAATCTTGGCAATCTCATCAAACGCCTTTCGTGCAGTCATAGCAGCGTGTGATTCACTGGTTGCATAGAGCACGATTGAGCATCGAGATCCCATATGAATGCTTGCGTACTCGTATCGAGTTGGTGTACAATCATCGACATCAACCGCGGTGGGAGTCAACGATGTACAAGAAACCAACCCAGATGCAACTCCTAGACAAAGGGGCAGCGTGAAGAAAACACATTTACAAGCGTGTTGTATGGTTCTGTGCATGGGAACATCGATCTCCGTTGGAATTTCATCTCCACCCCAGTCATCGCAAGAACTCGAATTAAGAGTGCCGGGGATGACTGAGTCTTTCACTCTTGTGCTCTGCCCGGAGGGAACCATCAGCACAAATGCATCACACGCCGATGAAACCGAAGAAGTTGCGATACCGTCATTGTATGTGCTCACTACAGAAGTTACATGGGATCTCTATGACATCTATGTGTACAAACTCGACGAACCCGAAGAGGGATCCGATGCGGATGCGATGTCTCGCCCGAGCAAGCCTTATGTTCCGCCTGATCGTGGATTCGGGCATGATGGTTATCCTGCGATCGGGATGACACGACAAGCTGCGGAAGGGTTTTGCGATTGGCTGAGCTTGAAGACCGGTTTGCAAACCCGTCTACCTACACAGGATGAATGGTCCTATCTCGCACTTGGTGGTGAAAGCGCCGATTTTTGTTGCGGGAATGATCTGGAATCAATCGGTGATATTGCTTGGTTTGCAGACAACGCTGATCGCTCAACCCATCGGGTTGGATTAAAAGCACCCAACAGCTTTGGTCTGTTTGATATGCATGGGAATATTGCGGAATGGGTCATGAGTGATACAAGAAAACCGATCGCCTTTGGTGGCGGGTACCGAGATGCTGCAGTCGATTGTACTGGGGTTTCATTTCAAAGAGAAACAAGTTCGTGGAATCAATCGGATCCGCAGATTCCAAGGAGCCGATGGTGGCTCGCGGATTGTTCATGGGTAGGGTTTCGATTTGTCATCGAGGCCGAGGGTGTAAACCAAGAAATTCTAGAAGGATTATTGAATGCCAATAAACAAACTGACTGATCCGAACCTGCTGTTATCTCGACGATCATTTACCGCGTCAACTGCGGCGATTGGTGCCGCGGCGGTCTTCACCTACCCGAGTTTTGGGAAGATAGCAGGTCTGCGGAGTGAAAACACACTCAAGGTTGGTGTCGTCGGATGTGGCGGTCGAGGCACCGGCGCGGTTATCCAAGCACTCAAAGCAGATCCGGGTTCTGTGCTCTGGGCGATGGGCGATGTCTTTGAAGAGCAGATCAACCCGTGCCTGCACTATGCAAGCGAAGCGATGCTTGATATTGATGATGAGCAAGGCACGGACACATGGATCAAGAAGATACAGGTTGGGGATCGTAAGTTCTCCGGTTTCGATGCGATCCACAAGGTACTTGCGTCGGGTGTTGATGTGATGCTTCTCACTACGCCTCCGGCTTTCCGACCTGAACATCTGCGTCACTCGATCGATGCGAAAAAGCATGTGTTCTGTGAGAAACCTGTTGCAGTCGATGCGCCGGGGGTTCGCTCGGTGCTTGAGTCGGCGAAGAAAGCGAAAGAGCAATCACTCTCCTTGATGTCTGGATTCTGCTGGCGATACCAGGAT
This sequence comes from uncultured bacterium, assembly GCA_963976235.1. Lineage (GTDB taxonomy): Bacteria > Planctomycetota > Phycisphaerae > Phycisphaerales > UBA1924 > UBA1924. Next base: position 161,810 of record CAXBJM010000003.1, read on the forward strand.
CAGGTACGCGAGACTATGGAGACAATTCATAATGGTGGCATCGGAGAGCTCCACACCATCCAGACGACCTACAACACCACTGGTTGGGTTGAACCGAAAAAACGCAAGCCTGAATGGTCCGATGCGGAGTTCCAGTTGCGAAACTGGCAATACTTCAACTGCCTATCCGCGGATCATGTCGCTGAGCAAGCGGTCCATGCGATTGATTGGCAAGCGTGGGCGATGCAGGATCAGACGCCGACGCGTTGCTTTGGGGTGGGAGGCCGACAGACTCGCCCGGACTTGGATGAGACAGGGAATGTCTGGGATCACTTTTCATTGATTTATGAATACGCCAATGGCGCACGGGCGTACCACATGTGTCGACATTGGCCCAATACGCCTTCGGACAACTCGGCGTATTTCTTAGGGAGTGAGGGTCACTGCACGATGCAGCCTTGGAATGGGACGCACACGATCGAGGGTGTTCAGCCGTGGAAAGGTGTTGCAGCGAGCAATGATATGTATCAACGCGAGCACGATGTACTTTTCAAGTCGATCCGTGATGCAAAGCCTGTGAACGATGGGCAGTTCATGTCCCACACTTCACTGCTTGCGATTATGGGTCGGATGGCGGCCTACACCGGGGGCGTGGTCACTTGGGAACAAGCGATGAACTCACAAGTTCAAATCAATGAGCAGCCTTGGGAGTTCGGAGAACGAGCGACTCCCCCACTTGCGATTCCTGGAACCAATGAAACGATATGAGGATCAGGTATGAATGATATGAACCGTCGGACATTCTTAGAACAAGCTGCAGTCGTTTCTGTGGGGGTCGCAACGATGCCGAGCATTGCCAATGCCTTTCATCGAAGTACACAAAGGGAACAGTCAATCCACAAAGCGCTCAAGTTCGGTATGATCGGCGGCGATGGCACAATGCTTGAGAAGTTCAACATTGCCAAGTCGTCCGGATTCGATGGGATAGAACTCGATTCACCTGCCGATTGGGATCTCAACGAAGCACTGGCAGCAAAGTCCGCGACTGGACTTGAAATCCCTGGTGTTGTGCTCTCATCACATTGGAGCAAACCTTTCAATCATCCGGATTCGCAGGTACGGAAAGTAGCGAGCAAAGCACTCGATACTGCACTGCATGATTGCAAAGCCCTTGGTGGAACTACTGTCCTGGTTGTCCCTGCGGTGGTGAATGGATCGATGGGATATTCCGAAGCATATAATCGTTCAATCGAAGAAATTGCCCGACATGTCCCGACCGCCGAGGACTTGGGAGTGTCCATTGCCTTTGAGAATGTTTGGAACAACTTCCTGCTGTCCCCAATGGAAGCAGCACGGTATGTTGACGAGTTTAACTCGAAACATATCGGTTGGTATTTCGACATCGGCAACATAGTGAACTATGGATACCCTGACCAATGGATCCGGACACTTGGCAAACGAATTTTGAAACTCGATGTCAAAGATTTTTCTCGCCAGAAGCGGAACGATGAAGGGCTTTGGAAAGGCTTTGGAGTCAAGATCGGTGACGGAGACGCGGAATGGAACAAGGTCTGTAAAGCACTCAAGGAGATTCACTATTCGGGATGGGCAACAGCTGAAGTCGGTGGCGGTGGAGCAGAGCGATTAAGAGACATCGCGAGCCGAATGGAGCGTGTGTTCAAACCAATGAATAGTTAGTGTTATCTATGAATAGCCCCATACAGGTTTGAGCTTGCGATCGAGAAAGGGATCAGACAGTCACGCATCGCGAAGAAATCAACAATTTGTCCAAGCATGAAATTTTCTTAATCTAAGGTAAGAACCCAAAGAACGAAAATCACCTATTTGCAACATGTCTGACTGATGCATGAATGTTCATCCCATACATTTCTGGTATATACTTAGGGTATGAGAATACTGATCATCGAAGACAATCCCAAGATGGCGAACGCTGTCCAGAAGGGCTTAACCAGTCACGGGTATGCTGTGGATATATCCAAAACCGGTTTTGAAGGCGAAGAACTCGCCGCGGGACAAACACCTTACGATCTGATTATTCTTGATCTGATGCTCCCTGATCGCGATGGAGTTGATGTGTGCCGAAACTTGAGGCGGCGATGTGTCGAAACCCCAGTTCTGATGCTTACCGCACTCTCTGGAACAGAGGAAAAGGTGGATGGACTTGATGCGGGCGCAGATGATTATCTGACCAAACCTTTTGAGTTTGAAGAACTCCTTGCTCGTATTCGTGCGCTCTTGAGAAGAGGAGAAGCATCTGAAGGACGGCTGCTGGAGTGCGATGAAATCCAACTCGATTTGTACACCCGCAAAGCAAAGCGCCTCGATCAAGAACACGAACTCTCTAACAAAGAGTATGCATTGCTTGAATACCTCATGCGGAATCCTAACCGCGTGCTTTCGAGGGCGCAGATATCAGAAAAAGTTTGGGACATGAACTATTCACCCGGAAGCAATGTGATTGATGTGTACATGTCGTCATTGCGTAAAAAACTTGATCGGGGTTTTGAACACGAGTTGTTCCATACGATCAAGGGTGCGGGATATCGATTTGGAATTATGAGCTGACAGTGCAAAGATTACTGGATCCACAAAAAGCAACTCGGTTTCGATTATCGCTGCGTATCCAACTCACGCTTTGGGTTGTGCTTATTTTTACGCTTATTCAATGGATCAGCACCATTGTCGTTTGGGTCTTCCTGAGCAGCACAATCTACAACTCATTCAACGATTTTATCACTCAACGGATGATTGAAGTCTCAGCAGAAATCAGTCAAGAACTCCCCTTCCTTTCAAGCAATGAACTTTCTCAGATTGAATCTGAGAATCTAGAACTGATTCGGTTCCAAACTTTTCACCTTGATGTTTTCCATATCAATGGTGATCGAGTATTGGAACAGAGCGTGCCGCAAGTCGAGCTTGATGAATCAATTATTGATCGAGCGATGAAGAGTCCAAGACCGGTGCTGCTCGATGATGTGCAATGGGTGAGCCCGCCAGCATTTCTCGATGGTAATCATCTGATATATGTGGCACAGAATATTACTGGGCGCGATGGGGGTTCCTATATCCTATTTCTCGCGACAGATGATGAGTATGCTCAGAGCCGAGTCATGCAGGTTGGTCAGACGCTGATGATTATCTCGCTTTCAACTCCATTCTTGTCATTGCTCGCGGGATGGTTCATCTCTCGTATTGCGGTCACTCCTTTGACGCGTGTGCAGGAACTTGTGGCGCAGTTAACCCCCGAATCGATCTCTGAGCCTATATCGCTCGAAGAAGAGAGCGCTGAAGTGATGGAACTCGTTGCGCAGATTGACGATTCGAGAGATCAAATTCAAAGCGCATTCGAATCTCAAGCACGCTTCATCTCCAATGTTTCTCATGAGCTCAAAACACCGATCGCGGTTATGCAAATTGAATCAGAGACTATTGATCTTTCTGAGTCGAGTGATGAAGTGAAAATGTTCGTGCAGTCTGTTCGTGACGAGATGACGCGTCTAGGCAAGATGATCGAAAGCTTCCTTACCCTTACCCGACTTGAAGATGGTTTTGGAAAAATAGGTGGTAAAACAAATCTGTTCAATGACATCGTCATGGATTCGATCGACCAATGCATTTCCATGTCAAAGCAGAATGCGATAGAACTCGACCCGATGCTCTTTGGAGACGAAGATACTCTTGAACTCGGTGTGCAAGGCGACCCAGACTTACTGATCACCATGCTCAACAATCTCATCAGAAACGCAATTCGTTACTCCCCTGCGGCAGGCGTCATAAAGGTTCATCTACAGCTCGGCTCCCCAAAGGAAGATCAATGTTGGGTGGATATCTTGATTGTTGATCAAGGTCCTGGTATTCCAGAAGACAAAATTGAACATATCTTCGACCGGTTTTCTCAAGTTGATGGCGCCAGTCGCGCTGGCCGTGGGCATGGGCTAGGGCTTGCGATTGCACAAGGAATCGCTGAACTCCATGGCGGAATAATCTCTGTGTCTAATAATCCGGAGAATGGATGCACTTTCAAGGTGAGCTTGCCTGCAACTGTTGGGTCTGAACATTGATATTTTCAAATCGTTTTCGTTGATATAGCCCAAAAATTCAAGCGATTCCCAAGATTAAAACAATTTCATCTTGGCGTTATCTGAGTTTCATCTCGAAGGCCAATAGTACAGGTAATGACTTCTCATCTGTATCGATTTGTTCGTGGCAAAGCACTGATCTCTTCAGTGTTTGCGATCGCATTGTTTAGTGGTTTAGCGCTCATCTTGTCGCAAGGACGAGATACTGGCATACTCAGTGTGATCTTTCTCGTAGCTGGTATTGTTGCGTTGCTTTTTATACTTCATGCGATCACAGTCCTCGCACAACGCACGATGGGATCATCTATCACGCCATTGCGTGAAACTCAGAAAAATAAAAATGATTCTGAATCCGACTCATCGCACTAAAACCTGCTTTTTGCCCGTGGTTTTCTGCTGAACTCGAAAATGATAATGATTTCATATTGCAATCATCTTGGATTCAGATGAGTGTGCGAATATCTCTACATGTGACCGGGACAGGACCGACACCGAGTTACATTTCAAATCGCACGGTCCATTGAAAGGTAAAGTCATGAATATCAAAATCAACACCAACCGCTTGCACAACTTACCACTTGCTGGTGCAGCAGCTGTTGCTATTGCGCTGAGTGCGGGCTCTTCAATCGCGCTGGCAGTCGATCCAGACAAGACCGCATCCTCTCATGAACAATCGCATGATTCCGCACAATGGTTGACATTCGTTGCGTCTGACACCGTGATGGGTGCCGAGGTCATGGGATCTGACAGAACAACTCAGATCGGTACAGTGAATGATCTGGTTATTGATCGTGGTACAGGTCGCATCGTCTTTGCGATCATCGGTCACGGCGGCTTGCTCAATGTTGGACAGGATCTGTTTGCTACTGAGTTTAACCGGTTGAGTTATTCCAAGTCGCAAGAACAGTTCGCGGTCAACATGACTAAGGAGCAGGTTGACCGACAGATCGAGTTTCTTCCCGAAAACTGGAAGGACCTGGGACATTCGAACTGGATGGAGAACTTCAAAGAGTTCATAACTGAAGAGATCACAGAACGCTACGGCGATTCTAATCAGGACAAGATGAACACCAAAGAAGTCCAAGGTACGGTCACAAAGGTATCGCGTGAAGAGTTCGGCGAGCACGAAGATGTCGTACTTACTGTGAAAGACAGTCAAGGCAAGTCGCACAAGGTCATCCTTGGTCCATCTTGGTTCATTATGGGTTCGGATAACAGCCCATCGGTCAATGACCGGGTCGAACTGGTTACCACGAAGCATCACGGAAAAATGATCGCAACCCAAGCGAACATTGCAGGGCATGAACTCAAACTCCGTGATGGACATGGAAACTATCAATGGAAAGTTGAGAGCCAAGAAACTCCACGCTTTGTACTGCTCTCTGACTTGATCGGGAAAGACATTGAGATTGGTGGGACAACCGGTGGCGAAATCCAGAATGCTGTGATTGAAACCACATCTGGTCGAGTGCCGTTCTTTGGATTTGATCCCAACGATAACCTCTTTGGTCTTGCAGATGAGATTTCGATGGTGCCTTGGGCTGCGATTCAGATCTCACCTGACTTAACTGTCTGGTCAGATTCCGATGATTCCGAGTTTAGTGAAGCGATGGCTTTCCCGGATGACCTGAGCACATTGCGAACCAAGATGTCGGTCCGCGATGCGTACGCACCATTTGGTATGCAAACACCAAGCTTTGAGATGCAGAAGCAATCAAAGAAAGATACCAAGTCATCGAAATCATGGGAACGAACCGGTAATGCGTGGATTAACAGTTCAGAATTAACCTATACATTTGCCAACGGAAAAAAAGTGCAGGTCAATGGTGAGTTCATCAAAACCGAAACGATCAAACTTCAAAACGGTACCGTTTCAGCGACCGCGATGTGGTTAAAAACAGCTGATGGAAAGCAGCAAGTGATCCTCGGACCGACCTGGTTCATCAAGCACCAAGACTTCGATATGAACCGAGGTAACAGCGTGAAAATCACTGGACGCGAAACGACCATCGACGGCCAACGGTACATCGCTGCATGGAATCTTGAGCATGATACCAATACTTGGACACTCTGGAATGACTCGACGCCGGTGTGGGTAGATTAACCGAATCGTGTTTGTTGGACAGAGTCCGCAACTCATCTCTGCCGGGACCGACAGGCCCCGGCAGGGTTTCAAGCTCATACTCCTATCCAAACATTACTGCGTTTGGTACTTCTAAGAGAGATATTCCGATGAACGAAGAAACTACTCCCCACATTATTCATACACATGACTCATCGTATTCGAAGAGCGAACGAGAGCCGATCCAACATCAACTCGATCAATCCGAAGTCGAAGAACTCGATGAACGCATTGAAGAGCAATCTCCCGATGGACGGCCTGCGTATCCGACGATCAGGGCGAAAGAAATGCTCTTGCTCTGTGGTGGGTCGTTACTTGCTGTTCTTGCCGTGAGCGGAATCGCCTACGCACTATGGGGATCAAACACTGCATTTATGGTACTTGGTCTCGGAATTGTCTTTGCGATTCTGGGGAACCCAGTCGTCTGGGCAATGTACTTGCGGAGTAAAGAACGCGAATCGATTTATCATGAAAAAGCAGACTCGTCTCTGAACGAGCAGACGCAAAGCGATTCACGCTCACAGTGAGCATGATCAAGTTTTTCATTCATTTACCTTACTGCAGAAAGGAACTCATATGCAGACCATCACCAAAGATTCAAAGATCAACAGTAACGATCAATCCTCACTCGGCGAGGGCTTATCCGAGATCAAGAGCGACGCTTCAGCTGTTCGCGATGATCTATCGGTCCTCAAGGAAGACGCATCAAAGCTCACCTCGCATGCGACACAGCATGCGATTGAAGCGGTCAAAACCGGCGCAGAATCGGCTGGGGAAGTGGCGAAATCGTTTAGCCAAAACGCGAAGAAATGTCATGAATCAGTCTGTGAGCAAGTATCTGCCCGTCCAACAACCGCGGTGATCTTGGCAATCGGCGTTGGAGTCGTTGCGGGTCGTCTTTTGGCACGGAAGTAACTCATGATATTTTGGCGTGCAAAGGAACTGTTAGAGGGAGGGTCTGAGCTCTTCCGCGCTGAAGCAGAGCTGATGAGTAAGCGAGTACGACGCTTGCTCATTGGCTCTGTTTTTGCGGGTGTAGTAACACTATTCGCTCTGCTCGGGCTTACTCTGCTCACTGCAGGAGTGACCATTCTTCTGAGCGATCGCATCGGTTGGGGAGCATCTCTGGTATGCGTAGGAGTGGCGTATGCGCTGCTCGGTGCGCTGATGTATATTGCGTCAATCGTGTGGGTGGGTAATGGCTCGAAAGCTGAATCCATCCTGGGAGATTCGCAACTAGATAAGGAATCCGCGAGCCCAAAGGAACAAGCTGAGGATGCCAAGGATCGTTTAGAAAATGCAGCATCAACAAATCCGGATGAAACTCCAAATGATCAAGATGGAATCCTCGATAGTCTCGATGCCATCAAGGATAGTGCAATCGAGATCGGTATAAAAAACCCTGTCGCATTGGGATCCGCTGCCTTGCTTGTTGTTTCTGTTCTTGGACCAGGAAAGACAATCAAAATGATCAGCAGAGGCGCCGCAGCTGCAGGTCTTGCGTCAAGTCTACTCGATTCCATCGGATCTCCAAAGGATAAGGAAACCGCTGAGTAATGTGACCAAGAGATATTGTGTTAAAGACTCGCAATCAATCAAACTCGGTCATCATCTAGAGATGGCCGGGTTTTCTATCGTCTGGTCAAGTTGTAGTTCAGCTAACAATGGAAGGTGATCCGAACCGATATCGTCAAGGCATGCCAGCATCGGCACTCTAAACGATCCTGAGACAAAAACATGGTCGATTGGATATCGAAGTAATGGCCGACGAGCGTGATAGGTACTGTAAAACCCTTTCCCTATTCTTGGGTCAAAGAGGTTACCAATTGATTTTGCTTGTTCAGTAGTGCGTGACCACCCTACATCATTGAAATCACCAAACATCACCCAATGCTTGATCTCTGAATCGGCGACGAACTCAGATGCAATGACCAGCTCAATATCTCGTGGCTTGCTTGAGACTCGCTCATTCTTGTTCTGTTTCATCAATCCAGGAGGCGGTGGATGAAGAACACATATACCGACCAGATCAGAATCATTTCCTTGATCAGATTGATCAGATTGATCAGATTGATCAGATTGATCAGATTGATGATTCGGGAATCGGACTTGAATCCAGATCGATGGACGATCCTCCGAGACGAGGTACCGTATCTCAGATTCAACAATTGGGATCTTCGAGAGCAGTGCCATCCCTTTCCCATTGTTCTTCAGCTCAAGAACTTGGTGGGGATACCGATCAATATATGACTGAATCAAATCTTTCCATTGATGATCAACCTCGATTAGTGCGAGTATATCTGGGTCATTCTTTACGAGTGATTCGATCGCTTGAGATCGAAACTCATTGGTGTAGTCAACATTCGAAGCAATCAGTTTGATTGATCTTTGTGTTGGAATGTACTCAGATGGAACTTCAGACTTGAAGAGCGGAGTCATTCTGATAATCCACATGCTTTGCCGAACGAGTGAAATGATGAGCAAGACCCAGATAATCAACCAAAGCGTTCGATCTTGTGCCCCATTGAAACCGAAAAGAACAGAAAACAACAGCAGTACAACACCGCACACGAGAACTTGCAATCTAGGGAAGTCCCAAATCCGTAACCACCATTTCTTAAATGCTAGCCAAGAGAACAGTGTTGCCGTAATGACAAGCACTGCGCCGAGTAACCAGAGTATCTGAACAATCCACATCTTCTGAAGTCCCTGTGTAAGACGATGATGATAGAAATGGTAGCCAATATAAAAAGGTGATGGAGGTTCAAACGAAACCTCTCACCACCAGGGGACGACCAGTTGTCAGTTTATTCAACACCAATCCTTGGATCGATCAGTGTTGAATATCAACTCATTTATGCACGCTCGTCGCGCATATCTCTGATTTGATCATGACGCTTTTTGACCATTCCGTACTGGCTCTGGAGGATTGCGTTCACAGGACTCCCTGCAGTTTCCGTCAGCGTCTTTTCATAGCAACGCTTGATCTCATCTTCGCCACGCTCAGCATCTGCGAGCACTGAATGCTCACTTCCACCAGTGACAGTTGAGTGGATATTCATCCACCAACGATGTGCGGTTCCTTTTAGTGATCCATCGTCCTCGGCTTCCTTGTCATTCACTGCGACTGCGACCTGGAGTTCATGAGCGAATCGTTTGCGTTCTGTACCGCAATCTCTGAAGTAGTTTGCGATTTGTTCATTCTCGATGTGCTCGGCCGCAGCGTTAAAGCCTTTCGAGCTGTCGATATTGATTGAAATCAGATTTTGGATTCCCTTGATTGTGTCTTCATTGAGATTCGTAATAGTTTCCATTTGATGGCTCCTTATGTGTGGATTTAAATTTTGTAAAATTGGTAACAGCATGAAATGTGGTCTTCAGACGAAAAAATCTATTACGGATCAATCGCGTCATCAACCTCATCAGCTGCGTCATCAATGGCGTCGCCGACATTGTCTGCCGCGTCATCAATTGCCTCCCCTGCTTCTTCTGCAGGTCCGGAGTTTGTATCACAGGCAACGAGTGCAAAGATTGGCGTTGTCATTGCTGCGATTGTTACTATTTGGAGAACTCTCTTTGTGATTGAGTCCTCTGTTTGTGTGCGTTTCATAAAGCTTCCTTTCATAACGACGGAGTTTCCATCGTATTTGAATTGTTTCTGATTTCTATTCTGTGTCAGATACGGTTGTTAACGATTGATCGCTTTGTCTCCACGGCGAGCGAGTCCGCTCACAAGTGAGAGCAAGAACAGAATGAGGAAGATAAAGAATAGGATTTTGGCGATTCCCGCCGCACCTGCCGCGATGCCACCAAATCCGAAGACTGCAGCGATGATTGCGATGATAAAGAATGTAAGTGCCCAGCTAAGCATGATATTGTCCCTTTCGTAGTCGAGTATCTTGTCATACCCGATTAGGTTCCGTTGAGTTTTTGATCCGAGTCCTGTACCCGGGTCTCTATGTGTATATTCGGTGCCTCAGATGAGGCTGAAATGATTGTCAGATGAAAGTTGGTTCATTTTGCCAACCCATCATCTGTGGTTAGTCTTTTGCGTCTTCAGCAGTGTCTGCAAGGCCGTCGCCTACAGCTTCAACATCTCGTCCGACACCTTCGACTGTGTTGCAGGCACTGAGGGTGACCCCGACACCTGCGAGCATCATGAGACCCAAGACGGTCCAGAGTTGTCTCTTTGGATTGCTTGAAACATTTGATTCTGTGTTTGTTGTGTTTTTCATTGATTTCCCCTTTCGAAAATCCCATAACGGGTGAACTGCCAAGCGGACTTCCCGATCGGCTATGTGTAGATAATGGCGACCCACTATTGAACTAGTCTGAAGTAAGCATGAAATTTGGTTTCATGTTGAAAATTGAGCACAAAACAGCGTTCATAGCCATAGAACACGCTATTCTGCGTTCATTTTTTATTTGTAAAACTATGAGATTTCATTGCTCACCATTTTATAAGGGGTGATCTAATCGAAAGTCATACCCTGAGAGACACATCTCGTCCGCTTGCTCAGATTTATTGATCTAGCTCTGGGCACTGAAAACCGTTCAACATCGATTCGATTACATTGATTTATAATGATTCCGGATTGCATCAAACTCTGCTTCACGAGCGTCACCGAATGATGGCACAGGAACATCATCGTTGAAATAGTGCAGAATATAATTGAGTTGCCCAGTTTGGAACAACTCTGTAAACGCCTCGACACCTTCCGCCCAGTACCGAGTCCCCATTCCTGCCTGAAGTTCTACGATTGCTCTCTGCGCCGCATCATCTCCAATCTCATGCCGATAGGGACGCACGCTTGTCATTGCATCGAAAGAATCAATCACAGAAAACAGTCTTGCACCGATAGGGATTTCTTCGCCTTTGATCTGAAATGGATATCCAAGTCCATCCCACCGTTCATGATGAAACCGTACAACATTGTGTATAGGTTCCTCACTTACATTGAGTGTGATCATCCTGGCGAACCCTGTCACTGGATGAAGTTTGATAATCTCGAACTCTTCATCTGTGAGTTTTCCTGGTTTTTGAAGTATCCGATTTGGAATATCAACTTTGCCGATATCATGCAAGGCAGCCGCTGTTGTTCCGAGCGCAATCCATTCTCGATCGACCCCGAACGATTCAAGCAAAGCCCGTGTGTAAAGCACAACCCTCCATGTATGCGCAGCAGTGGAGAGATCTTTCTTTTCTATCTCGGCTACTAAACTTTGTATCTGTTCAGGCGACATGATGGAGTCTCATACTCTTCAGCACATAAGTTCTGCTTACTGGTTGAACGTCAATTTATCTGTTCCTATTGGCTTGCCCTGCTTGCCTTTCCGCATTGCACATCGATTATAGCAGAAAACAGTGTCTATGAGCCTTCACATACTCATACCACACACTGGATTTCAACTCGTGAGGAATCAAATCAAGCTCATAGACCACAAAGAACTCTTCATCAAATCCTGATCACATCGTATTGGAGAATACAAGGATGAATCATTGCGTCGCTGCGTGATATCTGTCATGAATTCTGATATGCTGTGATCCAATGAAGTTTAGTACCTCTCAGATGCTTGTGTTTCTACAAGAACACCGTACCCAGCGCAATGTCCGCTCGTTGATGAAATTCATCCTCATACTGACGGTGCTGATTGTCGCATACAGCATCCTGTTTCATGTCATCATGGAGCTTGAAGGCCAGGATCACTCATGGATAACAGGGTTCTATTGGACACTGACTGTGATGTCCACGCTCGGGTTTGGTGACATTACATTCGAAAGTGACTTAGGACGAGCTTTCTCCATGATCGTGCTCGTTACTGGGATTGTGTTTCTGCTCGTTTTGTTGCCATTCACGATTATTCAGTTTCTTTATGCACCTTGGGTAGATGCTGTTGAAGCTGCAAGGACTCCCCGCCAGGTGCGGGAGGACATGTCAGGACATGTGATCCTCATACATCATGATGCTGTGACTGAGGATCTGATCGTGAAACTCGAACAATCTGATATCAGCTATGTCTTGCTCGTCCCTGATTTCGATGATGCCTCGCGCCTGCATGACATGGGTGTCCATGTTATTTTTGGTCCATTAGACCTGGTATCAACCTATTCATCCGCTCGAACGGAGTCAGCGGCATTGATCGCTGCAACGAGCGACGATGTGACAAATACCAATGTTGCGTTCATGGTTCGTCAAGTTGCGTCCGATGTCCCCATTGTCGCGACATCTACAAATCCAACAACCACAGCGATCCTCAAGCATGCGGGTGCAACGCGTGTCTTCCAGTTGGGTGAGTTGATGGGGCGATCTCTTGCCCGTGGGATGGTCGGGGGTGACGCGGTTACTCATGTGGTCGGCAACATCGACGAACTCTTGATTGCTGAAGCCAATGCACACCGAACACCGCTCGTTGGTAAAACAATCCTTGAGAACCGTATTTCCGACCACGGCGTGAGTGTGATTGGCCTATGGGAGCGCGGCGAGTTTCATCCTGCGACTCCAGATACAGTCGTTTCGGAACACACGATCATGCTACTCGCTGGATCGCGGGATCAGCTCACCAACTATGATGAAGCGTTTGTAATCTACAATGTATCGGTCAAGCCGGTACTCATTATCGGCTGGGGCAATGTCGGCGCTGCCGCTGGCGCGGCGCTTTCTGAGCGCGGGGTGGATTGGAAAGCAATTGAAATTGATGCGAAACGGGCGCGAAATACACCTGAATTTCATGATCGGATCATCATAGGCGACGCAACTGATCCCACAATACTCAAACAAGCTGGTCTGATGGATGCCCCCGCGATTCTCATTACGACTCACAATGACAGCCTCAACATATACCTCACGATCTATTGCCGATCGGTAAGACCTGATGCACAACTAATCAGCCGATCAACACTGAAACAGAATACTGAAACACTCCACAAGGCAGGCGCCGACTTTGTCCACTCGTATGCTTCGATGGGCTCGACAAGTATTTTCAATCAACTCATGGGCGATCGAATAGCGAGTGTTGCAGAGGGTCTTGACCTGTTTCGGAGACAAGTACCTGATTCACTCGACATAAAATCGCTGTCTGAATGTGGCGTTCGTGATCGTACCGGATGCACAATCATCGCAATACGCGATCCACAGCAAGGGCTTATTGCGAACCCGAACGCATCAACTGTGCTTCAAATCGGACAAGAGATGGTACTCGCAGGAGGCACCGAGGCCGAGGCCCGATTCATCGAAGCGTACGGCATTGCCTCAGTTTAAAATCCATCGCCAAATCGGCTTCTACTATCCAACAAACTCTCCATAACCAACTTTGTTGATTCTCATATACACTCAATATCACACCTGGAAGATTGGCTCACAAACTATCCACAAACTGTTGGATGCGGCGCCGCAATGAGTAGTGTGGTCCCGATACTCGTGCGACCTGTTCAAGAAGTTGCTCTGCCTCTTCGTGGACCAGTAGTTCATTATTCAAACCATGATTCGCTCGTAAGAGTTGAAAACTGCATTCAAGTACCTGAAGATGCTCGCTTCCTAACCCAACAGCGAGTTCTTCATAAGCGGGTTTGATCACACGCTTCGCTTCTTCAAACTCCCCAAGATTATTCCATGCGCGAGTAATCCATAGACGCGATTGATATTTGACTGTGAGCCGCTGTCCGTTGTGAAGTTCTATTGTGTGCATTCTTGGTTGGAGCAGATCAATCACTTCTTGAGATCGGCCGAGGTTGAGCAATGTATGCGAAACCAAAAATTTGCATTGTGTAATATGCCAATGATCTTCAGGATACACAGAGATACTTTGATCAAGTAATCTTTGAGCTCGTTCAAATGCAATCTCAGAATCACCAATCTCTGTCTCGGCAATCACAAAATGTGCCCATCCACGAAATGTACGGGGATCATTCATACCAAATGCACGCTCGACTGCAGGCATAATATTCACAATGAGTTGTCGTTCTTCCTGATAGCGACCAACGAGCTGAAGAGACTTTGCCATGAGTAGCTGCGCCGATAAAGTCCGGGCATCATCCGGACCAAGGGTCTCATTGTATATTTGATACGCTTGCTCCGCATCGTTCAGTGCGTCATTTAATCGGCCGGCCTGGTTTAGGTACTTTCCACGGGTCTCATACGCGTTGGCCAGTTTAAGCGGAGCGTCACTCATCATGTCAATGTATTTCTCATAATAGAGCAATGCATCCTCTGATTGTCGCTTGGCCCTCATCATTCCCATCAAAAATAAGTATGTGGGATTCTCAATCTGAGAGACATCAAGATCGTCGATCAGCATATCCATATATTTTTCGGCTGAATCAACTTTGTTGGATTCAATATATAAGTTGACAAGCACTGAACCGGTCTCTTGTGTCTTTGGGTGATCGCGTCCGAGTAGCTCTAAATAGATATCGAGTGCTTTCGAACCATGAGGTATGCCTAAATCCCCCCTCCTATAGGAAAGATAACTGCTCGCAAGTGCTGCATGCACATCTGCGTAGGCAATATTTTCTTCACGAGATTTTCCGTCTGAATACTCGCCAAGTTGCTCACTTGCAAACTTTAAGACACTCAGCCCATCGGCAGTTGGTCCGAGTCCCTCTGTAGGAGCGAGCGAACGGAGAATTTTCTGGAGCATCCCCATAGTCTGGGTATTTGCATCTCGTACATTATTCCCACGCGCAATAACGCTCGTCACGGCGACTGTGCTTGCGAATAAGATGATGACAATCAATGCCCCTGCTACCAGCGGCATTCGGTTTCGGCGAGCAAATCGACCGATAAGGTACCGCTGTGTGTGGACCTTGGCAGTGACTGGGTAACCATTCATATCCGCGATCAAATCATCCGCAAACTCTTGTACCGTCCGGTACCGAGCGTTGAGATCACTCGAGGTTGCCTTGCGGATAATCGAACCAATTGATCCTTCTAACTGCTTCTCGATGTTGGCATCGAATAACTGCCCTGATAACACGCGTTCAACGCATTCCCCCATCGGCAGATCATCGAGGGGGTGCGACTCTGTGAGCATCGTATACAGCAGGACTCCAAGCGAATAGATGTCTTGCCTGATATCAGACGCGGGTGCAGATTGTCGCAACATTTCTGGCGCGAGAAAAAGGATGTCACCTGACAACTCACTCTGAGTTGCAACATGCGTGCTGTGCGCAAGCACACTCTGCTTTGCAATTCCGAAATCGAGCACACATGGTTTCGAACTTGGAGTGACCAGTATATTTGCTGGGCGCAGGTCTCGATGGATGACACCACGAGCGTGTGCGTGACTGACCGCATCGCATATCTGTAAAAATAAGGTAATAGTTTCATCATCATTCGTTGAGAATTCCGTGACCCACTTATTGATTGAAACCCCTTCCACCCAAGGTGTAATAATCCAGAGAGCTTCCTCGGTTTCTAGAATTTCTTTCAATGATAAGATGTACGGGTGATCGAGCAATGACATGAGCTCTGTACCACGGACGAGCTTCGAAACTGACTTGCCATCGTACTGATCGCATCGCTTTAGTGCGACAGGAGAATCATCGCGCGAGTCAATACCATGGTAAACGACACCTTGCCCGCCTTTGGCGACCTGTCGGATGACCTTGTAAGGTCCTACCTGATTGATAGAACCTACGGCATACTTTCGAAGGTGATCAAAGAACTCATTCGTTGATTCATTCTCCATGTTTACACTTCATTCCTATCGAGCATGAAATCTTGAAATGCCCGTTGAATACGGACCTTCAGTCGTTCACGCTTTTTATAAACAGCAGCCTTACTCATCCCAGTAATTTGAACAATCGCCGTTGGCGAAACCCCTCGCATTGTCAGAGACAACACATCCTTTGAACTCTCTGATAACGTACGCTCGACTTGTGCGATTGATAGTTGGACTGCTTGGATTTTCCATAGCCGTTCCCACTCTGCCTCTGAGTTTTCAATACTCTGGCAGTCAGCAACCTCCCCCACCGTTGAGCTTTTCAATCCAGTTATAATACTCCGTGTCACACGGAACAGGTATGACCTGAAAGTCCCCACCGATGGGTCATACCGATCAGCAAATGAGTACTGAGTAATCCTCAGAAAAACTTCTTGCACGACATCATCAATATCACCTATCGGCACCCCTCGATTGATGCAAAATGCACGAACGATCGGTGAGTATCGATTCAAAAATGTATTCCATGCTTCGCTGTTATTCACATCACGCACAGCTCTCATCAAGGATGGATCTGTCCGCATTCCTCCCGTTTGAACAGATAATCCCGTTTTCATCTGAAACGGAACCACTTGCCCCTCGTTGTGCCGGTGCTCATTCATGAACTCTCTTTTAAACGAATCCTCAACAGACCATACGCATGATGTCCAAGAAATGATTGGCAAAACTTAGACTCATATTCTAGAACGAACTCCATCCCTATCGCGTCAAAAAAACAAGATACCATAACTATTGTTTTAAGCGTGTGGCTTGATTAAGGGATAAATATGTCGACTTTATAGAACAACCTGGGGAATAAACAATAAAGCGAGCACTTGAAGTGCTTTATGATGTGAGCCACACTGATCAAAATTCACATTGGACTAACAACCAGTTCAACAACCATTCAAAAATGAAGTCTGAAATGCACTGATATCAAAGAAGTTTATGATCCCATCGCCGTTCAAATCTGCATCAGCATCTTCATTGACAAATGCAGATATCAAAGAGGAGATATCGAAGAAATTTAGTTTTCCATCTCGATTAAAATCGGCCGAACAGAGTTCGTATGCACCCATATCAATAACCGCTCCATCTCCAGCGCCAGTGTCGGGAACACCAGCATCTAACACTCGAGATCGAAAGCGCATATCAACAGGTAGAAACTCAGCCACGTCAAAGTCTCGATCAAGATCCACCACATCTGGAGGAAGCAGCCCATTCCATCCGCTATCTAATGCGGGGGATCCGTTCAACAGCGTGTAATCACCTGCGTCAGGATCACGAAACAATGGGTCCGCTGTGATGTTGCCGAAATGGGTTGGCAAAGACCATCCACCACCTTGAATACAACTTGTATAGATATCGACTTGACTGTTCGCTTGAGATTCTTCATGTGCGATGTTCCCCCAAAGGATGGAGTTTCCAACGAGGAGATCTGCGGAAGATGAAGAGGTCGGACCAATGCCCGCGTATACCCCGCCTCCCATTCCATTGGCAACATTAAATCCAAATGTGGAAGATTGAATCTCACCTTCAGAACCAGGAATGGTCCCAGGACCTGGAAGAGCGGCACCTTCCCACAAGTACAAACCACCGCCGTTCGATTTTGCTGCGTTTTGAATAAACTCACTGTTTGCAACTGCCAAGGGAAACTTGACGGAGCCGCTGACATTTGAGCGGTATGAAACTCCGCCGCCATTTTGCCCTGCGCTGTTGCTTTGAAACTTACAGTTCAGCACAATTAGCGGATGCACTCCCGGTGATGAAACCCCATCACCTCTTCGACATAATCCCCCACCATCATCCTCTGCGATGTTTCCAGAAAAGATACTTGAAACAATCGATCTCGATCCAGCGATTTGATTGAGATACAGACCGCCGCCATTGCTTTGCGAATAGTTGTCGCGGAACTCGCAGTCCTTCATGGCTCCTGCCCACCTGCTGATATATGCACCCCCTCCATTTCCTGCAGATGAGTTACCGATGAATACACTGTTTGTGAAATTGATTCTCGAGTTATAGACCGCAGATCCAATAGCAACCGATGTCGCATACACACCTCCACCAACGGCACTATCCGCATTCGCCGAAGTGATCAGAATACCATCGAGATGTGCCGGTACAGATTGATCGGTATCGCTTGCGCCATATCCGCCGCCGTGAACTGATCGGTAGTACACTACCCGATAGGAGTTATCTGAATTTTCATCGGGCACTCCAATATCGCCTGAAAGTACAGTGTGTGACAAGGATTCCGGCCGTTGATCAATCGTATCTTCTCCCCCTTGGAATCCACCATAGAGTTGAACACCCCGTGGAATCCAAAAGGTTGCATCTCGGAAGTCTGCTGTCGTCGATGTAGGATCTGTTCTTTCCGCTTGTCGAGTAGGACGGTGCACGCCGGTGGTCATCCATATTTGATCTCCAAACGAGACGACATCAAGCGCCCCTTGTAGCGAATCAAACGCATCAGACCAAGTCGAGCCATCATTTGCTCCATCAGCTTCATGATCCACATACACAACATCCGAGTATGCAGTCCCGCACACTATGTGAACAGTACACATGAACAAAACTAAACCTATATGCCTCATCGTCCATCCCTTCAGTATCTTGTATGCAAGCATGACACAGATTGAATCGTATTGCAAGCGCCAGTCTAGATCTGAATAGAAAGAGAACAATTATTTATACTCTGTGCTTGCCCATAATTTAAGCAAAGCCCGCAACTGCGGGCCTTACTTAAAATAAAAATGAGGAAACAATAATTCAGTTGTTGTACGCAGAATACGCAGCCATAAACAGGTCAACATCATCCTGATCTACATTGCCATCTTGATTCCAATCCGCACGCTCATCTGCGGGAGATGCATTCAACATCCCTGCAAATACGGATAAATCAAAGTTGTCTGCAACCCCGTCCCAGTTCAGATCGGGTGTGAAGAAGTCACTTGTCAGCGTGTGCGAGTAACTGGTCACAGAAATATCTGAAACTGCAGTCACACCTGTATAGTCCCGCGCTTCAGGGAAATACGAATCAAGATCGAAGCTCCCGCTTGTATCGAGCATGTGACTGACCACGATGTGTAGGCGCCCATTGTCGTTCATCGCTGAGACGACAACACCAGATTCTTTGTCAGTCTCGAGACGGCACACGACTGCTGTATCTTCCCAAAGGCCATCAAGTTCTTCCCAAGACATCAACGCATGCGCTTCCCACCAGTCATATCCATTCGGAGTAGCATTCGTATCCGCCCATTCTTCGCTCGCTGAATACCATGGGTTTTGATACACTCCATTCTCCTGATAACTCCAAAAATCAGTATCAACTACCCCTCCAGGATTCATGTTTCCAATCTGAGGCACACCATTGGAGGTGTAATCATCTATCCCGAAGAAATAAAACCCATCAGAACCACGAAGACGAAGATGCTTAATCAGTGTTAAGAAATCAACTGAAGGCGGCATCCAAGCACCTTCGTGTGAACCAGAATTCGGATCAACACTTACCCCTTCAAATGGCGCGACCCAAGGAATTACTTCTTTGCCCACCATCGTCCCATCTGCATGTTCAAGTCGAACCGCAGAGGAGAATGACTCGACTCCACACCAGAGGTAAGCCGAACGAACCGTTGGGCTCCATTCCTCTGTCCATGGTTCAGCTCTAACACCGTTGTCTACATGCAACACCTGCGCAGAGTTCGTATAGGTCACTGGCATTAACACATTGAGGTCTTTTGATACAAATGTATAATGCTTACTGCCTACATTCCCACTGAGCCCTGCGACCCCCTCATTCACAATGGTTACATCTGAATAGAAACTTCCAGAACTCCCATGAGACATGTATGGGTATCTATGATAACGATAGTTCCCGAACTTGATTTCCCACTTCTGGATCGTTGCTGTATCAACTGACACATCCCCAAATATATGGCCGTCGAAATCATCTGATTTCGTCGAGTCATATGGTCCATCCGGATCACCGACCAAGTTGCCAGTAAAATCTCCTGTCGCAATCTCCCGAATAACATCCATCCAATCATCAATATCGCTTGAAGACACTGGACCGCTCGTTTCAATATCACCGAGAACATAGTTCAGTTCCCCGTTGGTCTCGAAATGACGAGCAGCAATTGATAGACCGAGCTGATTAGGTTTGGGTGTTGGCGTATTTCCATAAGTTGGGTATGATGAATCATATTTATCCCAAAGCGGTCCATTTCCAAGGTCCCAAGGCGCATTTCTGTTGCGCATTAATACCGCAACAGGTAATCCCTCAGCAGCCATCTTGTTCCAGGTATTTTGCAGATAGTATCGTACTGTAACACCTCCACCGAGCCCCCAGCTATGTGCAGGTTGTGGACAATACGCATACTTCCCAGTCGTAAAGATACCGGATATGTTGTCGTCAGGATACATGTCAGTAGTATCTGCAATGCCATATTTCGCATCATCGTTCTGCATTCTCTCCCATGAAAAGAACACCCCGTCTCCTGCCAAAGTTGTGCCTGCGCACAGACTGAGCATGGACGCTGCGAGGGTGAGTTGGGTCCTAGTCTTTTGATTTCTCATACTGATCTCCTTGGGAAGGCGCTCGAATATTTCAGAAACTCATATGTTCTTGCATAACGATGTAAAAAAGGCATAAACCGAGTCGTCCGTCATGAGGAATAGCGATCGGAGCACACGAATTGGACACTTAATTTCTAAAAAACTCAAACTGCATCAAAAACCTTGCTCAATGCATGTCTAAGCGTCTCCCATTGGTCATTCTGTCCTGAATCTCTGAATGACACGGATTTCGAGCCGTGGGCACCGATTATGAGTACTTAATGTGAATCAATGAGTGTGTTGGTCGACACACAAATTCCAAACCAAAATCTCTATCAAATCTCTAACCTGTGCAAAAATGACTAATTTCACTTGATAGACATGGTTCTTTGGTGATTGAAGGCCAATTGTAGATTTTTCTGGTACCAACCTGCAAATGCATGAACTGCTGGATATAGTCTCGCTCAAATGGCAACAACCCTTACTCATCATGTGCATCATTCCATCCATATCAATGGCCGGCGATGATCGTGTAAACAGGGTTCCCTGAAACTCACCTCAATCGACGCCGGCCTTTGGTCGGCGTTGTTCGTTTTGGGATGTATACCCGAATCGTGCCCGGCCAAGGTCGGCTCCTAAGCAAGGAGCCAACAGATGGCACCACAAAGTTCTGAAAGCATGATCCGTTTCGCACTCCCGAAGGGACGCATGTACGAAGGCGTTGCCAAACTGATGGGCGATGCCGGAATATCCATACGGACAAGTTCGCGTGATTATCGCCCGAGTATTTCATTGCCCGGATTCGATGTGAAAGTCCTCAAACCACGAGCGATCATCGAGATGCTCGAACTTGGTGCACGCGACTTAGGATTCGCAGGCGCTGACTGGGTTGCGGAAGACAGTGCTGAACTGGTCGAACTGCTCGATACCGAACTCGATCGTGTGCGCTTAGTCGCAGCTGTCCCAGTAATGAGCAACGAAGACGAGCTACTCAATCGCTGCGGAGCAGTTGTTGCTTCTGAATATGTAAACATCACGAAGCGATGGATCGAAGAAAGAGGCTATAACGCCCGTCTGATCCGCAGCTACGGAGCAACCGAGGTGCTCCCACCAGAGGACGCAGATTGCATAATCGACAACACTGCGACGGGTTCGACACTCGATGCAAATAACCTACGGATCATCGAAGAGCTCATGATCTCAACGACACGAATCTACGCATCCAAGATCGCGATGGAGAATACAGAAAAGCGTGTGCAGATCGAGCGATTTGTATTGTTAGTGCAATCCGTTCTCGAAGCACGCAAGCGGGTCATGCTTGAGTTGAATGTATCGATCAATAATCTTGAATCGGTGATCGAAGTGTTGCCTTGCATGCGCCAACCTACCGTCGCACCGATGCACAACAGCGATGGATTCGCTGTGAAGGTCGCGGTGCTTCGTAAGCAGCTTGCGGAAATTATTCCGATGATCAAAGCACGCGGAGGCAGCGACATCATCGTCACCCAACCCGGGCAGATCGTGCCATGAATAGATCAACAATCAAATCTGCAGATCGGATCGGATCGCTCAAACCCTATAGCCCCCCGGCGCGTGATGCTCGGATTACCCTTATGCTCGATAACAATGAGGGGGCACCAGTCGATCAATCAGTACTTGAATCGATTCGATCTATCAGCGTTGAGGATCTGGCTCGTTATCCAGATGCTTCCTGTCTTGAACGCTCAATCGCAGATCGGTTCGGGGTGAATGCTTCTCGTGTCATCGTGACCAATGGTGGTGATGATGCAATTGATCGAGCATGCCGAGCGATGCTGAATATTGATGACTCGCTGCTTACCCATACTCCCGGATTTGTGATGATCCCCCGCTGGGCCCAACTTGCGGGTGCTCGGACGAAGCTGATCAATTGGCTCGATGGCCAGTTCCCACTGAATGACATGCTTGATTCGATTGATGAAAGCACCCGGTTGATCGCGTTGGTGTCGCCATGCAATCCAACCGGGAGCGTCATTGATTCACAGAGCATCATTGAGATCGCGTCAAAAGCTCAAATGGTTGGTGCTGTAGTTCTGCTCGACCAAGCGTACATCGAGTTTGCTGAACATGATCCGATTGAACAAGTCATTGGATTGCCCAATATCATCATCGTACGGACATTCTCCAAAGCAATGGGTCTCGCGGGGTTACGCATTGGATACGCAATCGGTCCTCGAAGACTCATTGAATGGCTGCGCACTGTTGGAGGTCCTTACCCCGTTTCGGTGCCCTCGCTTGTGATCGCCAGTGTAGCTTTTGCAAACTGTAATGATCGAAGCGCGATAATTGCTCGGACGATTGATCATCGAACTCTATTGATCCACACACTGAAATCGATGGGCATACTCGTACTGGAATCCCAGGGCAACTTCGTGCTCGCCAAGTTTGTAGACGCACGCGGTGCCCACGAGTCTCTACTTAATCATGGTGTGAGTGTTCGTCGTTTCCGTCAAGGCGGTGATATCGAATCGTACCTGCGGATCACCGTGCCCGCTGACCCTTCACAACTCAACCAACTCATTACCGCATTGAACACGCTCGGAGAATATTCATGACACAACGCATCTCAAAGACCTATCGAAGCACAAACGAAACTCAGATAGAAGCCACGGTCAACCTTGACGGTACCGGGGTATCTCAGATCAATACAGGGCTTGGATTCCTCGATCACATGCTCGACGCCTTCTCGAGGCACAGCGGAATAGACATCACTCTTCAATGCGATGGTGATCTGGTGATTGATGATCATCACAGCATCGAAGATTGCGCATTGGCACTTGGACACACCATCGATGAAGCATTGGGTGATCGAACAGGGATAACAAGGTTTTCAAGTGCGTATGCACCACTCGATGAATCATTGGCGCGTGTCGTCATCGATTTTTCTGGTCGATCATACGCGTCTATAGAACTTGGGTTTGTGCGAGAAATGATCGGACGGGTCGCGACCGAAAACATCACACACTTCTTTGAATCACTCGCGATGAATATGCGAGCAACGCTCCATATTGATCTGATCCGGGGTCGGAACGATCACCACAAAGCCGAGGCGGCATTCAAAGCCCTCGCACTCGCGATGCGCGATGCGATTCGGATCACACGGGGTGACACGATACCTTCGACCAAAGGAACGCTCTCATGAACCAGATTCTGATTATTGATACGGGGATCGCAAACACCGCATCTGTTAGAGCAAGCTTTCAACGGCTCGGATGTGATGTTTCAATCTCGCACGATTCGGATCATGTTCGCGATGCACAGTTTGTCGTTCTTCCAGGCGTTGGTAGCTTTGGTTCAGGAATGGATGCGCTCCGAAGTTTCGGGCTCGACCAGATCATTGTTGAACGGATCAAAGCGAACAAACCACTCTTGGGAATCTGTCTTGGATTGCAGTTATTGTGCGCCTCTTCTGAAGAAACGCCCGGAGTCGCAGGCCTTGGAGTGATTGATTCCGAGGTGACCAGATTCCCCGAGTCTGTCCGCACTCCTCAGCACGGATGGAACCGGGTGGGCAATGAGTACGCGTATTTTTCGAACACTTACCGAATTGAATCGATCCCAACTGATTGGACCGGGGAGTTGAGTATGCATGGTGCGCCGTTTGTTGCTTCGCTGAAGCGAGGTACAACGCTCGCATGTCAGTACCACCCCGAACTCTCTGGAGATTTTGGTGAGCGTGTGCTGGTTTCATGGATTGAAACTTCAATGGAGGCATCATAATGCTTACCAAAAGAATTATCCCATGCCTAGACATCGAGAACGGGCGTGTGGTCAAGGGTGTCAAGTTCACCAACCTGCGTGATGTAGGAGATCCCGTCGAACAATCACTGAGATACCAGCGCGCGGGTGCAGACGAGTTAGTCATGCTCGATGTCAGCGCAACAATTGAAGGTCGATCAGCTGCACTAGAGACTGTTCGTGCTGTCCGCAGTGCACTGTCGATACCGCTCTGTGTTGGCGGTGGTGTGCGGGAGGTAAAACATGCGATTGACTTATTAGAAGCCGGCGCAGATAAGGTTGGAGTGAACAGCGCTGCGGTTACGAATCCTGAACTGCTGCGTGAACTCTCAGATCGGGTCGGTGCTCAATGTGTGGTGATCTCGATCGATGCGGCTCGACGCACAGAATCCACAGGATGGGAGGTGGTTACACGCGCAGGCACTCATCGAACTGATATCGATGCAATTCAATGGGCGAAGGAAGCTGCAGATATGGGCGCTGGGGAGATCTTGCTGACAAGCTTTGATCGGGATGGCACTCGATCCGGGTATGACATCGATCTGCTCCGAGAAATTAGGAGTGTTACGAGCTTACCTGTCATTGCTTCTGGGGGTGCGAACAGCGCCCGGCACATGATCGACGCTATCGGCGCTGGCGCTGATGCGGTGCTCGCTGCATCCATCTTTCACGACCAAGACACCACACCCTCTCAACTTAAAGAACAACTCGCCCAATGCGGCATCGAGGCACGATTATCATGATGATTCCATCAATTGACATCCAGAACGGTCAAGCTGTCCAACTCATCGGCGGCGAAAAGAAAGCAATCGACGCAGGCGATCCCTGGCCGATCGCAGAAAAGTTTGCCCGTGTTGGAGAGATTGCACTTATTGATCTTGATGCCGCGATGGGCATTGGTAACAACACAAAACTGATGCGAGCTCTTTGCGCTCGGTATCCGTGCCGAGTAGGAGGAGGGATCCGAGATGTACAGACCGCGATGGATTGGCTTGATGCGGGCGCACGGAAGGTCATACTCGGGACTGCTGCAACTCCTGAGGTCCTTGAAAAACTTCCACGAGATCGTGTCATCGCTGCTCTTGATGCACGAAACAATCGCGTCGTCATCAATGGATGGAAAACCCAGACCGATGCGACCATCGAAGATCGAATGGTCGAACTCCGGGAGTATGTGTCTGGATTTTTAGTAACTTTCGTAGAGCGAGAAGGACGGATGGGTGGGATGCCGAATGATCGGGTAAAACAACTTGTCGAGATTGCGGGCGATGCAAAGCTCACCGCTGCCGGCGGGGTTCGGAGCGCT
Organism: uncultured bacterium; assembly: GCA_963976235.1. GTDB lineage: Bacteria > Planctomycetota > Phycisphaerae > Phycisphaerales > UBA1924 > UBA1924. Next base: position 187,350 of record CAXBJM010000003.1, read on the forward strand.
AGCGACATTGCTCAAATCGATCGATTGGGCGCAGATACGCAGGTTGGTATGGCTTTATACACCGGTGCGATCGATCTTGCCGACGGTTTGACTGCTTGTCTGCAATCCGATCGAAGTGATGGGCTCTGGCCAACCGTGGTGTGCGATCAACGCGGTATCACCCTCGGCCTTGTCTATTCGAATCAACAAAGCGTGCGTGAAGCGGTCGATACCGGTAAGGGCGTGTATTACTCAAGATCACGCAAAGGGATCTGGCGCAAAGGCGAATCGTCAGGAAACTCACAAGAGTTAGTCCAGATATCCATGGATTGCGATCGGGACTCACTCCGATTCACAGTCAAACAATCAGGAACAGGATTTTGTCACAAGGGTACACGCTCATGCTTTGGAGTAGATGGTGGTCTTTCTCTGCTTGAACACACAATATCACAACGAGTTTCCAATTCTCCCTCGGGTTCATACACACGGCGATTACTCGATGATCCAACACTCCTGCGATCTAAACTTCAGGAAGAAGTGGACGAGTTAATGGAAGCATCCACAGCATTTGAAGCAACGCACGAAGCTGCAGATGTGCTTTACTTTGCCCTTACGCGTGCGATCCAACAAGGGGCATCACTGAGTGATATCGAAAGGGAACTCGATCGTCGATCACGCAAAGTATCTCGCCGACCAGGAGAGGCGAAACCAGCCTACAAAGGAACCCGATCATGAATCTGCTACGAGTTATTCAGGCCGACGCACTTGATAGAGAACGAAAGCCCGCTGTGGATAGTGTGCTAGAACAGGCACGCGAAATCGTTGATCGTGTACGCAATGAAGGGAAGCCAGCTGTACGCGCCTTTGCGACAAAATTTGGAGAACGCACTCTTGATGAACCGCTTGTCCTTGGACCTGATTCCTTGCGCGATGCCTATGAATCTTTGGATATCGAGGACCGCGAAGCATTGCTCCGCACGGCTGAGCGGATTGAATTTTTTGCTCATGCCCAGAGAGAATCAATCCAAGCGATAACGATCGATGTCCCTGGTGGGCAAGCGGGACACACCATTGAACCAGTACAAAGTGCTGGTTGCTATGCCCCTGCAGGTCGATATCCGTTGCCAAGTTCTGTGCTGATGACCGCCATCACGGCACGGGTCGCGGGTTGTAAGCGGGTGGTTGTCGCATCTCCAGGAGCCAGCACAATCACACTTGCAGCAGCTCACATTGCGGGTGCCGATGAGTTCCTCTGCGTTGGAGGCGCCCACGCAATCGCAGCAATGGCGTATGGATTTGAAGGATTCGATCGTTGCGATGTAATTGTTGGACCCGGGAATGCATGGGTGACAGCAGCGAAACAACTGGTATCTGGTATCGTGGGAATCGATATGCTCGCTGGACCATCTGAGCTTTTGATTATCGCTGATGAGAGTGCATCGGTTGAAGTTCTAGCCGCAGATTTACTCGCTCAAGCTGAGCACGATACCGATGCGATTCCAATGCTCATCACAACATGTCCTGAGCATGTTGATCGCATTCAAACAGAGCTAGCTCGACAACTCGAGGTGCTTCCGACGGCCGAGACTGCTCGTATCGCTTTAAGGAATGGATTTGCATTCGTGTGCGATGATCTCGATCAGGCAGTAAAAATCGCGAATCGAATTGCCCCCGAGCATCTTCAGCTGAGCACTCAGGATGCAGAACTGATTGCGGATCAGATCAGCAACGCCGGAGCGGTGTTTATCGGCGAACGCACACCCGAAGTGTTTGGTGATTATGGAATTGGTCCAAACCACACGCTCCCGACGGGTGGAACCGCACGATTTCAAGGTGGACTAAGTGTGATCCATTTTCTTAGGCTCCGAACCTGGATCAGAATCGATGATCGATCGGAATCGAACGCTGTCGCCAAAGATTCACAGCGACTCGCACAAATGGAAGGTCTCCTAGGACACAAGAATGCTATTTCTGTCAGGTATACAACACCGATTAAAAACAGCCCCAAACCATGATACTACATGTCACCATAGTTACTGCTCTCCTTGCGAATCCGAACTCATTCAGGATAAAGATTCTAGTACAAAGATAAATTATCCATCTTTGCTTAATCCGGCCCGACTGCCCATCCAAAATGATTGCCAGTTCCCTCTTGCGTGGACGAGTGCAAGAGTTGCATAGAGACATGCAATCAGGTTGCCAAGGGAAAGCAGAAGGGCGATCCAGATAACTGCTGCAACAAGGGCTTTCTCTCGAAACAAGATCCAACCTGCGAATAGAAAGAACCCGACATATAAATCGAGCATAGACAAATGGAACCAAGGCAAGCCCCGCATAATTTTCAATTCTTCAAAGAAGTCTCCTCCTACAAGGGCATACACAATGCCGGCTGCCATTATAACAAATCCGATTGAGAGGATGATGGTAATGCGCCTCATTAGGGTCTCCGATTCAAAGGTAATGCACGGTAATTATTCGTGTTGGACTGGTGTAAAGTATGTTAACGCACTGGTTGATAGCGGCTCTTTGCCTGGCCTTTGGTATACACAATCTGACTTACATCGATCAGTTGGGCTCGAAAAATCGCTGCGCATCCATGCAAATAGAAGTTCCATCTCCGATGAAACCGCTCATCATACTGATCGGAAATATGCTCCCAGTTCTGATTGAATTGAGCTGCCCACGCAAGGAGTGTCCGATCATAATCATCGTGAAATCTGTGCCAATCCTCAATGCGAAGGCTCGAATCACGCGGAGGCAGAATTTCATCAGTTCTTGGCAGATAACCATCTGGAAAAATGTACTGAACTAACCAAAGTATAAACTGATCCAGCCGTCTATCCGAATGGCGTGTGAGTGTGTCTCCTGAGATCACCTGCAGAACAAAGAGACCTCCATCCTTGAGACAACGATCAATAGTTTGGTAGTACACCGGAAGATTCTTTCGACCTACTGCTTCGATCATCTCGATTGAAACAATATGATCGAAGGCCCCATCAATTTCACGATAATCCTGAAGTCGAATCTCGACGGGCAGATCTTCGCATCTCTTACGAGCAAAGTCCGCTTGTTCCTTTGATACAGTCACACCGGTCACACGCACGCCGTAATGTCGCGCCGCGTGCTCTGCGAAGTTTCCCCAACCACAACCGATATCGAGGATGTGCTGCCCAGGCGTGAGGCCGAGTTTCCGACAGATCAGATCGAGCTTTGCGTCTTGGGCTTGTTCGAGCGAATCGGCCGACGCCCAGTAGCCACAGGTGTATGACATGCTTCGATCAAGCATACTTCCAAAGAGATCATTACCGAGGTCATAGTGTCTTTCGCCTATATTGAAAGCTCCTCGGCCTGATTGACGATTGAAGATGCGTTTATCAATGGCAGCAAGGATCATCCGGGACCATGCAAATGGAGAGAGTCGTGGCGCGGGCGCTCTGAACACTTCAGTCAAATATTCATCGAGGCGATCGCAGGTCCATAGACCATCTTGGTATGTTTCACCGAGACCATAGATGCCTTCTCGCCGAATCCGCCGACGAGCCAATGCGTCGTGTTCAGGAGGATGTCCGCAAGACAGTAGCCTCGCGTCTTCGGTTGAGAGAACACGCTGATTGTTAGAAATACCATCGTTCATAGTGCGTCTTTCGTGGGATGATCAATATCAGAATCAGAACATATGGGTGGGCGCCGACGGGCAACTGAGCGAACGCATGCGGTACGGAGTCGCAACCACCAAGATCTATGTGAGGCAGGTAAAGTTGAAGGATCAGAAGGCGCCGGCTTATCGAACATAGACAGGTGCCGATCAAAATACAACCGAAGTGCCTGCCAATGAATCCTTGCCATAATGGTCAACGCGAAAAATGGCAATCGGCACAGCGTGCGCCGGAGGTTCCTTGTGTTCAGTTCAAGGCCATCTCCACACATTGAAGCAGAAAACACAAGACCAGTGTGATCATGAAGATCGATACTGATTGAGAACTCTTCATCCAACTTCTTTAGGTGAATGTGATACTCCCCATCGACTCTAAAAAATGGCGAGACATAAAAATGCTTTGGAATTCGGCAACTCAGCTTCATCGGTTCCGCTTGATCTTCGGATACAAGACGGGCAACATAGTGATGAATTTCACCGAAAGTATTTCGAACCTCAGCAACGAGTGAGCTGAGCGTACCATCTGACAAATAGCAGAGATAGAAACTCACAGGGTTGAAGACATAGCCTGCGATGCGTGGAATAGTGATCAGTTCAATTCCATCAACCGGTTCATGCAGTCCGGCGCTCTCAAGAAGATTCCGGATTCTGTCTTGGATGTCTCCGGCTCCAGGCCCGCCGTAATCTTGATCCAGTATAGAGACGAGTGCCTTCTTGTTGTGACGAAAAAATCTTATATCTCGATCCAGAGCGGGGAGCTCATCAATATCAAGTGCCAGCCAAAACATCCGGTACTCGAACGCATGTCGACATGGTGCAAACCGACAATGAGAAGTTTTTCCTTGGAATACCCTCGAGTTCATATGGTGATCCCAAAGCGGCTTGCCACATCGTGAGCGGATACAACCGCATCCTCGTGAAATCCATACCGCATATAGGCACCACAGAACCAAGTATTATGAGTCCCATTGATCGAGCGAAGCTGTTTTTGTGAATCAATCGATCTCGATGTGTATACAGGATGAGTGTAATCAACAGAGTAAATCACCTTCTTGGGATCAACAATCTGCTTTGAGTTCAAAGTGACAAAGTAGTTCTGAGTTGTTTGAAGACCCTGCAGCCGATTCATGTAGTAGGTAATGTTCACTGGTGTTGTGTCATCAGAACATGAATGCCTGCGATAGTTCCAAGATGCCCATAGACGCTGATCAGAAGGCATCACCTTGGAATCAGTGTGGAGTTGCACATGATTGTCTTGATAGCTCCAAGATGATAAGGCGGATCGCTCGGATTCGGTGGGGTCAACCAACATCGCCAATGATTCATCCGCATGCGCAGCGAGTACCACATGATCGAATCGTTTTGATTGTTGATCCTTTAATGTAATCAACACGCCGTTGGCATCGCGTTGAACTGACTGGACAGGTGAGTCTGTATACACTTCTCCATCAAAGCGTGCCCGGAAGGCTTTTATGTATGCGGAACTTCCACCAACCACAGTCTGCCAAGTCGGGCGATCGCGAATATCCAACAAGCCATGGTTCGCAAAGAACCGAATAAATGTCTCCGCAGGGAATCGAGATATATCCGCGTCCGGACTCGACCAGACTGCTGCAGCAAGGGGAACTAGATAGTGCTCGATAAAAAACGAGTTGACATCTATCTTCCTTAAATAGTCCCCAAGCGACAAACTTGCAAGTGATCCATTCTTAAGATCCGCGGCAGCGCGACGGTTAAATCGGCGCTGCGTACGAATCATGCCGAGCAACTTTGGATTGAGCAGGTTCGTGGGCTTTCGAAGAAACTCTCGGATTTCCGGTCCGGCATAGCCCACGCGCGTATCGTCACAATAAAACCCAAACGACATATCACTGTCCCGGAGTGGAACTCCCCACTCCGCAAGCAACCTATAAAAATTCGGATAAGTCTTCGGATTGCACACGATAAATCCTGTGTCAATCGGCAAAACCTGAGCATCCTCAGTGACTGCAATGGTGTTCGTGTGACCACCGACATAAGCGTTGCGCTCAAACAGGGTGACCTTATGCTTCTTTGCGAGTAGATACGCAGAGGTGATCCCTGCAATCCCGCCCCCGACGATAGCGATCTTTAGTTGTCTTTCATTCGTTTCCATACGCGTGTCATTATCCAGTTATAAATTGGGTGTGGGAGAAGACGAAGAAACCGAATGGTCCAACTAAATGGGAACGGAAATGAGATCTCACTGCGACCGCGGGCAATCCCAGAACAGATTATCCGAGCGGCTTTATCTGACTCAATAAGAAATGGCATGTGGAAATCGTTTTTGTCCGTGAGGGGCGTCCGGACAAAGCCTGGATTCACAATCGTAACGCCAATGTTGTGCTCCCTGAGATGGACCCACATACTCTGGAAGAAGTTGATTATTGCTCCCTTGCTTGCGCAGTACGCAGCCGCGTTGGGGAGACCCCGCAAACCTGCAAGACTAGCAATCCCGACAATCCGACCTGACTTGCGTGCGAGCATGCCTGGCAGAACTGCCTCAATGCACCGTAGGGTCCCACCATAGTTGATGTTCATCAACTTAAGATACTCCGCAGTATCGAACTCTTCAGGATTCGTAAAAACATGAGTCCCCGCGTTGGCAATCAGAATATCGATTCCACCCAACTCAGATTCAATCTCCGTAGCAATTTCTTTCATACGCTCGAGATCCGTAACATCTCCAGGCTTTACCAAAACCTTCCCTCCAAGATTCTCAACTTCCCTACGAACAACATTGAGTGCATCTTCATTCCGAGAAGTGATGACAGTGATCGCTCTTTGATTTGCAAGTTCGTGGGCTAACCCACGCCCAATTCCCAGGCTCGCCCCTGTGAGCCATATCCGTTTGCCTTGTAAGTTGGTCATGGGTTATTCCTGCGCGGAGAATGTGATGATTTCTGGATGTGTTGGGTGAGTACCAAGACCGTCACGAGTTCAGAACCAAGTTTTGACCCCGATTGCCCTGAGTACGCACCATCCGGACCACCCTTCATAGAGAGCGAATAGACCGAACGCCAGGAGGCTGATAGCGACAACCCAAGGAAGAACACCATTGACAACCCCAAAGATGATCAGCCCCACAACCATGCATGCCAAGAGAATGATGACAATGCCTCCCGCAAGGCGGACTGCCTTCCCCCTCGAATTGATGTTGCACTGCTTTGTCAATATGGTTGATCCTTTGGCTTATACGACTCCATACCGTTGTTTCGAAGCCCATTTCGAAGTAGATGCGATTTATTCGTATAAATTTTAATTAGCCCAATATACCTCAATGAGCCCAGTCCTGCTGGTGCTGAACACTTGGATACAAACAGTTCTTCTATTCTGAATCCAATCATCCTTCAACTTCGAATACAGAGGCAAGATATGGACTGCTGCTTCAAACTCTTTGGCAAGGTCCATTTGCGAACCCTTACACACAATGCAGAAAGCTAAATGTTATGAAACTCAAAGAATCTTTTTTTGTCCTCATTGCGCTGATGTCTCACAGTGCAACCGCTGCAATTCAGCCACTCGAACTGGACTTTGACGATGGAGTTGACTCCTGGCGCGTTGTTCTTGACGGAGTCATGGGAGGGCGCTCAAGTGGACGAATTGTTGATAGTGAACCAGGATTACTCGTATTCAACGGGAATCTCTCTCTTGAGAATAATGGCGGCTTCTCGCAAATCCGAACAAATATCAATGAAGGATCCTTAACAAATCAGGAAGGTCTAGAGATCCGCTTTTTAGGTGATGGACGCACCTATCAGTTTGATATCCGAGTCTCAAATGTCAGACTCATGGCAGGCGGATTCCAGACAAACTTTGATACAAAAGAAGGTGAGTGGCAGACAGTACAACTCCCCTTCAAAGATTTTCAGCTGTATTCTTTCAACCGAAAAGTACCAAATCCGCCAGCGCTCGATCCGGCAAAGATTGAGTCGATCGGTATTACCCTCGCCGATAAGAACTCAGGAGCGTTCAAGATCAAGATTGATTCAATCCGTTCATACGATTCCAAAACTACTGAAGAAACATCATCATCACCCCGTCCAGAAAAATCCCTCGAAGCAGTTGCTGAATCTGCGGGTCTCAACACACTTTTGAATCTGTTTTCACGCTCTGGAATCGAGCTCCTTGAGGGCGAGAAGGTGACAATCTTTGCTCCCAGTGAGTCTGCATTCTCAAAACTCCCCCCAAAAACAATTGAATACCTTCAATCCGAAGATGGGAAGAGCACACTCCAATCAATACTAAAGTATCACATAACTTCAGGAGAAGTCCGATCAAACCAACTGTTCAATAAGCGCTCGCTTAGCACGCTCAATGGACAAGATGTTGAAGTAAATGTCAATAACGGACTCTCTATTTCCGACGCTGGATTTGAACAGGTTGACATCCCGTTCAATAGTGGAATTGTGCATGTCATCGATTCTGTGCTCATTCCTGAATCCAACTCAATTCTCGATCTCGCAACCCAGACTGAAAATCTATCAACCCTTGTAGCCGCGATAAACACTGCTGGGATTGCTGATCAGCTTGGACCAAAGAATGGCCCTTGGACTGTATTTGCTCCGATTAACTCTGCATTCTCCGCACTTCCTGAAGGAACAGTTGAAGAACTACTCAAAACTCAGAACAGAACACAGCTGATTGATCTTCTTGGACTCCATGTGGTTCCTGGTCGAATCTCGAGCTCTGAGTTTCTCGACAAAAAATTCGCACGCACATACTTTGGCAATAGAGTCCAGTTCTCAATCAAGAACGGCCAACTGCTCGTCGATGATGCAAAGATCATTCAATCAGATATTCAAGCGTCGAATGGAACTATTCATTTCATAGACAGCGTGATCACCCCCAAGAAATCTAACGCCACCGCGAGCGTCACCGAAAAACCAAACGCAGCATTACAACAGAACCAGAATGCAGTCCGGATTTATGAACTCGCGATCCGTAGAGGCGTGCCGCTCTTTAATGATGGCCAACAAGATGCCTGCGCCTATATCTACGAACTCGCAATCGAGTCCATGATCACACTTGGGTCCGATTCACTCGATCCACGTGGCATAGAAAGATTGATGATGGGGCTTGCAGAAGCCGAGTCCGAAACCGACTGGGCCGAGCGTGCATGGATCTATCGACGGGCACTCGATGAAGCAAATGAAAGATTCCAGACCCATGAACGCTGAATACATTGGAAGCGAGTGACGAACTACCCTCCAATGACTGATTCACTTACCGAGAGTCTTGCACCTACTCATCATTGATCATTGGCAAACTTATTCGACTCAGAAATCAGTACTCAGACACATATTCAAGCACGAGTTCGCAATAAAAACCCAGCAATGCACCGATGCATTGCTGGGTTTATGTTTTATAGGCAGTTACTCTCGTTAATCTTCTGACGGGAGAATAACCGTATCAATCACATGGATTACCCCGTTGGTCGCATCTATATCAGCGCCGGTTACTTTCGCATTGTTGATCATCACACCCTTCTTGTTGTGCTTGATCTTTAGCTTAGTCCCTTGAAGTGTCATTGCTGACTTTGCGTTGATTGCATCATCACTATACACACGCCCTTCGACCACATGGTAGAGCAGGATCGATCGCAGTGTGTCTAGATTCTCCGGTTTGAGCAATGTCTCAACTGTCCCTGCAGGCAACTTGGCGAACGCGTCGTCAGTTGGGGCAAACACTGTGAGATCTGCGTCACCACTGAGTGCATCCACCAATCCAGCAGCTTCAATCGCAGCCGCTAAGATTGTGAATGAACCAGCAGATTGAGCAGTTTCAAGAATCGTTTGTGATGCAGGAAGTATGACCTCGTCGATGACATGAATAACACCGTTCGTGCAATCAATATCCGTTTGAATGATCTTTGCCGAGCCGATTCGACCTTGCTTTGCATCAACCTTGACTCGTTGACCATTGAGCATGTCCAACGATGTATTCTCGAGCACTTTGCCAGAGTTCAGATCGTCTGCGATGACATGAAAAGTGAGAATATCGATCAGCTTGTCCTTGTTCTCAGGCTTCAAAAGCGACTCGACTGTCCCCTTTGGAAGCTTTGCAAACGCTTCATCGGTCGGTGCAAAGACCGTGAATGGTCCTTTTCCTTTGAGGATTTCAATAAGGTCCGCCTTCGTTAACGCTGCAGCGAGCGTTTTGAATGAACCCGCCGCAAGTGCGGTATCAATGATGTCAGCCTTCTCTGCGTAACTTGCTGACATTGATGCATAAGCAGAACTCGATGAGGAGCAAGAAGACTCAGGTCCAGCATTCGCCAGCGGGAATGCAGTAAATGAGGCAAAAGCGATAGCGGTCAGAACAGTGTTCATGTCGTGATTCCTTCTAAAATTGTCGAAGATATTGTTGTCCATCACATGATGGATGTGACCGGTGGATTCGTGAGTTTGGGATTCATGGATGCACCGTCCATTCATAAATTTTGCAATACTCTGAATTGATCCGACCGAATGTGCGTCTGCAAGGGAATCTTGCACGAAATCTTAAAAGTAAAGGTAGACATAGGACGAGATTGAATTCGCAGAATACAATCATTCCTACTCCATGGACACTCTTACAGAACATCACGGCTTGCTTGAACGAATCGCACAAGGCGATCAGGACAGCATGTCTCTCCTGATTGACCGCTACGCGGGACTCGTCTGGTCATTAGTCAGACGAAAGATCGCAAACTCTGTTGAAGCTGAGGATCTGGTGCAAGAAATTTTTGCAGAAATCTGGAAGAGTGCACATCGGTTCAACCCTGAACTGGGATCCGAAGCTACTTTCATTGCAGTGATCACACGCAGACGAGTGATCGATGTCATACGAAAAATCACGCGGCATGCACCAACCGTCCCATTCGACGGTGCGCTCGAGTTCAGTACCGTTTCGGACGAACCCAAGATCGATACCGAATCGGAGATCACTTCAGCAATTCAAGTCCTTCAGTCCCTAAGCCCACAACGAAGGAAAGTCATCGAACTTTCCATTATCCGAGGCCTCTCCCATTCCCAGATCGCTGAATCCACCAACATGCCCCTTGGCTCAGTGAAGGCGCACATCAGACGCGGACTCGAAGAAGTCCGCAAACTCCTCAATCAGAAAAACTCTGGATCATCTGCTGGGGAGGTTGCGCAATGAGCGAACACAACACACCCAATCATGATGAGCAAAAATTGAATCTGATTATCGATCTCGCATTGGGTCAGCAGGATACAAATGACCATAACTTGCCCGATGATTCACTACAAAGTGAAATCGAACAAGCCGCAGCCCTTCTCGATGTCGCTGCCGCAACATCGAATCCGATCGAAATGCCGAGCGGATTTGCAGATCGAATCAAAGCCAAGGTCTCAGAGTATCCGAATCAAACTTCTACATCCTTCGAGGATGAGAACGAGCGTGATCAATCACCGATCCCGTTCCCTTCATCCAATGAGACTTCAAATGGTTCAAGCCTATTCCAATGGACTCCTTGGATTGTTGCTGCAGCATCGGTCATGATCGCCGCAGTTTCGATTTTCATGCTGCGTCCAACCCAGACTCAAATCCCTTTAGATCTCAACACAGATCGCTTAGCATTGATCGATGACACCCCACCAGATCAACTCATCCAGTGGGACTGGATCTCAACCGATGATGAAGCTGTCGTCGGAGAAGTCATCGGGGATGTCGTCTGGAGCGACGCGCTCAATAAGGGATACATGCGAATTTCAGGGCTCGCAGTCAATGATCCATCGTTGAAGCAATACCAACTCTGGATCTTTGATGCAACCAACCCAACCGGAGATCTCCCACAGTTTGGAGAAGGCTTACTCTCTCAACGGCCGATCGATGGTGGTGTATTCAACATCGATACCGATGGCGAAATCATTATTGAAATCAATGCCAAACTCCTCGTTGAACAAGCTGCTGCCTTTGCGATTACTGTCGAACCACCTGGAGGCGTAGTCGTATCCGACCGCTCTCGTGTGCCTCTACTCGCTTTGGCTCCCTAGGCGGTCCGCAACTCGCTGAATGAACTTTTATCCCATGATCATGAGGTAGTTTTAAACTTCATGAACTTATGCCAGATAACTAAATCGAAGATGTAGAACCGATGACCATGCTCCAATCATATGGGTTCACCAATATTTAAGCAGTACGGATTGTATCGATATCATCATCTGACATCCCGAATACCGACCGCAACCTTCGTACATACTCATCATCCCATCCAACCGAGTCCAACCAACGACGCCGATATCGTGCGACATGCTGTTCTTGTGTAAGGCCATCTTGTTCATCAGGGGTGTCATCAAAGCCAGGGTGCATTCTGCAATCAGGACAAATAAAATCGTGCACGGGCTGACCGTCACTGTAATACATGCACCGATCACCATGTGATTTTGCACAGATTACACAGTAGTACCCCGATTCGTCGTAAGGCTGAATCAACTGACAACCTAATCCAAGATCAATAACTTGATAGTTCAACTCTTTGTATCCGGCGGAGTTTCAATTTTGACATCTATGCGATCCGCAGTTCGTTGCATGAGTTTTTCATCCCAATTGTTCTTCTCAAGCCAAGCATGACGGAGCTTTGCCCATTCTTCCATCTGATCAAACTTGCCATCGCATTGATCGAGATTCGGCACATCCCCACCACCAAGATGTGTACTGCAACAAGGGCAAACAATCTCCCCCCCAAAGAGGAACATCCTTACATCTGAATCTGTGCAATCCAGCCCCTCCCCACACACCGGACAACAGACACAGTCCGAGGAGATCAGATGAATCCTTGCTGGCATACCAAACAGATTTCTAAGCCATAGAGATATTGTCATAGCTAGAGTTCATTCATCATTCTGGAAGTACTTTGCCTTGAATGCCACCATATCGATTTTGAGAATACTTGACATCTCATTGAGGAGACTCTCTTCCCAGCTCATCTTATCGAGCAACTTCTTGCGAAGTTGATTCTGATACTCCCCCTCACTCATGGTATCACGCAACGAATCTGGCCTCCCATCATCGCAACCAAACTCTACCTTGCACCGAGGACATATATTGCAACTTGGATGCCCACTCAAGTCATACGGGGGATGCCACCCAAGTAAAAATGCGCAATTGGTGCAATAATAACCATTTTCATCGTATGGCATGGAGATCAAGTAACCCGTATCTGTATGTACCTGTTGATATTTCAACTTCCAGCTCCTGGTGGTTGTGCTGCATTGTATCTATTACCATAATAGAACATTTCACGACGATAGATGTATTCGCTCAAATCCGAGTGCCTCGATCATTTTTTTCAATCGGACACATCGCATTGACAGACTTCGATGATTCCGATTCTGCATGGGCATAGTCAACATCCCACCCGTGCGTGGATTGAGCAAGAAGCAAGAAACTTGAATACGATCTCACCTGATGAATATTTTGAAAGATTGAAAACTCAATATACGATCATCATCAACATGACTCCTGCCATCACGGCCATCGTTAAATCTTCGACAAGCGTGACTTTCGTCATTGGTAAATTGAGTGCCGTCCCGAGACAAGCGCACCGGATCACCCGCTTATTGAGCAGCGCATTGAACACGCCAGCAGCACCAACAAGCATCAAAACCAGCGTGACAATATTGGTCGCCAACGGCATCCAAGCAAGCAGGTACGCCACACCCAATCCAAGTTCAACAAACGGATACGCCCACCCCCATACCGGAATCTTCTTGGCGATCAAGTCATACCCTCGATACGCCGAGACAAATCCGGGTGGATCAAGCAGTTTGAAGAATGAGAACACCAGAAAGAAACCCGCCATGAAGTGACGCATGGTTGATTCGAGTGTCCACATATCAGTTCCATAAGCGACCAACAATGTCACTCCTGCGATAAATCCGACAATCAAAAACAGGGGATACAAACTCTCCTTGGGAGGTTCCTCTGCTGGTATTGCTCCCCGCTGAGTGATCGCCGAGTCAATCGAAGATTCGACTTGAGTTGCCCAATAGTCCCCTGCAGACTCGATCGCTTCGATCAAGACCGAAGCCTCAACCCTCGGTTCCGCATCCACACCGACTGCCCCGGTTTCATGCGAAACTGAGACTTCATCTACTCCAGAAACACCGAGCAATGCTGTGCGTATTTTCCCCGCACAACTACCGCAATGCATTCCTTTGACTTCAAACTTCTGTGTTTGATTTTCCATAGGATTCCTTTCAAATTACGATTCTGATTGAGCAAGATTAGTTGTCACCGAGACCTGGAAGCCCAGTCTGTGAAGCTTCCCAGGCAGCGTCGATCTTCTCAATCGTCGCCATTGGGTTCGCCTCGAACTTTGGCACGCACATAGAACAGCAGAACTTAACCAATCGACCTGCATACACGACATTGATCGCGTCACCCATCGAACCAAGTTCTTCGCCTGAAACTGGGCAAGATTTCAAAGGGTACTGTTCACTCTGCTGTGCGATGACCGCGGTATCGAGCTTTGCAATAAATGACTTCGGATCTTCTTTGAAATCCACTTTACACATCTTGCAGCACAGACGCACCAATCGGTTGTTGTACACAACATCGATCGGATCACCCATTGCTCCGCCGAAATCTTCGCCTGAAACAACGCAGGTGGTCATCGGATAGAAAGGCAGTTGAGAATCGATGATCTTTTGATCGAGTTTGGCAATCGATGCATTCAAGTCCTTCTCAAACCTCGGCACACACATCTTGCAACAGAACTTCACTTCTCGCCCTTCATAAATTTTGACGATTGGATCGCCCATACTGCCAAGCGCTTCTCCTGACACGGCGCAGGTGTTGAACATGTACGACACAACCGCATCTTGAATCTCAGTGCCCATTGCCCCATGATTCGCATCCGTGCCAGGCTCGGACCTCATCATCGACATCGCTACGAACTCATCCTTTTTGGATTCATCCCAAGCGCTGAACTCCGCATCGCACCCCGGACAACAGAACCCGATGACCTTCCCCTTGTAGACCGATTGTCCGCCGCTTGTTTCGATCGGTTCCTTCCCGATTGGGCACATCCGATTGACAGGCTTCGATGAGTCCGGTTCTGCATGGGTATGGTCACCATGCCCCCCATGCCCGGACTGAGCAAGGACAGGTGAGGTAAAGAACGCGCAACAAGCGCAAACAGCAGTGAGTGATAAACGATTCATGAATGAACTCCTTCAGTTTGGGGTTTTGTGCTGGGGCTCTTTGATAGACCGTTCGAAAGACGGAGTTTCCATTCCTGCGCCCAGCAGTACAGAATAGGAACGACAAACCATGTCAATGATGCGACGGCCATGCCGCCAAATGTTGGGATCGCCATCGGGATCATGATGTCTGATCCCCTTCCGGTGCTCGTGAGCACCGGAAGGAGTGCGAGTATGGTGGTTGCAGAAGTCATCACAGCTGCGCGTACACGGAGCCGACCACCCGAAACCACCGAATGGCGGATTGATTCAATGGTGCTCGGTTTCTCTTCACGCATGGACTGTTCGATGCGTGTCGTCATAATGACGCCGTCATCAGTTGCAATCCCAAACAACGCAAGGAACCCGACCCACACAGCAACACTCAGGTTATATTGACGGATTTGGAACAGGTCTCTGAGATTTGTTCCAAACAGATCAATGTCAAGGAACCAAGGCTGCCCATAGAGCCAGAGCATCATGAATCCGCCCCCCCAAGCAACGAAGACCCCGGAGAATACCATCATCGTGACGCTGACTTTCTTAAACTGGAAATACAGCAATAAGAAGATGGCCACCAACGACAAGGGCAACACAATACTCATCCGCTTCGCCGCACGGATCTGATTCTTGTATGAACCCGCAAAGTCGTAGCTCACTCCCGCAGGCACAACCAGTTCACCAGATTCAATCTTTGAGTTGATATACGCCTTCGCATCTTCAACAACAGTGACTTCTGCGACCCCGGGTTGCTTGTCAAAGAGGACATACGCCACGAGGAAAGTATCCTCGCTTTTAATCATCTGGGGTCCACGCCGATACTCAAGTGATGCTAGTTCCCCAAGCGGAACCTGGGTTCCGTCGGGTGCAGGGACAAGAATATCCATCAGTGTTTCGGGCTGATCACGCAGTTCTCGCAGGTATCGAACCCGCACAGGGTACCGCTCTCGGCCCTCAACCGTCATTGTCAACGGCTTGCCACCAATCGCAACTTCGATGACTTCTTGTACATCATCGATTTGGATCCCATATCGAGCAATCTTCTCACGATCAATCTCGATCTCTAGATACGGCTTCCCAACAACACGGTCCGCAAAGACCGCTGAGGGTTGTACAGAAGGAACCTCTTTGAGCAAGCGTTCGAGTTCGAGCCCAAACGATTCAATCGATTCCAGGGTCGGTCCATACACCTTCACCCCCATCGGCGCACGGAACCCAGACTGAAGCATCACGATGCGTGTCTCGATGGGTTGGAGCTTTGGTGCGCTCGTTACCCCCGGCATATTGGCAACCTTCACGATCTCATCCCAGATATCCTGCGGCGATTGAACCTCATCACGCCACTGTCGATACGGATCTCCGTCATCATCCTCTATCAGATCGCCGGGTTCTGTTCTGAGGTATTTGCCGTCATCCTCTACAGCAAAGAGAATCCGGTGCCCATTCTCATCCAGGATGTACTCATCCGCATACTCGATAATCGTTTCGATCATCGAGATCGGCGCTGGATCAAGCGGGCTGTCCACCCGACCGATCTTCCCAACCGACATCACGACTTCAGGAACGCTCATTATTCGGAGATCGAGTTCCTTGAGTATGTCCGTCGCTTCCCCAATCGACGCATGTGGCATCATTGTGGGCATGTACAAGAACGAGCCTTCATCGAGCGAAGGCATAAACTCAGACCCAAGACCCGGGAGCGAATGGGCAACCTTGACAAGCCGTTCATTCTGACGAACACCTTCTGGCAACCATCCCCATACCTGATCAAACCCGAGCCAAACCGTGGAACCAAAGAGCACAATGAACAACGCCGGGGAGAGCGCAATGACCTTATGCCTAAGCGCCCAAGTCAGAACAAGCGGGAACAGCATCCTGATCACCCAGAAGACAAACAACAAACTACCCACGATGGATGCAATAAACAATACATTGCCGATCAGACCTGGCTCGGGTCCAAGAGGTTCCCATGAACCCGCAAGCACCACAAGCACCACACCAACCACGACAAGATTCGCAGACCAAAGCAATCCCCGTGCAACGACTTTGGGCAACGCTGGTTCGATCAAGTAGAAAGCACCAAACGCAGCAATGAGCACCCCGCCAAGCGGCTGAACCCAGATTGCAATACAGATTCCTGCAACTGCCAGAATCGCAGAACCGATCATCCGTACCGACTTGATCGGGATTCGAAACCCCATCAATACCTGAGCCGCCGCAGGAAGAATGGTGAGTGCAATGATGATCGACGCAATGAGCGCAAAGGTCTTCGTATACGCCAATGGCTTGAACAGTTTCCCTTCCGCCGCCACCATCGTAAACACAGGAAGAAAACCAACAACTGTCGTTGCGACTGCTGTCAGTACCGCCCCCCCCACCTCAGACGATGCCCGATAGACCACTTCAAGCCGAGACTCGCTCGGGTCTGCTTCATCAAGCCCTCGAAGTATATTCTCCGAGAGCACGATTCCCATATCCACGATCGTCCCGATCGCAATCGCAATCCCAGAAAGTGCCACAATGTTCGCATCAACCTTGAACACCTTCATCCCAATGAAAGTCCCCATCACCGTGATCGGGAGCATCGCACCGATCAGAATACTGCTCCGTAGATGCATGACCATCAACACAACCACAATAATCGTGACATACACCTGCTGCTCAATTGCAGAGTTGAGTGTTCCAAGCGTTTCTTTGATGAGACCAGATCGATCGTAAAATGGAACGATGGTGACCTGTGATTCCCTTCCATCACTGAGCACTTTGGACGGGAGTCCAGAAGCTGTCGATGCAATCTGATCTTTGATCCGTTGAATTGTTGCCATCGGGTTTTCACCGTATCGAACAACGACCACACCACCCACTGCTTCAACTCCTGCTTTCGTCAACACACCACGACGAAGCGCCGGGCCGTACCCGACCTGAGCAATGTCCCCAATCAGAATCGGTTGCCCGTCCCGGGCGGTGATTGCGGTTTGTTCAAGGTCCTCAGGATTTTCGATAAAACCGATGCCTCGTACGATGTACTCTGCCCGATTCACTTCGAGCGTCCGAGCCCCCACATCGAGATTACTCTTGCGAACCGCTGCGATGACTTGTTTGAGTGTAATACCCGCAGCACGCATCGCATCCGGATTCACGTCCACTTGATATTCACGAACAAATCCACCAATTGAAGCGACCTCACTCACCCCTTCAACACCTGCGAGTTGATACTTGACCGTGAAGTCTTGGATTGACCGCAACTCATCGGGTTCCCATCCGCCTGTCGGATTCCCATCGGCATCACGCCCTTCAAGCGTGTACCAGAATACTTGCCCAAGCGCCGTCGCATCTGGACCAAGTGTGGGTACAACACCAGAAGGCAGCGTACCCGCCGGGAGCGAGTTCAGTTTTTCAAGCACCCGTGATCGTGACCAATAGAACTCGATCCCGTCCTCAAAGACAATGTAGATCGTTGAGAACCCAAACACCGAGTAGCTTCTGATGTCCTTGACACCCGGAATCCCCAAGAGCGCCACCGTCATCGGATACGAAATCTGATCATCAATATCCTGAGGCGATCTCCCCATCCACTCCGTAAACACAATTTGTTGATTCTCACCAATATCTGGGATCGCATCGACCGGAACTGGGTCTAGTGGCAGATCTCCGACTTTCCAATCAAACGGGGCAACAAGAACACCCCAGAAAATCATCACAAAGAGCAAGATCGCAACAACCAACTTCTGTTCAAGACAGAATCGAATCAACCGAGCGACCGCGCCCGCGTTCTGATGTGGATTCAGATCAGTCATGGTCATGCTCCTCCTGATTCATTGGAGTGCTCATGCCTGTATCTTCATCCATATCTATTTCATTATGCTCGGACCGATTGATGGATTGGTGTGTTTCTTGAATATCACCGCACTGGAGCATCTCACTCCCAAAATACGGATTACTGATTTCTGTTCCACGCTGAATCCACTTAGCCCCTTTAAAATCAAATGCCATCGGACAGAACGCTGTATAGATCGTTTCATCTGCAGCATTCCCAAACCGATCTTGCAGATCCATGATCGCTTGGGACATCTGTTCGAAGCTCAATCGTGCGTCATCCATTGTCGTTACGGTCAACTCGGGAGCAAGTTTGCTCGCCGCACGCCGCCAAGTCCCGAGTGATTCTCCAACAAGACCGATCACCCGAACAGCTTTAACAGCTCGATCAAGTCGCATCGCCGCATCCAAGAATCCGCCCAGATCATCATCAGCGAGCCGTTCTTGAGCATCCAGATACGCCGAGTAGACCGGATCTAAATCTTGGATGAATCCATTAGGAACTGAATCCTTCATCTCCATTGAACCCATTGGAGACGAAGTTCCACCATGGTTGTGGCCGCCGCCGCTCGCTCCACCATTAGGCATCATCATGCTTGGTTTAGCAAGAATCTGCATCGCACTGTCAATCCGAAACGCACCATGAACCACAACCTGATCACCCTCTTTGAGCCCTGATCGCACCGTGTAGTAGTCGCCTGCCCGTGCGCCGAGTTCGATCGTTCGACCTTCATAGGTTGGCTCGTCTTGATCAGGAATTAGTACATACACAACCGAGCGGGTGCCGGTATACAAGACCGCTGTTCGAGGAATCACCATCGGCATCACTGCCTTCGACGAATCGCCTACAACTCCAAGTGACTCGGCGGTCATCAGATCCATACCACACACATCACAGGGCCCTGGCTCGTCTTTGACAACCGTCGGGTGCATCGGGCTCACCCATTTTCCAGCAAGCTCATCAGAAAGCACAGCGCCGTCCGCCGCTACCTTGGCACGAATGACCGCCGTCGCAAACATGCCCGGCTTGAGCCTCATGTCTGAGTTGTCAACCGCTACACGAACCGCCGCAGTGCGAGTTCGCTCATCTACCATTGGCTCTATAAATGACACACGCCCTTCAAACACCTCTCCAGGATGTGCCTCAACCGTAAAGGTCACTGGCAATCCCCATCGGATCAGCGACAACTGAGACTCGTACGCCTCAAGATCAAGCCAAAGCCGTTTCAGATTCGACACCGTTGCGATCGGATCGCCAGTATCTAGGTAGTCACCTTCACGCGCAGCCAGATGCGTTACAACTCCACCAATCGGCGAATAGATAGTCAGTTGATCTGAATCGAAGTTTCCTTGTTCAACCTGCTCAATCTGTTCTTGTGTGAGACCGAACAGCCGGAGTTTCTCTCTTGATGCTACAAGTGTCTGGCTCGCCGTATCACGAAGGAATGAACGCGCATTTCCAGATTGATCCAACGAATTCTTCGCTTGACGGAGTTCTTCAAACGCGGCGAGCAGATCCGGGCTGTAGAGTTCAGCAAGGTGGTCGCCCTGTTGAACGCCCACTCCTTTGTAATTCACAAACAGTCGGTCAATCCTTCCAGGAAAGTACGCACTGATTCGGGCGACCGATGTTTCGTCGTACACCAACTTGCCAAACAATCGACTCTCGGCAGCTGGAAAGAACCGCCCTACCTTTGTTGTTTCAATCCTGCTCATCGCCCTCGCAGATTCTGAGAGCGTCAACCGGATCTCCATCCCGGCCCCACCACGCTCCGTGACAGGAATAAGCTCCATAAAGCAGATCGGGCACTTTGCATTCGGATCTTCAAGCCGCACCGATGGATGCATCGAGCATGTGTACATCTGGGGACCGGATTCTTCCGCGCCCGCATGGTCTGCGTGATCTTCTTCCACCGATGACTTTGACGATGGACTCCCAATGTTGTAGCCAACAAACAAGGCAAGCACGATCAACATAAGCGCAACTGCTGCTGCGATATGAGACCAAATCCAAATGAATATCCCGATGATCTTTCCTGTAAACGAACTCATGATTGAACCTCAACTGCTGCTTGATCTGCGGTGCGTGAATGATGATGCTCTTCCGTCGTAGTGATCGGGCGTCCGACGAGCCGATTGAGTGTGGCCAACGCCTTCCCTCGATCGGCTCTCGCCTGTTCTGCTGATATCGAGAACTCCAACAATGTACGCTGGGTATCGAGCAAATCGAGAAACTCTGAATCTCCCGTCCGGAATCCAGCAAGCGATGCAGACAGTGATTCCTGCGCTTTGGGGATCAACGAGTCCTCGTACAATCGAACACGCCGATCCGCATCAGTATGCTCGAACCACGCCTTGTATACCTGCGCTGAGAGTTGATTCGCGGTCGAATCCAGTTCACGGCTGATCGACAACCGATTGGCAATTGACTCACGCACCCCGGCATCGTACTTCTCTCTCCATATGGGCAAGTTGATCCCAAAGGTGAGCATAATCGGATCATCACCACTCTCGGCGATCGATGGATTCGCTGCTTCATCAGTCACAATGTACTCAAGTCCGACTGTGAGATCTGGATTCCCGTCTTTCTGGGCAACCCTTGTCTCAATGCGTGCCTGCTCAACACGCTGACGAATTGACTGAATCGCAGGACTCCATTCATGAGCCAACTCGGAGATCTGCTGAGCACTCTCCGCAGCAACCAAGTTGGGAAGTTTGATTCCCATGTCGACTTGGGATTCTGGTGAACGATTCAAAATCGCATTGAGATTGGCAACATACGAGGGACGCAGCGCCTCAAGTCCCATGACTCGGTCTTCGAGTTGACCGAGTTCAACCTGGACCCGGATCAGTCTTGGATGCGACCCCGCACCAACCCGATACCGTGCCAGAACCACCTCCTCGAAGGATCGAAGCAGTGCAGAGTTCTCTTTTGTGATTTTGATTGCATCATCGAGATAAGTAAGATTGTGGAGCGCGATGATGACCTGCTCTACAACAAGCAGTTGGACTTCTTGATACCGATACCACGCTGCCAAAGCGCCCTTTGCCGCTGCGTCTTCCCGAGCTTGAAGCTTTCCAATCCATGGGAATGTTTGCTGCAAACCGACCTTGGCTTGCTGCGGACCAACCCGGGTTTCGACTTCATCAAGAAAGAAACCAATATTCAATCGTGGATCTGGGAGCGCCCGGACCTGAGGCAACCGCTCGCTCGCTGCGCGCCATTGTTGATACGCCCGTTCAACAGCGGGACTGTTATACAACGCATAACGAACAAACGACTCAGGAGCTGAGTCAATAACCATCTCATTTTGTTCTGTATTCTCGTCTTGATCTCTGTAGATCGAGCCAAGCTCCGCACTTGAATCGTTAGGAATCGTAAGCCGATGGAACACAGATTGTTGTGTATTTGGTGACGAATCAAATGGACTCGTTGAACACCCTACAAGGAATACAAACCCCGAAGCGGTGGCCAATGCGACCGTGCATAAGCGTAAAGCCATAGCAGTCTCCTAGATATCATGGAAATTGAGAATGATGAACTACAACGGGAATGGAAACGCTGAGCGCGCAATCCCGCTATGAATCTTCGTTCTATGTTGTCCAGATACCCAGAATCGCTTGTGTTTGTGCGTGTGTTCTCAGCGCATGTAGATTCTCGACGAGCCCCGACATTGCGCCAGAGTGCTCATCGTTGATCGTTGTCCAGATACAGATTTGAACTGGTGCTTTGAATATGCCGAGCGTGATCTTTGATTCGTTTCGTTGTAACGGATCAATAGGCTTACGATCGTGATCATCTGTAGGGGAAACCCCACATCGACAAGGTCCGTTCGACATCGGACAGAACTCGTCCATGTCAATAACGGGATCAGGTTCGCCACAACAACTTGATTCTGTTTGAACCACAATCGGTTGACAAACCATATCGTTGCAATCGGTATCCCGAGGGGTGCCGATCATCCCAATACCAACCCGCGGGATTCCCGCAAGCAACAGTATCAAAATGGTCATCAATCGCATCATTGTGGGAATTTTACCATTTCATGGACCAGAGTTCAATCGTCAAATTGAACTCTTACCTCAAGCGAACAAGACAGACAGCAAGGTTTATTCCGTTTCGTGGATGTTTTTACGCGCTTTCAGACTCATAAACCCCCTTTGGGGTCATCGCGCTAAAGGAAAATGAATCACAACCAAAAATAATCAATACTCATTCCCTCACTGAACGATCCCCTTCAAACGCATCCTTCTCCTGAGTGAGTCCTGTTTTCAGATCATACGCCATCACTTGTATTGAAGAGATGAGTCTAAAACACTCTACCCAAACCACAATAGACTGAAAGGACGCAACCCTTGAATCAACGATAAACGCTGATTCAAGGGTTGCGGATGGGGTAAAAATTTTGACTTTGAACCACAGGCTAGCTCTATCGATTCAAAGACTCGACTGTCTATCTTCATTTTACTTTGTAGTTGCTGCCCACTCAATCAATCCGCTTGGGGATGCCTGAGATTGGCTTCCTTCAGTAGCCCGTTGATCAGCTTAACCTGTTCATCGAAAGATCGAACCTTATTATACCGGGTCTTGCCTTGAGCATCTATGATCGCGACGTGTGGAATTCCCTGAACGCCGTACTCCGGATTGTAAACCTTTTCTTTACTGAATGCGATATCCCAAGTGATGCCCTTCCACTCTATAAAACTAGACATCAGTTCAAACTCTTTGTTAGAATCCCCTTTGGTATCAACCTGACCGTCTTTTCCATAGTGGCGTCCTTGCAAGCTCGTCACCCCAATGACTTCAACAGGATAGCCTTCGTATAACTCTGTGAGTTTAACAATTTCGGGGAAGCTCGCGATGCATGGTCCGCACCAAGTTGCCCAGAAATCAAGAACAACGACTTTGCCTTTGTGATCGCTCAGTTTGGTCGTCGATTCGTCGCTCGACCAAATGAAGTTGAGCTCTGGAGCTGGATAACCAATCAGCTTGCCGCGGGCGAATGCACTGTTCATGAATGATATTTGCCCTTCAAGAAATCTCAGCACCCTTGGATCGGATATCTTCCCCTTGGCGGCTTGCGCCCAAACCATCAGATTCGTATGTATCGCAGCAGTCTCTTTCTCGCTTGCGATCACCTGTATCTTCATAAAGAAGCTTGTCGCAATCGGGGCGGCTTCAGCGTAAAAATCAGGAGTGATCCCCATCCCGAACATCACCATTTCGTCTTTTATCGAGGACAGGTCGACTTCCAGCCGTTGCAAAG
Organism: uncultured bacterium; assembly: GCA_963976235.1. Classification (GTDB taxonomy): domain Bacteria; phylum Planctomycetota; class Phycisphaerae; order Phycisphaerales; family UBA1924; genus UBA1924. The sequence goes on from CAXBJM010000003.1 coordinate 211,274, forward strand.
ATTCGAAGAGCATCACCGCAGCATCGGTCTCCATTGCTTCGCTGATCGACGGATGACTGAACATGATACCAAATTTTTTGATGACCGAATCCAAATCATACATCGCGGTCATGCTGAGTTGTGCACTAAAAATCGCAGCACGGGCACCATCAACATTGTTCTCACTTGCAAAAGTATCGAGCAGTTTTACCGCGTCGTCAGCACAATCTTTCGGCGCTCTATCAAAGATCCCTGCGCCTCCGAGCATCGCGAGTTGCTCGAATGTCAGAACAGGGATATCAAGACCATCGAACACCTCATATGCAATCGTGTGGAGTTTCTCCGGGGTCAGCGCCCTGTTCATGCGGTTCTCTTCATATTTTTCCTTATAGATTGAGATCCGCGATTCAATGAACTCATCCAAAACGGGTTCGGCAACTGTGTCGCTCGAAATCGAGATTGATAACGCGATTGCACAAATGATTGTTCCAAAAGTTTTCATACAAGGCTCCGGTTTTTCTAGTCAAAAGTGATCGTTTACTCAAAGCACACCAGGTGTATGAGCAATCTTGATCTCGTATCGTGTATGCTGGTATGCGATATATCCGTATTTGATATATACTTCTTGGTCATACAGAGGTTGCAGAAATCTCTTACCGAAATATGAAAAACTAACGATACTCTATTCCCAGCGTTAAATCTGAATCAGAGATCTGTAGCGTGATATTGCAAATTGAAATGTATCGCAATCTGCTGGCCCATCTAGTAAAAAGCGTCCGTACTGTGAGGTACGGACGCCTGGGATAGATATTTACGCTCTTGTTGAGCGGATTAAGTTTCGATTATGGGCAACCCATGCCGAATGCGTTCAAGAATGCAGAAACATCGAAGAAGTTGAATGAACCATCTCCTGTGAAGTCCGCGATTGGATCATTTGAACTGAATGCTGAGAGGAATGCAGAAACATCAAAGAAGTTCAAACTTCCATCGCCAGTCAGATCGGCAGGGCAAGAACTCGCTGTACAGGAGACACCAAAGATGCGTACATCGTCGATGCCCGCCTCCACGATCGAGCCGTCACCGAGATCGCTCGCGACGAACTTGACACGGATCGTTGAGTTCAGATCAACAAAGTCACCAACATTGAATCCGGTCTCGATCCAGCCGCCTGATGTTCCATCGCCTGCGGGTCCGACCGTTTCAACAAGCACATAGTTCTGGCCGTTGTCGTCCGAAACGAACACGTTGAACACATCCGCGTTCGGTGAGGCACCGGCATTATTGGAATACCACCTTGCGTACGAGATTGTCGCGGACTCTGTGGAGCTCAGGTCAATCTGGTTACTCACCAACGATGTTGTGCCGCCATCTACGTCGTTGTCGCCTATTCCGCCTCCTGCGTTCCCCTGACCAGTAACCCACGCGATGGTGCCGCTGGCGGTATTGTCGTCTTCCGGCTGCGCTGCTGTGCCATTCGGGTTCACACGAACCCAAACACCTGTTGTCGCGTCGTCGCCGGGAGCACCGGCCGAGAAACCAATAGATGTCTCGAAGCCATACAGATCGTTCAAATCTACCTGATCCGCAGCCAGCGTACTGAACGCGCCTGATGATGGTGCGGTCACTGTGGTACCGGACTGAAGATCAAACGAGATGAAGTACTCGACACCCATTGGGCAGTTGGCAGGAGCAGGGAAGGTAGCTGAAAAAGTTGTTGCCGAATCGGATACAAGCGCAATCTGCTCGAAACCCGAGCCTGTGTCAACATGGAATGTCCCACTACCCGGGACGACGGGATCTGCTGGAGAAGGGACGATCTCAACGTTCAGCGTGTCGCCGCCTGTCGAGGAAATGAGATCGGGCAACCCACTTGGGAACAGTATCTCGAGGCCGGTGACAAAATCACCGCCGGCGGATTCAATCGCGTCGCGGTAAATCGCGGTACCTGTCCACCATGAAATATCGCCGTACACACTCGTGCTTGTCGTGCCCCCAGAGAGAACACCTGCGATCACCCACTCACCACCAAACTGAACCAAGACCGGGCCGCCGCTGTCTCCGGGCGCAGTCGTTGCCTCAAACTCAAGCGGGGTCGAGCTGCTGCTTGGAATGGTGTTTGCACCGCCGGTGCCATTATCAAAATCGGTCGAGATGATGTTGCTACCACTTGAGTTCGACGGACTGCCGTAGGCATCGATGATGTTCTCACCACCCCAGCGTCGGCCATCGGAAGAGAATCCGTGTCCCGCGCTGCCCAGACCGTTGTAACCATACCCAAGGGTTACAGCGAGCATCCCTTCGAGATCATTCGTCTCGTCAATCAACCGCATGGGCTCGGCAATGTTGGCCGGCACCGACGAATTCAGAATATGGATGGATACATCGCCACCGTCTAGGAGCGAGCCGCTGCCGTCAGGAAGAATCGAAGACTGAACCGTAGCAGTAAAGTCAGGGCTGTTCGAATTGTCACCGAACCGAATCAGAGCACCAGCGCCGATGCCACAGTGGCGTGCGCTGATCACGAGATTGGGAGCGATGAGCGTCCCTGTACATCCTACTGACACACTGATGACCGCATCGAACGGGGCAGCGTAGTCCCTCGACCCCTGCGCGCCGATGGTGTTGTTAATCACAATACGGGGGAAGACGCCGTCGACGGCTTCGGGTGAACCCGGTGCGTATGTCTTGGTGTCAATCTGTCGCGCGGACAGCACATCGCCGGTTACCGCATCGATCACCATCTCAAAATGCGTTGGGCTTGCTGGTAACCCGCGATCGACCAACGAAGTGGTGACCTCCCATGCAAGGACCGCTTCATCGCCTGTGCGGAACCATACCTGCTCGGCAACAGACTCTATAGCGTCGGGCAATAAAGCGTCGGCCAACACTATAGCCGCGCCTTGTGCGATGTTTATTGGATGGCGACGCAACACCAGTTCTTGAGTTGAATCGTCAAAGATCTGCGACACCGTTCCGTCGGCATTCTCAATCACAAAGACCCGCGCACCGTGCAGGGGCAGATCACCTATGAACTTCTGGAACACCATCGCGTCCGCAGGGTCGTTCTTTCCCGTTTCGATCATCTCGATACGGGTGTCGGCCTGTTGAAGGTAGGCGGTGGACTCGCCAGTTGCCAGGTCCGCGCGAACGCTCGCTTCATCCGCAAAGCAAAGCCCACTCATCCACGAGACTGCTGTCAGTGCCACCACTGTCGTTTTAAATCTGATCATTCTCAAAGTCTCCGTCCACAAAATTGGTATCCAAAGGATTTGCATGTTCGGCGATGATTTTCTTGCGGGAGGCCGGAATCGACCCTGTCCACATGCATCTACAACTCACGACACGCTTGGCCGAGTATACATCATCCTCGGGAATTCATGAGCCCAAAACAGGAGTGTATTGAAAAAAACATCGCATTTAATCTCACTCGGCCAACTAATTATTGACAAAAACCCGCCCTACAGAGGTTCAGATAATCCTATTTGTGCATTTTATTGGAGATCCATACGGCACGGTTGCAATATGTGCATGCTGTTCGCAACTCCAAAATACGGATTACACGGTGGTCCAAGAAGTGATACCATTGAGCAACCAGAGATCTGGGCATTCCAATGTTTTTTCATAAACCAAATCTCGCATCGGCCATGGGACGGATTGTGTTTTTTGTCCCTCAGGCAAATCGCATCCCCTTCAAATTCAACGACGAAAGATCATCATTTGCATCGAATAGTTTCTGCCCACTACGCTTGATTTACTTGAATGCGTTTCGAATCCAATGAGTAATCAGTCATCTTATTCGCTGACTGGATTCGGCGCACTATGACTCTTTAACCGTCGAAGCGTTTCAACCAATAGCGGCTGGGCGTTACGAAGGCAGGTCTCCGATTCAGGCAAGTGGGCATCGGCCGCGGCAGACCATGCGCGGTTGAGCTGGCGTTCCATCGCGGCAAAACTGTCCATCAACTCCGCATAACCTGCCAGCGAAAGCCTATTGACCAGTGCGGGACGGTCGGCTGCAAACGCCGGCACATCATCGCGCTGGATCTGTCCGATGTGTCGAATGATGGCTTCAAGGCGTGCATCTTGGTCATTGGTCTCCGCAAGCTCCTCAGCCAACGAATGAAGGCGCCCAGAGAGGCGAGCGAACACTGTCGCCGCGTCAACCGCATCTTTTCCAGTGACCGGACCTGCAGCTACAGCAGCGGCCAACTCCATGCGCCGAGTCCGCCGGATGATCCACGCACCTCCGAGCAAACCAACGCATGAAAGCACAAAGAGCCACGAATACGGCCAGCGAGCAAATCCGAACTCTGTCACTTTCACAAAGGTCACATCTGACTCATTGAGCAATGCGACAAGATCAGGCAAGAGGCGGTCACCCGTTCGGCCAATGGGGATAACCGCTTCACGAGCTGCGAGCACGGATTCGCCGGTCGGTGCAGTCTCGACCGGCGGCGTAATCGCTGGAACTCGCTGGGTCGTTATTGGCTTCAGGGGATTGACGACTGTGCTTCTCTCGGCATCGAGCTTCGAGTACACAGTGGTCAGGCGCTCTGTAAACGCTGATCCTGCGGTCGCGGGGTCGTATGCACCTGCTGGCGATCCCAGTCGCAGCGTTGCCAGTGTCTCCGGACTGGTCCCCTGCAAGCGCACAAGGTACGCTGTGCTGCTCGCGAGTGAGCCAAGGATGACAGAAAGTGTAATGAGCAGGTATGCAAAGAGTTTCATAATTTGGGTTCCCGATGGGAGAATGTTCGTTACAGATGTCGCGGTTCAATTACTCTGGTGGTCTAGCCTGTGATCAAGACAATGGCATTGACTCCCAATGCCAGCACGGCGTCGCCCACGATGAAACCGGCAGCCATCGGTACGCCCCATTCCTCTGCCCAGCTGGCTCCTTTGGTCTTGCTTACAAGCATATTAATCACACAGCCCACGCCGTAGGTCGCGATATAGGCGAAAGGTAAGTACATCGATAGGCCGACCAGAACGCCCAGTCCGGAGAACGCGCCAAGTCCCAATAGAGCACCGATGAACGAGCCCGCGCCGTAGAGGGTGTAGGGCATCTCGCCGCCCTGCACCCCGGTGATCACTGCCTGCAGAGCTTGGGCTTGTGGAGCTGAGGTGTCCGTGCCAGGACCAATGGGTACCCCGAACTTCGCTTGATTGCCTACAACAATAATTAAGAGCACCCCCATGGTGATGATCGGTCCGATCCCGGTGAAGATAAGTTCCACAGTCTGCTGACGCTTTGGCTTGGCACCAACGAGGTAGCCAGTCTTGAGGTCGGCCATCATGTCGGCTGCACAGGTGATCGCCACGCACAGCGCCGCGCCGATCAGCACCGCGCCCAAAACCCCTCCGGGCCCGGACAACAACATCACCAGCACCACCGTGAGCAGCGCCATCCCCGAGATCGGTGACCAATCAGTCATACCGGTGCACTGGGCAATGATGATCCCTGCGAACCAGATCCACAATGCGCCGATCACCGCGATGATTCCAGCCCGCACATGAGGGTTCAATCCAGAGAGCAGCCCTTTACGGTCAGCAGAGAACGGAGCGGCCACCGCTATCTGGTCCTCGGGACTGGCCTCCAAGAACGCCTGCAACGAGGGTTCGTCGGCAAATGCAAGGGTATAGCCGTTGTATGGCGCGCTGAACTCATCGGATTCAATGGCTTGCTCGCTCACCGGGCAAACAGAGTTGATTGCTTGCTTGCCGGTAAAGTCCGCGGCAATAAACAAGAACAACAGAGCGCCCGCAACAGCGGCAATAAGCACCTTCAATCCCAACTCATCACTACCCCCACCACCCGATGTATTCGCTTTGCCCGCAACAACGATCGACTTAAAAGCCTCACGGATAGCTGGCAATGAAGCGATCACGCCCATCAACGCACCACCGAGCAGCAGCCCGATACCGAGCGGTCGGTTGACATTCCCAAATCCGTACCCAGCTGCACCCGACTCGCTCACCGTTGCGGGCATCCAACCCATTGAGTAGATCAGCGGATTGAGCACCACATACGCCAAGATGCCGCCTGCTAGGACAAGCAATCCTGCACGCCCAGTCAGATAGCCAGCACCAATCGCGAAGGGCGCAATGGCGAACAACAACTGGATCTGAAGCGGCAATCCTAGAATTCGACCAACATCGATCGTGTCGTCTGTAATTACTAGATCGGGCACGCCGTTTCGGTTGAGGTCTGCATATGGTGTCAGTACATCGCTGTTCTCACCCGGGCCGTTGAATGCGAAATCAACCGGTTCTGAACTCTCGTCCACTCGCCGATGCATCCGGATCTGCAAATCGGCATACCCAAACATTGGATCCGCAGCCCAGCCGGCCTTTGTGCTTCGCAACTCCGTCCAAGGGATCTCACCAGCACTTGCCCTGTGGGCAAGCGCCGACAACTCCAAGGGATAGTCCGTCAGTCGTGACCGGTCAACAGGATGACCCAACGCGTTGCGAAGTTCGGCTAACGCGTAGGCCTTAGCATCAACGACCTGCCCCTCCAGATCACCGACTTGTTCAGAGTTCACTTCCTTCGCTTGAATTAACTCAGCCTGCAAACGCCCGTGACGCACGAGTGATTCCGGCGCCGTCTGGGCAGAGATCCACGAATCGATCTGGCGGGTCAATAGCAAGTCGGCCCGCCCGATCCGTTCCTGCTCGACCAGTGTTTGAAGATCTTCAATATCAGCAGGACTTCGAAGCTGGGGCAACTGGGCGGGCAGACCTATCAGTACCGCAAGTGCGATACCCACTCCCAACACGATCGCCTTTTTTGGACCAGCACCAGGAGACTTCAGGATCGCTGCCACCGCGGTTGCTGAAGGAAAACGCAGACGCTCGATATCCAGCATCTGCTTTCGCAACGGGATGATGAAGGCCCCGCCCAGCACCGCACCGCACACACAGGCTAGTGTGATAAGCCAAAAGTCTAATCCACCCACCGAGAGTTCAAAGCCCAGCAACAAAAGCACCGGCACGGTAAAGATGACGCCCGAGTTTGGTGTGTTCACCGCCGAGGCGATAGTCTGTACAATATTGGTTTCGAGGATCGTACCTTTGCGGAGAATACCACGGAGCAGTCCAAAGCCGATCACCGCCGCGATCGCTGATCCCCCGATTGTGAAACCGATCTTAAGCCCGGCGTATGTGATCGCCGCGTTCATCACTGCTCCGATGATCAATCCGAGCACAATAGCGGCCAGTGTGACTTCCCGGTATGGGGGTTGAACCGGGGGCGGTGAAGCGGGATCTGTCATATGAAATTCCTGTGATGAATGTTGGATGCTAAACAGTGAGCGTACTGGGTAACCATCGCCACCCGAGGGGAGCATTATGACTGATTTACACCGCGAGAGCAAATCGGAGCGCGTTCATACAATTAGCATGCTTTCAATCCTTCGAGAATCGTTAGCATTTAAACAGAAACCCGGAGTGTGCTCAAAGATAAGACAAACAGTCGCTCGTTTGCCCAAAATGCAGGCTTCAGGTCAAGCGGATGGACCCAGTTGCACAACTGTACACGAAAGAATACCATCGAATGATTCAAAGGCTTGAACTTCTCGATGATCTATCAAACTCCAGCTGTCGCACCCACCTGTTCGACCGGGATAGCGTTTTTGCACACCAACCAAATCGATTCCTCTGAAATCAAAGCGGCAAATCTGATTTTCTTCACCGAGTTCTTTGTGCACACTACAGGAGGCGGACTCGAACCAAAGATCTCGATCAAACGACAGCATGTTGGTGATGATCCGAGATAACTGTATCCGGTGAACAGAGCGAAGCCGAAACACCGCTCTGTGGCGCGAAAACGTCTTCTGGGCAAGCACCACAATCTGCTCGCCCACCGCTCAGGCACAAAAAGTACAAGTTACAGTGAATAATCGATCCCTATAGGTCTAAAGATCGCAGCGTTTATCGCCCGCACATGGTCATCCGCTAGAAGAAACTGTTCCGTTAACCGGCGCTCTACCATCAAGCAAGGTTACTAGAATTGTCTACGCATCGCGGTGGGGAGATCAATCCTCTGAAATCGAACATCTAAAGAGAATTCACAGGAATCAACAAGCGGTTAATTACGTGTATATTTCAGTTTTACTCACTACTAAATCCAAGATTGCCGCCGTTAGTGAAGCAACCCAAGAACGCAGACACATCAAAGAAGTTCCATACACCAAATGGCGCTGCAAGATCGGCCTCTGATTGTTCTGCTGAAAACGCTGATAAGAATGCTGAAACATCAAAGAAGTTATATGTTCCAAATGGTTCAGCTAAATCGCCACACTCATTGATCACGCCACTGCCCGGCCCAAACAGCTGAAACTCAAAGCCGGCTACAACACTATACTCTCCTGTAGAACTAGCAACACACGAGAGACCACCGAAGAAGAATGTACCAGCATGCGAACCAGCAGCATCATAGAATGCGAATGCATCTTCATGCCCATTGCCAGCATCCACAGCAGAAGTATCGAGCTGCCAAGTCCAGGTGGTATCTCCATTATCAATCGCCGTGCCTTCTGGAAGAGCAATATTCACACCGATGGCTCGAAATGAATCAGTAATATCACCATCAATGACTCCATCGCTATCGAGATCTGCAGTCCCTGGCTGGAAGAACCGAACACTCCAAGACCAGTCAAAAAGACCATCTAGATCCAGATCCCAGTCTGGGTTACCATCGAAATCACGATCAAGTAATGGATTCCCGTTGCCATCAGTCGACATATCACCAACAGAAATCCCATCACCAACTCCATCTGAATCGATATCGAGGTCGTTATTCCCGTAGTTCGCTCCTTGCAGGTCGCCATCAGAATCACCGATCTCAAAGACCAATGATGTTCCTGTAAATGCCGCAGATAAATCAACATCAACGGTATAACTCGCGAGTGTATTGTTTGGCTCGTCAGGTGAAGTCCCTGAAACATCCCCAGGCAAGTCGGTAAACATGAAACTCACAATCGGATATCGCATACAGCCATTGAGCACCCGCCCGTTATCTGAATCATAAAAGGCCCATTGCCCCGCAAGGCCTGAGATTCCATCACCAATCCCATCGGAATCATCATCGACATCATCATGATCGGTGACCCAGTTAATGTGTACACAGTCAACAAGCGTGTCTACAGCAATATCACCCCAATCCGAGAGTGTTACGTTGGTCGACAATGAAGCGGTACCGCTGTTGTCATCGAAGCCAAAAAAATGTGCTGAGGTGAATCCTTGAGCAGCACATGGGTTCCTCACACGGGCGGACCAGATGGCATGACTGTATCCAGTATCCGCACCGATTGATTGCCCGGCACCAAAGAGTGTGATGACCCGTTCATCTGATGCGATATTGTAATAGATGTGGGCAACATCTATTACGGTACCTTGTGACACTTCCAACTTTGTGGGGGATTCTGCCCTTGCTGCAAAGCTGCATGTGCCGCCAGCACACAATGTACATACCAATACGATTCCCTGAGCGTTGTTCATGACTTTCCCCTGCCGAGTAAAAAAAATCTGATTCGACTTTCGTCCGAATGGACTCAGACTATCCGAACTCAAATCCATCTGGTTTCATGATCTTGCCGTAAATAGAGTGAAACCGGAAAAATGCATCCCAGTAACTGGAATGAATGATTGAAAGTTAAATAATTACATTCACTTATCGCCGATCAGCGATGTTTTCGCGGGTTGATTTCAGGATCTCTCCGGTATCCTTTACCCGGAGTATGCTCATAGTCATGTCAAACAGTATCTCGTTCTGAGCCTTGATTATATGGGAAACTCACGTTCTCAGGGGTTCAAAAACCCTAACCGCGCCATTGACTGGGTATGAATGCGGCAAGATTACCTCAAATACAGGCTTTGGGAAGATCCGACCATGATCAGCTGATCGCCCAGATCTGATACCTCACGATTGAGAATCAGATCCTCAGATCGAAGCTCCCCAAGCGGGAGTCTCTAACTCTGAAAGAGAGGCGGACGCCGCCCCACTGCTTGATGAAGGCGAGATACGCTGCGCTTCCTATCTCGGCGGGCTACTTCGGCATTACCATCGGACGGCATGGCCATGTACATTCCAGAATCGAAGACGCGACAGTGATCGTGAATGTTTTGGTTCGTCTGAAACCAGATCAGGTCAGGCAGAGTACTCTTCGCAGCAGAGTTTCGTCCTGCATTTCTTGAGCAAACCTGTTTGCAATACTCGATCAAGTCGCAGATAAAGTTTATGCACACCAAGCGTATCGATTCCTCTGAAATAAAAGCGAAAAAACGGCTCTTCTCCATTGAGTACTTTGTGCACACTACAGATGAACACTGCATGCTCGCGTGGTGGAAAAATACTGATCAACGAAGATCATTAATTTCATTGTTGATTAGTCTTGTTCCACTATGGATGACAGACCCTCGAGCGTAGCACAATCACGGATCAAGACAGCAGCTTCGGGACGCCCTTGGCGATCGTAGAACTCTCCGACTTTCTCCCGAGCGGCGATGTACTTGGGATGCGAAGCGCCGAGTGATTGCAGCACCCGGCGCACGCCCTCAATGAGAATCGGCTCCACACCTTTCATCTCACCTATTTGTTCCATGCACAGCCCGAGTCCTATATGGGCATCCCCACGCGCCCAGTGATCGTCAGGCAGGCTGGACTCATCTTGGGCAAGCATCCGCGTGTACAAAGCCTTTGCATCCTCTGCACGACCCAATGTAAGGCGTGTTTCGGCGAGATTAAAAATGGTCAACAGTGTCTCCAGATGCGCTAGCCCGAGAAACTGCTCACGGAGATGTGCCGCCTCGGAAAACTGTTTCTCCGCTTCTTCGAACCGTCCGGCTTGAAAGTATGTGTTACCCAATGCGTTCACCGCCCTAAGCCGAATTGGGTGTCCGGCATCGAGCCGCTGATCCATAATGATCATCGCATCTCGCAACAATGATTCCGCCTCGTCGTATTGTTCAAGATCCGTCAATGCCCACGCAAGAGCACTCATGGTTGTGAGTGTTCGAGGATCTGCCTTGCCGAGCACTTCGAGCCTTCCTCTATAGGCTTCGCGGTACAATGGCTCAGCGTCTGCTGGCTGATCAAGTGAGATGTACAAACCCGCTAGATTGTTGATGGACGTCAACGTACTGGGATCGAGATCACCGAGTGCCGACCTCTTTCCGTCAAGCGTTTCAACTAAGATCGGTGCAGCCTCCGCAAGACGCCCTATCTGTAAATGCGCCACCGCAAGATTACTCTTTGTCCTGAGAATCTCATCACGATCGGGCTCCTCCATTGACTCCTGAAACTCCAGCTTGCTCTGTATTACATCAATCGCATCGTTAAACCGACCTTGGTTCATCAGGTTTGTACCCAGTGACGCCATGGCTCTGGCAGATGCCGAAGTCGGTTCCCCGTTGGGAGCGATATGCAAAAGAGCCGCACGTCGCCAGTGCGGCTCGGCCGCGTTGGCACTCCCTAGTCGCTCAAACGCCTGCGCGAGCGTCAGTCGGATCGCTGCTTCAACCTCCGGCTCATCCGCAAACTGTCCTTCGATTCGCGCTGAAGCCCGGTCGAGCACCTCTCGCATAGTGATGTCCGGTGATGTCGCACGGGTTGGATCGGCTGCGGAAAGTATGTCTTCATTTAAAAAATCGTTGATGGCCTTTGCAATTGCCGCTTGGCTCAGCGCCTCTGTCATACTCAACTGCATAGCTGATTCGGCTCGCGTTGCTCGGATTAATCCCAACCCGGTCGCAACAGAACCACCGATCAGTACCAGCAACACACAGCCAACGCTCCAAACGAAAGCTTTATGACGCGATATGAGCTTCGAGAGAATATACGCCGTGGTCGGTGGCCGGGCGGTAATCGGCTCTTTCCGGAGATACCTGCGAAGATCATCGGAGAGCGCAGCAGCATCCGCGTAGCGTCTTACGGGTTCCGCTGAGATCGCTGTCATCACGATTGTTGCAATCTCACCGGACAAATCTCTCGAAACTGTACCGATCTGTGACTGTTGCGCCTGACGAATTGCGATCACCGCATCGGGAAACGATGTCGAGGATGACTCATAGAGACGCCGGCCACTCAGCAACTCATACGCAATAGCACCGAGAGAGAACACATCACTCCTGTAATCAATCTCACCAGTTTCGCCGCTCAGTTGCTCAGGACTCATGTACGAAAGTGTGCCTATCAGTGCACCTGATTCCGTCCGCATCGTCGCCAACATCGTGTCTGGGTTGGTAGTTCTCGCGATTCCAAAATCAAGCACCTTTACGACGCCATCAGTGGTCACCATAATGTTCGATGGTTTGAGATCGCGATGAACGATCCCGCGACTATGAGCGTGCCCTACAGCATCACACACCTTGGCCAGCAGAGAAACTCGTTCACGAACTCCGAGTGCTCGTTGATCGGCGTGCTCCAGTAAACCTGCGCCATCAACATATTCCATTGCAAAGAATGGTTGGGATGCACCGCCAGTTTCATACATTCCAACCTCGTACACAGCTGCAATCCCCGAGTGATTCAGCCTTGCGAGTAGTTCGGACTCCTTCTCAAATCGCCGCAAACTGCCAGGTGTGACCAAACTCGGGCGCAGCACTTTCAACGCGACTCGACGATTCGGATGGAGCTGTTCAGCCTCGTAAACGAGCCCCATCCCACCCTCGCCGAGAACTCGGGTCACTTGATACCCGGGAAATCCATGCGGGACAGTTCCAATATCTGAAGAAGAAGAGTCCAACAGCCCAGACACCGGCGGCACTGCGGGCGTTTCGAGTAGGTCCCACGCTCTGGCGTTCTTCAGCAGCGATTCTATCTCGGCGCACAACACGGCATCTTGCGAACGTAACTCGTCTAACGCTGCTGCTCGTTCTATCCCAGGCAATGCCATCATCGCGTCGAAACACTCCCGGATTTCTTGAGACCGCTCCATTACGCCTCTCCTTCTATTTCACGGTGCAGCCAGGCTTTTGCAAAAGTCCAATCCGCTTCGACAGTCCCATGCGAGACACCCACCACTTCCGCAGCTTCGGCGATTGTCAGCCCGCCAAAAAACCGAAGTTCGACCACCCATGCTGACCGTTCATGAAATACCGCCAACCGCTCGAGCGCATCATTCAACGCGAGCGTATCGACGCCTGCTGTCTCTCCATCACACGATGGAAGTCCACTCAAGCTGACCTGGTCCCATTTCCCGCCTCGCTTGGCCGATGCTTTGGCACGCGCATGATCAACTAAAACCTGCCGCATTGCTCGAGCAGCGATCCCGAGAAACCGAGCTTGCCCATTCGCGTTCTGGTCTGGTGACTTGACCAGTTTGAGATATGCCTCGTTGACCAATGCCGTCGGTTGGAGTGTGTGGTCTCCACGCTCTTGGCGCATATATGCCGCAGCGATAATCCGGAGCTCGGCATGCACCTCTTCGATCGACGGAATAGCCCCCGATGGGCTCTCGCCTGATTGCTCATCATTAGGTTGGGTGTCGGGATACTCATCCATGGGTAAGAACTGCAAGTAGTTGCCACACCGCCGGAATAGCGATGCCAGATCGCCAACTTCGCAACACCAACACAGCAAGCGAAAACCTTGACTTTTGATCCAATACCTTACCATACCAAACCAGCTGATGTTCGAAACACTGGTGGATTCCCCCAGATAGTTCACAACCTTAAAATCGCTGCCATTGTCAAAAACATGCATCGTGCATTCTCGGATCGCTGATGGTCTGAAGACAGAATCGAATCTTCGTGGTTTGACGGACTGTCCATCGAGCATGCTCTCCACAATCATATTCAACTCACTCATAAATGATGGATGGCACCAACGCCCATCGTCAGTGCCCTCCAAAATCAAATCGTTATAAACATGTCTATCAATGCATCGATACTCAGGGGCAACCGCTGCTGAATGTATTGATGAATGCCGAGACATCGAAGAAGTTCAAGGTCCCAAATGGCGCTGCGAAGTCAGCGCCAGGATCTCCACTCACAAACAAAGATATGAATGTTGAGATATCAAAGAAGTTCAGCGTCCCGAACGGCTCGGCCAGATCTGCTTCACATGTGACCACAACCCGCAACGAATCAGGGTTGGACTCGACACGCATCACCATCGGCGATACATCCGGCAACTCAATGCTTTCAAACAACTCGACGATCGTCCAATCACCAGTATCATCTCCATCAATGACAGTCATCGAATCGCCCGCCGCAGGTAAGTAATCCTCTGGCAGCGTGACCCGGAACATCCCGCCGAGCATCGCGGTGCCATGCCCGCGAATCGCGCCGTCGGAATCATCAACATCGGGATCAAACTCAACATCGAGCGTGTGCGTCGCGCCGGTCACGATGTCGAAATTCTCCGCCGTCACATCCACCCCTGATCGCAGCGTGAGATGACCGGAATGGTCTACTTCTCGAAGTGTGATCGCGGTGCCGATCAGTTCGAGCGATCCGTCTCCCGTGGTCTCGATGGTCCCACCCTGCACAATGACTGGTTGATCACCGATCAAGCGAATCGGCCTCTGGTCCGATTCGAGCCGCCCTTGTACGATCGAGCCGCTGAAGTCCTGTTCGAGGAACACATCCTCGAGTTCAAGCGTGCCGCCGTTTTCAGCGAGGATGATGCCGTTGTTCCAATGGCCTTGTCCGACGAGTCGGAGCACGCCTTCGCTTGAGTCGGCCGCGATCGTGCCCTGGTTCCAGTACGGTCTGGTGAGATCACCAAAGCCGCGGAGTTGTCCATCGCCAAACACGGTGAGCGAGGCGGCGGCCGGGAGGATCGGCCCGCCCGTGAACCGGACCGCGCCGTCATTGATCTGGAAGAACCCGCCGAAGCCGGTGGTGTCGGCGCTGAGTGTGAAGGTGCCGCTGCCGCGCTTGCGAAGTGTTGAAGTTTCGATGTTCCCGGTCAGTGTTCCAGAGAGCGCGAAGTCGAGATTGGTCTCGCCAACCGTGAGTGTCTGCGAGTTCAACTGAACGGTTCCGGAACCCTCGACCGTCGGTGCGTTTACGGTGCCGATCGGAGTAAATGTCCCATTCTCTTCAACGATAATCTTTGTGGCTCCGCCAATGGCGGAATCTGTAAGCCCAAGCGTGCCTCCCAAGACCTCAAACCTTGTGCCGGTAAGATCGTTTGTGCCGACGAGATCTTGTCTACCAGTACCAACCTTGGTGATCCTGTTATTGCTTAGAATACTGCCGTTGAAAACACCACTCGTGTCCCCATTCCCAAAGACCAACCTTGAAAAAGGACTCATTTCGATAACGCCCTGTCCCTCAATCTCCCCCACTATATATGGACTGGCACCACTCAACTCTATCCGATCTGATGGCTGATCTACACACAGGGTCATTGTTGAGTTGAGCCCAGAGAAATTGAGATAGATTTCTCCGCCGCTTGCCTCCATTTTACCTGAGAATCCATTGAAAATATCGTTTGTAGTTGGGGACGACGCACTCAACAATCCCGGCCCAACAGCCCTCAGCACACCATCGCCGGTCAGGCTGGATGTGTTATGGAGTTGACCGCGCTCCGTTTCGAGAACATAACCATTGGTATCGATACCCCCACGAATATCAAGTCGTTTCGGCGTCGCGTCTGCAGCAAGCCGAAGCGTACCCGATTCACCCGAAGTGACCACAGCAGAATCAATACTCCCTGTACGCGCCTCCAGCGTACCCTCTGAGATGGTCCACCCGACTTGACTGCCATCCCCTACGCCTGTCACGCTGAGTGTGCCAGGTCCAACTTTTTCTGTCCAACCGCGGGTTACAAACTGAGTGAGCTTCACAGTGTCCGGCGTGTTTGTATCCATTATGGAATTCTCAGGCCCATAAATTGGGACCGAAACCGTCATCCCCTCATTGAACCGCAACCAGCTATAATTACCCATCTCGACCGTGTTGGTAACCGCACCAAGATGCCAACTCTTTGATATCACCAACTTTGTATAGTCAAGAAGCTCAAACCCACCGGTAATCGTGTGCAACCCGCGGACACTTGGTCTTAACTCAACAACTCCATTCACTACTAGCATGCCCGTCGTCCCTGCAAGCGGCGTCTCCAAGATTAATGGGTAGGAGGATTTGCTATATATATAACATTTTTCGTAGCCTGTACCCGCTCTCAGACGCAAGGTAGATCCTGTAATCCGAACAGTTCCGTTAGCAGAGTTCATTCGGTCGATGCTCGCAACGCTCAGGAAGTCGAGCAGATTGTTGTTTGCAACGCAATCGCCGCTTTGGGCGAACCTAAACAACAAATGATTCTTGGCCGACGGGTGCGGCGATGGAAAGATAAAGTCGTCCCAGTTCGAGGAATCATTCATCGATCCAGACTCGGGCGCCCCATCGGGGTTCCACCATCGGTAACTCGCTTCGGGTTGGGCATATGCCGAGGACACGGCCAATCCCGTGCAGAGCATGAGTGCGGCCGTCAATGCTCGTGTAGAGCGTGGGCTCGATGAAACTGGATCATTATCTAAGAGCTGAATAGTGGTTCTGTTCATGGCAGTATCCTTTGGGTTGATGGTCTGACTATCAGGTACTGCGAAATCTGAGTGTAATCTCCCCAATGTCTTCCTAGAAATTTTATGCCGTTCGATAAAAACACTCCAAATTCAGTCTTTGCTGTCACAAAATGTTAGAGATCACCCACTGAGTGTGCACAAACAAGTTGCAAACGGTCGCTCAAGAATCATCAATATTTTCACAAAAACCAGCTCTCCAAAGGTTTAAACGATATTTCACATTTGTATTCATTGCAGTGTGCACATAGATCTCGCAGTCAGACTCTCGTTTGGGCCTTCACTGAACGCTGAGAACCGGGTTGCAGAAATGTACAGGAAGTGACAGCATCGAGTTTCTAAAACAACCTGCCCTACTGGATGATCTTGCAAATAGCACCAGTCAAATCGAACATGAGGACGGATAGAGTTTTTTGCACCTCAAGCAAATCTAATCATCCAAAATCAAAGCGGTTATGTTGCTCTTCTTCATGGAATTCTTTGTGCACATTACAGACTCGCGATACCCCGTACCATACCCAAAACGGCAGAAACGGCATCACTTCCGCGACGCCGTTTCGTATACCTTTTATTCAAACGGGGGGTGATTCAACATATGTCAAACAGTCTCTCGTACCGTCTTAGATCAAAGCGGTCTAATTCCTATCGTACTACGATAGAAAATTTACTGGTTCGAGATATGGAGAACCACTCACTCCCGAGGATCCATCATGCCTTAGTTCGATCATGGATTCTGATGAGCGACTTGAGTCCATATCTCTGCATTCAAAGAGTCACCATTTGCAACAAACATATCTGCGAGTTGACCCGCGATAAGCTTGGTCCGGAAGTGTGATTCTCCGATGACACGCTTTGCGTTGTTGTACTCGTTCATCAGAGCTCTTTGGGCATCATCGTACCTCCCCATTCTTGTAAGACACTCACCCCGATTCGCACGGAACACGATCGCCATGACATGATCTGGACCGACCGTTTGTTCAGCCGCATTGATCGCTTCGTCGTACGCGATCAGTGCAGTATCAAGCTCTCCTGTTTGCGTATAGGCGCGTGCAAGATTCCCGTAGCACGAACAGGTTGCTTGGTGAAACCTACCAAGAGTTTCGAGTCGAATATCGATTGCGTTCAGCAGCATCGGTATCGCGCGTGCAGGTTGTCCCAGGCGGATATATGTGATTGCGAGGTTGTTCATAGTGACGGCCATATCGGGATGCCGTGGATCGAGTAGCGTTGTTCGTATTTTGAGACAATCGAGGTGCACGCTCAGAGCTTCATCGCACCGATTCGCAGAGAGCAGTGTATTGCCTAGATCGTTGTACGCCTCGGCGGTCTCGGTATGCTCAGGTCCATAGAACGCGGTCTGTGCCGCAACCCCCTGGAGGTGATATTCTATCGCTTGGTCGATTTTTCCTTGGTTTTCCAGCACCGAACCCAGGGCGCTTAGGGTGTGCCCGATCCGAGCATCTTTCGATGGTTCCGTGTCCTTTAAAGCTTGAAGGCTGTCCCGAAAGAAAAGCTCCGCTTCGTCAAACCGACCGGTCCAGTAGTAGACATGCCCCAAGCTTCCGCTGTCAGAGATCAGCACCATCGGTTGCCCAAGGCGCTCCAAGATCATTGATGCTTTGAGAAAGTGACCTTCCGCGTCGTCATACCGACCCGATGGGATCTCCAACTGCGCAAGGGATTCGTATGCTCTAGCAACAGCGATATCCTGCTCGCCGTGCAAAGAGACAAGTGTAAGCAGTGCCTGCTCGATCTGCCCGATCGCTTGGTCGTACTTTCCGAGCGATGCATAGATATCCCCGATGACGAGACGCAGTCTCGCGTTGACCTCGCGTTGGTCCCCCAGCTCGCCTTCATCAAGCCGCTTGGCTGCATCATCAAGCACACTTCGGACGCTCATCTCGTCCCCTTGCGCAGTATTTGGTTCAATACTGCGGAGCATCTCCACCATAAATCCGCTGACAGCTTGACTGGTTTGTGATTCGATCAACGCCCGACCTCGTTCACGACCGATCCAAACAAACGCGACGACAAGCAAAGCGGTGATGATACCAAGGCTCGCGGTAAACGCCCTGTGTCGTAGTGCGAACTTGCCGACCTTGTAGTGAATGCTGGGCCGACGCGCGAGGATCGGTTTGTTGCTGAGGATTCTTCTGAGATCAGTACCGAATGCCTCCATCGTCTGATATCTGCGAGTTGGATCTTTGTGCATTGATTTGGCAATGACAATCTCGATATCACCACGGAGCGAGGTATTGAATGTTCCCATCCCACGAGGGCGCTCGCTTGCAACAAGAGAAGCGGCGCCTGCGATGGTAAAACCACTCAGGTCAAATGGTGTATTCCCTGTCAGGACTGTGTATGCGACGGCCCCTAAAGAGTAGATGTCAGACCGGCCGTCTGCTCCCGTATCGCTCGCTGAAAACTGTTCAGGGCTCATGTATTGCAGTGTGCCGATCGGACCACTTTCCGAATTTGTGATGGACCGAATCGTATTCTCCGTCGATCTCAGTTGCGCGATCCCGAAATCCAGCACCTTGGGCTGGCCGGGTCCATTGCGTTCGGGAACCACCAAGATATTGCTTGGCTTGAGATCACGATGAATCACTCCACGGATGTGCGCAGTCTGGATCGCATCAGTCACACGAGCGATGAGCACCAACCGATCACGCACACTAAATTCATTCTCGACTACCCACCGATCTATCCCGGAACCTTCAACAAGTTCCATCGCGATAAACGGCGTTCGTACACCGAAAACTTCAGCTATGCCCGATTCATAAATTCTCGCCACTCCGGGGTCTTCAATCAATGCCAGCGCCTGCGCCTCTTGCGTTATCCGACGACGAAGCTCGCTTGATCCAAATGATGAAACAACCTTGATCGCGACCCGCCGCTTGGGTGATGACTGTTCACCCTCGTAAACAATCCCCATTCCACCTCGTCCGAGTTCTCGGAGGATCCGGTACTGACCGATGTGATCAGGGATCCGATTAGCTTCGAGCGAGTCGAGGATCGCCGAATCTACCAAGGTTCGCAGCGGTGTGTCCCAATCCTGCAGAAACCCATTTTCTTTCTGATCGTGCTCGAGCATGCCGAGGAGTTCAGTTCTGAGTAGCTCGTCTCCCACTGAAACTTGCATCAAAAACTCCCTTTGTTCTTCGGGAGGAAGCTCGATCGACTGCTCGAAATACCCAGTTACGCGTGCAAAGAACTCCGGATTCATGCTGTCCCGTTTCCGTGATCGTGCTCCGCGAGTCTCTTGGAGAGCCAGGCGCGTGTCAATCTCCAGTCTGTGCGGATAGTTCGCTCGCTGACACCGAGAACCCGAGCGATCTCGCTCTCGTTCATCCCACCGAAGTAACGCATCTCTACGACCTGCGCCTTTCGTTCATTAAGTCTCTCAAGTACTCCGATCGCTTCGTCCAAAGCCATCACCATCGCGGGATCGATCTGTCCATCGGATTCAATCCCTGTCAGGGTGACCTGTGATCGGTTGCTTCCGCCCCGCTTAAGACTGTGCTTGGCGCGAAAATGTTGGACCAGTGCCTGATGCATCGCGCGTGCTGCAATCGCGCGAAAGTGCTCTTCGTCATGATATTCTGGTCGCCCCTGAGCCATCTTCAAGAATGCTTCGTGAACGAGTGCCGTGGGTTGTATCGTCTGTCCAGGCTGTTGATCCCGCCACCATGACTGAGCGAGCCCCCTGAGTTCATCGTACACAATTGCGAACATCGCATTCGCGTCAGGAATAGTAGGGTCTGGATTGGCACTCATGATCCCCAGCATACCTGTATTTGAACTCCGAATGACCATATTTACATGATTTTAAACAAATTGCGGTATCGATTTTCCGATTTTCCGTCCGTTTGCGTGGATATTGATGAAGGACTCTTGGTGCATAGAGCACCAGCCTCACGCTACTCCATCGAGTGATTCACCATGCCTATTCCAAAAACACTAAAGCATCCAAAATTTCGATACCTCTTCACCATGACCGCTCTGCAAGCCTTCATGATCTGCGGCACTGCGCAAGGTACCACAGATTTCGGGATCGACGACGACACCGAATACTCGGCCTTTATTAACGCTATACGAGCCGCGGAGTATGTCCGATCCGATGTTATTGTTGCAGAAAACCCTAAACCCCGCGTCTATGCGACCCTCGCAGCGGTGATGGCGTTCGCGGAGCGGAATCCCAACGCGACCGATCCCCAACTCGCTGCATTCCTCGCCGCCTTTGACACGGCCGTGCAGGTGGTGGAGCCAATCGATCCCGATCTGAATAAACCTGCATCATTCTACGCCGCGATGATGTTCTCAGTGATTGATGCGCCGGAACTCATCGGGACCGACACCATGGTTGGCAAACGAGCGCTCAAACTCCTCGGAGTGACAATCCCAGACCCAGACGGATTCGAGTCCATACAGCGAAGAATGGTCCGATACGAGGTCGCGCTAGCGCGTCCGCTCGACTATCGAAACGAGGTCTTCGACCTCTTGGTGAGCGGATTCTTCGGCCAAGATCCCAGTGGAAACCAGCGAACCGGATTGCCCGCGATCCTTGATGCGTACTTTGAATCTGAAGGATTTGATCCTGAGTTACACGGTATCCGTCCAGATCTATCTCAGGTTGATGCCGGGCTCTCTATCCTCCCTGTAGACTTCACGGCGTACCAACTCGCGATCAGCGAGGGACCCGAGAACCTCGCGTTGCGTGATCAGATCGCAGTACAATTCGAGAGCGTACAAAATCGGATCACTCAGATTGTTGGAACCGATCCATTGATAGACGATGGAACACTCGACGATGCGCTCGCAACCGCACCTGGGCTCGAAGAAAGTGTTGATCTCACACTCAATGATCCTGCCTACTTTCAACAGGTCCTTGACGAGTTGCGTGCAAACCTCGAAGCGACCTCCCAAGCACGCGCAGCAGCATCCGCGGCTACGCTCATGATGCTCCAGAGTGACTTCGACAGTGTCGATGCATACGCAACCTATGCGAGGGACTACAACGCAATGCTCATCGAGAGCAACGACACCCTCTCTCATGTCCAGACCGGGGTATCGCTCGCAGGAAATCTTGCGATTGGAGCCGCAGCTTTTTACACAGGCGACCCGCTGACTGGAGCGGGCGCACTCCTCAGCGTCACAACCGAAGTCTTGGGTCTCGCGAGCGATCTCACCAACGGCCCGAGCGACGAGGAGCAGATCTTTGAGCAGGTCGTTGCGTTGCGTCAACAGGTCGAAGCGATGCGCCTTGAGATGCACGAACGGTTCGATTCGATCGATTCCAAACTCAACATTATGTACGACACCATCACGCACGGCTTCAACGAGATCGGGGATCAGATCGGGGATCTGCAAGCGGATGTCAATGTTCTCATCTATGAGATGGCCGCGGCGCGTTCGCAGTTGCGTCGACTTGAAGCAGCGCTCTACGGAGTCGCGCAGGACATCCTCCTGACAGATCTCACGAGTCAGACCAATATCGTGCTCGATTACCGCGATGAGAACGGGGTCGATCTCCCCTACTCAGGAGGAAGCCCTGACTTCATCACCGCCTCTGAGAGTTTCTTCACCTACGCGACTGTGACATCGCTCAGCGAAGCGTTTTCGGGTTCGCGCACCAACCCGACACTCAACGCCGACAACGCCGACGAGATCGTGGGTGACGGTCCGGTCTCAGCGTACCTCAATGACCTCGCGGTTTTGCCGCAGTCCTTGGGACTCCCGGCGCTCGCCGCCTCCGACCTCCCAGGGATCGAGCCGTGGTCGCAAGCGGCATCCGCATACGCACAACTCGCCCGCGAGAACCCGTGGTACTTCTCGTACCGGTATGGAAAACAGGTTGAAGACTACAACATGGACCCGAAGAACGAGTCGCTCCCCGAGCTGGATCGGATCATCCGATCGGGTGATCAGATCGTTGAGTTCATCGATGCGATCCGTGAGACCGACGCGAATGGAGACTCCGCACTCTTCGATGCGATCCTCGATCGCTACCGCGCCGCGCTGCCCGCATTCCAATCGGCGATCGATAACGCAATCCCCGCCGCTTTGCCAACCATGCTCAATAACGGGAGCACCTTGGTCGATCTTTGGCAGATCGAGGCCCATGATGTCATGGCACTCACCGGGTATTACGAAGGATACGACCGTTTTGATTCTGTCGGAAACAATGGCATTGGAGACTTTGATCTAAATCGTGTTGGAAGATCGATTTGGCATCGTGCATTCATCCCGGAAGCGAGTCATATCACCATAGAAGAATGGCGGATGCAGACCTGGCATCTCCTCATGTACCAGAGCCTCTTAGATGAGGGTGTCGATGCTGCGTACTACTCACGCCCGACCAGCATGTATTCCATACATACCGAACCGGACGGAACCCAGATGGGCGAGCTCGTGATCTATAGCGGAGATTCAAGGATTACCGATACATCAACTGTTGCGGCGAAGCACACGATCCGATTTGTCGAAGAATATTGGAACATCAACCTTCAGGAGTACATAGACATCACACACGGGGTGGACATAATTAGCATATCGTTAGCGGCACAGAGCGCATGGAACTATAGCAGCTTTGCAACCGATCTTGCATACAATCGATCAGCACTCCAAATCGGCGCACGGTACGACACCGACCAATGTGGCGGATGTCCGTTTGGCATCAATAATAGAATTCGAATCGAGTACACCGAATCAACTTATTTGCAGGATTCCGATCTCTATCCATTGCTGTATGATCAACGCTTGAATGTCTATACCGCTCTGATGACGCAGCTGGTTGATCCTCAGAGCCCAATGTCGATCGCCGCTGGGGAGTTCAATCGCGTCGAAGCGCTGCTCGATGCGTATGTCACGCTCGCGATGCCTGATGAACTCAACAAGAGCGAGGTCCTGCGATCGGCGCTTCGCGCCGCGCCAGGTTCAAGCGAGCTCGGACTCCGAAGCGAGGACATGATCCGCCTCATCCTCGATATCCAAGACGCCGACAGCCCCAACACGCACGCAGATCAGGAGTACTCTGTCAAGAACATCGACGGGGTTCTCAATGCTCGCATTGATTTCATCCGTGACGAGATCAAACGAGGGCTCGCACGCCCAACGACGGCGCCAGATTATGTCGAATGGATGCTCAACGAATTGACACATCTGCGCAACACCGCGTTCGACATCGCCGTCGACGATATGTACATCGCAGACTCTGCTGGCATCGTCGAGACCACCGCGATCAACGGCGTCCTGATCAACGATGTCGATCAAGAGTTCCGCACAATCGTTGTCGACACGCTCTACGAGTTTGATCCGATGTACCAAGCACCGGAGCACGGCCAGGTCACGGTAAACGCCGATGGCTCATTTACCTACCAAGCCAACCCGGGCTTTGTGGGCACCGATGCCTTCAGCTACCGAACCATGACAACGATCCCCAATGTCGCCGGGCCGGTCTACAGCGACTCCGCGACGGCCGTTGTGGTCGTGACCGAGAGCAGTTGCGGCCCCGCCGACTTCACTAACGACGGCAGGCTCAACTTCTTTGATGTCAGCGCATTCCTGATCGCGTATCAGAACGAGGAGCCGCAGGCCGACCTGAGCAATGATGGGGAGTTTAACTTCTTCGATGTCAGCGCATTCCTTGTAGCCTACAGCGAGGGATGCCCATGATTCAGCGTATAGAGCAACCTGCGAATCCATAGCGTAACTGCGGAGTGTGCATAAACATTTGAAATTGAGTCTCGCTAGAATTGCCTAGATTATAGCAGAAACCCTCTCTCCAAGGGTTCAAAAACACTATCCGCGCCCTGGATGCCTTTGAATACCCAACGGGATGGGCAGCAACCGAACCGATCGTGTCCCAACATAGATCCGCAAAGAAGCGGTTCTGTAAAGCTTGGTCACGTCTACCGGCCACACGCCTCTGTTGGTATACTGACTCCAAGCGAAGCTGAGTATGGAACGCGTCATTCAGATCCCATACGCTATAGGTAAGGCGGTGAGCTCGAGTCCTAGATTACGAACAAACGACGACATGATGGTTATGATCCGCGATTGCTCTGACCCGGTAATCAAGGCGAGACTGAAATACCGTTTTGTGGCGTGATATTCGCCATCTGGAAGGGGGTCACAATCTGCTGGCCCCCCGCTCCACGAGCGAGGTGCAACGCTTGGCTGATAGCTGCAGTTCTCCCTGATTTCGCGCAGAGTCCCTGTTAATCGGCTCTGAACAGGGAACTCGATGCACGCGCGAAGGCACCCCTCAAATTGCCACGAGAGACACTTGGCTGGATTCGGCTAAATCTTGGTAGATCAGTTCAAAGCGTGTTTTCACAGAGACTCGGGATTCCCCGTATTGTGCCCCAAAACGGCAGAAACGGCATCACTTCCGCAACGCCGTTTCGTATACCTTTGATTCTAACGGAGAGAGGGGGATTCGAACCCCCGAGGGGATTACTCCCCCACACGAATTCCAATCGTGCGCCTTCAACCGCTCAGCCATCTCTCCAAGATGTTTTCAAACCCGCGTTATAACACGCCGATCCGGATTGAGCATGGAGTTTAGACGCGTTCATGCTCTAAACCAAGCACTAACCCAAAGACTCCACCTCAATGTCTTTGATCAAGATCCAAGCGCCTGTGCGATCGCTTGAATGCAGGATTCGGGCTCACTCATCCGGCCGGTCCCTGTATGCCGACACGCCTGCCAGCCGTGCCCTGGTCCAACGAGGGTAAACCCGTCTTCCTCAGCCAGTCTCACATTCCTTTGGGTGCTCGGCTGATTCCACATCGCGTCGTTCATCGCAGGTGCCAACAACACAGGCACCTTCTCACGAACAACCGCACTCAGAATCAGAGTCACCACATCATTGGTCTGCCCATGCACCAAGTTCGCAAGCGTATTCATCGTGCAAGGCACAACCATCGCCGCATCACACCGATCCGCCAATGAAATATGCTGCGGGTCTTTGGACTCCACATGTTCCCATGAAGAGGTATAGACCGGGTTCCCAGACAGCGCCTGGAAAGTAATCGGATTAACGAACTTCGTCGCTGCAGGCGTCATCGCGACCGTAACCTGCGCCCCCGCCTGGGCGAGTCTTGAAACAATTGTGCAGACCTTATAGACCGCGATCCCCCCACTGATCCCAATAAGGATTGACTTGTTCTCAAAGTGTGTGCGAAGAAAAACGGGATCAAGCCAATCTTGATCGCTTGTGCAATCTGGCGTGTTCCCGTGATTTTTTTTGGGGTTGTTCGTCATATGCAAGACTGCGTTAGAGCAGTGCTTCTTCTTGCTCAACGGGTGCATGATCAATGAACTCAAGCGTGATCTTGTCTTGCATGATCTCTTCGATCACGATCTCAAGATCAGTCCGTCCGTCACGAGCAACCAACGGGCGTGCGCCTTCAAGGAGTTGCACGAGCCGACGCTGGATCAGGGTGCAGAGCTTGAACTTGCCGCCAACCTTCTCGACGATTTCATCACTTTTCAACGCTTCGATCATCTGCTATCCTTTGTGGAGTTCCCGAAATCACGCTGGCCACGCTGTTTGCACATGCGCACCGCAGGCCTGCCCGTGTCATTTCGAGGGTGACAACTATAGACACCAACCGGGTTTGGGACAACTCTAAGCATATGCTTGGGTTCGTAATTCAACCAAGAATCCGCTTTGATCCTGTTTCATTGGATACCTCGCTGCCCATGCCCCACTCATCCGCTTCGACATCTGAATCTGCATTCGCCTTTTCCATCGGGGATCGTGTCATCCATGCCAAAAAGCCCGAATGGGGCTCAGGACCCGTAACCGCTGCGTCGAACACCAACCATGAAGGCAAACCCTGCCAAAGGCTCACCATTCGGTTCGATCGCGCGGGTCTCAAGACGATTTCAACCGCATTTGCACCCATCCAACTCGCATCCAAGATCTCAGATGCAGTCAAACCCATGATCGAAGAGCACCACGCCCCGCTCCCGATCGCCTCTGCAGGCCATCGGGAAATCCTCAATATCATGACCAAACTCCCCGAAAGTGCGACTGATCCGTTCGCTTCCCCTGCCCAACGACTCGAAGCCACTTTGAGCTTGTACCGATTTACAAGCACCGGGGGATCGCTCATCGACTGGGCCGCAGCCCAGTGCGGGCTCGCGGATCCGATGGGAAGGTTCAATCGGCACGAACTCGAGGATTTTTATCGGATGTTCGAAATGAATCTTCGTTCACACCTTGGCAAGGTCGTCCGAGATGCGAATACTGTTCCTGCCCAAGAGCTGGTGCGGATCGCGAAATCGGCCCCGCCCGCAGCTCAGATCGCGTTGCAAAAACTGCACCGCAAGCGTTGAGTTTGGGCAACATCCGGCACAGCCGGACACTGCCCCCGAAGGATCGGGGCGCATCGAAATCTTCATGGATGTCTCAAATGGACTGTCTGGAACCCACGGAAGGGTGTTTTACCGGGCTTTGGCTGCCGTGCGCTTGTTTGGCACAGATCGACATCAGCCGTTGGCCCGGGGTATGCAACAAGGGTTGGTATGCAAGGGACATGTGCGACTGACATTGGTCAGGAATACAAGTCACATGCGACATACAAAGACGACCACATATGTTTAAAAAGGGAAGTAGCCATGAAAGAAAACGAATTCCAAAGCCGTCTCAATCAACTCCTCTCACAAATTGATACACTCCCAGAATCAGATCGCCCGAAGCTCGCACAACTCGCATCTGAAACCAACTCCCGCCATCAGCGGATGAAAAAGACCATCACCGAACTCCAGGATTCGCTCGATCACCTTCGCCTTTCAGTGAAGTACCTTGTATTCGATCTTGAAGCAACCCGCCGCGAGAACAAGTACCTCCGCAACATGCTCGACAACAACGCCGAGGGTGCAGACTAATCAATCCCTTCTGACTGATTCGATAGAAGACGATTCCGACGCCGGGTGGGTACTCGGCTCCGTGCATACGACGCACAACCATCGGCCTTCGATCGCTGACAAGTCCTCCCTCGTCAGCTTCCATACGAAGACCATTCGGAACAACAGACCACAGAGCCCGATTCTTTCGGGCTCTGTGGCGTTTTTATATGGTTGATTTACGATCGTGCGGGCGTGGTGATTACGCGCAATATAAGTAGTGCTTCATGTGATAGATTACGCTTAAACCCTGGCTTTGCTGGAACGTAACCGCCATAGCATTCAAGGATTAATAGCTGCTATTCACTCAAGTATGGATAGAGTACTCAAACACCGGGTAAATCAAAATGACAACCATCGCAACAGTGATTAGTCGTCATTTATCATGATTTAACCCTATCCGATCAGTGTCGGCGTCTTCGAGCTACAACCATCCCTGTTACTAGGAATACCGCTGCACTCCCAGGAGCGGGCGCGAAGACGAGCAGGCTCACATCACCAGTCGCCCCGCCAGTGGAGTTGCTGAAGAATCGGTACTCGCCCGGCTCGAGAATGCCCGATGCCACTAGGGCAGGTGTTGTATCAAAGAAGTCAAACGATGTATAAATATCACTCCCTCCGATTTCCTGCAGCCCAAAATAGCCCGAACCTAAATCATTGTCGAAAAAAAATCCGTGTACCATGAGTTCGAAAGACATAGCGCTCGTAAGGGTAAAGGTCATCGAAGCCCTAGCTCTAGGCGTTCCGCCAGAAGGGAAATCAAAGATAGTCCCTGGTGAGACTGAAGTTCCCAATCGTGCATACACGCCTCCGTCAGCGAACTCATTTGCAACCCCAGTTACATTGAATTGCTGAAATGGGTACGGAAAATCAGATTCTGTACCTCCCCATCCTGATCGATCGAGTGGCACAACATCGAAACCACCGGTGACATCAAATGAGTCGTTGCCTGAACTGACATAATTTTGTTGGCCATTGTTGTCAAATGTACCGTCCCAAACATACTGATCATTGACATCTGCAGAGAACTTAAACTCCGCGTTCATAACTTCGCCACAAGCATCCTGGACGCTCAGGCTAGTAATGAAGAGTGTTCCGCCGAAAATAATTCTGTTGGTGATTTTCCGCATATAAATTCCTTTCGATTTATAAATACTTCAATTCCTATTCCTAAATAGTACCATGATCGATATTGCAAGAATCGCAAGGCAATATCGAATCTTTATTTGAAGGTTTTACGCTAAAAGTACGAATGCCCCTGCCGCTCAACAAAAATTGGATTTTGCATTGAATGCCAAGACCCCAACTCCCGTAGATTCGTATGTAGCCGCTCGACACAAGAATCCTCCGGGAAATAGTCGTTGATCCAATACTTGCGACCTACTATCCCCAACTCTGGATCGGTGCCCGAGAGGCTGAAGGGGCCGGATTGCTAATCCGGTGTACAGTGTAAAGCTGTACCGAGGGTTCGAATCCCTCTCGATCCGTTCATGAATCAAAGCTGCCCGCATACAAACGGGCGGCTTTTTTCATGCCTATGCCAAAATATCAAGGATTCCTCTTGCATTATGTTAGTGTTCACTATATTGTCTTCCTATGAAACACGATGACCGCGCACAGATCAAGCACCTTCAAAGATCCGTTGACCAACTCGCTTCACGCGTAGATGAGTTAACCCAGCGCGTCGATGCGCTTCCAAGCAATCAGCCCCCGCGCGTTGCTCGCCCCAGCGCGTCACCTGCATCAATACCATCTCCCTCACCAACACAGCCAACTCCTGCTCTCAAATCTGGGCCAGTTCAGTCAATCCCCACGCACATCGAAACGCACTACCCTGTCTCAAAATCCAAACCCAAACCAAGGTCGAAACGGGAACCACTCTTCGACCCCAGCAAGTTCGAATGGCTGCTCGGAATCAAAGGACTCATGCTGCTCGGTGTCGTGATCGTCGTCATCGGCGTGGGTATGTTCCTCAAACTCGCGCACGATGAAGGATGGATCGGTTCACTCTCCCCTGCGATCCGTTGTGGGTCTGCAGCAATCTTCGGAGTCCTGCTCGTCGGATTGGGCGAAGTACTCCGAAAGAAAATCAACCCCCTCGCATCCTCAGGGTTCTCCGCAGCGGGGATTGCAACAATGTACGCGTCGATCTACGCTGCAAGCAGAATGTACGATCTGTTCGGACCGGAAGTTGCGTTTGGGTTGCTCGCACTCGTCTCCACCTTTGGCATTCTTTTGGGCGCACTATCGAACCGAATCCTTCTCGCGTTGCTCTCGCTCGTTGGCGCATTCCTCGTGCCTGTGTTGCTTGCAACCAGTGAACCATCGCGTGTCATTCTCCCGGGATACCTGCTATTCCTGCTCACCATGGGACTCGTGCTCTCAGGATGGAAAGGCGGACACTACAGCCATGCACGCAGACTCGCTTGGTGGGGTACCGGGATTATCGGGACCCTCTGGCTGGGCACCATGCATGATCAATCCCCCGCCAGTTGCCTGGTCTTCATTTCACTGGCATGGTTGATGACCATCATCGAACTCGCGGTTTCATCACGATTCTTCGGTACCTTGCGTGATCGCATCAACTGGCAGAGTTCGTGCCAAAGCGGATTCACTAAAACAGAATCAGGCGAAATCAAGTTCAACCCACTCTCGCTCTTCACACCAGAAGCCCGATGGATCAACTCGCTCTTCGGCGCGACGATCTGGTCAGTGATCGCTGCTGGACTCACGATCAAATCGATCAATCCTGACTTGGTCTATCTTGCACCGCTCGGATTCGGCGCTGCGAGTGTGCTGATCATCCTTGCATCCATGCGCATCGGGCTCAATCCCGTTGCTTCAATCGCGAGCAGGACCGCCTCACCTGCATCATTATTAATTTCTGCATTGCTCATCAACGCATCGCTTTTGCTTGTCGCAACCATCGCAATCGCATTTGGTGGCTGGATCGAAGTCGTCGCGTGGTTGGCGGTCGGCCTGGGTGCGGTAGAAACTTCGCGGAGATTCAAGTTCCGAGCGGTCGGTCTCTTCGGACTCTCGCTGATGTCCTACGGCATTGCCCGCCTGCTCACCTTTGACCTGAACCAATACCACGATTCAGCGCCTGATTTTGAACTCTTCGGACTCGCATTCACCGCATGGTCGATGCAGGTGATTGTTGCCTCGATCACATTCGCTGCTGCGACATGGCGGACCCGATACGATGTCGAGCGGAACACCACTGCATCAATATCGCTTTGGCTTATCGCTGCGAGCATGCTCCATGACTCAACTATTGACAGCTCGCATGGCGCTGCCTCTCTCATGATCGCAGCACTGGGATGCTGGTTATGCGTCAAGGTCCCAGTCAAAGCACTCCGCATCAATGCGATTGTACTCGCGGGTGTCTCGATGACGATATTGTGCATGTCCCTGGTCAACAAATCATTTTCAGACCTACCCATTGATATCCGTGTCATCCCGATGCTCATCGCAGCGCTCGCGTGGGCAAGCATCGCTGCACTCCCCAAAGCGAATTACATCCTCCGCACAACTTCCGCAACACTCGTGGTATTGTCGGGCGCAATCGCTCTGGGAAGGATTGATTATGTGTACGACACCCCGACGATGCTGCTCGCGCAAGCGGGATACATCGGTGCCTTACTCTTTCTCAGCAAACGACTCTTCGCATGGTCTCTCGTTGAGATCGCATCAACGAGTGCTGTCATCCTGGTATCAGGATGGTGCATCTACATGCTCGGAGTGAACGGCGACACCCTCAAACTCTACCCGCTCATGACCATCAACTCATACGCAACGATCGGCATGCTCGCAGTTGTGTTCTATGCTGCTCGCGCACTCATCACACGAGCATTGCCTCAAGACGCCCCCGAGGATCTCGATCTCCCAACAAGCAGAGTGTGGCTGAGCAATCTGCTCCTGGGAATGCTCTGGTTCTTTATGCTCATCGCGAGTTCGATTGAAATCATTCGTGCAACAAATCTGTTCTTTGATACTGATTCCGCGCTCGGCGCTGCGATCTCAATCTGGTGGAGCATCTACGCTGTTGCATCCATCTCATTGGGATTCAAACTCCCCCGCCAACTTCGATGGGCTGGACTCACCCTCTTGTGCTTGGTTGGTGCGAAGGTGTTGCTGCTCGATACCATGACCCTGGCGCCTGCTGCTCGGATTATTGCATCGATCACGGTTGGACTCATCATCATCGCGACCGGCGTGGTTTACTCGCGCATGGTCGAATCATTGATCAAATCAGACGCCGATAACTCAGACACGCCAGATGCTTCAATACCAAGCAATGATCAAAAACATGATGAGATTCCGAATTGATGATCTGCCCGCAAACCATTTGAATTCTCTACCACATTGAGTCCGTTGGCGCACTATCCTTTCAGTATCATGTCACAGATCGATCCATTCAAAAAACGACTCACCCGCATCACCTGCGCCGAGCACATCACTCCCTTCCTCAAGCACGAGGTCGAATCACTCGGGTTTGAAATCCAAGAAGAGGATCATGTCGCGGTGCATATCGGTGCGACTCTTGTAGATTGCCTGCGTCTGAATCTGCACCTGCACACCGCCCAGCACACTTTCTGGTTGCTCACCCGGTTCCGGTGCCCATCGCTCAACGCGCTCACCAAAGAAGCAAGCTCGTTCCCTTGGGAAGAGCTCATCCCCAACGACTCTTACTTCACCATCACCTCGAATATCGATCATCACTCGGTCGATAATACGATGTATCCCAACCTCGTACTCAAGGACATGATCGTCGACCGGATCAATGCAAAGACTGGCACGCGCCCGGACACGGGACCAGATCGTTCCTCAGTCGTGATCCATCTTGTGTGGAAAAACGATCGCGCCTGGATCTATCTCAACACCAACGGCGTCCGCATCTCCGATCGCGGCTATCGAAAACTCCCTCACGATGCACCCATGCGAGAAACGCTCGCCGCTGCGGTACTCATGGGTATGGGATACGATGGCTCAACCCCGCTCGTCAATCCGATGTGCGGATCAGGCACCCTGGCGATTGAAGCGGCGCTGATCGCATCGGGACGCGCTCCTGGATTACTCCGCAGCGACGCGAGCTGTCTCCACACCATGTTCGAGCTTGATGATGTCTATCTCGAAATGCGCCGAGAAGCCCGTAAATCAAAGCCTGTATTCAAAGACCCCATGCCCATCATCGCAACTGACAACGATCCACGCGCGATCCATGCTGCGAAGAAAAACGCACAAACCGCAGGTGTCGATCACCTCATCGACTTCGAAGCTTGCGACTTTGCAGACACCGAAATCCCTGAACTCAATGAAGGGGAAACCGGACATGTCATCCTCAACCCCGAGTATGGATTGCGCCTGGGTGAATCAGAAGGACTCAAAGAAGTCTACTCCGATATCGGGGACTTCTTCAAAACCCGATGCAAGGGATACACCGGCCATGTCTTCACAGGCAGTAAAGTCCTCTCACATGAGATCGGACTCAAGACCGCTGCCCGTCAGGTATTCTTCAATGCCCAGATCGAATGTCGACTCCTGAGTTATGAACTCTACGACGGGTCACGCAAAGCCGACAAGCAAATCGATGACCCCACAATGATCCAAGACGAGCATACTGATCACGCCGACAATGATGCACAGACACAAGAAACTCAATCAGTTCAACCCCCTGCTGGTGACGAAGAACTCAGTTGAATTTGGGCATCGTCGAGACGCTTGAGTTTCGATTCTTTTAATCGACGCCCAACATCAACGATCGCGTCGATCACTGGACGCAACTCGCGCCCAAGCTCTGTCAACTCATAAGTCACCGTCGGCGGCGAGCTCGGTTTTACCGTCCTCAACACAACACCATCACGCTCGAGCTTGCGCAACCTCGTCGTAAGCACCTTGGATGATATTCCGGTTAACGCCCGTTTCAGATCGCTAAACCGTCTGGGCTCATCAGCAACATACCAGATGATGTTGGGTGTCCATGTGCCTGAAATCAGCATGGTGCACTCACCAAGCGGACAATCTGGGTGTGGCTCTTTCATTCTTGCTCCGATCACAACTGCGATTTCTGAACCGTGAACAGTGGTTACTTTATGGTAACAATGTCTCTTTATCGTCATATATTCCATATATTACCAAAAGTTACCATGAATCTAAATAACTCCTAATAACCAATGGTTCACTCGAACGATGTGATCCCATCCGCGGATCAGCGAACGCAATCATTCTCCAGGAGATACCAATTGTCAGAATCACCTCAAACCATCATCATCACCGGCTCAAACAGCGGCATCGGGGCGGAAATCGCTCGCCGATTCCTCGCTGACGGAGCATCCGTGATCATCAATGGACGCAACGAAGAAAAACTTGAATCAGTCCGTCGCTCACTCGCTCATCCAGATCGCGTGATCGCAATCGCAGGCGATGTCGGCGACCCAGAAACCGGACAACGGCTCGCTCGCGCTGCGATGGATCAGTTTGGATCGATTGATGTGCTGGTCAATAACGCGGGTCAGTTTGATGTCAAACCATTCCTTGAAACGACCAGTGATGATCTCGACACATTCTATAACTCGAATCTCCGAGGCACTTTCTTCACTTCACAAGCGGTTGTGCCGCACATGATCGAAGCGAAGTCTGGTTCGATCATCTCAATCGGAACCGTGTTGGTAAACCACGGCATGACAACCGCCCCCGTCACAGGTGCAATGACCAGCAAGGGCGGGATCCATGCACTCTCTGTGTCACTCGCTGCAGAGCTTGCTCAACACAACATTCGCGTCAATGTTGTCGCACCGGGGATCATCCGCACGCCTTTAATTGGAGATGATGCGGATTCATTCGCACCCATCCACCCGCTGGGTCGTATTGGTGAAGTCGAAGATATCTCAAGAGCTGTGCAGTATCTCGCGGGAGCACAGTTTGTGACAGGCACTGTACTCGAAGTAGACGGAGGATATACACATGGGCGATAAGACCAACAACGAACTCGAGAGCCGGCATGAAATACTTGTAGGGCTTCATGTCACAGACAACACCCAGTATGATCTTTATCGAGCCGGGATGAAACCCCTCCTCACCGAGATGGGCGGGTTCTTCAAGCAAGACCTCCATGTATCCGAGCATATCAGTGGCGAATCTGACGACCCGTTTAACCGAGTCTTCATCATCTCGTTCCCGGACTCGAAGACCAAAGAACAGTTCTTTGCCAATGAACAATACAAAGAGATCCGCGCCAAACACTTTGACCCAGCTGTCAAGTCTGGCTCGACCATCGCAGCGTACGACACGCACCCGAGCACCTAACCGGTATCATCGACTCGGCCGCAACCGCTCAATTGAGCGGTTTTTTCATGTCTACGAGGTTGATCGCCTATTCTTCTTACATGCCTGACGCTGCCAATATTTTACCCGAGATGAATGATGACCCGATCGGCAAACCCTTGCCCTACAAGATTGCATGCCTTTGTGATCTGCGCGATAAAGACGGACGGGTGTTACTGCTCCATCGGATCAAGTCCCCCAATAAAGGGCTCTGCTCCCCCATCGGAGGCAAGCTCGAAATGCACCTGGGTGAATCCCCCGCTCAGTGCGCCCAGCGTGAGATCCAAGAAGAAGCAGGAATCCATGTCGATATCAAAGACCTTCATCTTGGTGGTTTGATCGCAGAAACCGCATTCGAAAACGAAACCCATTGGCTTCTCTTTTACTACCGGGTGCTCTGCCCCGTCGAAGTTGTTGACGGGCACATGAACGAAGGCGAGTTGCGCTGGCATCACCCAGATGAGATTGACGGGTTACCTCAACCTGAGACTGATCGAAAGATTATCTGGCCGATGATCAACAAACACGAACACTCAGGACCCAACGGCACACCAGGATTCTTCAGTATCCACATTGATTGCACAACTGATGATATCTCATGGACCATTGAACAAGAATCAACAAGTTTGTAACTGAATCAGGTGCAGCTATCAAGCGAGAAGAATCAAACTAAAAAAACGCCCGATCAAATGACCGGGCGTTTTTCATAGATAACTATTCAATCAACTTATGCGTTGGCTGCTGCATTCGCTGCTTTGGCTTTCGCATCTTCCAAAGTACCGACATACATGAACGCCGATTCTGAAAGTTCGTCGCCTTCACCATCACACAGACGCTCGAACGAATCGATGGTCTGCTCAAGGGTTGAGTTGATGCCTGGGAAGCCAGTGAATACTTCCGCAACATAGAACGGCTGGGACAAGAATCGTTCGATACGACGAGCACGGTTCACGACCTGCTTGTCAGTATCTGAAAGCTCGTCTACACCAAGAATCGCGATGATGTCCTGAAGGTCCTTGTAGCGCTGAAGAATCTTCTGAACACGCTGAGCAACCGCGTAGTGGCGCTCGCCGATGATGGCCGGGTCCAAGATTCGTGATGTTGATGACAACGGATCAACCGCAGGGAAGATCCCCTTCTCGGCGATCGAACGCTCAAGAACAACAAACGCATCCAAGTGAGCAAACGCTGTCGCGGGTGCCGGGTCGGTCAAGTCGTCCGCAGGAACATAGATCGCCTGCACTGAGGTAATCGCACCCTTCGCGGTCGAAGTGATTCGTTCTTGGAGCTGACCCATTTCGGTTGAAAGGGTTGGCTGGTAACCCACCGCTGAAGGCATACGACCGAGAAGTGCGGACACTTCTGAACCGGCCTGCGTGAAGCGGAAGATGTTATCAACGAACATCATGGTTTCTTTACCGGATTCATCACGGAAGTTTTCCGCCATGGTCAACCCTGAAAGAGCAACACGAAGGCGTGATCCCGGAGGTTCATTCATCTGGCCGAAGACCATTGCAACCTTGTCAAGAACATGTGCGGTATTGCCATCAGCATCGGTGTACTCTGCTTCTGCCATTTCGCGCCAAAGGTCATTGCCTTCGCGTGTTCGTTCGCCCACGCCACAGAATACGGAGTAACCACCGAACTCACGAGCAACACGAGCAATCATTTCCTGAATGATCACGGTCTTACCAACACCCGCACCACCGAAGAGGCCGATCTTACCACCACGCACAAACGGGCAGAGAAGATCAATAACCTTAATACCGGTTGGGAGGATTTCAGTCTTTGGGTTGAGTTGCGAGAACTCAGGCGGATCGCGATGGATTGGTGATCGTTTCACGCCATCGAGTTCTGGTTTGTTGTCGATCGCATCGCCGAGCAGGTTGAAGACGCGTCCGAGGACTTCTTCACCAACAGGGACTGAAACCGGCGCACCTGTATCGATGGAGGTCATCCCGCGAGTCATGCCGTCGGTTGAACCGAGTGCAACCGAGCGAACGCGTCCGCCACCGAGATGCTGCTGGACTTCACCAACAAGCTTTGTTGCTTTCCCGTTGTGCTCCCACTCGGTGATGATTGCGTTATAGATATCGGGCAGTTGACCTTCCGGGAACTGCGCGTCGAATGTCGACCCGATGACTTGAGTGATTGATCCTTTGGTCCCAGCTGCCATGTGCAGTGCTCCATTTCGGTGAGTTGCTATCCGATTCTTGATCAGTAGCCTGAGGTTCATGAATGGGCCTGTGCCCGTTTCTTTGGACTGATAGGGTAGGTCAACGAAAGCCGATGGGCGAACAATTCCTAGGCAATTGATCCCGATCGTTCCCCCAGAACTTCCTATCTCCAGAATCTGAGAATACCACACCAGAATCGGATAGCATCGAAGCTATGAAGACGACCCAAATCATCATTCACATCACCCGATTCCTCGCCCTCTGGATTGCCTGCGCATCCCTCCTGCTCAGCTCAACCCACGCGATTGGCGCCCAAGATGAACCGGACACGATATCCGAACAAAACCAGACCTCTCAGACCCTGAATACAGGCGCCGATCCGCGGCTCGAATCCCCCAGAGCGACGATGTTCACCTTTCTCATTGCGATCAATGAGTACAACGACGCGGGATCCACCGCCGCAAAGCGTTCCGCGATGGAAAAAGCTGTGCTCTGTCTGGATATTGAACCCAATCTCCCTGCCGAAACCAAACGAAACATCGCATTTGATCTCTACGCGGTCCTCGGACGCATCGGAGAAGTCAACGAATCCCAACTCCCTGATGAAACCCAAGATGCACGGTTCATCTATTACCCCCAGACTGATTGGCTCATGGCACACCATCAGGTCTTCGCCAAACGCCACCCCGGATACACGATCGCCCTCGTCAAAGACGAATCTGGCAACTGGCGCTTCGACAAACCAACGATCGAGCGAATTCATGACTTCGCGATCGAAACCGAGGACGACAAAGTCATCGCGGGTGTTGTCCTCAACAAAACTCTCATGGGCAAGATCCGCAGCGCTGTCCCCAAATCCCTCAAAGGCCAAACCTACCTCGGGCTCGAATACTGGCAATGGATCGGTATCCTCGTCGTTATCTTCATCGGATTGGCTGTTGATCTGCTCGTCCGTTGGTTCCTCCGCAATCTCTGGCACCGGTTTGAAATCAAACGCAAACGAGAGGTTGAAAAAGGATCGCTCAAACGAGCGGTCCGCCCGTTCGGACTCCTCGCGACCGCTGGTGTCTGGTACCTCGCGCTCGACCTTGGACTCTTACCCCCCACTCCAACCATCGTCCTGATCGTCGCAGTCCGCGTCGTATTCATGGTCTCGCTCGTCTGGGCGGGATTCAAAGTCGCGGATCTCATCGGGGATTGGCTCGCGGTTCAAGCTTCCAAAACAGACACCAAGTTCGACGATCTTCTCGTTCCGATGGTGAAACGCACCGCCAAAATCTTCATCGGTGCAATCGGACTCATCTACATCGCGTCCGCATTCTCAATCGAGATCATGCCCCTGCTCACGGGTCTTGGAATCGGAGGCCTCGCCGTCGCGTTCGCTGCCAAAGACACCATCGAGAACTTCTTCGGGTCCATCGCGGTCATCCTCGATCGACCCTTCGAAATCGGGGACTGGATCGTGGTCAATGAAGTTGAAGGCACCGTCGAAGACCTCGGGTTCCGATCCACACGCATCCGTACCTTCTATAACTCACTCGTCACCGTCCCCAACGCGACGCTTGTCCGCGCCAAGGTCGACAACTACGGCCGACGCAAGTACCGAAGATACACCACCAAGCTCAATGTCACCTACGACACCCACCCCGACAAAATCGAAGCGTTCTGCAGCGGCATCCGCGAGATCGTCAAGCTCCACCCATACACACGCAAAGACTATTACCATGTCTGGCTCAACGGGTTCGGACCCCACTCACTCGACATCCTCGTCTACATCTTCTTTGAATGCCCGGACTGGTCGATCGAACTCCGCGAGAAACACCGGTTCATGCTTGATGTGGTCCGCCTGGCCGAACGATTAGGCGTCGAGTTCGCATTCCCAACCCAGAAGATTCATATCTCAAAGGACGATGTGCCAGCAGAGAAACTCGAAACCCCAGAAACCAACTCCGAACGCCGATGGGTTCTTGAGGGACGCAAGGCTGCAAGAGAACTCACACAGAATCAACCTTGGAAGGATGAACTCCCTGGTGAAGTGTTGTTTGCGGAGGAGTTTGAGAGCGAACATGAGGCACGCGGAGATAGTGCTGGGTGAGAGATCACCTGAATACAATCTAGAACGATCATGTTTGAAACACATGAACATGAATGCCGTATGAATATTTATGCCTCACAAAGCAACCAATCCAGCCACATTCACCCCGCCCAAAGATCGGCATCATTTCGCGATCATAGTATTGTTGTGCGTGTTTGTGATACTCGGCGGCGCCGGGGTGCAGGCGTATCGTGTGCATGATGCCGGATGGGTCCCAAATGCAACCGCACAGTTCATTTTCATTCAAGGCAGCGGGTCATATTTGGAATATACAATAGAACATAAAATAAGTCTTTATCGCAATAGCCAGGGACTGCTCAATGTCCAGAATCTCAGATCAAACAAAGACGCATTCTGTTTTTCTATAAGTATCATAGAACGGCAATACCAACATCCGTTCCGCAAAGTCAAAATGAGACCGGCCTTCGGTTTACATCCTAGAATTTATGGATCATCATTCCATGCATACAGCACCTTTCGGATCAAACAGATTTACGCTTCCGATGCAACCCTAAACCCCGTTATTCACTTTGTTGAAGATCACCCCGGAATATTCTCGAGGTCAATTGGAGACGTACTGCGGGAGCATTCTGTTGAAATCCAGAAACCCTACCCCGAAGAAGACCTTCATGTATTGGACGAGTTTTTCCTGCAAGAGTATGCCCAGTACAGAACTCAAGGTGATCCCCTCTATGCAGATTTTCCTATTGTTCGCCACGACGGGATCGACCCGGCATTGCCCGCTATTCTAAAAACGCCCAGCGTGTTGAACCATAGAGCCGCCTTACCTGCCTCAACTCATCGTTATACCCGCAACGAGCTCGGCACCCCCGAGAGCCCGCTCATCCTTGCCGATTGGATTGACGGAGCGAAGACCGCACTGATATATGTCGTTGCCCCGATCATCCTTCTCGACCTCATCGGGTACTGGGGAATCTACCGAATGACCGGTATCCGCCGTCGAAAGTACCGCAAGATGCGCGGCGAATGCATCCGCTGCGGCTACCCACTCATGGACAGATTATGCTGCGAGTGCGGATTGCGTGTGGATGTCGAAACCGATGACGCCGCGGCTGCATGAAGCACGCGGGGGATAGTACTGGTTAACTTGAATACTGATCGCCGAAGATATCAGTATGCAGACATACATTGGGATCATCATCATTGCAATCTTCGCTGGGCTGACTCTGGGGCAACCAGATCGCCCGCCGCCACCGACCAACTGCACCAAAGCATTCGACCACTCATATTCACTCGATGAACTCCTCGAAGAGTTTCGGGACGACGACATCCGAAACAATATGAGAAAAGCTGCTCGGGTATTCTGGTCACACCCTGAACTCACCATCGAGTACATGTACGACGCACTTAATCATGAAGATTGGCAAGTCAGGCAAATCATGTGCAAAGCCATCTGGGATCAAAATGGAATGCCGAAACATTATGGAGAACTGCCTTTAAATACAGACTGGTTTCAACCGAATCCTCAGTACCCAATCACTCGCGATCTGATCCGTGTCACCATCGAAGGCTTAAAGAACGATACCACACCTTACAATCGCCCAAAGCGTAGAGCACTGGTATACACCAACGCGAAACTTGGAACAATCGCACTGATCTCCGTTGCCCATTTGTGGATCTCTGAACTCGAAGAGGCAATGGAATCCGATGATGGGCAACAACGATACCTAGCTGCATTTATTCTTGCTCGCGCGGGGATTGCTCAGAGTGTCGAACGGGCAAGCGCTATATTGCTCCCTCATCTTCGAGACAATGATATCCGAAGCGATGCGAACTTCAGTGTTTTCGCACTCGCAGGCTTTGGAACCGAACTTAAACCAATACTCCAAAAAACGCTCCCCATTGCAGACGAACAACAACGCGACCTGATCATGCTTCTGCTCTGGAATATCCGCGACCCTGCAATCACAAAGACTGAGCAAATCAAACGATCCAAGTTCAACTCAATCACAAGAAACCGACACGATCCATCACAAGCCCCGTCTCGGGATGTGTGGAACTCGATTGATCACTTTGAAACTGATTAAGTCACTCCGCGAACATCGCCTCGACGAACCGCTCGGGATCAAACGGCTCAACATCATCCGGCGTTTCACCAAGACCGATGAACTTCACAGGGATATTGGTCGCTTCTTTGATCGCGACGACGATCCCGCCCCTTGCGGTGCCGTCGAGTTTGCTCAGGAAAATACCCGTCACTCCCGCTGCTGCATTGAACTCTTCTGCCTGGCGCATCGCGTTCTGCCCACTCGTTGCATCGAGTACCAAAAGAGTTTCATGAGGCGCACCCGGGATCTGTTTATCAATCACGCGGCGGATCTTGGAGAGTTGATCCATTAACCCCGTCTGGGTATGCAATCGACCCGCGGTATCGAGAATCAGCACATCAACCCCGCGTGCTTTGGCAGCGCTGCACGCATCGAACGCGACCGCGGCGGGATCGCCGCCCTGTTGACCTTTGACGACTTCAACGCCAAGACGATCGCCCCAGATTTCAAGCTGACGAACCGCACCCGCTCGGAAGGTATCGCACGCACCCAAAAGCACGGTGTTCCCCTCTGAGGTGAGTTGTTGACAGAGCTTGGAGATCGAGGTTGTCTTCCCAACCCCATTCACCCCAGTCATGAGAATCACACTCGGTTTGGTATCACTCAGGTTGAGCGTTCGATCTTGGGCGGGCCACATCGCTTTGAGTTCGGTTTTGAGATACTCAATCACATCCTCGCCTTTGGTGAGGGAGCCCGCTTTGTAATCGGCTTTGATTCCATCGATCAATATTTTCGTCGCAGCGACACCAACATCGGATTGGATCAATCGCTGCTCGATCTCTTTGATGAGTTCATCGTTGAGTTGTTTGCCAGAAAGCACCGAACGCAACGACGCGACGAATGTCTCACGAGTTTTCCCTAACCCTCTTTTGAGCTTGTCAATTGTTCTGCGGAATATCGCCATTGCTCAACCTTACTCTGTCGCTGCTGCGTTCGTTTTCGCCAATACTCGTTTGAGAACCTTGTCGAGCAACCCATTGACAAACCCAGGAGAGTTTTCAGTTGAAAAAGCTTTGGCAAGTTCGACCGCTTCGTTCACGACCGCTTTGGGTTTGACATCCGCGATACGGGTCATCTCATAATGCGCCATGCGGAGGATCGATCGATCAACGATTGGCATACGAGACACAGTCCAATCCGTGGAGAGCTCGTTGAACTCCTTATCCGCGATCTCACGATGCTCGTAGGCATGTCGAGCGAGATCGAACGCTTTCTGTTTTTGGTTTTCGGTGAACTCGGCCTTGAGATCTGCAAAAACAAGGCCCTCCTCTTCAAGGGTGTGCACTTCGCTCAATGATTCGTGGATAGATTGTGTATCGTCGAGCCCTCGGCTATCAAACTGATAGAGTGCAAGCAGAGCGAGTTTACGGATGTCGCGGGGTGATGCCATGGGTGAACTGTATTCCTAAAAATCTGGTTATTGAAACCAGTTATGCGTGAGTCGAGAGTTTATCGTTTGGTTTAAATCCAGGCGTAAAACGAACGCCTGGGGTATTGCTTGATTTTGCTTGCCCAATGCTCGCGATCGCATCTGCTGCGCCCATTGCTGCAACCATTGCTTCCGCGCCCTTGTTGCCCTTCTCCCCGCCTGCGCGAGCGAGTGCCTGCTCATTGGTATTGGTTGTCAACACACCAAATGCGATCGGCACCCCCGTCTGGACGGTGATCTGTGCCAACCCGTTGGCAACCGCACCTGAGATATGGATATCGTGGGATGTCTCCCCTTTGATCACACACCCAAGACAGACGACCGAGCCATACATGCTGCTGGTTGCAGCTGCACGCGCCACGGAGACAAGCTCATATGCTCCGGGTGCTTCAAGCACCGCAAGATCAGATTCAACTCCGCCTTGATCGAGATACGCCTGCATCGCGCCCTCAAGCATCACCGATGTCACAGTTTCGTTGTATCGAGAAAGAACAATCGCACACGGGCTCGGTCTGGTTGATTGTGACGGGTTCAAATCAGGCATAGTCCATGATCGTAGCACATCCCCTTGTTGGCATCATCGAACCTACCATCTCTTACGGAATCTACTGGAAGAACATGCGAAAAACACTCCTTAAACTCGCCCCGATGCTCAAGCTCACCCGTGTGACGACCGCCTTTGGTGCCGTCGCCAACCTCTGGTTCGTCATCCTCTGGAGCCGATTCAACCAAGAAGAAATCAGCTCTGAGATCATCAAGAACGCCCCCCTCCCGCTCCTGCTCGGGGGAGGACTCATCGCAGGGGTCGGCCTCTACGCATTCGGGACCAGCCTCAACGACCTGCTTGATGTCCACCGAGACAGAGCACTCGGACGCACCGGAAGCCCAATCGTCGATGGATCTGCAAGCATCGAACTCGCTGTCTGCATGGTCGCAGCAAGCTTGATGATGGCAGTCCTAGGCGCGATGGTCTTTGGGACCGCCGCGATCCTGATCACCCTTTTGCTTGCATGCGCCATTTTGGTGTTCAATGCACTTGGAAAGTTTGTCCCCGGGATCGGGATGGTTCTGCTCAGTGTTATTTACGCTGGACACATGCTCATCCCCGATCTATGGATCCGGTTCTTGCTTCCGGTTTGGGTGGTCATGACCCACGCGATGGTGGTGACTGGACTCGCCCAACACCTCGGGCGACGAAGCCCACCAATCTCCAAACGCGCCGTGCTTTTCGCAATCACGGGATGGGGAATC
Organism: uncultured bacterium; assembly: GCA_963976235.1. Lineage (GTDB taxonomy): Bacteria > Planctomycetota > Phycisphaerae > Phycisphaerales > UBA1924 > UBA1924. The sequence goes on from CAXBJM010000003.1 coordinate 255,050, forward strand.
TGCTCGCTTACCATGCTCAGTTTCGCGATCTCTCGGATGAACGGCGAAGGGCTTTGGCCCGACTTCGTACCGATGACTGCGATGCTCTACCCGCTCGGATTTATGATCCTGTTTGCGATCTTAATCATCCGTCGATACAAAAAAGTTGGCACAGGATCAAACCTCGGTGAAAAAATTTCCCGCTATGGTGCGATCTGGCCCGCCCTTTACGCGTGCGGGTGGTTCGCGGGTTCAGGGCTCTGGACCGCCTTTGGATACATGGCAACCCTCACCGTCATCGGATTTCTTGTGATGACCGTCCTCCGCGAGTTGTACTCATTGATCGAGCACCCTGTCGGATATCGGTTGTAATCAATACTGATATTGCTTAGAACAGACCGAGTGCAAAGAAAATCGCGGTAAACACAAGGTCAGCAATAACAATCGCGACGATACATTCGACAACTGTGTAAGTCGTCGCGCGACCAACCCCCGCTGCGCCACCAGTCACACGCAATCCATTGGCGCACGCGATGATCCCGATGAGCGTGCCAAAGATCCCGCCTTTAACCACACCTGTGATAAAGTCAACAAGCTTCGCCTGGGTGAGCATATTGTCGACATAGGTCTCATAGGGAATCCCGAGCACCATCACCGATATACCCAGTGCTGCAATGATCGAGCAAAAGCTTGAAATCACTCCAAGCGCTGTCATCGAAAGTGATGCCGCGAGCAACCGCGGGACTACAAGAAATCTGACTGGATTCAAGGCGCTTGCTTCGAGCGCTTCGATCTCTTCAGAAACAACCATCGTCCCGATCTCTGCAGCGATCGACGCGCCCGCAAACCCGGTAAGAACAATCGCGCCGATCAAAGGACCAAGCTCGCGCAGCACCGCGACAGTAATAATATTGGCAATCTTGTCCCGTTGCCCAAACTCATCAAGAGGCGGCGAGAGCTGAAGCGCCAAGATCAACCCAACACTCCCCGAAACCAATGCAACAATGAATATCGATTGCACCCCGATTCGACAAATCTGAGAAACAATTGCATTTTTACCCAGGCGATATTTTTTACGGAAAATTCCGCGAACAATCCATCGCACAGTATCAATCAAAAGATACAACACCTCACCAGAGTGCTCCAGAATTCCGAGCAATCGGCGCCCGATGATCGCAACTGGATAAAGCAAGACCGTTAAAAAAATCGTCACCAACTTCATCGGCAACGAAATCTTCGCGTCAGCAATATCCGGGAGCTTCATGTCTGGAGTTGTTTGGGACATCAGGTATCAGTGTCGCATGAGTCGACCGATTTGTCCAATCGGTACCCAGGTTTTCCGTGTATCAATTTCGAAGCCAGCCATTCAATCAATAGATCGGATTGATCACAATGAGATCGCTTCATCTCTTGAATCGACAATCGAGAAGAACGAATCCAAACGAGCGATTTCGAAGATTGCCCTTACCTTCGGGTGCATATTACATATCACCAACTTGGTATCCGACTTGCCAGCATTCCGCATCGCTTCAACAAGTGTCGCAAGACCAGAAGAATCCATGTAATGAACTTCTTCGAGATCAACAACAAGCTTATGAACAGTGCTGTCCATTTCTTGACGGATGACTGTACGGAGTTCGGGCGATCGACTCATATCGACATCTGCCGAGGGAGCAAGAACAACAACCCCCTGCTCAGGGCGTTCGATTTCGATAAACGATGATGATTGTTGATTTGCCATACCTAATTATGCCCTCTTAGAAACGACCTTCATGATCTTCTTCCTACAAAGAGGATAGGCATCCCTCAAGACGAGGTATGGGATGTTGAATGAGAATGCGATTTGATGCAAAGCGATTGTTGACCTGAAAGCCGAGGAGACTCCTCGGTCCGTGTCGCTCTTTTGATCATCACCAATCTCATACCAACTGGATCACGCTTTTCATATCTGACCTCATCCATGACCTCAGAAATGATGTGCACCCCGAGACCACCTGGTTTGATATCTTCGAGATTTCGACCCTTCATCACCTTTGGATCAACCTGCTTTGCTTCATCCTCGATGGTAATCTCAATCCCACCAATATATTCGGATGTTGGTTTAATCGGAGTGATACCAATCCAAATCGGTTTGTTGAATGCTTTGTTGTATCCATGCCGAATGATGTTGCACAATGCTTCATCAACCGCAAGGGAGATCTTCGAGCATTCCATGTCGTCAAACCCAATCCGACGAGCGATGCACCCTACCAGCTCACGCGCACCACAAAGATACATCGGATCTGATGTCAGCTTTAACTCAATTTCAGGACGGTTCTGCATACTAACCCATTTCAAAATCGACTGTGATTTCACAATCATTTTTTTAATCTGCATCATGCTCCATCGGCTGATCCTTGCCTTCTTCGCCATGATCCGTGTGTGCGGTGTGATCTACAAGCTCGTCTGTTAGTTCATCAGTGTTGATTTGTTGTTCCTCGAGGTACCCGATCCATCGGTTATACGCTTCGAGACGCTCCCAGTTCGGGGACGCATGATCATAGTCCAAAGTGAAACCTGTCCGGATTTCAAGCGATCTGATCGCAAACATCCGTTCAACAGGGTCAGTAGACCTGAGTTTCTCAACAAGTTTGATTAATGATTCATCATCCTCCAAGGCAGATGCCTCAACAATCGCGTCAAGGCGTTTGGATGGTGCCGGTGAGTCAAACCCAGTTTCAATCGTAATACACCCTGTTGTTGAACCCATCGCCAACAACAAAGCTGCATAAACAATCCTCTGAATTGATCTGCTTCCAAACTGTCCCCTACACCTAAACGCCATACAACAACTGTAGGCATCAGAACTTACACCAACACTATTCGGATAGTCTGACAACTGGTTGCTCCAAATGCTCGCAATTTTCTCCCCGATGTATACGATATCACCCGGAGCCAATCACTTTCTCCGGGTTTATCGGACGCAAGAGCATATTCTCTGCATTCCATACCGCACTCAGACTCACCACTGAGCCCCAACCCGTTGAGTTTCAAACTATGGCCGACCACACACCACCGCACGCCAAATCACACATCGAACACGAGGTTGTCCCCGTTTTGGACTTCGGCTCTCAAACCGCCCAGCTCATCTGTCGACGCATCCGCGATGCAGGCGTGTTCTCGGTCCTTGTCGCCCCATCAATTACCGCAGACGAACTCCGCGCGATGAACCCGAAGGGCATCATCCTCTCAGGTGGACCTTCATCCGTCACCGACGAGAGCGCCCCCACCATGGACCCCGCGATCCTCGAACTCGGTATCCCGGTGCTGGGAATCTGCTATGGAATGCAACTGACCTGCCATCTCCTCGGCGCATCATTGCACAAAGCGCCCCACCGTGAATATGGACGAGCACAACTCACCATCGCCAACACCGATACCCCGGACACACTCTTCGGCGCAATCCCTGAACACACGCAGGTCTGGATGTCCCACGGCGACCAAATCTCTGATCTCAACAAAGCGCACATGACCCCGATCGCATCAACCGATACCTGCACCTACGCAGCCGTCCGATCGACCGATCCAGCGCATAACTTCGTCGGGGTCCAGTTCCACCCAGAAGTCACCCATACACCTCACGGCGCGGACATGTTCCGCAACTTCCTCTATGAAACCTGCGGCTGCGAAGGCACATGGAAAATGAGCGCCTACGCCGAGGAAGAAATCGCCCGCGTACGCGAACTTGTTGGAAATCGCCGAGTCCTCTGCGGCTTGTCCGGTGGAGTTGATTCTTCCGTCGTCGCTGCACTCCTCCACAAAGCTATCGGGGACCAGCTCACCTGCGTCTTTGTCGACAACGGACTCCTCCGCAACAATGAACGCGATCTCGTAGAAAACACATTCCAGGATCATTTTAAGATCGACCTCCGCGTCGCGGATGCATCCAAAGAGTTCCTCGATGACCTCGCAGGCATCGAAGACCCACAGGTTAAACGCAAACGCATCGGCCATCGGTTCATCGAGGTATTCAAGGAAGCCGCCAACGATATCGACGGCGCTGACTTTCTCGCACAAGGAACCCTCTACCCTGATGTCATCGAATCCGGGCACGGCCACTCCGGAAACAGCGCCAACATCAAGCTCCACCACAATGTCGGGGGACTTCCCGAAGAACTCGGATTTGAACTCATCGAACCACTCCGTGAACTCTTCAAAGATGAAGTCCGTGCCCTCGGCACCGTCCTCGGACTTCCCGATTCCATCGTCTGGCGCCACCCATTCCCCGGACCAGGACTCGCGGTGCGTGTGCTTGGTGAAGTCACCGAAGATAAGCTCGAAATCGTCCGCAATGCTGACGAGATCCTGCTCGAGGAAATCGTTGCAGCTGGTCTCTATCGCAAGACTTCCCAAGTCTTCGCGGTCCTCTTGCCTGTGCAATCCGTCGGGGTGATGGGTGACGGACGAACCTACGAACGCGTGATCGCGGTTCGTGCAGTCGAAACCGAAGACTTCATGTCCGCCGACTGGGCAAGAATCCCATTCGATGTCCTCGCAAGAATCTCAACAAGAATCATCAACGAAGTCCCCGGCGTAAACCGCGTCGTCTACGACATCTCATCCAAACCACCCGCGACGATTGAGTGGGAATAAAGGGCTTTCAATCTTTAAACGCTAGCTTCCCCCATATCCTGTTTCGCTCGCGTTTTAAAAACACTCCCTCCTGCGCCCTTTTGAACGGAGATGCTTTCCCCTCAACGATTGTGCATTCCTGATTTTCATTCACCTGTATTGGTAAACTTGTTTCTGCATGAATCTGATCTGCCAAAGTTCTCGCATACATTGCACTTGTCATCATATCTGATTCGTTAAAATCATCAGCTACACCAAGCACTTCACATTGTTGTCCACCCTTAATCGCTACAACAAAGACAAATGAGTCCCCAGCTCTGACTCGGCCATTTTGGAACCACCGTTTATTCGATGGTACTAAAACAGCTTCCGTAAGAACAATAAATCCCTTTGATGGCGGAAGACACTTCCTATGCGGATACTGAAACTGAACATCACCTGACACTCGATCAACAATAACTTGTGACCGTATCTGGGTTAAAAAAATAAGACTAATGCTGAGAATGATAAAAACCAATGGTACAAGCAACACCCAAACAACAGGAATGGAACCTACAGAAAGATAAAAAGGCCCCATCAATCCTTCTCGCAACACTATCGGCATCACCACAATGAGCCCTCCTACACTGATCAAAACTGAAAGAAACAACCCTAAATAGACTGAATCTTCACAACCGAGTGCGTACCCAACAATATTTTTGTTTGAACCTGACTGATTGAAAGCGAAGGGAACAGGCCTACGAAGCATCGGAGCTGAATTATCTATGCTCAGTTTGTTTGCATCATTCGGCATCTTTTGTTTCCTTCCACCGTCATCGCCCACCGCTAATAATCCTCGTACACCCCACGGATATGCAGGCACTTCTCCGAGTCCCCCTCATTCATCAGCCCGACGAGCCACCCGCGACGATAGAGTGGGAGTAAATTTTATCCGCGAGGTTGGATAAACTCGATTGGCTCCAGCGGGCGTTCAATCAAAATATTTGCAAGCACTTTGATACCAGAACGCTTTTTCGTCAAGTCCATATATCCGGCAACTCCTCGATAAATACTCTGTGGTTCTGGAGAGATATGTAAATTGGTTTCGTCTATGAGCTGGTTTGCATACTGCAAGGCAAATTCATCTTCCTTGAACACACCAAGAACTTCAGCATCCTGACCAACATGCAAAAATACCGCATGTACAGAATACAATGCTTCATACTGTTTTTGGAATATCGCACTTCGAACTAAATCGACTGACTGAACTGAAATCGAACCGAGCGCAACATCACTCGCATATCCATGCTTGTTTCGTATCTGGGCCTGGTTTGATTCAGTATTCACAACTATTTGTGAGCAGTTCGAACCAACTCGAAAGAGATACAGTGCAAGCGAGAGAATGAGCAACTGTACCATGGCAAAACCAAGAACTGGAATAGGAAATGGAACCCGTTTGTTATTGAAAAACCCCAGTAAACCATACTCCGCCAGGAGATAGATGAGCACCCCAAATCCTAAGATAACGCACATGACCGACATCCACGCGACCGCATTTATCCCCGGTGTCCCTCTGAGCGTGTAGGCAACAAACGAACCAGAATGCTTCGCTGGCCCAACCGCAAACGGAACCGAATACGAGAGCCAAGGCACATTCAAGTGCTTATGTATTCTCATCGGCTAATCTCCACTGTCATCGCCCACCGCTCATGATCCTCATACACCCCACGGATCTGCAGGTACTTCTCCGAGTACCCTTCCTTCACAAACCCAACCCGTTCAAGCACCGCCCGCGATCTTACATTGCTCGGCATGATATTGGCGCACACCCGGTGCAACCCAAGCCCCCCATCTTCAACCGATGCAAACGCATGGTTCACCGCGAGTGTCAACCCCTCGAACATGTATCCCTTGCCCTCAAATCCGGAACCAATCCAATACCCGAATCGCCCGTTATTAAACGGGCCGCGTTCGATGTTGCCCAACGCGATCCGCCCCGCGATCTTGCCTGTTGACTTCTCGATGATCAACCAGCGCTGATCGCGCTCAGTGTTGTGCGTTTCGAGTTCACGATCGAATGCTTCTTCGCTAAACAGATCCAGACCCGAAGGCGGGATCGGTTCCCATTGTTCAAGGTGCGTACGCGATGCTCTACGAAGTGCAACGAACTCCTCTCGATCGGTTGCCATCGGATGCAGAAGCAAAACTGATTGACCAACAATATCCAACTCAAAACCTCCGATTCACCTAAGAACTACGCATTTGTCAGAGTGCTCACTAACCATGCCCGCAATTGGCCACTATTCGCCGATTGCTAATTTTTTGTTCTGCAGTATATTCATCTTGTTTCGGCTCATCCGAATTGGTATTCTATTGAGAGTGCTCGGCAAATGGATCGGGCAATCAACACATAACTGGGTTCAGCCAGGTGAGAGCGGCTGAACAATCGTGGGTCAAAAACAACGAACCAGATATAAGATAGAGAGAACATACTATGCAATACAAATTGGCAACCTGCACAGTTGCTGCACTCGCCTTTGCAGCGAATGCGAGCGTCCTGAACATTTCTGGAAATGCCTCAACAAGCACTGAAAACACCGGCGCTATGTTCGATGGCTCACTCGATTACACATACAACTCGGGTAACTCTGGAACGCTGAGTATTTCGATTACGAATAGCTCATCAGCCATCGGCGGATTCTTGACTGGATTCGTATTCAACATCGACTCCATCGATGCAAACGCATTGGCAACATTGTCATTCGGGTCAAACACAAACTTCCTCGACACAGGCAATGAAAGCGCAAGCCCATTCGGACAGTTCGACGCAGGCGCAGCACTCGGTGCAAACTGGACCGGCGGCGGCTCACCATCGTTCGGCCTCGCAGTCGGTGACAGTGGTCTCTTCGAGTTTACAATCACTGCAAGCGATGCAGATTCGCTCAGCACCGCAAACTTCATCGGTGCCGGCGACGAGTTCGCTGTTCGATTCCGCGGGCTCAACAATGGTGGATCAGACAAAATCCTTTCACCAACACCCGGCACAAGCGCAATCATGCTGCTGGGTTTAGGATTTGCAGGACGCCGTCGTCGATAATTGAATCGAATCATTGAAACTCATATCGAATCACTATCTCCCCTTTGTCTCATCTCAACTGAGGCAAAGGTTTTTTTATGGCTCCACTTCTGACTCTGTCTCATATCCATAATCATCATCTACATATGACTCATCACCCTCAGCATCGCCGGTCGTTGTTGACCATTGCAACAATCCGCCCGCAGACCCAAGGATTACAATCAATAAGACAAGTCGAACAGCAAGTTTGCGAAAACCAGATACCGTTCTCATCGGGATCATGGTCACCATCGGAGACACCCCCAAAAGCAACAACGCAGGCAAAAACTCCGCGCCGGTCTGAATAATCGAACCCGTCAACATCGTCAGAATCAACCCCACAAGCACCGTCACCCCACCACGCGAGAGATGCAAGTTGCGGAATATTGTGCCGGTGATCAATGCAGAAACCAGCACCGCGATAATCCCCGCGGGGATCATTGCCCCCGTCGAAAAATGGTTGAGCAACAAGATCGGCATCGACGCGCCCGCGATCACAATCCAGGTCGATGCATCGACCCATGCCTGCGTATGCTCGCTGTTGCGATCACTCGCAGTGGTAATCAACGCGCTAGCGATCGCTGCAAAGACCGCCGACCCGACAAAGGTCGGCGTATCCCCGAACACCCCCGGATATCCTTCGGTCAACATCCAGAACGCGCCCCCGAACGCGAGGACCCGGAACACGAACGCTGCGAGTATCGGCAATCGAACCAAACCTTCGAGTATCCCAACGAGTGCGATCAACGCGATCGCGTGGGTGTATCGATAGTTGTTTGAGTCGGGCCAAAGATGAAACACTTTGTTCGCAGCATAATCCGCGCCCGCGAATCCAACAAGCAACATCAAAGGCAACATCCATCGCGGGCCATCGGACACTTGCTGATCTTCATCCCGTTCATGCTCTAATCGAGATTCTTTGAACGCATGAATGTACCAGACCGCGATCAATGCGATCAGGGAGATCCCCCCGGGGATAAATCCACCAAAGATCATCAGGCGTTGTTGAAGTTGCGGGTCCATGATTGCTCCTTGTTGTGTGCGCTCGGACTGTCTGGTCAGTATAGAAACAAGCGAGAATAAAAATCGCCCGATGCCGGGAAACGCCGACATCGGGCAACTTGATTTGATCTCAATCTAAATGACTTTATCGGTAGAGTCCATTACTCGGCTGCTGCTTCGATACTCACCATCAACTCAACAAGATCGCCCAAGCTCCCGCCCTCAGGATTACTTGGGTCCAGATACTTGGTCATTCCAAAGTCAGATCGCTTGATCGAGAATGTCGCATCGAGCCCCATCAACTTACTCCCATTGACAATCCCGCTGTCCACATTGGTGACCTGCGCAACAACCTCGACTGTTTTTCCTTGAAGCGTGAAATCACCGGTCACCGCATACTCGCCGTCCGATGTCTCCTCAATACCTGTCGATACAAATGTTGCTTCTGGATACTGACGCACATTGAAGAAATCCGCACCCTTGATATGGTCATCGCGCTTGCGATTTCCTGTATAGACCGACTCGATCGGAACAACCAAGCTCATGGACGAGCGCTCGACATGGAGTTTGTCAAAATCGATGGTGCCTTTGATTGTACTAAACTGCCCATAAAAACTCGCAACTCCACGATGGCGGATCTTAAAGACCACAACCGCATGAGATTCATCGACCTTATAGGTGGTCGCTCGAGTTGTCTCATTAGACTCCGCACCCGCAGTTTCTGTATTCTGCAAAGCAATCTCATTCGTTGCTGCAACTGAGTTCCATCCCGCGAGCGTTCCCGCCGAGGCAATAAGTGCTGCAGAAACGAGGGTTGCTTTGTATAAGTTCTTCATCTGGTAAACTCCTGTGTACTGACCTTTGAAAAAATCAGGTATCCTTGTGTGTTACTCCTCTGATCTCAGAGGAACTCAGCATAACGAATCAACTGATCGCTTGTGTTGATTATTTCACCGGATTTCAGAACTCCCCAACTTTACAGCGCCCACGCATTCCCGCATCACTATCCCAGATTGACCCACTTATCGCAGATTGATCCACCCCCTCGCATCGGCAGACTCGATCGGCTACCCTCTGTTCATGCATCAACACATCAAATCCATCACAATCGCGAGTCTTGCCTGTTCACCCATGATCTGCTCGGCTGGGTGCCAAACCATCGCAGAGACAAGCACAACCAACCCAACCACGACTCCAATCATTCTCGATGGAAACACCGATGAATGGTCTGCCCACACCGATGCATGGGCAGACGGACGATACATCTACCTCCACTTCTCCCCCACCGGCGTAGACAACCAAACTATCCAAGCAGCGCCCTACACCACCCGGATCCGCATCGACACCGACAACGACAACACCACCGGACAACCGATGAACTCCCTCAACATGACCGGCGCCATCATCCCCCCACAAGGCGTGGACCTACTCGTCGAACTCTCACCAAAGAACGAGCAAGGATCAATCGGTATTGGATCGAGCGTTTCACAGTTCACTCCGAATGGCGATCTGATCCAACAAGGTCATGCCGACATCGGATTTGCGTTCCTCCCGACCTACGCTGCAGAATCTTACGAAGCACGCATCGACCGCCATGGACCAGGCGCTCAGATCCTTCAAGGCTCAGGGCCAATGAACATTGTCATCGACCAAGTCACCCAGCAAGGCGCCTTCAGATGGTCAACCTCCGTCAATCTCAACCTGCCGCCGCTCGAACCAATCGCACACACGACGCTCTCACTCCCGATCAAACCCGACGCGAGCGCTCGCATCATGAGCACCAATGTGCTCTTCTCTTCGCCGCTCACCCAACCAGATGCCTTCGCGCGCGTGCTCAGCGCGATCTCTCCCGATGTCATCCTCTATCAAGAATGGTTCAACACCTCACCAACTGCAGTGCAGAACTGGCTCGACACCTACGCAGGAAAAGGATGGAACCTGCACATGCCCAGCGCCCGTGACGGCGTCGCGATCGCAACCAAACACAAAATCATCGCTCAATACGACCAAGTCCTCCCCCCATCAGGAGAAGGACGCACCGCGCGTGCAGTTGCTGCGCTGATCCAAACAGACGCAGGTGAAATCCTCGCGATCAGTGTCCATCTCAAATGTTGTGGCAACTCAGGATCATCCGAAGACATCAAAAGAATTGAACAAGCACAAACAATCAACGCATTCGTACAATCAGTGCAAATCAAGCACCCAAACGCAAAGGTGGTCATCGCGGGTGATTTCAATCTCGTCGGATCAAGAATCCCCCTCGACACCATGGCAGAGGGATTAGGAGTTGATGGGTCCCCCCTCACACCGGTCAAAACACTCCATATCGGGGACGCATCCATGCTCACTTGGAATGATGAAAAAAGCAGATTCAGCCCAGGCAGACTCGACTGGATGATCTACGACGAATCCGTCAGTGACGCCGCAAACGCGTTTGTGCTCGACACTCGAAACCTCACACCCAAAACCCTCTCATCGCTCGGACTCCACGCAGAAGATTCTATGTCATCAGATCATTTGCCCATCGTGCTCGATCTCATCAGCGAGTAACGCGTCCAAAACTCACCTCGTCAGATCAGCCTAAGAACCTGATACATCTGACTCAAGATGAGTTACACCTTCTTCGTGTTCATCAATCAAACCCATACTCATCAGCGCTGTATACGCGGCGCTCTGCTCTGCAGCTTTCTTCGATTGTCCCCAACAAGGATCATATCGTTCGCCTTCGAGTTCCACCGCGATCTGGAAGGACTTGGCATGATCCGGTCCCTTCTCATCAAGAATCCGGTAGTTAGGCGACGCACCCATCGCACGCTGAGCATGCTGTTGAAGCACACTCTTGAAGTTGTGTTGATGCCCTGAACTCACCGCTTCTTCAAGCAACGGATCGAGTTGAGGCACGAGAAATCTTCGCACCTCATCCATCCCACCATCAATATAAACCGCGGCAATCACCGACTCAAGAACTGCAGCCGCCAACGACTGAGGAAGCTTTCTCTGCGTCTTCATACCCTTGCCAACCAAGATCAACTGATCCAAACCCATCTCGATCGCAATCTTCGCACAGATCTTCCGCGAAACCGCGAGCGATTTGATCTTGGTCATCTCGCCTTCAAGGTAGTTTGGATAGAGGTTGTAGATCCGCTCACAAGCAATCATCCCCAGAATCGCATCCCCAAGGAACTCTAATCGTTCGTTTGAATCGAGTCGAGACTCCGAGATCGACGCATGCCGAAGCGAGAGATCGAGCAAACCGATATCTTTGAACTGGTACCCAAGCGCCACCTGTGCTTCGGCGCGAATTTCATCATTCATACCCATACTCCGACCGCTGATCGACAAATATGATCAGCTAAGACCCATCAATCACAAAGATTCATAGGTCATTTTCAAGATTTGAATGTGGTCAATATATCGCTTGATCCGCACGATCGGTTGCTGAATGTCTGTCTATGGCTCTGTTCTTGTACGAAAAACAGACTTTCATGCCACACAAACACCGAACAATAGGCCGCGAAGTCGATCAGATTGATGTATTCACCACGACAACTCTCATATTATCCTCTCTCTAACCTGCCCTGTCCAATGAATTTGTGAGGGTTGAAGAGAAACGCTAGACGAACTCTAATTTCGAGACTACAGTATCCGCCCCAGAAGATGGGAACAGATACCACAGACCCGGTCTTGTAGATGGACCAGATTCGATAGGAGACCAGTCATGGCAATGCACTACCCACGCCGTAAGAGTAACACAAAGCGTCGCCGATCATTTGGTTTCCGTGCACGCATGAAGACCAAGAGCGGCCGCAAACTTCTCAACAAGCGTCGCCGCACCGGCCGCACGCTCCAGACTGTATAAACCTAGTCTCAAATCACAAACAACCAACACACATGAGCATTCGTTCATGTGTGTTTTATTATATTCAAATCACATTTCAGACTCATATACCTATTTTCTTCTTGCTCAAGCTCCCCCACACCATTACGCTGGATGACAAGTTTCCAACTCACAGAAGAGACCAATACATAGAGAGAATATCCCATGAAAATTATCGCATTGATTACCCTGACAGCAACAACAGGCCTTGCCGTTGCCAATCCCATTTCATCATCAGGTTTAACCCAATACCCATCCCAAACCACGAATGGGCATGATGGATTCCCAACAACATTCACTCTAGATGTCAGCGGCGCTCAGTTCTTCGACGGACAAGGCGCAGCGACCAATGAAATTCTCTCCGTATTTCTTGGCCAAGGATTACAGTTCGTAGGAATCGCATGGGATGTCAATCTCACAACCGTCGGGGCAAGTTGGGCATCAGAAGCAACCATGTCCTTTGATGGCTTAATCAATTTCACACCGAGCAATATTGACGCCCCCGTCACGAACGAAAACTACAGCTCCGACGGCTTCGTCTACTTTCATGATTTGGGAATTCCAGACCTCGTCGTGGGTGCCGACGGCGTCCTTGATATCGAGTTCTTCGAAGCATTCGATGATCAACCGGATATAGCGGACGCCTTCCTCGAAGCCGGCAGCACAATTACCTTAACTACTACACCAACCCCAGGAACCCTCGCCGCGTTCACAACAATCGGACTCATCACCACACGCAGAAAAAGATAACACTCATTCAGAAACGATTTACAATGATCATTAATCCAATCGCACTCGCCGTCATCGCCGCCACCGCTGGGCTCGCATCTGCAGATTCCTTGGTGATCGATGTTTCAGGAACGCAGTTCTTTGATGATCAAGGCGCTGCAATCAATACAACCCTCAACATCTATGTTGCATATAGCGCGACTATCACCAACATTTCTTGGGATGTAAACCTCACAACATTCACCCAACCTAACACAACATTCCCGAGCTGGGCTTCTGAGGCAGTCATGCTATTCGAAGGCGCTGAAACTGTGAATGTCTCAAATGACGGCTTCGGCGTTGTAAATCAGAACTATGCTGGATCGCAAGCTTCAGCACTCGTTCTCGGTGCTGATGGTATCCTTGAAATTGAGTTCTTTGAATCATTCGACGATGCCACCGGCTTCGCCGATGCACAGTTCGAGGCCGGTTCAACAATCACCATTCATGGCTTCGCCCATCCAACACCAAGCTCCTTGGCGGCATTTGCAGCCTTTGGATTATTCACCAGCCGACGAAAAAGATAGTTCATGTCTAACGGCCCATTTGATAGTAGAAAGAAATCATGAAAACAATCGCACTCGCAGTCATCACCGCCACCGCGGGGCTCACGCACGCTGCTCAATATGTCATCGATGTATCTGGCACCCAGTTCTGGGACGAACAAGGCGCTTCTATCAATGAAACACTCAGCGTCTTCCTTGGGCCCCAAGCTCACATCACAGGGTTCTCATGGGATGTGAATCTGACCACACTCACCGCTCCCGGATTGGACTTCCCGAGTTGGGCATCCGAAGCAACAATCCTCTTGGATGGAGCATATTCAATTGCCTTTGGTCATGCTGATCCGTTCGGTGTGGTCAACCAGAACTATTCAGGCAGTATTGATCTCGACCACTACATAGGTGCTGATGGATTCATAGACATCGAGTTCTATGAATCCTTCGATGACGCATCGGGTGAAGTCGACGCGTTCTTCGGCGCAGGCTCAACCATCACAATTGAAGGCTGCGCATTCCTGCCTGACTGCCCAACCCCAGGATCACTCGCCGCGTTTGGAACCGTAGGTCTGATCACCACCCGTAGAAGAAGATAACCCCTACTACTATTCAATCCCCGCCTGAACAGAAAGATCGCGAAATCATGAAACTCATCCCATTCGCCTTGATCGCCGCGACCTCAGGCCTTGCAATCGCCAACAACAACCCAATCTTCGGAGTTGTAGTCGACCTATCAGGCGTTCAGTTCTGGGACGAACACGGTTCTGCAAACAACGAAACCATCAGTTTTACAGGCTTCGCATCCATCACCGCCATATCGTGGGATCTCTACCACACGACCAACACCCCATCAGACTCTGTCTTTCCAAGTTGGAGTTCAGATTCGCAAATTCAAATCGGTGAACACGACACCCTCATCTTTTCGAGCGACGGATATGGAGTCACCAATGAACACTACTCGGGATTTGCATCATTCAATCACATAATCAACTTCGGCGATATTTTCACCCTCCAGTTCTTCGAAACCTTTGACGACGAAGTAAACCAAGTTGATTCCTACTTCGAGAACGGATCAACACTCACTTTCCACGGATCCCCCGTCTTTCTGAATCAAATCCCTGTGCCTGGAACGACCTTGTCCATCGCCATCTGCGCCATGATCTGCACCCATCGACGCAGGCGTTGAAGATCTATCTCTACCGTCTATAAGGCCTTGCAATCCATATGCTCATCAATTGCGTCCGAAAAACCCCGCCTGACGGGCTTTTTCTGTTTTTATCGGTCCTACCAGAATCAATTTCAACAATTCGAGCAATTCTCCCTCAATTCATACCCGTTTCTATTGACAGTCGGGTGAAAATCACTATTCTAAATGAGTGTTCTTGATATGTTTTCACAAGATCACATTGCTAATCAGGCGTATATTCATGGAAAAATCGATTGAATCGCTTTTCCTTGTGCCTGTTAGAGGAAGTTAAGAGAGCCTCTATTCAAACTTGGCGTTTGTATTTAGCACCACTTGGTTCGTACTTTTCAGGCAACTCATGCCAAAGTACAATGAAGATCCTTTATGGAACGATTTGATTTGCATATGTCGTGCGGGTCAATATGAAAGTTTGTCAAACGAAAGAGAGAAGAGAAATGAAAGTAATCGCAATCGCAGCTATCGCAGCAGCAGCTGGTCTCGCAACCGCAAGCCCAATCATGTCAACAACCCTCACAGAGTACACCGTTGATAACGCTGGTACACCAACAGCTTCAATGGTTATCGATATCTCAGGTATCAACTCATGGGACAGCCAAGGTTCACTCAACAACCACATCATGTCAATCCTCATCGGTACCGGTGCTGAGGTTACAGGAATCGCTTGGGATGTATTCCTCTCAGCTGGTCCTGCTAACGGCGGTGCAAGCTGGGCTTCAGAAGCTGTTATGGGAATCGAAGGCCAAATCAACCTCAGCGTTGGTGCTGGTACTGATGCTCCTACAACCAACATGAACTTCAACTCAGGTGGCGTTGTAGACATCACAGATGCTGGTCTTCCAAACATCACCGTTGGTGCTGACGGCATCCTCGACATCGAGTTCTTCGAATCATTCGATGACGAAGCAGATGCAATCGATAACGTATTCGAAGCTGGTTCAACAATCACCCTCGTAGGCACAAACTTCGTTCCAACCCCAGGTTCACTCGCAGTCCTCGGACTCGGTGGCCTCGTTGCTGGTCGTCGTCGTCGCTAATCCGACACTGATTTTCAACTTTGTTTTTCAACTTTGAATATCAACTGAATACCTTACGGTAATCACAAAATGAAGTTCATCGACTTCTGACTCCTGACCCCCGGCAATCGTTTGCCATCAGAACCGATGACTCGAAAATATAAAAGCCCTCGGATGAACTTCCGGGGGCTTTTTTCTTTCCCCATTCAAAACAGACAAACACTCTCCAAAATACCTAAATTAACAGCACCAAAATCCAATCCACTCTTTCGGACGAATTGTTTTCCACAATTGAACCCCAAAGCTATTTGTTCAAAAGAATTAAGCGAATTATAAGGAAAGATCATTGACTCATGAGGGAATTACACTATTCTACACTCCACCGAGGAAATCTCGGTACAACCAAGGTTTATCAGCCGGCGTGCGGAGCGCCAGCTAAACATGTTTTTAAACGAAAGAGAGAATTTCAAATGAAGAAGACAATCGCACTCGCAGTTATCGCAGCATCAGCAGGCCTCGCATCAGCAGACACCATGGTGATCGACGTATCAGGTAGCCAGTTCTTCGACGAGCAAGGCGCTGCAGTAAACGAAATCCTTAGCGTTCTCGTTGGTTCAGGCGCAAGCATCACCAACATCGCTTGGGATGTAAACCTCACAACATTCACCGATCCAAACGCAACTTTCCCAAGCTGGGCTTCAGAAGCAACAATGAGCTTCGAAGGTGCTGAAAACGTAAACGTTTCCGGCGACGGCTTCGGCGTTGTAAACCAGAACTACACTGGTTCACAAGCTTCAGCACTCGTTCTCGGTGTAGACGGTATCCTTGACATTGAGTTCTTCGAATCATTCGACGACTCAACTGGCAACGCTGACTCAGCTTTCGAAGCTGGCTCATCAATCACCCTCTCAGGTTCAGGATTCGTTCCAACCCCAGGTTCACTCGCAGTCCTCGGACTCGGTGGCCTCGTTGCTGGTCGTCGTCGTCGCTAATCCGACCCGACAATCAAATACGATTGATCGAACGAAACTCAATCATCTTTCCTCATTCATGAGATAAGACCTTGAGATTCCAAGACAACAGAAAACCCTCCGGAGAAATCTGGAGGGTTTTTTTATACCCACTTCTTTATACCCACTTTGATTCATTCAGACCGCCCATAAAAAAACGCCCGCGGCTGCGGGCGTCATCTAGCTTCTGTCTGAACTCAGTGCCAAACCGTTTAACTCAATCCAATCCCAACAGGTTGAGGCTTCACCGCATGGCCCGGGGAGACAGTGACACCCAATGGGACACGCTTGCCGTTGCTATCCGTCGGAGGCATCCCTTCTTCGTCGATATGCCGTTGGATCGCCATCACGCCCTCGATGAGCATCTCAGGTCTCGGCGGGCAACCAGGCACATACACATCCACCGGAATGAACTGATCCACACCCTGCACTGTTGCGTAGGTATCAAACACCCCGCCTGTAGATGCACATGCACCCATCGAAATCACCCACTTGGGTTCTGGCATCTGTTCATAGATCCGTTGGAGCACCGGGAGCATTTTCGTCGTCACACGCCCCGCAACGATCATCAGGTCCGCCTGGCGAGGCGAGAACCGCATCACCTCCGCACCAAACCGTGCAAGGTCATACCGTGATGACGCCGTCGCCATCAGTTCGATCCCACAACATGCCGTCGCGAATGGCATCGGCCAAAGACTCGATCGACGCGACCAGTTCACCACACGCTGAAGCTGTGTGGTCAGTACATTATCTGTCGTAATAGCGCCTTCGATACCCATGACTGTTCACTCCATATTGGGTGCTGAATCTTCAAAACTCGGCACTCGATTCACCCGCAAGTGTATGCGATCAAGCATCTAAATGCGATCCGAGCATGATCCTATTCCGTAATCCAGTTCTAATCACTGGATTCACGCTGCGGAGTCATCCGCCTGTGATTCGGAATCTTGTTCATCAGATCCAATGGTATCAACTGCCCAATCCGTCGATTCAAGCA
Organism: uncultured bacterium; assembly: GCA_963976235.1. Lineage (GTDB taxonomy): Bacteria > Planctomycetota > Phycisphaerae > Phycisphaerales > UBA1924 > UBA1924. The sequence continues at coordinate 273,108 of CAXBJM010000003.1, forward strand.
GATCCATCGCTGAATCGTGCTCATCAAAGCGGAAAACACACATCGTCAACTGACTGACACTCGATGCAGGCACAAAGTAACAATAACGGACATTGATCCGATTATCCGTCATCAGCACCGCCAAATCGCGGACAATCCCAGGTCGATTCTCAACAGAAACCCCAATAACAGGAGATTCAACAACCGGTCCAACCCCTGCTTCAACCATGGATTCGCAAACCGATCTGAGTGCTGCTTCAGGAGAACCCAATAAACGCACACACCCACGATCAAGATGCTCAGTAGTTGATATCGAGATAATTTCAATCCCCGCCGCGAGCGCTGCATCGAGCAATCCCGCGAGTTCACCCGGGCGCTGTTGGAGATAAATTGAAAACTCAGTGAGTTGAATGTAGTTCATAAGGGCAGAGAGTATAGGCGCAAACACGCATTGAAGCACAAAATCGACCTCTCAGATCGCCGTCGGGTTCAACTCAACTCATACCTGATTTATTCGCTTTTCCGCGATTCCAGATCCGCAAGCGTCATCCCCTCGCAAACCTCATCGAGCGCTCCTTTGAGCTTGGTTGGCAGTTGACCATCGATCCCCGATGCCCGATATCCATCCACCCGATGCGCTGCCTCAAGAATCTCTGCAAGACCAATATCCTCCGCCGGGCGCGCCGGGGACCACCCAATGTGCTCTTCCCCTTGATAGATCCGATTGATCACCCCAGAATCTGTGAGTGAATCAAGCAGTTCGATCGCTTGGGTGTGTTCAAGTTTCGCGTCGTTGGCAACCTGCTCGCCTGTGCATGGTTTGCCTGATCGGAATCCATCCTGAACAGATTTGGCAACATGGAACATCACCATCGGATCAACCAAGATCGACCCGCGCCGATTCGAGTCTGACAATGATCGAATCCGCGAATCAACCAGTCGGGAGAAATGCTCTAGTGTGTAAGATGCTTGCATCCCCAAAAGAACAATCAACCATGTCAGATACACCCAAAGCATAAACAAAGGCAAGATCGCAATCGATCCATAAAACTTCGCATACCCCGTGGTGTACCGCAAATAGGTCGTAAACCCGAGCTTGCCAAGTTCCCACAAGACCGCTGCGAAGAACGCGCCCGCAAGCGCCGATCGGAACTGCACCTTGGTGTTTGGAATCGTCAGGTACGCACCTAACAACAACAAGGTCGAGATCAACACCGACACCCCGTACCCCGCCATCATCGCGCCGATCATCGAGTCTTGCCCTGCAATACCAACAACCCACCGGGTGAACGCATCACCCGCTAAAAATGTCGCAGCCAACAGCAACGATCCCGCAGTCAATATCGTCCAATACAACATCAATCTACGCAGCCAACCCCGCCCAGAGGGCGCCCCGCAGAGCTGATTGAATGCCTTTTCGATCTCAATAAGCATCGACATCGCTGCATAAAAAAGCACCAACCCTGAGGTCAATGCAATCCACCCTGTTGGCACATTTCGAATCGAGCTATTCACACGCGTAATCAGATCAGTGATCACCTGCTCAAGATCAGCATTTGCAAAGATATCTGTCTGGGAAAGAGTCTCAATCACTTCTTCTGTGTTCTCGACAATCGCACTCGGATCAACCAAGACTTCTTCAAGCTCCTCGACACCTGTCCGATCCTCCACGGGATCAACCACAGTGCGCTCGTCAGTATTCTCTAACGAACCAGTATCAACCGTCGCGATCTGCGATATACCCGCAAAGGTCAACACCCGGCGGACCCCGGACTCAACCTGCTCATCAGATACAACAGATCCAAAGATCAAAAGCCCGATCGCCATCACAGGAATAATCGAGAATATGGTTCGGTACGCGAGCGCTGCAGCCATCCGCGGGATCTGCGAACGATACAACCCGAGGACACCCATCTTGGTGACCGCCCAGATCCGTCGAGCTTCATCTCGAGGATCTGGAACAGATGACTTGTTGGTCTTGGGCGCGCTCGTCATGAACTCTGCGTGTTGACCTTTCCTCAGGACTCATCGTCCGACCAAATCATATCGACCCGATCTGTTACCGCTTTGGAGGCTTGCCTCGGCGAGGGATTCGTGTCGGCCAGCTTTCCTTCTTCTGGTTCCCACCACGGGTACCCTTGTCACCCGTTGATCGACCATCTGTAGGTCCTTGATCTGTTTCATCCGGTTCAACCACAGGCTTTGGTACAAATCCTTGCTCATTGCCTGCCCGGTTGATGGCATTTTTGATCGTCCGGTTTCGGATATTCACATCCTGACCCGCATTCGGGCTCATATACGGGTCTTTTGCCGGCTGATTCCGCTTGCGGACTCGCCCGGATCCACCAGATGCCCCGGGTCGGCTCGCCTGGGTCGGTTTTTTCTGTTCGCCGTATGCTGTTGCGGCCGATCGACGCAGATTCTGGATCTCATCTCGGGTCAACTCGCGCCATTCACCCCGCGCAAGCCCCTTGAGCCGGACAGGTCCCATCCCTGTGCGTTCGAGCTTGCGAACCGGATACCCCACCGCTGCGAGCATCCGTCGTACCTGACGATTTCGTCCTTCGCGAAGGGTTAATGACACAACCGTTCGATCACGATCGCGCGCAATAAGCTTAATCTCAACATGTGCTGTCTTTGCGACACCATCAGTCTGACCCGCTTTGCGCTGCGCAAGATAGATCCCGTGTTCGAGTTCTTTGATCGCCTCTTCGTCAAGCTCACCCTTGACAGTCACCCGGTAAGTTTTGGGGACCCCGTACCGAGGATGTGTAAGCTTGTTGGCCATCTCTCCATCGTTGGTCAAAAGGATGAGTCCAACCGTATCATAATCCAGACGACCAACAGGGAAAATCCGTGCTGCTGCGGGATGATTTACGAGTTGCGTCACCGTCCTGCGATCTGAACCAGGCTCGTCCTGATTCGTCGAAAGCGTGTTCGGAGGCTTGTTGAGCATGATGTAAATCTTGCGATCCGCCTTGGGTAAAGGCTTGCCATCAACAACAATGTGATCCTCCTCAGGATCAACCCAAGCAGGAAGCTTGTCGACGCGCACTGAGTTCACCTCAACGAGCCCGTCTTCGATCATCGCTTCACAAGCGCGGCGCGAACCAACCCCTGCATCGGCCATGACTTTCTGGAGCCGTTTGCCTCGGGACGCGTCGGTAAGATCGGTATGTTCTGCTCTTTGTGCCACATATGAGTGTACGCACCGAGTGTTCCATTTATGTGTGAATTCATGCTCTATAAGTAGAGTGTGCATTGTTTATTGAGAAGATTGACCGATTGAGCCGAAGTTATTGAGACCTTCGATAGGCACGGATGCCTATCCAGGGTTGATCTGCGCAGCTCTCAAACCACTGGTCCATTTCAACCAGGCTGACAGATCGACGAATGAAGCAAGGAGCGCCACCGATGGGCATCACCGATTTACCTTCAAACACCTCACATTCTCGCCCCACTACCCAAGGGCAATCCCAGGAACAAAGCTCGATTGTTGAGCCCAGGTCAATTTTGGGCGCAGCCCCCACCGAAGAGATGTTCCTCTCTCCAAGAGTCATAGACGCGGGTGCCTTCGCCAAATACTCGGACATGCTCAAGTCCATCATCGCACAAGCAAACTCCCAGGGACGGACCCTCGAGGACTTCAATGTCGATGCTCAAGCAATGATCAATCGCTGCGAATCAACAAGCGAAGCAATCAATAAACGCATGCAGTCCGGGTTGCGGATGATCAAGATGATTGACGAGCGCGCCGCCCGCACGGATCTCTTGCTCGACAAAGTCCAATCTGCTCAACCCAACTCCGATGCTTTCACTTCAAAAATAGACGAGCTCATCGAACAACGATTATCCGACACCGAACAACGCTTAGAGCAGATGGTGTCGGCTGCCACTGCCCGTGTCGAAGCCGCAGACGAACGCGCACGCAAAGCAGTCGAGCTTTGCGATGGACACGCACTCAAGCTCGCCGAGCTCACAACCCGAATCGAAGGACAACTCGATGAACTCGATGCACGCATCGAGAACACCCGCCGAGAAACAAGCAAGACACTCGAAGAAATACTCGATCGCACCAACACTGTATCGCACGAGCTCAACAACTCACTCGATCAGGTCATCTCAAGATCACACGAAGCAGGCTCGAACCTTGCTGCCAAGATCGATGAAGCATCACTCTTGACCGATTCGCGGATCGCTGAACTCAACTGCGTCATCGAACCACTCCTCCACGCATCGCAACAAGCAATGCGCACATTAGGAATGGACCCAGACAACCCTGTCTTTGCGGACTCACCGCTCGCTCGCATTGAGCACCTCGTCGAGCGAGGCGAAACCCAATCCGCATCGCTCGATCGCGTCTACCGCCAACTCGAAGATCTGCAATCACAAGCAGAGGGGGTCAAAGCAGTGTTCGGACTCTGGCTCGTCGATGCTGCAGGCGAACTCGATGTACTCGAAGCCCGTAAAGACACCCTGGTCGGACCGATCTCCGAAGCCGCCGACAAGGTTGCCAAGCTCGGACCAGATGTTGAGCACAACATCGAGCTCGCATCAACCAAACTCTCACACCTTATGATCGAGCAGAAAACGCTCCGCCAAGCAATTCAAGCCGCGTCATCAGTTGCTGATGATGTGACTAATCGCATGACCAACGAATCTGGACAACTCCAAGCACTCCTTGACGGCTCGCTCCACAAACTCTCCACTCGCGTCGAGCAAGCAGGAGTTTGGCTCGGCGCCCTCATCCAACACGCAGAATCACTCGCCAGCACCCTCCCAAGCGCTGGTCGCATGGAGTTCGGTTCCACACCAAACGAATCGACCACTCCTCCAACTCCAGAGCGAATCGAAGAATCAGAGTCCGTGACCACTTCAGTTGCCCCACCAGAACCTACACCAGAACCAACACCAGAACCAACACCGGTATCTGCACCAGTTCAAGAGCACCCGATCGAAACCACTATAAAACCGTTGAGTATCTCTGAACCACTGCGTGCGATGAATGACTCAGTTGAAACAGCAATCATTCCACCCGAAAACAAAGAACCAAGAATCGTCGCGCCCCAGCCACCCTTCTTGCCGATCGACGCGATGTGCTTTGATGGTTCACCAGTGGTGATCGAACACAATCAAAACGAATCCGCTTGATTCACACAAAAAACGCACTGACCCACCACCGTGCGCAAACAGGCGAACCAATGGTTCGCCTGTTTGTATTTTTGAATCTCATTACTCACTCGGAGGAGTCCAGAGCATCCACGGGAAATCATCGGGGATCAAGTGCGCCCGATGACCCAACCAACCAACCAAGAACTCCATCGCATCAATAACCCGAGGCCCAGACCGGTTGAACATCTGATTCCCATCAACAATCGCCACCCGTCCATCAACCACCGCAGGCAAGGTGCGGAACCAATCCGTGTCCGAGAACAACCGATCCGCCTCAGCGCGAGCTTGCTCAAGATTCAACCCACATGGCGCGATGACCAGATGCTTGGGAGATGTTGCACAAAACAGTTCTGCAGGGACTGCAATCGAATGACCCGCGATGCGTTCTGCCTGCTGAGGACCAACCGCAGCACCCGAGTGGGGTTTGCGGACCGCTTCATTGAGTGGATGCCTCGCCCCCGCTCGCTCGATGAGCTGAACCGTCCAATGACCCGCGACATAAATCGGGTCAGTCCATTCCATGAACCCACACACCGGCCCATCGTCGTAGGGATTAATATGCTCCTGTGCACGATCCAGCCTTTGATTCAGATTGACCACACCTTGCCGAGCTTCTCGTTCAAACCCGATCGCTTTGCCCACCCGATAGATATCATCAAAGATATCCTCGATCGTCTTGGGATTCAGCGCCAATATCTCAGGCTTCCCAGGCATGGACTCAACCGCTTGCACAACCGAATCAAGATCAATAGAACACACCGAGCACAGGTCTTGTGTAACAATCAAGTCGGGCTCAAGATCGATAAGCCTTTGTATATCAATCTGATAGAGCGATTCGCCGCTCTGAATCGACTCCGACACCTGCGAATCGATCATCTTCGCATCCACCCCGCCCCCCGGATCGTACTGCGTCCTCTGGGAGGTCAACACCGGAACATCTTGAACAGATTCAGGAAAATCACACTCATGCGACCGCCCCACAAGCAAACCTTGTGCGCCCAAAAATGCAACGATTTCGGTGCCAGATGGGATCAAACTCACGATGCGCATCGACATACTCCGATTGAAGAGAAAGGACTGGAGTTCAGTCCAATTTGAAGGCATTGCACCCATGTGCATCGCCTACTGTATAGAACCTTGATTTCATCGTTCAAATCGAAGAAATCGAGACCGAAGAAACGACCCCAAGGGCACTCACATGCCCATATTTGTACGATACGCCGATCGAACGACCAAATGATCGGATAAGAGGAGAAATGCTGGTGCAACAATTCAAACGCAACCTAATCGCAGCCGCAGGACTCATCTCATGCTTGAGTCTCCATGCCCACGCCCAGCCTCTCGATGCAAACACCCAAGATTTTGAACCAACAACCGATTGGGGTGAACCAACCCAACAATCCAAACCCGAAATCGCTCCACGCGAACCAACCATCGACTTTGGTGTATTCTCAGAACCCATCGAACTCAACACACTCATTGATTTCATCGGATCATCTCTCAAAATCAACATCGTCATCAAAGGCTCACCTACCGGTGAAATCGTGTTCAACGCCCCAGTGAGTGTCCCCCGGAGCAAACTCCTCCCGTTCCTTGACGCGATGCTCGAACAGTACGCCTTCACCATTGCGCTCGATCCTGATTCAAGATTCTACATCGTTCAACCGCTCACTGATCTCAAATCTGTCATCGGCACCTCAACCCGGATCATCCCCACACCCAATATCAAACCATCCCTCCTGGTCCCTGCACTGAGTTCAATTCTTGGCGCACAAACCGGAACCAACGCAAAGACCACCACCAGCGCGATCCAAGCAGTCGATGAACTCGGAGTCCTCATCGTCAACGCTGCACCACGCGATATCACACGCGTCGAGCAGATGATGGCCGAACTCATCAGCATCGACGAAGACCAAGAGTTCATCCGCTTCGAACTCGATCACCTCGCAGCACCAATCGCGCTCGATCGTGCCGTCGGACTCGTCGGAGGCACCCAATCTGGAACCACACCCCGAGTCAACCAGAACAACCCAAACGCTGCAGCCTTTAACGCAACGGGCACCTCGGGCAGTTCCTTCTCGAACCTCTCCGATCGCATGACCATCGACCCGCAAGGCAACGCCCTGATCTTCAAAGGCACCCAAAACGAAATCCGGCGCATCCGTGATATCCTCACCGTCATCGATGTCCCCAACAAGCTCGAACCACGCAACTACTTTGCAGGATCAAGCGCCGCGCAAATCGCAGACATCGCCAAACGACGCGGACTCGGAGAAGTCATCCAGATCGAAGCAACCCAAACACAAAACCCGTTCAACAACTTCGGTGGTCAAAACAACCCACTCACCCAAAACAACGATTCAGGACGCGGCGGCCCGGTCATGGTCGTCGACGCTGAACGCGGAAACATCATCTACTACGGCACAGACGACCAACAAGCTCAACTCGCTGCACTCATGACCGAACTCAAAACAGACGACGAACGCGTCGTCATCCGTGAGTATGTCCTCAACCACACCGACGCATTAGTCATCGGTGATCTCCTCAACGGCATCATCTCAGGCGAACTCCAAACAGGCGATTCTGCACTGCTCCCCGGGGGGTCAAACCGCAATAACAACGCCCGTGGATTTGTCAACGGGTTCGCGATCACCGCCGACGGCGAATCATCCGGAGAGTTCGACCCCGACAAGATTACCGTCATCCCCGATGAAAGCTCAAACCAGATCATCATCAAAGCACCAATCAAGCAACAAGCAGACCTCGAGAGTCTCATCGTGCGTCTCGATAAACGACGCCCGCAGGTGTACATCCAAGCATTGATCGTTTCGGTTGCTGATAACGAAGACTACACACTTGCATTTGAAACACAGATCAATGCCGGTCAATATTCGATGGGCACCAACTTTGGGCTCTCATCCCCAGGCACCACATTCCAAGATCCAAAGCTCGTCTCTTCAAGCCTGAGCGGACTCACCCAAGCGGTCATCATGTCCGAGTTTGTTCCCATCATTGTCAATGCAACACAAACAAATGCGAATGTGCGAATTCTGTCAACCCCACAACTCCTCGTCAACAACAACGAAGAATCCACGATCATGTCTGTTGAAGAACAGCCATACTCCGAGATCACCGCCGGCACAGGCACCGGCGACAACATCCAAGGGCTCGGCGGGTATGTCGAAGTGGGCACAACACTCACCGTCACACCTTCAATCTCCGAGAGCGGATTCATCCGACTCGAATACAATGTCGAACTCTCAAACTTCGTCGGTTTGGCACAAAACGGACTCCCTCCGGGAACCAACCGAAGAACCGTTGAAGGTTCTGCAACAGTGCCCGCAGACTCAACAATCGTCATCGGCGGGATCACCGTTGATGACATCAGAGACACAATCATCAAAGTTCCATTCTTAGGCGACATCCCATTACTGGGAGAACTCTTCAAACGCACCAACAAGGTCAACAACAAATCCAAGCTCTATGTCTTCCTCACCCCTCGCATCATGAGTGATCCAAACTTCAATGACCTGAAACTATTCTCCAAAGGTCCACAGAAAGACATGGATATTGATAACAATATTCCAGATCTTCAACCCGCGATCATCACCTCACCAGACGCGCAGAACACAAGAACCCTGCCCACGTTCAACCCTTCAAACCCAGCACCACAAACCCAGAGTTCTGAAAGCCCTGCTTCTCAAAGCCCGGTATCTGTGATTCCTGCAGAAGACAAACCTGCTCAACCACCTGAACTCGAACCCGCGTATATCGAACTCACCGAAGCGCAGCTCAAGGACAACGACTAAGCTATGGGCAAGACCAATCGAAAAACCGGCGGGCTCATCAAGCGCAACCCACAGTCACAAGACGCAGATTCATCCGCGATCGTTGTCGACCGGTGGAACGACGCCGCACGCGCCTTCGGCGAGTTCAGTCTCTCCAAGGAACAACTCAAAGCATTCGCATCCATCGAAGGATCAGAAGACGAACCCTGGGACATCCTCCTGCAGACACTCGCGATGGATGAGATCAGCGCCCTCAAACTTCTTTCCCAGCGCACCGGCTTACGCTTTGTACAAGAACCAAGATTCAACGAATCCTCTTCGCGCTACTACGAACTCATCGACCCCGACGACGCACGCGCATCATCCGTCGCTTGTTACGAACACGCCAACGGCGCATTCGTCCTCGCGACAAGCAGACCCATGCAACCCAGCGCCTTATCAATGCTCGAAGACACGCTCGATGCACCCATTACCGTCGTGCTTACCCCGCGCGGCGCAGTTGCAAGCCTGATCAATCGCGGGTATGAACAACGCGGCGATCTGGTCACTGAAATCGTCGAAGATATCCCACTCGACCAAGACGCGATCGAAAAAGCTGCCGGCGCAATCGGCAAGTCCAATGACCTGCTCGCCCAGGCGCGCCAGACACCCGTCATCCGCCTGGTCAACATGATCCTCTTCGAAGCGCTCAGAAGAGGCGCATCGGATGTCCATGTCCACCCAATGGAAGAACGACTCTCCATCCGACTCCGCATCGATGGCATGCTCGTCGAAGCATTCTCCCCCCCGCTCTCGCTCGCATCCGCGATCTCATCGCGCCTGAAAGTCATGACCGAACTCGATATCGCCAATCGCCATGCACCACAAGACGGACAAACAACCGTCCGCATCGGACAGAAGAAAATTGATATCCGCCTGAGTGTCATCCCCACAATCTTCGGCGAACGCATTGTTCTTCGCCTGCTCGATCAATCACAAAACGAACTCGATCTCTCCGCTGTCGGCATGTCCAAGAAACTCCAAACCGGACTCATGGACTGCGTCGAACGACCCAACGGCATCCTCCTCGTCACCGGCCCAACCGGTTCGGGTAAAACAACGACCCTCTACGCAGCGCTCGGTCGCATTGATCGTGCATCTCGAAATGTCATGACCATCGAAGACCCCGTCGAATACCACCTCGACGGCATCTCCCAGATGCAAGTCAACACCAAGCGAGGCGTCACCTTCGCGACCGGTCTCCGATCACTCCTTCGCCAAGACCCTGATGTCATCCTTGTCGGTGAAATCCGAGATCCAGAAACCGCACAACTCGCGATCCAAGCTTCGCTCACGGGTCACTTTGTGCTCGCAACCTTGCACACCAACGACGCGCCAAGCGCCATCCCCCGCCTGCTCGACATCGGTGTCGAACCATACCTCGTCACCAGCTCACTTGTCGGGGTACTCGCCCAGCGCCTGCTCCGCCGAATATGCACAACCTGCAACGGCGCAGGCACACATCAAGGCGAATCCTGCGAACACTGTTTCGGCACCGGATACAAAGGCCGACTCGCTGTCCATGAACTCATGCTCATGAACGACGAACTCCGCCAACTCACCGCAACCCGCGCCGACGGCGTCACCCTCTACGAAACCGCCGTCAACTCAGGATTCGAACCCATGAAGATCGACGCACTCGAAAAGGTCAAACAGGGTTTAACCGACGAAGCCGAAGTCTTCCGCGTGCTGCATTAAAGCAAGTCCAGTATCTCTGCAGCGATTCTGGCTGCAACAAAAAACAATGGCAAACCTCCCAGAATGATGATCCCGTATGGCAATCCAACAATCAAAGTGGCTCGCCATGTTCCCTTCTGGCTACGACGCATCAATACCAATCGTCGTTCTCGCTGAAGGAATAAAAGTAATCCGACACCCGTAGCAAGCACAGCAAGCATAAAAAATACTGTTATCCAATCAGCCCAACTCAGCGTATCTGGAGGCTTATCCCCTTGGCTTGCAACGAAAGATCTTAATGACACGATGGTAAAGTAAAATGCAATCGGAATAAATATTAGCCAACAAGCAAGTACAAACTGTGCTACTCGGATGACTCTCCGATCATCTGTTGCTTCAAAATGCAATGTTCGCAATCTTTCTATATCACACCCTTCAAAATCGAACCCGCACTCTGGACACTGATAACAAGTCGCCCCTCGCAAGTTGTACCCACACTGAGGACAACTGCTATCATGCTCGGCCAAGTATTCAATCAGGTTCTGATCGGCATCACTCATCCACACATCCTAACCAAACTTGGCCGACAACGAAGCCGAAGTCTTCCGCGTGCTGCATTAAAAGCGTATCCCCAAACTATATATAATGTACCGACCAATAACCATGAAGACGATCAGTACTGGAACTAAGGTTGTTAAAACAATACGCTTGGGCAATCGCGGATGAAATACGCCTTTTTTTAACGATGCCAAATAAATATTTTTTTGCGCCGTCTTATACCATCGAACTAAAACCACGATCGGCACCACAGCAAGCAGTGGTAGAATCCATGTCGTAGCCACTTCCGTTCCTGTTGGCATGTTCATGCCAAATCCCCGCTTCAAAATGAGCATAAGCTGCCCGACTATCCAAACTATAAACCCAATAGCAATCCAAGCCAAAACTCCCATCACGCACCAAGATTGCGCACTAGAAATACATTTGACAAGTGCTGCTATCTCAGCTCGATCATCAAGATGTTTTACTCCGCATTCAGGACAATGTGTATCTAAACTGCTCTCCCTACAGTATCCACATCCAACACAGCTACCATCAAGTTCTGACTGAACATCATCGAGTTGCTGCTGATTATCCATCTGTACATCCTCGCACAATTCATCCCTAAGATCAACCATGAACCGACTCAACCCGATGAACTGTATACCAGTCACACTCACCAACAACATCGTGACCCTCGAACCCCTCGCACTCAAACACGCAAGCGATATTGGGCAAGCGATCGACAAAGATGTGTTCAAGTTCATGCCAATGCGTTCGTCGGTCATCACACCATCCGAGATCCGCCGGTACATCGAGTTTCAGATCAAACGCTCCAACACCGTCACCTTTGCCATCATCGACAACACAACCAAACGCGCCATCGGTTCAACGAGCTATCTCAACATCTCCGCCGATCATTACGGCTTAGAAATCGGATCGACCTGGATCACCAAATCCGCCCGAGGCACAAAGATCAATCCATCAATGAAACACCTCATGCTCAAACACGCATTCGAGGATCTGGGCGCGATCCGTGTAGTCCTCTGCACCGACAATCGGAACGAACATTCAAAGGCTGCAATCTCAAAGCTCGGCGCAACATCCGAAGGCATCTTCCGCAATCACATCATCATGCCCGATGGACATTTGCGTGACTCGGCAGTCTACTCCATCATCCCCGAACAGTGGGAAACAGTCAGCCAAAGCTTGCTCGCTCGCATAAACGCTTGAATCACAACTCAATCACAGCGCACAACAAAGCCCTCTCTCGGAGGGACGAGAGAGGGCTGAAGAGGAGCACGCTCAATAGATTGAGGGAATCAAGGCGTGCTCGGAGAGAGAGCGTTCGGAAACCACCTGTCATCGAAGATAAACACCTAATTTCATAGGCTAAATCAACAACCCGATGGGAACAGAACCGGCCTCCGCCGATAAAGGGTCATCGGGTAAACAACTGTAATCACATGAGAATCGTCAACCCAACTGGTAAACTGGGTAATTATGCCACCACTGATCCGGGGGGTGTAGTGCCATCAATTGGCAGTGTCCTTGCGACATCGAGGAATGATTCGTAGTTTGCTCGGGTCTCAATCACACTGTCCCCACCAAACTTCTCCATGAACGCGCTGGCAACTTCGAACGCAACCACATTCTCCATCACCACACTCGCTGCAGATACCGCACACACATCCGATCGCTCATACTGCGAATCTTCAGGCAGTTTCGTATTGAGATCAACCGAAGGCAACCCCTGCAAAAGCGTCGCGATCGGTTTCATAGTCCCCGTCACCACAATTGGTTGCCCGTTGGTCATCCCGCCCTCGGTGCCGCCCGCATTATTGCTGCTGCGCACAAACCCAAGCGAGGGTTCTTCAATCTTTGATGCATCAAACCGGATCGGATCATGCACCTGTGAACCAAGCTGCTTTGAACATTCCGCGCCGAGTCCGATCTGCACCGCCTTAAACGCCTGAATACCCATCACCGCATACGCGATCCGCGCATCAAGCTTGTCATACCAGTTCATCGAAGTCCCCACCCCCGGAGGACATCCAAAGACATGACACTCGACATCACCGCCAACTGTATCTTTGTCGATCTTCGCTTGACGAATAATGCTGCACTGCTTTTCGGTTGTCTGCGTATCAAGCGTGTAAGTATCCGACGCGTTGCGTGAAACAACAAGCTCTCTGTGATTCCCAGGAAGAACTTTTACCTCGGTCCGTGCATCAAGAATCGAACGGACAAACCCGAAGACCTCAACACCAAAGATCTCCTTGAGGATCAATCGCCCGACACAGGTCGCCGCGACCCGCGCAGCGGTTTCTCGCGCACTCGCCCGTTCAAGCGTCTCTCGGCAATCCGTCGTCAACCATTTCACACTCCCCGCAAGATCCGCATGCCCAGGACGCGGACGATACACCGGCGGCGTCCGCTCAAGATCATCCAACCTCGAATCCCGATTCTTCACCAAGAATGTAATCGGCGCTCCAATTGATTTCCCATGCCGAACACCGGTCAAGATCTCGATGGTATCGGTCTCGAGCTTCTGTCGCCCGCCGCGTCCATACCCACCCTGCCTGCGAAGCAACTCCGCATTGATAACATCTACATCAATCGTCAAGCCCGCAGGCACACCAAGGATCGTGGCAACAAGCGAAGGCCCGTGCGATTCACCCGCGGTTTGATAAGTCAATCTATTCGATGGGATAGTCATTCGTGCGCTCTCTTCGTGTTAGTTCCAGTTGATCAAAGAAATGATATTCGAAAAATCATCCGTCCATAACTTAATCCGATTCTCCTCAGGAATCACAAAGCTCTGCATCCCCGAATCAATCAGCCGTTGCCCAGTCTCCGGATCACGGACCAACACAACCCAGTTGGATGGGAAATGATACATACGCTCATCATTGGGAATATCTCTCTCTTCATCCATCGCAACCAACGGCGCAATTCCGCTCGGCGCTTTGGATGACTTTGTCGTTTCTCTCGCAAGCTCATACACCAAAGGCATCAGATCGAGATACCGATTTGAGATATGCAATACAACCATACCATCGTCCGTCAATCGGTCGAAATACAGATTAATCGCCTCTTTAGTTAACAAATGCACCGGAATTGAATCAGAACTAAATGCATCCGCATGAAGCAGATCATACTTAGGCTCGTGCATCTCCTCGGACTCTTCAATCAGTTTCCGTGCATCTCCGAGACGAACCTCAATCTTTGCGGGCGCCTTCTCAAGATAGGTAAACAGTTCTGGGTCCCTTGCAATCGCTTCGACCTCTGGATCGATCTCAAAGAAAACAATCTCGTCTTGTGCTCGACCATGAGCTGCAATCGCACCCGAACCAAGCCCCATAATCCCGATCCGCGCCCCATCAGGCCGCATCTCTTTGATCGTCCGCATGATCATCCCACAAGGACCGTCGAAGTGATAATACCCTAGAGGCTCAAGCTCAAGCTCTTTATTGAGATACTGAATCCCGTGCATGGTTGTCCCATGATGAATCACATGGATCAGAACTTCTTGATCATTCTCTGAATCATAAATCGTCTGCCTGGTCACCTCATGAATCCCATAAAATGTCCTTGCTCGATAGATCGAGTTCCCATTATTCAACACATTGTACTGAATCGCAACCATCGGCAACAGCGCCGTGATCGCACACGCCAACCCGTCCTTCCACGCAAGATACACCATCAACGCCGGGACCGAAGTCATCAACGCAACAATCGTCATATCTACTGGAGTCGCTTCCTTGGGTTGACTCGACATCAACCCGCTGATCCAAGCAGACAACTGGGTGCCGTAAAAACCGATAAACAATACATACCCGATCGTTACACACGGAATCCCAACCCGGCGAATCAGCTTGATACGCTTTGCCTTCGTTGCGCCCATATCAACCAAATCCTTTGACCAAGGCAGCACGCTGACCGCAAGGACTAACGCAATCGGATACTCCAAGTTCGCGGTAAAGAGCAACGGCGCAATAATCCCATTGAACAATCCACCAAGCGCACCGCCCACAGACATCAATAAAAAGAACTCAGTTAGGTGCTTCGCCGCAGGGCGATCCATCGCTAAGCGCCCATGACAGATGATCCCGACCGCCGCCAAAAGCAGAAGCTCAATAGACACAACCATAATCATCGAACCAGACGCGTTGAGCTCATTGGCCATCATCAAAATCATCGCCCCGATGACAAGCATCACCATCGGGCGAGTAAAGTCCTTCACCCATCGCTCAACCTTCGAACCAAACGCGATGATCATTGTGATCAGATAAATCACCAAAGGCAACACCCAAAGCAATGGCAACGAAACAACATCCATCGTGATGTAGTTCGTCACTCCCAAAAGCATCGAGGATGGAATGAACGCAAGATAGATCCAGTACAAACGACGCTTCCAGTGAATCGGTCCTTTGTCAATATCTGCACTTTGCACACTCGATTCTGCGAATGCAACCCGTGCCTCTTCCTTCCGCCTGCGTTTCGCTTGCTTTGCGGTTTCCACGACTGGCTTTTTCGTTTTACTCGCCGAGTAAAGCGCCAACACAATAAATAGTCCAAAACCAATGAGCCAAAACTTCCGCTGATTCACCAACCCAAGATTGGGTTCAAAGATTAAGGGATACGCCAACAGTCCGATCAAACTCCCCGCATTACTCGCAGCATACAAAAAATACGGATCATGCGCACGCGCATGCCCCGTCCTCGAAAACCACCCTTGAATCAAAGGACCCGCACTCGAAATCGCAAAGAACGGCAATCCGGAAATCAATACAAGCTGCAAAATCAACCAAGGCACCGGGAAGGTCGACGCCTCTGCCGGCGCATTGGGCGTATCAAACATCACACCGACAACCAATGCAATCACTAAAAGAGTCGAATGAATGATCATCTGTGATCGACGACCAAACCGCGTCATCAACACATGAGCATACAAATATCCAAGCAACAACACCGTCTGGTAGAACAACATACAAGTTGTCCATACCGAAGACCCACCGCCAAAGACCGGCAACAGTGTCTTTGCAATCATCGGCTGGATCGAAAACAACAACCCCGCCGACAAAAATACTGTGAGTGTAAACAAAACAACCATGGAGACTCCTTCGCTAGTCCGTGTACAATAGGAGCAAACCACCTGTTGTACACCATTTATTACCCTCTAAAGGCCCATCTATGCAACCCAACGATCATGTCTGCCTCTGCTTTGGCGTATCACAAGGCAAAATCCAGAACTATCTCAACCGAGAAAACCCCCAAGTCGCATCACTCATCTCCGAGTGCCTCGGCGCTGGCACCGGTTGCGGCTGGTGCGTTCCCTACCTCAAACACCTCCACAAACAACACCAACAAGGACAACGCCCCACCATCGAAGGCACCTTCGATGACTACACCCAAGGCAGACTCCGATACCGAAAAACCGGAGATCGAGACACCCCAATCACAGAAACCGAATAAACAAAAAACCGGGCAAACGCCCGGCTAAGTAATGAACTAAAAACGGTGCCCGCTCGCTACATGCGATATCGAGCTATTGAATCGAGCGGAAACGCAGGCGCTGCGATCGGACGCAACGCGAGTTCAAGCAACGCAATCTCATCATCATCACCCGCAACACGATTCGTGCGGAGTTGATGACAACCAGTACAACGATGGACAATCGCCCATTCGCCGTCATCGCGAGACGCAATCGAGATCGGTTCCATCTTCTGCATACATGCAGATCTCCGATCACCAACCTTTTCGTCTACATGCCTCGAATAGAGACACTGCGGACAATGGTTGCGTTGCTTGGTTCCAAATGATTGATACGAAATATATCCCTTGCAGTTGATGCAAGTAAACCCGCCCTTCTTCTGGGCGTTCCTGTCATGATGTTTCAATGAGTCATCCTTATCGTGTTCCAGATCGCATCTGAGCGCGGAACATCACCATACATACAAACAAGCCAACTGCATTGGTCATGCTTGTACGAGTAAATGGGAAGTGAACGATAAAAATTAAACAAGGGGAGTCATGCGCTCAGTATACCAAACCTATCAGTGCATGCAACTCAAATTGCGCAATAAAAAAGCCCGGATTAACCAGGCTCTAAGAATCTATCTATGAACATGCTCGCCGATTCATTCGTCGTCGTCGAGAATCCGGAGTGTCAAACCACAGTTGGTCAACTTCTCGCCGATCTCAACAAGCGATGTCGCACCAAAGTTCTTCACACCCATAAGCTCTGCTTCTGTGTGTGAACACAGATCGCCGATCGACTGGATATTGAGCATCTGCAGCGCCTTTCGAGCACGAACAGAAAGCTGAAGCTCAGAGACAGGTTTGTTGAGCAAACCTTCTTTACCTGAACCCTTCAACTTCTCAAGAATCTGTCGACGAGCAACCCGATGCGCATCCTCACGACCCTGTCCAAGACGCAGGTTCTTGGCTTCGAGCATGTACTTGATTTCCTCAAGTGATGACTCACCAAAGTTCTTATAGCTCATCAACTCCGCTTCATTGATCCGGATCAGATCACCAAGCGTACGGATGTTCATCTTCTTAAGACATGTACGAGCACGAACAGTCAACTCAAAGTCCGTCACCGGAGTATCAAGCAACGCACGGCGCTTAAGCACATCACGTTCGCTCTCTTCTTCGATAATCATGCCCTTCGATGCCAACACATCCTTCATGAACAAGCGTGCCCGTCCATGATTCGGGTTCGTATCAAGAATCTGACGCAAGCAGCGCTCCGCACGCACATTGTCGCCCATATCTTCGTAAAGAACTGCAAGGTTCATGAGCGCATTGATCGGTGCAGGCGAGCTTTCACACACACGCTCGTACAACGCGAGCGCCTCTTCTTCTTCACCCGCAAGATCAAGCAAGAACGCAAGCTGGAACCCAGCTTCGATATTGCTCTGATCCGCAGTGAACGCCTTACGGAAAGCCTCGACCGCGTTCTCGCGATCACCATCCGCAAGCAAGGTCTGTGCCTGTGTCATCAGCTCACTGGCAGCTGCAGTATCGATTGAAGCGGTGCTTGATGCACCAACCACCATATCCATTGGATCGGTCGTCATGGAGATCTCCTATCAGTGTTCCTGATCTCTATCAATTATATCAAATGCCCAACGCGCCGGGCGAACAAGATCATAGGCATCAAACCTCGATTCCTCAACACCTACAACCCGCCAACCGCACCTTTCAATTCGCCCAAATTACCGACATAACAGGGTTTAGCCTTACACACCCGCCCCAAGGGTAGGATCAGGCATCACATCGTCAAACGGGTCTAAATCCACTGACTGCACACCCTGCTCTGCCCCATCGACAAGCGACATCGTCTTCCACTTACCCCCCTTAAACCGCCAACCGAGCGCAATTCCCAATGCAATAATGTACAACGACGCACCAATCCAAGGCCCAATCGACCCCAGTTGAGGCATCGTGTAAATCAACACCAGTCCAACCCCAGGGATACACACCCAAGACAAAATAATCGTCACTACGCCCGGCCAGACCGTATCGCCCGCGCCACGCAACGCACCCGTGAGGGTGATCGCCACCGCATCAAAGATCTGGAACACCGCCGCAGCGATCATGATCACCACCCCGACCTCAATCAATCTCGTCTTCTCCGCCTGCGATGTCCCCTCATTGATAAACACACTGATCAACTGCTCACGGAAAATCACAAAGCAAAGCGCGCACAATCCCATATACCCAAGGGTGATCTTCAGCGCCAACATCGTCCGCGCCATAGCGATATCAGGACGCTTGCCCCCCATCGCCTTACCGACCATCGCTTGCGTCGCGATCGAGATCCCCACCGCAGGCATGAAACTCAGATGCATGTACTGAAGCGCAATCCACCCAACCATGCCGTGTAATACAGGATCATCACCGACCGCCTCGCCGCCCATTGGCACAAGCTTCACCAAAAGAATCGTCCAGCAGATCATCTCATTCGCAAACATCAATCCCTGCGACAACCCGATCCGAAACAACCCCTTGATACACTCAATACTCATCTTCCACGCTCGACGCGTTCCAAAGAGACGAGCATACCTCGGGCTCATAAACAGAGCGAACGGAATAAGAAACTCTGCTGCACCACCGATCACCGTCGCAATGGCCGCCCCTTTCAATCCCATCGCTGAAATACCCAAAACACCCGCCAACCAAGCAATAGGCTCAGAAACTGGACCGATGATGAACTGCCCAAGCCAACTCTCAGGCACAGGCATCCCCTGCTCTCCAAAGATGAACAACAAGTTGAGCACCACATTGGTCAGGTTTCCAACAACCGCACTGATCAAGACCACATTGGGTCGGTGCATGCCGTAGAAGTAATGATGCAATGACCGAGCAGATATCACAAAGATACCACCGACCAACATCACACGCCCATACTCCGCACTCAGCGCTGCGAGTTCAGGGTTAAATCCAAAGAGCATTGGATGCGCAAAGAGATCAGGAAGCACCCAATACAAAGGCAACATCATCACCACATAATAGATCAGCCCAAGCCAAAGCCCGTTCCAAACATACGCTGCGCCCCGCTCAGGCTTTTCTGCACCTAGATTCTGCGATACAAACGAGTTGATGACCCCATTCATCCCCAGGATGTACGCCATCAACATCCAGATAACCATCGACCCGTTGGATTGTGCAGGGATATAAATCGGATCTTCACCGATATCCTTCACCATGAACTTGTCAACAAATCCCATGATCGTGTACGAAGTCATCGTCGCGACCGATGGAATCGCGATCGTCAACATCTCTCTGAGCGCACCCGAATCATTCCCATTGAGATCAACGGGCACATCAATCTTCTTCTCTTGTGTGCGAGACTCCGCGACCTGATCTCCACGATCATCGCAGCCCTCAGCCCGATCCATCGCCGGATCGGCTTTGTGCAAATCTTCCATAATTTTTACCTATTTCTCAAAATCCAGAGCGATTTGATACCGAGCAACCCGCGCATCCGCTGCAGCAAGTGTTCATTTTTCTAATAAAAAACGAAAGGTCAGTTGTCAAAGGTGGATTTTCATAGTGCCAACAGTCTTGCACACATCAATCGCCCAGTCAATCTGTTTTCCCAGAAAAGACACCAAGTCAATCAATCAGGGGGAACAACACCATGTCCCCATCGCCCGGATTCGCCAGATACTCATCCGTTATCAGCACATACCCCGTCAACTCATCAGGCGTTTGAACCGGTGTACCGCCATCGTCATCCCCGTCTGCCCCAACCGCATACACCAACGCATGACCATCAACCCATTGATACTTTAATCCCTCACCCGTAAACCCATCAACCGGATCAAACCCCATCAAATCGGCATCTATCTCATCGAGCCCCATCGCCGGTTCATCATGCTCAAGCCAATGCCGATGCGCCGCCAGCGCAACACGAACCCCAATAAAATACTGCAAACTCGATCGATACACCCAAACCGCTTGATCAAGTTTCTCCCCATTCACACTCAACACCGGGAACAACGCTTTCCCAATCTCACCCGCCGGCGTAGTAAACCCACCACTCCAGGTATCTTCATTCTCAAGCACCCGAATCAAATCCCAAGGCATCTCAATCGCATCAACCCGCACCATCCCATGCTCAACCATGTGAATATACCCCGCCAATAGTTCAGGCTCAATGTCTTCAAGCAGAACCCGACTCGCTGCAGGCAGTATCCCCAAATCACCGTCTTGAACCACCGGAACAAAGTCACGAATCTGCTCATAA
The DNA here is from genome assembly GCA_963976235.1 of uncultured bacterium. Classification (GTDB taxonomy): domain Bacteria; phylum Planctomycetota; class Phycisphaerae; order Phycisphaerales; family UBA1924; genus UBA1924. The sequence continues at coordinate 294,063 of CAXBJM010000003.1, forward strand.
TCCGCATTCCCTTGATCATCAACCATCCGACGCAAGATGTCCTCCATCATCTTGCGCTCTAACTCAAGATCAAGCACAAAGACACCCGCATCCACCATCTCTACAAGAATCGATTCCAACTCCTCCGCCTGTTTTTCACCAACCAACTCTGGATTCGTAGAAAGAACATTTGCAATCAAACGACCAACTTTCGCCGACTCAATCAACTGGACAAGCTGCCCGATCATTACTGACGGCTCATCTGCAAACATCGCCAACTGTGACCAGATCCGCACATCACGCATCAATCTCTGCGTATCCCCCTGCTCGATCGCAATCCAAGCATCGGCATTCAACACACCCCCGCCCTGTACAATCATCCCCGGCATCGGTAGCAAAGCGTTCATAAACAACACCTCCCCATCCGATCGCCCTACAGATCGCTCCTCACTCCAAAACCCAACACCCTGCATCTCACGAACCCAGATTGGGTCTTCGTAGTCATGCAAAGGAACCCCAAGCACCGAACACCCGCTCGCAATCTCAAGCTGATCAATCAATCCCTGCACACCATCCGTTGAAATCCAAGCTTCAACATCTCCCCACCCCTCATCACCAGGAGTTGAATCACCGAACTCATCAGGCAGTTCCATCTGTGACCATCGCGCATAAAACCGCGCCAAATGCGGATACGCCCGATCCTCAATCGGCACCAACTCAATCTCATCATTATGCACTTCAACCGGATTGATCCAAACAACAAGTTGCCCCATACCACCTTGACTCATGTGCAAAGCAACACCCAGAACAACCAACACAACACACCCAATACCGATACCAATATACGCTCGACGCATGACACCCATCCTGCTGCTCATCGCAACGAACTATCGCAACAACTCATCTGCCCTTGAGCTGCGCTGATGTGCTCGCCGTTCTCGCCATCTTCACCGCAAGATCAATCGCATTGCACATCGACCCTGGATCCGCGATCCCCTTGCCCACGATATCAAACGCGGTCCCATGATCCGGGCTCGTCCGCACCGTTGGCAATCCAAGCGTCACATTCACCGCCAGATCGCGTTCGAGCAACTTCACCGGGATCAATCCCTGATCGTGATACATCGCGACGACCAAATCATACTTGCCCGCGACCGCTGCGTTATAAATCGTGTCCGCCGGGAACGGCCCAAACACCTGCATCCCCGCGTTCACCGCCAGATCAATCGCAGGCGAAATAATCCGCCCCTCCTCATCACCCATCAGACCATCTTCCCCCGCATGCGGATTCAAACCACACACCGCAACCCGAGGCCGCGCATACCCAAGATCAAGACACGCCTGATGCCCAAGATCAATCGCCGAATGCACCGCACCAATCGTGAGCTTATCACGGATCTCATTGATCCCGATATGCACCGTCGCAAGCACCACTCGGAGTTTGTCACCCACAAACATCATCGCGTGATACTTCGCGTTGAGTCGCTGCGCCAACAACTCCGTATGCCCCGCATACCTTTTCTTCCCCGCCAGCGCCCACGCCTGTTTATTGATCGGCCCGGTCACAATCGCATCCGCACGCAACGGATCATCCCCGCTACGCTTCGTATCCGCGATCGCCCGCTCAACCCACCCAAAGCTCAAACGCCCGTTCAACTGATTCGCCATCGCTGGGAATCGAATATCAATCCCCTCGTCATGCAACTGCGGATCACTATCGAGCAGCACCACATCATGCAGATCCGCCGTCGCCGCGATCGCCGACCGCGCATCCACCCGCCACCAGAACGGCTCAATCCCCACCGCATCAGCAGCCAGATGCATCGCATGCGACGACCCATGAATCATGTACCGCGCCTTGGATCTCCGCGTCTTATCACCAAGCGCACGAATAAGCACCTCAGGACCTACGCCCGCAGGATCACCCATAGATATCGATATGGTCGGTTTCTCATTCACCGACAATCATATACACACAAATCGACTCATCCAACAGCCAGAACAGTCCGTATCAATTCGTTCATGCCCGATCGGGAAATATGAAGACTTGAACACTCAACCTGGGATATCCAAATGCAACCCCGACAACAACTGGTAGTACGCCAATATGGTCAGCACCCCAAACCCAATCACAACAAGCGTCTTATGCTTGAACCCATGCCGATGCCGCTTTTGACACGAATCATGCGTCGTCATATCAATCATCTCATCGCCGAACCAAATCGAGATCAATGTCCCCGCCAGCGAGATCCCAAGAATACTCCAATCAGGCCAAGGCGTAACTAGAATCGTATGGAGCAATCGCGTGAGCGCCGTATGTTCAAAGCTCGTCGGCGACACTATCAGCGCCGTGATATTCATCCCCAACGCAACAACCCAAACAACGATCTGCGTGATCAACATCCGCGTGCCAAAGAGCAAGCGAATCGGGAACGCAACAATGAATCCCCCATCAGCAATCGGCGTGCAGAGCACAAAGAAACTCCAACTCAACACCGACACCCAAGCCCCCGTCGATGCATCAAACTTCCAGCTCATATAACCAAAGTATGCAACGAGCAAAATGATCAACGCAAAAAAACGCATCAAACTCTCACGATGCGTCTGTGACTCTTTCGGTTTAATTTTCGTTTTCATCGTACCATGACAGTACGCGATTGATCGAATCAAGATCACCCAAACTCACAAAATCCGCTTCGATCTCGGATACGACCCAAGCACCTGCAGCTCCTTGCAATGCTGCTTCGCCCCTTTAATCGCCCGCTTCATCGCTTTGTCATCCCGGTGCCCGAGCGCATCAATATAAAACGCGTAGCTCCAGTTCTCTCTACCCGATGGCCGCTTATCAATATGGCTCAGGTTCACGCCCTCACCATGGAACGACTGCAAAACCTCGACCAACGCACCGGGCTTATCCTCAGTCGCAAACATAATCGAAGTCTTGTCATCACCCATAGGCAACGCCTTCTCCTTCGAGATGATGTAAAACCGCGTAATGTTGTCCGGGTTATCCGCGATGTTCCGAAACAACACAGGCAATCCATACAACTCGCCCGCAAGCTCGGACGCGATCGCTGCCGATCCAGGCTGCGCATCAATCTCTACCGCGAGTTTGTTCTCTTTGATCGCCGTCTTCACCGATTGACTCGTCGATGCATCGGGGATCAGCGCCGCGTTTGGATACTGCGTGGTCAACCAGTTTCGGCACTGTGCAAACACCTCAGGCTTGGAATGAATCCGCCGCACATCGTGAGGCTTGCAGTTCGCCAACAACATATGTTTAATCGCAATCTGCGCCTCCGCATACACATGCACATGCCCCGCGTTCTTCGCGAGCGCATCAAGCGTCTCGGTAATTCCCCCACCGATCGAGTTCTCGATCGGCACCAACCCATAGTTCACATGCCCGCGCCGAACCTCGGTAAACACACCCGCGATCATCTGCAAATCTTCATAATCAACTGACGACCCAAACTGCTTCACCGACGCCTGGTGTGAATAAGAACCCGGAGGCCCAAGGAACCCAATCCGCAATGGACGCTCAAGGGCAAATGACCCAGACATCAACTCGCGATACACACCCTCAATCGTCCGATCAAGCAATGGACCATCGTTCCGCTCAAGCGCCTTCTCAAGCACCTGCGCCTCGCGATGGGGCGCATAGATCGGGGTATCCGACCCGCGCTTGAGTTCACCCACTTCGACCACCAGCTTCGCTCGCTCGTTGAGCGTATCGACCAGCTTCTGATCCAACCGATCGATCTTCTTGCGAAACACCGCAAGGTCCTTCGACGCTTGCACGGATTCACTCCCCGAGTCCTGATCAGAAATCAGCGCCGGGGTCGGCTTCTTCGTGCGTTGTGTGCTTTTCGCCGCGCTCTTCTTTTTGCTCGTTTTCTTAGCCATACACCGAGGATATCGCCCATTGCACTCCAAGCGCTCAGCAGAGATGGCCAGTTCACAAAGGTTTGTCCGATAGAACCCAAAGAACACACTTTTGACCAAAACAAAGCGCAAACTCTGTCCCTCTTTGACCCAATTCTCGAAATCTCAACACCAACATCCCAACAATACATCGTTATGCACACACTCGATTCGACATTTGTTCTCGCTCAATCCCTCCCCGAAGGCGGCTCAGTCCCCCTCGGGATGGCCCTCATGGCAGGGCTCATGCTCTGGCTCGTCGGATCACGCGTCATCAAACCAGTCTTCTTCCTATTCGGGCTCGCCATCGGCGCCTTTGTAGGAACCACAATCATCCCCCTCACAGGACTCCCAACCTTCCACCCTGGAGGGATCACCCTCACCCCAGGAATCACCGGTCTCATCGCCGGCGGCATCCTCGGGTCCCTCGTCTCACTCGCCATGTTCAGACTTGTCATCGCGATGACCTCCGCGATGGCATTCGCCGCTGCGGGTGTGCTCAGCGCCATGATCTTCCTGCACTTCAATCCGACAATCTCCGATGGCGAACTTTCCGAAACCGAATCTGCACTCATCGAATCAGGTGAATCATTCAACGGGTTCACAACATCACTCAACGAAACAGTCTCAAGAGAAGCCGCACAAACCGCAGTCGACCTTCTCGATGAAGACGGCAAAGTCCTCGACGACGACACCAAACAACAAATCAAAGACGCCGCGACCCGTTCAAAAGAGTTCATCGAACACATGTACGAGACCATCAAAGCAGACCTCGACCAGCGCCCCGCACGCGATAAACTCATCGCAGTTAGCGCCGGATTCGCCGGGTTTGCCTTCGGACTCTTGGTCGGGGTGATGATGCCAAAGCGGACCACCGCCCTCGTCACCTCCCTCTTCGGCTCCGCCGTCTGCCTCGCAACAACCACTGCCCTGCTCACCGCTCGCTCGGGTCACCGCCCCGAGTTCCTCAACCAATCCGCCGTCATTTGGGCGGCCGCCTGGATCACCCTCACCATCATCGGACTCATGGTTCAACTCGGTTTCCTCACCAAAAATGGTAACAAAGCTCGAACATCCAACAATGGCGATGACGACGACGATTAATTTCACTACACCCGATAATCATCCATTTCCCAGTGTTTCAGGATGATTTCACCCCCCGCAAAGCAGACCTACACATCAACTACCACAGAGTGGTGTTGGATTCACTCCCTCAAGTTGACCGATGACATAAAGCATGCGACAATAACACGATACAAAATCCCACAGATACCTACAAGATGTTATAATTCAATGAAGACTATGGAGGCCAACATGCACAATACCAAGCAACGCATGATTCAAGATGCAATCCAACATCGAGATGAAGCGCTCACACTCTTAAAATCACTCATCGACGCAAAGTCAATCTCAGAGCGAAACCTCGCAGACATCCACCAACCAGATCTCCTCAAACAAGTCACAGGCAAATCCTCTATGGATACCGCAATCGCCTCGACCCGTCGCCTGATCGAATCCTTCAATCGCGTCCTTGAAGATCTTCGCAGAAACCTCACGACAGAAGACCTCGCACTTATCGGGTCTATCGAAGCCAACATCGCGGTCGCCTAAAGACGAACGGCACCTGCATTTTCCTCAATTCATCCCAATCGCACACACCCAAGCCTGAAATACAAGCTCGGCGCCTTTATCATGCTTGCATGACAAACCCCAACGACTCAACAATCACTTCAAGCTTACCAAGAGCAACAGATTTCGCATCCGAGATCAAAATCCCAGGCGGGGGTCGCGTCAGTGCCACCATCGTCCGCGTGCAACAACTCGATGATCGTGCCATACTCCCCGCATACAAATCCGCGCATGCCGCCGGACTCGATCTTGCTGCTTGCCTCCCAAGACACGACATGCCCGCAGAGGTCACCATCGAACCAGGAGAGATCGTCAAGATTCCTCTGGGATACGCATGCGCCATCCCCTTCGGACACGAAGGGCAAGTCCGCCCGCGATCAGGAATCTCCACAAAGCACGGCATCTCTCTGCCCAACGCTCCAGGAACAATCGACGCAGACTACCGCGGTGAAATGTTTATCGCGCTCATCAACCTGAGCAAGGTCACCTTCACCGTCCGACACGGCGACCGCATCGCCCAAATGATAATCGCACCCGTCGCACACGCAACCATCCGCGTCGTCAACGAGCTCGATGATACCGTCCGCGGCGCCAATGGATTTGGTTCCACCGGCGGGTTCTAAACCAAACCAATCCGATCAACAATCAGATCTACCAAGTGAACTCCAACAAGTGAGCTCGATGATCGAGAACCATCATTACGGGTTCGATGAACGGCGCTGGTATCGCTTGGGAAGGTTGTTGCGTGCAGCACGCTGAGCACCCGCACCACCACTTGTCGCGCTGGTCCCGCTCTGTGATCCAGACGAACCACCCGCTGAACCACCTGAAGTAGTCCCGCCCGATGAACCTCCACCTGAACCACCACTGGTCGTACTCGCGGTGCGCGTCTCGTCACCCCCAGCCGCTGGTGGTGGAGTACTCCCGCCTGATGACGAAGATGATGATGAAGATGAATACGAAGGACGCACACGCTGTACTGCCTCGCGGAACATGACCGGATCATAAGTAATCGGGATCAAACCACGATCGAGATACTTATTGATAAGCTCTACCCGCTCAGATGTATCCCCATACCGATGCGATGATTTTTCAAGCCAAATAAACATCCGAGTCGTATCGGTATTCACTGGAAAAACATCAGACGCAGCGCCCAAAGGCCAACGGTGATCAATAAACTCACTCGTCGCCATCCAAGGCATTCTCGATATGGCATTCTGATCCAGAATCGGACCATTATACTGATCGCGTACGAGTCCTCGGTTATCGAAGATCAACGGAAAAGCTTCACCGTAAATATTCAACCTAAACGGCGAACCATTGAGTTGCTCAAAGAGTTCAATGAAGTGTTCACGCTGATGCACCGGAGATACCGAATCAAGCCCAAGACCAGACGCCCCCGTTGAAATCCATCCACCAAGTGTCACGCGGCTACCAATCAACTCCTCGTAAGTATCATTCTCACCGAGCAGATAAAAATCTTCATCCGTCTCAGGTGTCCAACCCGGATACGCTCGTGGATCAGATATATCAGACCCAACATACCAAACAATATGCACAGGCTCATCAAATTCATCGAGCATCGCCCGAGTCAGTTGTTCCGGCAGATCCGCACGCTTCTGATCCTTGATCGTCAACCAACTCGCACCAGGAAGATTCGTTTGTGCTTGTGTTGATCCCATCGGTCGGTTAATAAAGAACCATCTCGCGCCAACCTCATACCCTTTATGAATACGAATCAAGAGCTCATCGACCGCACGCTCACCTCGCCACCAGACCGCGTACCCGCGAGCATTATCCTCGGGATGAATACTGTGATTCGTCTCCCCTGGACCCGCGTTAATAAACCACATCGGTTCGCGTGGCACACGATCTTGCCATCTCGAACCATCAAGCCCATGACTCCGTGACCCCAGAGGTCCAGAACCATTATCCGAGGATCCACCAGAACCCGTATTCCGACTCAAAGGCCCATCATTCCCACTCGGACGTTTTCCGTCCTCCGCAACAACAAGTGTCACACAAGACGCCATCGTACAGGCCGCGATAAGAGCAGTAATATTCATGAGTAGGGTTCCTCCAGAGATTCGACGCAGAGTAGAGAGCTGTATTGGGTTCATACCCCATTATACAACAATCAAATGCAGGTGTGTAAACTGATCTCACCGCCCCCGCTATGAAATCACCCCAATAGAATCAGTTCCATCCCCCACTCTGTCCACACTACACTTCAAAGTCATTACATTCGTGTTCAACCTGTGAACATGAGTGAGACCTCACCGGTTATAACGATCATAACCAAAATCAAAAAAACACGGATTAAACCGTGTCAGATAACCATTTGGTGCTATGAACAAAACTATTGGAGTGATGCCCCACCCCAACACTTTGTGAACTCTTCACAATAAATCAATAATGATTGGTACCCCGCAAGCGACTCAACATCTTTGATTAGATATGCTGATTGCCCTTTCACAATCGTTAACTTCCCAAATATTTGCCCACCATCTACCGCGTTCTTGCTATTGACAGTCTCCACATTTTTAGGCGAGAGAATGAACTTTAAATCCGGCGCGTTCTTCGTCTTAAAATCACTCCCAAGCCGCAACACCAAACCGTCCTGAGTCCTCGCTATCTCCCAATGCCCGGAAATCTTATTCACTTTCTTTGTCCAACTCGATCCATGAGTGATCAACTCACCAGCATGAATCGGCGCCGATGCCCAGAGAATCGTTTTTTCTTCACAATGCACAAGCAATGATTTGTACTTCAACACATCGGTTCCCGCTGGCAAAAGAAACTCTTGCTCCCCTTCAAACGATTGAAGCTCACCAACAATCAGCGATCCACGCAGCGCAGTCTTCGCCTTGACACTCGTATAATCCATCGTTGAGAGCACGAACTTTAAATCCGGACCCTTCTTCGTTTTGAAATCAGACTCAACAACCAAGTAGGTGCCATCTTTCCGTTCCTCAAATCGGAACGCACCATCGACCTCGTACTTTGCTTCCTTCCAGAGTGATCCAGAAGCCAACAACTCAACAGACAAATCTGAATCGTTCAAACTCGACCCTTGATCAATCACATACGAACCTACTTCACTCGCAGAGCTAAGCGAACTCAAACCTGATGACGCAACAATAATCGCACATGCAATGACGCGAACCATAGCAATTCTCCTCTGGTCATTTTGACCCAATCTCTGTGTTTAGATAACTGTTCTGGAGAAAACAATCATCGAGCATCATCCATTATTCCGCACTTAAAAAAACTAAGGCTTCACATTCAACCTGTGCTCCAAATCAATCACACGATACCACGAAGGCTCAGGCTCAAACACAGGTTCACCATCCATACCCCAACCAAACGATGCATTCCCCTTCGCAATCGCATCATAATACACCATCACCACCTTCGCTCGAATCAACACCTCCCCGCTGTCCTCAGGCACAAACACAAAACGCGGAGGCCCGGAATCCATATTCCTCCGCCTCCCATTATCCTGATACTTCAACGAAACCCAATACCGCTCGAACACGCTCCCACCATACAAAGCCGAATCATCCCCGATCGAAAATCCATGAAAGTAATACCCAGGGTACATTGTCGCGTTGAGAAAAAACTTGTCCTCAATCCCAATCCGAATCTCAACAGAATCACCAACCTTGGCAACCCTATCCGCATCAATCCATATCTCTTCAATCTCTCCAAACAACAACTCAAGCTGCGCCTCATCAAGTAACCCCGCCGCCGCCTGATCCGATATCCATTGCCCCTGCCCGACAATTGGTACCCGCCCCCCGCGCCGATACGCATCAATGATCCCATTCTCCAACCGATCCTGCTCATCTCCATCGAGCTTCTTGGTCATCAGTTGTTTAAACGCACCACGATCAGAAACCGCCAACGGGATCAACACCGACTTGGGAACTGGTCCATAGAAAACACTCGGACGCACAATCCCGAACCCAATCACCGCAAACCCAATAGGCACCATCGGCATCCCAACCCGAAAAAACCATGCCGACCGAACCCGTGGACGATCCGTCGTAAAACTCACATCCAACAACGAACTCCCACACTCCGGACACATGCAAGGCAATGTCAACCCAACCAACTCATACGAACACTCCTCACAACAAATCTGCCCCGGCTCTCTCGCTCGAAAACGCAAAATCACCAACGCCGCCCCATCAACAATCATCAATATCCCGAGGTAAGTCGCCATCCCCGACACCCCGTCACTCGGCGACATCAAACCTTGCGCAAACAGAATAAAGAACATCCCATAGAACTGAGTCTCAAGCCAAATCCTGAACGGCAACGCCCACTTATCCTTCTGATGTTCCATGCTGTGCTTCTTCATCGCCCGCTGCTTGGGACGGATCGCGAACACCACCGCCCCGATCACCAACACCCCCAAGGTGATCCCACGCACCCAAATCGACACCCCCAATACCCCATACACAATGAGCAATACCACGAGCAAACCAGTTGCCCATCGCGCCCAGAGCAGAAACCCCTTCGCGTATTCAAGCTTCACGGGATCAACCCTGGGTTCAACCCTCGGCACAGGCTCACCCGCCACATAATCTGGATGTATATTTTTCATATCTATCTACTATACATGTAAAAAAACCGCCCGTGTCTTCCACAGGCGGTTAAGTATCACCACTGTCCATCAATCAACTCACGGACAACCCGCAAAGTACGCCGAGAGGAACGCAGAAACATCGAAGAAGTTAAAAGTGCTCGAGTAATTATCTGGAGACAAGTCCGCACTCGGCTCACCCGCGGTGAACGCCGCGATAAACGCGCTCACATCGAATACATTATGCACACCATCATGCGTAAAATCCGCAGGACACAGCGTGTACATATACGCAGAACCCGAGTTCACATCGGTACCATCATCCAAGTTCGCACCAACGAGGATGTTCTCGTTTGATATACCTACAGCAAAGCCGAGCTGATCTCGCACCCCAGCATCCGATGCCCTCAACAACGAGATCTGCTCGCCAGTTGTGACATCAAACACAACCGCTGAACCCGCCTCAAACACAAAATCATTGAATCCAGATCGACCAACAATCGCCCTGTTCTCTGACATCGCAACCGAAGTTCTCAATAAGTCACCAGGTCCTCCAAACTGCAAGGTCTGCTCGCCCGTAGTCGTATCAAACACCTGTGCTCGAACCTGATTGGGAACAACAGTACTCCCCATCACGACCGCTCGTGAACCAGAAATCGCAACCGCGGTCCCAAACTGGCTGCCCGCCTGAGCGTTCTCACCAACAATTTTGTGAATCTGTTCGCCGGTCGTCAAATCAAACAGGTATGCCGCACCTGAATCCACCCCGTTGACGCTATCATTTTTCGGCGAGCCAACAATCGCGATCGTTCCCGAAATCGCAACTGAAGTCCCAAACTGGTCGCCCGCACCGATATCCGACGCACTCAACTGGTAAAGCAACTCCCCGTTTGTTGTGTCAAACACATACGCCGACCCAGTCTCTGCTGTCCCGTCGTGATGCCTGTGCGCGCCAACAATCGCCGTTGTACCTGAAATCGCAACAGATGAACCAAACCGACTATCAACAGTTGAATCATCACCAACGAGTTTGAAAAGCTCCACGCCACTATTGAGTTCAAACACATACGCCGAACCCGAGCGAGCACCCGCATCATCATCAAGGTGCGCCCCCACGATCGCTGTCGTGCCCGAGATCGCAACCGAATACCCAAACTGGTCTTGCCCTGCACCATCGCTCGCGACGAGTTTCATGAGCTGTTCACCAGTGACCATATCAACAATGTACGCAGCGCCCGTCACAACACCGTTGTTCCTGTTCGCATGCGCACCAACAATCCCAGTCGTTCCAGACACGCCGACCGCACCACCATACGAACCACCCAATACACTATCGTTCGGGACCGCCTGCTGATACTCATACGCAAGCTGACCCGACGCCGAACTGGCAACAAAAGCAACCGCCAAAGCAGTGACACCCCGACCAAAACATCTTCCTTTATTCATCACAAGTATCCATAATATTTCTCAATGAAAATACAATCCAACACATAAAGCATGTTCAATCACATGACCAAACAAGCTGTTGAATGATCAATAGATCATCAACACCATCGTACCCAATACAATGTATCCGTGCAACTATAAAAAAGCCGCCCGTATAGTACAGGCGGCTCAAAAAATCGTAACATTCGATCAAAGCTTCAAATCGCCAAGCCCGATCCCAAGACCGCCCGCATTGCCAATGCCGCCGCCGGTGTTTGGCTTGCTCTTCTGCTTCTTCTGCGCCTGCTCCCGCATACGACGAAGCTGAGGTGTTTCCTTAAGAATCTCCGCCGGATCACGCTCATCGCGTCCCCCTCGGCCACCCTTCCCGCCTTTACCTCGACCGCCGCCCTGTCCGCCGCCGCCTTGCTGCTGCGGGCGTTCCTTGAGCTGCTTGATCGAAAGTGAGATCTTCCGATCCTCAGAATCAACCTTGAGTACCAACACCTGAACAACCTCGTTCTCGGTCAACACCTCATTGACATCACCAACGCGACGCCATTCGAGTTCAGAGATATGCACCAAACCTTCAACGCCAGGTGCAACTTCAATAAACGCACCGAAGTCAAGAATCTTGGTGACCTTACCAGTCATCTCCGCGCCTTCAACAACCTCTGATGCTGCAGTCGCATACGGATCTGCTGCAAGCTGCTTAAGACCCAACCCGATCCGGTTCGCATCCCAATCAAGCTTCAGAATCTGAACCTTGACCTTCTGCCCCTCAGTCACATGCTCGCCGACACCCTTAGCGCCGTGATTCACACGGTTGTACGAAAGGTCATTGATATGAATCAGACCATCGATACCACCGATATCAACAAACGCGCCGAAGTCCATAATCTTGCGAACAGTACCTTCAACAGTATCGCCTTCAGTAAGCTTATCCTTCAAACCTTCCGCCAACTTCGCCCGTTCCTTCGCGATGATCTCTCTCCGTGAGAGCAATATATTGCCCTGCCCCCGGCGATCAATCTTCTGCACCTCACAAGTCATCTTCTCACCAACAAACACAGACAAGTCCGCGATGTGATTGATATCAACCTGTGATGCAGGCATAAACGCACGATGCCCAGAAATCTCAAGCTCAAGACCGCCCTTGTTGGTGCCCGTTACACGCGCCTCAACAACCTGCCCCTGCTCAAGCATCTCCCAGTCTGCCTTCTGCACCGCACCCGGAAGTGCACAGATGTAAAGCGACTCGGCGCTGTCATACCGCTGGACCGCAACTTCAAGGTCATCACCAACATTTGGCTTCTCTTCCTTGAACTGGGTCACATCGACCACGCCGAGTTCTTTGGGACCAAACTCAACAAACAAATCAGTCGCGCCAACGGACACAACCTTGCCCGTACGGTGCTCGCGTCCACCACGCACAACGCGAGGCCCACGGATCTTGCCCGATCCGCCCTCCGCTGCTTTCGCCTGGTCTTCCGCCGCACCCGCATCTGCCATATCAGACATCGCTGCCTCGATCTCGGCATTGGTCTGCGCATCAAGCTCCGCAGTCTGCATGCTCACAGGCACCGATTCCGCAGGCTTAGTTTCCGCAGACTTCGCATCTGCAGCTTTGGTTTCCGCAACCGCAGGCGCAGGCACAGGTGTAGGCGTCGGGGTAACAGCTTCGTTCGCTGCTTCTTTGGGTTGGTCACTCATAAGTAAGTTCGTTTCGTATTGACGGGTTCGAATGTCAGTCCTAGAAAAGTAAACAGGCCGCCTCTTTGCAGCCGACAGAAAAAGCCTTCCTCAAACAGAAGGCATATACACAAACTCTATTCCCCTGCCCCAAGCAGAACCCAAAAGAAAGTTCACGCCAGAGCATTCAAACGAATATTCGTCGTTTGAACCACAGGGGTTGTATCGTTTTTCAATATTCGTTAGATTCATAGATAAGATTCGGTGAACAAAGCGCTCGATTAAGAAAGCGCCCCAGCCACATCGCCAACCGAGAGCGCAATCGCAGCAACAATACGCTCCGCAGTCCGCACATTGGCAAACCCCGCCTCCGCATTAATCGCAGGCTGCTCGCCAGAGCGAACCGCTTCAAGGAACGCCTCGATCTCTTTGACAATCGGTTCCCCGCCATCAATCTCGAGCGGCTCAATATTAATAAGCTCAGTCCAATCCATGTTCGTCAGATCCTCACCGCTACGAAGCTGCTCACGCACCTCCCGCATCTGAATCTCATTGGCAGTCTTGCGGATCAATGTGCCGGTCTTTGCCGCGTAATCAATCTTGATATACCCGTTCTCGCCCGTGATCCGCGTAACACGCTCAGTCTTCATCGCCAACCGTGACGCCGTCACATTGGCAACACACTGACCGCCGCCCTCTTCTTCTGTCCGGTTCCAAACCAACCGAGCGCTACAAAGATCTTCAAACTCAGAGATCACCGCAACACCCGATGCTTGCACCTCGTCAGGCTCGCGCCCGCCCATAAGCATCAACACAACATCAAGGTCATGGATCATCATGTCCATCACAACCCCAATATCCATCGACCGGAATGTCATAGGAGAAACCCGATGCACCTCGATAAAGCTCGGACGGATCGGTTCGCCATTGCCCTCTGTCGCGTTCTGCATCGCACGCATGATCGGATTAAACCGCTCGATATGCCCAACCATCAAACACGCGTCATGCTCTTCTGCAAGCTTCTTGATCAACTCTGCCTCGTTGGCGCTCTGCGCCAAAGGCTTCTCAATCAAACACGCAACGCCCGCTTCCAAGAATGGTGTTGCGCTCTTCAAATGAAATGTCGTTGGTACCGCAATCGAAACCGCTTCAACACCCGCCGCAAGCAACTCTTCTTCACTCGCAAACGCCTTGCATCCAAACTTATCCGCGATCTCCTTGGCACGATCGAAGTTGGCATCAACAACACCAACAAGCTCGATCCCTTCCATCTCCGCATACACACGCGCATGGTGCTGCCCCATTCTCCCAACACCAACAGCTCCGCAACGCAATGGACGATTATTCGATGATTCAGTACTCATGGTATTACTCGGTTCGTAGCTTGGGAAAACACTTTGCGTAAATATGTATCACAGAAAAACGAAGCACTCAACTCATCTCTGAGAGCGCCGCTTCGATATCTTCTTTCTTCGTGAGGCCAACAAACTTCTTCGCAATCTCACCCTTGTGGAACAAGATCACAGTCGGGATCGCGCTGATCCCATACTTCACCGAAATCTCACGGTTCGCATCAGTATCAACCTTGCCGACCTTGAGCTTATCAGTATTCTCGTCGGCAACATCATCAATCGTCGGCGCCAAAATACGACAAGGCATACACCACTCGGCCCAGAAATCAACAAGCACAGGTTTGTCCGCGCCGAGCACCTCGGTTTCAAAGTTGCTGTCGGTGAACTCCATAACATTTGCACTGGCCATAAAATCTGATCCTTTCGAGTCTTCAAGGTCTACGCGGGACGCATCCACTGACGCGTCCAAACACAAAAAACCCTCTGCCCGATGGTAGGTCTGTCCACCCGCTCAATCCCGATGCCCACCCTGAGAAAACACCCAATCAATCACACACACAAGACAATTGCGTGTTCAAATCCAACCAATCCCCATCAATGTCTTTGCAATGCCCACGCCGCATCCAATGCCTGACGATGCGCCCCCACATCATGTACCCGAAACAACCTCGCCCCCGCCTGCAAATGCATCACCGAGAACGCCAAAGTCCCCGCCAATCGCTCATCAGGCGACGAATCCCGCCCAAGACTCACCCGTCCCACAAAGCTCTTTCGGCTCAACGCACTCATCACCGGATGCCCCATCCCAACAAGCACCCCCGTCGATCGAATCAACTCCAAGTTCTGCTCAACCCCCTTGCCAAACCCAAGACCCGGATCAAGCACAATACAATCTCGATCAACCCCCGCCGCGATTGCTTCATCCCGACACCGACCAAGCGCTCGCGACACAGACCGAACCACATCTTTCGCGATCGGCATCCCGCCTTCCTGCCCATCGGGCGCATACGCATCCGAATACTGATCCTGCGCCGCAACCGCCACCCGATGCATCAAGATCAACCCACACCCACGCGCACCCGCAAGCGCGAACATCCCTGAGTCCTCCTCGCCCGCAGACACATCATTGATCACATCCGCACCCGCATCGAGCGCCGCCCGCGCGACCGCCACGCGTGTCGTATCCACCGAGATCGGCAATTCAATCCCCGCCGATCGAATCCCCTCAATCATCGGCACCACCCGACGAATCTGCTCCTCAATCCCAACACGCTCAGCGCCCGGCCTCGTCGATTCCCCACCAATATCAAGCATGTCAGCGCCCTGATCCACCATCGCACGCGCCCGTTCAACCACCAACGCAACCGTACCAAGCTCCCCGCCATCCGAAAACGAATCAGGAGTCACATTCAAGATCCCAACTAAAAACGGATGGCCAAAGCTGACCACCCGTCGAGAACTCAGTTTCCATTTCATGTCAGCTTGATCACGCATTAAATCCATCCTTCATTGGATGCACCCTACAACGCTCAATCAAGCAACTCACTCAGAACGAAACATCTTCTTCGCCATCAGCAACCTCATCGACACGCTCAGGCATCATCTCGCTGACCACATCAAGCACCTGCATCGGGACAACCGTACGGAACATCACGCCCCCGCCGTCTGCAGTCATACCAAACCCAACCGGTGCCATCGACTCGATCGGCTCAAACTCCGGAAGGATCCCAAACATCATCAACATCGGTCCAACAGTGTTCATCACCGCGCCCGCACCGAAGTAACCCTCGTAAATCCGGTTATCCGGGAGCAACGCCGAACTCTGCGCCAAGGTCGAACCACTCAAAAGAGTGCCCTTGCCGTCCGCCGCCGCGACCGCAGACGCGAAGAATCCCGCATCTTTGGTAAAGGTTGAAACAACCCCGCCGCCAACATCCGCAAAGTACCCGTCAGGTCCACCCGCAGGCCCAAAGACCAAGCCCAAAATCATCGTTGGGCTCGGCGCGCCAAACCCGCCCGCTAACTCATCAAACGAGCTCAGATCCGCACCAACATTGAACCCATACGCATCCACATCGTTGATTGATGTCGCCTGGTCATCCATCCCCGCGAGCATCGCGCCGCCGTTGATTCCTGCGAACGCTTCACGCGCCACATCCATATACATATCAGGCTCATCAACATCAATAAAATGCAATGTGTTGTTCAACAACCCACCCATGATATTGTCCGACGCGCCCACGACCTGAACGCCGCCGTTGACACCCGTCAACATCTTCTCCCAATCGAATCCTTCAAACCCCGCATCCATCTCGCCCGATGCTGCAAAGTAATCTTTCATCATCGCCTGCACACCTGATCCCGAAAGATCAAACGCGTTAGCAAAGAAGTAATCCATCGCGGGAACATTCGAGAAGTACTTGCCCGCATCACCATCATTCTGAAGATACGACGCAGTAGTCGATCCTTCTGCAAACTGCACACCAATGTCAAACGACATCCCGACCGCGTCATCGAAGTTCAAGCCCATCATGAGCACCGAACCATCATTCGCCATCGACTCCGCAGCTTCAATAAAAGCATCAAACCCCTGACCCGCTTCATCGCCGCCCATCGCGCGAACCATCTCGCCCTGAGATTCCATCTGCTCCTGCCCCTTGGCAATCTCATCACCAAACGCATCAAAGTTCAAATATACAAACAGGTCATTGCCGCTCGCCATCCGTCCGCCCGCCTTGCCGACCAACGCACCATTGGCAGCAAGCCGACCCGCCACCCCGTCAAAGTCACGCACACGATCCGCTTCATCGCCAACCGCCGCGTACCCCTCACTCACCTGACGGAAGAACAATGTCGTTTCACCCATAGGCATCTTGAAGAGCCCATCAGCAAACGCATGCCCCTTCGAAAACTCCGCGAAATCTGTTACAGGCACAAGCACTACGCCACGAGCAGAAATATCATTTTCATTCGGACGAGTAATCTCCAGTACACCCGCCGCTGATCCTTCAAGATCAATCCCAGGCATCCCGCGGATCATCGCCGCGATCATGTTCAACATCGGCATCCCATCTTCACCAAGCACCGCGTTCATCGCAGGCACCTCGCTCAGGAACTCACCGAACTGCGGAATCACCAACACCGCATCCGAATCCGTAGGCACAAAATCCAGCGCCACAGGTGTCCCCGCCAGTGCCGGAATCGTTGCCAATCCTGATCCAAAAAGAAGCGCCAAGTTGCGTGTTGTCCGTGTCATTGCTTGCATGTGTTGTCTCCATCGATGTGGTGTGTGCATCTGTTCTGTATAGACGATGCGTGTTGTGTGTCGTATGCTCGAATCCAACGCTCAGTCGAGCGATCCAGATTCTCTAATTAAATCGTGCAGAATTCATGAGAACTCCCATGAATACCCTCAGGAATCGCGAAAAAACTACATGTGATTCGTTTGGTTTCAGTAAGGCAATAACCAGAATCGTGCTTTATCTCTAATAAACACCGTTTCCCGGCCCATTCCTTCTCCCCAATACCCACCACGCGTACCTATAGCGCAACTCGCCAACCAAGTTCTATGGGATATCGGCCCTTCCGGTTTCACCCTCAAAGAGTTTATACCGCAGATTTCTCTTCCTCTTCCTCTACTTCTTCATCTTCGTACTCATCTTCCTCATACGCATCCTCTTCTTCATCGTCCTCTTCATCGTCCTCATCGTCGGCATCCTCAACCTCATACTCATCCTCTTCGACATCCTCAGGATCTACCGGATTGCCATCCTCATCAACATACTCATATTCGACTTCCTCATCCTCTTCCTCGTCTTCTTCATACTCGTCGACCTCTTCGACCTCGTCCTCGTCAACCTCTTCTTCGTCTTCCCCCACCGCTTCTACTTCCTCATCTACTTCTTCCTCATCCTCCCCATCTTCCCCTTCCTCTTCCTCGTACTCATCATCCTCGTACACATCCTCTTCAACATCATCTTCTTCAACATCATCAACAATCGTGCCCAAAACCTTGACCGCCGCCGTAGGCTCGTCATCAAACGGCGCCTCCTCATCATCGAACGGCGCTTCCTCCTCAACCTCTCCAACCTCTTCCTCAACCTGCGTATCAAACATCATCTCTTGCGTCGGATCCTCCGGATCTCGCGCCTGCGCCTGACGAGCATCCTCTGCAACCAGGTCCTTCATCGCGTCCCATTCGTCAATTGAAATCAACACATCACGCGCCACCGAACCCTTATGGTCCGACAGAATCCCCGCGATCCCCATCAAATCAATCAACCGACTCGCACGCGTATACCCGATCGCCAATCGCCGTTGCAACAACGACACCGACCCACGCTTGGTCTCAAGCACAATCTCCACCGCCCGATCAAACATCGGGTCCTCTTCCGCCGCCTGCAAAGACGCCGACGAGTTATTCTCCGACAAGAACACCCGCTCTTCATCAGAGTCCATCCCGCCCCGGACCTGCATCAACGAACGCTCAAAGCTCGGCGCCGCGATCTCTTTCAAGAACTTGACCACCTTGCGGATCTCTTTATCATCAACCAATGTCCCCTGCGCCCGGCTCAGCTCATGACTGCTCGGAGACAGATGCAACATATCACCCTGACCAAGCAACAACTCGCCGCCCTTCTGGTCAAGCACAATCCGAGAGTCCATCCCCGACGCAACCTTAAACGCAATTCGGCAAGGCATATTCGACTTAATCAAACCCGTCACCACATTCGCCTGAGGCCTCTGCGTCGCAAGAATCAAATGGATCCCCACCGCACGCGCCTTCTGCGCAATACGAATAATCGAACCCTCAACCTCTTTCGTCGTCATCATCAAGTCCGCGAGCTCGTCAATGATGAACACCATATAAGGCAACTGCTTGGGAACCCGCGCCGCCTGCTCTTCCGTCTGAATCTCAAGCCGTTCCTTGAGCTCATCCCACTCAAGTTCGTTGTACCCACCAATATCCCGACACCCCGCCTTGGCAAGCAGCTCATACCGCTCGTCCATCTTCGTCACGGCCCATTCCAAAATCGCCGCAGCCTTAGGCATCTCCGTCACAACAGGACACATCAGGTGCGGAATGTCCTTAAACTGACTCATCTCAACCATCTTCGGGTCAACCAGAACCAGCTTCAACTCATTGGGCTTCTTCGTATACAGGAAGCTCATGATAATCGTGTTCATACACACCGACTTACCCGAACCAGTCGTACCCGCAATCAACATGTGAGGCATCTTCGTCAAATCAGAAATCAAAGGCTCACCCGCCGCATCCTTACCAAGGAACATCGGCAGCTTCATCTCTTCAAACAACGACCGATTCGACATCAGTTCCTTCAAACGCACCCGTTCTTTCGTCGGGTTGGGCACTTCAATACCGATCGTGTCGCGCCCAATCATGTTGGCAACCACACGAATATTCACCGCTTTCAGCGAACGCGCAAGGTCACTCTCAATCGCATTGATCTGCGAAACCTTCGTCCCCGGCGCTAACCGAATATGGTAAAGCGTGATTGCCGGCCCTGACTCGATATCAACAACCTCACCATTAATCTTGTACTGCTGAAGCGCATGCTCAAGCGCCTCCGCTTGATCCCGAACCAACTCCTCAAGCTTCGCGTTAAACCCAACCTCAGGCTCAACAAGCAAGTCCATCGTCGGGAACTTATATCCCTCAAGCGATTGCACATCCTGGAAATCAGCAAGGTCATCATCCGTCGCCATCTCTTTGTTCTGCTGCGCAAAACGCACAGGCAACTTCGCGATCTTCTCACGCAAATCCTCCTGCGAAAACACCTGCGGCGCGCCAACAACATCATCCTCATCATCCTCATCAATCGGTTGAGGCACAGGCTTCACCGACCGCTTGGGCTTCGCCTTGCGACGCGCCGCAACCTCATCCTCATGCGTCATCGCCGGAATTGGTTTCACCTCAACCATCTCTTCATCTATATCATTCAACCGAACCATCACAGGCTTTGGCTTCTTGCTCAACATCGCCTTCAAACCCGCGAGCACCCCGCCGCTCGCCTTGCGACCAACAGTTCGACCAACCTCGCTCGCTCGATCCGCGCTCGCGTTGGCACGAACCGCAGACGCACCCGCGACCTCACCCGCCTTCGCACCTGTGCTGCTCAGCGCTGGTAATACCTTCTCTGAAATCATCCCCCAGATCGCAACAGGCACCATCCACACATACCGATCACAGCAAACAATCAGACCAACAATCGACGCAAGCAATATCCATACCAACGACCCCGTCATCGCAAACGCAGGCAAAAGCATCCCCGCGCCAACCAATCCAATCGTCCCCCCCACCAATCCAGGCAAAGGACCCGCCTGCGGGAACAACACCCCAAGCAACACACACAACGAAACAGTCAAAATCAACGCACCAACCGCCCGAACGATCGGCTGCGACATCGGACGGCGGATCAACCGAAGAACCAACATCACACCAGTAAACACCATCGGGATCACAATCCCAATCCCAAAGGTTCGCAACAACCCATACGACATGTACGCGCCGATCGGTCCAGTCCAGTTCGCCGTCTTCGCATTGCTCGGCCAAACCGCATGCGAAGGCGCATCACCCGCGTCAAAGCTCACCAACCCAACAACGACAAACACCCACAACGCCCCAAGCACAAGCCAACCAACCCGCGCAACAAGCACCTGCTGCTCCGTAGGTTCATACCCCCCATCCCGCATCCGGTATGGTTTGGTGGTCTTTTTGCTCCGGGATCCGCTTCGCGATGTTTTCGATGACTTGGCCATATCCATTTATTATCGGCCATCAAAACACACAACCGACACAAAAATCCCCAACCTAACACGCAAAAAATGCCCGCCCAACCAGCAAATCGGGCTTTAAACCCACCAATACGCCCTCACCCCCAAATCCCCCGCACAATCCGCACAATTTCACCAACCATTACAATCCATACTTCAGAACCCATCCTGATCTGGACGATGCACAGTCAAGCCAAGGACGGCGCACATCGGCAAGGATGCCAAACCAACATCTCATCACCATTCGGGTACGCCGAAAATCACATGCCATAAGTGTGCCTGCGATCTATGCGCCCACCATTACGAGCAAAACGCTCGCCGTTCCATAGGGATAGGGAAGGAAACAATCATGTCACAAATGCAATCAAATCCAACAAACAACTCACCAGAAATGACCGTCATCGGTGCTGATACCACAATCAAAGGCGAAATGTTCTTCGAGAAATCAGCCCGCATCCTGGGCAACTTCGAAGGAAAAATCACCGCCCAAGGCGAAGTCCACATCGGAAACGGCGCAAACTGCAACGCCGCAGTAGAAGCTGAAAAAATCGTCGTCGACGGCTCAGTCCAAGGACCAATCTTCGCTCGCGATCGACTCACCCTCACCACCAACGCACAAGTCCAAGGCGATCTCACCGCCGGAACACTCGTCGTCGCAGAGGGCGCATCCTTTGTAGGTCACTGCAATGTTGGACCACGCGCCAACGAAATGACAGGCACCACCCAAAGCACAACAACACAATCTACCCCAACCCAAGCAGTCAACACCGAGCCAAAGTCCAACCTCACGACCCAACTCGACCTTACTCCACCTTGGGCAAACCAATCCGCAGGCTCAAGCGTCGCCTGATCAACACACAACTCAAAGAGGAACCACCCAGTTCAAAACAACTGAGCTCCTCAACAAGCTACCCATCCCTGGCCGCACTCGGTAAACGCCGGAGCGGCCGTTTTTATGGCATCATTCTTCAGACCACCAAGATTCCTCATGCGCGACCGCGGCGCCCCCCGCAACGCCATACCCGAATCACGATCAGTGATCTGCTACCGCTGCGCCAAATCTTCCACAGTCTCTGGATTCGCCGAATCATCATCCTGCCCACACTGCGCAGGCAACCTAAGACTCCTCCCCATCGAAATCACCAAAGGACACTGGGGAACATCGATCATGACCACCGAGTCCGTCCATGTCCACCAACAAGCAAAGGTCATCGCCAACCTCATCATCGCATCACACGACATACTCATCGAAGGCCTCGTCCAAGGCATGTGCATCTGCGGCGGCACCGCAACCATCTCCCCCACCGGCGAACTCAAAGGCGGAATCCGTGCAACAAAACTCATCATCGAACCCGGCGCCACCATCGATGGTTCAATCGTAGAAGCACCATCCGTTGCCCTCGGGTCCGTCAATGTCGACGCCGCATCAAGAGCACGACCAGGCACAGGTCCCGCATCTCAAATCGAGTTCAAACACTTCGATCTCGACGAAGCACTCGGAAAAACCAACAACAACCCGACCAATCAACCAATTCTCCTCCGCCAACCAACTCCACACAGATTAAGAGTCGTACGCTAAGCGTATGAACTCCCTACCAACCCTCCGCTCAATATTCGCATCCGATTCAGACATCGGAACCACCACACAATCCAAAGAACTCGATCGCGCACTCCTCAAACTCCTCTCGATCCCCCTCTTCGCGATGCTCACCGCCATCGGCGCACAGATCGCGATCCCAACCCCTCCCTTCGGGATCCCCGTCACCCTCCAAACGCTCATCGTACTTTTGGCCGCGATGGCACTGGGTCCAAAGCTCGGACTCGCAAGCATGTTCCTTTACCTCTTCACCGGCGCAATCGGTGTCGCCGTATTCGCCGACGGCGAAGCAGGATGGCGCGTCCTCATCGGTTCCACCGGAGGCTACCTCTTCGGGTTCCTCCTCTGCCAACCACTCGCACACAAACTCATCCGCAAACCCGACGGCTCAATCCGAGGATGGCTCGCACTCTTCCTCGCAGGAATCGCCGTCCACATGGTCATCTTCATCTTCGGAGTCCCCTGGCTCTGGTGGGTCTACCAAAACGACACCAAGGCAGACCCCATCACCTTCTACGATGCAATCGAAGGCGGATTTGTCGTGTTCATCCCCGGAATGCTCCTCAAATCAGGAATCGCCGCCGGGATCGCTGCCTGGATTCTCCCCTCTGTCGCCCGTCGCCTCTGGTAAATCGGACCCAAAACCTGTTTTAAAGTGAATGCGTTGGAATACAACCCCATCCAACAAGGTTGAATTACCCATGACCAATGCACTCACAAAAACAACGACGCAAAAACACATCGCCATCATCCGCATCATCGCCGGTGCTCCCCTGCTCATGTTCGGGATCATGCACCTTACCGGCGCCATGCCAATGAAACCCTTAATAGAAGCCGCAGGACTCCCAATGCCCGGGATCACCGCGATCGTCGCGTCCCTCGCACAAGTGTTCGCAGGAATCATTCTCCTCTTCGGTGCATTCGCTCGTGTAGGTGCTGCCATCGCGATCGGTACGATGATCGGCGCACTCATCACCCACATCAAAATCCCAAACGATCAATGGCCAACTCCCTCCGAACTCGACATCAATGTCATGGTCCCCGGACCAGAACCAACATTCATGATGGGGCTCGCCGCAGGAATCATCCTCACCTCCGCATACATCATCTTCAAAGGCGCAGGACCATGGTCCGTCGATAGCAAACTCGTCTCCCATGCTCCCAACCAATCCCAAGACCAATCATAACTCGAGTGTCTTGATCTACTTCTCGGACCAATTCCACACTCCAATTCTAGGCAAATTCCCCCGATCCACACCCATATAAGCAGTTCTCAAAGCATCACTAACCCTGCATCACCGATGAAAGTGATGTGGAGAAAAAATCGTGTACACGCCGACAACACCCCCGCGCGTTCTCGCTGATAGAACTCGTCATTGTTGTGGTCATCATCGGAATCATCGGCGCCATCGCAATCCCCCGCATGTCGAGCTCCGCGGAAAACGCCGCCAAAAACGCCGTCGTAGGAGATCAAGCTGTCCTACAAAAAGCACTCGACCTCTATGAAATCGAACATGAAGGAGTCATGGTCCATGTCGGCGCTGCCGATGCAAAAACAATGTACTTCCGATTGTTAAAAAAATCAGACCTCGACGGCACAGTCAACGACTCAACCGGGATCTACGGCCCATACATCAACGGCATCCCCGCAAACAAAATCAACGGGCTCGCAACCGTCCGCAGAGACGGCGCCGCCGCAGGCGCAAACACTCACGGATGGCACTACAACACAACAACCGGACGCATCGAACCAGACCACCTCGCAGGCGCCACCGACTACAAAGCAACCGGAAAATCAGTCGAGTCCGTAACCGATGATCTCATCAAAGCACTCGGTGGTTAACCTCGTAATGCGATGTGTATCACTTCTCCAGTGCACCTATCATTGAACATGACCCCGCAAGCATCCACAACTCCCACCCTCGTCTTCTATGACGGCTGGTGCAGCATGTGCATCCGATCCGCCAAGCTCTTCACAAAGCTCGATCGCAATCGTGGACTCGTTGAATGTATTGATCTCCGTGGCGACGACCCAAGAATAAAAGATTCTGGTGCCGATGTGCAAACCCTCGCAACATCACTCCATACCCAAACACCCGAAGGCACCCTCCACGCAGGTCCAGAAGCAATCCGCCAAGCAATGAAAGCACTCGGCAAAGGCGCCAGTGTCTCATGGACCCGCTGGTTCTTGCTCCGACCCGTTGTTGATTTCTGCTATCGAATCTTCGCCCGCAATCGACTCCGATGGTTCGCAACTCACAAATGCACAGACGACACCTGCACCATCAAATAACACGCAAGGTTCAATCCCATCACTCAACTGTCTTGAGCAACAAAGTATCCATTCACAACCGAATCATCAGGCTCGATCGCAAAGAATGCAGATGACTCCAAATGCTCAATCGAATCGAGCGGTGTCTCTGTCAACAACGCATTCAACACCTGCTCGATGATTTCGATATCTTCTTGCGGACACCGGAACCCTCCACGGAGTGGACGGGTGTGTTTCCCTTGCTCATCAACCGCGACGATCTCAAACTTCGCCCACACCGAACTCACACGCGTAATCTGCACGCCCCGTTTCACACCAACCCATTGAGTAAAAAACCGAGTCGTTGGATCTGACCCCGCTGTCCAACGCGAGAACCCATCATGGGTGAACACAAAGAGCTCTGTACCCCGCTTCTTCTGTTTCCCCGTAAACGCCATCGCAAGCAACGGCACAATCAAGATTGCAAATCCGATCAACGCAAACCAAGGAAAACTGATAATCGCGATCCCGAATAACTGACTGTACAAGAACCCATAAATCCCGATGAACACCCACACGACCTTCCGCCAAACCGGACCGCTTGAACCCCTCGCAACACCTGATATACACAGAGAAGTGCGTCCCTCCAAAATAGGAAGACCGCACTCTGGGCAATGACCAGGAACGGGTATTCCCTCGAGGGAATACCCGCATTGAAGACAATGTTCAAATCGATCTCGTAGAAAAGGCGAGTGAAGGTAGGATTGTTTGCTCATCGCAACTCAGCCCGCCGCTGGTCCTTGATATTCCGCGTCTCCGAAACCGAGTATTGGAACGAAGATGAAACCAAGGAAGAAGATGCCAATCGCAAAGCCAACACCCTTGCCAAATGACTTGGCAAGATCAACGATCACAATTATGGATATAACAAGACTGACGATCGGGATAAGGAACAGGATCAACCACCACGCGGGTCGACCAACAATCTTGAGTACCAAGTACGCGTTGTAAATAGGAATCAGAACGCCCCATCCGGGTTGCCCCGCCTTTTCAAACATCTTCCATCCACCCACGATGATGAGTATAAGGATCGCAAGATATATGACCAAGAAGACGATCGCGCCAATTCCCCCAGCCACATTCCCCGCGTTGTTCTGTGCAAGTGTTGCCAACATCTGTATTCCCCTTTATGCTCTCAGGTCTGTTCAATCTCGACACCCACACGGGCATACTCTTTGTATATCAGTATAACTTAATCGGGTGAATGTAAGTATTCACTTCAATTAGTCCCGATATGAAGCGGATCCAGACCCTGCTTTTCGGTCCGGACACACGATCATCGCACCAATCAAAATGCCCAATACCCCTACAAATGGGTCCGCAAACAGCATCCAGGTCGGCTTCTCCGCACTCATCATCGCATCGCTCATTTTGATATCCGGATCTCGCACTAAGAGTTCTGCATCAACTTCCGCCGGCGCGTTCATCACTGAGAACGCAAGGAACAAACCAAGCAACACAATGAGCAACATCAAAGACTGGACCGCTCGTTTCGAATAATTTGAGACTTTCGCGCACGCGATCCCCCCAATTACCCCCGCGATTATGTTGACGATAAACATCACAACAATCCAAGGCATGGTGACCTCAAAGCTGGCTGGTTCGAATGCTCCATCTGCCCCCATCACAGCATAAGCAGCGGTCAGACAGACAAAGACGGTCACAAACATGGCCATGTATCCGAGTACAACCGCTGCGATCTTATTAAACATGATGAGTTCTCCTGTGTAGATTGTGTGCGCACAAGTGTACCAGAAGATTCGAATCATTGGGCAGACAAACCGATTCTGTTATTCAACTTCGAGGATGGAATCGATGGTGAGCTCGCCTGTCACGGTCCTTTGGACCGGGCATTTATTGGCGATCTCCTTAAGGCGGGCACGCTGGGTGTCGTCGAGATCGCCTTTGAAACTCAGGGAGATATCAATGTGCTCGGGGTTGAGCGGGCCATTCGGGCGGGAGTGTTCGAGATCGAGTTGGACGGATTCGAGGGGCCAGCCTTTGCGATCGGCGTACATGCGGACGGTGATCGCCTTGCATGCACCGATGGAGGCGAGGAGCATTTCGTAGGGGTTGGGCGCGGTGTCGGTGCCTTCAAGTGATTGGGGTTCGTCGACAAAGAAGGTGTGTTTGCCGGCGGTGCAGGTGGTGCGGTATTTGTTGGATGTGTCGAGGGTGACGGACGTGGTGTGGTTTGGTGTTGCAGTGCTCATAACTAATTATAAACACGGCGCAGGCGGAATTATTCGCTCAGATAGAGACTGTGATTGAGTAGCGCAGCGATCAGTTGTTGGCGCGGATGACGAGGTCGGTGTAGGCGTTGAGGTCGAGGGCGTTGATTGCGCCATCGCGGTTGACATCGGCGGACATATCGCCGGCGGAGTAGTTGGAGAGGAACTCGGTGTAGTCGGATGAGCCCATTGTGCCGTCATTGTTGGCGTCGTATCGGTTGACGAACTCGTTGATTGATTGTTGGTCGATCCACGCGTCCCAGGCGTCTTGGGATTCTTCGATGTTGAGTTCGCCGTCGCCGTCACGGTCGTGGTTTTGGACGGCGTTTTCCATCGCGTTTGCCCAATACTGGCGTTGTTCTTGTCGTTGGACTCGGCGTTCGGCGTCGGAGAGTACGCCGTCCTGGTCGGTGTCGTATTCGGCGATGTCTTCGAGTCGTTTTTCTTCTTCCATCTCGGCGAGTCGTTCGCGGAGGGCGGCTTCTTCGGTTGCGTTGAGGATGCCGTCACCGTCGGCGTCGAACTGGCGCATCATTGCTTGGCCGCGTTCGGAGTTGATGAACTGTTCGACTTGGAAGGCTTCCATTTCTTCGGGGGAGATGTCTCCATCCCCATCGAGGTCGTATTTTTCCATCCACTCTTTTCTGAGTTGGAGACCCATTGCCATTTTTTCGAGGTCGCTGAGGATGCCGTCGCCGTCGAGATCGAACTCAACCATGCGATCCATCATCGCGGCGAACCCCGTTTTCCCGGTGGTCCCCTGTGGGATCACGCGCCCGGTTTGTTTTGGGGCGGGCTCGGGGGTTTTTTGGGTTGGGGTGTCGGGGGTGTAGGTTGGAGCTGGGGCGGGTGTGAATAGGGAATCGTTGTTTGCCAGGAGTTCGTTTTGGGTGGCCGTTTCGGAGGATTCGTTGGATTTGGCGATGTAGATGGCGGCGCCGAGGATGGAAGTTCCGAGGGCGATTGTGGTGATGGCGGCGATTTTCGTGTTCATGTTGACCCCTATTCGATGCTCGAGTGAGCTGGTGTAGTTTTGAGTATACCGGGGATTGGGGATTTGGTTGCGGGGATTTGTTGGGTTTTGGAGCAGTTAAACGGGGTTGGGGCGCGGATTGGCGGAGGATTTGGGTTGCTGCTTTGCGCTGGGTTTCGGCGTGCGCGGGGGTGGTTGGTTTGTCTTTGAGGATGTCGGACAAGCGGGCGGCGGCGAGGGCGCGGGATTCGGGTTCGATGATGGAACGGCGTGCATCGGCGATTTTTTCGAGTGCTTCGACGGCGTGTTTGAACGATTCTGATTCGAGGATCGTTGCGAGTTGAGAGAGGGAGAGCTGATGGATCTGGCACATCTCGAAGGCGGACATCGAGGGGTTGGTCAGGTCTTCGAGGAGTTCGTTGGTGAGGGTTGGTTTTTGGTTTTCGAATCTGCTTTGAGTTTGTGCTGTGTGTTCCATGCGGGAATTATCGCATGGCTGATTTGCGGCACAAGGGGGAAGTTGGGGAGTGCAGGGATTTTGCGCACGGGGATGGGAGATGGGAGTAAGATTTAGTGTTTTCAGGATACAAAAACCCTGCTTTGCTAACGAAATCAAAGCAGGGCATCAGACATCGCTCTAACTTACTTAATGCGGATGAGCCAGATTACACCAATGTTTTCAGGACGGGTCTCTTTACCATTATTCGAATACGTATACCCGAACTGGTCATCAGTACTAGCAGCCTTAATTTCATAGTGCGCAGGCCCTCCAAAGGATCCCGCCCACGCCGGGTGGTCGTTTACATTGTCACCATTTGTGATGTGCTCTGTATTTTCTCGTTGTGTCCCACCAAAGATAGGATGCGTGTGAGAGCCAACTTGCCCATCTTGCTTGCTTCCCGGTATCCGATCCCCCGTGGCACCTCTCAAGAACATGCCTTCAAAATTTGGCAGTCTGATCGTAGAATCTTCCAATATTTTTAGCGGATTGCCATACAGATTAGATAGAGCGTCGGCTAAATTTTTATTATAGGGAGCCGTCGCATACGCTTTGCATTCTTTCCAGCTGTCTGTCGGAGGGCTATTACCTGGCCAAGCTATGACAGAACCGATGGGCAATAGCGAAAACAAATCTGTTAACGTTTCATTATCTTCAAAATCAGACTTGAGATTGGCTGTCACAGTATTAATAATATCACTTTTAGCAGATTCAAAATCTGTAATTGCTTTCGAAAGCTGGCTAGCGTTTTCAGACAATTTAGCAAGATTGTCAACAGCATTCTGCGCCGTTAGCCTAGCGACTTCTACTTTTGCCGACTTTTGCACTACCGACTCTTGGAGCGCAAGTAGCTGGTTGTTATTGGCGTACGCATCATTATAAATTTTTTCAAACAAGATATTGAATCGTGATTCTACACTAGAAAATTTAATTTCGTAATCCCTCTCTATGCTTGCGAGCTTTTGTTTTGCTTCTTCTTTTTCTTCCACTTCAGTTGTTACTTTAATTTGATTCAAATATGAACTAAGACCCCAGCCCACAACCCCAGACACGAGCATCGTAACGCCAACAACAGGTGCAGCTAATCTCTTGAGTCGACGATCGAGGTGTTTCTCGACCGCTATCATCCCGCTGTCAGTGAGTGTGGTTTTGCCGTCTTTAAGTTGAAACATGCGCCCTCTCCATAAATCCAAGTGTGTGTGACTATATTAACCGATCCTCGCTCGCGATGCTGTGGGCGTGGGCGGTGTTGAGTTGGACTAATTCTTCGCCTTGGACTTGTTGGGCGGCGTCGGGGTTGTTCAGGCTTTGGAATTGGGTGTTGGTCTGAGGCATATGAAGGATTGTACATGATTGTGCAGGGGAGGTTTCCCCTGCAACCCCTCTTTGAGAAGTGAGACGAGCATGCAGGAGACTTCGTCACCTACATGGCACCTGGATTGCGGATAGCAAGTGGATAAACAATGTTATTGAAAACTTGAACTTTCGTTAGAACTTAGCCGTAGTTAGACTAAATGCACAGCACCTGAATTGTCACGGGTACTTTAATTCAAAAAGGAAAAAAACATGATTGCGACTTTACTATTGAACACCATTCTGAGTGTGAGCACACTAAATGCTGAAACTAGTTATTCGCCAGCCAATATCTCTGCCCCAGAGGATTGCAACGAGGGGCTACGAATCATGAAGACTGACCTCGAATGGAATTTTGAAAAATCGGCTTACCACAACTACAAACGCTTCTTATCTTCTGAACGCTATATTAATCGAGTGCAGAATTCGGGATTTGGGGTCACCGTTCCATTCGAGGGAGTTGAAATTACACTCGGCCTTGAATCGAGCGATAGTAATATTGGATTCTGGAGTCAAGTTGACAAAATGGACACGACAAGCCAAACAGCCTATTTGGAATCAATAAAAACATCGTTTTTACCAAAAGGTGCAATTGATGCATGGCGAGATTGCATGAATGACAACCATGGGCTTTATTCCACGACAACACAAAACAGTGATATTGTCAGTGTAAATATAAAATACGACCAAAGAATCAATGAGCAATACGCTGATGTAGAAAATTTCTCTTTTTACAATGCAACACTGTTAACAGAACTCCCCGCCAGACTAAAGGATGGGGATGTGTTTGATTTTGAAATCAATGACTCTAAAAAAGCAGTGTCAATTGTTATCAACACTGCCGCCGGTTCAATCACGGCTTCCATCCCACCAGCAGTTGAAAAACCTATTGTTCCTCCACTTGGCATTGAAAGCATCTTGTCGGTTCGGGGAAAAAAACAGCATGGAAATGCCGAAATGTACACCAACACACTCACAATTGTTTTCAACAGAGAAATAGAATCGTGTACGGTTAAACAAATCATTAAGCGTGGCACAGGCAACACCCCTCAAAAAATATACGACACCTCTGCAAGCTTTAGGGATGGTGTAGAGCTTAAATACTCAAATAGCAAAACAGTCGCAACATGTATTTTGTATCTTGTTTCTGACAAGGCCATCGAATTAGACCCGGGCGCAGCGGTTTTTCTAAATACTCACTTGTATGGTATTGTTACCCAATATCCCGGAGTTAACAAGGATGGCACACCAAAGGTGTTAACAAGCCGCCCGTTTTTTATAACCGAGAAGGCTAAGTAAACTCTTTGGAATATTGTAGTGTTTAGATCAATCGGTCCCCGCTCGCGATGCCGTGGGCGGGGGCGGTGTTGAGTTGGACGAGGACTTCGCCTTGGACTTGTTGGGCGGCGTCGGGGTCTACATAGTCTGAATGGCAGCTTGCTTTTTCGCCTTCTTCGGCGCCGACTGCTTTCTTGGTTTTGGATGCGAGTTTGTGGATTTCTTCGGGTGACAAGTAGCCGCGTTGTTCGAGGATTTGTTGTTGTTCTGGGGTGAGGGCGGCGGATTGGACGACGGCGCCGCGTTCGAAGCCTTCGGCGTTTCCTGATTGGAACTCTTTGATTTCTTTACTGATGCGGACGGAGCACCAGTCGTGGCCGCACATGGCGCAGAAGTCGGTGTCGACATCGAGGTCTTCGTCGTGGTAGGCGCGGGCGGTGTCTTCGTCGAAGGCGAGTTCGAAGTGTTTGTTCCAGTTGAGGGCAGCACGCGCTTTGGTGAGTTCGTCGTCCCAGTCACGGGTTCCGGGAATTCCGAGTGCGACATCGGCGGCGTGTGCGGCGATTTTGTAGGCGATGCATCCTTCTTTGACATCACCCTTCTTGGGAAGACCAAGGTGTTCTTTGGGGGTGACATAGCAGAGCATGGATGCGCCGTGGTAGGCGATTGAGGTTGCACCGATGCAGGAGGTGATGTGGTCGTATCCGGGGAAGACATCGGTGACGAGTGGGCCGAGGACATAGAAGGGTGCGCCGTGGCAGAGGGTGCGTTGGAGTTTGGCGTTGTATTCGATTTGGTCGAATGGGACATGGCCTGGTCCTTCGACCATGACTTGGAGGCCGTGGGTCCAGGCGCGTTCGGTGAGTTCTGCGATGACCTGGAGTTCGGCGAGTTGTGCGAAGTCTGTTGCGTCTGCGAGTCCACCGGGGCGGAGGCCGTCACCGATGGAGAATGCGACATCGTGCTCGCGCATGAGTTCGCAGATTTCATCCCACATGGTGTACATGATGTTTTCTTGGTTGTGTACGAGCATCCATTTGGCGAGGAGTGAGCCTCCACGCGAGACGATGCCGATGACTCGGTTTTTGACGAACTTGAGGTGTGATTTTTGGATGCCGGCGTGGATGGTGAAGTAGTCGACGCCTTGCTTTGCTTGTTTGTGGAGGGTTTCCATGATGAGGTCGTGATCGAGGTCTTCGATCTTTTTGCCGATGATCATGGAGTAGATGGGGACGGTTCCGATGGGGACGGTTGAGTTTTCGAGGATTGCTTCTCTACATGCGTCGAGGTCACCACCGGTGGAGAGGTCCATGACGGTGTCGGCGCCCCACTGTTCTGCCCATTGGAGTTTTTCGACTTCTTGGTCTGTGCCTGAGGAGATTGGGGAGGCGCCCATGTTGGCGTTGATCTTTGTTTTGGAGGCGCGCCCGATGGCCATTGGATCGAGGTTGCGTGCGAGGTGATGGATGTTGGCGGGGATGATTAATCGACCGGCAGCGATCTCGTCGCGGATTTGGGTTGCGGTGAGGTGTGGTTCGCGCTCGGCGACGCGGTGCATTTCTGGGGTGATGATTCCGAGGCGGGCGGATTCCATTTGGGTGATTGGGGTGAATCCGGGGGGAGTTGTTACGCGGCGGGTAACACCGAGCGCGTCGGTGAAGATGTGCGCTTCGTGAGCGCATGGTGATGATGCGAGGGGAGCTGCGTTTTCATCCTCGATGATTTCTACGGACCAATCCGCGGGGAGGAAGTCCCATGCGGTTTTGGTTGAGGGCTTTGGCATGCCTGGGGTGTCGGGGGAGGAGAAGGTGTATGGGCCTCCGATGTCGGGTTTGTGTGCGAACGAGCCTGGGGTTGGTGCGGTTGCGTCTGAACCGGGGTTGTAGGCGCCGTGGACGGGGAGGGGGTAGTTTGAGCCTTCGATTGCGGGTCCGGGTTGGACTGTGCGGAAGGCGGCTTTCATATCCGAAGCGGTTTTGAACTTCGTCGTGAGCGCGAAGGCCTTGCCTGCCGGTGAGGTGATGGCGAGGTGGGCTGGGGTTGTCTTTGGGTAGGTTGTTTGGTCAGTCATAGTCATTATCCTTTATCATTTTGCCCGAAGATGGCATACTCGATGACATCGGTATCGGGGAGATCGGTGGTATTGAGGGTGTGGCGGAACATGTTGATGGCTTGTGCCCGATGATGCCCGCTGTGCGTGAGTACATGGTGTATCGCCATACGGCGTGTGAACGGTTCAGGGCTCGAGGGATGTGTCATCATTTCTTCCAGACGATTCGTTTCGATGAGTTGCTGTATGATTGTTTCGAGCGAATGGTGTGCGGAATCGAAGAGGACTTGCAGCTGATTGATTTCAAACCGTTGGTCTTCGATTGATTCACCCGGCTCGCGATCAGCGAGTCTGTTGGCCCAATGGATTATGGCGCCAGCGATGTGGATGAGCGTGGAATGAAGAGAGCCTTCGCCCATTGGGAATGCGCGGTGGAACGGTTCATCGCCGGGCAGGGACTCGGCGAGTGTGACGAGGCGAGTGTTGGCCCATGCGTTGTGTTCAAGTAGGATGAGAATATCGGCTGACAATGCATTCCCTCCGCCGGTGCGAGCCGGATCAGGTTCTACGGGTTCTTCTCAGCGCCTAGTGGCGCGCCCCGAGCAGTTGGGGTATTGTAGCGGGGTTTCGGGAGGGGGAGGAAGGCGCTCAGCTCGATTTGATCGAAGCTACACAAGAGTTATTTAAAATCTTTTGGTCGGACATGCTCATGAAGCTTGTTGCAGGCGTCTTCGTATTGAGTGCGATTGAACTTCCATGGACCTAGATTTGGATAGGGTTCGTATTTGGTGATACTAGTTCTAATGTTTGACCAAATCACATGCGTGTCAGTGACTTGTATATCAACTTGAGTCCTGCTGCATGCGGAGAATCCACAGCCACATGCTAATAATAACAAGCGTTCTGCAGTGCATGGAGGAGTTTGAGCCACTGTTTGTTCACTGCATAATTCATCGAATGGTATTGCCCAATCATTTGATGTTCTTGGTTCTTGGCCATTCATCATGTTCGATGGATTATTCTTCATTTCATAATCACGGATGATGTCTGTAACAGGTTGATCGTCGATACAGGCGAGGGCTCCAACAAGTCCGTCGCATTCAGAATCTGGAAATGTAAGTATATGAATCATGAATAAATCATAGGAAATCCGTTCTCTTTGTTTTCAATGAGAACGCAGAAATCGTATTCATTATCTTTCGTCAATGTAGAGCATCTGGAACTTGATTGATCACTTGGGAATGCTCGCAGAGGAGAGGCATTTCTTGGGTGGGCTTTTTCCAGTATTCCAAGGTGCGGTCGCCTTGGGCGTTTGTGAACTGAGTACCGATGTGGAATAGTTGGAACCGTTTTGCGGATTTTTTGGTGTATAGAATGTGGTTGATGATCTGTGAGGAGAATGCAGTATGCAGCCGATTCGGTGGTTGATGATTTTGTGTGCGGTGGCGATCGGATGGTCGACGGCGTTGCCTTGGACTCATGCGGATGTCTCGGTACTCGATCATGATCATGTGTATGACCCGGCGCATCCGTTTCCAGTATTGAGCGAGGGTCCGGGGGGACCTGTCGCGATTGTAGAGCCTCGGGGTTGGCGCGGGGATCGTGATCCTGAAGAAGAGGATCGGTCTGCGTTGTCTTCAACGCTTGTATTGCATGTGCTTTCGTGGGGTTTGTCTTCACATGATTGCATAGACAGGTACATCGCGAGTGATGGGTCGCATGGTCGATGGACACGGGGACCCCCTGGTGCGTGCGTTTGAAACATATCTGAGTTGATACATGCCCTGGGTTTGCAAATGCGCCTGGGTTGATGTGTATGTACAAACCTAGTCCATGATCTACGCGGCAGATTTGGCTGCGAAAAAGAGTATACAAAATGAATACGAAATCTAGTTCGTCGGGATCACATCCCGACGCGGTTGTTGTGAATGCAACAAGCATTCCTGAAGAAGAGTACCAGACTTTTCGAGGATGTCTGATGTTGTTTTTGATCTTGCTTGCGATTTCGATTATCGCAGCTTTGGTGATGGTGTTCTTGCATGACTCTGGGGCTGCCACGACGGTGTGATTTGGGGTTCCATGTTTAACTTGTGATCGTCCTGCACATGTCAGGCGTGTTGTCATGCGCGCTCGATATGGGCATTTTGGGTATTGAGTTGGCGCAAGAAATCTGTGATGATGAACTTGGATAGAAGACTTGGATCGCGCCCGGGGGTTGTGTCTTCAAATCAGGCGATGAATGCGGCGACTTGTCTTTGGTTTGGCGTGATCATGGCGAGGTCTTTTCGTTAAGTTTCGTTTTCGTTATTCTCATCGTGCTCGACTGTGATGACGATGCTGCCGGATTTTTTATTGGTGTCTGCGTAGGCGTGGGCTTGTTGGATTTGGTTGAGGGGGTAGGTGCGGTCGATGGTGGGTTTGAGGGCGCCTGATTCGACGAGGTCTTTGAGGGTTTGGAGTTGGTCGCGTTTGTCGAGGGCGATTCCGGAGATGAGTTTTTTGTTGCCTACGAGTTTGGTTCGGATCATTTGGAGGATGACTTTGCCGTTCATTTCAGAGGCGAGAAAGCGTCCGTTTGGGTTGATGGTGTGTTTGCATTTGGAGAATGAGCGTTTGCCTACGGTGTCGAAGATGATGTCGTAGGTTTGTGATCTTTGTGCGAAGTCTACTTTGGTGTAGTCGATGAACTCATCGGCGCCGAGGGATTTAACGAACTCTTCTTTGTGTGTTGAGCAGACGGCGGTGACATGAGCGCCATCATGTTTGGCGAGTTGGACGGCGGATGAACCGACACAACCAGCGGCGCCGTTGATGAGGATGCGTTGGTTTGGTTTGATGTTGGCGAGTGTGCGGAGGAAGTGGAGCGAGGTGAAACCTCCGAAGGGGATGGAGGCGGCTTGCTCGTAGTTGAGGTTCGCCGGGATGGGGAGGACGGCGGCGTCTTGTGAGAGGGCGATGAACTGGGTGTGGGTACCGAAGTTCATGCCGGCGGAGGCGAAGACTTTGTCCCCCACTTTGAAGTTGGTGACATCCGATCCGATGGATTCGATTTCACCTGCGAGGGTTGTGCCGAGGATTTGTTTGCGGGGTTTGAAGATTCCGATCGCGAGTCTTCCGAGGATGGTGAAGAGGGGTGAGCCGAAATCTGATCGGCGCATGCGTGCGTCGCCTGAGTTGAGTGTTGTTGCGTGGATACGGATAAGGACTTGGTTTGGTTTTGGCGAAGGTTTTGGAATTTGGTTGATGGTGACTACTTCTGGGGGGCCGTACTTTGAGTAGGTTGCAGCTTGCATGTGTGATCCTGGCGTGGGTGAGTATTGGGTGGAGAGTTTATGCGATTTGGATTGTGGAACCGGTGTGGCCGTTGGAAAATGCGCCGCGTTGGTGAGTGACGAGTGAATCGATGTAGCGTGTGAATGCGGGGCTTGCGCGGTGGAGGTGACGAGTTCGTTTTTGCCATACTTCGGAGATGAGCTGGGTATTGACGATTCGGGCGATGTCTGGTTGCCAGAGTTGCCAGACGCGTTGGTCGAGGATTCCTAGATCAACAAGTGCGTACTCGTGGGCGAGGAGATCGAAGTATTCACGGATCGCGGCAGCAGTTTCGAGGTCGCCTGTCCAGTGGTCGTTGAGACGCAGGTCTGCATCGAGGCGACGAAAGTCGATCAACGAAGCATGGCGTTGGGTCAGATTGAGGAAGACCTGAGCGTTGAGTGATTGTTGATGTGACTTTGAGCCTCGGAAGTATGCGAGGATCGCGCAGAGCGATCCGGTTACGATCGCACAGGTCGAGACGAGTTGGAGGAACAGCGGCAAGGACATGGCATTGGTCCTTCTGCTCTCTCGGATTGTTCTTGTTGGATGGGTTCCATGTGCGGATGGTATCCCTTGTTATTGGGGAGTCAAATAAGGGATTGAATCCAGTTGCGGATGGATTGGATTTGGTCTTGGGTGAGGGGGTCTGCTTCGTCTTGGGGGGGCATGACTTCTTCGTCGTCTGCGGGGAGTTCTATGAGGTAGATGAGTTCGGAATCATCTGGGGACCCGCGTTCGATGATGTTGAGTTCTGGATCGAGGGTGAAGGCGAGGGAGTCGAGTCGGAGGTCAGCTTTTTGCTTCCTTTTGCCGTGACATTTGATGCAGGAGTTGTCGAAGATTGGTTGGATGATGGTGTTGTATATCTCGATGGATTCTGCAGTGAGGTTCAGCGCTTGGATTTCTAGGTTTTGTTGCGGGTCTGGGGTTGGGTTGATGATTTGTTTGAGTGGGTTGGTGAGGAATCCTTTGCCGTGGGTGAGGTCTCCTCCGAAGTGTCCTGTTGCGCAGACTGCGCCGGCGGATGGGCAGAGGAGTGCGAGGTAGATGATTGAGGATTTGAATGTTGATTTGCGGAGGGCGATGAGGAGGGCGATTGCGGTGATGAGGATGAGTGCACCGGAGATGAGCCCGAGGATTCGGTGGAGGTCTGCGGATTGGCCGTAGTCGTATCCGAGGATGAGTCCTGTGGTGATGGCGACGATTGTGGATGCGAACGCGAAGGCGAACATGACTGAGGCGGCGTTGCTTGGGCGGAAGTGATCAGCGATTGATCGGCGGGTGAGCTTGAGCCAGAGCAGACGCGATGATTCAATAATCGCGGCGCAGACGATCAGCGCGATTGGGAAGTGGAGCACGACCATGTGCAGGCGGGCGATGAACTCGATGAGGTGATTGAGCATGGGTTGTTGTTCGATCTCGAAATGGTGGGATCAGTCTTCGGTGAACTCTTCATGGCCAAGTTTTTTGCTTGAACGAAGAGCGTTGTAGTGTTCTTTGGCGGATGGGCGGTCTTGGGACCAGAGAGACTTTGCGAGTTCGAGGGAGGCGGTTGCGCCGTCGGCGAGTTGGATTCGTAGATCACGGATGAAGTCTTTTTCGTTGTCCTTGTACTTTTCCTTCGATCGTTCTGGGATTGATGCTTGCTCTGCGATCTCGGCGCATTGGAGGAGGAGGATGGTGATTTGATTGGCGGCGAACGCGGCGTCGGACCATTGCCACTCCTCGTCGAGTGTTCGCATAGGAGTTCTTAGGGATTTGAGGTGTTGGTTCGCTTGCTTCATGTAGTTGTCAAACTCGGTATCGGCTTTGACTGGTACTGGTTGGTTGAACCCCGAACCCAATGCAATTGCGGGGATGGCGAGGGTGCTTGTTGCGAGGAATGCTCTGCGGTGGATTGATGGTGTCATGGGTGTATTCGATCTGCACGAGCGTGCGTTTTTTGAACGGGTGAGTTGTAGTCGAGATTTATCTTTACTGTAACAGGATATTGGGTATTGGTTGCAGTTTTGAAATATATCTGCCAAGAAATGGATTGACGATGCGATCATTACTTTGACACAAGCATCCATTCCATAACGCTCGACATGGGGAGGGTATTGCATCCGAGTTGGCGGAGCATGTTGAGGCATTGGGCGCGGTGGTGCATGGAGTGGGTCATGACATGGGTGAGGATGCCGCCGACGGTGAAGGTGTAGGTTTGATCGCCGCGATCTCGGTTGATGATGGTGTCGAATGGGTTTGCTAGGGCCGCTTGTTCGAAGGCGTTTGTGGTTGGATCGTGGAGTTCGATGATTTGGTCGAGGGTGTAGGTTTGTTCTTCGAGGCGCGGACGGCTGGGGGTTTGGTTGAGGACATCGGTCCATCCGTGCATGGCGCCCAGGTTGTGAACGAGGTTGTTGTGGAGTGATCCGGTTCCCATATCGAAGGGTTGGGTGAGTTGCTCGGGGGTGAGTGCTTTGCACGCGGTATAAAGTTGGTGGTTTGCCCAGCGGTCATGGGCGATGAGGACGGCGGATGGGTTTGATGGTTGCATATATTCGGTGCTCGTTGGGATGATAATCTGGGTGGTTTTCGATGGGAATCGTTTGGAGGTAGGATACCCGAATTCTGTTGACAGTGTGCGCTTGATCTGTATGATCGCAGTATTGGAGGGTGCGATGAGAACGACGATCTTTGTGTTTGTGATTGCAGCGATGACTGCTTGTGTGTTTGGGGATGTGATTGTGTATTCCGGGGCTTTGGCAGAAACACGGGCGCAGTTCAATGTTGATTCTGATGGATTGGCGTTGGTTGAAGACTTTGAGAGCTTTGCGGGTGGGCAGGCGGTTGGTGATATGCCCAACAATGGCGCTCGATTCGCAGAAGAATATGCGGATGGGTCGTTGGCCCCGTTGCCTGTCATTCAAGCGACGGCGAGTGCGCCTTCGGGGAGCCGATGGATTGCCAACTTTGGGAATGGTCGTCCGGCGAGTTCTGTTTGGGTGATTCGTCCTGATCTGCCTGGGGATCTGATTTATGCATTTGGTCAGGTCAATGCGCAGGGTGATTGGGTTCGGATTGAAGGGTTTAATGCGGATGACGAGTTGATTGTGACAGTTGATGCTCTACCGATCGCGGCGGGCGCGTTTGCGGGGTTTATTGTGCGTGAGGGTGTGAGCAAGGTTGTTGTTACGCCTTTGGGTAACTTTGATGGGCTCAACGGGATGGATGATGTGCAGGTATCAACACAAGCGATTGATCTTTGTATGGTCGATATCACTTGCGATGGACAGGTCAACTTCTTTGATGTCTCTGCGTTTCTCGCGGCGTACAACAATCAAGACCCTCGTGCGGATTTTACGGGGGATGGGCAGTTCAACTTCTTTGATGTGAGTGCATTCCTTGCGCAGTATTCTGCGGGTTGTCCGTAAGAAATTCAATCGTTAGATTTGTTCATACGATGCAACTCGATTTGTCCGTCGTTTGATTTCGTTCGCGTATTTGTGTCCGAGCGTGACTTTGTGATGAATGATGTAGTCTGAGAGCTTTGTTTGACCGGTGCTTGAAGTGGTTGAATCGAGGAGTCCTCGCATGAGGCCTTTGATTTCTTCACGGGTAATGACGACATCATTCACAGCGATATTCACGAGTTTAGAGACGAGATAACCAAGCATTGGATGAACGGAGATGATGGGCTCGGAGATGCCAACTGTTGATCCGATGAGTTGGACGAGTTCTTTATATGTATATGACTCAGGTCCGACGGCGTCGATGGTTCTCGATTCTGACTCATAGGCAGACTGGATCATGAGCTCTGCCATGTCATCGACATGAATCGGGCGAATTTTATATGAACCATCTCCAAAGGTGCCGAAGAAGGGGAGCCTTCGTAGAGTCCATGCGATGTTGTTTACGAGGATATCGCCGCGACCGAAGAGCACCGCGGGACGGATGATTGTGTATGGGATATCGATAGCTTTGAGTGCATCTTCGAGTTCGTGTTTGCCTTTGTAGTATCCCAGGTCGTCCGCTTGATCGGCATGGAGGATGGAAACATGGACGATCTTTTTGACGCCTGCATGCTTTGCGGCTGCAAAGAGGGTCTTCGTGTTTTCAACGGCTTGTTCAAAGGTGAAGAGTTTGTGGTTAAATCGGACCCAGTAGGTGTTGTAAAGGATTTGCACGCCTTGGAGAGACTCAATAAGGTGGGCTTGGTTGTGGAAAGCGAGTTGATGGATATCAAGCT
The DNA here is from genome assembly GCA_963976235.1 of uncultured bacterium. Classification (GTDB taxonomy): domain Bacteria; phylum Planctomycetota; class Phycisphaerae; order Phycisphaerales; family UBA1924; genus UBA1924. The sequence goes on from CAXBJM010000003.1 coordinate 335,285, forward strand.
TATCAGCGAATGGGTTATGCCGGTTCGTAGAGTTGGTGAGTGTGCGAACACGCATTCCTTTGGCGATGAGTTGTTCGGAGATCGATTTGCCGGTATACCCAAAGGCGCCGGTGACACAATGGAGTGGTGAATGGGTCATACACAATAGTAGTGACTACTTTTTCAATTTTCAATTATTTATGAAAATACAATTCTTGTATACACATCCTTTACACAGATAAACCACCAAGCGATGTACCCGGGTCGTTCATCGTCATACACATATGAAGCATCATTGTTTTATGGGCAAGCGATGGTGAATGCGTTGAGGAACGCACTCACATCGAAGAAGTTGAACTGGCCGTCGTCGTTGAAATCTGCACGATCATCTTCATCATTGAAGAAGCTTAAAAATGCGCTGATATCAAAGAAGTTTTGAGTTCCGTCGTTGTTCAGGTCGGCGGGGCATGCAACAAAGTCCATCCCAAAGGCAACATTATCGAGTGAGATGAAAGGCAAGTCTGGGTGTGTGATTTCTACTCGGGATATCCCAACTGTAGGTGCTTGATATCCGAAGAAACCGCTCGCGGTGTCGGAGGGTTGAATGACCTGTTCGATCAGTTCATCGTTTCTGTTGTACACGTCAATGGTGTAGACACCACCTGATACGAAACCGAGCAGGTTCATACCGAAAGCAACCTGACCAACATCGAACCGAACTTCCACACCATCATATGAGCGAAGGAATACATTCTCATCTCCGCCGTTGAACCCGGCGTGCATTGTCAGTTGCGTCTGGGATTCATAGGTCACGCCTACTTCTATATCCCAGCTCCAAGGCAACATCAGAATAGTAACCGAGTTGAGCGGATTGGGGACATCAATGCTTGAGCCGCCTTGCAGGCTTATCCCTTCGAAGTTCTCAATGAGAATTTGATCTCCAAGGATACTTTCGAGTTGGGGAAAACTCGTGATTTCTTGTGCACTTGCGGAACAGGCGAGCACCAGCACGGCACAGACCAAGATAGGTAACAACTTCAAACCAATCTCCTTTACTTCATTGCCCAAACTTACTGCACAACTGTTCGAACCTGACTGTATCCGAACACAGATATCAATACAAGACCATTATATCCTTTTTTAGTTGGATCCACTAAAAACTATGTTGTGATCGTGTGTCCAAAAATGAACCACCCGAGCGACGCGCCCGGGTGGTTCGAGAGGAAACGGATGTATTGGGAAGTGCCTTGCCGGCGCTGGTTGCCAGAGGGAGAGGCATCGCCGGCGTTTGAGTCCGGCAAGGCACGGCGGGGAATTACTGTTTGTGGTGTTGATCTGATTGTGTGGTTTTCGATGACATAGAGAGGTCAACCCATGTACCCAACCGATTGTTCCGGTATTGAACAAATTATCTTACTCTTTGGTTGGATATTTTTGATCGAGTTGAAATTAGGGCCGGAAAGACTCAAATATGAGCCCGAAGGCTGCTTTCATATCGTCTGCGTGGAGCGGGCAGGTTGCCTGGGATGCGAGGCCGGCGAGGGCGATTTTGAGCAGCCATGCTGCTTGTGAGACATCTATGTCTGCTTTGATTTCACCGATACCTTGGATGCGCCCGAGCGATTGGGAAATCGCGGTATGAATCCTGTTGCGGACACATTCGACGCGTTCCTTCGTTCCTTGATCGCAGGTTGCTTGGGTGATTGCAGCTTTCTGCATCATGCAACACAAGCTCGATTCACCTGAGTGGTGATAGTCGATGATCATGCTGAAACAGGCTTCGAGATCTTGGAAGGTATTGATTGCTTCGAGTTTGCTGATGAATGGAAGCACGACGATTCGGTCGTACGCATCGAGGGTGGAGAGGTAGAGTTCGCGTTTGTCGCCGAAGGTGTCGTAGAGTGAGAATCGGTTGATTCCCATTGCTTGGGTGAGATCGGAGATGCTCGCGGCGTCGTATCCTTTTTCCCAAAAGACACCCATCGCCTTGGCGAGGACGGTATCTGGATCGAATGACTTTGGTCTGGGCATAAAAATATCTCTTCCGTATGGTACACGCATGAGAGACAGATTTTATTCATAATTGTTGACTTGCGAACAAGTAATCACTGCTCAGACACTTAAAAAAGCCTACCAAAGTGCAGTTAAGGGACCATAACTGTTTGATTGAGTCTGGTTGATGTCTCTCGGAGCATGAGTGTGATGACGACTTCACCACCGGATTTTACTTTGGTGAATGCGAACTCGCGGGTGACTCGTTCGCCTGGTTTGATGCCATTAATTGACCGACGGATTCTGGCTTCATTTGGCGGGATCGCGATGACTTCGAAATCCTGATTGATGTCTAGGTTGTTGGTGACTTGTGCGCTGACCACGGTGACGCCGCTGGGTGATCTTTTCGCGCTGAGGATCATTTCGATTCCGTCGAGTCCGAGTTCGATGGTGCGTTCGATGCGGATGAGTGGGTAATCCTCGTCCGCTTGGAGTTCGATATCAAAGACAAGTTTTTTATCCCCTGCGAGTTCACCGAGTGAGTATGCAATTTCGAGTGGGATTTGTAGGGTTTGATTTGCTTCGAGGATAAAGGGCATGACTCTGGGTTTGATTTCCCATGAGCGATCAATGATGCCGTTGGGATCTGAGTACCCACCGGGTTCAAGGATGAAGAGTTTTCCACGCACGGAGATTGGCCACGGATTGGTGAGCTTGACTGCATGGTTATGCACCCCGGACTTTGCTTGCAGTCGATCAGGCGTGATCTTGAGTGCATTGAGGAATCGAACGAGATCGGTGTTGACCCCTTCGATGATGATTGGGGTTCGTGTGACTTGGACACGGTGGACGGGGAGATTGAGATCCCCGATTCGTTCGACGGGGATTTGGGTTTGGTTGTTGAACATGTCGTATTGGGTGACGGTGTTCATCGAGAGGGGCAGGTTGATGATCGCGGGTTCGAGTGTTGGTTCATCGAGCCAGAGGATCATGATGCCTTGAGATTCTGAGTTGGGATCTGCCTTTGGGCTTGCGATGAGTGCGTGGACACCTTCGATGAGGTCGAGTTTTTCGATTGCTCTACGGGTGCCGAGTCTTGATGCGAGTGTTTTCCAGACGACGAGTTCGGGCGCTGGCATGACCTGTCCGCGTTTGCCTGGGGAGATCCACCATGCGTCATCGAGCTCGAGGAGGAACTGTTTGTTGTCGTATGGGCTTGAGGTTGCTTGCCACCAGAATGAGATTGCTTTGCGAGCGAGAGCCCCCACTGCGGAAGATATTTCAATACCTGACCAGTTGTTTGCTTCGTACCCGGGTGTGATCTTCATTCCCAGTTCTGAGAGCATGCGGTCTTTTGGGGTTGGGAGTGTGTTGACAATTTGTACCCAATCGTCGACGATTAACGCCATGGATTCTTCGGTGCTTACCTGGTTTTCAATCACAAGGAGTTGTCGGGATGGACCGATGATTTCGGGTTCGATCGTGCGGTCGATTGACCAGGGGGTCTTGATGACGGGGCCGGGGACATATCCGATGAGTGAAGTTCTGATTGCATCGAGTTGAGGGTTGAGGGTTTGGGTTTGTTCTTGGGTTGGTTGTTCTCCGAACTGCCAGTGGATAACTGCTTGGCCGTAATGGTCGAGCATTTCTCCGCCCCAGTTGAGCCAGGGTGTTGGTGGACCTGCCATCACCGGGAGGACTTCATCGGGATCAATCGCGAGTTCGTTGGCGAGCCCTTTGGGGAGCTCTGCGAATCCGAGACTGAGTTTGGTGCCCATTTTGAGGAGTTCGTTGACCGCGAGCATGCTTGGGGAATCTGGAGAGAGGAGTTCTTTGGTTGTGTTGTAGGACCAGATATTCATCGATGCGCGGGAGACCCCTGCGCCCTTGACAAGACCTGGTGCAGACATCGCGATCTTTGGATTGGTCAGGTCTGCGTGGATGGAGAACATTCCTGAGTCTGCGTCTTGCTCGCTTGGGGCTGCCCAGATGAACTCGAGGGTTCGGATTCCGACGAGTTGTTCGTTGACGACCACTTCGAGGATGGCGCGGTACCAACCGAATCCGGGGAGGTTGGGGGTCCAGTCAACTTCAACTCTACGGGTGCCGTCGGCGATGATTTGGGAATCGACTTCGCGTGCGCCTGTATCGAAGACTCTGATTTGAGCGACGATTGAATCTCCTGTGAGATCACGGACGAGCACGCGGATGGGGGGCGCGGTTTGGGATTCGACGATGTTCCCTGGATGACCTGTCGATATTTCGAGTCGGGGGAGCTGAGCGATGATGAGGTTATCGAAGAATGCTTTGCCTTGGAAGTCTTCGTCGAAGACAGTGAAGGCGGGTGCGTCTGCGAGATCGTGTTGTTCTTTGGGTTGGAGGAGTTGGAGCTCGATCTCGATGAATGCCGCGTCTGGATAGATGCCTTCGATTTCGAGGGAGATCTGTTGCCATTCGCCCATGGTGTTGACGAGCGGGGTTGATTCTTCACCGCCTTCGATTTGGATGCCTTGTTGGTCGAGGAATCTTGCAACGAGTCGTGCTTTGGAGTGGACGATGTCTTGGGTGCGGACGCGGGCGCTGACGAGGTAGTCTGCGTTTTGAAAGATGGAGAGTTCGCCGTAACGAAGGAGGAGGCTTGTCGATCCGCCGTGGGTAGGGAGCATCACGGAACCGATGCCTGAGTAGGCGGGTGATTTATAATCGAGTTCGGCGCCATTCCAGATCGGAAAACCTGGACGCAGGCGCGGGACAGCGGGGTCATTTTGGGCGCGGATCCATCCGAGGGGGACGGGGAGTGGATTGATTTCTCGTTCTTCGAAATCGAAGGCGCGGACGACGCGGTTGGCGCCGGCGGGTCGTTTGCCGGTGGTTCGATCGAACTCTTGGGCGTTGGCGCAGGTCGTCATGAGCAGCGCAATGGATAATGCGAAGCGGACTGGGCGTAGCAACAGCGTGTGGTCGAGTAGAGCCATCAGGGTTTGTATCGGTAGATGCGGCGAATTGCGTGCAGAATCGGGGAGAAAGGGGTGATTTGACCGTTTCGGTGAACAATATACATTTTCGGGGGGTTCTCCCATAGGATTGATGATTCGATGTACCCAACGGAACCTGCTTTATGCCTAATCACGCGGACCACGTTCAACACCACCCGTATGTCCCTCAAGATTCTGCGGAATCTGCTGCGATGGAGTTTTACACTGTCGCAAACCAACGGCGAACGGTTCGGCAGTTCTCTGATCGACCGGTCTCACGCGAGGTGATCGAGACGATCCTGATGGCAGCGGGCACGGCGCCATCGGGGGCGCACAAGCAGCCTTGGCGGTTTATTGCGATCTCGAATCCGGAACTCAAGCACAAGGTGCGGGTTGCGATTGAAGAAGTCGAGACGGAGTTCTATCAGGAGAAGGCGTCGGATCGGTGGTTGGAAGATTTGGAAGACTTTGAGACATCCCCGGACAAGTCGTATTTGGATACGGTGCCTTGGATTATTGTGGTGATGGCGCTGCGGACGACGGACGATGGCGAGCAGGTGTATTACCTCAATGAATCGGTCGGGTTGGCGGCGGGGATGCTCTTAACAGCAGCGAATCATGCCGGGTTGTCGACGGTGACGCAGACCCCGAGCCCGATGGGTTTTTTGCGGGAGTTGCTTGGGCGTCCGAAGAATGAGCGCCCTTACATGGTGATCCCGGTTGGGTACCCTGCGGCCGATTGCACGGTGCCGGATCTTGGGCGGAAGGGGTTGGGGGAGATTGCGGTTTTTGAGGAGTGAAATAAACTGCTTACGATTCGCATGAGCAAAACACCTTTCAATTAATCTGGAGCACTTACTTCGCAGTGAATAATGACAGCACGAATACCCATAATAAATAAGTCACTCCAAACACCATCAACTGTATTCATATCCAAAATATAAATATTTGATTCATTGTCAACAATTGTATTCGCCACTGCTGGGCTTATTGCCGTTTGTAAAACTGGAGAGTCGCCTGAGGACACAGTCTGAGCTAACACAGTTTGTGTCCCCGTCAAAATCGATTCTGAAATCAGAGTCAACACTAAGTCGTCACGTGTTGAATCATCAAGATACACTACTTCAATATCAACAATTTTGGCACCTTGAGGCATGGTATTTACATAAGCCCTCACGACTGCACTGAAGTTGACTGGGACTGAAACAATTGGCGGGAGTCCAGAAAAATCTGTAGGTACAATTGATGCGTTTTCACTAAATTCCCAAAGTGAAATCGTGACTGATCGCATCTGATCTGTGTTGTAGTTAAATGAATCTGAAGAAATATTCCCAGACACTGACAGAGTATCTGTGACAACAGAGCTTGCAGACACTGTGCCAATCGCATCAATATTGCTGTTTGCGTACAGTGTTTCATCAATGTCTACGTTGCCTTGAAAAACCGCATCTTCGAGCATTTGAAAGGTGTTGGCTGAGTCAATATAGAAACGTTGAGCGCCGCTCTTCCAGAATATCCAGCGATCAGTATTGCCGTCATACCACTGATAGGTATCAACAGTATTGTTAGCAGCAAGAGCGATGTAAGGCTGAGACGAATTTGATGGACTAGAAACTACAAGACCGCTGAAACCACCATTGTTTTGAACTCCAAAAACTTCACCCCCAACAACAGGTGACGAACGATTGATGAGAACGGTTTCATTGCCTGTCCCATGCCAAAGTACACCAGGAGCCTGCACCCAATCAGGATTCAAAAGAATATCTGCAGTAATTGCGTGCTGAGCTTGTGGAGCTGCACCTATTTGGATGCGAGAAGGTAACGGGGAAAAAGCACCAACTGAACTCCCAAGCCGAATATTTGTTTGCACCCAAACAGGAGTGCCTGTAAAAACGGCTCCAAAATCAACTTCAACAGTAAACACTCCCGCAACAACATCAATATCTTCAAATGAAAGCACAGTCCCAATCTGAGAACCGCTTGTCGATGCATCCCATAATTCAAACTCAAAATCGTATAAATCATTGGCGATAGAACCATTGTCACGAAGTTGACCTTGAACCACAAAAGGTTCTGCAATTACAAAACTCGTAAAACTACTAAATACGATTAATAAGCATGTTAGGTTTTTCATATTTTTTCCAACTTCATACAATAATGTGTTATTTGACAACATGAATATAGTGCCTTATGCTGACAATATCAAATAGATTCATTTTCTTGCCCGGAGCATTCACATGAGACTTGTCACCATTTTTAGTTTTTTACTATTTTCCAGCACGTCTACAACCTGCTTCGCACAGCCTTTTGAACTTGACATCGTTTCGATTCATGCAGGAGGTTCTACAGGAGATCCAGAAAATGATTACTCTCTCTCGCTAACATTTGGTCTATCCATGGCTGCACCAGGAATTACTATCAGCAACTATGAGCTTTCCTTTGGATTCTGGAATGCAATTGGTACTCAAGCCATTTGCCCTGCAGATTTTACCGGAGATGGCACTCTCAATTTCTTTGATGTTACTCTCTTCTTGTCCGCTTATTCTGCCAAAGAACCACTCGCGGATTTTAACAAAGATGGCACTTACAACTTCTTTGATGTAAGTGATTTTCTTAGCGCATATAACGCAGGGTGTTGAAACAAGCGACAATCTTGCGTCGTGTTCCAGTTGAGAATCATGCTCTGAAAATTAGTATGCCTTTATAGTCTTAACTTCGATTTCTATGCCGATAAAATGCGACCAATCTGTCATGCTTTACATGACACTTCAGCGGAAGAGTTTGAAAAAGCTGGTTACAGGTACATTTTTTTGTTGTAGATGTACCACTCGAACATCAGGATGGCGAGGGCGGCGAGGAGGAAGTAGGGCCACCAGTCTTTGATGCGTTTGCGTTCGGTGTTGGATTCGGCGGTCACGAGTTGGTTGGCGAGGGCGATGGTTTTGAGGGTGCTTACATTGGATTCGGCGGGGTCGAGCAGGTTGGCGGAGAAGATTCTTGTGTTGGTGCCGTCGTTGACGAGATCGGTTGGGCCGGCGGTGCCTCTCCATGTGAGGCGGTAGATCCCGGCGTGTTGGATTGGGCCGAAGACGATTCGGCCGTCGGCGGCGGGGATGATTTCTTCTGAACGCGAACCATCGGGAAGCAGCACACGGACATTGGTTGCGTCGGGTGGGATGCGATCGCTGAGGACATTGCCGGGGACGATTTGGTGTTGGTCTTGGTCGATGGCGACGATGGAACCGGTGCCGAGGTAATCAACAGCGCTGGCGAGGAAGACGACGAAGGAGACATCGAAGGGCCAGTTGGTTTTGGTGATTGCGAAGGGGACGAGGATGGCGCGGACATCTCCCGAGCTTGTTTCGAGGATCGCGGGTCCTGATACTGTTTCGGCGAGGGAGACAACACCAGAACCTTCGCGGATTTCGACCTTTGGTGTTTCGGACATGAGCAGGGCGTCGAGGGTGAGATCGCGGAGGATGGGGTGCGTGCGGCGCCAGTTGATGATTGGGCCTCCGGGTCCCACGCCGTTGTCGATGACACCGAGTTCTCCGGTGAGGACTTGTCCGATGACGAGGTATCGGCCTGCGTCGAGGATTTCACCGAGTTCGTTTTCTTTAGGGAGGTATCCATCGAAGATGACCAGGTCGTATGCGTCGTTGTCGCCGTTGAGTCTTCCTGATTCGTATTGGGATGGGGTGATGGTGTCGAATCTGGAGAGGGGGAGACCATCAAGTGCGGATCCGACGAAGAGGTTCCCGGTGGAGACGAGTGCGACCGCGGCTTGCTTTGCGGGGGGGACGACGAGGATTCCTTCGTTGTCGGCGAGGAGGACATCAGCTTCGGGGTTGGTGTTGCCGTTGGTTCCCAGGCGCACGCGGATGACGACGCCGTTGGGTTCGTCGAGTTCGAAGACGATGCCCCCGGAGGCGGGTGTTTTTAATCCTGTGGTTGCATCAACATTTGATGCGGGGAGGTCGATGCCTCGTACAGCGACAACATTGCCATCAACAAGGAGTTCTGCATCGACGGTGCGTTCGATGGTGTCGGTGGATTGCACCCCGACGAAGATGGAAAGTTTGCTTGGGGTGTCGTAATCGCGTTCGGAGCGGAGGGCGACGAGTCCGATGTTGTTGGAGGTTTGCGATCCGATGGCGTGGTACTCGAAGGTGGTTTGGGTGTCGACTTCTTCGGCGCGGACGGAATCGATATCGGAGACTCGGCCGTCGGAAAAGAGGTGGAAGAAGTAGGGTTCGCCGCCTTTGAGTTCATCGAGTTCGTGGGATTCGGTGATTTCACCGAGTTCGTTGGTCGCGTTGACGATCCGGTTTGGGCGCTGGGCTTGTGCGAGGCGGTAGGCTTGTTCGATTGAAGATGGCGCGTCGGTTTGTTCGATCGCGTTGATCGCGTTGATGAGATCGGATTGATCGGAGGTGAAGGTCATCACGATCTCGGCGTTGGCATCGAAGGCGATGAGCATTGCTTCGTCGGCTTTTTCGCCGGTTGCAAACATGCCGGGGGCGCGCATTGTTTGTACGAGTTCGATTGCTTGTTGTTTCGCAGCGTCGAGTCGGGAATCGGCGCCGAGTTGATCGGAGCCGTCGACAGCAGCCATCGATGCGGAGCGGTCGATCATCACGATGTACTTTTGTCCCATCGCGGTGGTTGATGCGGAACGGGGTTGGGCGAGTGCGAGGATGATGAGCCCGAGGATGATGAGTTGGAGGAAGAGGAGGAGGTTTTTTCGGAGGCGCTGGAAGGGGGCGTTTGCTTGCAGGTCTTGGATCGCTTTCTTCCAGAGCAGGGTCGAGGAGACTTCGCGCGGGATTCGGCGGAGCTTGAGGAAGTAGAGGATGATGAGCGCAGGGATCGCGATGGCAGCGACGATTCCGGCGAGCATTGGGGTGGCCCAGGTCATCAATGGTTCTCCATTAATGTAATTTCGTGCTCACCATGCATTGAACCATCTAACCAATAGTTGGAATAAGTGAGCGTGGAAAGCTGATGTACATTAAATTCAAATGTGAGTAATGACTGCGGCACAGTGCGTGCGAAATACGAATGTGTCTTGGGCTTTAGAACATACACCAGCTCTAAATCGCTGGTTTGATTGCTTGCGCCACCCGTCAAACCCCATTCATCTGTGGCAATTTTGTTCACTGTTTTCTGGCTCATTCCTTTGCGGATAGAATTTTGTGCAGTATCTTCAATCAATGCAAAATTCATATCATGATTGAGCTTCGCATGATTTACTGTGCAACCACCTAGCACAAACAATCCAATAAAAATAGGAAGCAAGAACTTCATCGCAGCACACCTCGTTTACGGAGGTAGTCGAGGAGGAGGGTGTCGATTGGGGTGTCGGTTTGGATTGTTAAGGCGGTGATTTCTCTTCTTGCGCAGAAGTCTCGGAGTTCTTGACAGTATGCGGAGAGGTTCTCTTTGTATTTCTTTAAGAGGGGTGCGGAGATGGTGACTTCGGCCATGTCGCCGTCTTCGATGTCGCGGAGTTGGAGATCGCCTGCGATGTCTGGGTTCACTTCTTGAGGCGACAGGGTTTGGATCGCGAAGACATCGTACCCGCGCCCGACGAGCATGCGGAGTCCGGTTTCGTACCCTTCTTTCATGAGGAAATCGGAGAGGACGATCATGACGCCTTTGCCTCTTCTTGTCATCGCGATGCGTTTGCATGCTTGGGCGAAATCTGTGGAGCCTTCGGGTTCGATGGTGCAGAGGAAACGGGCGAGGTCGTGGGTTCGGCGTCGGCCGCGGAGGTCGCGGATGTTGCCGGCGACTGATTTTTCGCCTCCGGGAATCACGAGTTCATCACGCAAACCGACAGCGGTGACTTCGACGCGATTGAGGTTGATGAGTCCGATGTATCCCATTGCCATCGCGACTTGTTGCATGTAGTAGAACTTGTTTGGTTCGCCGCAATCGGACGAGGCGCTTGCGTCGATGACGATGTGCAATGAGAGGTCTTCTTCTTCCATGAACAGTTTCATGAAGAACCGATCGAGGCGGGCGTAGATGTTCCAGTCGATGTGGCGGAGATCATCCCCCGCGGTGTAGGGGCGGTGGTCGGCGAACTCGACGGATTCGCCGCGTTTTTTACTTCGGCGTTCGCCTTGGAGTTTGCCTGCGAAGATTTTCTTCGATGAGACATCGAGTTGGGAAATCTTGGCGATGAGATCCGAGGAGAGGAGCTCTTCGATGGTGGTTGGGCGGGTTGGGTTCTCGGATCGGAGCATTAATCATCCACCATTTCAGTGATACTTTCTTCAAAGGCAGAAGGACGGTAAAAAGTAAGATCCTGATACATAAATACCCCCTCCTCATCAATCATCTTCACGCAGTAAGCAAGTGCCTTACTTCTGTGGTTCTGTGGAACTTGTTCTTCTTTGTCATCAACTCCAACAGCCTTTAGTATTCTTAGATCTGACCACGCTTGCGGGAATACCGCAGGCAATAGATCCATTGATAATCGTTGTGAATACCCATTCACCTTGGCGTAGAACACTATTTCAGTTCGGCCTGGTGAATCATCAGGCATCACAAACTCAACGAGTCGATCACACCCATTGTTAAAAACTGTGATTGTCGAATCAGGAAACATCCAATGCCCTTTCATTGAATATGTACCGAGACTGATATGCTCGATACTCATCTCTTTTGAATGATCAAGGGCATGTACCCAATCGCCGATCATCCAAGGGATATCTACCAACTCAACATTCTCAAGCCCGCCGGGTGTTGTGACACCTTTGGGCAATGATGGAGCATTCCGCGACGCAAACCCGAAAACTGCGGCAAGCATAATTGCAAAGACGAAGATGAGTTGGAACTTTTTCATAACCTACATCCCTGCCATCGCGGTGGGTTGGGTCGGGGTGAGTTTGAGGATTTCTTGGACGAGCGTGTCGGTGTCTACGCGGTCTGCTTCTGCTTCAAAGTTGAGCAGGATGCGGTGGCGGAGGCAGGACATGGCGACATCTTGGATGTCTTGGTAGGACACATGGAATCGGCCGTCGATTAATGCGCGGACTTTGCCCGTGAGGATGAGTGCTTGGGCACCACGCGGGGAGACTCCACAGCGGACATAGCGGTTGGTTGGGCCGTTGGGTCCGCCGGCGGCGGTGTCGGTTTCTGGGTGGGTTGCGAGGACCAGTCTCGCGGCGTATTGCTTGACATGGGGTGCGACGACGACGGATTTGACGAGGGCTTGCATATCAAGGATGCGCTGGCCGTCGACGATGGCGTTGGCGGTTGGGTTCTCAGCGCCGGTTGTGCGGTCGATGATTTCCATCAGGTCTTCGAGCTGGGCGTATCCGACATCGACCTTGAGGAGGAACCGGTCGAGCTGGGCTTCGGGGAGGGGGTAGGTGCCTTCTTGTTCGATTGGGTTTTGGGTCGCGAGGACAAGGAAGGGTTCGTCGAGCTTGTAGGTGGTTCCGGCGACGGTGACGGAGTGTTCTTGCATGGCTTCGAGGAGTGCGGATTGGGTCTTCGGGGTGGCGCGGTTGATTTCGTCGGCGAGCAAAATCTGTGCGAAGATCGGGCCGCGTTGGAACTCGAAGGATCGTTTACCAGTTTCGGTGTCTTCGGAGACGATGTTGGTCCCGATGACATCAGCGGGCATCAGATCGGGGGTGAACTGGATGCGGTTGAAGGGCAATGAGAGTGTTTGGGCGAGTGTGCGGACGAGGAGGGTTTTTCCGAGTCCGGGGACGCCTTCGAGGAGGATATTGCCGCCGCAGAAGAGGGAGATGAGGACGGCTTCGACGACAGATTGTTGTCCGACCATGACCTTACCGATTTCGGCTTTGAGGTCACCAAAGGTTTTACAGAATGCGTCGCATTGTGCTTTGACTTCTTGCGGGGTTTCGAATGATTGGTTCTCGTTCATGGCCATGACTATCTCCTACGCGGCGCCGTGTGCGCCGATTTTGATTCGTTTCTGGATCTTATGATTCATCCATGTCGTCGCGTGCTCGTTTTTTGGCAGCACGGAGCGCGCTGAGCGCATCCATTGGTTCTTGGTCTTTTTCGATTTTTCTTGCTGGTTTCCCGATTGAAGGCTTTGAGTTTTCTTCTTCACCTGTGAGAGCGATTGGTTCGGATGATGTTGGTGCATCGATGGGTGCTTCAAACTTACGGGATGCTGTTTGTTCCGATTTGCGTTCTGCTTTGCGATGGTCGTCGCCTGTGCGTGATGAGGTTCGTGATCTTGCAGCACGCATTGCTTGGGTTGATCCCATTGATGCATTTGATTCTTTGGTTGCGCCTCGGCGGACAAAGGCGAGGATCATGCCCGGGTCGATCCGAACCCGTCGAACAGCGACATCGAGCAAGAAGATACCGACACCGATCATGGCGACGATGAGCCAGATTGGGGTGAGTGCGATGGGTTTTTCAAGACCAGTGCGTGACCAGAGGTCGGCGGTGGTTGGATCGGTAGAAAGCACGCGCCCGCCTGTGATGGAGGCGACTTGTTTGAGCAATGGAAGATTTGTTTGGAGTGCTTTGAACTCGTCAGCAAACGGGCGCGTGACGGCGGCTTGTGCGGAGCCTTCGAGGACCCCACCTTCATTGTCGGGTGCGCGGTATTGAAGGTTGACGACATAGGCGCCTGCGTCTTTGGAACTGAACTCGCCTTCGTATCGTCCTGGGCCGACCTGTTGGATTTCGACGAGTTTGCCGATGCCATCGGGGGTTGAGGCGCGGGCTTGGAAGTTGGCGAAGTTGAGGCGTTCGCCATCGGGGGAGAATGCTTCGACGATGACGCGGGTTTGTTCGCCGATGTTTTCGGTGGTGACGCGGAGGGTGGCGCTTCCACCTGGACGCATGGTCCAACGGATGTGTTGTTCCCAGAACTGATCGAACCCGGACCAGCCGACCCATGAGGGCGCCCAGCGTGAGGAGACATCAGAGGTGAAGGTGACGACCTTTCCTAGGCCGTACTGCCATTGGGCAGCGATTGGATCTTCTTCTTTGCCACGCAAAGTGACGAGGCTGAGCCCTTCGCGTTCTGCAGCGACGACATAGCCGTTGATCGCGGGGACGGCGCTGATTCCTCGCATGGTTTCGGTGGGGACACCTGTGCGGGCGGGTGCGAATGATTCGCCTTCCCAGATGAGTGCCCGACGGATGGTTTGCGCTTCTTTGATGAAGATCTGTGGGAGTGTTGCCAAGGAGTTGTTTGCAACGGTGTAGTAGTTGCCGCCGGTGACGCGGGCCATGGTGCGGAGGGTGTTGGTGTCGCTTGGGGAATGGGGATTCACGCCGACAGCGGAGATTGTGATCCCTGCTTGTTTGAACTGGCGGAGCAGTGATCGCGACATTGAGGGATCGCCATCGGAGATAACGATGCAGTGCTTTTGACCCGCAGCAGCGGTGGTTAGACCACTGAGGGCGAGTTGCAAAGACGGATCAAAGCTTGGCATGTCTCCGAATGTGAGGTTTTGGATCGAGCGTTTGACCGCGGTGCGATCGCCCACAATTGAGAGCGGGTGGACCCAGTCGGTGCCTCCGAGTCCTTGGAACTCGATGATCCCGATGAGGTCGAGTCTTGAGAGGGCGTCGGCTGCGGAGTTGCAGATTTCTTTGCCGTAATACACGCCGCGGGGGATTTCGACGGAGTGGACAATGAGCGCCAGAGCACCACGGGGCATCTGTCGTTTTTGAGGCGGATCAAGACGAATCGGGAGTGCGTCGGCGAGTGGTGAACCGATCCAACCACCTGCACCAAAGGTGTCTGGGCCGCCGATCATGACCAATCCCCCGCCGGTGTCGTGGACATATTGGCGCATGAGGTCTTGTTGGGTTTCAGAGTATGAGTAGGCGGATTGATTAAGCAGGACGATTGCTTCGTAGGACGCGAGTTCGGGGAGGGAAGTTGGGAACTGTGCCGCATTTATACGAACGGTCTGAACCTCCGCTCGGTTGAGTACATCTTCAAACTTCACGGATTCATTTGAGTCCTCTGCAACGATGAGGATGCTGCCTTCGGAATCGACGAAGGTGATCGCGTTTCCGGTGTTGTTCTCGATGATTGAGTCGCCGCGGGTTCCTGTTGCGTTTCCATCGGCGAGCGCGGTGATGGGTTCAAAGACTGCTTCGTAGGAGAGTGCGCCCGGGCGGGTAACCCCGACAGATACCGAGAGGACATTGCGTCCTTTGTTGAGTTCGACGATTTTTCCGAGTTCGTCTGCGGATGGATTCAGGTCGATGATTGTGCCGTCTTGAGAGATCAGCAATCGACCCGCAGCGGGGACGGTTGAAGTGAGCACTACTTTGAGTGTGATGGTTTCCCCTACGCGGACATTGGATGGCGCCTGGAGTGCTTCGACGACAACTTCCTCTGCGTATGCAAACTCGACGGGGAGGACATCGATTGGGATGCCCTTTGCCTTTGCTGCTTGTGCGGTGCGGAGGAGCGAGCCGTCGGTTTCGTTGCCGTCGGTGATCAGGACAAATCGGTTGGCGAGTCCTTCGGGTGCGGATGCGATTGCGAGACTGACCGCGGACATGAGGTTGGTGCCATCGGTTTCGCCGATAAACTGGCGATCAACGCGGGTAGTTGCGCGGGAGACGGAAGATTGGGTGTAGGATTTTTCCGCAGCGGTGATAATCCCGAGTTGGTCATCGGGTTGACGCGAGCCGTCTTGGGCTTGAGCGATATATTGATCGATTTGTTCTTGTGATCCGATTGGGATGGATCGCGACGCGTCGATAATGACGGTCACACCCACATTGTCGGAAGTTTTGCGGAGTGATGGTTCAGCGAGGGCGCCCACGATCATGATGATCGCGATGAGACGAACAACGAGGGCAACAACGCGGGAAGATTTGCCCAGACCTGAGATACTTTTGCGGGCGATGAACACAGTCAATACCCCGAGCACAAGGATGAGCACGAGGTAGATCTCTTGATTAAACTGGATTGGTCCGATTGCCAAGTTGGCGAGTGTGCTCATTATGGGTTGCCCCCGGATGAACGCGGTTTGATCAAGCCAAAGCTAGACTCGTTGCCGATTTTGGAAATCCCAGGTGGGAGTTTGCATATCTGCACTCGGTTGTTCCCTGAATCTAATACCACAAGCTTGTCCCCGATGACACCCGAATCCCAAGGCTGAACGATTTGACCTTCGCTTCTGCCCCCAACACCATACCGCCAGAGTGTGTCTCCGGTGGCAAGATTGATGCATCGTACACGATTTGCTCCAAACTCGGTGATTAATGCAGAACCATCATCGAGCACGGTGATGCCGTAAGGGAAACGATATGCACTTGGGGAGTGATCGAGGGGGGTGCCGTACCACGCGATGAGATCTCCTGAGGTGGTCAGTCGTCCCACGCGATGATGACTCGCGTCGGTGACAATGAGTTCAGGATCACCTTCTGGATTTGTCCAGAGCTCGATTGATTGCGGCCTACTGAGTGCGACGGGGCCATCGGACGCGTCGACTTCTTCTGATGCGGTGCCGATTTGATATTCGAAGAGAGGATTGATTCCGGATTCAGTTCGTTCGATCGTGAAGCGTGAGATTCGGTCATTGCCTCCATACTCGGAGACATAGAGATGGGTGACGATCCCGGCGTCATCGGTTTGGATCGCGACATCGGTTGGGTAGATGAACTGCCCTGGGTCTTCCCCGAAGGAACCGAACATGATGTCTGGTTGGGTAGGGACTGGGATTTCGACATCAGGGAGCGGGAGTTGGTACATCAGCACGCGGTGCTCGTGGGTGTCGGCGATGTAAACCGCGAGTTGAGTGTGATCAATCGCAGAGGTCGCGACGGAGATACCAGTGGGTTTCCCACGATCCCATCGCGGGGTGTGGACGGAACCGATGGTTGATCCTGATTCGAGATCGATGATCTGGATTCGTGCGGTTTTGTCGATGAAGGCAGCGTACGGGTGATTATTCTGGGAGAAGACATCCATCGCGCGCGGATAGACGAACTGGCCTCGTTGGGTTCCGGATTCACCGAGCACACGGAGGGTATCGAGTGTGATTGGTTCAGCGAATGGATCTGATGCAGCTGATGATGATGCGTTTGAGCCGCACCCGACCATGGTTGCAGCGCAGAGCAGTGCCATCGCGATTCGAACGGGTTGTCTCAAGCAATGGGAATCCATGAGCATATCGGGGATCATACGATGGGATACCGGCAGAGTTGCGCCCAGTTGCTCAAATCCATGGGTGTTGAGGGGTCACTGTCTGGTGATTGATACTTTGCTGAGCAGAATTGAACCGATGATCGCGCCGATGAGTCCGATCGCGAGCAGATTGATTCCTGCAGCAGAGAGTTGTTCGAGCCTTGCATAATGCAGATCGGAGAGGAGTTGCTGGGGGAGGTTGTCCATCCCGGGTGGTCGGACCATCACCGATGCTTCGATTTCGTACATCGCGTAGAGTCCTCCGATGAGTGCGGAACCCAACAGGGGGAGGAGGATGCTTGGAAGGACCGCATTGATCCATCCGATGATTGAACTCCCTGCGAGCTGCCAGCGGACAGATTGGCGATCTGGAGATTCGGCACCAGCACAGAGTGCTCCGATGATTGCACCGATGAATGCGGTTCTTATAAGTGATGCGAGCAATGCGCCGTTCCAGGTTGATCCAGAGATTAATGGAAGATCCGAGCGGGCAATTGCGGCCCCGATGAGCACCCCTGGGAATAAACCGAGGACGATGAAGATGAACATACTCGCAGCGCCGAGCTTTCTGCAGGTCCTGGATGGATGCCCGAGCACATAAGCGACGAGCAGAGCGATTCCGAAAGTCGCAACCCCGGTGGAGATCGCGATGAATCCGGTATCACGGATCGCGCTTGCTTGTAGATTCCAGAACTCGGGGATTGATTTCAGATCGTCGATGGTGATGAGCATGGCGAGCATGGGGACCAGTGCGCCCATGCACCAGATGATTGCTGCGAGGATGAAAATTGATTTGGGTGTGGTGCTTGGAATGTATCCGCGGTGTTGGTGGGATGGTTGATCACCTGATTTAACGAGTGATCGAGTGAGCATCCACGCGCCCAGACACGCGACCAAAACCATCGGCCAGGCGCTGAGCCAAACAGTCCCCCACTGATCGGGGGAGCGCTCGGCGAGTTGTCTCCAGATCACAATCGACCAAGTGTCGAGCTGGGCAAGGTGCATCGCGGTCGCGGAACCGAGCATCAAAAACGTGATGAGCACCCACGCACGCAGCAGAACCTTGATGTGCAATCGAACCCAGAGCCGGGCGCGTTGGAACCTGCTCACGGGTTCGAGCGCGATCATCTCATCATAGAGATTGGATTGGAAACCGAGACCCGACGCGATGAGCACCCCCGCGATCGGGGCGCTCCAGAGCGCGAGCCCTACGATTGCGACGAGATACCCCGTCCAGATGGTCACCCATCGCAGAGAATCCGAGCTGGTTGAGAAGGATACAAGCGCATGCCCTAGGAGAGTGTCTGGCGCGCGGAGCAAGTTGCCTGCGGCATAGACCAGCGTCGCGGGGAGCCAGATAGGGCTGAGCAGAACGCCGATGAAGATTTGATTCTTGAGTCGTGCTTGGACATCGGTGTGCTTGCAAGTGTTCGCTGCGACAATCCGAGCGACCGGAATACCCATACACACACCAATCATCCCAATAAGGAGGGCGATACCTACACTGCGAATCAAAAGCCAAACCCTGCTTGGATGCAAGTAGATCTGGGCGAATCCTTCGGTTGTATCTTGGGAAAAAGTATGTGCAAGCGAACGGGCAAGCTCTCTGACAACTGGGAGTGCCAAAAGGCATACGACAACACCGAGCGCGAAGATGGGCAACGCAGTAGGAATAAGCTTGCGGAGTTCGGGTCGGGACATGGCTGAGTGTACCGCTTGAGTTCGAGGAAGATCGCACCAAGATCACAGAAGTTGCCCGAAGTTCGCGTTTGAACACATTCGAGGGTATGATTATGATTAGACCAGCAATGTATCGCAAACGATGCGGATCATGCGGGCACTTTCGCACTGGGGATTTCGTACACAACTGTGATCACTCGATCGCAATCAAACAGACTTGGCACTACACATGATTGATATTCGTAAACTTAAAGAACTGGTTCGCTTGATGGTTGAGAATGAACTCACTGAAATTGATCTTCACGATCAGCAAGAGACCGTTACGATCAAACGCGGCGCGGATCAAGGGACAGTGATCCAGCACCAGCCTGTAATGTATGGCGCAGGCGGTGGCGCTCCAGCAGCACAACCCGCACCGGCACCAGCCGCTGTTGCGGCGCCAGCGCCTGCTGCAGCAGCACCGGCGGCTGATGAGAATCTTGTAGCAATCGAATCACCGATGGTGGGCACCTACTACAACAAGCCAAATCCGGATTCGAAGAGCTTTGTGAATGTCGGCGATTCTGTCGGACCCGATACCGTTGTATGTATCGTGGAGGCGATGAAGGTCTTTAACGAGATCAAAGCAGAACAGAGCGGCGTCATCGAGAAAATTCTGATCAAGGACGGCGAAGCTGTCGAGTTTGGTCAGAAGATGTTCCTCCTCAAATAACCTTTTCATATACCACTTCATACACCACGCGATGCGTGATAAAAAGACGAGACCACCGCCATGTTCAAACGCGTGTTGATCGCCAATCGTGGAGAAATCGCCCAGCGCATTATGCGTGCCTGTCGCGAACTCGGAATTGAGACCGTCTGTGTGTATTCCACTGCGGACAAGGATGCTCCGTATCTGCGTGATGCGGACGAGGCAATCTGTATCGGTCCGGGTCCATCGAAGGATTCATACCTCAATATCTCACGGATAATCTCTGCTGCGGAGGTTGCGGATGTTGATGCGATCCATCCGGGGTATGGATTCCTTGCAGAGCGTGCGGATTTCTCGGAGATTTGTCGAGAGTGTAAGATCGAGTTCATCGGGCCTTCGCCTGAAGCGATGAGCAAGCTTGGTGACAAGATCGAAGCGAAGCGGTACGCCCGCGCTGCCAAAGTGCCCGTGTTTGCAGGCACCGAAGGCGAAATCGAAGAACTCGATGAAGCGGTCGAAGTCGCTGCGGAGATCGGATACCCGGTAATCATCAAAGCATCCGCCGGCGGCGGCGGGCGCGGGATGCGGATCTGCCGAAATGAGGCGTCACTGCGAACCAATGTGGCCAAGGCGCAGCAAGAAGCGCTCGCGGCGTTCGGTAATGGTGGCGTTTTCGTTGAGAAGTTCCTTGAGCATGCACGACATGTAGAGGTTCAAGTCATCGGTGACAAGCATGGCAACGCGATCCATCTCTGGGAACGGGATTGCTCGATGCAGCGCCGACACCAGAAGATCATCGAAGAAGCACCGGCGCCTGGTGTCGAACGCAAGAAGATTGAGAAGGTGTGTGAAGCTGCAGCGAAACTGATTAAATCAGCGGACTACGCGGGCGCTGCCACAGTTGAGTTCTTGATGGACGACAAGCAGAACTTCTATATGCTTGAAGTGAACACGCGCGTGCAGGTTGAACATCCGATCACTGAAATGATCACAGGCATTGATATTGTCAAGACATCCATCCAGGTTGCAGCGGGCGAAAAACTTGCGCACAAACAGAAAGATATCAAGGTTCATGGGCACTCGATTGAGTGCCGAATCAATGCGGAAGATCACACCAAAGACTTCCGTCCGTCCGCGGGTCTGATCGAGACTTACCGCGCTCCGGGGGGGCTGGGTGTGCGGATCGATTCGCATGTATGCGCTGGGTACCGGGTTCCACCGAACTATGATTCGATGATCGGCAAGTTAATCGTACATGCAGAAACCCGCGAAGCAGCGATTACTCGTGCTGCACGGGCGCTCCACGAGTTTGAGGTATCCCCGATTAAAACGACAATCCCTTTGCATGCAGAGCTCATGCAGAACTCTGACTTCAAAAAGGGCGGCGTGGATATCCATTACCTTGAGCGATTGCTTAAAGACTAAGTCAACGGAGTCCTCGTATGGGTGCGATTCGTAGCGTTGCAGAAGTTGTGCTCAACGCACACGATATTCATTTGCTCTCAAAGTTCTATCATGAGGTGATGGGTTTTTCGGTATTGAGCCAATATCCAAAGCAACATCCAACGATCATCTTCCTTGAGATTGCAAAGCTGGATTCACCATTGGGCAAAGCACACCCGCAGATGCTTGTGCTGATTGATCCAGATCGACATCCATCGGCGCGTGGCAAGTTTGATTCGGCTGTCGAGCGGTCATTCACATTGAATCATTTGGCGTTTGAGATAGATGAATCTGATTATGAATCTGAAATCGTGAGGCTTGCATCACTCGGTGTAACAACCACACTCGCAGAGTTTGGACACGCACGGGCCAAAGCGATCTTCTTTCAGGATCCTGAGGGGAATCGACTCGAGCTAATTTGTCATGATTCTTCGGTCTCCGAGGACGATGCGATTGAAGCAGACAAAGAGACCGATCGGCAGATTCAAGCTGCGATTGATCGATATGAATCACCGTGAGATCGAATGTTGATTTCGGTTATTCTGAAACCGCATGCATCGGCAAGGCACCCACACGCTGGCCGTCTTCGTTGACAATCACGAACGCAGCTTGGTTATCAATCGTATCGAAGCCACCGATAGAAAGAACACGGTTGGCGTCTGCTTGCATGATTGCTTCTGCTTGGAGTTGACGGATGCGCAGGATGTTCGATTCGGTGCCGTACTCATCGGCATGGGCGGTTGATGGACCACCATGAGATGCGATGGCGATGAGGAACCCGATCCCGAGGAGTATGGTGCAGAGTTTCCAATACATGGATGAAGAATCAAAGATCGAAACATCAGTTGCGTCTGTTGAATGATTCGATGATTGGTCTGCTGATTCGTGATTTGATTCGGACATCTTAATTTTCCTCGTAGGCCTATTGATCGGCGTGGTCTGTTGGTGCGATGTCGGCGGATTCGAGGGTCGATATCATCGGAAGGAACTAACTGTATGAAGACAAGAAAAAACCCGACGCATGACCGGCATGCATCGGGTTGAGAATGTTTCAAGTGTCCGATAAGTTCGATTATGGACAGCCGGCAGAGAATGCGGAGAGGAGGTCGGAGACATCGAAGAAGTTCCAGTCTCCGTCATCGTTGAAGTCCGCAGCGATCTCCATTGCGGTGAATGCACTCAGAAATGCAGAGACATCGAAGAAGTTGAGTAAGCCATCTTCATTGATGTCTGACCTCCCGCAGAACTGGGTGTTGAGCCGAGCAGCAGTATCGATCATAATTTCGGTCAAGGATGAGTTGAGTAGATCGCTGTTCCAAACTTCCATGTATCGAATACCAGAGTCGATTGCGAGATCAATCTCTCCTTGATATCCTTGATCACTGAAACGCTCCGGGGTATTGGTAAAGCTATTGGCAACCTGCACTTCTGAATGGCTCGTATAGGAAGCGTCCTGGAGCAGTTCGAACATTCCGGGATAGACATCAATCGCATTGTGTACCATCCACCATGCTGCGAGCACTCCGACACGATTACCGTGTATCAGGCGTGCGTGTGCATAGACATCTTCTGCGACAACATCACTTCCAAGTACGGGGTGTACTTCATGGGACAGTGCGTGATTTGGGAAGGCGATTGCAAAGGCATCGATTGCATCCTTCCATGTTTGCGCGTACATCTGGTCTGTGTATCCACGATTCAACCAGTTTTGCGTATCGGTTGTCGAACGCGGCAGCTGCATCTCGAAGCCGTTGCCGCTTGAGTTGGTGATGTAGACTAATGAGATTGTTTCCTCGTTTTCGTATCTTGCTCCCAAGTCTGCGACGAACTGCATCCATCTGCTCTGATGGACAGCGTCCCATGGGATTGGCAATCGGCGTGGGGTGCCTTGGAGTTCATAATCGAAGAACTCAACGCCCATGTCTTCTAACCAGTTGGGAGCCATTGGCCCGTTGATGATTGAGAGTGATATTTTGATATCAAATGATTGAGCAGATGCGATCTGCTCATCAAGTAATGTCCAGTCATACACCCCGGGGGTTGATTCAATATCGTTCCACCCGATTCGGACGAGCACGCCGTCGACATGTTCGAGTTGTGCGACACTTGGAACCACCGAACCGAACCCATTGCCTGTTGTTGGAGGGCAACTGCAGTAAAGCCCCATCGGTCGATCAAATGTTTGGCTGTTCGCGATGAATGAAGTGCATGCGATGAGACATCCTGATGCAAATATCATGTTTTTCATAAGTTACCAATGTATGAAAGCGTGATCTATTTCAAGTAAATCAATGTTTAACGACTGAATCACAAAAAAACAACAGCCCGGAGGGTCATCCGGGCTGGGGTTTGCCTTTTGGGCAGAGAGAGAAAGAGAGTTTATGAACGCGGATCGGTTGGATCAGCGTGGATTCGTGTTTTTATCAGCGTTTTTCGCTGACAACTTGAAAGTACATCAAGAAAATGGATGTGCCAGCCAATGCGTATGTTTTTTTCGGGCGTTGCCGGTAAATATCTGTTTTTTGCCCAAATACGGGGGGTTTTTGGAGATGGATATTTGTTTCTTTTTTCTCGGGCAGGCGTATGATTCAAGCCGCGGCCTCATGAGGGTCGCGTGTACAACAAGGAAGATCACATGACCACCGCAACCGCAACTGACCTCGCCATCAACGGCGGAACACCCGTGTTCGAAAACAATGTCCCGTTCATGTCTGTCGGACTCACCGAGAAAGACATCGACGCGGCGACCCAAGTGCTCAAGTCGGGGATGCTGCGAGCGGCATCGAAGTGTGCTGCACTCGAAGAAGAGTTCGCAAAGCAATCTGATGCGAAGTTCGGGCTCACCTGTGCCAACGGCACTTGCGCTTTGCAACTCGCGTACGGCACCCTGCTCGAACGCGGAGATGAAGTCATCACCCCTGCGTGGACATACATCGCAACTGTTTCCATGCTCGTTGCAGCGGGCGCCAAGGTTGTCTTCTGTGATGCGATCGAAGATTCCTACCAGGCGGACCCTGCGGATATCGAACGCAAGATCACACCCAATACCAAAGCAATCGCGGTCACCCATCTCTACGGCATCCCGGTCGACATCGACGCGATCGAAGCGATTGCCAAGAAGCACAACCTCAAAGTCATCTACGACAGCGCTCAAGCACACATGGCCGAGTACAACGGGAAAGGCATTGGGGCATTCGGCGACGCGTGTACCTACTCCTTCTACGCGACCAAGAACCTGGGCACAGGCGAAGGCGGCATGGTCACCGTCAACGATGCAGATCTCGCAAAGCAGATCGGGTTCCTTCGTTCCCACGGCGAAACCGACAAGTACCTCCATGAATCCATCGGTTTCAACTACCGCATGAACGACATCACTGGTGCGATCGGGTTGAGCAAGCTTGAAACGCTCAAACCAGAAACCAACCGTCGGCGTGCGGTCGCGGATATCTACGCTTCGCGCATCGACGCGATTGATGGTGTCCATCGTCCTGTGCCAACCAAGGGATCAAACCCTGCGTGGCACCTGTACACCTGCCGAGTTGATCTTGATGCGTTGACCTGTACCCGCGACGAGTTCTGTGCAGCACTCAACAAAGAGGGCGTGCCGACAGCGGTGCACTATCCCAAGCCTTTGACCGAGCAACCTGCATTTAGGGATTTGGCGAATCAGCAGTCCACTCTGCCTGTATCGGTGAAGCTTGCTTCATGCGTCTTCTGCATTCCTATCCACCAGAAACTCACTGATGAGCAAGCAAACGGCGTGTGTGATGCACTCGCAAAGGTTGCGGCTGCGTTCGCCAAATGAGTCTTACTTAACCTGAACTTTGTTCGATACTCATGCTCCGATTGGTACATTGCCAATCGGAGTTTTTATATGAAATCTCAATACTCATCAGTACAACTTGAGATCGTTTACAAAATGAGCTTCGGGCACAACCTTATGAATCTTTTCACCCAGTTGTTCGCTTATAATTTTGCGAACTTCTTCTCTGATCATATCTTTCGCGTCAGCTGCAAGTTCGAGTGACTGAACTTGCTTTTGAACGAGACGGACACAGAGTTCTTGGAGTTGACCAACCGTTTCTACTTGCTGAGCTTCAAAGTCTGATATCTTAATATCAAACTCGTCTTCGCATTCCATTACAAGCTCAACGCTTCCAAGTCCCATGCAATACTCCTTAGCAAATCCTCGCCACGATCACTTCTGTCCCTGGCCCAGCACGCAGGATTGCGTCATTGGCGCATGCTGCGGGGATGAGAACGGTTTGACCGGGTTCGATGACGACTTCTTCAAATGATTCGGTGTTGCTAACGATGGATGCGCCCATTGTTTTGGGGATCATCACGACCAGTGGACCGTTGGGATCATCCCCGTTGCCGATCATCGGCACCGCAGCACAACTCGCGCTGATGACATCGATGGTGTAAAAATCGGTCGTTGCAACACGATCGCGGGTTGATCCCATCTTGGGGGGCATGGTGGACATCATGCTCATGTCGTCAGCCATGAATGCCATTGCGTGTTCTGCGATGAGGGGTTGTTCAAAGCTCGCGCATAGAACTGCTTGCTCGACATGCAGCTCGCGTCCCTCTCTGCGGTATTCCTTTGCCCAGTCATAGACCCGGAAGGTGGTATCGCTCGGGGTTTGGATCTCTGCGACGAGCACCCCGGCACCGAGGGCGTGGACGGTGCCGCTTGGGAGTGTGTGGCATTGACCCGCGACGACTGTTTCCTTGCGCATGATCGAGGGGACGGTGCCTTCAAAGATCGCTTTGGCGAGATCATCTTTGGTTACACCATCAAGGAACCCTTTGTAGATGACTGGTGGGTTCCCATCTGCGTCGGGTTCCGCTTCGAGCACGAACCATGATTCTGTTTTGAGATGAGCATCTGCATGCGTATTGGCATATTCAATCGATGGATGCACCTGCACACTGAGATGCTCGCGGGCATCGAGGTATTTGACGAGCAAAGGGAATCCACCGGTTGGGGTCAGCTTTGCATCGCCGAGGAGCGCATCGCCCCACTGCTTAATTGCGTCTTGGATCGTTTTTCCTTTGAGCGAGCCGTTGGCGATTGATGAGTGTTCGGGGGTTCCCCCGCCACCAGTGGTGCTTGTTGAATCCAGGTCTGCGAGTTCCCATGATTCCCCGATCGGTTGATCAAGCGGGAGGGATTTGCCGTAGAGTGCGAGTCGGCGGCCGCCCCAGACTTTGGGCTTGAGGATCGGTTGCAGAACGATTGGGTAAGGTTGGTTCGATGCGTTGCTCATGATCTATTTTAGACCACTCATGCGCCTTTGATGTGCGTGTGTTCTTCGTCTTCGTGCCCAGGATCGACAGGCACACACGCATCGGCGATCGCTCGACAAATCATTAGGTGACTTTGTTTCTCTTGGGCGACGTCTCGAACATCAAGTATCGTCACATGTCGACGCTTGGCGCGTGTTGGTTTGGTCATCCAATGACGCGCGATTAACGCGAACCGATCCAACCAGATCTGATCGAACTCAATCTGATCAAACTGGTTTCCAGACTCTTGGGTTGATGTCAATGAGTCCAAGATCATATCAATGCCGTCTGACTGTTCCTGAACGCTTGCGATTGATGTGAGTCCGTCTGATTGGAATCGCCAGAGCATCGCCCAACCTTTGCGCACGCATGGGGTGATGCATATGCATTGCAAACGATCCAACTGCTTTGCGAGTCCGAGCGAATCAAGCGGGAGTTTTTCTACTTGATCGAGTTCACGCTTGGTGTGTTGCGCTTGCTCGAAGTTCATCGCAGCACTCGCGTTGGCGATCTCTAGTTTGAGTTGCTCTTTCCACCAGACAATCCCGTGAGTGCTTGCTTGGATTGCTTCAGTGAATCGATGTTGGTACGCGTGCATGGGTTCGGACCCGTCGCAGGCTGCGGGACATCGGCCCATCTGTTTATAGGCGCAGGCGGTCCCGTTTGGAGCGAGTGCAAGTTCTTTTGGATATCGACAGAGCTCAAAGACATCATCGAGCGCTTCACCCATCGCCCGAGCGGTTTTCTTGGTCAGGATCGGGCCGATGACCAGTTCATCTTTTCTCGATTGCAAGGTTGAAGTGTCTTCGATCCGCCAAGTATATGAAAGTGGATCGAGCACGAGCAGTGCGCGTTCATTCTGTTGGTTGAGCTTTGCGTAGAGATCTGAATCAACCTTTCGCGCGCGTTCGAGCACGATCCAATCGGACTCGAACGCAGAACCTGTTGGGTATGCGATGATCTTGGCGGTGATTGGTGCGAGATTTGCTTTGGAACTGGGTTTGCCATCCTCGCACATGCGTTGTGCGATGAATGATCGGATATGTCCCGTCGCTGCGAGCAGGACGGTTGATCCGTTTTGGGCGATCATCTCGACGACGCCTCGGGTGTTTGGAAAAAAACAGGACACGCGTTCATGCGTGTCCTGTTTAATAGTACATTCAAACTCTTTGCTTTGAAGATCAACCGTGATGGTGCGTGCGTGCTCGACCACTGGGTTTGACGATCAATCCTGTTCGATATCCGCGATGCGCATCCCTGATATCTTTGCTTCGAAACAGACTTGGTTGTCAACGATCCCTTGGATATCGGAAACGAATCTCCGATCAGATGCTTTGGTCACATCACAAAGAAGGAAGAGTTCTTCACCAACATCCACAGATCGACGGAAAACCACATTATCAATGCGAAGGAACGCAGCAATCTGAGGCACATCCTTCTGCAAGTTGTAAAGATAACAACTCAACTGAGCGCCGGCTTCGACCATGAGCACACCTGGGAGCATGGGTTTGTTTGGGAAATGCCCACGCACCCAGAACTCATCGCCTCGCACTTTCATGACACCTACGCCTTGGCGTGCGGTATCGCTTGCCCAGACGATCCGGTCAAGCAATGCCATTTCATGGCGGTGCGGGATGAGCTTGAACATCGCCTCTCGGTCCGCTTGCGTTGCATTGAGATCGATTTTGGATAAATCAACGATAAATGCACTTCGCGATGATTGAGATGGCGTAGATTGTGCTGCAGACATTTCCCGGCTCTCCAGTCGGTGGTCGTAGTGTTCGTAAAGTCGAAGGCGAAGGCGAAGGATTAATCCTCGCGTGAACCGAGCATTTCCTTACGGATTTCCTGTGCAAGGTTTTTTACATCCTGCATGGTCTTGCGCACGCGTGTGCCTGCTGCTTTGTTGCCACCCTTGGCTTTGTTGTAATCTTCACGGCATGATTCAGCCAACTGCTGCATTTGTTCGAGTAGGTCCATGATGAAACTCCCTTTCAAGATCCCAAAGTATCGTTTTTGATATCCTTGGAGATGTACTTGTATCTTCACTCCACCGATCCATCGGAGAAGTTCTCCAGTATCTTACCCCACAAACTCGGGCAAAAGTCGCTCAAGTACCCCTAAAGCCGCTTTCAAGTAGACAGAATCGCTTTCTGTTCGTAAAAAGGCCGGTGTTGAGGCCGCCATAAGTACCCGACGGACATCTGCGAGCTCAAAAGCATCATCTCCTACAGGCAGTCCGATGGCCTCTCTTGTTGCTCCGAGGGTCTTAAGTGGATCGATATTACAGAGTTGATCTTCCCTGCCCCAGAACAATCGTTCCATGTATAAAGCGTCTTCAATCCATGAACCAGGTCCAATCATCGCGAGATCGATCAACGCGCAGTGCCCGTGGATTGCTGGATTGTCCGCGCCAGCATCGGATTCGTTCATCATCCGTCTCATGGCGTTGTGTGGATGCAGATCATGATGACACCAGGTGTCTATCTCGCGCTGAGCCCATCGCTCGATGAGGGGATCTACCGAGTTCTGGACCCGCTTGAGTGCTTTGACCCAACGCTCAGTGTTTTCTATCTCGTTCTGATTCAGTGCGACGAGCCCTTTTTCGATTAATCCTGCCCAATCTTGGAGTGGCTTTGCTTGTGAGGGCTCAACTGGTTTCTCCAGAACCGCAGCAGCATGGAACTCAGCAGCGGTCTCGAACATCGCCCACATCGCGGATTCGGTCTTTTCCATCGCCATCGGGGGATTCTCAAAGCGTTCCATGACTACCCACGCAAGGTCGTACCCCCCGAGCTCGAACCCTGCTGCGAGCACCCGAGGGGTGGGCAATGCGAGCGCCCGGGGTTCATCCCATTCGTCTGGATCTACTAAACCTAAACGCTTGGTCCAGAAATACTCTGAATACCCAATGGGCATTTTGACCACACATGGAATCTCTCGATGTCCGTTCCCACGATCAGGAAGCGACCATGTTGAGAACCCGGTTCCCGCACCTCCATGTTGCCAAATGGCGCGGAACCAAGAGATCTTCCCGAGTCGGCCTAGACATGCTTTATGAAGTTCAGGATCGAGTGTGCTGGCAAGGGCTTGTCCATCGAGCTCAGGAATCATCGCAGATCCTTTGTACAAACCGGGGTGTATCAAGAAACGAGTGTTCCTCTGGGATGATTGTAGTGCAAACTCGATCGTGTTGCAGCGAATCGAACATGAAGAAGATCAAAAATCATGCATCCTGTGCTGAAGCAATCGCCTTGCACAATGCATTGACCTGCAATGGTGCGAGTGCATCAATCCGTGCATCACTCGACACACCAATCGGCCAATCGATTGGGGGCTTGGTCATCACTTTGACACTCCCGGCGAGCTTCTTGCGTCGGCGCTGGAACAAGGATTGTGTCATGTCTGCCATGGTTGCCCACCAGCTCGCATGCTCACTTGCGGTGCGTTCTTCGGATCGTTCCCAGCGCATCATTGCGCTGCCCACATTGGGTTGAGGCCAAAAGCACCCTGGAGCAAGTTTCGCGATCGTCCCAACTTCACCCAAGCATTGAGCGATAATCGAGATTGTACCATACACCTTTGAGTTTGCCGATGCACCAAAGCGATCGACCACTTCGTGTTGGATCGTGGTGTACATCCCCTTACAGTTCGGGTGCTGGGTCATCAATGCCAACATCAAAGGCGTCGCAGCATGGTACGGCAGATTCGCAACGAGCTTGAAGTCACGACCATTGATCGCATCGACAATGTGCTCGTGCATCGCTCGTTTGTTAGCGAGACAATCGCCTTCGATGATCGAGAGCGAGTCGGGGTACTGCTCGCTGAGCGTTTCGTTGAGCACACGCACGAGATCCTTGTCGAGCTCGCAGGCGATCACGATACATCCGCGTTCGAGCAGTTCTACCGTTAATGCGCCCGTCCCCGGTCCAACCTCGAGCACCAGATCTCCTTGTTGGACTCCTGATGCGTCGACGAGCTTGCGGATCAGATTGTGATCGATCAGGAAGTTCTGTCCGAGCGCTTTCTTGGGTTCGTGCCCGGCTAATGCCAAGAGATCGCGGATTTGAGTGAGGGTTTGCATAGGTTTTCAATCATAGACGGAGGCGCAATCAGGGAGATGCTCTCAGTGAGGAGAAATTGCCTTCAACGATCGCGTTGATCGCGTGGGCGACTCCGTGTTCGTCGTTGGTTGCGGTGGTATACGAGGCGTGTCTTTTCACCTCATCAATCGCATTGCCCATCGCGATCCCGATCCCTGCAGATTCGATCATCGGCACATCGTTCACCTGATCCCCGATCGCGGCGACACGCGATGGATCGATCCCATGATTCTCAAGGTACCATGAGATCGCGGCCCATTTGTTGATCCTTGCTGCGAAGAGTTCCACGATATGAACCACTTCCCCCTGATAACTCGGGGGCATTATGCACGGAAAATCGTACAACCAAACATCATCACCCAACAGGTCCATGATCTTCTTGGTGATCTGATTCGATATTGTTTGCTCAATACACACCCCAACCCGTACGGTGTGGTCTGGATGCTCGTCGTGATGGACTTGGTTGGCGTAGTTGACCGCGAGCTTATGATCATCAAACCACCATTGCGTGATGGGATGGATCGGATGCTCGTTGTCAGAGTTCACAACGAGGTAGTCGTACCCGATTTCTGCGGGGTCTTTCATGATGAGCGCCGGGCACCCTGCATCATGAAACAACGCTGCAGCGCCTGCGACGACTTGCTGGGACATGGTGAACCGGTGGAGTGTTTTCCCGGTGATCGGATCTGCAATCACGGATCCTCCTGCGACCATCACCGGATCTCGTTGGTCGATTGCTCGTAGTGCTCTGGCAGATTCTCCTAGCCCGCGCCCGGTGCAGACCAGAACAATGATCCCCGCATCGCGTGCGAGATTGACCGCGTCGATGTTTGCTTGCGAGACTTGATCGTCGGTCCCCATGAGGGTTCCATCAAGATCGATCGCGATCAGATCAACAGGATGTGCAGAGGCAGTCATGACAGAGCATAGTCAGGGTTCAACTAGATTGAAGCACTATTCTTTGCTGTGTTTGCACACAGATTCAGCGCCGACGCCCAGGGTGATTTCGTTTTTGCCGCTCGCTTTGGATTCGATCGCGAGCTGATCTGCGCGATCGAGGAGCGAATCTGAATCGTGCCCGTCCCATGGGAAAGAGGCGAGCCCTGCGGAAACGGTGAGGATACCCATTGCTTCGTCGGCGAGCTTGGGGAACCGATGGGTGCAGATCTGCTTCTGGAATCTCGTCGCAATCTGATAGACCGATTCTAAAGGTTTGCTCTCTGGATCTCTTGGGCCACTCGGTTCGTAGAAAATCACTGCGAACTCATCGCCTCCGACTCGGCACACGCGATCTGATGGACGGATGACTGATTTGAGTAGTTTCACTGTCTCGACCAGAATTTCATCACCCGCTGCGTGGCCATACGCGTCGTTGTAATGCTTGAAATCATCGATGTCAAAGAGCATCACCGACAATGGTTGACGGGCAACTCGCGCTTGGATGATCGCAGCATCGAGGTATCGATTGAAATATCGACGATTCCACGCACCGGTCAGTGAATCTGTGAATGCGGCTTTGCGGAGTTCGGTCTGCTGAATTTCGAGCTTGATCCACATGCTCAACCATTGACTCTGCTTGGTGATCGGTGCGTGCCCGTCGCTCATTGCCCATGCTTGATCTGCGCAGACAAGCTTGCCTGCGAGGTGGGTGCCGATCATGACTGGTGTCCCGGGTGCATCGGTGTCCGTGATGAACTCGATGTCATTGCGGCCTAGACAGGCATTGATCCGTGCGATTGCGGGTTCGAGAATCGATCGCCCCGTGAGCATTGCTTGAACCAATGCATGGTCGTCCTGAAGGGGGTTTGTTGTGGGGGTCATCCCGGGGAGTGGTTGCGTGTTTGATTGGGCAGTATCATCTTGCTCATCGTCGGACCCGAGCAGCACCTGCTTATGTATATCAGATTCTTCATCGAAAGGCTGCGCTGCCCGATGATCGAAATCTTCGTTGCGTGCAACGACAACGACCTTTGGTGTTGAATCCGTCACTGAATCTGAAGTTGGCACTTGGGCAGATTCTATGACTGGTTCTTGGACGGGTTCTGGTGTAGGTTCTTCCGCCGGTTCCGCAACCGGTTCAGCTTTGGCGACTTGCTCTTGAGTTTCTGGTTCATCTTGTCGAACATCGACAAATCGTAACCCAGATTTCTCATTTCGAGGTTCGGCGTTTTGAATAGCTGCAACAATCTCGGCAAGGGAAGTGTTTGAATTCACTGAACCATCATACAAATCTATGTTCAATCCAACCAACGAACCAACACGCAAAACGCGGACATCCGAGTCGATCAATCGGAGTCCATCGACAAACCCTGCCATCTCGTCGGTTGTTGGTTCGGCAGCTGCGGAAACCAAAACGGCAGCACGCGCCGGGGAACTCGGATCGATCGGATCGGATAACTCTCCGATTGCATCTACCGCATCACGCGCACGGATCAACTCAATCGATGCATCTCTACGCAGGATCTGATCGAGACCGGTTCGGCCGACCAATATCACTCGCCATGAATCGTGTTGTGCTCGTTGGAATGAACTCACTTTTTTCCCTCATCTTCAAATCGAATACATACAGACTTCAATCGACGCGTCCTCGCGTTGAGTGCCTCTATCGGCCTTTACCAAACTCGCCGGCAAGCAACGCGTTGAGCTCATCAGCATCAAGCACATCGCTTGAACTCAGCGCCCCCGATGCTCTCTTGGGCAAGCTGATCTTGGGCGTCTGCGCCTGAGAAGCAACCGGCGCAGGTTCCGTATCTTCACCTACAAGCCTGAGCTTGTTGGGAGTTGGAACTGATGATCGCGATGACTGGGTCATGCGTGATCCTGAGTCAGAAACCGGTGCAGGAACAGAAGTCTGCGCCACACCCTCTCGTACGACGGGAACCATCGGCGGGTTCTCACCAATCATGTGTTCCCAGCAAATCACCTCTGGAGCAAATCGTTCGAGGGCATCGAGCACCCGGTCTACCCCCACTAGTCGTGACTGGTCATCCAACACCAGTACCACCCGATGGGCAGATTTGGCCGATGAACATGCACCGGCAAACGCTTGATGCATGCTTGAAGCGGGCGAAACCGCAAAACCACGATTGCTCAATACTTTGAGTAGTTGAGATGTAGGCGAATCCTCTGGATGGTGCCAAAGGATACAGACTTGTTGGGGGGTATCAGATTTTGAGCTCTTCGCGGGTGTCATCACATGTAAGTGTATCGCCAAACCCAAAAAAAACACCTCAAATCCGGCCAACCATCCATTTTCAGACGGAATTACAGGCGGTTTCAGCGCATAGTC
This sequence comes from uncultured bacterium, assembly GCA_963976235.1. Lineage (GTDB taxonomy): Bacteria > Planctomycetota > Phycisphaerae > Phycisphaerales > UBA1924 > UBA1924. Next base: position 368,892 of record CAXBJM010000003.1, read on the forward strand.
CGAGAACCAATCGTTTTCGACACTCAGTTGCTAAGTAGTTCCTGTGCAATCACTTTGGCGCCATCGGGTGCGGGGAGTGAATCGTACCCCTCTTTCATCGCGATCAATCGTTGATCGGACTTGAGAATAGCTGCGATCTCTTGGTGATGCGATTGGTAGTTGATCTCCGGATCAATCTGATCTGCGAAGAGCATCGCGGTTCCCGCATCGACTAACACCTGGGCGTTGTGTTTCTGGTGTTCGTCTTGGTGATAGGGATATGGAAAGAACAGGGATGGGAGCGCTGCGTCCCAGCACTCTGCGACACTCCCGGCGCCACAGCGTCCGATTGCGAGATCCGCAGCACCCAATGCTTGACCCATGTCGTCGATATAGCGTTCGACGAATGCGCTGATCGCTGCACTTTGATAAACCGATCGGAGTTGATCGAGTTGCTCATCACTCATTTTGTTGCCAACCTGATGGATGATCTGCCAATTGGCGAATGCATCTGGCTGATGCTCCATCATTGTGCGCACAAACCCGTTGATGGATGTCGCCCCTTGCGATCCCCCAGTGATGAGCAGCGTCTTTGTGTCAGGATCAAGATTGAAAGACTGACGGGCAACTGCTTGATCAACCACTCCTTGATTGTTTCGGACAATCGGACGGACTTGTTCCCATGCATTGAACTTGGGATCTTTGCTCGTAATCGTCGCCGCGGTGTAGATATTGTTCGCGTTCTTTGCGATCAAGACATTGGCTTTCCCCGGAACCGCGTCAAGGTTCACCAGCACAACATTTGAGTGCTCTGCGCGCCCGCCTTTCGCGCCCGGCGCTGCAACAAATCCACCCATCGCAACCAAGACCACCTCGTCATTGTCTGCGTTGAGTCTTTGGATACATGCGCGTGTTGAACGAACGCTTGGTCCCCAGCCTTTGATGAACTTGAGTAATCCACCGATCTTCTTGGATATCGGCATCGCAGGGATCACGGAGAACGGGACATTGTGTGCGTTCAATATCTCGGTATCAATCGCTCGATTCGAGCACAGGATATGGACATCGACAGATGGTTGGATTGCTCGGAGTTCATGGATGATTGCGAGTGCGGGGTAGATGTGCCCGCCGGTGCCGCCGCCGGCGAAAACGAATGCTCGTTGAGATGAAGGCGAATCGTTCATATCAGTGGACATCATACGAACAGGTCTGCCCGTTCATCGTCCTCAGCTTCTTCATACTCTACCGATGTGTACATCTCGTCAGCAGATGACTGTTTCGACTTTGGACGGAACCGATCGATCATGCTTGTCTTTGAGCGTGGGACATTGACCTCGACGGGATCGCCGAGCAGTTCTTCCATCTCATCATCATCAATCGGATTCTCGTAATACGCGCTGAAATCTTCCGCGGGCGCCAATCGAGCGGGTGGACGGACAGAATGCATCACTGATGCACCCCAGAGCCCGGCGCGATCTGCGAATGTGGGCTTTGCTTCGATTTCTGAACCTCTGCGTGCCCGCAGTGCATAATGCTCGTCTTCTGCGGTATCCCCGAGATCAAGGTATGAGTACGCGAATGCTTGTGATCGATCGATCGAGACAACCAACCCCAACGAGAACGCGGTCATGATCCAACCCGTTCCTCCTGATGACATCAAAGGCAGCGCGATCCCCTTGGTCGGGCCGAGCCCAGTCACCACGACAAGGTTGATCAATGCTTGAATCGAGATCGTTGCGATGATCCCCAGGGTTGTGAGCTTGAGCATCATGGATTTTTCACGCACTGCGATACTTGTGCCTGACCATGCGATTCCTGCGTATGCACAGATCACGATCAAAACCCCGATGATTCCGAGTTCTTCGCTCACAATCGCGAACAAGAAGTCAGTGGTGTCTTCGGGGAGGTATCCGAATTTTTGCAATCCATTGCCTAACCCTCGGCCGAACACACCTCCACCGGCAACCGTCGCGATGGATTGAATCAGGTGATACCCAGTTCCAGATGGATCTGCGTATGGATCCATAAACGCGATGATCCGATCCTTGCGATATGGCGCTGCCAGAATCGCGAGCACGACCCCTGCGAGTGCAGGAGGGATAAACATCCCGAAGTGCCACCAGCGGGCGCCCGCTGCGAGCAAAACTATCCCGCAGGCGAAGATCATCAGTGCCCCGGTGCCTAAATCCTCAAGCACCACAACCCCGGCAACAACCCCGGCGCACAAGCACACAGGCAAAAGCCCAGAGAAAAATCTCCGGAGTTTGTTTTCTTTGTAGGATCCTAATCGAGCAGCATACCACGCGACGAGCACGATCACGGACCATTTGACGATCTCGGAAGGCTGGATGCTTTCCAAACCCGGCACATGCAGATTGATCCATCGACCTGAACCGTTTTTGACCCGCGCGAGTCCGGGGACATAAACCAAGCAGAGCATCCCGACCAATAGCATTGATCCGAGCACGAGCACACCCATATCCCCACCGGGACGGAACCAGACCACGCGATCGAGACGGTCAGCGAACTTGCGGATGGGTAATCTCGATGCGATGGCCATCGCGAGCACCGCGATGACCAGATACAAGCTTGTTCGAGAAGTGAGCAATGATTCGGCACTGACTCCGGATACCGCAGCGGACGCGGCCGGGTCCATGTCTCCTGCCAATGGACGCACTTGCATCCCTGCGGATTGCACCATCACTACGCCGAGGGCCAGCAAGACCAACGCGCATAACATCACAACATGACCAGACCGGACCATGATCAAAGTATCGGCTCCAAACAGATTTAAGAATGAAATTCGGGGAGGGGTTCTAGTCATCAATAGATGGAGAATCAACCCCATATGACGAATCCAAACCGCTCAAAACCCGCTTTTTTGCTCGCATCTCTTACTCATCACACAAGATACAACACCTGTAGATGATCAAAAATATTTTGATACCAATCCGGTTATCAAAGCGCTCGCGTCATGAACACGCTGTCTGGATCAGGTGCATAACAACCAAATGCGTTGCATGTTTCAAAACCAAACAACTCGTACAACGCGCGAGCGGGTGCGAACTCAATCTGTGCGCCTGTCTCAAGACTCAATCGTGCATAACCCCGACTCTGGGCAACACTGATGATGTGTTTGAGTTGAGACGATGCGACCCCTTTTCTGAGGTGATCTTGTGCTGTGCGCATTGATTTGATTTCGCCGTGTGTTCGATCAAGCTCAAGCAATGCGCTACAACCGAGCAACTGGTCATGATCTCGCGCTGTCCAGAATGTAACTTGAGGCGTACACAATCCATCAATGTCTAGCGCGTGCTTGCTTTCAGGCTTTGAAATTGATTGCATCGCATTCAAATGCTCGTTGAGCAAGCGTGAGACATCAGCTTTTCTTGGATCATCTTCTTGGATTCGCATGACTAGATGATATTTAAAGAGACTTTGCGATCGAGTTCCTCGACAGGGCGTGCGATCAGATCGTACCCATCACTTGCGACAATCGTGCATCGGACGAGTTCACCTTGCGCGAGACTGTTCTTGGCGATGACATGAGTCGTTGCATCGATCTGGGGCGCCTGGAAGTATGTTCGACCTGTATAGAGGGTCCCTCCGTCGGAGACGCCTGGGGTTGCTTCGACCTGATTTCCGGTTGATTTGTCGATCACCACATCGAACTGCGCGCCCGATTCTGTTGGTTTGGTTGGATCGAACTGACTCGCGACGAACTCTGCTTGGTCGAATGCGATTTGCTGCTGAAGCGCCATGATCTCGTCGTGGCGCTGTTGCTTGATCTCTGCGGGGACCATGAGCTTTGGGTCTTCTTCCATCCGACCCGCGACCGTCCCCGGTTCTTTGGAGTACTGGAAACACCCAACGGCGTCAAACTGGACTTCTTCGATGAAGTTGAGGAGTTCTTGGTGATCTTGATCGGTCTCACCAGGGAAACCGGTGATAAATGTGGTGCGAATAGCCATCCCCGGGATTCGATCGCGGAGTTTATGGCAAAGTTCGGTCTGATGAGCACTCGTCACATTGCGGCGCATGAGTTCGAGGACCCGGTCTGATCCATGTTGGAGCGGGATATCGAGGTAGGGCAGTAGATTCCCGCGATCCGCAACCTCGGCGAATGCGTCGATGATCTCATCGCTGAAATAGGTCGGGTAGGCATACATCATGCGGAGCCAACCCCGTCCGATCTCTTCACTCATCGCATCAGACAATCCTCGCAGAAGTTTGGGGAGTCCGGCGCGGAACTTGTCAGCGCCGGGGACTTGTGAAAGCCCTACACCGATGTCGTCGCCGTAACTTGTGGTGTCTTGGCCGATCATGAGCATCTCGAAGACGCCGTCACGCATGAGTTCGCGTGCTTCTTCGATGATCCGATCTTCGGGCTTGGACCTCATTTTCCCACGGATAGAGGGGATGGTACAGAACGCACAGTTCTGGTTGCATCCTTCCGATATCCGCAGATACGAATAATGCCGAGGAGTGAGACGCAATCTTGCATTGTCGGATTCAAAGTATCCGATTCCTTTGCCATCTTTTCCTGCGACGGTGAGCCCGACGGTTTGAATCCCTTGTGATTCTGCGCTGGTGATCGCGTTGGCGTTGATCCAGTACTTGGGTGAATCTTCGAGCGTTTCCCGTTCGCTTTTGGCGCCTCGGACTGCTTCGATGATGTGCTCGCGATCGAATACACCCACCATTGAATCAATCCCGGGCGCCCAATCGAACATCTTTGCGCGATGTCTTTGCACCAGACATCCCGCGACGACGACGCGTTTGATTTTGCCTTGTACTTTGAGTTTTACCGCTTCTGCGATGACGCCGAGGGATTCTTGCTTTGATGCTTCAAGGAAGCCGCAAGTGTTGATGACCACTGCATCTGCGGGTGTAACGCGCCCGTCGGTTGCGGATGAATCTTGTTCCGAGCCTGACAACGAAAGATCGTCATGCTCTTGATCCTCAGCGACCTCCGCTGACACGGGCATCAACCCATCGGCAGCCAAAAGCCCGAGCATTTTCTCAGAGTCTACAAGGTTCTTGGGACAACCCAAACTCACAAAGGAGATGGTTTCGATTGATTGGGATTGATCTGTATCGGTAGGCATGTGGGCAAATCATATGCACTAAAAAAGCAAGAGCCCAAGCATCATCCATGCACCTGCAACAAGCATCACCACCGCGGTGTACCCCACTATTTCTCGGGCTTTGACCTTGGTGATTGCCAAGAGAGGCAGTGCCCAGAACGGCTGGAGCATATTGGTGAGTTGATCCCCGTACGCGACCGCCATGACCATTTTCGCGGGTTCTACCCCTGTCTGCGCTCCAGTCTGGAGCGCAATCGGTCCTTGGATTGCCCATTGCCCACCGCCTGAAGGCACAAACAGGTTTACAACCCCGGCGCTGACAAAGGTAAACAATGGTGCCGTTGTTTCATTGGCAAGGGTCCCGATCCAAGCACTGAAGTCATTGATTAGACCTGAACTCGAAAGCAGCGCCATGATCCCGGCGTACAAGGGGAACTGGAGGATAATTCCGGAGCACCCCCTTGCCCCTTCCTCGGCAGCAGCGATGTACGAACGGACCGAGCCGTGCAACACCAACCCCAACGCGAGCATAAGCACATTGACTTCATTTGGACCCAGTTTAATCAATCCGTCCGTACTCATAAACCGCACGAATGCCCACATGAGCATCAGTGCCAATGCCCACACCACGATCGGAGATCGCTCGATCCAATCGGGGAATGTACCCGTATGCTCGTCTGAAGCAGGTTCTGTTTCCACGATTGACATGGGGACGATCTCATCTTCATGCTTGGGTGTCAACATCCAGAGCACCAAAGGGACAAGCACCAATAAGCCGCAGGCAACAAATATGTTCATCGGACTCAAGAGCGTTTGCGAGAGCGGGATGTTTTTCGTAGTCATTGATTCAAAGATTTCGATCGGCAATACATCGCGTGCTTGCGCTTCGGTGGTCATTTTGAGTGGTGCGGATCCTGAGAACCCGCCGTGGAATACTAACAACCCCATGTATCCTGCAGCAGCGAGGAGCGGACCGTGCACTTTGATCCCCTTGCGGGCACAGACCTTGGCAACTTCGCGTGCGAAGAGCGCACCGACAATGAGTCCTAAACCCCAGTTGATCAATCCAAGGAACACCGCGATGAACCCGACCATCGCAACAGCAGCGGACGCGGAGTTGGGCACCCCCGCGAGCGTGGCGATCATCCTTGCAATCGGTTTGCTTGCTGCAAGCGTGTGCCCGGTGACCAAGATCAGACACATCTGCATCCCGAACCCGAGGAACTTCCATATCCCGCTCGACCCGCGCCACGCATCGATCATCGCGTTAGCTCTTTCCGGGATTGTGGCTGCGCCTTCGTAGTGTCCGAGTGTCAATGCCAACACCCCGGCAACAATCGTGAGCATGATCGCGATCACAAATGGGTCTGGCGCAGTTTTGGAAAAGACCTGAGTGAGAAATCGTCCGAGCTTTGCGACCATGTATTTCACCATCCTACTGAACGAACTTGAAACGAGCTATCGAATAACATTATGACATATAGATCCAACCTTTGCAGCAGATCAATCCAAGACATGGTCTACAGTTCTCGTTCATGTCTATTGACCAGTCAACCATCGAATACCCGCACAAAGCTCAAGGGCTTGCATATGCAGCGGGCGCGTTCGGATGGTGGGCGATTGTTGTCCCGAGTTATTTTAAGCTTCTGATGAACAACCAGGCGGATCCGCTTGAGGCGGTTGCCCAGCGGATACTCTTTGGGTTGCCGATCTTGTTGTTGATCCTTGTGTTCTCTCGGCAAATGCGCGATTTGATCAAAGCTGCGACGAGTTGGAGTTCGCTCAAAATATTGATCCCATCGACATTTTTGATATTGATCAACTGGTATTTCTTTATCTTTGCGATCTCGACAGATCGATTGAGTCACGCGTCGATGGGGTATTACATCAATCCGTTGTTCTCGATTGCGCTCGGGTTTGTGTTCTTTGGTGAACGCCCGCGCCCTGTGCAATGGGGCGCGATCTCCCTTGCGTGTGTTGCGGTTGTGGTGATGGGGTTTGCCGAGCTTGGGTCTGCGGACTCGAAGGGATTGCCTTGGTTGTCGATCGTATTGCCGACAAGCTTTGGGATCTACGGATTATTGCGCAAGAAGGTGGATGTCGGCGCCAGTGTCGGATTGACTTTTGAGATGGCGTTGCTTTTTCCTGTTGCGATCGGGATGGTTGTGTATCTCAACATGCATGATCGCGGGGTCTTTATCGCAGAAACAACCCCGATGTGGCTCAATCTGGTCATGCTCTTGGGTGGGATCGTGACGATTGTGCCCCTGGTTTGTTTCACGAATGCGGTGCGCCGTTTGCCATTGAGTACGGTTGGGCTTTTGCAGTACACCGCGCCGACGGGGCAACTTCTTCTGACCTATTTTGCATTCGGTGAAACATTTACTCCGTTGAAGTTTGTCTCGTTCGGGATCATCTGGATCGCGGTTGTGATCTATTCATGGGACATGATCCGCGGGCATCGACAGATGAAGAACGCCGCGATCGAAGTCATCGAATAGCATCATCACATCCCTGGAACAATGCTCGCTCATCAAGCATTCCAAATATCTGAAACGATTGATATTTGGGCTTCCTTGTTCAACTCGTCCGATGTGTTGTGCTATGGATGAAACCCAATTATCAGTTTCTTGCACAAAGTGTCTCATTTTCTGTCAGCATCTGCACCTAATCGCGGTCATACTGATGCCATGAATACACAACATACAACAGCGCATACCGATGATCGTCTCTCTGCTCTTGAACGCTCGACGGGGCGATGGAGAATGGCCGCGATCTGTTCGATCACCCTCCTTACCGGGATCATCATAGGAGGCATGGGCATGCAACCAGACACGAACGATCCCAAAGCAGTTGTGGGTATCACCGGCACAGCCGACTCGATCTACCGAATACACATGGACGGGTCAATCACTTACATCCGCATTCCCAAAGGCGAACGATCCGTGAATGGTTTCTTCGATTGGGGTGATGTTGAAATCGATCACAGCCGAAAAAGCCGAACGATCCCACAATGATCTGAAGCACTAATCTGGTGATTAAAGTTCGGCGTTCAAAACACGAACCCCGAGCGACTGCACAATCGCCGGTGATTGGAGCGGGTCGATCACGATCCCTCGGAGGGATTCAACATCTACGGATATGCCGTCGATCGTGCTCCCTCTGAGATCGAGCAGGGATATCCGTGCGCCGTCGAGGCGGAGGTTGGTGATGTCACAGTTGTGGATTGCCAAGGATTCAATCGTCGCGCCCGCGAGATCAAGATTCATTAACTGGCATCGATCGAACCGTACACGGATGAGGGTTGATTCGGAGAACAACGCATCAGGCATTTTGCACTCTTTGAACGCAACATCGCGGAGTTCGCTCATCCGCAGATCAACCCCGGTTAATCGGCATTCTGTGAACTTCGCACGCACCAATCGCGCGTTGATCCAGGTGGCGCTTGCAAGATCGGCATGATCGAACTCACAGTCTTTGAACACTCCCCCGGGCAAAACAGAACCCGCGAGGGCGTTGCCCGCGATCAATGCCTGCTCGATCTCAATTGCCTTTGCGTGGACGGGATTGCTTGATGAGTTGGTACCCGCACCAATGCGCAGGCTTTCATGTGCGGAACGATCGACAAGCGAACCCACTTGAACATCTACGAGTTCCTCGTGGGGACCAAGCTCAGGTGCTTCGGGATCGATATGTTTCACATGTGCGGGTTTCATTGATCGGTTTCTTTGATCAGATTGATTGATCAATGATGCAGAGGGAACTGCTCGCAGAGCGATTTCACTTCGGCACGCACGGTGTCAATGGTTGCTTGATCGCCTTTGGATTCGACCACACGGTTGATCCACTCTGCGATCGCGCCCATCTCGGATTCCTTGAATCCTCGGGTAGTTGTTGCGGGGGTGCCCAATCGCAAACCTGAAGTAATCATCGGCGAGCGTGGATCGTCGGGAATGCCGTTCTTATTGGTGATCAACCCCGCGTCTTCGAGCCACTTCTCTGCTTCCTTCCCTGTCAAATCAGCGTCTTTGACAGTCAGATCAACAAGCATCAGGTGGTTGTCTGTCCCCCCTGATGTGATCCGGAAACCGTGCTTGGTCATCGCGTCTGCGAGTGCTTGCGCGTTTTTGATGACTTGTTGTTGATAAGATTTGAACTCGGGTTTGAGCGCTTCACCGAAGGCGACCGCCTTTGCGGTGATGATGTGCATCAAAGGCCCGCCTTGCACACCTGGGAATACATTGCGGTTGATGAGCTTGTTGAGTTCTTCATCATTGGTCATGATGAGCCCGCCGCGTGGCCCTCGCAGGGATTTATGTGTTGTGGTGGTGACGATGTGTGCGTGGGGAAATGGGGATGGGTGTTCACCAGCTGCGACCAACCCTGCGATGTGTGCGATGTCTGCCATCAGCGTTGCGCCGACTTCGTCTGCGATCTCGCGGAACTTGGCGAAGTCGATCTGGCGCGAATACGCGGAGTACCCACAGAGGATCATCTTTGGTTTGTGTTCGAGTGCTGCTGCGCGGACTGAGTCATAATCAATCTGCTCGTGTTGGGGATGGTTCTTGTCGTAGTGCAACGCGTAGTGGACGGGGTTATAGAAGATGCCTGAGAAGTTGAGGAACATGCCATGCGAGAGATGGCCTCCGTCTTTGAGGACGAGCGAAAGGAAAGTGTCACCCGGTTCCATCATCGCCATAAACGCGGCGGTGTTCGCCTGCGCCCCTGAGTGGGGTTGAACATTGGCAAACTTGCATCCGAAGAGTTCCTTTGCTCGATCGCGTGCGAGTTGCTCGATCTTGTCGTGATGTTCACATCCGCCGTAGTACCGCCGACCGGGATATCCCTCGGCGTACTTGTTGGTCATGCATGTCCCGGCTGCCACCGTGACCGCAGGGGATGCATGGTTTTCCGATGCGATCAGCTCGATCGTGTGTTCCTGGCGTTCACGCTCTGCAGCAACGAGCTCAGCGACCTGCGGATCGGTCTTGGCAATGGTGTCGATGATGGCGGAGTCGATTGTTTTGTCTGCTGTTTGGGTGGATGTGCTCATAGCCAAGTGTATGCAGAGAGCTCGATGAGATCAGTAAACCGAGAGGCACATGAATACTGTAAAACCTGCGAGTAGTGACGCGATAAGCCCTAACACTGCGAGCAGCACCGATCGGATTCTCCATCCAACAACGATTGCAGTGATCCAGAACCATTGGACCCAAATCAACCCGAAGAGCAAACCGATGGTCACGATGAGATTCGCATACATCTCAAACTGATTGGTGCCTGTCGTTGTAAGGGAATATGAAAAATTTCCGCTCGTAGATAAAAATCGTGTCGAATTGATCGATAGCTTTGAGTACAAGACCAACTGTGCGCCCGTATCTAAAAACAATGCGAGCAAATATCCGAGTATCCCCACGAAGCAGGAGAGTGCCATCGTCCGATGAACATGCATCAGCCGTATCTTGGCCATCCTCCGCGTTGTGGGGATGACGCACAGCACCGTGACCCAGAGCATCGACATCCCCATTGTAATCAATACAAAGTGTAACCCGTTCTGTGTCAACCCAGAGGCGTTCGACAACGCGGTCTGAAATGCATTCTTGAAGTTGTCCATCCAATAGGAAACATCCTCCATATCAATCCAGTATAAACCTGTGTAATTTAAACCGGGTGATAATCCTTGCAACTCCGTAAACAACTGATTCCGCCTGAGTGTGCTATATGTTCCAATGCATACGAGCAGGAAGATAGTGAGCAGATAAACCGCGACAGCAGACCCGAGAACACACCCCCACACCCTCAATAAACAAACGGGATAATGCACACTCAGTCGTTTCCAAAAACGATACGGAATGAACATCATCCAAAGTGTGGAAGGTATTCGTCGGCACATTGTCCGCTTACTCGTAGTGTGCTCTATGTACCACGGCAAAAGCACCCTGCCAGGATCAAACACATCAGCCCACTCAAACTCCAACCCGCACTCTGGGCATCGACCAGTCATCGGGCATTGATCTTCCCATGTTGAGATGATTCCAGACTGGTCATATCCACACTTTGGACAGATTGGGATGTGCTCAATGTTCTTCTTCATAATGTGCTCGCCAAGAAAACATACACGCGCAATGCAAATCCGCCGAGCAGTGCTGCGATTGTGCCAAGCACGACCAGCAGCCTCCACGGTTGAACGCGCCAACCGATGCTGATCACGCTCGACCAGTAGATGAGTTGCCACAGCACCAATACGGGTACAACAATCCGGTAGATGCGAGCAACGGCGAATCCGTTCCAATAAAAACCCATCCACATCATGATGCCGTAGATCAAGCGAGTGAACTCGAACGATAATCCAAGCATCAAGACGCTCAGAAGAATTGCCCGGATGACATGCTTTGCTCGTACTTTGGTGACTCTGCGAGTGTAGGGAATCGCAACGAGCACGGTGCTCCAGAGCATCACAAATCCAACTTGAAACACAATCGGTTTAATGAGGATTGCGTAAATCAAGTGCCTTTGTCCTGCTTGGAATCGTAATGAATACCCGGATCCGCCGCGAGTGCTTATCCATGTTCGCATCGCAGGGTCGAAGAGCGCATCGAGCGTTAACTCCGCAATGCCATATAAACTGTATTGATCGATATATTCGAGTATCGTCAGGCTTCCCCATGAGCTTGTCGACCGACCCCATAATCCAATCCCAAGTGGGATCGATACAACTACATGTGTTGTGATAATCGTGAGCAGTACCCAAACCGCAAGCGTTCTGAGCTTGATCGGTTTGGCAACATCGACCTCGTTCCAGAACTGAATTGGGTTCAACAATCGAACCAGAGTCCCCGGCGTGCGCCGGATCATTGCTCGATTAGATCTTGCGTGCTCTGCGTACCAGTACAAATCGTTGAGCAGCGGATCGAATACATCCCGCCATGCGAAACTCAACCCACACTCCGAGCATCGACCAGTCATCGGACACTGATCATTCCATGTATCGATGATCCCGGATTGATCGTACCCGCATTTCGGGCAAATCGAGCGTTGGTTTTGCGGGGGTGTATGTGAGTTCAACTGCCCTCCTTGATTGAAAACGGTGTAATACCACCCCAATTTGGTGATTCCCATTCATCCTGATACATTGAGAACTCACTATTCAAATGTAACAATCACGAGGGAATCAGGATGCACACTCAGAAGAAAATAATGTTTATCACCACAGTTCTTGGTTTTAGCGCCCTTTTTAGCACGATCACACACGCGGACCCATTCACTTACCAAGGCCAACTGATGGATTCAGGCGCACCCGCGAATGGGACATTCGACATGACTTTCCAGCTTGCTGACTCGGCTTCAGGCGGGTTCGCGCTCGCAGTGGACACTGTCAATAATGTGTCCGTGGTTGATGGTTTGTTTACGGTCGAAATTGATTTTCCAAACGCGCTGATGAACAGCAGCACGCGATGGTTATCGATATCGGTCGAAGGCACCCCGCTTACACCCAGGGTTCGGTTACGAGAAACGCCGCGGGCGCTCAACGCAGTCCGTGCGAACTCGGCAGGTTCAATCGAGACACCATTCTCTATTTTCGATTCATCGTCAACGGTCTTTGAGATTATCGCCACCTCGTCAACGGGCACAGCTATTCTCGGGGAGCACTCAAACAACTCGGGCACCACGCCCGCAGTCGAGGGCACGAGCCGATCAACCTCGAGCAGCGCGGTCGGCGTGTTGGGTGAAATCTCGGCAAACTCGCCTGGTGGACTCTCCGCGGGTGTCCGCGGACGCAACAACGGGCAAAACTCGCTGGGAATCGGCGTATACGGCTCGCACGCAGCAAGTGGATGGGGCGTCTACGGAACCTCGCCTACGGGACGCGGCGTAGTGGGCCTGTCCACATCGGGCACCGGCGTATACGCTCAGACCAGTAACGACAGAGGACTCTTCGCAACCCATCTCAGCGCCGGAACCAATGCCACACTCGCCAATGCTCAGTATGGGGTCGAGGCGTACAATACTTCTGCTTCCGGGGACGGCATCGCGATTCTCGGCTCAGGCGGAGAAGCCGGGATTGAAGGCCGAGCACAGGAAGACGGGAGTGGTGTTCGAGTTGGAGTCCGTGGGCTCGCGGGCTCCTCCGACACAACTGGGCTCTTTATCGCTGGAGTCCAAGGCAGTGCAATTACTGCGAACTCTCTCTCATTCCGTCGAGGTTACGGTGTATACGGCGCTGCTCAAGCATCAACCGGTACAGATACTGCATATGGCCTCTATGGCACCGCGTCCGGAGTCGGCACACAGTGGGCTGGATACTTCGACGGAGATGTCCATGTTGCAGGAACGCTGAGCAAATCATCCGGTTCATTCAAAATCGATCACCCGCTCGACCCAGAGAACAAGTACCTCTCCCACTCATTTGTTGAATCCCCCGATATGATGAATATCTACAACGGCATTATCACGCTCGACTCCGACGGGACTGCGATCGTCGAACTCCCGGATTACTTCGAAACACTCAATCGAAACTTCCGGTACCAACTCACCGCGATCGGCGCTTCAATGCCTGGTCTGTTTATCTCATCAGAGGTTTCAACGAATTCATTTGCGATCGGAGGCGGGGCGCCCAAAGCTCGTGTAAGCTGGGAGATCACCGGGGTCCGTCAAGACCCTGCTGCATTGCATTACCCGATTGTTGTTGAAGAAGAGAAACCTGAACAACACAAAGGGATGTATCTCAATCCGGAAGCATACGGGTTCGAAAGAGACAAGGGAATCCATGCTGTGCCGAACAAACCAATGAACTGATTTCTTACAACCCACTTGGTCGAAAGCGGCAGACTGTTTTACTGGATATGGACGATATTGGACACACAGTGTTCAACCGTTGGTTCATCATCGAGATTGATCGGCAAGTACACCCCCCGGTTGTGGTCAGTATTGAGCACGATCGCGTTTGGGTGCACAACCGCGTAGCCGTTGTCTGCGTGTTCGTGTCCGAGGATGAATAGATTGACCCCCCACCTTTCGGTCAGATCTTCGAGTTGGTCATGGTCGTATCCGCGTCCCCAGACCATCAGATGCGCTGATCCTGTACGGGGTTGATAATCATCCGGAGTTAAGTCACGATGGATGATCGTTGCATCGAACCTTCCCATTGACGCAGGGCCGGGGAGGGAATGAGAGCACAAGATATCCCCATGCGGACATCGACATCGTAATGCAATCGGCATCGACATCACTAAGTCGGAGATCGCGTCATGGACACGATGAGATTGGTCTCCGAATGTTGATTCAATTCCTGCGTTGAACGCGTCAACGCATTTGACTCCGTTCTTCATGATCCCCGACCCGATCGCTTGGGCCAGCTCATGATTCGCGAGCAGCACATGCACCAGTTCTGGATATTGTGATTTGAGGAACGCGACGCGGGTGAGCCCTTGGTATGACATGTCTAATGGGAGTTCACGCGACTCAGGAAGATCAGGGTGAATGATCTCATGGAGCGTGAGGTGTTTTTCCTCCGCGCCGAACTCGCCATCAAGTCCTGCAGCACTGACCACTGCTTTAAAGTTGCTCGGATGGTCATGGGTGTCCCCGGTTGCGATGAGCTCTCCGGGCGCTTCGATGAAATCAATCGAGCCTTGGCGACAGTTTGCGTCGCGGCATGCCTGAGCACCTGCTCTGAGCACATCAACAACCTCATCGATATTTGATAAATCGAGCGTATACATCGCATCAAGAGTGTAGGGGAAAACCGCAGAGAATGCTTTGCATGCTGATATGAGATATTCTATTGAGTTTGATTCAGCTCTGGACTGAAGGCGCTCGGATGATTCCGAGGATCAGATCAAGCTTGTCGGCAACCACATCCATGTTCTCAGAACGATTGTCGGGATCAACCTGGATACATTCCATGATCAACTCGTTGAGGCGCTCAGGAACAAGCGGATTAATCTCGATAACCGGTGTCGCTTTTTCGATCAACGCATCGTCGCGCGAACCCGTGAGTGAATCACCACCCACCCCCATCGCGGTCGGGATGTTCTTCCCTGTAAGCACCCAGTACATGGTGGCGCCAAAGTTATAGATATCCGTCTTCGCGGTAATCTCTCGGCGATGGACCTGCTCAGGAGCAATATAATCGGGTGTGCCTTGGATTCGTTTTTTGATTGTCCCCGTCTTGCAACTCTGTCCAAGGTCGATGAGCTTTGCGGTGTACTCGCCGTCGAGCGTGACTCCCACAATCACATTGTGAGGTTTCATATCTGCATGGACATATCCGCGATCGTGCATGTGCGCCAGCGCCGATGCAGTCTCTTGGAAAAGCTGAACTATTGTTCCCAAATCATCTGGTTGTTCTTCATGCAATGAAATGCCGTCGATAAGTTCCATAACCAGATACATTTCGTTGGTCTTGAGGATCGAACCTTTCTTGATGATGCGCGGGATCTTGCGGATCGAAGGATGATCGAGTTGACTCGAAATCTTGTACTCTGATTCGGTCTGGTCGAGGAATCGTTGTTCTTTGGGATTGTTCTTGACGACATGTTTGATCGCCCAGATTTGTTTGCTTTTGGGATCTTGCACAAGATAGATAATTGAAGCCGCACCGCGTCCGATTTCGGACATCACCCGGTACCCTTCAAGGTCATCACCCTTTTTCCATGCTGCAGTCAGTTCAGTCATGCGTGTTAAACTCTCGTGTTCTCCGAAAAAAGCCAATCTCTCCGAACATGGTTCCATGCAGAACGCAGTGTGAACCATGTTATGGCAAGTATTCTCTTCTTTCGGCAAGTTCTCCCTTGGATTCCATCGCGATGCTATCGACATGCGCCAGAATCGCAGTTATCGGCTTTATCTTATCCGCTACACGCGTGCCGGACCGATTCCGCGTGCAGAGACTTTGATGTTTTCGGGAGTTTGCCGCGTCCTATTGCTTGTCTGCGTCAGGCATCGATTCAATCGATTCCTGACATTGAGAATGCACGCGTGCGAGAAAGCACATTCCTGATAAGCAATCAGCGACACATCACCCTACGCACCAAAACGGGAATGGATCTGGAGCGATCGAATGAATTTGAATGAATTGATGGATTTGGTCTATCGGCTCAAACCGGGAGAGAGAAGGTCTCAGGTGCCCATCGAGGCGAGCAACTGCTCAAACTGAGCCCGCGGGAAGAACTGCCCAGGACTTGAAGTGCCTGAGAGATCTTGGTGCAGGTTGATCTTGTCTGATGCGATGTCGAGTTTGTCTGCGAGTGCGACAACAACCTGTGCCAATCGATGTAACTGTTCATCTGTGAATGATCGGCGATCGCCGTCACCCACAAGGCAGATTTCGATGACACCTGATGAGACGAAACCATCGCCGACACCTGCGAGTTCAGCGCCATCGCGTTGATCGAGCCAACGATATCCGATGTGGATTTCGCCGTCACGCATTCTGCGTGATCCATTCCCGATCACGAAATGAAATCCGAGCCCGTCGTACCCGAGTTCACGATGCTCGGATGCGATGTCCGATGCTGATCCAGCGGGGGTACCTGAGTGAACGATCACGATTGAGTCCCACCGACCTTCTTCGATTGGGTTTGCGGTCTGGAAAATCTGATCCATTCCCGATGAACCTTGCACGCCCATCAATGGGGACATGCTTACGCCACCAGATCGTTGAGCGGATGCCCCCGGATCAAGGATCGTAAGTAATGCAACACTTAATGACATTCCGACACCTAATACAGACCAAACAATCTTGGTGCGATTGCTGGTGCGTGAACGAGATGTTACTTTGGCTGCCACTGAGTTTGGTATCCGATAAACGGGAGTTGAACTGATTCTCTTACAGTATCATTACAAGTCGGAGCGAAGGCCTGTTTTCCTTGCACTTTCTTCGGTATTTTTTACGCACGGTGCGCATGAACTGACTGATAACTCAAATCACGCTTGCATATCCCGAACAAACATCCGAAACTGTAACCGGATTGCAATTTGCTCACATCTATGTGTGGCTCAATCACCCCGATCGAGTAATCGGCCAGAAAGGTTTGGAGTTCGTCGACCGAACTCATCTTCAAGAAATGGTTCAGCGCGTTGGTTGCGTGCTTGGTCGTAACGATCGTACTGACTCCGTTGGTCATCAGGACGAAGCGCGGTCTTCTGACATCCTACGAGCAACACACAACCTAGTAGTGTGAGCAAACCATACGCGATGGGCATCGCTGAACGATTGCGCGAACGCTGATTGAAATGCTGAATACTCTGCATGAACATTGCTCCCTAAGAAGTGCTTGCATGAGTATAGCACATTTGATACGAGCAAAAAAAACAGTGTACCGCCAATCACGACGGCACACTGTTCTGGAGAGAGGAGAGAATTCAGTTTGACTCACACATTCAAGAACTAAACGGTGCTCCACACACCAAGAGAGAGAATGAGAACTTCAACAATTGTTATACGCATCGTTGAGAAAAACTGTTCGATGTATTCTCTATTTTATCAGGATTTCGTTCTGATTTCATGAAGTTTTTTCATGATCCTCGTAAACCGATCTTAATCCGCACTCAGCAATCGGCCTTGGGAATCAACGACCGCCTCTCCTGACCCGATCATTTTCCGTACAGCCTCATATGCAACAATCGCAACACAGGTCGATAGATTCAATGATCGTTCATTGGCAACCATTGGCACACATAATCGCTGATCTGGGTACGCGTCATGCACGGAATCGGCGAGCCCGGCGCTCTCTCGCCCGAACACCAGGTGATCGCCTTGCTTGATCGGTGCATCAAAAATGGTCTGCTTTGCTTTGGTGGTCAAGAACCAAGTCCGAGGATGAGCGTTCTCGGCTAGCTCAGTATTGGGTGGATGTCTTTGTAGATAGTCTTCAAGCGAATCATGTTCCTCAAGATCGAGCCTCGGCCAGTAATCAAGCCCGGCGCGTCGGCACGCCTTTTCATCGATATCAAATCCTAATGGTTTGACCAAATGCAATCGGCATCCGGTAGTCACGCAGGTGCGTCCGATGTTGCCGGTGTTGTTGGGGATCTCTGGTTCAACCAGCACAATGTTCAAACGAGGACTTGCGAGCTTTGCACCTGTTTTGACTCTCTTGATCTGTGACGAAGGCATTGAAAAACCCGCAGCCGACTCGGGATAGTCCGCTGCGGGATTTGATTCATTGTCAGCATGATGCTCAGTGGTCATGCCTGTATTGTTGGCTTACCAACTGCTCGAAACTCAATCCTCAGCAAACATTGGGTCCGCTTTGACGATTTGATCCAATGCTTTGGCGAAGTCTGAACTCAACGGATTGCCCTGCCAACGGATCACGCCATCGGTGGACATGATCACGGTGTGGGGGATTGCACGAACTTTCATAGCGTTGTTAATCGTGCCCTTTGGATCATACAGGTTTGAATATGCCTTCTTGTTCTGGATGACATACTTGCGATGCTTTGCTTCGTCGTCGCTTGGACCGCCGATCGCGAGGATTTCGAGCTTGCCTTCATGCTTGATTTGCATTTTTTCGAGCATGGGTGATGCTGCTTTACAAGGTCCACACCAGGTTGCCCAGAAATCGAGCACGATGACTTTGCCATCGATTTCGCGCTCTTCGGACAACCAATCTTCATTACCCAAAGGCACTGGCAGTTGTTTCCCCTGGTAGTTCAAAGCGGTCAACTTGCCCGAGTTTTGCCCCGGCCAATCTGCGTTGGCGTACGCAGCGGTTGGGATTTCCTTGACTGAAGTTGCTTCTTCTGCGATCTCGATTCCTTCTGATTGCATCACCGCGTTGGCGATTGCTTCTTCCGGTGTTTCTTTGAGCAGCTGAGCAACAGCGCCTTTGAGTGAACGGTTCTCGAAGTCTGCGTAACGGAGTTGTCCGGCGCGATCGACCAAGTACAGGTCTGGGTATCCATCAGCCATCAAACCCTGGGCAAACAATCCCCCCGCATCACGGGCAGAGGGTACCTTCACGCGACCGCCTGCGACTTTCTCGTCAAAGGCGTCCCAACCAAGTTCCGGGTGAACTGCTAAAACCACAAGACCTTTATCAGCATACTTGCGGTGGTACCGAGACAAACTTGCCAGACTCACCATCGATTGCGAGTTGCCCGCGGATACGAATCCGACGAGGACAACTTTGCCTTCGATTGCTTCTGCGTTCACCACTTCATCGTGGGTCCATTTATCGAGCCCGTCGAAGAGTTCGGATGCGAACGGCTGAGTTTCGATTTCAAGGAGCGCTTCGCGATGTGCAGGATCGCCTTCACGCTCGACGCGAGGTCCGGCAGCAACAATGCCTGCGACCGCGATGATTCCGAGCATCGCAGCACCGATCTTCTTTGATGTGTGTTGTTTCATATGGTAATCCTCTATTGAAATACAGGTTCATGTACAGATTGACAGGTCTGACGCTGATCGAATGATCTATCAATATCCTACACGATCATCAACATTCCAACACCCGATAAAATCGATTTTGCATCCAAACATGAAAAAACCCGCTTTTTCGCGGGTTCTGAGGATCGAGATTCACGGTCTGTATCAGCTCTTTGCTTGGATCATCGGGTCAACGGCGATGACTTTTTTAACCGCGGGTTGGAATGCGGGATCGTGTGGATTACCGATCCAACGAACAACGCCGTCGGTGGAGATCACCACAACCAAAGGGATGCCTTCGGACTGGAACGGTTTGAATACTGATTGATCTGCATCGAAGAGTGCATGGATGGATTCTTCGTGATCGCTGAGGTAACTGCGGACGGTTGCCTCGTCTTCGCGTTGTCCGCCGATGGACATGATCGCGAGGTTCTGGGATTCTGCTTTCTGCATTTTATCAAGAATTGGCATTGCTGCGACACAAGGTGGGCACCATGTTGCCCAGAAATCGAGCACGAGCACTTTGCCTTCTACATTTACCTGCTCAGAAATCCATGTTTCGTTCCCGAGTGCGACTTGGAGTTGTTTGCCTTGGAAGTCCTTGGCGTAGAGCCCTTCCCCAGAGTTGTGGGTCGGCCAATCGGCGTTTGCATACAGCGATGCGTCGATCATTGGAAGATCTTCTTTCACATCACTCATCGCATCTTTGGCACCATCATGGGAAGCGCACATGGAGCATTTCTCACCTTCACCCATTTTGGCGCAGCCGTCGCACTTTGGTGCTTCTGTTGACTTTGCTTCGCCGTGGGATGCACACAATGGACAACTGCCATCTGGCCCTGCGATGGCCGCGCCTGTTGCCAGGGTCATGCCTGCTGATGCGATGATTACTGAAAGAAAACTCATATCCGTACTCCTTGGGTTTGGGATTGGTGTACCCCTCATCACAACGCGTCGGCCTTTCCGAGTTGCTGTGTTTGTTCTCAAATGACTCATCTTGTTGGCAGGCACATTCCTACATCGGTTCAAGATAGCTGTAGATACTAACTGCTGCCGACACGGCGATATTCAGTGAATCTACATCTTTTGACATTGGGATCCGGATTTTGTGGTCAACGCGGTCCAAAGTGGACTGCTTCAACCCCGGCCCTTCAGCGCCAAAGAGCAATACAGGCTTTTCAACCCCCTGTTTGAGGTGATTTTTTATCGAAACCGCCTTGTTATCGGGCGTAAGTGCAATCGTCGCAAATCCGATTTCCTTGATCGCATCGAGCTTGGTATGAAGATCATCCACAATTGCATACGGGACATTGAGCACATGCCCCATCGAAACGCGTAACGCTTTGCGGTACAAGGGGTCACAGCACCGCTTGGTGAGCCAGACCCCCACTCCGTTGCCTCCGAGTGCTGCAACCGAACGGAATACTGACCCCACATTATCATGATTGCTCAAATCCTCAAGCACCACCATCGCTCGGCACTGCTTGGCGAGTTTTATTGGATCAGGATTGGCGATTCTTTGCCCACACGCGAGGAGTCCTCGATGCATTGGGAATCCAACAATTTCATCCATGACTGATTGGGAAGCGCTGTAAACCGGTACATCTTCAGGTACTTGCGAGAGAACGGACTCGATGTTCTTTGCCCGTTGGGTGGTGACCAAGACCGATTGCACTGGGAACTTGGATCTGATCAGTTGTTCTACGACCAAGACACCTTCTGCGATGAACAAACCGGTGTTCTCAGGTGTATCACCTTCTTCATGAGCATCCGGATGATGCGCAGCCTTGAGCCAAGCATCTTTTTGATTGAGAAACACCCCGATTCTCGGGTCTTTGGGGTCATGGATTTCAATCATTGAGCCGATCATCCTTTCAGCACCGTCAACTACTTATACGAGCATCTCACGAAACAGAGCATCATGATTACACCCGAATCCATGACCGTCATCCAAGCAATAGTCCTTGGGCTTGTTGAAGGGATTACCGAGTACCTTCCGGTATCCTCAACTGGGCATCTGATTATCGTATCGGATCTGCTCGGGCTTGGCGACACGATCGCTCAACGAGATGCGGTCGATACCTTCAACATCGTCGTCCAAGGGGGCGCGATCCTTGCGGTTCTTGGGCTCTACTTCCCTCGTGTGCTCCAGATGATCAAGGGATTGCTCGGCAAAGATCCCGTCGGGTTGAAAATGGCGATCAATATCATTGTTGCGTTTCTCCCTGCAGCGGTGCTTGGGGTGCTGTTCAATGACTTCATCGAAGAGAAACTATTCAACACCCCCGCGGTCATCACTGCGCTGGCCCTTGGTGGTCTCTTCATGATCGCGCTGGACAAAATCAAGTTCAAGCAAGTCGATACTGATGATGATCCCTCAAACGACATCACGGAGATGAGCTGGAAACAAGCATTGTTCATCGGGTTTATGCAGTGCGTCGCGATGTGGCCGGGCACGAGTCGATCGATGATGACCATCGCGGGTGGCGTGATCGTTGGACTCAAACCCAAGCAAGCTGCGGAGTTCAGTTTCCTGCTTGGACTCCCCACACTTGGTGGCGCGTGCGTCTACTCCCTTGCGAAGAATCTGAAAAATGCATCCGAGATGGGCACCCCCAACATGTTCGAGACACTTGGGTGGACACCGATTGTGATCGGGATCGTGGTGGCAACCGTATCGGCAGCGCTCGCGGTCAAGTGGTTGGTGAGTTTCCTCAACAAGCACGGACTCGCACCGTTTGGATACTACCGATTGGTGCTTGCAGCATTACTCGGAATCTTGATTATGACCGGCACCGTCTCACTCGATGCGCCAGAACCAGAATCAATCCCAACTTCACCCTCAAGCTTGGAACTCGATCAATGAACGCTGCGAAACCAAAGACATCATTCCCCAAGTCCAATATCGAGATTGTGCTCCTGGAAGGGACACACGATGCAGGCACAACCCAGCTCAAAGATGCGGGATTCAATGTCCGCACCCACAAAGGTGCTCTGGCAGGTGATGATCTCATCAAAGAGATCAAACGCGCCCACATCGTCGGTATCCGATCGAAGACCCAAATCACCAACGACATCCTGAGTCAATGCGATCGGCTCCTCGCGGTTGGGTGTTTCTGCGCAGGTACCAATCAGGTTGATCTTGATACCGCAGCATCGAACGGGATCGCGGTGTTCAACTCCCCCTTCTCCAACACGCGTTCAGTCGCAGAGCTCACCATCGCAGAGATCATCGCGCTGCATCGCAAACTCACCGCTCGATCGCACGCGTTGCATACAGGGACTTGGGACAAGAGCGCTGCGGGATCCCATGAAGTCCGAGGAAAAACACTGGGCATCATCGGTTATGGTCATATCGGATCACAGATCTCAATCCTCGCAGAAGCGATGGGCATGAAGGTGCAGTTCTTTGATACCACCTCCAAGCTCCCATTGGGCAATGCGACTGTGAATAGCTCGATGGAAGAACTCTTACGCACAAGTGATGTGGTATCGATCCATGTCCCCGATACCGAAACAACCCGATCAATGATCAACGCGGATCAGATCGCGATGATGAAACCCGGCGCGTACTTGCTCAACAACGCGCGGGGTTCAATTGTCGACCTCCATGCGATGCGCGATGCGATCGAATCTGGTCACCTTGCGGGCGCTGCGGTTGATGTCTTTCCAGATGAACCCTCAAAGTCAGGCGAGTCGTTTTTGAGCCCATTACAAGGACTCGACAATGTCATCCTCACTCCACATGTCGGAGGATCGACAATCGAGGCGCAAGAAGCGATCAGCGTCGATATTGCCAACAAGCTCACCCGCTTTATGAATTTGGGAACCACCACCGGCGCTGTGAATATCCCCGAGGTTGATCTGCCTGATCAGCACCGATCCCAGGCGGACAGCCAGCGTTCACACCGGATACTCAACTTTCATCGCAATGTACCTGGGGTGCTCAACAAGATCCATGAAGCAGCAGCGGATCTGAACATCAATATCTCCGGACAATACCTGCAGACCAACCCACAGATCGGGTATCTGGTGCTTGATGCAGATCCTTCCAACGCTGCAGCATTGCACGAACGGATCAACGCGATCGAAGAATCGATCCGCACGCGTATTCTTTGGTAAATCTGCGTGTAGCAATTGCGAATCACCCTGCGAACAATCTACGCATGATCGAGATCCATCGCCCTGCCAACTCACTCGAACACACCAAGGTCATCGCGGATGATCTGGGTGCCATCCTGCGTGAGGGCGACACCGTCAAGCTCATCGGAGAGATGGGCGCGGGAAAAACCACCTTTGTACGCATGCTTGCTCAGTCGTTTGGGATCAAAGAGAACGCGGTATCGTCCCCAACCTTTGTGATCATGAATATTTATGAACGCGATGACGGGCGTCCCCCACTGGCGCACTTGGATTGCTATCGGCTGGGTGATGAATCGGAGCTCGATGCGCTTGGATGGGACCAGATTATTGATCGCGGCGCAATTATTCTGATCGAATGGCCGGACCGTATCGCGGATGCGTTGCCTGCAGAATGCCTGACGATTCGTATCGATCATGTGGACGAGACTGCTCGTGATTTTCACTTCGAGATCCCTGATTCTTGGATTGACCGTGCGGGTTTCGATGCGATCCGTCCACGCCCTGCGACGACTTGTCCTACAACAGGCGTATCGGTTCCGGGTGATTCGTTGACTTGGCCGTTCGCTTCTGAGCGGGCAAGGATGGCGGATCTCAATGCGTGGTTCGATGAGAAGCACACGATCTCGCGTCCCATTAAGCAGACTGATATTGAACTCGGTGATTAGGGTTTTCTCGTCCCCAACGAATCGAATCTCCAACAAAGATCATCCCGATGTGATATCGTTGTTGCATGTTTATACTCGCACAAGCTGATACGCAATCTTCTGCAAACGCATGGTCGTTGTTTGTGGATTCGTTCGATGTTTTTTCTGTCGCATTGATCATCGGTTCGTTCATCGCATTAACACTGATTGTGCGCATTATCATGGATGCACGCCGATCAACCATCGCACCTGAATCGACATTCCAGAATCTCCGCGAGCACCTGATGCAAGGCAATCTTGGCGGTTTCGAGAAGGGTCTTGCAGAATCAGACGCGGTGGTTTCGATCGCCGCCAACTCTGCGTATCGAGCGAGAAACAAAGGGAAAGACGCGATGCGCGACGCTGCGGAACTTGCTGCATCAAACGCGTGCGCCAGGTGGGTTCGCCCGCTCGATACCCTTCGGATCATCGGAGAACTCGGTCCGTTGGTCGGACTCGCGGGCACGGTCTGGGGAATGATCATTGCGTTCGTCCGTCTGGGACAAGCAGGCGGATCGGCGGGGCCGACTGATCTCTCGCTCGGTATTTCTAAGGCGCTCTTCCATACCATGCTCGGGCTCGTGCTCGCGGTCCCATGTTTATTGGTGTACGGGCTCTACCGATCTATCGTCGAAAAGCACTGTAACACCGCGATGGCACAAGCAGGCGAGATCGTGGACATGATCCCCGTTGGAACCAATACGGATACAGCGATTGATACTGGAGCACACTCAACCCCATGAGATCACGCTCGATCATCTCAAACGAGGGCGCAGGAGCGCGGATCAATGTCACACCCATGATCGATGTGGTGATGGTATTGATCGTGTTCTATCTCTTGGTGGGACAACTCGCGGTGGATCGCAAAGCGCAGATCGATCTCCCCGCATCGGCAACCGGCATCGAGCAGACGCAAGAACATGATCCGATTATCGTCGGGATTACCGTTGATGGTCAGGTTTCGATTAACGGTAACCATATCGACAATGCCCGTTTCGCAGGTGAAATTAAGGGGATGCACACGCGATCACCACGCACACCAATCCAGGTTCGTGCTGATCGCGATGCAGCCTTTGGTGTTGTCCGGCCGATCATGCATCAAATCCGGGATGCGGGGATTTCGCGCGCACAACTCGCGACGGAGCAGCAACCATGAGTCAACCTGCTGATCAATCTTCCAAGCACACTCAACCAAGCACCGATGCCATCTACAAACGCCCTCGGCCGCTCAAGCGACGAAATGTGTTAACTCGTTCTTCACGGTTTGGTCCCAACATGACGCCGATGGTTGATGTGACCCTTGTAATTCTGATCTTCTTCATGGCGAGCGCCTCCATCGGCGGGCTCGAATGGTTCTTGCAATCAGAGTTGCCAAAGACTCAGGACCCAGATCTTCAGTCTTCGGGGTATTCACTCCCAACGCCGATGATCAGTGCGGACCTCTTCTTGCAGAATCGAACCGTGATGGTCCGAGGATTCGGAGATCAACCCAGCACCATCGATGTTGTTGTTGATCGAATCAAAGGCATGGACCCATCAGATGCGAAGGGATTTATCCTGGGGATTCGGGCGCAGGACGATGTCCCGTATGAAGCGATCGTCTTGCTTCATGACGCAGCATCATTGATGGAAATGCGTGTCGCGATCCGTTAAGCTTTGGTGACAAAGATCTGGAGCTTGTGCCCTTGAGCTTTGAGCCCACGAGCTTTGCAGATGGAATCGCGTAGTGCGATCAACTCGGGGAGTTCGATCGTCTCGACTTCGCCGGTATCCGCATGAATCAAGAGTGTGTTCCCTTGCTTGCCGAAGGCGAGTTGATAGTGCGATTGATCGCGATCAAAGAGTACCTGTTGGATGATTGCGCAGGATTCGAGTAGTTTGAGTGTGCGGTACACGGTTGCTTTGGAGACAGAGTATCCTTTGGATTTCATGAGATCCAAAAGCTGATCCGCTTCGAATAAGCCATCGAACTCGATGATTGTGTCGAGAATCCGTGCTCGCTCGGGAGTGTACTTGAGGCCTTCGTGTTTGAGCGCTTTTCGGAAAACTGCACACAACGGCTCAATAAGATCCGTCAGCCCGGTCATCTCCATGCTCGGGTCGGTCGTCGATATTGGTTTGATTGGTTCCAATCCCATGTTTGATTCTAGGTAAGTACCGATCTAAAAACCGAGAACATGGTCATGCGCACCGTACAATCCCTCCATGACGAGCGGACAGGTAGATATTCCAAGCACCAAGCTTCAACTTGTCGGATCACGAGCAGTGTTTTTCTACGCGATAATCGCGGCGGTGTTCATACCGATGATACTTTCAATCGGAGAAGGCGGTCCCACGACGAGTCGAATGCTTGTTGCGATGCTCATTGTGCTTGATAGTTCGTGGATGCCTGTCATCTACCTTGCGGGTTCATTGGGATTGGGGCAGTTGAGCCGACGATGGTTGCCTCAAACACCCGTGCGATGGGTGATAGAACTGGGTGTTGGGTTTACCTTGACACTCACATTGACTCATCTTTTGGGCATTATGGGTGTTCTCAATACTTGGAGCGCTTGGGTGATCACCGGCGGAGGGTGTTTTCTCCTGCTGAGTGATCTTGGAAAAACCGGGAACAGATTAAACCACGCGATTGGTCAAACCAAGCTCACGCTTATTGGAGTGATCTTCGTGCTCGGTTGTGTGCTCATTGTATTGATGAGTTGCAACCCACCCGGGTCCGTGTGGGACACAGAGTTTAACAGTTACGATTCACTCAGTTATCATCTTGAACTCCCAAGGGAATGGCTCGCGGGCGGACGAATAGAGCCCGTTGCGCACAATGTGTACGCTTACCTGCCGAGCTATATCGAATCGGCGTATCTGCACTTTGCGTATCTATCCAATAGTGACGACTTCCTTTCAGCTGAAGCACGCGTGACTTATGCAGCTTCACTGTTTTCAGCGCTGTTGACGATCGTGAGTGCAATCTCATTGCGGAGTGTCGTTGAGCACGCGATCCGTGTTTGGAATATACAAGCCGGATCTCTGTCGGATCACGATCGAGCACCTGCGATGTGTGCGCGTGCGATGATGGTGTGCACGCCTTGGATTGCGGTGGTTGGTTCGATTGCGTACAACGAAATGGGTGTGATATTCTTGGGGATCGGTGCATTGGCATGTGCAGTTGAGATGCACAGATCAGAACACACTCTGAAATCCATATCTGTGATCGCAGCCTTTATCGTTGGCGGGGCATGCAGTTGTAAACCGACTGCGATCTTCTTGCTTGCGCCTTCGATTGCAGTGATTCTCCTCGCGGGGATCCCTGTCCGCAAATGGATCATGCCTATAGCGATCTCTGTCGTTGTCGGATGTATCACCATTGCGCCCTGGCTCATTCGCAATGAAATCGCGACTGGCAACCCTGTCTTCCCCCACCTTTCATCACTCTTTGGCGATGGACATTGGACTGATGCGCAGCATGTGATCTACCGGAAGGCACATACATTTGATGGTTCACTCTCCGATCGAATTGCGATGCTCGTACTCCCAGATACTCGTACGAATGATCCTGTTCAACGATTCCGCGGGTTTACGCATATCCAATGGGCGCTCACCCCGTTGCTGGGTTTGCTTGCAACTGTCCTGCTTTTGGCACGCATGAGGACTCATCGAATCGGCTTTGTCATTGCACTCGCACTTGGTATCCCCACAATCGCGTGGATGTTCCTCACCCACCTTCAGTCTCGGTTCCTCGTCCCTATTGCACCTATGCTCATATTCGCGATGGGGATGGCGTTTGCATCCATCCCCAGATCGAATATCCGCAACAGGTCCGCAGCGTTGGTTGCGTTGCTCTCGCTTGCGTGGACAACTTTCATTGCATCCAATCAACTCAACAAGAACCCGTTTGGTTCGCTTGTGCTCTCCACGGCGCAGTTCACGGGTGAGCTCGACATGACCTATCCCTCATGGACGAGCAGCATAAACACCTTGCTTGAACCAGATGAAACCATTTATCTGCTTGGTGATGCGACGCCGTTCTATGTTCGTCCGCCTGTACGATACAACACGGTGTATGATCGGTGGATCATCGAAGATGCGATTGTTGCCAATCCGAATAACCCCGAACGCTGGACGGATTCTCTCTCGCAAGCAGGGGTTGATGTCGTGATGATCAGTTACTTTGAGATTCGCAGATTTTACGATTCGGGATGGCTACCGGATTCAATCAATCTAGAAGAGCTCCAGTTGTGGATTGATTCCCTTGGTGAGCCGATATATGAAGAGATCGTTCCCGGGATTCCCACACCGATTCGAGCAGCGTATCGACTGCCAAACTCCTCAATAAACCATGACTGATTCAAACGAATCACAATCCGAAATCATCTCGACCCAAGCGCCCACCAAGCGTCGGTTGTGGATGACCCTTGTGCAGATCATCGGATTCGCCGGATCAATCGCAGCACTGGGATGGGCGGTCAGTGTCGCGCTCAAACAAGAAAACCGTGAGCAGCTTTCAATGCTCTCAGATGCGAGCCCGACAGAGATCATCATGCTGATGGGGTTGGCAACTATCTCCGTCGGTTTTAATGGGTTGCTCTTCTGGGTAGTCATCAATCCGGTCCACAAACTGCGCCCGACAGATGTCATCGCGACGAATGCGATCTCGACCTTGCTTGCGTATCTGCCTTTCAAACTCTCGATTGTTTCTCGATTTGTGATTCATAATCGTCGCGACAACATTCCGATTTTGACCATCGGTGCGTGGATCGTCGCGGTCACCATCTTGATGGCTGCGGTCTTCGGACCGATCACTCTCGCCAGTTTATGGCAGGGTGAAATCAATATCCTGTGGTGGATTGTGTCGGGGATTGGCATCCTTGCATCAACGATTCTGGGTTCGTATATCGCTCGTTGGTTTGCCGGTGAAACCGGAACGCGACGGTTATCGAAGATTTTGGGAGACCGTATCACCAGCTCAGAGTCATTCGCTCGGCTCCACATTGGATTCGAGATGCTCGCCAATATGCGTGCTGCGATTCTGGGCAATATGTTCCGCGTTCTCGACATACTCTCGTTCGCGATGCGGTTCTATGTTGCCGCCCGTGTGTTGGATTTACCGATCTCCGGATCGGATTCTCTACTCCTGGGCGCGACTTATTTTATCATCGGGATGGCATCACCTTTCGGGATGCTTGGCACACGCGAAGCGGGCACCATCGCCATCGCGGGGGCGGTCGGGATATCGGCAGCTGCACTCTCGGAGGATCCTTCAGGACAAGCACCGATTGCGATCGCGGTGCTCTTTGTGACTGCGATTGAATCCATCGTGAACCTTGCATGTGCGGGGTTCGGGGTTGCTTGGCTCAGACTTAGACCCGGGCTTGTATCTACAGGTACAGAATCCGCTCTTGATTCTTCTGAGTGAACCCTGAAGGCGAGTTTATTGCGTACGATTGAGCAATGAACATTGCACTCGCACAACTCAACCCAACCGTCGGCGATCTTGCTGGAAACAGTCTGAAGATCATCAAAGCAATTGAGGACGCTCGGGATCAGGGCGCTGAGCTGGTTGTGTTCTCTGAGCTCATCATCTGCGGGTATCCCCCTCGCGATCTCTTGCATGTTGAAGGCTTTGTCGAAGAATGTGCCGCGATGATCAAATCGATCGGCGAGCACCACACCAAAGACATCTCCATTATCATCGGCACCCCTCTACCAATCGATACGCAAGAGGGCATCTCTAACTCGCTCGTTGTGTACACCAATAACGAGTACATCAACTATTACGATAAACGATTGCTCCCCACTTACGATGTGTTCGATGAAGATCGGTACTTTGCCGCGGGTGATGAGCACTGTGTCGTCACAATCAACAACACGCGTGTAGGACTTGCAATCTGCGAGGATCTTTGGAAAGGCAATGATTCTGGATTCTCGTCGCGCTACTCCGATGAGATAAATCCTGTTGATGATCTCATCAGCGCGGGCGCTCAGATTGTTATCACGCCTTCAGCATCACCCTTTGTGCTTGAAAAAGAGGATAAGCACATCGATATCCTTGCGAATCACGCGCGCAAGCATGCAATCCCTGTGATCTCTGTGAATCAGGTTGGCGCCAATGATGACCTGATCTTTGCCGGGCAATCTGCAATCGTTGACAAGCACGGGCAGGTCTGTGCGCAGGGCAAACGGTTCGAAGAAGACCTGCTCATCGTCGACATCAACAACCTGCAACCAATCGAACAAGTCCAAGTCGACCATGAGCGAGTCGTCATTGAAGCAATCACTCTGGGGACTCATGACTATGTCACCAAGTGCGGATTCCAGAAAGTTTGCTTAGGGCTTTCAGGCGGGATCGACTCTGCGATTGTTGCAGCGCTGGGTGTACGAGCACTCGGCAAAGATCATGTGCTCGGTGTTTCTATGCCGGGCAAGTTTTCGAGTGATCATTCAATGACCGATGCGTTCGATTTGGCAAAGAACCTTGGGATGAACTGCATCACCATGCCGATTGAGCCTGGTTTTATAGGGGTTTCACAATCGCTCAACCCTGCATTTACAGAGATCAATCAGTTGAACCTGGGTGAATCTCTCCCGGATCTCACACAAGAAAACCTACAGTCTCGTATCCGAGGGACCATGATGATGGCGCTCTCAAACCGGACCGGCGCTCTTGTACTCACAACCGGAAACAAATCAGAGATCGCGGTAGGATACTGCACGCTCTACGGCGACATGAACGGCGGGCTTGCTGTCATCGCGGATCTCCCCAAGACTATGGTTTTCAAAGTTTGCCGATATATGAACGAGCACTTTGAATCTCTTGGATATGACTCGCCACCAATCCCCGTGAACACCATCGAGAAACCTCCCAGCGCCGAGCTTGCACCCAATCAACTCGACTCTGATTCACTCCCAGACTATGACATCCTTGACGAGATCGTCGAGCGACATATCGAAGGACACCAGAACGCATCAACGATCACTGAACAAACAAACTTTGATCCCGATACTGTGCATCGTATTTGCAAACTCATCGATCGCAATGAGTACAAACGCCAACAGATGGCGGTCGGCTTGAAAGTCACGACCAAAGCGTTCGGCCCCGGACGCAGAATGCCTATCGCTCATCGATGGACACGCTAAACCATCTCATTTCGTACTTGTATTCAAGAGATATTTTGGTATTGTGCATCAAACAAGAGGATATAGACCATGAAGACCATGCTTATCGCAGCAATCAGTATCATCGCACCGCTCGCATTGGCTGATATAGAAATCTCAGGAACCGCACTGGCGCTTGCATCACACAACGGCAAAGAAGATCGACAGACAATCGATCTTGGAACACCGGGTAATCCGATGGGATCTGTCAGTGCGGGTATCTTTGAGTCAAGCGCACAAACCAGTATCACACTGACAACAAGCAACGCGAGTTCATCAATTCATGTTGAGCACACGATTGATTCTGGGTTCACCCCCGTCGGGAGCGGCGCAACCGATGGAACATTCATCTTCACTATTCCTCAGGGCGCTGAATATGAGTTCACCGGACTCCTCGAAACGATCACCAGTATCCCATCAATCGGTCCGGTTGTTCAAATTCGGACCGAACCCACCGGCGTATTGCTCTACAGCGCGACCCCAAACTTGAGTTTGCCAAACCGCCCGGTCGATTTCAGTGCTATCTTGTCAACAGGCACATTGGGTCCCGGGACTTACAAACTGACCTGGGTTCATATCGCCAACTACATTTTCAGTTCATCGCCTGCTGTTGGAACTGCCGACTTCACATTAACACTCACCACACCTGGATGCAACGATGCGGATTTCAATGCAGATGGAACTTTAAACTTCTTTGATGTGTCCGCATTCCTCACCGAGTTCAATGCGATGAATCCATCAGCTGATTTCAACAACGATGGGAGTTGGAACTTCTTCGATGTTTCCGCATTCCTCACTTCGTTTTTAGCGGGTTGTCCTTAATCAAGCTCATCAGTTACTGATTGAGTACCCATCCATCGGTCATCATCTGAGATTGCTCGACCACACTCCGGGCAGGCATCTGATTCGAGTTGATACAGCGAATATCCGCATGTACAGCGAGGTTCTTCGATCTCGATTCGGACTTTCAGTTTACATCCTGCACACCGGGATTCTTTGTTCGACACAGCACTTGCAGCTGCACCACATCGCGGGCAGGTCAATGACACTTGGACAAAAGTCCCGATCATCCCATCTTCAACTTGATCTGGTTTCATTCCAAAGAGCGCAGCAACTCCTGTGGCAATTGTTGTCCCCGTCGTGAGAACCACACTCATCCAAACCACTCGAAGATATGCCTCACCCCAGTAACTGGTTCCCATAAATACGAATCCACACACTACGATTCCGACAGTGCTCATCGCACAGAGAATGGATGCCCACTTAATGAAAGTCAGGCCTAATCGATTGAGCTTGATTGGCCAAACAAATATGCGATGAATGAATCCACCTGCTATGGCAATGGAGATGAATCCCCCAGACCACACAACGCTTTCCCATTGTCTACTCAGAGGCCTCGAAAACCATATCCCGACCAAGTAAAACACTAATGATACAACCAAAGCGATCACGCTCAACATTCGAGACTTTGGCATCCGCTTGCCGTAGATTACGAGTGCCATCAATCCAAGCGCATAAAAGGCAGTGAGAATGAGTGACCCGAGCAACTCATCGCTTCCATTCCAACTCGGAAACAAAATGGCGATCATCCCGGCAAGCATTGCCAATCCGACAATCCCAAGAAACCCTGTCAGAACGAGCTGCTTCTGGCTCATCATCAATCCTTCTGAGAGAGACCCACACGAAAACGAACAGCTCACAATACCTAGAGATCATCGAAAAGATTTCGATTCAGAATATATACGGATTTAGCTACTCCCCGCACGCATCCGATCAATCCCCTTGGGATACGGATAGCTCGGGAACACACCAACATTTGCATAATGCCACATCGATGGGGACGGATAGACATCCCCTCGGTAACCAGAATCGTGCATTGTCTGCACAACTGTTTCAAAGCTTGGTTCGGTTTGATTCTGATCGTCGCTTACGAGTTTGTTCGACATCGCACCCAAGAAAGAAACGCTGCATACAGGTCGTCGATCCGCTCGTCCTTGCAACATTTTGTTGATCGTTCTGAACCCCCTCGAAAGGTCTCCAACGGTGAAGAAATCTCGACCTCTTGGACGAAGCAATGCGAGCACCAGTACCGAATCCAGATCGTACTTCAAAATGTATGGCTCACGATCATGCGCCGCATGAACCTGGACAGACTCCTGAAACATTTTTGCATAACTCGTCACTGCATTTGGAGACCATTGCGAAGTGGTCAGCAGGGAAACCATTTGTGCAATGACGCCATCCGAGTTGTCTAAATCATTGACTCCACAGATAACTGCGCGATATCGTCCATCGAGTACATCTGCGAGTAAGTCTTGGCCCCACAATACACGGATCCGAGAACCTGATTGAGGCGCGCCATGATCCGATGGCAAGAGCGAAACACGATCTGGAAATGATTCAGGCGAAAGCAAATCATCCGCACCATCATTGTAAAGTTGAACATTTGATTTCTTCGACATTGCGTTCTCCTCATTGGGTTCAACAGATTCTAACACAACCAAGACCAGATGTCGCCCTATTCTTGTTTCTGAGGTAAACCCCGATGTCGCCGAAAACCTAATACTCCTAGGATGCCCAACATTGTTCCTATCCCAGGCGCGGGGACAAATGTTACCGTCAGTCCTGTGGATGTTTCAAACCTATCCTCCCCAGCAACATGAGTTGAGTTCAAAGTAAAATCAAGATATGAGCCATCAGCTAAGACTGCTTCCAGCAGAGCTCCCCCTCGGGTTGATATCAGCGTCTCTTTGTTCAGTTCTAGATCAACAACCTGACCATCAATCATAAGTTCGGTAACAAACAGGTTGACACTACTTCCAGTGAATGCTGTGAACGCTTCTCCGATACTACCTCCTGAAATATTGATCGTTCCGCGGTGAAGAATCTTTGCTCGATCACCAATTGATCCACCCGACATATTGACAACAACATGCTGCGCAAAGAAAATCTCTGGGCCAACGTAGAAATCATTTCCAATTGAGCCTGACGACATATAAACAGTACTACCAGAATCTGCCCAAAATGAGTTTCCAATATCCCCGCCACTCACATATGTTTCATTTGTGAAAGTGTGATACTCATCTCCGATTTCGCCATGAGATAGATTAACTATCGACAAGCGTGCTCGAAAACTATCTCCAATAGTTCCACCAAAAATATTCACTACACTGCCAGTCTCAGAATGAAAACCACTTTCAACTACCCCGCCTGACAAATTCATTTCGCTTCCATCTGTTACACTCGAATTGATGCCCATCACTCCGCCGTCCATATTGACGACGCTTTGGTTAGATGCGTTGAACACCCCGCCCATACTCCCCCCTGACATATTCAATGTACTTTTATCAAATATGGAGTAGCCACTCACAAAAAAACCATCCGTCATGTTCACAGTCGCACCGGATGATGCTGAACCTAAGAACACTGTGGCTCCATCTACATTCAAAGTACTTGAAGCCCCACTCAGATAAAGGTCGAAAATCATCGAACCATTTGCTGCGTTCAAATTCAGATTTGTTGCATAACTCCACGGATCAAGAAAACGTGAATATTGCCCACCGCTGTTAACATGAATTGTAGATCCAGCAAAATTAAACGGCTTGTCTATTCCTGCACTCTCAATTGGCCCAATGACTCCACCCGATTGAATGTCAAAGAATGTTGTCGGAGAGAGATCAAAGCTTTGCCCATTGAAGATACCAAGGAGCAAATCATTTTCACTGAGTACTTGTCCAGAGAGCACATCTACATGTGTATCCTGAGCTGCATACGCAACATTCATAGATGATAATAAAACTAACAAACTCGGTATACATTCAGTATTTTTCATTTCTCTTTACTCCTATGAATCTTTCTCGTCAATATACTTTATCCATAGCAAATCACAATATGTAATCCGGTCATCATCACGATGAATATGTGATGTCCTCGATATCAAAACGTAAAAAAGCCCTTCAAGCATTACCTTGAAGGGCTCTAAAGTTGGCGATAACCTACTTTCCCGCTGAACAGTATCATCGGCATGTCGGGCTTAACTACTGTGTTCGAGATGGGAACAGGTGTGACCCCGACATTATGGTCACCAACAATCACGAAACAAACCGATTTCTCGATTTGCCATGACTGACAAAGATTTCGACGAGCGGAAGCTATTGGGCGAACCCAATAGCAGCGACAAATATACTTTCATTTACTTTAAAAATCTCAACTACGTTGAAATGGTTCTGAAATCATCTCGACCTGTTTGGATTTGTTTATTTTCATAAACAGAATCGGCACTTGGTCGGAATGATCAAACCTTCGACCGTTAGTACCGCTCAGCTGAAGACTTCTCAGTCCTTACACTTGCGGCCTATCAACCAGGTAGTCTCCCTGGGGTCTCTCGTTAAAAACTAGCAAACCTGATCTCGAGGGGGGCTTCCTGCTTAGATGCTTTCAGCTGTTATCCCTGCCCGACGTAGCTACTCTGCGGTGCTCCTAGCGGAACAACAGAATCACCAGGGGTCAGTCCAACCCAATCCTCTCGTACTAAGGTTGACTCCTCTCAAGTTTGCAACGCCCACAGCAGATAGGGACCGACCTGGCTCACGCCGGTCTGAACCCAGCTCGCGTACCGCTTTAATAGGCGAACAGCCTAACCCTTGGGACCGCCTTCAGCCCCAGGATGCGATGAGCCGACATCGAGGTGCCAAACCGCTCCGCCGCTATGGACGCTCGGGAGCGATAAGCCTGTTATCCCCGGAGTACCTTTTATCCGATGAGCTACGACGCTTCCACACGCGATCGCAGGATCACTAGAGCCCTCTTTCGAGACTGCTCGTCCTGTCGGACTCGCAGTAAAGCTAGCTTGTGCTCTTACACTCTGAAACACGGTTTCCATCCGTGCTGAGCTAACCTTTGCGCTCCTCCGTTACTCTTTAGGAGGAGACCGCCCCAGTCAAACTACCC
>CAXBJM010000004.1:0-270085 GCA_963976235.1 uncultured bacterium
TTTTGACGAACTCAAGCTGGGGTGTATTGCCGGTGGTGAAGATTGAAGCGGAGACCATTGGGAGTGGGGTGCCAGGCGAAGTAACGAAGAAGCTGCGGGCAGCGGTGGTGGGTTAATTTGGAGTCCAAATTGTTGCAAAGCCCAACCAGATGAGCGATGAAATGAAAGCGATAAAGAGAATGATGAGAAGTGAAACCCAAATGGATGGGCGAATGCTTCGGTTTGTATGATTTTTTCTATGCCCAATCTCTGCGACACAAAGCACGACTGGAAGAACAAAAAGATAGATCATCTGAAGTGACATTAGATTATGAGCAGTTTTTCGTAATGATTCGCTGTGAAACCAATCCGCAGATACGAATACAGCCCAGTTGATGCCTGAGAAGAAAATTGGCAGACAGAGATTGCACAAAATCCATCCCTTGATCAATCCATATCTGGACTCTGGTTGGATGGTTTCAAGTTCGAATAGGGTTGCCGCACACTCTGGGCATGTAATTTTACCAGCATGATTTGAATCATTCCCGGTGAGATCGTAATCACAGCTTGGGCATTTTGGGGTTGGGAGTGATTTGCTCTGCACGGTGAATCTTAGCGGTTGAGTGGTGGTGGGTTCGATTAATTGATTTCGAAGAGAATTATGAGGAGCACTAGGCTCGGGATGCAATAAGTAAAAGACCAGAAGCCGATGGTGTTCATACGAATTGATGTGGGGATTGATTCTGCGTCTTCACGGATTGATTTTGTGCAGATGTACTTCAAGGAGAAGGTACCCGCAAGCATGAAGGCGATGAAAGGGATTGTGCCAATGTAGAGGCCGGAGATGAAACAGAAACAATGCTGGTGGGAGTGTTGTTGGGAGAAGAAGCTGGGATGCAAAGCGAGTGTGCATTTCGCGAGGTTGAAATGGGTTGTTGATGAAAACAGGGGTTGCATTGGAGTCGCACTCTGGGCATCGAACCCTGTTGTTGTGTGTGGGCAGCCCGGTGAGGTCGTAGAGGCATGAGATGCATGTTGGCTTTGATTGTTGATCAGGCATTGAGCAGATACCTCGCAATCAAGAAGAGGCCAACATAGAGGATTGTGAATGGGAGGCAGGCAATAAAGGCGTAGAGCGGGATCAGCCGGCGGGCATAGGGACGGGGGTGAGGTTTGGATTTTCGAATGCCCGTCGTGATGACATTGAGATACAAAATAAGTTGAGTAAGTGGTGCGATGAACACATACGAGATAAACACAATGATGCCTACAGTCGGAATAGGCAGAAGTGCCAACACAAGAACCCCGGGGATGATACTTGGGATAACAAGTTGTTTGAGGTAGAGCTTGTTGAGTTTCGATTTGGTGAAGAGCACTTCGGGCGGTGCAGCTTTGAGCTTTGAGCCGCACTCTGGGCAGATGATGTGGAGGGATTCGTCTGCAACGATCCCGGAGAGGTCATAGTTACAGATCGAGCACACCGAGTTGGTTGGGGCGTTGGGTTTGGTTATGGTTTTTGGAATATCGACATCCTTCATGAGACTGATTCCGATATTGAATTTGCACCCAAGATCATTATTTGACAGAAGAATATGAAACTAACAATGAAAACTATGATTGTGATAATATATAGCATCAAAATGTATTTTTTGTTTGGCGCATTGTGATTCGGGTATGTCGGGTTGGGCTCGTTGGGATTGTGATAATCGCCGCACTCTGGACAAGTGATCGAGTTTCTATCGTCCGGGATGAGTCCGATGGTGCTGTACTTACATGTTGGGCATTGGTGCTTTGGTGGTCTTTTCTTACTCATCGCGGTTCATGACCCGAACATTGTGTCGGCCGTCGAGTGGGCCGTTGGGGGCGTGGGTCTTGGCGAACAGGCGTTTGATTTTGAAGTAGGCGAAGAGTATGAGCGCCAAGACGATGATAATGATTGCCAATGGGATGAAGATAATGAATCCAATGACGACCAACGCGAGGAGAATCAGCAGGGAGAGAATCCGAGCGATGGGTCCTGTTGCATTGAACTGGACTGATCGTCCGGCGGGGGAAGTTGTTCCGAATTGTGGATTGGTTTGATTCATTTGAAGCCTCAGTGTATCTACAACCATGATAGGGAATTGGTTCGGTGGATTTCGCGGGTTCTTGCTTCACAGCGGGATCGGATATGTGTAGGATGGGTGTTGAACCTGATGAAACGCCAGTTTGTTGTGTTTGGGGCCGAAGTTGACGCAAGAGCAAGAGAAAAATAAAGATCGCAAGTCCTTTGTCCATTTGCATTTGCACTCGGAATATTCGCTACTCGATGGCGGAAACAAGGTCAGCAAGCTCGTCAATCGGGTTGCAGATCTGGGGATGGATGCGGTCGCGATTACAGATCACGGCAATATGCACGCGGCGATCCCGTTTTATAATCTCGCGAAGAAGAAGGGGATTAAGCCGATCCTGGGTGTTGAGGCGTATATCGCGCCGCGCGATCGGCATGATCGAACTTATACCGGTGTGAAGGACGGTGGTTTTCACCTGGTGATGCTCGCGGAGAATCTTAAAGGCTGGGAGAACTTGTTGTATCTGTGCAGCGAGGCATACCTGACGGGGTTCTATTACAAGCCTCGGATGGATCGTGAGCTGCTCGAAAAGCACAGCGAGGGGATTATCACGATCAATGGGCACCTGGGTTCTGAGATCGCGCATCATATGGTGATGTACGAGCAGACGAGGGATCAGTCGCACTGGGACAATGCGGTTGAGGTTGCCAAGTGGTATCGTAATGTATTTAAGGGGACGGAATCTGGACCTGGGTTCTATCTTGAGCTTCAACACCATATCGGATTGCAGAACTCGATTAATCCGCATGTCATCAAGCTTGCGCGCGAGCTCGATATCCCGTTGGTGTGTGATAACGATTCGCATTTCTTGCTTGAAGATGATTACGATGCGCATGACACATTGATCTGTATCTCCACGGGCAAGGTGAAGAACGATCCAGATCGGATGCACTATCCGACGGAGTTGTATGTAAAATCGGCGGAGGAGATGGAAGCCGTCTTCTTCACTGATGAATACAACAACGAAGAGATGGGTGATGCGGGCAAGGAGGCGATGGCGAACACCGTCGCGATTGCGGATCGGTGTAATGTAGAGGTGCCGATCGGTGCGAACCATGCGCCGGTTGTGATTGTCAAAGCACCCGCCAAGAGCAAGCTCCCTAAACACAACGCGAAGGAGTATGAAGGGGACCTGACGGCATGGTTCAAAGATTACTGTACCAACTTTGAACTTGATCCGGCGAATGATCCTGATCTGGATCAGGCGTCACTCAAAGAGGAGTGTGATCAGACGCTTCGGATGTTGTGTGAAGCGGGGATGGTTTGGCGGTATGGTGGTGAGATTCTCGATCATCGCCATGAGTTGATTGAACACATTGATCCCATGCCTGAAGGGCTTGATGGGAATGACGCGGTTCAGTGGAACAAATGGGCTAGGCTGAATCGGGAACTCAAGATCCTCGCGGACAAGTTGATCTCGGCGTACTTCCTGATCGTTTGGGACTTTGTCAACTGGGGTCGTCAACGGGGAATCCCATCGATTGCGCGTGGTTCGGGTGTGGGGACGATGTGTGGGTATGTGCTTGGATTGTCCAATGCGTGCCCGGTGCATTACGGATTGCTTTTTGAGCGGTTTACCGATCCGGATCGAACGGAGTACCCCGATATTGATATCGATCTTTGCCAGAACGGGCGGATCGAGGTGATTAACTATGTCCGTGAGAAGTACGGGCATGTCGCGCAGATCATTACCTTTGGAACATTGAAAGCGCGCGCAGGGATTCGTGATGTGGCGCGGGTGCTTGAGATGCCATTGGGGGATGCGGATAAGCTCGCAAAGCTGATCCCAGAAGAGCTTGGAATCACGCTTGACAAGGCGCTCGACCAAGAACCTGATTTGAAGGATTGGTACGACTCGGACGCGATGGTCAAGCGGGTGATTGATACCGCGCGGACTTTCGAAGGGCAGGCAAGGCATTCGAGTGTGCATGCGGCGGGAGTGATTGTTGCGACAAGGCCTTTGCATGAGGTTGTGCCTTTGTATAAGGCGTCGGGCGCAGAAGACCATGAGATCATTACCCAATGGGACGGGCCGACCTGTGAGATGATGGGTTTGCTCAAGATGGATTTCTTGGGATTGCGAACACTCAGTGTGATCGAACGCGCAAGACAGATGATTCAGGAATCATTTACCGAGGATCAGATCTGGGCAGCGGTCGGCAAGAAGAAGAAACGCGGCGCGGATCATCCGCTCGATCTTGATCGTTTGGCATTTACTGATCCGATCGTGTTCTCGATGTTCCAACGCGGCGATACGACGGGTGTGTTTCAGTTTGAATCGGGGGGGATGCGCAAGCTGCTCAACTCGATGAAACCGGACAGGCTTGAAGATTTGATCGCGGCGAATGCGCTGTTCCGTCCTGGACCGATGGACCTGATTCCGGATTATAATCGGCGCAAGCACGGCACGGAAGAAGTGCCCAAGGTGCATGAGATCGTTGATCGATTTACCGCAGAAACTTACGGCGTGATGGTCTATCAGGAACAGGTCATGCAGATCGTGCATGAGCTCGGTGGGATTCCACTCCGCAGCGCATATTCATTGATTAAGGCGATCTCGAAGAAGAAAGTGAAAACAATCGATGCGGAGCGTCCAAAGTTTGTCAAGGGTGCTGCGGAGAAGGGATTAGAGAAGAAGAAGGCGGAAGAACTCTTCGAGTTGATCCTCAAGTTCGCGGGGTATGGTTTTAACAAATCACATTCAACGGGGTACGCGATTGTTGCGTATCAGACTGCGTATTTGAAGACCTACTTCCCGAGCCAATATATGGCGTCGTTCCTGAGCTTTGAATCGCAGGCGCAGAAGGTCAGTGATTGGATTCCTTATCTCGAAGATTGCAAGCGATTGAAGTTTGTCGATCCTAAGACTGGCGAAGAGTTGCGATCCGGTGTGGAGGTGCTCGCGCCCGATGTGAATCATTCCAAGCCTGACTTTGGTGTGGTGTACGGGGATGATGAGGAGCACACTCCGAGCAGCGGACAGATCATGTTTGGGCTCAAAGCAATCAAGGGCGCTGGGGGCAAAGCGATTGGCGGGATCGTTGATGAGCGGGACTTTGGATCGGATAAAGCAAACCCTGAGCGTAAGATATTTATGAGTTTATTCGAGTTCTGCGAACGCGTTCCGAGTTCGAGCGTGAATAAAGCAACAATCGAAGCGCTCATCAAGGCGGGCGCGTTTGACAATATGTATACACGGGATCAGCGTGCGTCGTTGGTTGCGTCGATTGAGTCTGCGGTTAGCGCCGGACAGACGGTCGCTGCGGATCGTGCAGCGGGACAGGGTGCGTTGTTCGGTGGAGGGGATGAACCAGCGCAGACACAGGTCGAGTCAGATGCGATGCTTGCCAAGGTTGAGCCTTGGAGTGAAGCGGAGATCCTCAAGCAAGAGAAGGACACGCTTGGTTTCTATGTATCGAGTCATCCGATGGAAGAATGGAACCACTGGGTTCGTGCGTTTACACACACGCGGGTTGGGGATTTGAAGAAACTCTCGCAAGACAAACGGGTGATCGTTGCGGCAATGGTGCAGAGTACGCGGATCATTGTGATGAGGAACGGACGCAATGCCGGGCAAAAAATGGCAATCCTGACAGTTGAGGACGCGACAGGGACTGCGGACGCGGTCATGTTCAGCAATGTGTATGGTCAGTTCGGGCATCTGCTTGAAGATGATCAACCTAAGTTCTTTATGGGTCGACTTGATCATTCTCGCGGCGATGCACAGATTATTGTTGATCGGTTGGTTCCGATTGATGGGCATCCGCTCGAACAGGGGACCGTGCAGGTTATGGTTCGTCCTGATCGACTCAGCGGCACTGCGCACGATAAGTTGGAAGCAGCAAAGGCGATCTTGCTCGAACCTATTGATCCGAGTGATCTTTCGCTCGGTAAGTCATCTCGCCCCGTTGAAGTCATCGTCGAGACGAAAGATGCCTGGGTCTTGGTCGAAGCAACCAAAGGTGTAGGCAAGGTGACATTGCGCCCAGAACTGGTCAAACAGATCGCGGGCGAACTCGGAGAAGATTCAGTCCGGCTCGCGGGCGGGGTGAGTGTCGAGATCAACAAGGAAGATGATCGACGCAAGAAGTACGCCAAGGCGTAAGCAGCACGGTCGTAGAAAATGATAAAGGATATTCATAATGAGTAAAACGATTGTTATTACTGGGTGTAGTTCTGGGTTTGGAAGACTCGCTGCGGTGAAGTTGGCGCAGGGTGGGAATCGGGTGTATGCCACGATGCGAGATATCGGAGGACGGAACTCGGAAAAGGCGGAGGAACTCCGTTCGATATCCAAAGAGCAGGGGCTCGATATCCGTCCGCTTGAACTCGATGTGACTTCAACAGATTCAGTTAATGCTGCAGCACATCAAGTAGACGAAGAATCAGGTTCAGCAGATGTGGTCATCAACAACGCAGGGCAGATGTATGTTGGAATTACCGAATGCTTTGACGAGCATGAACTCGCAAGGCAACTCGATATTAATGTTGTTGGCGTTCATCGGATGAACCGGGCATTTTTGCCCGCGATGAGAGCAAGCGGGACGGGGCTTGTGATAAACATAAGTTCTGTGGCGGGTCGAATTTCAATTCCATTTTTCGGTGTGTATCACGCAAGTAAATGGGCGCTTGAAGGCTATTGCCAGTCATTGCGGTATGAGCTTGCGTCGAGTGGTGTTGATGTTGTGGTGATTGAGCCCGGTCCATTTTCTACCGCATTGTTTGGAACGAGCCCTGCGCCAGCAGACAAGGATGGGCGTACATCAACCTACATCCCAAGTGTCCCCCAATCCTTAGCGGATATGAGCGAGGCGTTCGGGCAGATGTTCGACAACGATGAGGTGCCGACAGATCCAATGATCGTTGTCGATCGGATGGTGGAGTTGGTTGAGATGCAATCGGGGACGAGGCCGTTTAGAAGCGTGTGCGGAGTGGACTTTGATGTGCGCGGGATGAATGCGACATGTGAGCCGTACTACGACGGGGTGATCAGCGCGATGGGTATGGAAGACTTTGCAACACTCAAAGCAAAGTAGGCAGATGTATCGAAAAGGAAAAGTTCTTTTTCGTCGAGAAGTTAATCGCGTGTCCATCGTGTGTCGAGGTTGTGTTTGATTCCGAGCAGGTCCAGCGACTTGCCTGCGACGAAATCGACAAGGTCATTGAGAGATTGTGGGTTGAGATAGAGCCCTGGGTTTGTTGGTGCGATGATCGCGCCAGCTAAGGTCAGGGTGCGCATGTTTTCGATGTCGATGAGATTCAACGGTGATTCTCGATGACAAATGATGAGCGGCCAGCGTTCTTTGAGTGTGACCGCGGCGGCGCGGGTGAGCAGGTTTGAGCCACTACCCGTGGCGATAGCGCCCATTGAAGTTGATGAGCATGGGAGGATGACCATCCCGTCGTGGAGAAAACTGCCTGTTGCGATTACCGCGCCGACATCCTTATTGGGATGGATAATGAGCAGCGAGCGGTAATGCGCGTGGTATTGATCATTTGCAAGGTGCGGGCACAGGGTGTCGAGCGAGATGGATGAGATGTTGAGTTCATCGACG
The DNA here is from genome assembly GCA_963976235.1 of uncultured bacterium. Taxonomy (GTDB): domain Bacteria; phylum Planctomycetota; class Phycisphaerae; order Phycisphaerales; family UBA1924; genus UBA1924. Next base: position 7,646 of record CAXBJM010000004.1, read on the forward strand.
AGCAATCGTTTGCCAAAGTCGGTGACCACGAGATGGACTTCATTTCCTAAGATCAGGAGTTGATCGAGCAATCGGAGGGTGTAGATCGCGCCTGAAGCGCCGGTGATCCCGACGACAAATCGTTTGCCGGTGGGTGAAACCGGTTGATCGGGGAGCGCCGAACGCCTGGCGGTGATCGGGGAGTTGGATGATTGATTGTCAGGGTGATGGGCGGTCATACAAAGATCGTATGGAAGATGATCACTTTGGGAGTGGGTTCGACGAAGATTTGATCTATGATAGTGCAAGGACGCTCGTAATGAGATAGTTCACATGTCAAGAAAAGGCGGAATCGGATGAATCGAACACGAAATCACACACTCGGGATGATCGGGATCACCAGTCTGGCATTGGCGATCGGTGGCTGCGTCAGTTACACCAATGTGCCTGTGCCTGAGAGTGCCCCCGCGTTTCAGAGTGCGAACCATCGCCAATCGATCACGGTGATCTCACGAGCGCTTGAAGCGGTGATCATGGATCATCCAGTTGTCGGGGAGTATGCGATCAACTTGCCGGCAGGGACAACCCCTGAGACGGCACAGAAGATTGTGACTCAGTTGCCGATCGGTGCGATCGTCCCATTCGAGGGGATGGATGAGAGCATTCCGGTTTATTCGATCGGACGCGTATGGATCCGCGCATCGGATGCGAAGGTTGATGTTGTGTATCCGTTCATGCGAGCTGATGGCGCAAGCCAAGACCAGAGCGTGACGGTTTGGCTCAATGGTGGGATTCGGACCTGGCGTGTGAATCGTCAGCAGCACTGGTCCCCTGGGACAGTGCTTACGCCTCCGGTGTATGTCCCGGTTTGGCCTGAGCCTGAAAATGTGGGCGACACGATTGATGAATCAGACATGGAATCCACTGAGACTCTTTCGCCCGAAATGTATCAACCTGAACTCGAAGAGGTTGAGCCAATGGCCGAACCAGTCATGGATCCTGAACCGGTCATCGAAGAAGCTGATCAGGGCGCTATGTATAGACAGGTTCCTGTTGGATCTGGTGATTAGGCACAGAGGAGTGCTGCGGGACCCATGTGTTTGGTTTGGAGAATGCGCTGATGTGGAGCGGGCAACATCTGATCTCAATGCAAGACGCGAATCCGGAAGAGATTCGGGAGTTGTTGATGCTCTCGGATGGGGAATCGCTCTCGGATGATGTGCTTGCGGGTCGTTCTGTTGCAAACTTATTCTTTGAGGATTCAACGCGTACGCGGATCAGTTTTTCGCTCGCAGCTCAAAGCCTTGGTGCGCATGTTGTTGATCTGACTGGCAAAGGCTCATCGATTTCAAAGGGTGAAACATTATTCGATACTGCTTGGACGATTGAAGCAATGGGTGTCGATGCGTTGGTTGTGCGCGCGAGTCAATCCGGTGCGTGTGATTTGATCGCGAAGCATGTGGGTATCCCGGTAATTAACGCGGGGGACGGTGCACATCAGCATCCTACGCAAGCGCTGACTGATGCGTTGGCAATCGGGCGGTCATTGAAACTCAATGAGAATTGGGATTTTTCAGGTCTCCGAATCGCGATCGTTGGTGATGTGATCTCGTCTCGTGTTGCAAGATCGAACATCGGATTGCTCCGTTCACTTGGTGCGCATGTGATTGTTGTCGGGCCTCCAATGATGGCGCCCAACTCGCTTGCAGGGCTGGGTTGTGAGGTTGTGCATGAACTTGACGAGGTTATTGATTCTGTGGATGCATTGATGATGCTCAGAATTCAGTTTGAGCGCGGGGGCGGAGCGGTGCTCGCATCGAAACGAGAATACCACCACGCGTATGGACTGACCAGGGCGCGGGCAAATCGGATGCAGGCAGATACGATCGTTCTGCACCCTGGTCCGATGAACCGTGGCGTAGAAATCGCGGGTGAAGTTGCCGACGATTGGAAGGGTTCCAAGGATGGTCGATCTGTGATTCTCGATCAAGTTGCCGGCGGGGTGTTGGTCCGCAAAGCAGCGTTAGCGCTTGCAATTAAAAGCAGATAGCGGAATATAAGCAGTTCGATCAGTTATGAAGCAGCTTGGTGCTTTGGTAGCGGGTTGGTTGGCGCTGCATCTTGTATCCACCAACGGGTGCCGGGGAACTGGTTGTGGAGCACATCGAGAATTTCTTGAGATAACAATGACAAACTTGCTGGTTTTTTGTTCAGCGAGGTGATGACGCCTGAGTTCGATTCAGGGTAGACAATGCCTGTTGCCAACGGGATAACAGTGTTGTTTTTAGGCGGAGCGTGTAAATGCGCCGAGCCTGTTTGATCAATCCACCAGTTGAGTTCGTTTGGGTGTTTCATAGTGATCTACCTGATGCCTGCTGGGTAGTTATTCGGGCCATACGGGTGTATGGATGAAGAGATCTGAGTTATGTACAAAAAAATCTGTGGATAAGGGTGTCACTGTGCGCAAACTTAACCACGAAGGGCAATAATCTACGATGAACCACGACTACAAGTTTGTAATCGTGATCATATTTATGGGGACGTAGCTCAGTTGGTAGAGCGCTTGCATGGCATGCAAGAGGTCGAGAGTTCGATTCTCTTCGTCTCCACTTACAGAAAACGCCTTTAGCAAGTTGCTAAGGGCGTTTTTTGATGGATACTGAGAACTCCAGATTTGGAGGTTAACCTGCTCTGACCCGTTTGCTGACCCGCTAAAGGCGAGCAAACAAGTTCACTTGGTATATATTACTATTGTTTTCGATACCGAAATATGGATAATGAATACTTCGAGGATTCTGCCTCTGCATTGTTCTCAGGAAGAGGGAAAACACACATGCGTACTGATTTCTTTGCCGCCCTATTGGGTGCTGTTATTGTTTGCTCCTTTCCGGCATTCGCCCAAACTGACACCACTTTCACCTACCAGGGTGAACTGATGGAATTCGGGAATGCCGCCAGTGGGTCGTACAATATGGAGTTCACACTCTTTGATGCACTCGCTGGAGGGTCGCAGGTTGGATTAACCGTGACCATCCCCGCCCAAACCGTGAGTGATGGGATCTTCAATTCTCAGCTCGACTTTGGTGCACGGGATTTTTCGGGCAGCCATTACTGGCTTGAGATTGTTGTCGATGGCAATACGCTCTCTCCACGTCAGCCTTTGACTGCATCTCCATTCTCGATTCAGACACGGGGTATTTTTGTTGATGACTCGGGAAAAATTGGTATCGGAACAAACGACCCACAACACACACTACATGTTGAATCAGGGTTTAGTGCCGCAATAGTTGGAAGTGTAACCGAAGACACTGGAGGCGGGAGCGGAGTCATAGGACGGACGAACAGTGTATTTGGCCATGGGGTGCAAGGCATTGCGGGGCACGCAATAAGTTCGAATGCAGCGGGTGTCCTAGGTTGGGCACAAGCGTTGTCAGGAATCTCATACGGAGTTAAGGGTACAGCTGACAGCGATGAAGGCGTTGGCGTGAGAGGCATTGCTACTTCTGAAACAGGACAAAATTACGGAGTTTTTGGATCTACTCAAAGCGAATTTGGTATCGGTGTGTATGGTACAGGACAAGCGTTTGGTGTTTATGGCTCAACCTCGAATTGGTCTGGTTCCGGTGTGTATGGTGAAGCTAAAGACTCAAGCGGGATTTCGTATGGAGTGAGGGGGGCGTCAAATAGTTCGAATGGATACGATTTCTTTGCCGATGGGCTTGGAGTTGATTACGGCACAAGTTCATCCATCCGCTGGAAATCGAATATTGTTAATATCGACAATCCACTCGATAAACTGGCCCAACTTCGAGGTGTTTATTACAACTGGGATGAAGAACATGGCGGGCAACACGCTGTTGGGATGATTGCTGAAGAAGTCGGCAAAGTACTCCCAGAGATTGTAGGTTACGAAGAAAACGGCGTTGACGCTATCGGAATGGATTATTCCAAACTCACACCTCTACTCGTCGAAGCAACGAATGCACTGAGGGCTGAGAAGGACGCACAGATCAATCAACTCAAGGATGAAAACCAGTTGCTCAAATCAAGGCTTGACCGTCTTGAGCGGATGATGACTCTTTCTATTGATCAGTAATCATTTTGAGTTGGCATGCGAGAGGTCGAGAGTTCGATTCTCTTCGTCTCCACTTACAAAAAATGCTGCTGGTATTGAGCCAGTGGTGTTTTCTAATATTGTCGGGCATTTTTAAGTTGATATCAATGAGATTGCTTTTCGAGCCAACGCAGGCGTGCAAGGGTGTGGGAATGGAGACGGTTCCGAGCAATTTCGTCGAGTGATATATCTTCGGGGATTCGAAGTAAGCATTCTTGATACGCTTTCGTTGCCTCGTTCATCTTCCCTCGCATGGAGTAGGCCTGTCCAAGGGCATCCCAGGCACCGGCATTTTGTGGGTACAAATTAGTGATACACTCACTGAGTCTTTGCGCAACATCGGGTTGGTTGAACTTGAGAATGCTGTTGCACAACTGGATCAATCGATCGCAGTTCACCAAAGTGCTTTGGGGATCAGCCTCATAGATTTTACGGTATCGGCTCACGGCTTTCTCTGCGTTCCCGAGAATTAGGTCTTGTACTGGCCATGACTCTGTGGTCGTCATTCGCTTTGCGTGCTGATCTGGAGCAAAGCTCATCGATAATGATTCGGGCTTGCCTGATTTGCTCGTAGCGAAGTCAGTGTAGAACTCGGTTCCGATGATTTGGAAGCGGTGATCGCCGAGTGGTGCGAGTGGCATTTGTGGGTAGGGCAACTGCTGGACCATTAGCCGGTCGTCTTCCATTGTGATGAAAGCTACTTCGTCTGGGCTATAGGCGTAGTCTCCTGCATACTGTTTCAACTGATCCATGGAAATGGGTTTTTCTTTGAGCGGTTCATGGATCATGTCAGGCCATTCGTAGACCTTTGCAACAGCGCGGATGATATCTTGGCTAAGCTCATAGCCTGTCTCGCTGTTGGTCATGACGATGACACCGTTCCCTCCTTTGAAGCTTGCGCGAAAGTCACATTTGAAACCTTGATTTGAACCCGAGTGTTCAAACCATTGCTCGCCGTCAAACTCTCTGATGAAGAGCCCTAAGGCAGGTCTACCAAAGACCGGGGTCAGCATTTCCGTTCCCCATTTTGGGGTGAGGATCTTGCCATGTTGACCATCTGCAACTTTTTGAATTTCGAGAACAAACTTTGCGATGTCGGTTGGGGTTGTCCAGAGACCTGCGGGGAACTGCTCAGGGTATACATGAAAGCCGCCTGTTATTCTTCTGCCACCATGATTGTGTGCAGCGCTGTGATTGGGCCAAGTTTCTACATCGAGTGGTTGTTCGTATGTACTCCTGGTCATATTGAGAGGGTTTAGGACACTTTCTTGCATGATGGAGTTGAAATCTTTTTTGGTAATATCTGACATGGCGACTTGGAGCATTGTGCTGCCCCCGCCTGAATACCGGTATCTTGAACCCGCCCGCTCGGTTTGTTGGAGTGGCTCGCTGTTGCCCTTTCCTTCGAGCAGGTCGGGGGCGGAGGGGATCGGTTCACCAGCTTGGTAGCCTGCGAACCCGCTGACATTGAGGCCGCCTGTGTGGTTTAGAATCCGTCTGGGGGTGACCTCGCCCTGAGAGTTTGATTCGGGAAGTTGGTATGAAACGAGATAGTTTTGGATTGGAGCATCCAGGTCTAAATGCCCTTCTTGAGCCAGTCGAATAGCTGCAAGTGCGGAGACTGGTTTCGATATGGATGCTGCTTGGAAGAGAGTCTCAGTGTTTACGGGGAGGCCGCTCGTTTCATCTCGAACACCATACCCGGCAGCCCAATCGAGTTGACCATTGTGAATGACGGCGACACTCACTCCGGGGACATCAAGAATGCGCATTCGCTCTTCGAGTCCAAATGCATGGCCGTCGACCCAAGTCTCGGCCAACAGGTTTTTCTCCACAGCTGCTTGGCGATCCTTTGCAGTATCCAAGTGTTGGGATGTTGGATTCGTAGTCTGTGATGCGGAAAAGCTACTGCTGAGTAGCAAGGCCAAAACAATCGAGAGCCGTATAATCATTGCATTGAGTCCTTGTGCGTCATATCAATTGAAACGAGTACAATTTTAAATGAGTTTCGATCGGAAACCTGCGCTCCAGTGGTACACCAGCTGAACCTATTGGTTGCAAGGTGTGATCATCATGATTTCAAATGTATCATGGATCCTCCTGAAATGAAAGGTTCCCTTGTGTTGTGCGTATGAATATCTAGGCTACTGAATTTGAATCTGACTTGCTAGTTGACCCGCTTTGGGTCAATGCGAGTCCATTATTGTCCCTTCATAACTACCTTGAAACGCAGTAAAGATGCCAAGTCCATTGCATGGCATGCAAGAGGTCGTGAGTTCGACTCTCATCGTCTCCACTTACAGAAAACGCCGCTGGTATTGAGCCTGTGGCGTTTTTTGATGGAGTGATTGGTTTATTGATTTTGGGCTTGACCCGTGTTGACCAGTTTGGGCATTGAATGAGAGTGTCACGAGCTTGATGGGCTCACCATGCGAAATGTGATCGACCGAAGTGGTGTTCCGTGCAAACGGCTCATAGGAGGCATATCTGTTTGAAGTTCGTTATAAGGAAGAATGCGAGCGGGCATTTTTATAATGAGATCTTCAGAGCCGAACGGGTATGGATCCAGTTCAATCGTCCGAGCATCTCGGCGTTTCCATATCATTGTGACCCGGTCGTCCCAGCTTGAGCGGGGTACATCGTTAAAAGTATGTGTTTTCGTATCGTTCAGCGCCAGAAGCAGCGACATGGAGTCCATGAGTTGTAGCAGCCGGAAATGCGCATTGAGGTGTTCTTTCTTAATGAGCCCAGCGAGCTCCGGTGTCTCCGCTAGACGGTCATTGATCTCCTTCTGCATTTCTGCTTGTTCGACAAGGAACGATCGAGTGCTGACCGGGTCGTTCACGAGTCCCTTAGCGATTTCGGGGGGGCCGAACACAAAGTGTCGCAGGTAATCTGAGTTGGGCGGCATGAGATCCTCGAAGGTAACCGCATAGAGCCAGTAAGCGTGGAGGCTAGTCAGCAGTGCCGCATATGGATGAGGTTCAGCGAGCCGATTAATGCCGAGTCGCCAGCGGTCGAATCCGTCCATGATCCAAGCCGAGAACTCGTTCTCATCTGTTGGTTCTGCGGCCTCGCCGATACCAACAGGTAGTCCATCCTGTTTGCTTATTCGCGGCATTGCTTCGGTCTCCCACCAGCCGTTGTCATGCTCTGCGATCCCAAGAACAACCTCGTCGTGCCAACGCTCGGGGTGAGTGGCGCCGGGGTAGTGTCCTGGTTTTGCGAACCCATTCTTTCCGCCCCAATGAGCTGCTAGGAATCCACTCACCTGTGCGTGGTGGGGCTGCTGGATGAGCCAGAGTTCGTTGTCTACGTGTGCCTTCAACATGATGTTCTCCTTTATGGGTTTATGTGCCAACCGTGTAACGGCGGCCTGCATGGCGGGGGTGTTCTGCTTCGTCAATCGCTGCAACTGCGAAGTCTTCCATCGAGATGTGCGAGCTGCCCTCGTCATCAACGACCAACGTATCGTCGCTTACTCGATACGTCCCGGTTCGTTCGCCGGGTACGAGCATTGCGGGGGGACACAGGTGTGTTCCCGTGGCGCCAAGTTTCGGGAGAATCCAGTCGTGTAACTCTTGGCAAGCGTTCGCGATTGGTAAGTACGCTTCTGGTAGGAAGTCTGGTGCAGTGAGCACAGTATGATGAGGCGAGTTCGGGATGAGGAGCGGAGCGGCTCCGCCAATCACCATGAATCGAGTTCCGGATGTGCGTGAGGCTTCCACGACCTTGGAGGCCAATTTGACGAGTTTGGCCTCTTCTCCATCTGCGGGCCTGAGGGCCGAGATCACGAGGTCATGTCGCTTTGCGATATTGGTGAGGTCTGTTGCCTCTTGTACATCACGGACGAGTATCGAGACGGCAGGATTCATTTCGCTAGAAGGCCGTTCGCGTCGGACAACTGCGGTCACGCGGTGTCCTCTCGAGGTGGCTTCAGCAACAATGCGCTTGCCGACATCTCCTGCGGCTCCGAAAACAGCGATACTTAGTGGTTTGCTTGGGACTGTTGTCATAAATGGCTCCTTTAAAAGTGTCTTGACATCAAGATAGATAATAATCATCTTGATGTCAAGATATATTCCTTGATATCGAGATAAATTTGCGGTATAGTTCAGGCATGAGCCATGTAGACGCCGTACTAGAGCAATGGAACCATGAAAAACCTGATTTGGATGTCTCGTCAATGGGGCTTACAGGCCGCTTAAAACGGATCGGTCATCTGCTTGAACGCGAAATGGAGAAAGTCTTCAACGAGCACGGACTCACGCTCGCGAATTTTGATGTTCTCGCGACGCTCAGGCGCTCTGGTTCGCCATACCGGCTCTCACCTGGAGAGCTTCTCCAGAAAACAATGGTCACATCGGGAACGATGACACACCGTGTGGACCAACTCGTGAATGCCCGGTTGGTACAGAGGATCCAGAATCCAGATGATGGGCGAAGCGTGCTCATCGAACTCACTCGGAGCGGACTCAAACTCATTGATTCGGCAGTCATTCATCATGTTGCCAATCTCGATCGTTTAACAGGTTCGCTCAATGAGAGCGAGTTTCTCAGGCTCGACCGGTTATTGGAAAAATATCTTTCCACCCTTGAGGCAATCGATCACGGAACAACCGGAAGCTGATCGAACCAGTTTTCTGAGATTCGATAATCTATTGGGAACCATCAACGACGGGCCATTGGCTGCCTTCAAATACTACTCGCGAGGTTGGTGTCTTGCATGGCATGCAAGAGGTCGAGAGTTCGATTCTCTTCGTCTCCACTTACAGAAAACCGCTTTGGTATTGAATCAGTGGTGTTTTTTGATGCAAATCGAGAAAGAGAGAGTTGAGGGTTGACCCACTCTGGCCCGTCTGCTGACCCGCTAGGTTGGGGGTGTGGACACAATCGGTTTAAGTTTGGGAATCTATATTGAGTCGTGTATCATCTATATAGGAAGTGGACGGTGAGATCTATTTCTAAGTAGGGACAAATATGACTGAAGAGAATTATTCATCGGGCCATCCAAAGCTAAACATTGATGCGGTAACCAAAACTACATTTGCGGCGGCTCAGAATGCAGTCCCTATCCTGCGACGGATAGTAGTTTCTAACGAAAATGAAGAATCGTACAACAAGCTTCGATTGACAATGCAGCCTCAGCCTGCATTCTGTAAATCCAAAGAGTGGGCTATTGATCGTTTACCAGCATTGGATGAGATCGAGATCAGAGACCTTCAAGTTACACTCGATTTTGGCGTACTTGATCGACTCAATGAGGCTGAGCATGGGCAGTTGACTTTTCAATTGTTCGATGACGAAGAAATGCTCGATGAGCAGGTTGTTCCAATTGAACTGCTCGCAAGGGATGAGTGGGGTGGATCGACAGAGATGTCTCAGATCTTGGCGGCATTCGTTTCGCCAAATCATCCGCAAACATCGCAGATACTCAAAGAAGCTTCGAGGATTCTGGAGAAGGGTGGTCACAATGGGGCATTGGACGGATATCAATCGCGTGATCCTCGCAGGGCTTACATGCTTGCAGCAGCGATTTGGTCTGCTGTTAGTGGGATGGGGCTCTCATATGCGCAGCCTCCTCGATCATTCGAAAAACAAGGGCAGAAGATCCGTGACCCGGGTTGCATTACTGAGACAGGATTAGCAACATGCCTTGACACAACGTTGTTGATCTCTGCTGCGTTTGAAGCCGTGAAGCTTAATCCTGTTGTGGTCTTTACGACTGAGCATGCATTCGTGGGTGTTTGGCTCGTTGATAAAACATTTCCGATGACCGTTGAGTCTGATATCACGGAAGTCCGCAAGGCTGTGACCTCAAAGGAGTTCATGGTTTTAGAGTCTACTTTGCTTACTCATCGTCCAGTTGTTGGATTTGAGCAAGCAATGATGAATGGGAAGTCCCAGCTTGCTGAGGATCGTGAGCATGAGTTTCGATTGGCAGTCGATATCACACGGGCTCGTGCTGCAGGCATCAGACCGATATCGAATATGCAATCAAGCACGGTCTCATCATCGCATGTAGACGACACAGTGGCACCGGCGTCATTGCCGAAGATGCCTGGATTCGACATGATTCCGGCGGAGTACGTTGAAGAGTTAGCGGCGTCGCCTTCAGACCGATTGGAAAGGTGGCAGAAAAAGCTTCTCGACTTGTCTTTGCGCAATAGGTTGTTGAATTTTTCTGATACTCGCCAAACTCTTGGATTTGTCTGCGCTGATGTTCCATCGCTTGAAGATGCGCTTGCGGATGGGAAGAGGTTTCGTGTGATTTCTCTGAAAGATGAGAATCCAGTCGGAAATCGTGATCCAAAGTTGTACAAACAACAGACCGGTCGTGATATACAGCGTGAATTTTCGGCTACAGCTTTCACAAAAGGGCAAGTGTGTGCAGTTGAATCTGGTAAGGAGATGCAATCTCGATTAACCACCCTTTATCGAAAGGCCAAGAGCGATTTAGCTGAGGGTGGAACCAATACCCTGTTCATGGCTGTTGGATTTTTGAGATGGAAGAAGGACGACAAAGAAGGAAGGACTTACAAAGCTCCGTTGCTTCTGTTGCCAATCAAGCTTACGAGGCGTTCAGCGAAATCGAGCTACTCTATCTCGCATCATGAAGATGATGTCGTATTCAATCAAACGCTTCTTGAATATCTTGAACAAGAGTTTGGATTGTCAATCCCGAATCTGCGAGGGGATCTTCCCGAAGACCACTCGGGTCTTGATATCAAGCTGATCTTTGAGATCATGAAGCAGGCTGTCCGTGAAGTTCCTGGTTTTGAGGTGGTTGAAGATATTGCAGTTTCAACATTTTCTTTCGCAAAGTATCTGATGTGGAAAGATCTGGTCGACCGCACCGACAGTTTGAAAAACAACCGCTTGGTATGTCATTTACTCGAAAATCCAACTGAGCGATATACAGATGATGGTGGTGACTTCCCGAAACCCGAGAGTATTGATCAGCGGATTAGTCCGACGAGTATCTTTACTCCACTCCCTGCTGATAGCTCGCAACTTGCTGCAGTAGTGGCGGCGGAATCGGGTAAAGATTTCGTTATCATTGGACCACCAGGAACGGGCAAAAGTCAGACCATTGCAAACATGATTGCTCATTGTTTGGCTCATGGGAAGACGGTGCTCTTTGTTGCCGAAAAATCTGCGGCTCTCGATGTCGTGTACAGGCGACTCAAGGCGTACGGGCTTGCCGATGCCTGCTTGGAGCTTCATTCCAATAAGACCGATCGGAAATCAGTAATTGTTCAACTCGGTGCAGCTTGGGATCGTTCGTCTAGAGATAGTGAGGACGAATGGATTCGGTTGACAGAGACTTTGAAAGTGCAACGGGACGAACTCAACCTTTATGTAAACGAACTCCATCAGCCTGGAAGTCACGGCTATAGCGTGTATGAGGGGATTGGATTTCTTGTAGGAAACAAACCCAAGTTTAAACTTTCCTTCGCTGGGGTTGAATCACATGACCAAGATACCTTTGCATCACTCATAGAAGTGACAGAGCGGTTGGCACTGACACACTCAGCCGTTGCAGACTGTCAATCATTGGGTGGAATTGAGAAAACGGAATGGTCCTTCGAATGGCAGCGGGAACTTCTCAAGTCTAATGAGCAGTTTCACAATGAGACGATTGGATTGGTATCTGCGTGCAATCGATTTGAAGAACAACTGGGTCTTGAAGTGAAAGCAGATTACTCGAATCCTGAGTTTTCGGGTTATCTAAATCTCGCTAAAGCGATAGGGAATGTAGCACACGGAGACTATCGATTTGCGTTCAGTATCAATTTTGAGTTGGTTTCTGAAACTGCTGATGAACTTGAACAACAAATCCTGTCCTATACAGAGAATAAAAATTCATTAGTGGCGAGTTTTGAGGATCTAGAAATCCTCCGTATACCAATCGATGAAATTGATAGAAGTTGGAGAATGGAGTCCGCAAAAATCTGGCCTTTCTCAGCACTTGGAAAGCGCAAGATTCAAAAATTGCTCCAGAGCTACGCATCCAGCGGCGAAACGAATCCAGAAATGGATATTTCTAAGCTCATCAAGCTCAAGAGTGTCTTGGAATCTGTTGCAACAAGCCCGAGTGCATCTCTACCGTGTTTTGACGGCGTGCGTTCGGATATGACGCAGGTTCGGTTGTGCGTTCAGAATGCAGACGGTCTGAGGAAGGCTATTGCGGATCTTGCTCGACTTGGCGCTGATAAAGTACAGCTGAATGAATCTTTGGGTCATGTGTTGGCAGTAAACTGTGAGTCATCACCTGTAGCTGTTGCAGCCCAAGAGTTGCGTGAAGCAAGGCGTCGGTTTGATCAGGCAGGTAAAGCTTACTTTGGAATGACAGGTGGCAAACTATCGGTTTCATCGATGCAAGGGCTAATTGAAGAGTTGACTGAAGTTCAGCAGCAAGCCAGCAGGCTCAATGATTGGGTGAAATGGACAAGAATTCGCAATGAAGCCTCGGCTCGTGGGCTCGGGCCGATAGTCGATGCGCTAATGACTGGATTGATCGATGATCCAAAGAACGATTTCTTGGTTGCCTATTTTGATTGGTGGTTGCCAGTGGCGATAGACCTGAAACCGAGACTTCGTGGCTTTGTCCATTGGGAACAAGAAAACCATATTGAGAAGTTTAGGGAATTGATTGAATCAGTTCAGAAACTCGCAGCTCTACAGGTTCGGCGTGCGGTGTCTCATGGGTTGCCGGCACGGGATGATGTTCCACGGAAATCGGAGTTGGGATTACTTCGACATCAACTCGGGCTTCAGCGACCAAGTCAATCAATTCGAGGGCTCATAGAAGGGATGCCTGAATCGTTTACCAAGCTGACGCCGTGTGTGCTGATGTCTCCTCTTTCTGTTGCCCAATATCTTCCGGCGGAGCAAGCATCTTTTGATATGGTGATCTTTGATGAGGCTTCTCAAATAACGACCTGGGATGCGGTTGGTGCAATTGCTCGTGGTAGGCAATCGATTATTGTCGGTGATCCGAAGCAGCTGCCGCCTACCAACTTCTTTGGGCGTACAAATGACGAAGAGGATGAAGAACTCGCCTTACATGAGCGTGATCTCGCAAGTATTTTGGATGAAGCATCTGCGGCGGGTTTGCCACTTCATCAACTCAACTGGCATTATCGAAGCCGGGATGAGGGATTGATTGCGTTCTCAAATCACCACTATTACGGCCACAGGCTTGTGACCTTCCCATCTCCCAAGACAGATTCAGATGCAGTCCAGTTTCATAAAATTGAAGGTGTTTATGCCCGTGGATCTGGGCGTACGAATGAAATCGAAGCAAAGGCGATTGTTCAATACATAATCGCTCGGCTCAATGAATGGGTAAAACTTCCAGAAGAACATCGGCTCTCTATCGGTGTTATTACCTTCAATGCTCCTCAGCAAGAACTGATTCTTGATCTGTTAGATCTTGAGCGATCAAAGCATTCTGATCTGGAGTGGTTCTTCTCTGATGAAAGAGAAGAGCCTGTGATTGTGAAGAATCTTGAGAATATTCAAGGTGATGAACGAGATGTCATGCTTTTCTCGATTACATTTGGGCGTGATAGCGCGGGCAAGCTGCCAATGGACTTTGGAGCAGTAAATCGACTTGGTGGTGAAAAACGACTCAATGTAGCTGTGACACGAGCCAAGTCTGAGTTCCATGTGTTTTCATCTATATCCGCAGAAGATATTGATACAAGACGTGCGAAAGGACTTGGCGTGCAGCACCTCAAGAACTATCTTGATTTTGCTGAGCGTGGGGCGATTGCATTACCAGCAATGGATGAGGGGTCTCTTGGCCCAGCAGAGAATCCGTTTGAAGAGTCTGTAGCAGAAGCTCTTCGTTCACGAGGATGGGAAGTACGAACTCAAATTGGTGTTTCTGGCTACAGAATTGATCTCGGCGTAGTACACCCTGATCATGCTGGGGCATTTCTTGCTGGCGTTGAGTGTGATGGTGCTACCTACCACAGTTCTGCAACAGCGAGAGATCGAGATCAAATTCGTGAAGGAGTGCTGCGTCATTTAGGATGGGAAATACTTCGAGTATGGTCTACAGACTGGTTTATGCATGCAGAGACCGCACTGAATCGTTTAGATGAACATTTGAATCAACTTCTCGAAACGAGCCGTATACAGGATCAAGAGGCTGGAGAAGAATAGGGTCAAATTATGGATGATAATCACGGAAATGTGATTGACAGCGATTGCGAACATGAACTACATCACGATCAGGAAGAAGAGGCGTTATTTGCAAGTCCCATACCTGTTATTAAAAACCAACAATTTGATTTGTTTATAAGGGATCCAGTCTGGTGGTTTAAAGTCACAGGAACGCTCCAACATAAAACTGGGCCGATATCCAAGATATTGAAGGTCAAACAAGGGTTAGGTTTACAGATGATCACGGCGAAGTTTTTGATTGGATTGATTTCATCAATCGCTCTGTAGCTGAGGATAAACTTCAGAAAATGGATTCAGATTAATTTCGGCTGATAAAGAGGCACAGAAGTTTCTTCGATCGCCAGGTATGCCTATTCAGAAGTCGAATCGTCGAGCCATATACTCTAGCGGAGATTTTGGGTCATATATAATGATTTGAGCCATTCGCTCTCGTTTGTGTCTTTCATCTTTATGCGTTTGATGGAAGCAGGCTTATGACTGATTAATAGGATCATCGATGGAGGTGTCAGAGGATGAAAGCAACCGAAGCCAATCTGCTCAAGTTTCTTGAGAAATCATCCCAGTTCATTATCCCAATCTATCAGAGAACTTATTCATGGCAGTTAAGCGAATGCCAACAGCTTTGGGATGACCTCATCCGTACCGGAGAGAATGACGAGGTTGCCGCCCACTTTGTTGGCTCTGTTGTGTATGTAGAGAAAGGTCTCTATTCCGTTAGTCTACAAACTCCACTTCTCGTGATTGATGGGCAACAGCGACTTACAACCGTATCGATCATTCTTGAAGCCTTAGCTCGCGCTATTGGCGACGAATCCCAGGTATGTGGATTCACGGCCAATAAAATCCGAAACTATTACTTGCTCAATGAGCATGAGGCAAATGACGACCGCTTCAAAGTGGTACTTACACAAACCGACAAAGATAGCCTCACAGCTCTTGTTCAACAAAAAGACTTGCCAGCCAATCACTCCATTCGGATCAAGGAGAACTTTGAGTTCTTCTGTGATCAGATAAAACAGTTAGATGGCAATCTTGAATCGCTCTGTAAAGGGCTGGCGAAACTTGTGGTTGTCGATGTTTCGCTTGACAGGGATCAAGATAATGCACAGCTCATCTTTGAGAGTATGAACTCCACAGGCCGAGAGCTATCGCAGGCCGATTTGATTCGTAACTACATTCTCATGGGGCTTGAGCCGGAACTACAAACAGCACTCTACACAGATCACTGGCGTCCAATGGAACTCGCATTTGGACAGGACAACTACGGCGAACACTTTGACAGCTTCATGAGGCACTACCTCACCTTCAAGACAGGCGACATTCCTCGCAAGAAGGAGGTGTATGTAGCGTTTCGAAAGTATGCCAGAAAGCCCACAAGTATAAATGAAGGGGTGGAGGCGCTCGTCGCTGACATTCATGCATATGCAGATCACTATTGTGCAATGGCACTCGGCAAGGAGCCTGACTCCACGCTTGCGAGAGCATTCAAGAATCTGCGAGAACTCAGAGTAGACGTCGCCTATCCATTCCTTTTGGAACTCTATCACGACTACAAGCAAGGCATACTTGGTAAGGAGGATTTCCTTGAATCGCTCATGGTGACTGAGAGCTATGTGTTCCGAAGGGCTATTAGTGAAATCCCAACAAACTCCCACAACAAGACCTTTGCCAACTTCACACGCACGCTTGATAAAAACAACTACCTTGAGAGTATCAAGGCCAACTATCTTCTCATGCGTTCGTATCGAAGATTTCCAAGTGATGACGAGTTTCGCAGAGAAATCAAAATACGGAATCTCTATTCCTCTCGAATTCGGAGTTATTGGCTCCGCCGATTAGAGAACGCTGATCGCAAGGAATATGTCCCTGTCAATGATTACACCATTGAACACATCATGCCTCAGAATGACGATCTTTCGGAGTCATGGAGAGAATCGCTCGGTCCAAACTGGAAAGAGGTTCAGGAGACCTGGCTCCACACATTGGGAAATCTGACACTTACTGGATACAACTCTGAATATAGTGATCGACCATTCAATCAAAAGCGGGACATGGAAGGCGGTTTCAAAGAGAGCCCGATCAGACTCAATGAAAAACTTGGATCACTAGAAAATTGGAATGAAGAGGCGATCAAGCAAAGAGCAGATCGCTTGGCTACGAAAGCGGTTGGAGTCTGGGCTTCTCCTGAGGTATCTTCAGATCGCCTACAGCATTACCAGTCAATTCTGAAGCCGAAACCTGTGTACTCGATTGAGGATCATCCAAAAGTACTATCGGATAAACCAATGGGTCCTGTTTTTACATCGTTGAGAAATCAAATTTCTGCACTAGATGAATGTGTGACTGAGGACTATCTCAAGAAAGTAATCACCTATCGTGCGGAGGATATCTTTGTATCCATCATCCCTCAACTCCGGAAGCTAAGGCTATCACTGAATATGCCGTTTCATGAAATCAATGATCCAAATGGGAAGTGCAAAGACATCACGGTTGATGGAAGATGGGGGAGTGATCGGGGCGATGTCATGTTCAGAATTCAATCTGTTGAGGAAATTCAGTATGCAATGGGACTCATCCGACAAGCATTTGAGAGACAAATAGATTCAGCAGAAGAAGTCGGCTAAGTCCTGACCCGCTCGCTGACCCGCTTTGAATCCAAACGAATCTGCCATTAAGTACCTTTGGGCTCAGGAATGTCACTCCCCTAGCATCGGAAAGACACAGAGTATGTGGGCAGGTGAGAGCCGGATATGAGTCTTGATAGTTGATTGTATCCTGAGATAGAAAAATGGAGACCCCTATGCGAGCATTCAATGTGAGGTAGGCTCCTATTTTGCAATTTTCTGAGTTCATATCATCAAGCAGTAGTGACGGAAAGCATCAAGGGTTCTGTCAATTTCTCAATGATGACATTGTCATTGAATGAGATGACTCGATTGTGGTTCTATAACAACGGAAGCGGAGCGTGGGGTTCTCGTTCGGTCAGATCAGAATCAAAGTGATTCATTTTAAAACGACCAATTGAATTCAAAGTTGATGCTACAGATGCTGCTTTAGAGATTAGAAGCATTTACGCTTTTAATCCGGAATCACTTATAGTAGGTATAGTTTTTGACGTGCCTGAAGTTAAAAATTGTTCAGGTTGATTTGGCCAAGCTATACAAATGTGAATATGAGGAAGTCAGAACTGACATATGTTGCGGTACCGTTTGTGATTTCATTGCCATTCGTATTGGCAATTTATGATATACTCATTGTGTGAACCGTAGATCGAAGCAAAAACGAAATGATGACGATCCTGATCAGTGGTACTTTGCTGCTGCAGGTCGGTGGTCGAGTGTTCGATGGTCTCAATCTCTTTTTAAGAGACATCTTTCAATTGTGCATCGTGATACGACGCGACATCCAGAAGATGTTTTTTTATCTGGGGCTGCTGGTTTTCAAATTGATGATGCTTGGTCAGTGATATGTGAAGAGTATTCGAGCGAAGTAGTGGGTTGCCTGCGGAAGATGCGGGTTCCAGGGCAAGAGCCTTATGACCTTTGGGCGCAGGCTCTTGAGCGATTACTTAAAGAATCAACAAGTTTTCCTGTTGCTGATTTTGTTGAACATAGCGAGTGTGTTCTACCACCTACAAAGATTGTTGAGTTTGAGGGGCGTGCGAGCCTGAAGAGTTATTTGATCCTGATTGCTCAGAACATCGGGCGGGATCATCTGAAGCGGAAAGAAGTTGAGATCGAGCAAACAGATGTTGCGGTTGTTGCTCATCAAAAGACTGGGGTTGGTGAGAAATCCGAGCTCAATGAGGTTGAATTGAAACAGGTTCAGTTTCTGCTTAGAGATGGATTTAGCTGTTTGACAAAGAATGAGAAATGTGTGCTCAAATCGATCGGGCTTCTGGGTATGTCAAATCTTGAGGTAAGCGCCATGCAGGGATATTCTGCCAGTACGGCAACCCGATATCGCCAATCTGCGATAAAAACGATGAATAGGAAGCTGAAACAGGGATTTGAGAGATCAGGGGAATTTGATGATCGGGTGATGGAAACCGCATTGAGTTATTTTCAAAGAATCCTGCAATCTCTCAGCGAAGACGCGTCTACATGAGTGGGACGAGCGATCAGTATTGTTTTCATGCGCAGAATGAGTGAATGAATGAAAAACGAACACGAATCCCCATTTGAACAACAAGCAAGAGAAGCGCTTGTCGGAGCGCTCTTAGGAGATGCGCAGGCGATGCCTGTTTCTGATGAAGACCTGGCGGTTGTAGCAGAACACGGAATGAAATCATTGAGTGAAGCGGATCGTGAACGAGTTCTAAACGCAATGGTTTTGAATACCAACGGGGCTGCGGGAACTGTGGATGTGTTTCGTCAGTTACAAAATGAAACTAAAGAAGTAGTCATAGATGAGGCTTCGATTGTTGAAACTGAGAATCACCAAAAAAGGTTTGATCTGGTATCGGGCTCATTGACCGGGCTGTGGACACTTGCAGCATGCCTTGCATTGTTCTTGAGTATTGGAGTGTTTGACCAAACCACGACAAGCAAGTTGCCGCTGAAAAATGAGTTGAACATTTCTGACCTTGAGACTGATCAAGAAAAAATTCTGGGACAAATTCTCATGGATATCAAGGAGAGTATGGAAGCACACTCTGATTCCGGGGCGGGCAGTTGGGAATCAAAGAGAATGTGGTTGGCGGGTTCAGTGC
Organism: uncultured bacterium; assembly: GCA_963976235.1. Lineage (GTDB taxonomy): Bacteria > Planctomycetota > Phycisphaerae > Phycisphaerales > UBA1924 > UBA1924. Next base: position 26,647 of record CAXBJM010000004.1, read on the forward strand.
TCATGATGGCGATCATTCCTCCTGCACTTTGGATATACAGAAGGAAACGAAAATAGTCATACAGAGGAAGTGGTTGAATACATATATTTAGAAAAGGGGCGAATGATGAGATGTTGTATGAAACGGTGTCGGATCAATTCAAATACAGCTTTGAGTGTTGTGATGATTGTGTGTGCGGCTGCTCTTTCGGGATGCGAAATATTGAGTATCTGCACCTTTCCAAGCGATAAACTCGCGGCTTCATCTACCTTACCTACTGGAAAGTTTGTGGGTGTTTTCGGATACGAAGTAGATGATGACAGCTTACTTGAAGTTGTTGAAGATGGTGCGGGATATCGGATGCTTTCGGAGAATGAAGTCAAGTATTTGGAGCTCTTTGAACTCGAAGGGTATCTTGGTTTCAACTCACGAAAGGCCATGCCCAAGTCCAATGAAATGAAACAGGTCCCTGAGTTGCAGCGGGAAATGATCAATGATGTGCATAGCAACGGGATATATCCGTGGTACTTCGGAGCCATTGAGGTATATGGCGATGCATTTATGATGCTTGTCGCTATGGCGGATGATACTGTCGAAGCGTATCTAAAACAGCATGATTTTATGATCATCAGTGGAGGTATAAGTCAGAGTGCCTCGCGAAAGAATGAACATAGTCATGGGAGAACAGATAAAAATGAGAATGCAGGAGAGGTCGACAAGCTGTTTGCACAGGCGGATCTGTCTTCCTATGAAAACCCAGTGCTGGTCATCAATCCAGATCAGCTCGAGCATTTGACAGGAGAATTGCTCCGTTCGGATAGTTTATTTCCTTTGGTCTATCTGCCAAAGTCTGTTTCTGATGATTTCCATGGCTTGGAAGATGATGAACTGATTAATGCGATGCGTGAGTACAATAGATCACTGGCAGATCGATACGAGCATGTTATGAGTGTATTTGAAGCTCGGGAAGAAGCTGAAGACTAAAGGGTTCTTTGAACCAATCTCATACGATGTGTGACAAGAAGTAATGCACACGAAGGCCTTGATTCCCAATTGCGAGTCGAGGCATTTTTATGCACACATAAAACAGCAGATACTTTTTGTTAAATAACTCCAACAAAATCAGATTTTTTCATGCAATTGATTGTGACTTCATCGTCTTCATTAATGAAGGCGTCGTGTGGTGCCTCAACTCGAAGCAACTTCAACAAGGAGAAGTCAAAAATGGCAAATCATTCATTCTGGAATCGGAAAGCACAAACCCAGGTTGCAAACGGGCAAACCTCTGGTAGCAATCAAAACCTGACCCATCAGCAAGCAAACGCAAAGGATGCGGCGCATGCCCAGGCGGTGAAGGATAATCAAAAGAAGTAATTGAGTTCTTTGGTGCCCATCGGTAAACGCCGGCGGGCACTTTTCTTAACAAGTTACACACGCATCGAAGGGGTACAGTCAATGTCTCAACCAAACGCACAGAGTGGATCGCATGATAACCCATACGGGACATACACGCAAGATCATGAGAACTGGAATAACCAAGCGGAACAGATGCGAAAGCGGGCGCAGTTGGATCAAGACCTAGCCAACATGCGTCAGCAGGAGCAACAAGAAGCAAATCGAGTCCAACAGCAGCAGCGTCGGCAGGAACAACAGAGGGCGCAAACTCACAAGAAGGTTCAGCCTCAGAAAAAAGGGCAATCAAAACCGAGAAAGACAAGCGGGGATTCAGAGCGCACTCCATGGAGTAATGGGTGGGCGCTGATCGGGTCGATTGTGGGGGCAGGAGTTGTTTATCCTCGGGCCAATGGGATGGAGGATCAGTGGTGGGCGATCGGATTTGCAGCAGTTCTTGCAGGTGTGTTGGCGGGTAGATTCTACAAGGTCATTGTATTTATGATTACTGTCGCCGTTGTTCTTGCATTGGGGGTGCTTGCAATGAGTGTGTGGGGGAACTGGGGTCAGTGAGCAGACTTGAGTCTTGTTCCCAGCGATGTGTTCTGCTTGAACGAGCTGAGATTCGCTTAGTCTGACTGAAATCAGAGAGAATAACATATGCTTGAGGCGTATGGGATGAATACGGCACAGATTTAGATGAACACTTTTTGCCCACTGTGTTGCCGGGTCGAGGCCAAGTAGGCGGTTGTTGAATCGCATTTCTATCTTTGGGATTCAGAAGACTCATTAAAGAATCAGACTACAGATATGGTGATACCGTGCGGAGTGATAAAGATTTCTCTTTTCATCTGTCAGTATTATTGATTGCATTTTTCATTAAGTTCCAGTAGGGTTTAGTTTACATATAATCTAGTTTAATAATGAGAAGGTGAACATGTTTGAGATACAAAAAATTTCGATGATCGGTTTGTTGATCCCTATGACTTCAGGGTCGGTAATTGCACAGCCTGAAGTCATTGCGATTGAAAATATGGCTGTCCCAGGGCTTGAGGGCGAGTTTTTTGATTCGTTTGGATCGCCTGTGATTGATGATAATGGAGTCGTGTACTTTAAGGCGGATTGGGGGGCAGCATTTCAAGACGGAGGGTTCATGATTACAGAGAATGGATCAACTTCTATACTCCTTCGAGAGGGTGTAGATGTTGCGGGAATACCGTTTACAGTTGGTCGGTTCTCTGATGTTGCAGTTTCCCCATCTGGATTGAGTTCTGGCGTCGCTGCAGTTACCAGTGTCAGAGGAGTAAACAACAGATACTCAGTGTTACAGATTGACAATGATGGCGTGAGTTTGATTCATTATGATGGAGATGCTGCACCAGTTGGTTTTGGTACAGCGTTTTATCGTTCTGACATGCCTCTCTCTATTGCAAGGGATGGGAGTGTTGGATATTCAGTACATTTGTCTGGGACACCGGGAAGCAGTGCCGATGACAAAGCCTTATTCCGATACAACCCAAACAATGAATCGTACTCAGAAATAGTGCGTGAAGGTGATCTCTTTCCCAGTGGGGATGGAATGTTTGAGGGGAGTTGCCAGTCGTCACTTCGCTATTTTTGTACGCCATTGATCAATAGTCTTGGTGATTCGGCGTTCATTTCAAACGGTGGAATATTCGTTAAAGATGAATCTGGAATGCATACGAGTGTGCGGTATGGAGATCCGGCAGGATCTGGCAGCTTTGATTCTTTGAGCTATCCCAAAATCAATGCTTTCGGTCAGGTGGCCTTTAGTGCAGATTTTTTAGGAAACTCATCGTACGACGGTGTGTTTATTGAGTCGGATGGGGTTCTCAACGCTGCGCCTCTTGGGGGATTTGCGCCAACAACGATGGGTGGATTCTTTGGGACATTTCGTACACCAATATCGACATTTGTCCAGTTTAACGATCGAGTCGAAGTAAGCTTTGGATCACAAACGACAGAACAGAACGCACAAGGGAATGGTAGAGTGGGCGAAGGATTATTCGTTTTTGATGGGGATTCAGTTATCTCGATTGCGCGCAAGTATGAGCCAGCTCCAGGCGGAGGAATCTTCGATTCTACTTATGAGGTTGGTTCATGGATGATGAATGATGTAGGTCAGATTCTCTATCACGCATACATTGATGAAGACGAGTTTACGAACACAAATCGGAAAACCTACTTTCTCTATACCCCGGGGATTGGGTCTGAGAAGCTGATTGCAACCGGCGATGTGATTGACGGACGAACCGTGACAAGTATCACTGATTTAGATTCAGGATTTGCAGCTGCGGGAGCACTCAATATACATGGCGAGGTGACCCTGCGGGTGCGACTCGATAGCGATTTTGATGCGATTGTATTGATCAGCGACCAGCAGGTCTGTTTAGCAGATCTATCTGGTGACGGCTTTCTGAACTTCTTTGATGTTTCTGCGTTTTTACTCGGCTTTGGAGCAAACGATTCGATCTCAGATTTTACCGGGGATGGGGTTTGGAACTTCTTTGATGTCTCTGCGTTTCTGCTTGCATATAGCGCCGGGTGTCCATAGTTTAAGGAACAGTTGATAACTCATTATTGAGTACATTCGTTAGTAGATAATTTGAACGGAACTTTTCTATGTATATCAAAATTCACCATAAAGATTTACAAGCTCAAGAAAGATTTGAGTTGCCAACAAGCGATACATGGCGAGCCACAATTGGGTCTTCTAAAGAAGCAGACTACCGGGTGAACAAACGCGTATTGCGACCAGTGCATGCGGTTCTTTCAGGAAGGGCTGGGAAGGTCTTTGTCGAATCTGGTAGTGCTGAAGCGGATATTCAGATCGATGGGCGATCAATATCGTTTCCTACTCGATTACGGATTCATCAATCATTCACTATGGGTGGAATCGAGTTCTCGATCAGGGATCCATTGTTAGATACGCAGCCAGCAAGGGTGCCGATTCATACAGATCATGTTGAAGATGAGTCAGACCGGACTCTCATTCGTGGTGCAAACCGTCGTTTGAATGAGACTACAGCATCAGCTTCTGCAACATTGAAGATAGTGCTCAACGGAAATCAAGTGATCATTGGGCGAACGATTCAGGGTCCTGGTCTAATCGACGATCCTCAGGTGTCTCGTGAGCATGCGGTGATCCGTAAGCAAGGGACTCGTTGGGCGATTCGTGATTCGGGTTCTACGAATGGTACATTCATCAACGGGGAGTCAGCATCTCGTTGGCGAGAACTCAACATAGATGATGTGATCGCGTTTGGGTCGCTGCTTTTTAGCTTTGATGGAACATGTCTCAAGCGAGCGGACAGTCAAGATGGTGTTCGTGTAGATGTTCTCGAATTAACCAAGACTGTTCGACACAGAGATACTGGTAAAGCACTTAACTTGATTGATGATATGAGCATGTCTGTTCTTCCCGGCGAGTTTGTCGTGATGCTTGGTTCATCAGGGTGTGGTAAGTCAACATTTATGGATGCTATCAATGGCCGTCGAAGATCAACATCAGGGCGAGTGCTCTTTAACGGGCGTGATTTATATGACGAGTTCCCATCGCTTAAACGAGCTATTGGATATGTTCCTCAAGAAGTGATCTACCACAAAGCATTATCTGTCGAGGACATACTTCTTCATGCAGCACACTTGAGATTGCCAACAGATACAACACCGAGCGAGGTTGAAGGTCGGATTCAAGCGGTGCTCGATCGTGTTGGTTTGAGTGAACGCCGAAAGACGCCTGCGATGATGCTCTCGGGTGGACAACAAAAACGGGTTTCAATTGCAATCGAGCTCTTGAGTCAGCCAAAGGTTCTTTTTCTCGATGAAGTCACCAGCGGTCTAGACATGAAAACCGAACGAGAAATGATGACTTTGTTCCGCCAACTTGCGGATGATGGCATTACGATTTTCTGTATTACACATCACCTTGAGAGCTTGGACACCTGTCATCACATTGCGTATTTCTTCAAGGGCAAACTGGCGTTCTTCGGTTCAGAAGATCAGTTCAAAGCACATTTCGAAATAGATCACGCTTGCAAGGTGTACGATTGTGAAGAAGGTGCAGATCCGATCGAATGGGAAGACCGGTATGTCAAATCTGATGTTGGTACGCAGTTATTGACCGATCGCTTGAAGATGGTCAAGGTCCAAGGCGGTGGGGAGCAATCCGCGAGGACTGTTGCTGCTGAGCATAGCGCCCTTTCTGCCGAGCGCACCGGTGTGCAAACTGCAACATTAACTCGGAGATACATCAAGTTGCTGTTAGCTGATCGGGCAACGCTCGGTGTGACGCTTGCCCTCGCCCCCATCATCGGGGGGGTTATGGCCTTTGCATCGGTGTCATGGCCGGAGACGATGGGGTTCCAGGCGCTCAATGTCTCGACGATGGCGATTGTGATTGTCTTTTTCTTTGGACTTTTTACATCTTCTCGTGAAATTGTCCGTGATCTCACCGTCTACTTACATGAGCGGATGGTTGGACTTGAAATCATACCGTATCTCGTGAGTCGGATTGTTCCCCTCGCGATCATTGGGTTGTTCCAGGTGTTGGTATTTGTGGGGATTCTTCGAATGTTTACTGACTTTGAACATGTTGGATCATGGTTGACAGTGGTGCCTGTGCTTTATGCAACCACGCTGTCCGGATCGATGTTTGGATTGTTTATCTCTGCACTCGTTGACAAGGTGGATACTGCGGTGAGTTTGATGATCTTTGCGGTTGTGCCTCAGTTGCTCTTCGCAGGTAATCTAGGTGAACTCGAGCATCCACAGAAAACGGTCGCAGCAACATTTGTATCGAGCTATTGGGCGTACGACGCTGCGGAAGCGATGTTGGAAATGCCAGGATATGAATCGGAAATGAACATCGATGATTTGGCGATAGGAATCGAGCCAGGGGCTTCTGTTCCGGTCCAGCCTCAAGGCAGTGGTGATGGGAGTTGGTGGTTACAGGTGGTGATTATTTTGAGTCAAGCCTTTGTATTCCTTGCAGGAACCTTCTTGCTCGTTCTCCGCCGCGATGGTTCGGGTGCGATCAAGCGATTCTTCGCGGGTGCGGGTCGGGTGGTTCAGACACGCAACACAGACGATCTGCTTGTCATGACGGATTGGGTTGTCGGAGCAAGTAAAGGGCTTCGCAAATCATGATGTATGTATATGACAATGTTTGTGATAACAGTACAAAAAGGATTCTCGATAGATTCTGAGATGGTTGGTATTTGGTATACTTAAACTCAGCCCGCGGCATGTAGTTGCAGGCAAAATGATAAAAGGAAATGACGATGAATAAGAAATTGGTATTGGGGACTTTGGTCGCTTCGTTTGGAATGCTCTCGCTTGCAGGGGGGTGCAGCGTTACTGAAAGTATGGACACCTTTAAAGGCCTATCTGAACTGCAAGAAGATAAGCGGCAAGAAGCTATTCAAGAAGGAGTACCACGCGAACAACTAGATAAGTTGATGGCTTCGGCTGTTGAGTGGATTGCGAAAAAGGCGCCGAATGACCCAGGTGTTGCGAACTCGAGTTATAAGAAAGTATTTGTAATCGGCGGAACTTTAAATGAGTCAAATGTAGATAAGGGGCAGCAGTCTGTCTCAGATTCAGAAGTGAATATCCGTACGAGGAAACTTTTCACGACACTTCGAAATGAATCAACTATGGAAGACAATTTTGTATTCTTTGATCGCACGACGGATTTTGGAGTTGATTTAGGCTCATTGACTGGCAACCTTGATCAATACGGCGATCCACTTGGACGAGGTAACAACGCTAAGCCTGCAACATATGACCCTAAAGATATCTATCTTGTAAAATTGTCATTTGAAGAGATCCAAAAATTACAACAAAAACCAGCAACGATCGCTTTTACACTAACGGCAACCATCGAATGGGGTGGTAGTCCAGGAAGAAGTTTGTACTCAAATATCTTTGAAAGCCAACTGGTCTTTGATAAAAAGTGGAACGGGGGGAAATGGATCCCTGCAGAATGAAAAACAGAACTAAGTTCCGACTATGAGAACTTGTTTCATACGCGTGCTGCATGCTTTAGTCGGCGTGGCAGCGCATTAAAAAACGAACTAATGGGTTAAAAAATTGATACAAATCAAGGAGATGATTATGTTTAAGTTCAATGTGTTTGGGTGTGTATTGTTTGCGACAATGTGTGTTCTGATGACAACATCAATTGCGAATGCTCAGAAAGGATTACCACCTACAAATGTGGATCACATAGAAGGAGCGAAACAAAAATCTCTCGCGAATGCCAAAAAGGATTGGTCGGAAGCGATGGAGAAGATTGGTGATCCAACATTATTGTTCTCATTCGGTATCGACGGCGGTGGGGCGGATCGGGCGATGGGGTTGAATCTGACTTCTGATGAGTTGGCGTTTACACAAAGCTTGGTGACGAAAATGAACGGGTTCATGATGGACGCTTACATTGACACACGGATTTTTGATATAGACCAGCTTCGTGCAATCCAAAAGCGAAAAATGGCGGATTTAAAGGATGCAGGATTGGAGACTGCGATTGGTCAGATCATGCGTGAAGTGAAAGCAGACATGGGCATTGTCTGTCAGTTTACTCCTCAGCCGGACAAGTCTTACAGAGCGAACCTGATCATTATTGATCCCCGCTCAGGGAGAAGTACCGCGGTTTCTTCATGGACTGTGAATCCAAATGCTCATAGTCTTGATTCCATCGCTGCGGCGATGTTCGAAGAACTTGCAGACAGGATGTTAGATATCACAAGCCGAAAGAATCCAAGGCTTCAGGTGTTGATCGTTGGAGATGTTGGTGATAAAGCAAGAGAGCTTCGTAAGTTGAGTCGTTTGATTGCAGATTTGGATTATGTGGAAACGAGTGCCAGAGACATCGACCGGAGCCAAGGTACAGATGTGTACACATTCAGTGGTATTCGGTACGATGGATACGGATTTGATTTGGGTTACGAAGTAGCAGATCTGCTTATGGATGAGTTAGGAATTCGAGCGGATGTCGCGTTTAGTGACCTGAATGTGACGCTGAAAGTTTACGAGCATATTGAGGCGCCGGCTTGGCATGTGCTCACGAGTGAGAAAGAGAATCCAAATAAGACCATGTTTGAAGCTCTGTATCGCGAGCGTGGTTCGCCTCGAGTGGCCGTCGTGACGATTGGTCGTCCTAACTACTCCAGGGCGATCGAGGATAATCTCGCGGGCATGATGATGAATGCAGGGGTGGATGTTGTCGATGCGGGTCAAGCTCGTAATCTGATTGGTTCGAGTGGGCTCAATATGGGTGATGAGAAAATACTCGAGTCACTTCGGGATTTGGGTGGATTTGATGTGCTTGTTCTCGGTGAAGGGCAAACGAATCCGGGCAAATTACCCAACACAACATACCGAGCCATGATGGTTGAAACGGGTCGAATGCTTGGTACTGCCTCTTGGCCGAGCCAAGGAGCGTCCGAAGATCCTAAATATGGTGTGGATCCAAAGAATCCAGATGTCATTGATGTTTCTCGATACCTTGCAGGAACAATCCTTGATATGTTCATGCGGAATCATCTGATGAAAGATACAGCTTTCGATATTCGTGTGGAGGGTGTGTCTTCGTACAGTCAAGCAAGGCTCATAGCGACAAGCATCGAGAGTGTAGTTCCTGGTGTGAGTTCAGTTTCAAATATCAGATTCAGTGAGAATGTTGCTAACTTTAAACTTGAATACTCAGGCGATATCGATGAGCTCATGGCATCACTTCAAGAGTCGATCAGCTCATTGCCGATCGAGACCAAGATCGATTCGGCAGGTCCGGGATCATTGAAGATGCGTGCGAAAAAACTAGAAGCTGATGGGTAATAGATATTCAAATCTTCAGCGATGATGAAAGGGATGATGATGAAAATGGAAGACTTTGAGTTTAAACCAGGAACACTGCTCGCAGGTCGATACCTGCTTCAAGAACACCTCGGGCGCGGGGGGATGGGGACTGTTTGGCTCGCGAAAGATGAAGAGCTAGATGATCTTCCTGTTGCGACCAAGTTGCTGTTGCCTGAGCTTGCGAATGATTCTGAGTTTATCACTAGCCTCAAGGAAGAGGCAAAGAGTTCAATGAAACTCTCACATCCAAACATCGTCAATGTGTTCAACTTGCACCGTGATGAAGAGAACGCGAATGTCGCTTTTCTTGTACTCAAGTACATCAAAGGCGGGACGATGAAGGAAGTGCTGCAAGAGTGGCCTCAAGGCGTGCCTATCGAGCGTGTTTTACGATGGGCAGACCAGCTAGCGGCCGCGCTGGATTATGCGCATTCCAACGGCGTGATTCATCGAGATATCAAACCATCAAACATCATGATTGATGGCGATACCGATGTTGCAATGCTCATGGATTTTGGTATCTCGCGTGAATGTGATCAAACTTTGCGAACAGGATCTGCATCGAGTGGTACTGGTCTGGGAACACTTGCGTATATGAGTCCGCAACAGCTGCATGACAAGGACTGTGCAAGCAATGATATCTATTCACTTGCAGCGACTCTCTATCAAGCGCTTTCCGGCCGGGCTCCATTCATTGGTGGGGATATTGAAGAAAAAATTCTTCGGTCAATCCCAGAGCCAATTGAAGGTGTTTCCGATGTAGTCAATAGGGCATTGCTCACAGGGCTCGCCAAGGATGAGAGTGATCGTCCGGAGACGGCTGAGGATTTGATTGATTTGATGAAACTTGCATCTGATTCAACAATGAACAATACAGGGACTACTCAAAATAGTGGACATCAATCTACTCTTGTAGGTTTAGGCACCACTGATGAAAAATCAACAGGTAAAGGGTTTCCTGTATTGAAACTGGGTGTTGCATTGGTCCTAATTGGTGGAGCAGCTTTGTACGGGATGAATCCGGATTTGTTTGATTTCGGCAAGGGAGATACTGAATCATCACAACAGGTGCCAGATGATGTGACGCCTCCTGAGCCAGGTGGATCAACAGCCACTGGTAAAGATGGGCAGGGTTCTGATCAGCCTATGGATGTAGAAGGTTCAAACGAATCTGATCTTGTTGCTCAAAGCGGGGATAGTGGGGGGATTTCAGCAGGAACTAATGGGCAGGGATCAGCCGGTTCGTCTGATCCTGTATCCCCAACCACAATTGCAGATGATGACGAAGATTCAAATGACGAGTTCAACGATGAAACTTCAGAATTGATTCGCTTGATCCGGAACGGTGAGTTGGCTTCTGTCAATACAACACTCACTCAAGCCCAAGCCGCGGGGAATCTCACTCTGATTCTTGAGCAGATTGATCCTGCAACGGGACATAAAGCAATACACGCAGCAGCAGCTTCGGGAAGAGCAGAAGTGGTAGCAGCGCTGATTGACTTAGGTGCATCAATCGAATCACGAGGCTCGATGCCAAGGCGAGTAACACCACTTCATGTTGCTGTAGAACTTGGGCGACTTGATGTCATCAACTTGCTGATCGAATCTGGTGCAGATGTCACTGTCCTTGATGGTGGTGAAAACAATGTTTTACATCTTGCGGCCAAGCGCTGTCGATCACAACGGGATTTCGATTTGATACTTTTACTTTTAGAATCTGGAGTATCAAAGAGTTCTTATAATGTAAAAGGTCAAACTCCTGCAGACTTGATTCCAATCACCTCAGAGTTTCACAATTCCGCAATGGAGGTATTGAGATGACACAGCAGAAAAGTTCTGGGATCACGATTAGTTGGCCGATGTTCTTAATCATCATTGCAGGTATTGCTGCTTTCGCCTATTGGACTACCCAGCAGGCAGTGAATGCGAAAGACATTGGTGAAGCTGCCGGGGCTGCAGCCGCGGAGTCAATGAAAGACCAGGCTGACGAGATCATTGATCAAGCGATGAATAAGACAGCAGATGAAGTCGTTGATCGGTCTGGCGAGATGGTCGACAAAGTGCTGACCGATACAATTGAAAAAGCGACAGAACAAACAACCGATCGGGTGAAGGATATCTCTGTCGATGATATCTTCGGAATGTTTGAAAGAGTCAAGGACACTGGATTGCGAACCACTCGAGATTTGGCTTATGATTTAGACCCTATTTTGCTCGATGATGAATGGGCATACGGGCAGGAACTTGGCGATATTCTCCGCGAAGAGATGGTCGTGGTGACTGATTCGAAAGTAAAGAATCGGATTGAGCGTTTGGCTGAACCGATCTATCAGATGCTCGAACGAACCGCAGGGAAAAAGTATCAGATCACCATTATGGAGAGCAATGAAGTCAACGCCTTCGCGATTCTCGGCGGGCAAATATTTTTGGCAACCGGTCTTATTCAACAAATGGAAACAGATCACGCGATCCAAGCGGTGCTCGCACATGAGATCGCGCATGTTGAACTCGAACATTGTGTTCGTGGAAGCTGGTTTGGTCAACAGGCCAGGGGGCAACTCGGAACAAACGTACTCTCAGATCTGATGACAAATAGTTTTCATTTGCTCGCAGAGCGCGGATTCACGGAACAACAAGAACTTGAATCCGATGCTTATGCGTTTCACGCACAGCATCATCTCGGGATTTCTCGCCAGGATCGGCTCCGCTTTATCGCAGTTCTTTGGGAGTTAGAAACAGCGCATTCGAGTGAGCACACGGATCAAGAAGATGAGAATAAGGTATTAGCAGTACTTAACAGGCATTATCGAACCCATCCACCAGCTTCTGAGCGTTATGAAGAACTCATGAAGATCGAAGATGCTGTGATCCAGCCTTAGTCCAGAATTAGCGCATTCAACAACTAGAAAATTATAGTACTCCGATCAAAGCCCCCGTCACCGTAGTGAACGGGCTTTTTTTGTAATGGATTGTGAATGGTGTGCGGAGTGATCAACATTAGATTCAGTGATGCATGTATTGAATTGCCAAGCAATCTGTGCTTGCAGTGTTTAGCTTGAAATTTGATCTCACGACATTGTTATTGTTTCGGGTTTTTTCGTTCGTGTCGTTCCGTTGAGGAATGGTGAAAGTTTGTTGTTGGAAAATGAATAAGAAATCATGCAAGAACATGAGATCGCATCGTCTTCATTGTGTAAGAGCGAGTGAGTTACTCGTCATGAACAAGAACTGGGGACCAAACGAACCCAAAGGCATAATGGAGAACGATATGAAAACCAACACCACAACAGTCATTGGTATTGTATTGATCAGTTTGAGTACAATGAGCGGGCATGCCCTTGCACAGGACAGCGTCGTCGCTGCGTTCCACGCAGATGTGCCATCATTAAACGGGTTCGGATACCGAGTTCTCAATGAAATTGAATCTCCTATCCCAGGCATAGAACAGCTTGACCCATTTGGCGCGTACGATCAACTTTCAACTTCAATGGCCAACACATACTTTGAAACCGCAGTCACTGATCTCAGTGAATCAACCCGCCAAGTTCGTATGACATGGCACACGAATAGTCAATCGGTACCTTTTCTTGTTCCCTCGACTACATTGGGTGGTGAGGTCATTGAGAACGCATACTTTTTTCTTGGATGGACGAACGCGGACAGTGCCGAAGACGGTGGTTATGTCGATCCTGAGTTTGGTGAAGTAGTCTCTGTGGCGTCATGGTTGACGAACAGTAATGGAAGTTCGTGGGCCTGGGATTTTCAGATGGATGAGTTCGAAAATGGATTCACAGGTTGGTCCGGTTGGGGCGGCCCAGATTCAACTGTCTACCAAATAGCTCAATACGAACTCATTGTGAATTACACAATTGAGCGTGAACTTTGTGCTGTAGATATTGACGGGGATGGTGTCCTGGGTTTCTTTGATGTGAATGCATTTTTACAAGCATACGGAAACAAAGATTCAGTTGCTGATTTCACTGGTGACGGTCGCTTCGACTTTTTTGATGTGAGTGCATTCCTTCAAGCCTTCGCTGCTGGATGTCCCTGATCATCTGGCCCGTTCACTGACCTGCTTTGAGTCCAAACGAGTCCATGCCAATCACTCAGAGTCCTCAATAAATGCCTTCAAACGTTGATGTCTAGGTTCATGCCTTGCATGGCATGCAAGAGGTAGAGAGTTTGATTCTCTTCGTCTCCAGTTACAGAAAATGCCATTGGCTTTATGTCAAGGGCGTTTTTTGATGGAGTGCGGGAGTTGGCGGTTTGGGTGTTGACCCGCTCCGATTCATTAGATAATGGAGTTGGAGTCAATAGTCTTCCATTATGTAGTGGTAGAAGATTTGGGGCCAGGCCAACAGTTCAAACTTGATGATACCAAATCATGTGAGCTGGTCATACGGATCATAAAATCTGCTAATTGGGAGAGATTTCACTTTGGGATGAGAGTAATTTGATTAGAATTATGTCGGAGTTATCGAGATGTACTTACTACTCCTCAATATCGATACTACAGAAAGCGGGTACATGATGGAGAAGTTTGTTTTAAAACAGTTGTTCCGGCGAGCGGTTATTAGCTCAGGGATTGCTGTGTGCTCCGGAATATCCATTGGGCAGACGATCAATGAGGATATTCGGATTTCACGAGTTGGGGCGACAGTAACCTTTGGGAGTTCAGTCTCGATCAATAACGGGCTCCTTGCGGTCGGTGATTGGGGCGCGGACGGGAACGCAGGTGAAGCGTATGTGTACGACGCAATGACTGGTGTGTTGCAGTTTGAGCGATTGAACGCTGCGCTTCTCGATTTTTTAGGATCGGCGGTCGCGATGGATAATGGACTGATTGCGATCGGCATACCGGGGGATAACTTCACCGGATCGATGAAGGTGTACGATGCGCAGACGAACACTCTTCTCGCGGGTTTTGAGCCGCTAGGCGGGGCTGAAGGCGGGATCGGTACAACGATCGATATGCAAAATGGGCTCGTTGTTGCTGCGGCTCCGCAGGATTCACAGAACGGGAGTCGAGCTGGAGCAGCGTTTTTGATGGATATCGATACCAACACGATCTTGCACAAACTGATCGCTGATGACGGAGAGGCGCAAGACAGCATCGGGGAGCAGGGCGTCGCAATCGATAACGGGTATGTCGCGATTTCTGCGTATCAGGATGATGATCAGGGAATCAATGCTGGGGCTGTGTATCTCTTCGATGTCGTGTCAGGAAATCAGATCGCGAAGCTGTACGCGGATGACGCGGGAGCAGACGGGTTTTTCGGGATCTCGATCTCGATGAACGATGGGGTCCTCGCGGTTGGTGCTCGATCGGGAGAGATCGGTGGCGGCGGTCGTGTTTATCTCATTGATGTATCCACTCAGACTCCGCTCCAGACAGTCTTGATTCCAGGATCAGAAGTAACCTTTGGTGATTCGGTTTCATACGATGACGGGCTTGTTGTCGTGGGTGATATCGGAGATGACGAGGTCGGGACCAATGCGGGGGCTGCGTATCTCATCGATACAGGTACTGGGGATGTAATTGCGAAGTTTCTCGCGAGCGACGGGGACGGAGGCGATCAATTCGGACGGACGGTTTCGATTGATGATGGTTTAGTCGCGGTGTCTTCCATTCCATCGAGCGGTGGCGCGGTGTATGTGTTCTCGGTGCCTACGGATGTGTGCGATGCAGACTTGACTGGTGATGGTTCATTGAATTTTTTCGATGTTTCTGCATTTCTTTCAGCCTTTGCTCAGCAAAATCCAACAGCAGATTTTACAGGTGATGGCATGTTTAATTTTTTCGATGTTTCTGCATTCCTTCAAGCCTTCGCTACTGGGTGTCCGTGATCAACTGACCCGTTCACTGACCTGCATTGAGTTCAATCGAGTAAATACTACGAGATCACTCGCAGAAGAATGGACTAGTAATTTGGGCAGGCCATGAGCGAGTTGCTGTTTTTGGGATTGATCTTTTAATCAGCTGTCGAATGTGGTTTCAATTGATGTATGACATCTCAAAGAGTGTGAACTCATCTACGGCGCCATCTGAGGCAGTCATGTAGTCTTTGAGATGCTTGTTGCCCATATGGGACTGCCAGAGTTCTCTTGATTCCCAGTTTTCATAGAAGAGGAAATGAGCGGGGTCAGCGTTGTCTTGATGAAGATCGTATTGAATACAGCCTGCTTCGGCACGAGTGATTGGGATAAGTTTTTCTAGTTCAGACCGCACCAGATCGATCTTGTTTGGGTTTGCTCTGATGTGTGCGACGATGGTAAGCTTGGGCATTTGCTGGTTCCTTTGTGGTTATATCAAGGTCAAGATGTCTGATTCGATGAGTCGTGATTTTGGGAGTGTGGCGTTGTAGTCTTTTTCAGGGTCGTGGTATCCGATGGGGACAACTACTAGTCCGGTGTATCCGCGCTCTCGGAGGCCAAGTTGTTTATCGAGTTCGTTGATCTCGATACCTTCCATAGGGGTCGTATCAATCCCGAGGGTGGATACGCCGAGGAGGAAAGCACCGAGGTTGAGGTAGACCTGCTTGTCCATCCAGTGCTGGACATCCTTGTAATCATGTTTATGGAGATTCACAAAGAGGCTTCTGCCAGCATGCATCTGTGTTTTGAAATCAGGGTTTCCGCCGAAGCGTCCATCCTTGTCTTCCTGTTCAAGGACATGGAGGAGGTAGTCTTCTTCGATATCGAGTTTGCTGCAGAAGACCACGACATGAGAGGCATTGATAATGGAGTCCCGGTTGAACGGATAGAGACGGTCAGTTGATTTGGCGATCCGTTCTTTTCCTTCTGCCGTCGATGCGATGACAAAGTGCCAGGGCTGAGCGTTGGTGCTTGACGCGCTGAAACGGAGGAGTTCTTTAATCTTGCAGATGTCCATATCTGAGATTTTTTTTGTTGGGTCGAATGCCTTGGTAGTATGACGGGTTTTGGCGAAGTGGGTGATTTCGTGATCCATGTGATTCATCCTTGGTTGGTATATTTTGAGAGTTCATTGACGGTATGGTAAAAATATAGCTACACTTTGCTTTTAACAAGTACCCACAAAAATGTGCGTATGAAGATTTTTGATATGGAGTATCAGTGGCACGGAAATACGATTGGAAAACGGGCTGCGATGTTGAGGCGACGCTGAGCGTCATCGGAGGTCGATGGAAACCGATTCTGGTTTGTCATTTGCTGAATGGGAAGAAGCGGTATGGGGAACTCCGCCGTCTCACCCCGAATGCAACCGAGCGCATGATCATACTTCAACTCAAAGAACTCCAGGCGGACGGAATCGTAAACAGACATGCTTATGCTGAGGTTCCGCCTCGTGTTGAATACGAGTTGACTGAGTATGGGCGTTCGCTTGAATTGATTCTGGTTCAAATGCAAGAGTGGGGAAGAGAGTTCAAGAACAAGCAGCAGCTGCTCGAAGAATCTATTGCTGATCAGAGCATCGCCAACTAATCTCCATGTCTGACCCGCTAGATCAAGAAAATAGTATATGTGGGTGATGATTAGCTTCGCTGCGATCACTCTGGGAGTGGTCAAAAGTGGAGGCGGGTTGCAGCGGTGCTCTCTGTTAGAATAAACATGCTGTTGATTCTGAAGTTTGGCTGCTTGGATCCCTTCAATTTTTCCCGAGTTCGAGCAGCCAGAGTTCGCTATCAAGATCAGGTCTCTGTACAAAGAGCTCGGTCCCTTGCTTGGTGGACATAAATCCTTGCGGACCTTCGAACGGGGATTCGATGACCTTGGCTTCATTCGTCTTTGTATTGTAGATATACACCGATTGGCGTCTGAAATCCCTCCCGATGAATCGGTCTGCATCGATCCAGGCGATCTGTTGGCCGTATTGGATCGGTTCTTCATTGGGCCATCGAAGAACGGTGTTCGTTTGTGTCTCAAGATTGTACAGATAGACGGCAAAGATGCCGGACTCGTGTCTTTTTTGACTGATTAGGTGGCTGTCATCAGGTGACCAGTTCATTCCAGTGGCACCAGCGATGAGATCATCGGGGAAACTCGGATTTTGTCTGAACTCGTCCCCGGTTCGTTCGAACATATATGTGTTTGAAAATGTTGAAACGAGTAGCTTTGCGCCAGAGTTTGACGGGCGAGGTGAATGTACACTTTCAGCTTGTTGCATGTCGATGAGGACTCGATCACCGGTCCCGTCGCGGCGCATCTCAAATATCTTATACTGCCCCTCCTTGTTTGAGTAATATAAGAGTGACTGGGCATCGGGCATCCAGACCGGGCCACGATCTTTATGCGGCGAATCGGTCAATCGGCGTCGAGACGAGCCATCTGATTTCATCACATAGATATCCTCAGTCGGCGGTCCATCGAAGAACACGAGCCACTCACCATCCTGACTCAGGTTAGGTAGAGCGATACTCCCGGAGGTCGAGTAGATCGTTTTGGGTTTCCCAACAAATGCTTCAGCGATTGGATCAAAGAGTATCTTTTCGATCGAATCGTCAGTTCGCTGATCGGCGATGACCAATCTTGATCCATCGTGAGATGCCGCGACCTCAACAACCTTTGCGGTGCTTGGCATGAACGGGTGGGGGTCACTCATCGCCTGGCCGGTTTCATTTATTTCGATCGACCACAGCCCTATCTGCCCGCCGCGATCGCTCAGGAACACGATTGCTGATCCCCCATCGATCCAAATTGGATTCCAATCGGTCGCCCGATCATCGGTCAACTGGATCCGATTGCCTCCATCGGCAGAAATGATGCAGATATCTCTCTGCCCATCTTGAACCGTCCAATAGACTATGCGCGATCCATCGGGTGACCATGCCGGCTCAACCGCATCCGAGTTCCGACCATCGAGACCTTCTGGATCGTTCAGCACGCTTGTATCGAGCCGAAGGCGTTCCCTTGTCTCAAGATTCAAACGCCAGAGCTGCCCGATATCGTTGCGTGCGTATGGGTTTTGCACAGTCGATGTCGTGTACACGATCGACTTTCCGTCGGGCGACCACGCCGGATTAAACCCAACATCACTCACGCGCTTGGGGTTCTCGCCGGTGGCGCCCATGACGAAGATGCCGCCGCCCATCCGGGTCGACGCGAAGGCGATCTGTTCGCCGTCGGGGCTGAATGCGGGGTCGATGTCATGCTCGTCGGAGTCATCGGTGAGGTTGATCGGGTTCTGCCCCCCGACGCGGAGTCGATATATATCCCCATCGGATCCATCGATCGCCCAATAGAGCAGGGTTTTTCCATCGGGAGAGAGAGATGGGGAAGACTCAATCCCCTTGAAGTCGGTGAGTTTGGTGAGCCCGGTGACACCAGTCGCTGCATGGAGTGCGACTTAGGTGCGGGGCATCATGAATCCAACCGCTGCCGCGACTCCGCACACTACTGCAGCCGTCGGCCAGAACCATCTACGTGATTTTGAGTCTCGATATTGCTCTTCTGGTATCCAGATCCCAGATTCCATCTGGGTATGGATTTCTTGCAACTCGACGCGTGCATCGCCGATGGATTGGAGCCGCTGAGTTTTGTTGCGTTCGAGGCATCTGCGGATGAGTTTGCGGACACTCGCGGGCGTTTTTTCCGGGAGCGGGTCAAGATTAAAATCTTTGTGGAGGACAGCCCCCATCGAGTCTGTCGCGGTCTCGCCTTGGAAAGGGCTCGATCCAACGAGCATCTCGTAGAGCAGCACGCCAAAGGACCAGATGTCGGTTCGTTTATCAACACGGCGGCCTCGGGCTTGCTCCGGACTCATGTAAGCAGCGGTGCCGAGGATTGCTCCGGCGATGGTGGGCGAGTGCTGCGGAATGGTCGGGCCATCGAACTCCGCGCCTGTCGTACTCAGCCCCTCATCGGATTTGGCCAATCCAAAGTCCAGAATCTTGACGACCCCATCCGAATCGACCTTGATATTCGCGGGCTTGAGATCCCTATGGACGATCCCGGCTTCGTGGGCCGATTCGATTCCAGCGGCGATCTGAACGGCGATCTCTATAGCTTCTTCAATCTGCATCGGCCCGTCGTCGAGTCGATCGGCTAGTGTCAAGCCATTGATATACTCAAGGATGAGGAATTTTCCGCCGTCTTGTTCTTCGATGCCGTAGATGCCCGCGATGTTTTGATGGCTCAGCCCGGCAATTGCTCGTGCTTCTTTTTCGAAACGCTCGAGACGGGCGGGATCTTGGGCCATTTCCTCGGGGAGGGCTTTGATGGCGACATCGCGTTCTAAGCGAGAATCACGGGCGAGATAAACCACACCCATGCCACCCCGGCCGACCTCACGAAGTACTTGATATGGGCCGATGGTTTCATTCATAGACACATGATAGCAATTTAAGCGTAATTACGCAGAGGATTGTGTGATCATGCTTGACGGGCATAAGGGTTGCGCGGCATGCAAGTTGTCGAGCGTTCGATTCGCTACGTATCCACTCGCAGAAATCACCATCTGAAATTAACCAGTGGCGTTCTTTGATGGGGTGGGGAAGGTGCTTAGAAAATTGGGGTTGACCTGCTCTGCGTTTGTTGACCTCAAAATATAGGAATTGGGAAGGGCAAATATTCATGGCTTTCTATCGCACGAAGGTATGTTGTTGAATCCATGAGATTCTTGTTTATCAGTGTTCAGAGATGCTTTATACTCTGTATTCGTGAGATGCAGTGTGCGACTAAAAGGCATCCGAAATTGAGAGCGCCCAAAGTTTATATTACTTTGTATCATCAAAATACCATACACTTAGGTTCACATCGCCCGGTACCAATTTTGTGGAACAGGATTAGAATCATGCTACAACTTACTCACAGAACCCTCGTCGTCATCATCCTGTCTGTGGTTGGTGCCCTGACTGTCCCGGCATTGGGGCAGGTGATCAATGAAGACTTCAAGGTGTTGCCCAACGACGGAGAGTCGCAGGACAGGTTTGGTCATTCCATTGCCATTGACAACGGCATTATGGTCGTGGGATCAAGATTTGCTGACGAGAGCGGCCCTGATTCTGGTTCGGCCTACCTCTTCGATGCCTCCTCAGGCGCTCAGATCATGGAACTCGTACCCGATGACGGGTTCAGCGGCCAATACTTTGGCTTTTCAGTAGCCATTGACAACGGGGTCGTCGCCGTCGGGGCGTGGAATGACATGGACAACGGCCCTGAATCCGGCGCGGCCTACTTGTTCGATGCCTCCACGGGTGATCAGCTTTTCAAACTACTCGCCGATGACGGAGAGGCGCGCGATAGATTCGGCCAATTCATCGACATCGACAACGGCATTGTGGTCGTCTCGGCAATATTTACCGACGACAACGGCGATGATTCTGGCTCGGCCTATGTGTTCAACGCCTCTACCGGGGCACAGATCGCCAAGCTGCTCCCCGATGACGGAGAGGCCGGCGACAACTTCGGCCGCTCCGTCGGCATCAGCAACGGAACGGTTGTCGTCGGGGCACATCGTAATGACGACAATGGCTTCAACTCTGGCTCGGCCTATCTCTTTGATGCCTCGGGGGGAACGCAGATCGCTAAACTTCTCGCCGACGATGCATCTGAGGGTGATGAGTTCGGTTTCGCAGTTGGCATCGACAACGGTATTGTGGTCGTAGGAGCATGGAGCGACATCGACAACGGCTTCAACTCTGGATCAGCCTATCTATTTGTTGCCCCGTCGGGCGCCCAAATCACCAAACTACTCCCCAAGGACGGAACCCCGCAGGATGAGTTCGGTAGATCCGTCGCTATTGACGACGGCATCGTGGCCGTGGGGGCATGGGATGATAACGACAATGGCCCTGATTCTGGGTCGGCCTATCTGTTCGATGCTTCTACCAGCACGCAGATCACCAAGCTCCTTGCCAGCGATGGAGACGGGGGAGACCTTTTTTCATTTTCCATCGGGATCAGCAACGGTGTCGTAGCCGTCGGTGCAATAAGTAACGACGACAACGGCTCCACCTCTGGCTCGGCGTATGTGTTCACAGCACCCCTGCCAGAATGCCCCGCTGATCTTACCGGCGACGGGGTCCTCAACTTCTTCGACATCTCCGCATTCCTCATAGCTTTCAACGCACAAAATCCTATTGCGGATTTCACTGGCGATGGTGTTTGGAACTTCTTTGATGTGAGCGCCTTCCTTCAGGCATTTGGTACAGGTTGTCCGTAAATCAAGCAAGAGGTTGAGAGTTCGATTTTCTTCGTCTTCACTTACAGAAAACGATTTCGGCTTGATAAGAAGGGCGTTTTTTGGTAGATTGAATCAGTTTGTGAACTAGAAGTTGAGACGATCGGAACCATTCGCTTGGGGCTGGATTAACTACCCTAGAATAAAGAGTGGCTCAGAATAATCGGGCATATCAATTTGGATTTATGATTCGGAGTAAGCCTCGTAGCTCGTACTTGTGAAGTACTGAAGTGTTATCAGAATGCCAAAGACTTAAGTACCGTTCATGGCGGAAAAGCGTGCTATGGCTCATGTGCAAAATAAATCGACAGAAGAACTGGTCAACCGACTGGTCCCATTCGTCCATGTCACTGATGTAGAAGCATCACTGTCTTTCTACTCACTACTTGGATTCACGCCGACAAATGCGATGAAAGACAAGCATGGAAACATGTTCTGGGTATTCGCGAAGAGTTCCGCTGCGGAGATCATGCTCGCTCGAGCATCTGGTCTGATTGATGCCGAGAAGCAGGCGGTGATCTTCTACATGTACAGCCATGACCTGAGTGCCCTTCGAGCAACTTTGGTCGAAGGCGGCTTGCGAGATGCAGGTGAATATTGTGGGGCACGCACTCCAGATGACACGACTCAAATGGTCCATGAGATTGCCCATCCGGACCATATGAAGGGTGGTGAAATGCGTGTCATTGACCCCGACGGATATGTGATTCTCATCGGACAATCGACTCGATGTTGATCGAATGAAGAATCCCACCAGGGATCGGGCTGCGCGATTTCATCTCAATCGTGGTGTCAGGGTACCGGTAGAATTTTTGTAGATCAGATCTAAATCTGAATCAGGAAACGCGATTGTTCATATCGCGATGAGTTCCTTCATAGCCAGAGCCAATGCTGCGTGCTCGCCAGAAATGTTGAGTTATCGCCGGGCATTTACCGGCTTTGGTTGTTCTGTATCAGCGGAATTACCAAATACAATGTTTGTTTTACTTGACTTGGTGTTAAGAATGCTTTACACTATGTTCGCAACACATGACATTGTTGTCCAAAAATGGAGATCCCACGCCATGAGTAGTCAAGAACGAGCAAGCATTGTCGCCATCATCACTTCCCTCCTGCTTAATGCATATGTGATTGTCACATTAGTGCGACTCTTCGGAGCGGGGGCGCTTTCCGGCGAGCATGCTCCGATGGTGTGGGCTCAAGCAATCGTTTGGGTCATACCCGCGGCCATCGGGCTCACAATCGTCTTGAACTGGCTGCTCGCAATGGCATCGAAGGACCAGAACCAACGGAATGTCGTTGATGAACGCGATCGGCAGTTTCAACTTCGTGGTTTGTGCATCACGCTTATTTCGGTAGGAGTTGGATACATGACAATGATTGTCTTGCTTGCCACTGGTTGGTCAGCTGTTGCAGGGCTCACCCTGCTTTACGCGTTCTGTGCTGTGGGCGATATCTTGGGGAATGTGGTCAGGCTTGGTAGCTATCGGATTGGGGCGTGATATGGGAAAACTCAGGATTTCCAACACAATTCGTCGTCATCGTTTCGAGATGGGCGAAATGACGCAGCAAGCGCTCGCAGATAAGGTCGGCGTCACACGCCAGACGATCGCTGCGATCGAAAAAGCGAAATACTCTCCCAGTCTTGAACTCGCGATTCTGATTGCGATGGCGCTCGGGAAGCCGCTCGACGAGGTCTTCATGGCTGAGGGGAACAACGAGTCGATAGAGTTAACACGCAACTCAGCGTCGGAAAACAACCAATGAAACGCTGGCTTGCGTACATAGCGCTCTTTTTAATCTGTGTAGTTCCTGCAGCTGCAGGGGTATATCGAGGAACGACTCTTCTTCTCGAGTGGTCTTGGTATCCTGAGTTTTTACGAGATCGTGTTGATCATCTACCACTTATGATTCATGTAGTCAGCGCAGCGGTATTTTATATCCTCGCAGCTGTGCAGGTCTTGCCTCGAATTCGGAAGCGGTACCCGCGATGGCACCGGCTCGCGGGACGAGTTGCGGTCATTGCAGGGATTGCGGGTGCTGTTTCGGCTACATGGATGACGCTGATACACCCGGATGCTCGAGGACCAGTGCTCTACTACGGGCGGATTGTCTTCGGGCCGTTGTGGTTGGGTTTTCTTGTGATGGGTTATTTGGCAATCAAGCGACGAGATTTTTCAGGACACCGAGACTGGATGATCCGTGCGTTCGCTGTTGCTATGCCTGCAGGCACATTGATTTTTATGATCCTTCCTTTCATCCTTGTAATGGGTGAAATCTCTGAAGTCCTCGACGAAAGTATCCAATCTTGTGCATGGGTGTTGCACCTTGCAATTGCTGAGTACCTGATTCGCCGTATTCGATCACGGAAACGAACGACACACCTTGGAGAGAATTAATATGAGAACTGTATGTATGTGGACCGGAATGCTGACACTAAGCCTTGCGATGAACGGGTGCGCTTCGCACAACTACGACTTTACTTCTATCACCATTGAATCGTCACGCATCACGCAACTCGTCGATGGCCTTGATATGGTCATAGGAGAAGAGGAAGAACGAGCCGAGGAACTGTACGACATAAGTATTGTTCCTTTGGTTCATTCGCGATTGCATGTCTTTGCCCAAGCGGATGGAGAGGATGCGCCAGCTGAGTTTATCGAGGCGGATATCGATTCATATCTCCCGTTCTTTGGATTCGTCAACGGAACAGTGAGTCAGTACGACATCGACAAACAACTCATCACGCGGCATAACTTTGACTCGAGTCTCTGGGGTGCGTTTCGCAAAGAGCGGGAACTTGTTGTCACTCGATCAGGGAATCGCGAGAAAACCCGACATACATTCTTGTGGCTCTTGAGTTGGTGGGGGGAAGAGAAATGGTATCCTGCGGATGATCTCGCACTCGGAAACGATGTAGAGCCGTGAGCAACCGAGAGCATAGATAATTTGAATCATGGTGACGGGATACCAGTTGATTCTTTCACAGATCAGATGATCTTCTGGAGTCTAATCCTTTGGGTTCTTCTGGACTCAAGAACCCTCTGGGGATGTCTCGAACCAAGGTAAACCCGTTACTCCTCATTCGTCGCCCTTTGGCTGTTGAAATCATGCAAGAGCGTGTGCCCGCCCCCGGCAATAGACCATACTCGTTGGCGCATAGTCCCATCCAATCCTGGATCGAGTTGCACCATGTACTCTCGTTTTTGGTTACGCTCGTAACCTGTCAGTTTGAGTCGAATAACGCCATCGTCAAGCGTGGAAACATCACCCTCATAGACGCAACCGGACGCAGAGAGGACCAGGCAGTGCAGAGAATCGGTTCCCACATGATGGTATAGATAGGCATCGAATACATGCGTTGAGGTGTCGTCCTTGGTTTGCCCTGTGATACCAAGGGTCATGACATCAAGGTATTCAACCCATTCAAACGCGGATTGGAATTCGATGATGCCCTCGATTGCTGACTCGCTTGGAGTTGTCCAATGACCTAAGAGTTGCTCGAATGCTTTTAGGTTCTTCGATATTTTTGGCGCGCTGTCTACGGCAGGCGCTCTCCGATCACTCCGGTCGATAGATCGCACATAGTTCCACTCAGCGAGTGAAACAAAGCCATTCCCGCTGTCTTCCAAGAGTTCCTCGTGATACGCATCCGCATTTTCAAACACCCATCGTCCACCCATTTTGCGGGGTTTGTCTGCAGGGTTGCCTGGCTGGTACAGGTCGTAGGTGGTGGTTACGGTGTCATCACTAAACACAATCGTGCCACTTGATATCCCGCGCCCAATACCAGGGATATCTGGATGAAGCCCGAGAAGGCAAACCTGCTGGCGACCGGGATGCCAGTAATAGAGCATCAACTCGCTCCACGGTTCGCCGCGTCCATCGGTGCCGACCGTTGTTACGCGCATTGAGTTCTTGCCGGGTCCCCATCGCCATGAGTCGGTCTGGACTGTACCCAGCTTCCAATCGCCAGATACCATGCGCGCAAAGTTGGCCATTGGATCGAGGTTCATGGTAGAAGTGAGATCGGATTCTGGCTGGGCGCTTGTGTTGGTAGTCAGAGTCGAAAGACTCGCAATTGGACCAGCGATGAGCAATATGGTGGTGACAGTACAAGTGAATCGCATAACCTGAACTCCGAGCGAATGACGGGCAAATAGTCGATCGCTCACCAACTGCTGAGAACGATTCTCCACAATTTGTACCAGCCGTTCACATCGTGGTTGCCATGCATGCTCTCCGCACAGCAACGAACCCAAATGAGATCCCGAACCGAGTTGGAAAACAAATTGCAGTGCCCCTTGGATTATGGGGGCTCTTGATTGAGATCAGGCAAGATACCGCCTGAGTCCAATGGAGTACAGGGGAGTTCATGTGCTGATAGATGAACTTGCTCAAGGGAAATACTCGGAGATACGACTTTGGTTGCGTTCACGGGTTCAATTTTGCGAGTTTGGAAGGATTCGAGTTGACTATACATGTGTTGCAACACATAATAGATGTATGAACAAGTCCAATCCAAAGAAACTCCAGCATGAACTGGGGAAAGTTCATCCCTTCGATATACCCGAGCAGGAGGCATACTTAAATCTTGTTCGGACTACGGGCTTATTGTCTCGAGAGTTCCTCCGGTTGTTCCGTGAGCATGGGCTTTCAGAATCGCAATACAATGTGATGCGGATCGTGGCGGGCGCAGGCCGCAAAGGTGTACGGATGGAACTTATTGGCGAACAAATGGTTTCCCATGATCCTGATACGACACGATTAATTGCTCG
Source organism: uncultured bacterium (assembly GCA_963976235.1). Classification (GTDB taxonomy): domain Bacteria; phylum Planctomycetota; class Phycisphaerae; order Phycisphaerales; family UBA1924; genus UBA1924. Next base: position 52,837 of record CAXBJM010000004.1, read on the forward strand.
GCTTGAATCAGCGGGATTGGTGAAACGCTCTCGATACGAGGATGATCGAAGGTGCTTTGTCGTGCAGGTAACTGAAGCTGGAAAGAAGGCACTCAAAAAACTCCGCAAAGAGGTAGATGATCTTCATGTTGCACAGCTTGGGCACATGAACAAGGGAGAGCTGAGCAAGCTCAATGCGCTGCTTATGCATGCTCGAGATCGATAAGTTGGGGATAGTTTATTTATTTGGAATAATATGTGTTGCAACACGCTTTGTATTCTCGTGAACACTTGGAATGATGAAACAAGAAAAGGAGAACTGAAATGACAAAGTTGACAGAGATGAACATATGGAACGGTAACAGCCGAGGTGTGACGGATATTGGATGGCTCAAGAGTTTGCACTCATTCTCCTTTGGAGAGTTTAAAGATGCAGAAAGAAATGGATTCCGATCGTTGCGTGTCATCAATGATGATGTCATCACGGGAGGGAGTGGGTTCGGAACTCATCCACATCGGGATATGGAAATACTCACCTGGGTATTGGAAGGCAAGATCGTCCATCAGGACAGCATGGGGACCCAGGGTGAACTTGACCCAGGAGATTTACAGTTGATGTCTGCTGGAACCGGAATACACCACAGCGAGGTGAATGGTCTCGATGACGGACCGACACGGTTCCTTCAGATATGGATTGAGCCGGAAGTAACAGGAACGAGTCCGGAGTATCAGCAACGCTCATTCGATCCCGCAGGCCGAGCAGATCGTTGGCAGTTGATCGCAAGCCCGGATGCGAGAGATGGGGCATTGAGAATAGGACAAGATGTATTCGTATCCGTGATGAAGTTGAGTAAAGGGGGTGTGGCGGTATCCGAAATCGCTCAGGGGCGGAGCGGGTATTTGCATGTTGCTTTTGGACAAGTACAAGTTGGAGATCGCAAGTTGGCAGGTGGTGATGCCATTTCATTCACAGGTGAATCGGCGGTCGAGATTGTTGCAAGCGAGGAGAGCGAACTCTTGTTCTTCGATCTTGTGTAAGTGAAGTGAGTTTTAGAGCAGTCCCTGAGAAGTGAATTCTAGAGAATAGAAAAACAGAAACAAAAGGAGTTGAATGATGACTGACAAACAGAATGTACGGGTAGAAGAGTTGATTGGATACATTCGCGATGGGCGGATCATGGATGCGATGAACGAGTTCTATGCGGAGGATGTGGTGATGGAAGAGCCAGCATATGGAGCGACGATTGGGCTTGCAGCAAACCTTGTTCGCGAACAACAATTTGTCGATTCAGTTGCAGAATTCCAGGCGTTTGAAACACCTACGGTGTGTATCGGAGAGAACTCGGCATCATATGAGAATGTGATGGATTGGACATCAGTGGATGGCACAGATAATCATGTTGAACAGGTGGTTGTTCAAGATTGGAAGGGCGGCAAGATTATTCGTGAACGATTCTATTACTCGATGGCATAACAACTCCCAATGATTGAAGAGCCCCGGAAACCTCGGGGCTTTTCTATGGAGATCATTCTTGAGTTCGACTCGTTCCTGATTCGCTTTGAGTCAGCCATAGGTATTCAAAATCTTCAGTTCTAACCGTAAATTGTTGATATCAACCAATGCTCCTTGCATGGCATGCAAGAGGTCAAGAGTTCGACTCTCTTCGCCACCACTTACAGAATGCGCTATTGGTTGATAATTAGTGACGCTGTTATGATGGAGTTGGTGAGTTGATCTGATTTTAACATGTTTGTCGATCAGCGAACGGATGATTGATATTGATGCCCAAAATGAGAAAAATGAGCAGGTGATATAATTGAAGATTATACTTGAACTGCGAGCAACACCATCGGTCCCCGATGTATAGTACAGAAGTGTCTATTTTTGAACCAGCCTGTAAGTAAAGTAATAAAACATGTCCAATATCAGCGCGAACGAACGGTTACATTCCATGGATGCACTTCGGGCAGTCGCGATGCTGCTCGGTGTTGTGCTCCACGGCGGCATGGCGTACATGGATACAGTTTGGTCCAGGTGGGTTGCGAATGATCCTGAATCTAACCACGCATTCGACACGATGTTCTGGTTCATCCATCTCTTCCGGATGCAGGTCTTTTTTCTTATTGCTGGTTTCTTTGCCTGCATGCTTGTTGCTCGGTACGGTGCGGGCAAGTTTACATCAAACCGACTCAAACGGGTCGGACTACCATTGGTCATCGGTATCTTCACTATTGTCCCGTTGTGCAACGCGGTGTGGACATGGGGTTTCAATCTTCAAGCAACTCCGGAGGAGCAGGTGCCTCTTGCGTCGGCGGTCGCTGGTTGGTTCGGGATGGCCTTCCTCAATCAATGGCATCTTTGGTTCCTGGTCAATCTTCTTTTTATGTATGCGGGCACACTTTTGTGGCTCAAAATCGCCGGCGCTGCCCGTCCTGTTGCCCATGTGAACGAGATCATCACCAATGCATGGATTTGGTGCGTTCGACACGCCCTTGCAGCGCCGGTGCTTGCCATTGTCACATTCCCGCTTCTTTTTCTCCAGGATGGCGCCGGGGTTGACACCCATACTGGCCCGATCCCAGACCCAACTATTATCGCTTATTACATGGTCTTCTTCGCTGGCGGCTGGATGCTTTACAGAAGGCGCGAGTACCTGAATGATATCGCGAGATTGTGGATCCCTTACCTCATCAGCGGTCTTGTGTGCTTTGGCGTCTTCATGGTGATGCGAGACAATGCGGGTGTCAGTCAAGGTGGCGTGGTGACGCCGTTACTTCGAGGGTTCTCAGCGATCGCGACCGCCATGATCGTAATCGGATTCATGGGTTTGTTCTTGCATCTCTTCAAGCATCCAAGCCCAGCGATGCGATATGTGTCTGACTCCGCATACTGGGTTTACATTGTTCATTTACCGCTTGTTGTTTGGCTCAACCTGATTGTCGAACCGATCAATGCTGGCGCGTTCACAAAGTTTGCAATTGTGATGTTCGCGGCCTGTGCCATTATGTATAGCTCGTACCATACCTTGGTTCGGTATACCTGGATTGGGAATGTGCTCAATGGTCCGAGATTGAAAGCGGAACGCACAGCACGCCGGCTTGAGCACCGAGCTGCTGCCACGAACAGCTGATACCCTCCCTGCGCCAGATACTATTAAGTCGATTGTTTTTCTTTCTTGATCGTGTGTCGGTGTGCTGGGTTGCTTTGATGTGAGTGCATTCTTGCAAGCATTCGCCAATAAAGATTCGGTCGTTGATTTTTCAGGCGATGGAGACTTTGACATCTTTGATGTAAGTGCGTTTTTGAAGGCTTTTCATGCTGGATGTTCGTAAACATACAAGAGTTGATGGTTCTATTCGTGTTTTATCAATCACTGGAAACGTCGGTGGCAATCTATCTAGGACGCATCTAGTGGGGTGGGGAGGTGGTCGCCTTGGAGGTAACCCATTTTGTCAATATTCTGTCCCGTTAACAAATGTGATTGGTGCAAATGTAGGTATTGTCTCTTGTAATTTTCCCAAATTATGAGATAATGATTGCATCGAGGTTTTTTCCTCGGCATTGTTCTTTGGTAGAGGGAATCAACACATGTATCGGAACTATTCACTCATCTCAATCGCCGCCATTTCAGCAGCACCTTTGTTTGCGCATGCGGGCCCTGTGGACGAACCGATGATTCACGAAGACGGCTGGGTGCAAGAGGCGAGTATTGATTTCGTGAATCCAGTTTCAGCACTCATCAACCCGGCTGATGGCTTGATCTATCTTGGCCGTCGTACTGGAAATATTTACCGTACGGATTATGCTGCGAAAAGCGAACTCATTGTTTTGAGCAGTGAAGTTGCAGGCATTGCTTATGATCCGATCAGTGAAGGGTTGTTTTTCAGCGAGGATTTTCCAGGGCGAATCTATCGTGTTGACATCGACAATATGAGTGGCGCCGTTTCAAGCCAGCTTTGGGTGAGCGGTTTCCATAGCGGAGACGATGACCCCGTTGGGATCGAGTTGGTGCCGATGAATTATTCTGGGGGTCTCCTGACACCAGGGACCATGGTTTCTACAGACAGGGGATTTAATGGGCCCAATGGTATTTGGTCTTGGTCACCCGTTGTTGCTGAGGACGAAGTCCTGACTCACAATGATGACAGTATATTGGTTGATCCGGTTGATATAGCAGTCAACTCTCAATCCATCATGATTGCTGATAGTACAAATGGTGTTCAGGTTTTAAACGACGACAACTCGATATCAAATCTGACAACGAATGGTGTCGTTTTTGCAGATGCTCAAGGAGTCGTCTTTGATACTCGATCCGATGATTTGTTTGTTCTTGATGTGGACCTTGATGCTGTTTATCGTGTAGATGTCAATTCCGGGAACGCCACACTCATCGTTGACCACCTCGGTACTGAGTCCCCGAACTGGGGCGGAATTAATATTGATGACGACGGCACAACTCAGCGTCTCATAGTGTCCTCCATGGGAAACGATCAAGTGTACATTTTTTCAAACACACCACCATGTTCCAATGCTGATCTATCTGGGCCTTTCGGCGTTCTTAATTTTTTTGATGTGAGTGCGTTCTTGACAGCGTTCAACTCAATGGATCCGATAGCTGATTTTAGTACTGATGGCCAGTTTAACTTCTTTGACGTGAGCGCATTCCTTCAGGCTTTTAATGCTGGATGCCCGTGAGTGTGTAAGAGGTCATTCGTTCGGATGTAATCATCTCCGCTTGTAGAAATATCTAGGTATAGAGTCAGTAAAGTTTTATTAAAGATGGTAGATTTGATTGTTGTGGGGTTGACCCGCATCGAGACCGAACTAGTTCATATTTGAGCAACTCATTGCTGCATGATTTGCTACTGCAATTAAATCTTTGCGAGAGCTTCCATCGCATGCGAGTTGGGAGAGGCCTCGAATGGTGCCTACTACGAACTTCGCCAGAATCTTTGGTGGGGCACTGAGCTTTTCCCCTTTGTATTTTATGGATTTGAAATAATCATGTAAAGCTGATTCCAGATTGGTTTTCATAGTGAGCGTGACCGCACATGCTTGTGAGTCGCTGGCGGCACCCGAGCCTCCGGCTTGCATCATGGCACATCCCGGTGGGGTTGATGTATCTGTATAGAGCATGACGAGTTTGGAGAGTAGTTCTCCGATGAACTCGGTTGTGCTGAAACTCTCCGAATCTGCGAAGAGTTGGTTTACAAAGTCAGCGTGGGTCCCCATGTACTGGGTCATGGCTTTTTCGAAGAGTTCGTGCTTGCTTCCGAAAGCGTTGTAGATACTTGATGGGCCAACGCCGATGGCTTCGCCTAAATCGGCGATGGAAGTTCGATTATATCCTTTATCCCAGAACAGTATTAATGCCCGTTCTATAGCGTCTTTTTCAGGAATTGAGCGTGGTCTTGACATGTGAATCTCCAGTTTTAGTCATTTTACTTCAAAAAAGGATTGACATCCAGTGAATAAAGAATATATTTGAAGTGTTCACTTCAAAACAATACTCTTCAAAGGAGAAATCACATGCCACTTACACTCACAATCAGCCAGGGCGTCATCGAAACTAGCAAGGCCAAAGAAGCCGTTGTTCAACTTACGGAATCCATGCTCAAATGGCACGGGCTCACGGGGAACTCGGTGATGACACCCAATGTCACTGCAAATGTCCACATCATCCCTGAGGGGCTCAGCTTCTCGGGAGGTGATGAGTTCGAGGCGGTCTGGGTCGAATGGAAGGTGCCGTCGTTTGCGTTCGCATCTTCAGAAGTTCTCAAGGGATTCGGGCAAGATGCGACCGACATCATCTTTGATCTTGCTGGTGGTAAAGTACCACGGGACAATATCTACTTCAATGTCGTCCACACCGTAGATGGCTCATGGAATCTTGATGGGATCGCTATGAGCAACGAAGAACTCGGCGAAGCAATCTCGAAGGGGGTGGCATCATGAGTCACTATGTACTTGTTCATGGAGCTTGGGAGGGCGGTTGGTCATGGGATAGTGTGGCACCACTCCTTGAGAGCAACGGCCACATGGTCACCACGGTTCAGCTACCAGGTAGCGTTGGCAATATGAAGCCAGTGGATGAAGTCACCCTTGATGGATATGTCACCGAGATTGTTCAGGCGATTGAATCAAGTCCGGAAAAAGTTGTCCTCGTCGGGCATAGCCTTGGTGGGATTTCAATCTCACAAGTTGCAGAAAGAATGCCGGAGCGTATAGATCGTTTGGTGTATGTGGCAGCATTCCTTCTTCAGGATGGTGCGACGGCATTGGAAGCAATGCAAAGCGACGCGGGGGGAGAGATGCTCCCTCAGCTTATCTTCTCTGAAGATCAGTCGTATGCCGAGGTTCCAGAAACAGCGTGGCGAGAAACCGCATTCAACGATGTGAAGATTGATGTGGTAGACTCAATCTTACCAAAGCTTGCAGAAAAGCAAGCGACTCAACCATTTGTGACTGCTGTGAAGCTCAGTGAAGCACGATTCGGTTCGGTTCAGAAATATATCGTCCGCACTTCGCATGACAAGGTCTTTAGTACCGACCTTCAGGATCGGATGATTGAGAACTGGGCAACTGAAAAAGTTGTGACGCTCGAAGCAGGTCACTTCCCAACACTCTCAATGCCGAAGGAGTTAGCATCAGTGCTTCTCTCGATGTCTCCAAATGAATCAAGCGTGTAATTTTTATTCGCTATAGCTTCGCCTGCTGTTGTTCTGTGAAATTCGGAGCAATACGCATTCAACACAACGGGTTTATTGTTGTACTACATAAACCTATAAATCAAGAAGAGATCAATGCAACACACTCTCAAGCGCATTTTATTCGTCGTCACTAGCACTGAAATGATTGGGCCGAACAATCGTCCTAGCGGCTACGAGTTTTCTGAGGTTGCTCATCCATATCTCGTGTTTATTGCAAATGGACATCGAGTTGACTTTGCTAGCGTCAAAGGCGGGCGTCCGCCTAAGGATGGATTCAATGCCAAGGATTCAGCAAGTGCAATTTTTCGTGATTCCACTGCATTTGTCGAGTTGAATCAATCGAAGAAACTCGATGAAATCGATGTTGATCTGTATGATGCAATCTTTTTTCCCGGCGGGCTCGGTCCGATGGTCGATATGCTTCATAATCCAGCGGTCAAGAAAACGATTGCGTATTTCTATGAGACGGATCGAGTAGTTGGCGCTGTCTGTCACGGTCCTGTTGCCTTGCTCAATGTAAAACTCTCAGACGGGACCCTATTGTTAGAGAGAAAGAAAGTTGCAGCATTCACAACATCAGAAGAGATCGGTCACTCCGAGCACGATGTGCCGTTTATGCTTGATGCTGAAATGATCAAGCAGGGTGCGGTCCATACTCATGCCAACCCATTTGAAAGGCATGTAGTTGTCGATGGCTTGCTTGTAACGGGTCAGAATCCGGCATCGGCATCGGGTGTTGCACAGGAAATGGCGAACTTGTTCATTGATCACAAGCGCAACTAAAGCCGTCACATTTGAACGAAGAGTTCTGATCTGCAATTTTGACTCGTTCAGTCACAAGTGATGAGGAATGAAAGACGAGAGCATTTTGAAAACAAAGATCAGCTCGATAGGTGTACATCGAACTCTTAGGTAATATTTTTTTTACGTCTCCGTGTCACGAATCCCCGGATGACGACATAGAAAACAGGTGTCAGGAAGAGTCCGAAGAAGGTTACGCCGAGCATACCGCTGAAGACAGCGGTTCCCAGAGCTTGACGCATCTCTGCAGCAGGACCTGTCGCGATCAAGAGGGGGACGACGCCGAGAATGAATGCGAATGCAGTCATGAGGATCGGACGGAGTCGGAGTCGGCAAGCTTCGACGACTGCGGCGAATCGGTCCTTGCCTTCATCTTCTTGAACCTTTGCAAACTCAACGATCAGAATTGCATTTTTCGTTGCCAGCGCGACGAGGACGACGAATCCAATCTGAGTGAGGATGTTGTTGTCCATACCACGGAACCAGACGCCGGCGATGCCGCAGAGGAGTGACATAGGGACAATGAGAATGATCGCGAGCGGGAGCGACCAACTCTCATACTGTGCTGCCAAGAGCAGAAACACAAAGAGGACTGCGAGTGGGAAGATGTAAAGTGCGGTGTTACCTTCGAGCTTTTGTTGGTAAGCCAGATCAGTCCATTCATAGGACATTCCTTGCGGTAATGTTTGTCCAGCTAATTGTTCCATTCTTGAAATTGCTTCATCAGAACTCACGCCAGGCATACCTCGTCCATCCAAGCTTGCCGAAGGGTACATGTTGTATCGCATGACCCTGCTTGGGGCGGTAATGTCTCGGAGTGTGACGACAGATCCGAGAGGGACCATGCCCCCTTCTTCGTTGCGGGTTCGCAAGCGAAGTATGTCTTCTGGAGTGATCCGGTACTCAGGGTCTGCTTGTGCAGTGACCCGGTAGGATCTTCCCAGCAGATTGAAATCGTTGACATAGCTTGAACCCAGATAAACGCTGAGTGCTTCAAAGATATTCTCAACCGGGACTCCGAGCATCTGAGCCTTAGTCCGGTCGATATCGACAAAGAGTTGAGGAGTGTCTGCTCGGAACGTAGAAAAAGTTCCTGCGATCAATGGGTCTGCATTCGCGGTTGCGGCGATGTGCTGCGTGCTTTCTTGGAGCATCGCGTAGCCTCGCCCGTTGCGGTCTTGGACTTGCATCCGGAAACCACTTCCGGTTCCGATCCCTCGGACAGCGGGTGGGTTGATAACAAACACAGATGCATCTCGCACTGCCCACAGTCTCTGTTGGAGATCTGAGAGGATCGAGAACGAGCTTTGGCCGAGTTCGACTCGCTCATCAAAGGGCTTGAGTGGTGTGAACACCGCAGCGGCGTTGGGCGCATTGGTCCGGGTTGCTCCTGAGAAACCAGCGAATCCTACAGCAGCTTCAATCCCTGGAGTCTCAGACACGATCTGGGAGACTTGCTGGACGACCCGATCTGTTCGCTCGAGTGATGCGCCCTCTGGAAGTTGGATTGCGACGATGAGGTAGCCTTGGTCTTGTTCTGGGATGAATCCTGCGGGGACCTTGTTGAACATGAATCCGGTGAGTCCGAGCAGCCCGATGTATACAACGAGTGAAACAACCGCCATGCGTACAATTCGTTTAACTGCCCCTGCGTATACGATTGATGACTTATCAAATATCTTGTTGAATAGCCAGAAGAACCAACCGGTGAGAACCCACCAGACTTTGGCGATGATGCCTTTCCTTTCAGATTCTTCTTTGAGCAAGATCGCGCACAGCGCCGGGCTGAGTGTAAGCGAGTTGACCATCGAGATCATCGTTGCGCCAGCGATAGTAAGTGCAAACTGCTTGTAGAACTGACCCGAGATGCCGCTGATAAACGCGGTTGGGACAAACACAGCGACAAGCACAAGCGACATCGCGATGATGGGACCAGATACTTCATGCATTGCTTTGCGTGAAGCTTCCTTCGGCGCAAGCCCCTCTTCAATATTGCGCTGAACATTTTCAACGACAACGATCGCATCATCGACAACAATACCAATCGCGAGGACGAGCCCGAACAGTGAGAGATTGTTGAGCGAAAACCCGAGCGGTCCCATGATGGCGAAGGTACCAACAAGCGAGACAGGGATTGCCACGAGCGGGATGATCGCTGCTCTCCAGCTTTGGAGGAAGATCACGATCACAATGACAACGAGGATGACCGCTTCAAAGAGCGTGTGTATGACCGCGGTGACCGATTCTTCGATGAACTTGGTTGGGTTATAGACGATCCGATGTTCGAAACCGTCTGGATAGTCAAGAGAGAGTTCTTCCATGGTCTCGATGATGGTTTCTGTCGTGGTGATGGCATTGGCGCCAGGGCGCTGGAACATCACCATTGCAACAGCAGGTTTGCCGTTGAGGTAGCTGTTTGTGGTGTATTCTCGGGCACCCAGTTCGACATTCCCTACATCGCGAACCCGGAGGAGTTTGCCGTCATCTGCAGATTTGATGACCACTTCGCCGAACTGCTCAGGAGTCGCGAATCGACCTTGGGCATTGATGGTGACTTGGAACGCTTGACCTGATGGCGTGGGGGGTTGGCCCAACGATCCGGCAGCGATTTGAACATTCTGAGCTTGGAGGGATCTGATGACATCCCCGGCGGTCATGCCGAAACCTGCCATGCGATCTGGGTCGAGCCACACACGCATGCTGTATTCACGGGCACCAAAGAACTGGACTTGTCCGACGCCGTCAATCCGTGAGACTACATCACGGATCTGGAGGAATGCGTAGTTGCTGATGTAGAGTTGGTCTCTCGAATCATCGGGTGAAACCAGGTGGACGACCATGAGCAGGTCTGGTGAACTCTTATTGGTTGTGATTCCGAGTCTACGGACCTCTTCTGGGAGTCGCGCTTCAGCAATCGCGACGCGGTTCTGGACGAGGACTTGTGCGCGATCTAGGTCCGTTCCTGTTTTGAAGGAGATGGTGAGTTGCATCCCGCCGTCGCTTGTAGATTGTGAGGACATGTAGAGCATGTCCTCGACGCCGTTGACTTCTTGTTCGAGTGGGGTTGCGACGGTGTCAGCAACAGTTTTCGCGTCTGCACCGGGATAGACGGCACTCACCACAATTGTTGGGGGCGCAACATCGGGAAACTGCGAGACAGGGAGCCCAAGATAGCTCAACGCACCGACGAGGAGTATGACAATTGAGATGACAATCGCGAAGCGTGGGCGATCAATGAAGAAGTAAGAAAAATTCATTCATCTACCTCGTTCCCTTGCTGAGTCGGAGTATTGAATCGGTTGAGCCAAGCATCGAGCTCGACGATGTCAGGGGTGACGGGTTGTCCCGGTCGCACGCGTTGGAGTCCTTCGATGACAATATTTTCACCAGCTTGGAGTCCTGAGCGGACAACCCTGAGCCCGTCGATGATTGGTCCGAGCGTGATAGGGCGGTAGTTTGCGATGTTTGATTCATCGATGACCAGTACAAAGGTGTTCGATTGATCCTTGCCAATAGCTTGGTCTGGGATGAGCACTCCTTGGTACTCTGCGCTGCCTAAAAGTCTGATCGTGACGAAGAGGCCGGGGATGAGTTCGTGGTCATCATTCTCGAAAATGGCGCGGCCTTGCATTGTTCCAGTTGATGCGTCGATCTCGTTATCAACAAAGTCCATCTCACCTTTATGAGGGAATCCTGTCTCATTGATCAATGCCATCTCGACAGGATTTGCCGTTTCTCTGGAACTCGGACGGCTTCCGGTTCGTGCGAGGCGCGTATATCTAAGGTAATCCTGTTCACTACCGGTGAAGTAGGCGTGGATTGGGTCCATAGATACAACGGTTGCGAGCAAGCTTGCAGCCTCAAATCCGCCGCTGATGAGGTTCCCGACATCAACCATGTTCCGACTCATGCGTCCGTTGATTGGGGATCTGATTTCAGTAAACTCAACATTCAGTTCTGCTTCCGTTACTTTCGCTTGGGCTGCTTGCATGGCTGCTTGGGCTTGGAGTACTTGTTTGCTTCGGGTATCGTATTCTTCTGCAGAGATCGCGCGGTTGGCGAGGAGTTGCTCTGCTCGCTCCATGTCATTTGTTGCAAGCGCAAGCGTCGCATCCGCGCGGGCGAGTTCTGCTTTGGCCACATCGAGAGTTGCTTTGTACGGGCGTGGATCAATGACGAATAACAGATCGCCCCTATTAACCATTTGTCCATCAACAAAGTTCACTGACTCAAGGAACCCGCTCACACGAGCTCGAAGTTCGACGGTTTCAACCGCTCGGAGGCGGCCTGTATATTCGTCCCACTCTTGGATTTCACGATTCAATGCGGCGGCCACAGTCACATCCGGTGGCGGAGGGGCTTGTTGGGAAACTGTATCATTCTTGCAACCGGTGAGAAGCATAAGAATCATCAGCATCGAAAGATGTGGTGTCGAGTTGCGAAGGGAATATGGTGCTGGCATGCTATCTCCAATGATCGAGTATGAGTATCAGCGATGGGCTTTGGTTTCTATGGTGAAGTAATGACAGCGTTGAGTCCGTGGATGTCATTGAGAACATAATCAGGAGACTCTACGATAGGGTAAAGCGATACTCCTAGGCGAGAGCAAATTGCGGTTTGCTATCGAGCATATTGAGCTCCAACATATTCCATGCATTGTAGAGACTTCCTCGTGTGATCCCTGTCGCTTCAGTGATATCAGAGAGAGAAGTGTAGGTGTGCCCATTTTGTATCCCAGAAAACATTCATCAGTAGTTCAATTGCGTCAGGGTCAGAAAAATGAGCTTTTCCAAGGTATGTGTAGATTCCCGCTTTTAGATACAACAACGGCGACGAAAGATCAGCATTGACCAACTTGTCCAGACACTGTGTGAATCGCTCTTCACCATTGGATATTCCTGACTTTCTGAATGAATATGGTGAACGGGTCATTTTGTCCCACTCGCTTACTCCCATTCAGTCTTTTTAATGCTCACATCGCAGATATTGATCTGTTTTAGACTCAATGAAATATTTGAAAATTATGGTTCGCTTTTACCCTAGTATTCGGATGGATCAATCAATGCTAGACGGCCAATGAAAAAAGGTGAATCTTGGAACTCAATCAAAAACAGAGAGAATCAGAATCACTCTTTGTAACAGGTGCAACAGGTTATATCGGAGGTCGGCTCGTTCCAAAGTTGCTCGACTTGGGGTACACCGTCCGGTGTTTGAGCCGCAATCGTAGTAAGCTCACTGCAAGGACTTGGGCGGGTGAAGAGCGCGTACAGATCGTGGAGGGGGATGCCTCGGATGAGGCATTACTTGTAGAAGCGATGAGTGGATGCGTGGTCGCGTACTACCTTGTGCATTCGATGGATACCAAAGCAGCAGAGTACCGAAAAAAAGATCTTGAGATGGCTGAAGTATTTGGGCGTGCTGCCAAAGCTGCCGGGGTATCACGGATTATTTATTTGGGTGGACTCGGAGAGATGGGGGATGGATTAAGCGAGCATTTATCCTCGCGGAGAGAAGTTGAGCATGCGCTCGCTCAAAGTGGAGTCCCAGTGACTGTACTTCGTGCAGCTATGATTATTGGATCAGGTTCTGCTTCGTTCGAAATTCTTCGATATCTTGTCGAGCGCCTTCCGATCATGATTACCCCGCGATGGGTGAGCACTGAATCACAACCTATCGCGATTCGGGATGTGCTCTTTTACTTGATCGCTGTGCTTGAATCTCCGGATACAAATGGAAGAACACTCGATATTGGTGGCCCCGATGTTTGGTCTTATGACAAGATTATGCATGAGATGGCAAAAGCTTTGCAGTTACAAAGGCGTTTGGTCATTCCTGTCCCAGTTCTGACTCCACGATTAAGCTCACTCTGGATTCATTTGATCACACCGCTCGATAAAAGTATTGCCCGTCCACTCGCTGAGGGGTTGCGTAACCGTGTCGTTTGTCGGAACAATGAAGTGCAGGAGTTGATGCCTCACAAATGTCTTTCAATCAGGGAAGCAATGGATGCGGCAATCACACGCGTGGAACTCAATGATGTAGAAACTTCTTGGTCTGATGCTGGAGTAATTGCGGGTGATCCAGATTGGGCGGGTGGAACAGTTTTTGTTGATCGGAGAACAATTTCGATTGAAGCAGATCCAGATTCTGTTTGGCAAGCAGTGTGTACCCTCGGGGGAGATTCTGGATACTTCGGGTTTGATTGGCTCTGGCGATTACGAGGTAGAATGGACAGGGTTGTCGGTGGTCCAGGTTTGCGACGGGGCCGACGAAACTCATCATCGCTTCAGTATGGTGACGCTTTAGATTTCTGGAGAGTGACAGGAATTAACCCGGTTGAATGGCTTGAGCTCACTGCTGAAATGAAGCTTCCAGGAAATGCTACATTGAGTTTTCAGATCAAGGAGCATTCGCCAGTGGATGAGCGTACGGAACTTGAAATGATTGCTCGATTCCGTCCACGGGGATTGTTTGGAATTGCGTACTGGTACTCGGTGCTTCCATTGCACGGGTTTGTGTTCCGTGGCATGCTTCAGGGTATTTCTCGTGCAGCGATACGAAAGAACGAGTGATAGCATTACAACTCTTGCTCTGATCAGGGAATTGATTCACTCAAACCTCGGATCTCTGAAGGTTTATGCGTTTATTGGTAATTAAAATTTATAGCAACTGAAATCTATTGACTGATTGATAGATGAGATGTATATTTTTTAAGCAGCGAGTCTATTTGCTTGGTGCGTTGTGTACTTTGATGAATATCAACTTGAGGCATTCTGCATTGTGATTTTAAGAGGGAACTAGAAATGAAAAAATGTAAAACTTGTTCAGGTGTTGGCGAATCAAAACGAAACAAAATCGTAGGTGTGGTTTGCACTTTCGGGCTCGCTCTGTGGGTCTCGGGAGCATCTGCCCAGAGCTACAGAGGATTTATCTCATCAGATCAACAGATGGTTGGGTTCCGAGCGATCGGGGTCGATGTCGCGGATTTTGATCACGATGGTGATCTGGATGCGGTCATGACGAGATCCAACGGCGAGCTCCAACTCTTCCGCAACAACGGGTCAGGAGAGTTCACGCCATGGAACGGGATCACATTGTCATCCGGGCAATTAGGGCACCCCGTAGTCGGTGATTTCAATAACGATGGGAACATGGATATTGTTTGTGCATCCAGAACATCGGATGTGATCATGGTCATCAAAACCAACGCCAACGGCACATTGCAATCGCCGCAGGTATTGCCATTTGACTCGATCCCTTACGAGGTCGCTGTAGAGGACTTCGATTCCAACGGATTCCTTGATATCGTCGCGGTCTCTAGGGAGACAAATGCAGTTAAGGTGTACCTCGGTAACGGGACATCGTTCCCGACTGTCAGATCATTCTCTTCTAATCTAGGTGCTTCGCTTGGTGTTCGGCCACATGGAGTTGCAGCCGGAGATCTCAACAACGATGGCAAGCCCGATATCGTCACCACCAACTACGATTCACAAGATATCGGTGTGTACTACGCATCCGGGAACGGATTCTTCTTCAGCGGCGAGTTCGCATATTACCTGTCTCAACCATCCGAACCCTACGCGGTTGAACTCGTTGATATGAACAACGATGGAGACAAAGACATCGTGTTCTCTCGTGGACATAGCGATGCAGACATCGTCTGGATGAAGAACGGGTACAACGGCGGGGCCGAAACATTCCCTGATTTCAATGACGGCGTGTGGACGACCCATGTTGGAGGGCGTGTCACGGATCTCGCCATCGGTGTGTTCACTTGCAACAGCTCGCTCCCTGATGTCGCCGGCGCGAACGAAGGTGGTTTTAGTGAAGAAATCGATGTCGTCAATATACTCACCAACCCCGGCATCGGGGCGCTCACCGCTCGCTCATCATTGCCGAACGATGACAATACGCCCAATAGTGTGGCCGTCGGCGACTTTGACAACGACGGGGATATCGATATCTTTGAGGCTGATCTCTTCTCGGGTTATCGTGTGCATCTCAACCGGTGCATTGAGACCCCATGCCCTGCAGATCTCACGGATGATCGCATTCTGGACTTCTTTGATGTTTCAGCATTCCTTTCAGCGTTTAATGCGCATGACCCCATCGCGGACTTCGTAGAAGATGGATCGTTTGATTTCTTCGATGTTTCAGCATTCCTTCAAGCTTTTAATGCCGGATGCCCATGATCGAAATAAACATATTCTGAAAACACATTGCGTTCGTAATGTCATCCATAGTCTCGCCAAATTTTCATCGCAGCCAGAATGATGAATTCGGGGCATGTTCTTTGAAATGTAAAGATGAATCTATGCAAGCAAATCATTTCGTCACCCGCATTCACCGTTCATTGAGGTAAGATCGATCGGGGGGGCGCATCAGATACAGCTTGATTGACGCTATTGAAAAGAACCGACTATTGAACTCGCCTGGTTGTTCGATTGTCAGCAGACCTGTCAGAGTTGATTGTACAGTTCGTTGCATGTTTTGAATAAATCATGATTTATGTTGATTCAGTTTTCGGCATAAATGGTATACTGAGTGATTCCGAAATCATACTAAACAGGAACCATGCAATGCTGAAGAAGATTTTGTTGAATCGTGTACTGATCGTGTCAGCTTTGATGTTGTTCATGCCCCAAATCACACCCGCTCTGGGCCAAGAGATTCATGAAGATTTTTCGTTGTATCCAAACCGGTTATCTATGTTGCCGGGAAACAACTTTGGACGGACAATGGCGATCGATGATGGGATGCTTGCGGTTGGTGCGTACTACCGTGATTTCGATGAAGAGAATAATGACTACGGCTCGGCGTATCTATTTCATGCTTCAACAGGATTGCCGATTCGTCAACTCATCCCGAATGATAATGTTCCGAATAACTTTTATGGCCGCTGTATTGATATAGATAATGGAATCGTTGTTGTGGGTGCGAAAGTGCCAACGGACTTGACAGGTTCGGTGTATGTCTTTGATGCGTCAACAGGAATTCAGTTACACAAACTCACTCCCGAGGACAATGACACGAACGGAAACTTTGGGTTCAGTGTGGCGATCGATAACAATGTCATCGCTGTCGGCGCCCCGATCGGCGGGTTGTTCAACGAAGATGGTTCTGGTTATGTGTATCTGTTTAACGCCACGACTGGCGAGCAACTCGAAAAAGTGAGTCCGAATGATTCAAATCTTGGTGGAAGCTTTGGATTCAGCGTAGACATGGACAGTGGGAGGCTGGCAGTGGGCGCACCCACGATTCATAACCCTGAACTCAATACTGGTGCGTTGTATGTGTTCAGTGTGAACGGAGGGGTTCAACTTCGAAAGTTTTCGCCGGCAAGTCTTGAGTTTGGAGATCATCTTGGGTGGTCGGTTGCTTGCAACGGAACGCGTATCGCGATCGGTGCACCCGCAAACGGGAACAATGTTGACGGCGTCTCATCGGTGTATATCTATGATTCCTTAACACATACCCAAATCAGTCACATCACACCCGACCCAGAAGATCAGCAACAGAGTGGGGGATTCGGGGAATCTGTTGCCTATGAAAACGATATTCTCGTGGTGGGGGCCGAGTTGTACGATGGGTTCGCGGGTTCTGCATTTGTGTTCAATGCAACGACCGGTATACAAGCAGTTGAACTCGAATCCGATGATCGCACACAAGGAGATTATTTCGGTTCTTCGGTCGCGATTGAAGGATTCACAGTCGCTGTGGGTGCGCGGTTTGAAGATCATGATGCGCTTCAGACGGGCGCGGTGTATCTGTTTAGCACCTTCACCGGAAATCAGACGGACAAACTGACCCCGCCTCCAGAGGATCGGGCAAATGACAACTTTGGGTATGTAGTCGCAGCAGATACAGGTGTCGTTGCGATCACGGCAAATGGAAATGATGAGCAGGGGGTAAACGCCGGCGCGGCGTATCTCTATAACGCGACTACACGAGAGAAAATAGCAACCTACTTGCCAGATGAAGGAGCAAACAACGGCAACTTCGGGTACTCCATTGATTATGACAGCGCGGTTGTTGCGGTTGGTGCAACCGGGGATACAGTCAACGGGAGTAATCAGGGCGCTGCATATGTGTACTGGGCAATTAGTGGAGATCGTATCCACAAACTCGAACCTAACGATGGGGATCCAGGTGACTTCTTCGGAGCATCGGTGGCGCTCGATGTGGGATTTAACGGGGGAATCGTCGCGGTGGGTTCAAGCTTTGACGATGACCAGGGAACAAACTCGGGTTCGGTCTATTTGTATAACCCTTTTAATGGTGTTCTTATCGACAAACTCCAACCCAATGATCCCGTTGCAGGCGCTGCTTTCGGTAACTCGCTTGCGATAGATAATGGTATCTTGGCGGTTGGTTCTTATCGAAGTAACAGCTTGGGTTTTCGCTCTGGTGCGGTTTATCTCTTTGACCTGACTACGCGTACGCAGATTGCAAAGCTCATCCCAGATGATGGATCATCGAATGATTTCTTTGGTTGGTCGATCGCCATGGATGATGGGATATTGGTTGTTGGTGCTTGGTCGCACGATGGGATTGGTACAGATTCTGGTGCGGTTTATCTCTTCGATGTAGATACTGCGAGTCAGATTGCGAAGTTCGAACCAGATGACGCACAGGCCGATGATCGCTTTGGATATTCTGTATCAATCGACAAGGGTGTCGTTCTGATTGGTTCATACCATGATGATGAACATGGCGAAGACTCAGGGTCTGCGTATATATTTGGCGCTTCATCATTGGAGCTGTTGTACAAGCTCTTACCAACCCAGGGGGCGTCCGGCGATTTGTTCGGTCGATCTGTTGCTGTGAGTAACAACACAATCGGGATTGGGTCGATCGGGGATGCTGTCTTTGGTCCGAGTTCTGGTTCTGCGCAGGTGTTCACCGTGCCAGCTGACATTTGTCCCGCGGATCTTACCGGCGATCGTCAGTTGAACTTCTTTGATATATCTGAGTTTCTCATCGCCTACAGCCAGCAAGATTCTATCGCAGACATGAATAATGATGGAAGTTTTAACTTCTTCGATGTATCGATCTTCCTTCAACTCTTCAACTTTGGTTGCCCATAACAGGTAAGATTCGGATAACTTTGTTCAGCGATCAAGCGAGAGGTCTACGGATCTTGAGGAATCATTTTATGTCGTGATAAGTCGTTCAATAAGCGCGTGAAATCCGTCCTTGTCTACGCCTAACAACTTTTCTAAGGTGTTCAAGAAGAGTTCTCCATCTCTCCCAGAGTGTGCAAGCTTGAGCATCGCTTGCATACCGTGCTTCTTCACTACTTCTTCGCATAAAAATGCACTTATCACATAGAAACTAAAGTGCCTATTGACGGACGACTTTCTTCCATTCTGAAACTCTACGAGGAAGTTGGTGTTGGGATCTTCGATAAGTTTATTGCGGAACTGAGCTTTGAGTGTGGGCATATCGTCGCCGCTCAAACCATAATCTCCGAAGTATGTCGCAATGCCATAGACAAATGGGGGGTAGAGATCTGCATTGTCGTCACAATGGTTAGCCATGAAGTCGACAAGATACTCGAAGATGTACCGTTCGTCCCCTTTTCCAGTCAGAAATGACCGGCTGTTGTTATCAGTAAACCCAAGGTCTTCCTTGAGCCAGTTGCATTTGGTGCAGTCATAGATAATCCCATGGGCGCGGAGGAGATTATCAAGCGTTTCAAAGCAGTAGTAGTCCAATGGTGTAGTTGGGAGATCAACGAGTGATTCAAACATATCTTTGAAATCAACAAACTCCTGAGCTCGCGAAATGTTGAGCGGTTTACTGAGGTGGTATTGTACAGATCCAAGTTGATGGGTCGTGAGGTTTCGTGTGTTGTACTCAAAGGGGCTTTTGAAAAGAAACTTGTCATCATGTGGGTACGCATGGAACTCAATGATTCGGTAGATTTGAATCGATTGATCCTTTGATTTCATGAATGCAATGGTAATGAGATGGGTCTTTCCTTCGTCCGGAGAATAAGACTTGAGCACGAGAGGGGCAAGTTGGTGCTGATCTGTTGCTGCACCAAGGTTTCGGAGTGCTTTGTAGAAAAACGAATGGATGCTTTGTTCTTCTTTGGTGAAATGGTCTTCGGAAATGATGCCATCAAGCAAGGCGGAAATGAGTGATGTGACTGAATCTTGGAGACGCAAAGATATTTGCTCATCTTCGGAGAATACCGCACCGAGGTTCATCTCATAGGGTGCTCGATAATCGTTCGATAGTTGGGGGGCTTGTACATTGTTCTCAATCACCAGTTGTTCGGTTGAATCGTTACTGGTACGCTCATTGAAGTCCGTACCCGTAGTGAAAGCCAGAGTCTGCTGAGTGCAGAGTACAAGTAGAATCAATGTGGAGAGAAAGCGATGGGGAATGCATATGTTCATATGAGTACAACCAAAGAGCTCGCTCAAGGTTGCATCAGAACTATGGTTTTCATCTGGTTTGAGTTGCGAAATAGGTATGTTGAGTCAAGGTTTGGATGGTCGTCTGATTTCGGTAACCACTAATCTTCACCGAAATTTCACATGAAGGTTGGGGCATATCGAAGTTTGTTCGGCAAGCATTGCATCATGTGTACAAGAAATGATGACATGAGTGTTGAATGGACAAAAATGATTAAGCTCGCGATCACGGTTCCCTTCTTGCTTGCAGTTTCAGCGTATGGACAATCCAAGGAGGATCGGTTCGCCCTTGTGAATCTTGGGAGTGTCCATGTTCCTGGAGGTGTGGAGATTGTCTCTTACGATCCATTCACAGAAAATCTCTACGCAATCGGTTCAAGCGGGTGGATGGTCTTCGAGTTTGATGAACTCAATCGATTCTCGATTCTGCATTCTGGAATTTTTTCAAGCACAGATAACTGGCAGGCGACATCAATTGCAACAGACCCTCTCGGCCGAGGATTTGTTGCGTGCTCCTGGATTCCTGATCCAACGGATAGAGTTCCTGGTGTTGTGCAAATTATTGATACCACAGATAACAAGGTTGTTTGGCAGTTCAGCGCCGGATATCACCCCGACTGCATCGCGTTCAGTCCTGACGGCAGATACCTGATTGCAGCAAATGAATGCGAACCAGGTGTAGAGGATCGACCAGGAGGTATTAGCCTGATAGATATCAGCAACATCGAGGAGCCCTCGGACTTTGGTGGATTTAATGATGTGCAAACCTTTGGATTCACTGATGAGTACCTTCATGAATCCGTCAATTTGGATATGCTCCGCATTACTCCTTCGCTTAGATCTACTCCTGAAATAGATATCGAACCAGAATACCTCGCGCCAACCAACAGCGGTGTATGGGTTGGGCTCCAAGAAAACAATGGTTTGGCATACTTCGATTTCACGCTTCTTCAATGGACCAAAGTGAAATCGCTTGGAACGCTGTCCATCGCTTTCGATTCGAATGATACGGATGGATTGAACATCTCTACTCGTGATGGATTTGGTTTGTTGCCTCAACCGGACACGATTGCCATTACAAGAATCAATGATAGAGAATATATTGTGCTTGCCAATGAAGGTGAGAAAGCTGATGCGGACACAATCCGGTTCGGGGATGCGGTTGATGCGGGATTGATCGACCCTCATACGATTGAGCGCTTGAATGATGTGTATCCAGGTGATGGGTTTTCGGATCTGCGCAGGCTTTGGATCAGCACAATTGATGGTGACCTTGACGATGACGGGGATATTGATATGCCAACGGCACTCGGTGGGCGAAGCATATCCATACTCGATGCGGACACTGGGTCACTTGTTTGGAACTCTGGGTCGCAGATGGAACGGATTAGCGCAGCGCGTTGGCCAAAGCAATACAACAGCGACGACTCTCGAAGTGATCGATCGGGTCCAGAGCCCGAGGGGATCGCGATCGGGAAGATCGGAAACCAAACATTTGCATTTGTTGGTCTTGAACGGTCTGATGTCGTGTTCATGTATGACATATCAGACCCGATATCACCTGTTTTTCTTGATGCACAATCACTCGATGTAGCGTGTCAACGCCCTGAGGGATTAACATTCTTCTCGTTGTTCGATCGTCACTTCCTCGCAGTTGCGAGTGAAAAGGGTGGGTGCTTGACAATTTTTGAAGTCCGTGCCCAATAGGTCTGCATGAAGGTATAAAAAACGCCCCGTCTCGTATCGCAAGAAACGGGGCATTGAAAATGTTAAGCAACATGCCTTAACGAAAGAGGTGTCTTACGAGTTGACTGTGCGACGACGACGCATTCCGACGAGTCCGCCGATAATGAGGAGGGATGCTGATCCCGGTGTTGGTACGAGACCGATTGATCCGATGATCGTTGCCTGATCGCCTGGGAGTCCCAGGTTATCGTTGAAAAAAGATTCAGACTCATATCCTCCGTTCAGGCCGAGCACTGAAAGCATTGCGGAACCAGAAGTAAAATCGATGGTTGCATTGAGGTTTTCAAATCCAGATGAGAACACTGCTGATGACTCAATCACTTCTGATCCCGAGGTGCCTGAAAGAAGGAATGCGCCATCGCCGCCTTGTCCCAGGTTGCCCCCGCCATTGGTGAGACCGATTTGGCCGGTGTAGTTCCAGATGGAGTTGAACTCTTGGATCGCTGAGCTATAGAGCACATCGTCTGATGCAACATTATCATCTGAGATAAGGAAGATTGCTGATTCCCCAGCGCCGAGCGTCATTGAGTCCAGAAGTCCGCCGTCGTTGATTGATGGGTTCTCATCATCGTAGTAGAAGATGCCAGTGTTCATGCTCGAGCTGCCTGTGTTGGTCACTTCGATCCAGTCGAGTGTGCCGTCTTCGCCGGACATGCCTGCATAGAGTTCGGTGATTGTCAAGTTTGCTGATGCAACTGACCCTGCAGCTGCGATGGTTGCCAATGCGATTGCGTATTTCATCGTTCTCTCCTTCTCAACATTATTTGTCATAACGATCGCAACTCTCTCCAGTGCGATCATCCAGTTGGTCACACTCAACAGCGAATATGATTCCAACGATGCAAAGATAGTCAGCATAAAATTTTCGCGGATAAACAAACAGTCATGATATCACAAAGGTTGCGCTAAGCAGGCTTAGTGAAACCTTCACACGGGTTGGCATGACAAACACACATCAGCCTCTATTCTTGATGGATGAAAAAAGGAACATCTAGTCGAGATCAGATTGCAAGCGGATTCACACTCATTGAGTTGCTCGTCGTGATCTCAATCATCTCATTGCTCGTTGGAATTTTGTTGCCTTCGCTTGGGCAAGCCCGAGATACTGCGCGGCGAATGAGTTGTATGTCCAATCTCCGCCAAATGGGAATCGGGTTCGCAGCGTACTCCGTGAGCAACAAGGGATACTACTCGTCCGGCCCTGTAGATAATCGGGTGCGCAAACATGCCAAAGGCGAACAAATCCTTGAGGAATGGTCAGCTAATCCAGCGGATCCGCGTGGGGGGATTGAACGAATTGGATGGATCGCGGACATGGTCAACGGCGGGTATGGGTTGCCAGGTTCGTTGCTCTGCCCGACAGCGCCAGCAGACTACAACCAGAATCTGAATATCTCTCGCTTGAACGATGATGGATTTCACACATACACCGTTGAAGAGCGCGATCATGTGATCAAAAAGGGTTACAACTCGAACTATACCCAGTCGTGGTACATGGCGTATACCCAGTGGAGAAACTCGCGTTTCGGCCAACAAGGCCAACCCGCAGACTCGCAGCGAGGGGTCGTTGGGCCTTTGAAAGAATCGCACACCGCAATCGTGTCATCGTCACTGATCCCGATGTTCGCAGATGCTCGGGTTGATGCAGATTCACTCGATACGAATGACACAATTGAGATCGATGGGCAGACTCTACCTGCGTGTAAATCAGTCACCGATGGTCCGACATGGAGAATAGGGTTGAACCTTGCGAACCATGATTTCTCGGATTTTGGCCCCGCACATGGACGAAGAAAATCGGGGTTTTTCAAAGGGCATTCGAATACACAAGGAAACTTCTTGTTCGCCGATGGACATGTCAGTGTGTTTGATGACATCAACGGCGACAAGACATTCAACTACGACCAACTTGCCCAAGCAAAGACTCGAGGCCAAGCGGTCTATCCAGACTTTGGAAACAACAAAGTCTTTTTTGGAGAACTTTTGTCTGGCAAGTATCGTTAATGACTCGCCAGAGTTTTCGGACAATTGGAATGGAGAGCACACGATGAGTATGACCAAAGATGTACACACCAAAAAATCGTTATCTATTATCGCATTGATGATGGCGGCGAGTTCATTTGCTACAGGGCAAGTCGTAATCAACGAGGTTTATGAAAACCCTCCGGGCAGTGGGTCATCAAACGACGCATTCCTCGAATACATAGAACTGTATGGAACACCCGGCATGGACCTTACTGGATACTGTATTGCACAGTTCAAAGGCGGAGAAGACAATGATGATAACATTCCTGAAGAACCCGCAGAGATTGATGAAGCGTTCTCGCTTGATGGATTGAGTATCGGTTCCAATGGTTTCTTGGTGATCTATAACGGGACAGTGACCCAGTCACTCATCCCGCTCTTCCTCCCGATGCAAGGCGAAGAAAGCGCAAGTTTTTTCGATACGCATATCCCAACAACGGATACGAACGGTAACTTGAATAATGATGGATCTTCGACCTACCTCTTAATCCGCAAGCGTCCATTCCACTCAGTCGTTAACGGTGTTTCGGTTTATGAACCTGGGTATGCGATACGCAAGGATGTTGATCCGGATGTTGATTATGATGGAAAACTAGACTTTGGATATGAAGTACCGACATCAGGTACAAGTGATTCAGTGCGTGTGATCGATCCTTTGCAGATCATCGATGGGTTCGCATGGTCCAATGCTGGCGGGAAAGAATATGTCCGTTCCTCGGAGCAAGAACTCTCCACCACCGATGGGTTCAATCCTGATGCAGCTTCGCGTCTGGAGTACTACGGAGCAAATCCGATGCTCGGGATGCGGGTAAACTCATCTGGAGAAATCGTGTCGACACGAACTGCCGACGAGTCATTTATCTATGGCGACATGACTGGGGCATCGACCGATTTTACATATGATGAGATGCGTTACGGCGCGCCGACTGATCAAGCGGGGGATGGGTTCGCAGATATTTCTATCGCAGTTGATGGAGATGTGTTTCAACTTACCCCTGGTGGATTCAATGATCATGCAGCGACAGGGATCAATCAGTTCCGATTTGTTCTAGGTGATCTCAACTTTGACGGTATGGTTGACGCTGATGATTTGTCATTGTTTGATGATGTGCTTGCCGGTGCAGACTTTGATAGCACCGAGGATTACATCGATCCAGACACAGGCATGCCGATTGTTGATTCATCAAACCCAGGCATCAATTATCAGTCGTATGTATTCCAAGGCAGAAACGCAAATGCGTACCTCAGCGCGTTGAATCTTGATCAGTCAGATGGAGAGACTGTTCCATCCCCATCGGATCGCTCTGTGCTCGTTGGTCTGGTTGGTCCATTGGGTTGCAACGGCGCCGATTTGAATACAGATGGTACGCTCAATTTCTTCGATGTATCAGCGTTCCTCGCGGCGTTCACAGCCAATGATGCGATCGCAGATTTTACAGGCGACGGCAGTTTCAACTTCTTCGATGTATCGGCTTTCCTTTCCGCATTCGGTTCAGGGTGCCCATAACAGTGTTGAAGGGGTATTGATTGCGTGACTAAGATTATTGATGCCGCCGCGGACAATGAGTCTGCGGCGGCATTTTTTATGATCAATCAAATGATATTTGAACACAGAGGAGAGTGTCGATCAACGAACGCCTCAGGATTTGGTATCGATTTCAGTTTGTAGGACGCCGGTTACCTGGCACATACTGACTTGGATTTCTATAGTTCTGCGTTCAAGCAGTAGTGATGTGTTGTGGTATCGTGAATAAAAATATATATCGCGATGAACAATAAGCCTGCACGATGGCGACAGGAGTAACGACGACATCAGCCGATAATCACCGCTTGGCTTTGAGTTCCAAATATGGTTATTGCGTATGTTGAACCTGCTTGGATGACCTAGGTTGTAGAGGAGTTGGTTGAGCAGCAGGGATGTTTCATGCCGGACAGATTGCGTATTGAGCTGCGTAGGTTCCAGCTTTGTGAGTATTGAAATCGCCTCATGCTTCATTGTCTCAAAGCTTACATTCTTGGCGAGGCTGAGTCGGTTGAGTGCGATTGCAGTTTCCCTGCAATAAGTTGCTCCAAGGCAGTCTAACGCTTGTATTCCATCAGCGAAATAGAACTCATGGCGTGCCTGAGATAACAATGAATCCAAAGGAGCCACATCATACGGGTTGATGGGTGTCTCTCCATCATCGTCACAAAGTATGAACTGCATATTTTTAGATACAGGCGAATCAAACCAAGCAAGTGAAGGAATCTGGAATATCACAAAAGGAGCGGTCAAACACAGGATGATGGTCAATGGATCGCTCATTCCCAGCGGTGCAGGGTGGATTGCGTTTGTTGCAATGAGAATCGTTGCGAGCGTGAGTATCCATTTCCAGAACAATATTCCGGTTGTGATGAAGATTATAAGATGCATCGCGATGAGCGAGAGAAAAACAACAAGTGTCATATTCCAATTTACAAAGCTCAAAATCGCGGCAACTTCCAGCATGATTACCAAAGGCTGGGCAAAAGGACCTGACGAGTAAAGTAGCTGGAGGAATTTGGGATGCTTTGCGATCATGTTCCAGTTGTTGTGCGTATGGGCGCCGACTGTAATATTCGCAAGCACATTTGCCCGGCACCATCCGATTGTAACTTTCTTTGTGCCCGATAAAAAATAATGCGCACCTGTTATCGATATGGCTCCGAGGAACAAAGCTTGGTCAGAAATGGACACAAAGATTGATACACAGTAATACGCACAAAGCATGACAGACATAGCATGTGGGAGCAACAGTTCTGTGTTCGAGATATACCGAAACCAGCTGCGAATGAGAAAGTGTGCGAGAACAAATAGTGGCACAAATGTAGCAGGAACAAAGAGTGTGAACCCAAGGAGAATACACATGATCACTTTGGTAAGCGGGGTTGCAGCGAGTTCGATCTTGGATTGATTCGCGGGAGCAACTCGACGGGTTGGAACAATACCAATAATCCAAATGATTCCCATCCCGACTGCAAATATTCGTGCTCCTATGCTCGGGGTGAGCTGGTCATTCAAAAGCCAACCAGCAGGAGCAAGTAAACTTAGGAATAACAATCCAATCCTCACTCGAACATTGAATGTGTTCTTTGAGATGGATCTGAGCGATAGGACAAGTCGATCGAGAACAATCGTTCCGACCAAGAGCATGAGCAACTGAACTGATTCATTTTCAAAGCTCATCATCAAGTTCATTCAATGGTCTCGCACGATCATTATGTTCCGCTTACTAATTTTTGCAACACCTGGTCAGACTTGATAAGTTCAGTTGATCGAGACACGCGTTGGGTCCAATGAATATTTTGGTCAAGCATTGCGGATAATCCTATTCGGAATGCTCGCCGCTTGATCGGAAGATGAATGTCGAAGAGCATCAATGCTTGATCAGTCGGATTATTCATATCCATAGGAGTGTCGGCCAGCTTCATGAATCTTGATAGAATGCGAGAGTGGTCGCGTGCATCAAGGCTCATGGTCTCAGAGGTGATGCGGGCATGCTCTTCAGGCGGGCATGGAAAGAGCAGGTGAAAACATTCAGGGTTCTGATCGTGTAATACAACAGACATCATCCCGAGGAGTACTTCCCTCGAAAAGTATTCAGTCAATGTGACCCGATGATCATGAGTTGCTCTGGCAGCGGGGCAGTAGATGATTTGATCGAGTCGGCCGAAGCAACGATACACAAACTCGATATCTTCAAAGTAAATCGGGCGGAGCATAGGATCAAAGTGAGTTTCAAGTTGATCAATAGCCGATTTCCTGATTGACAGATTTAGTGTCCAGCCGTGCCGAAAATCGTATTTCTGGTTTTCTTTGAGCCCATACTGATTGAATATCGCAGGTGTGTATTTGATGAATCCATCAAATGCTGTTGCAGCGTCACTCACAGATTCTTTATATTGCTCGATCCAAGGTGAATCACCAAGAACCGCATCATTCCCAAGATCAAGTGCGTCAACATGCGCATCCAAGAAACCCGGTTGAGGAACGACATCGTCATTGAGAAAGAGAATCGCGTCTCCCGCGGATGCTTGGATGCCGAGATTCCTCGCTGGTCCTGCGCCAATGTGTGGGGATTTGATGAACTGGAATGGATATGAAGTATTGAGTTCGGGGATATCCCCATCGCCATCGATCACAAGGATGACTTCGAATGCGCACGATGTTTTTGTGGAAAGTGCTTCGAGCGCATTGAGCAACTGAAGGAGTTTGTGTGATCGACCCCGGGTTGGGACAATCACGGATAGAAGTTCAATCTTTGGTATAATCACTTGTATCGTTCTTGGCTGCCTGTGGTGAAAGGGAAATCTGCTCGTGCTTATCATTCTACCGGGTCATCTCCAAGTCAGCGGCGTCACCACTTGGGCGATCCGTGCGATCAAAGGTCTCCGCGAGCGATCAATCCAAGCAGGTATCATAGTTCATTGTGGACAGGGTGAATCTATTCCCGAGTTTCTTTTGCCCTATGTGGTTGGCGTTGTAGAAGATGCGCCTTCGATGGACTCGCTCAGCGGGTGTGTAGATATGCTTGTCCCAGTCTATCTCGACGCGATCAAGCGTATGAACTCGATTACGAAAAAACCTGTGATCGTTTCCCCAAATCTACACGGAGATTGCTACGGAGCGATCGCAGCGATTGCCCGGGATCACCCTGAACTCATCAGAGTCGCAGCATGGATTCATTCTGATAATGATTACGACATCGCAGTCTGCGCCCATTACCAACAGATGATTCATTCGATTGTTCCTGTGAGTTCCGAACTGGGAGTGAAAGCGTCGAGATCACTTCCAGACCGATCGGCTGATGTGATTCATATTCCGCATGGAGTTGATGTTTCTGCCACACTCTCAAAACGGCCATCGCTCAAGAATCGACCGATTCGGCTGCTTTATACTGGGCGCGTTGAGGAATATCAAAAACGGATCAGCACACTTCCATTGCTCTGTGAGCAGTTAGAAAATTCGGGTGTTCAGCATGAACTTCGTATTGTCGGCGACGGACCAGCAATGCCTCAACTGATTGAGCAATCACACGGACGAGTATCCATAGAACTCCTCGGATCAATACCGCCAGATCAGATTAACAAGCATCTTCAATGGGCAGATTTTTGGGTGCTCCCTTCTAGATTTGAGGGGCAAAGCATCGCGATGCTCGAAGCGATGGCGATGGGTTGCGTCCCCATGATTACCCGCGTTCAATCGGGTGCAGACGACACAGTGATCCATATGGAATCTGGGATTTGTATCGATGCGGGTTGGGACACGCCAACAGATCACATAGCAGTTGATATGTGCAATGCGATCGAATCCCTTTCAGAAGCACAAATAAAATCGCTCTCAATAGGTGCACATCAGATCGCGCTTCAGCATCATCGCACTTCAGTGCATATTGATGCGATGGTTGCGATCATCGAGAAGCTCGAACAGATGCCCAATCGACCTTGGCCAAGGGATAAACGAGCGGCGTATACCGCTCCGCCAGGTGAGCTCAGCGGATCAACCCCGCATGATGCAGCAGCCAGAATGCGAGAATGCTTAGAATCTTTGCAAGGGAAGTCTGTTCTCATCTTTGGATCAGGTCAACACACCAAAGACCTTGCATCAACAATCGAAAACACAGGTATACATATCGCAGGGATTATTGACGACAACCTAGTCCTCGCGGGTAATACGATACTGGGGAGTCGAATCTACGAACCCCATATGATCAAGCACCTCGGCGCGACCGAGCTGGTCATCAGCAGCTATATACATCAAGAATCAATTTGGAAAAACCGAGCGACTCTCGAGGCGCAAGGAGTGAGGGTTCATCGACTGTATCCAGTTGATGATCTTGCTGATGACACTGATGATGTATCAACATGCTGATAGATAAATACTCGCTTGGGATCAATATTGCTGAGAGAACGAACGATTGCTGATGAATGATCTGGGGTTACGATCACAACATCGTCAGGTCTGATCGAGCACGGAGAAATTCGGCGAGGGTCTGCTCGCATCTGATCAGGCTGATCATCGGTTAACACAACATCGAGTCCGAGGAGTTTCGCATGTGAAACAAACTCAATCCCGTTGCGTCCTAACCCATAAATTACTAATCGGCCATTGTTTGCGAGCAACTTGCTCGCATTGAGTAGAAGCTCATCAATTCGCCCAGTTTTCATACATGCAAAAAAGTCAGTAATCGTATGGACAAGTTGCTCGTTTTGAAGTGTACTTTTACAGTGTTCAATGATATGCGTATCAAGTTCACCCTGATCATAGATCGGTATGCTATCCTGTCGCATGATCTGCCAGCGCATCGCATTGGCTATGGTTGTTGCGTCATTTGGATAGAGCGAACCGATTGATTTTCGAATATGGTTAGCAGTTGTGTCATCATTAGTGATGATGCAGCTGCCGAGTATTCTCAGAGACCATGAGCGGACAACTTGATCATCAGATTGTTGGTTTTTGTTTCCTGATGTGATCAGTTGATGCCCTTGATTCCATACGGCTTCAAGCGATGAGCTTAATGATCCGGGTGTGCACCAATAACTCGCCAAAGTCTGATCACATCGCCCAATCAAGTTTGTGTCCCATTCGAAGAAGTTCAACAACCTGTTGAGCATGTCCCAATCTTCATATGCATTCATGGATTGATTGAAAAGTAGCTCGCCGGAGTTCGTCAAGGATTCGAGAGCTGATCGTTGATAGACCATCGACATAATCGCGGGGGGGTCTAGTTGACGCATCCCGTCTGGGCTGAGCCGACAATGATCGAGAGTGCCTACTCGATGGATCACTCTGCCACGGATGTCACGGTAGTCATACCCACACGATGCACCGATACGATGAATCGATGCGATCGAGATCATCTGCTCAAAAAAGTCTGGATAGATCGTGTCGTCAGCATCAAGAAAACATACGAATTTACTCCTACCGATTCCGAACCCATGATTCCTCGCTTTGCTTGGCCCTTGGTTTGATTGGCGCACAATCCGTATTCGATGGTCATTGATTTGTGTTGCGATTGTACCAGTTTGATCAGAGCTCCCGTCGTCAACTACGATCGCGGTCCATTCTGGATTCGATTGTTTTTGCAAAGAAATCAGTGTGCGTTCAATAGTCCCCTGGGCATTGTGCGCGGGAATGACAAAGTCAATATGAGATGAACTTGTATCCATTGCTCTACGCTGATCCTATCGGAGTTTCATGATGAGGCGAGAAATGAATCGACTGTGCGTCAAGCAATCGAAGAACACGAACACCTTGATCTCTCATGAAAAGTGATCGTTCCCATATCTGTTTTTCATACAGCTCGGATGCAATCAAAGCTGCATTGATATCTTCAGAATGATGATCTAGTGAGTTGGGGTCTTGGACGATGAACTCTCCGAGTTGTTGTCCGTGACGATGGTCATCGAGCACGCCTGCGATCTGGGCGCCGATCAATGATTGGTGCGCGAGTATAAATCGTCCAAAGTCCCCAGCGCCCCAGATCCAGATTCGATCTATACCCAATGACTTGATGAGTTCTGCGGCAGCTTCGAGTCTTCTGAATCGGAGATTGGTATCGGTTGGTTTGATTGGGATTACAGCACACGACCACATCCATGCTCGGAGTAACTCTTGTGTTGGTCCATGCGATTCCATGAGTTGTTCGATATCGACTCGGCCTTGAATCTGGCCGCGAGCGATCTTCGCCATGATCTCGGCGACACCCTCGGTTTTCTGATCACCTAATGATTCCCATGCTCGTTGGAGACAGTCAGCAGTCACTTTGCTTTGTGATTCACTTAATGTTGCAGGCGATTTGTGGTTCTCATGACATTCATCAATATGAAGGCGATGCGTATATAAGACGCTTTGCACACCTCCAAGACCAATGTGTGAGATTCTGCACCAGAGATCAAAGTCCTGTGCTCGTTCTAAACGCTCGTCGTATCCACCCACTTGTAGTACATGAGATTTTCGGAGCATCATTGATCCATGGACAAACGGGTTCCAGATCATGAGTTTCCATCTTGCCTGCGCATCAGAAATGGGAGGCATTACAGCATCACGTACACTGTTCTTCGCATCTATGAAATACGCACCGGTTCCACACCCCGCGAGTCTGGGATGTTCATGCATATACAGTACTTGTTGCTCGAATCGATTGGGATCAGAAACATCATCCGCGTCCATCCGAGCAATCAACTCATGATTCGCTGAGTCAATTCCCCGATTGAGCGCAAGGGCAAGGTTTTCACGATCAACCCGGATCAGCTTGATGCGCGGGTCAAGCGATTCGATCATGGGGAGATTGGAAAGGAGTTCTTGATCTGTTCCATTGACGACAACGATGCATTCAAAATCGCGAAAGGTTTGATTAAGCACAGAGCGGATCGAACCCACGACATGCTCATGCCAACGATGTATCGGCAGAATGACACTGATTGACTCACCCATGAAAGTACTCCAGACGCTATCATACACTTATCTACAGTTCATTGGTTCGTTATGATATCAAACCTGAGTGTCTATGCCAAATAAACGAATCCATGTGTATCCAGATCCTGCAGAACTGACGATTGTCATTCGTGGCGCTCATGAACGCACTGAAAAGCTTTGCGCACACTTGATCAGGAAACAGCTTCCATCTGAAGCACAACTCACAGTGATCCATTTCTCTCCATTTTCCCAAGCAGTCAAGGAGACTTTCGAGATTGGCATGAATGCTGACCGTCCATGGCTCATTGCGATTGATGCAGACATTATCCCGTTAGATGATGCATTCGTGCGTATTCGCGAGATCTGTGGCAAGATGGCGCCCAACGCATTCGTTGCCACTCCCCTCTTCTTATGCCAAGGTATCGGTGGTTTGGCAACGCGTGGGTTGCATTGCTATAACGCGCAGTATCTTCAAGAAGCTTACAGCCTGATTGACACGCTCGAAGACAACCTTCGTCCAGAAAGTCGCATTCATGATGCGATGGTAGCTCGGGGATACACGCGAGAATGTTACGCGAAGGTACTCGGTCTTCATGAGTATGAACAGTCATACAAGCATCTCTATCTCAAAGCAATGCTCCGTTGCCGAAAGGATGAGTTTCGAGATCAGATTCAATCGAACCTTGAATCTCGTGCATCAACCAATAAAGATTGCCAGGTGATGCTCTGGGGATTTGAAGATGCATTGGCGGCTGTTCAATCATCTGGAATCCATCATCCTATCGAATATGATTGGAACGCAGCATATCCTGAGTTTGCACGGCGCCTTCAAACGATGGGTTGGGAAGAGAAGCCAACTTTGGATATCTCATCACTCCATGGGTATGCAACTGAGAAGATCAATGCTCATGATTATCTGGGTGATACACAAACACTACCTTGGATTCGAGAGTTGCTTGATTTCGATCGCTGTGCCAAATCTGCGCTCGACTATGTAAACTCGACACCCAAACTCGAAACCGAGACAAAGCATGTTCAACCAGTCGATGGAGTTGCTTGATGTGTGGGATCGCAGGATGCTTTGATACGAATTGTATCCCGCCAGGATTTGAAGAATCTTCTGCGTGGTTAAGCTGCATGAACTCATTGAGAAAACGCGGTCCTGATGGTGAAGGAACATGGGGGTCACCGAGCAAGCACGCGATCCTTGGGCATACAAGATTAGCAATTGTCGATCCTTCCCCCGCGGGGGATCAGCCGATGGTCAGCGGGAATAATCAGATTTCAATTACCTATAACGGTGAACTCTACAACGCATCCAAACTCCGCACCGAACTTGAATCAGATGGGTATCAGTTCCGTTCGAGTTGCGATACAGAGGTGCTGCTCAATGCATGGATACGATGGGGGAGGAAGATGCTCCCCAAACTTCTCGGGATGTATGCGTTTGTGATCTGGGATGATCAAAGTAAACGACTCTTCGGTGCTGTCGATCATGCAGGAATGAAACCGCTTGTCTGGAAGCAAGAACACACGCGTTTGATGATCGCATCAGATTGTGATTCACTGCGTGCATTGAGCGGTGCGAAAGAGAATCTAAGCTCTACAGCTGTTCGCAATGTGCTCACGATGAGTTGTTGTCCTCCGCCGATGACCATGTGGGAAGGGATATACAAACTGCCTCCAGGACACTGCATCGAATGGTCCATTTCTGAACCAGTCCGGGTGACACGATACTACTCTCCACCTGAGCTAATCAATAAGGCCAAGCGTGTCACGCAAGAGGATTTCAAGGAACTCTGGGAGCAGGTTGTATCTGATCACATGATCGCAGATGTCCCTGTCGGCGCTTTTCTTTCCGGTGGGATTGATTCTGCGGCAACCGTGTTAGCTGCAACGAAGGCAGGGACCAAACCGCATTGTTTTACGCTTGAAATGGAGGGTGACGCAAGCGAACATCTCGATGCCCAACGAGTTGCACACGCACTCGGTCTTCCGATTACAATAGAAAAAATGAGTTTGCTTGACCATGAGTTGCACGCATATTGCGGGGCGTATGACGAGCCTCAGTCTTTTTCTGCGTTGCTCACAATGGTCAACATCGCTCGGCTTGGGGGTTCACAGGTCCGATCAGTCATCGGTGGCGATGGAGGCGATGAAACATTCGGCGGGTATCTCTGGCAAAGAGAACACGGTCCCGATGCTTGGCAAGCTTGGCATGACAATGCAGAGCTCAAATCATATCAATCACGAATAAATTCAATGGTTGAGAATCCCGATGCGGATGATCGGACCCGGGTGCTTGCGAGAAAAGTAATGGGGTCATATTCATATGTACATGGATATCTCGCTCGCGTGTTCCCAGGATTTCATCCCGCAGAAGCGCGCGTGATGAGCTCTTCATGGGATGATCCATATACCAATGAGCATGTCGCCGAATGGTTAGTCAATGCCGATCGGCCTGAGCTACCCCACCTGCGCCGTGTGCAACGATTGGATCTCGTTGGGTTTTGTCCTTCGTCGATCCTACCCAAAGTCGATCGCGGCGCAATGCATTATGGACTCGAGATTCGTTCGCCGATGCTTGATCGAAGATTGATTGATATTGGTTTAACACAACCGGTCGATCCGTGCGAACTCATCGCTGATGGTTCGCAAAGCCGACCACATCTCAGAAGTTACCTTGAATCGAATATGGGTACGCAAAGCACCAAAAGACCGAAGCAGGGATTCAGTGTGAGAACACATGATGAGTTGCGATTCTGGAGAGCCCGATGTGAGCAGTTGAGTGAGACGAAACTCATAAAGCAGGGAGTTCTCAATACGAACTGGGCATCCTATATCCCGTTCGGAGATATGACACGGTTGCGAAGCATTTGCATGCTCGCTGCATGGGCAGAATCTCGGATTGCTTGAGTTCACGAGTTCAGCAGGATGTTCATAGACCTGCGTGTATAAACGAAATTAAATTTTCAACGAACCCATCCATCGTCATTTCTTTCGGCATGCTGGCAATCCCATTCCTGATCCTATCTGCTCGCCAATGTGGGTCATCGATTGCTTGTTCAAGCAGTGCTTCAAGTTGAGTTTCGCTCGTAAAGAAGAGATCGGTTGATGTTGAAAATGCCTGAGCATTTGCATATTCAATCGGGCTTTGAAGCGATCGAGTTGCAGCGTGAACCTTGTAATCCGGCCATCCTAGTTTTCCATCAAGAAACTCGTGCTTATCGCATAATCCCAATCGATGCATCTCTTCGATGTATCGTTGTGCTGTAGGGCATTGATCAGAGTGAACGAAGATCCCGTCTTGTGCGCCGGATTCATCGGTTCTGGGTTCGCCTACATTCATTTTGATCGTCTCTGCAATCGCCATATTGTTGAGTACCGCAAACGCATCACGCAATGGGCGGCACAATGGGAGCCCGCCAGAGAGCAGGCACTCAGTCACCCGTTGGTGCATGACCTGATTTACTGACGCGTGCAGATGTACAACTGCTCCTTGATAACACT
This sequence comes from uncultured bacterium, assembly GCA_963976235.1. GTDB lineage: Bacteria > Planctomycetota > Phycisphaerae > Phycisphaerales > UBA1924 > UBA1924. The sequence continues at coordinate 88,471 of CAXBJM010000004.1, forward strand.
GCGCAAGTTCATCGCCATGTCCTACCGCTCCCGCTGCGTATTGGCTGAGTTGAGGATGGTTTTCCCATCCGTTACCGAAGAGCTTAAGTCTCCACCCACGCCGATCAGCGATCTTGCTTGCCCAGATTGCTGTCTGGTGACGGAATACTCGTTCTGCATAAGGAATAACATGCGTATTGAGCAGCAAAGACCTTGTCGAGTTGTTCTCAGGTGAAGCTCCAGATGGGAAGAAAACACGATCAAGAGTTTGTTGAATCTCAGCAAAAAATCTTGTGTGAGGGACAGAAGTGATCAAGCGAGCAACCTCATCAAGTACGAGGCTTAGATCGTGAACAACATTGGGAGACTGTCCTTGGATACTTTTTAGCAGCTTGGCTTTGAGCAAGTCAGGATGCTCGCTCTGATGTGTAACCCATGCGATTTCACAATCAAATGCCTTAGGAATTTGATTTGTTGTAGTTCCTTGCGTGAACTTTGAACCCGATGCGACCATGGGCATCCACTTGGTTTGTGATCTGGGATATGCAAACTTTTCAACAAAGTCGTCTTTCACTTGCCCGACTATGAAATCATTCGCTCCGATCGATTGACCAACTTTGATATCAAACAGATGATCCATCGCATCTTGTATCCAACACACATGGGGTATATCCGTTGGGCTGTGTTCAGAGATAATAATCCGAGGCGTGTTGATCGAGATAACGAGATCCGGATCAAACTCATTGATCAATTGGAGATAGTTATTCTTTGAATATACCTGAGAATCATCATCCTCAATCTGTACCAGACACTCGCACCCGAGTTGTGTAAACACCTGGGCAAGGTCGCTCGAAACATACTGTAGATATGTGGTGTACCGTGATGTAGGAATCAAAATACGAAGCGGATCAGAATCACTGTCTCGTTTATTTTTTACATCGCTTTGAGTTCGAGCAATCAGTTTTTCGAACTTTACTTTCAGTGCGGATTGATTCTTCGGTACTCGATTTTGGGTACGATTGATCAAAGACGTAGAGTTCGATTCCCACTTTGAATCAATCAACTTTAACAGTGCTCTGCTGTCAGGATTGGAACGGGTGCGGATGAGCGGATTCTGAATCACCATCGCAGGCGGGACATCATCAATCCGATCCTCGTACCATGCGAGGAGTCTGGTTGGCGCATCTTCGCCGACGAACCATAAGAATCTTGAACTCCCAAGTTGTTCTCCCAGATCTGCGCATGAGAATCCATCGAATAGCTCATTTAAATCCGCCTGGACCACGAGCACTCTTTGTTGGAAGTGAGGAGAATCAGATGGTGGCGCAGCGTTGAGAAGCTCGCTGAGAATCCAATGCGGGTCAATGCCCTCAACTAGAATCGGAGGCAGACGCTTCGACTTCATCTGTTCAATCAAAGGCGACATCGCATGGTGATGAGCTGACCGCACATCAGTGAGATGTGCGATTCTTCCTCGTTGTTCATCACACCGAACGATATTGCCATCAAGCGCACGGTACCAACTAATCTCATTTGCAGCCAAGCGCCATTGCTCGATCCGTTCATCGTCGATTTTGACTTGATCATTGATCCGTGTCAGGTTGTTTCGCAGGTTGGATTCCCGCTCTTCGATTGAGATCCGATCATTTTTTAGTTCAGAGATGAGCGCTCGATACCGATCTATTCGGGGGAGTTGATCGGTTGTTTGTGCGATCCGATCACACTCGCGGTTGGACAGCGTTGAGAGCCCAAGGCCGATGAGTGCTTCAACTTGTAGAAATCGGAGCTCAATCGCACTGGGGTTCGCTTGGATTTGGGATATGGTCGATGCAAGCTGTTGCCAGAAATGGGTATAACCCTCTGGGCTTTTATTGTTACCCAGCTTTTCTTGCGTTGCTTGAGTCTGACTCACATCAATGATCTGAGATGGCATACGATGGATCTCCATTGATCGGAGTTTGCTGGTACTATCGATGATATCGTCCATCATGCCTTTTGAGCGTGAATCCGTTGAACACTGTTTTATGAATAGTCCGAACCTCGCTATGCAGACTCCGATTGTATCTCATGCAAACCACAGCGATGCTCATCTTGAGCGATTGATAGGGGATTTGCCATCCGATCAGTTTGGTCAACCCGCAGAACCTGGGGATGCGCTTCCAATCAATCCTTCAATGCTCGTCCCCACGATGCTCACCATGCGAGAGCTCAACTACTTACATTATCTCGCGTCGCGGGTTACTTCTGGACGCATTGTTGAGATCGGCTGTTTTCTAGGGGGATCTACTCGCCCGTTAATTGCGGGGCAACAGGGCGGGAGTGCTAATCCATCGAAGATTATTGTGTACGATCGGTTCATTGCACCAAGTCAGCCGGAATTTGATGCGGATCCAACCCTTTCTAACTATGGATTGACACCGGACGAAGATTTTCTCCCGATGTATCGCAAGCTGCACGCAGACTACCTCGATTCGCTTATTATCAAAAAGGGCACCATCGCTGAGCAGTTCAATCAGGATATACCAAAATCCATGTATCCTGAGCAGGACCCGATAGCGCTGCTATTTGTGGATGCTGCCAAATCATGGGGTGTTCATCTCACCATTGCCAATGTCTTTTATCCGCACATGAAACCGGGTGGGGTTGTTGTTCATCAGGACATCGGAGATTTTCGAACGCCTTGGATTCTGATACATATGTATCAGTTGCGTGCGTTCTTTGAACCCTTGGATCGAATATCCAACTCCCCAACGATTTCGTTCCGTTGTATCAAGGCACCAAGCGAGGAAGCAATCCACGATACACTCTCGAAGAATCCATCAACATTTGACTGTTCGATCCAATCGGAACAATGGGCATCATTGGTTGCGTATTGGTCTGAGATATTTCAGGTAGATGCGACTGACCTCTTAAGCGGATATCGAGCGACGCACGCGTTGCATGCGAAGGACCCAAAAAGCACGATTCATTTTGCAGAACAATACGATCGTTGGATAACTTCTGGTGCATCAAGCGGGCACTATGTCTCACCGGATTGGGAGAAATGGGTTGGAATGTTACCAGATTATCTGAGCAAGCAAGATGCTGACACAAGCGTCGAGAAGCGAGTTCAAACCCTCGCAGGGGTTCATCGTGCCTATTCGAAAATGTCGACTCCAGATACTGTTTCCAGGGATTGGAAAACCAATGCGATGAAGAGTCATCGGTGGGCACAAGTTGAAAAACAGCTCATCGAACAGAACATCAGTTCGGTTATTCTCTTCGGTTCCGGCCGTCACACGCGTTGGTTGATTGGTTCTGGTTGGCCAAACTCATCGATCAAGATCGAGTGCATCATCGACGATCATCCAGTAGTGGATCAAGTTCATGGTATTCCAGTACAAAAACCATCTGCTATCAATCTTCAACCCAATCGCAATCGCGTTGTGCTACCTTCCTCAGACGCGTATGAGTCTCATCTCATCGAACGAACCAAGACCATGAAGGCGATCCAAGGCATCCCAGTTTGGAAAGTGTACACCGACACACAACAACCACACGCAACACACAATCAGGTTGCGAAGTCTGCAGCGGACCAAGGTTCTTCCAAAATCGGTTCTCAACCCTTTCGTCTCGATCAGGTCGAGTTAAGCCCATCGCATAGAAAAGAGTTAGGATTGCAGTCCGAGCGCATCTGGATTGATACGCTCGCGGGAAAAATCACTTGGCCCAACTGGGCGCAAGGCCATATTAATGAGTACGAGAGCGCGTTTATCTGGGATATCATCGATACCATATCAAAGAATTCCAGCGCCCCTCTTCACGCGATTGAAGTTGGAACAGCCTCAGGAGTTTCAACTTCGGTGATTGCACACGGATTCGATACCTTACAGTCGAGCAACTTCTCTGTTGATGCCTTTGATATCTTGGAGTATTGCTATTTTGACCCGACATATAAAGTCGGAGATGCTACTCAAGAGATTGTTCCGCACCTGCTCGATCGGGTGTGTATTCATCCTGGAACCAATGCGAGAGACGCATCGAAACGATTCTATCCAAAGCAAGTTCATTTAGTTTTTATCGACGCGGATCATCGCCACCCGGCAGCCGCGATTGATTTGCTTGCCCTCCTGCCGATTCTTGCGGCCAACGCGTGGGTGATACTCCATGACATTGAACTCGATCGAATTCAGAAGAATGATCCACAAAAACCCGGCGCACAAGACGGCCCTTACCGGCTTTATCAAGCTTGGACATACCCAAAGGTTCGTCCGATTCATGACAATCCACGAATGTCTAACATCGGTGCGATCCAACTGCCAAGCGACCCGATCGCGGTTCAAGAACTGCTCATCAACTTGATTGAAGACTGAATATGTGTAATCAACATGATTTGTAACCTAATTCTATACGTTCAGCTTGCTTAACACATTTCTATTGACATCTCATCGAGTTCTGCTAGACTGTGCACGCAATGAGCAGCAATCGATTGAAGAACAGACTCACTTGGGCGATTATATTCGCACAAGTTTTCATTCTGGTCATCGGGCACGGGCGTGTTGTACTCTGCCACGACGATGCAGGCACTTCCCATATCGAGCTCGTCACTAGCGATTCGTGCTCATCTATTGAACGCACCGAATGCTCGAAGATCACAGAATCACAGCACAGCTCTACATCACCGAGCTGTTCAGGAACAACATGCGATGATGAGTTGTTCCTTATCCAAGGCGTGCTTGTTTCTAAATGGGATTTCCACTTCGATACCGATCAAGTGGAGCATTCATATGCTCCAGATTGGCAATCACATTCGTTGATGCAATCAGACAGCACAGTTGTCGGTGCAAGTCTTGACGATGTTTGCTTGTTGATCGCGCTGCATGAATCCATCCGATCAACTGTTCTCGTCCTTTAAAACCTAGTAATGAACCCAGAGTTTCACGCCAACTCGTTGGCCATCATTCTCGTTTGACAGTTCTTACTAGGAAGTACGATGAAGAATTTGAAATACCCTTTGCTTGTCATGTGCGCAAGCATGGTTGCCGGATGCGCAAGTCCCTTGGATTCATATCAAGATGAGCCTCAATACCGCTCATTGCAAAGCAAATATGTCGAGCACGATCGACAAGTCGCAGAATCCTCTCATGACTTACCTGATGTCATGGTCAATGCGCTCGAAGATCTCGATCAACTCAGTGTGGATGATGCAATCCGGATCGCGATTGAGCACAATCCTCAGTTGCGTGCAAATGGATACCAGATTGATGCAGCTACAGGGAGGGTCATGCAATCCGGACTCTACCCGAATCCGACCGTGAGTCTGGCAGGGGAGTCAATCGGTGCGGATCAAGGGGATGGCGGGGAATCTACGGTTCATATCGAACAGGAAATTCTCCTCGGAGGGAGGCTAAAACATGCCAAGAGTATCGCGAGATCAGACCGCGATGCTGCCAGAGAAGAGTATATTGCGAATGAGTTTGCGATCGCAGCTCATACATCCAACGCATACTTTCATGCAGTATCCGCCCAAGAACGGATTGGCATGCATCAAGAACTGGTGGAACTCTCAACACAGTTACTTGATGGAATCAAGGCGCGTGTAGAAGCAGGTTCCGCATCCGAAATCGATTTGCTTCGAGGGGAAGTTGCATTCGAGCAATCTCGGTTAGGACTCGATGCTGCCCAGTTTCAGGCACAGTCATCCCATGAGTTCTTAATCTCGATGCTCGGGCTTGATGAACCGATTGATATACCCATGAGCACCTCAATCGATGAGCTGCCCGATCTTCCCTTGTATGAAGATATCCTCTCATCAACACTCAGCGCGAACAGCCGAGTCTCGCTGGCGCGGGTTGCGATTGAACGCGCAAGGAACGAGCACCAACTGGCAAAGGCAAATTCTCGCCCTGATCTCTTTGTATCGGTTGGGCCTCGGTATTCTGATATTGATAACGAGACCACAATCGATGTTGGACTGAGTTTAGAAGTGCCATTGTTTGATCGGAATCAAGGTGCAATCGATGCAGCGCTCTCTGAGCGATTGTCTGCATCAGCGCAGATGCAAAGTATACAGATCGAACTTGCTTCAGAAGTATCAGCAGCTTGGTCAGTCTATCAATCTGCGTTATCTGCAACCAATCGCTATCAGAATAGGGTTATACCAAAGGCAGAGCAAACGCTTGATCTCACTCGTCAGGCATATCAAGGAGGAAAAGCCGATTACCTTCGGTTACTTGATGCGCACCAAATCGTGATCGAATCTCGGCTTGCCTATCTAACAACCTTGGAGCAACTGCATTCTGCAGCTGCCCTGCTCAATCAACTCTCACAATCAAAGGCAAGCTGGCGCATTGCTCGCAATGACAAGCAAGAAAATGGGGAGGATAACCAATGAACATTCAAAGATACATATTCTTGGCCATGTTATTCATCGGGATGACATTAGGTACCGGTTGCAGCAAGCCCTCTCCCGATGGGCACGATGATCATGACAATCATGATGATCACGCTGGTCATCAGGAACAAAGCAATCAAGGACAGGGCGATCACGATGAGCACGGCGATGATGTTGTAAGGTTGTCCCCCGCCCAACTCGAAGCTTCGGGTGTAATCATCGAGCCGCTCGGTGGAGGAGAAATCGCATCACATATCGATCTACCTGCTGAGATCGGTTTAAACCAAGATTCTGTGTTGCATGTCACACCACGGGTGTGGGGGATCGTCGCTCAGGTGAATCAATACCTCGGCGATGAGGTGAATGAGGGTGATCTGCTCGCTGTGATAGAGAGCCCAGAACTCGGAGAAGCAAAGATTGAGTTTCTCGGACAGATTCAATCCAAGAACAACCTCGATGTTGAGCTTGCGCGCCAAGAAACCATCAGCAAAAATACGGAATCACTCCTGGCAATACTCCGTCAAGAACCAACACCAAGCGAACTTCGCAAACAGGCAGACGGATTGCGTATCGGCATGAACAAAGGACGATTACTATCTGCCTATACACAAATGAAAACCGGAAGCGTGAACTATGCGCGTGAAAAAGAGCTCAACACGAAAGGCCTCTCAACCGAAGCAGATTTTCTGCTCTCACAAGAGATGTTTTATAGCGCCCAAGCAGAGTACATGTCTGTCTTTGAGGACATCGAGTTCTCATATCAGCTTGCATTGCAAGAAGCAAAGCAAGAAGCAAGGATCGCAGCTTCAAGCGTAGATAATGCCAAGCGGAAGTTGTATCTGCTCGGGCTCACAAAGGATGATGTTGAGCGTGTAGAAAATGAACCGAATGAAAATATCGTTCGGTATGAGCTCGTTTCGCCGGGATCGGGACAGATCATCACCAAGCATTTAACGCCCGGCGAACGCGTCGGAACCGATGTGCCTGTATACACCATCTCGGATCTCAACTCCGTTTGGTTGAATATTTCAGTGTACTCACAATATGCGAGTCTCATCAAGCAAGGTCAACAGGTGTCTGTGATCGCAGGCGATCGGATTGCGACAGGTGTGGTCGAATACATTGGTGCAGTGATTACAGAATCATCTCGAACTGCAAACGCGCGCGTGGTGCTCAATAACCAAGATCGCGCATGGAGGCCAGGCGAGTTCGTCACGGTCCAAATCCAAACAGAGAAGGCAAATGTTCAACGCGTCGTACCTATTGATGCAATCCAAAGCTTTGAAGGTCACGATGTGGTCTTCGTTCAACATGATGATGAGATCATGCCTGTGCAGATCGAAATAGGGCGACGCAATGATGACTATGCAGAACTGCTCAACTCGGATATCGCGATCGGATCAAACATTGTTGTTAAAAATAGTTTCTTAATCAAAGCTGAACTCGGTAAGAGCGCAGCAGGGCACGACCACTAAAGGAGAAGAGATGCTTGATAAAATCATTGAGTTTTCGATCCGTCAAAGGGTCATTGTGCTGCTCGCAACAGTTGCGATCGCAGGGATCGGTATATACAGCTTTACCCGTCTGCCGATTGATGCAGTCCCCGATATCACAAATGTGCAAGTGCAGATTAATACAAATGTGCCCGCGCTCTCGCCAGTAGAAGTTGAACAGCAAATCACTTTCCCGATCGAATGGTCGATGGGAGGGATCCCAAATGTTGAGCAGGTTCGATCGATCTCTCGGTATGGGTTGTCGCAGGTGACGGTAGTCTTTGAAGATGGGACCGACATCTATTGGGCACGCCAACTGGTAGGCGAGCGCCTCACAGAAGCACGCGATTCACTCCCCGCAGGTTTGGCAGACCCACAGATGGGACCGGTCTCGACTGGGCTTGGTGAGATCTATATGTGGTCAGTCGAAGCCGTCGGTCCCCGTTCAGACGGGACCCAATATTCGCAGCAAGACCTGCGAACGGTGCAAGACTGGATCATCCGGCCACAGTTAAGAACCGTCCACGGGGTCACCGAAGTCAATAGCATCGGGGGTTACGAAGAACAAGTTCATATCAATCCAGATATGTCAAAGCTCATGTCTCATGGCCTGACTTTGCGAGATTTGATGCAATCCGTTGCAGACAACAACGCAAACGCCGGCGGCGGGTACATCGAACATTCTGGAGAAGCATACCTTGTTCGTTCGACTGGATTGATCGGGAGTATCCAAGACCTGGAGCGAGTTCAAATCAAGAGTGTTGACGGCGTCGCGATCCGAATCGGAGATGTTGCAGAAATCATTGTCGGGAAAGAACTCCGCACCGGCGCGGGAACCCATGACGGACGAGAGGTGGTCATTGGTACATCCATGATGCTGCTTGGCGCGAATAGCCGAACGGTGTCGGAGGATGTGCATGCAAGGATGGAAGAAATACAGAAGACACTTCCGGAAAATATTGAAGTGAAAACACTCTACAACAGGACCTATCTTGTTGATGCGACACTTCATACCATAGAGAAGAATCTTATCGAAGGCGCCATTCTTGTGATCGTTGTGCTGCTCATTCTACTGGGGAATCTCCGTGCTTCGCTCATCGTTGCCTGCGCAATTCCACTCTCGATGTTGTTGGCAGTTACCGGCATGGTAGAGAATAAGGTGAGCGCAAACTTGTTGAGCTTGGGTGCGGTTGACTTTGGAATCATTGTCGATGGTGCGGTGGTGTTCGTTGAGAATATTGTCCGCCGAGCTTCCCAAGAGCAAGCAAAGGTCGGGAGAAAGCTCACCAACGATGAACGCAAATCGGTTATTGCAGTTGCTGGAAAGCAGATCGCCAAGCCAACCATGTTTGGGATGCTCATCATCATGATCGTGTACCTACCGATCCTAACCCTCACCGGGATCGAAGGGAAAATGTTCAAGCCCATGTCGCTCGTTGTGCTGATGGCACTCGCGGGTGCTCTGGTGTTGACCTTTACCTTTATCCCCGCTGCGTGTTCAGTGTTCCTGCGTGGCAAGTTCTCAGAGAAAGAAAGCATACTTATCCGTTTCGTCAAATCGGTGTATCGCCCTACGCTAAACAAAGCGATTCATTTCAGATGGGTTACAACGGGTATCGCTGCGATCATCTTGGCATGTTCGAGCTTAGTAGCACTTCAGCTCGGAAGTGAGTTTGTGCCTCAGCTCGGCGAAGGAGCACTCGCAATTCAACCCGCTCGGATTCCAAGTATCGGAATTACCACAAGCGTAGAAATGCAGAAAAATCTGGAATCCAAGTTGATAGCCGAGTTCCCGGATGAAATCCAAAGTGTATTTGCCAGAACAGGCACCGCGGAGGTTGCAACAGATCCGATGGGTCCAAACGTGAGTGATACCTACCTGATGTTGCATCCCCGTTCACAATGGACACGGGCAAAGAACCAAGAAGAACTCGCAGAGGAGATCGAAGAGTTCATCCAAACGATCCCGGGTCAGAACTATGAAATTTCTCAGCCCATCGAACTCCGGTTCAACGAGTTGATCAGTGGAGTACGCAGCGATCTCGCGGTCAAAATCTTCGGTGATGATCTCGAACTCCTCCTTGAATCCGGTAACGATGTCGCGAAAGTACTTGGACAAATCCAGGGCGCATCAGATATCAAGGTCGAGCAAGTCAGCGGCTTATCAATGCTCACCATCGATATAGATCGTGAACAGATCGCGCGATACGGACTCAATGTGAGTGATGTCCAGGAAGTTATCTCCGTCGCATTCGGTGGCGAAGAAGCAGGCACGCTCTATCAAGGCGATCGACGATTCCCGATCGTGGTGCGATTACCTGAGCAAGATCGAGGGAGAATTGATCGAATAGGAGAGATTCCAATCCCACTCCCAGAGAGGAATGCGGTAGAAACGAATCATGACTCTGATGAGGGGTCAGGATTTCATTTCATCCCACTCGAAGCAGTTGCTCGCATTGAGATAACAGAAGGTCCAAATCAGATCAGCCGAGAAAACGCGAAACGACGAATTGTCGTGCAAGCAAACATTCGTGGCCGAGACATGGGATCATTTGTTGCAGAAGCTCAAGAGAAACTCAATGCCCAAATTACATTGCCCGACGGATACTTCGTAACCTGGGGTGGGCAGTTTGAGAACTTGGCAAAGGCGCGTAAACGATTACTCATCGTGGTCCCCGTTGCTTTGTCACTCATTTTTATCATGCTCTTCACCGCATTCGGAAATGTAAGACACGCAGTGCTTGTGTACACTGGGGTCCCATTGGCGCTTACAGGTGGAATTCTTGGTCTGTGGTTGCGCGGGATGCCGTTCAGTATCAGCGCCGGGGTTGGGTTTATTGCCCTGTCAGGTGTCGCGGTGCTGAACGGCGTGGTCATGATCACTTTTATCAACGAACTCGTTGCTTCTGGGAAGTCCACGCTTGATTCTGTGATTGATGGTTCGCTGTCAAGATTGAGACCAGTGTTGATGACGGCGCTGGTTGCATCGCTTGGATTTGTGCCGATGGCGATGAACACTGGGGTAGGCGCTGAGGTTCAGCGCCCGTTAGCAACCGTCGTGATCGGTGGATTAATCAGTTCAACTATTCTAACTCTGTTTGTTCTTCCCACGCTCTACTCCTGGTTCGGTGTGAAAAAGTAGGGTGAAACTCCGGATTGGCAAAGTGAAATACTGAGTTCAAGACTGATTTGAACAGTCTAAGGCACCACTGATATATTGTCAGTGGTGCTTTTTTGTACACCAAACTCCCAATTGGATAAGATAGACAGGTTATCCGGGTCCTCGAATGAGAGAGATAGGTTGATTTTGCCCCGGAAATGGTGTTTTTGCGAATAACTTGCTTGGGCTATTTAGATCATATGGTACACTCGATCAGGCGAATCAAGGATCGGCAATGAGGTTATCGTGTGGCATAACCTAACCCCGAGAGTTGAGAACAAAATCAAAGGTGAGATATGAATCCCGCAAACACTATTTCTAATGGCAACTCAGTACGGTTTTTCAGTTTGTCTGCATTGATTCTCGGTTGTGCAGGCTCCACGAGTGCTGCTCCACCATTGGTAACGGACCAGACCGCAGCAGTCGGGCTCGATGTTTCTCATGTCACCGTTTTCCACGGGCCAGACATGGAGTTCATGGCTGCAGGTGGTGCCGCGGGTGACTTCGACAATGACGGCGACCAAGATCTCTTCATCCTTGGAGGATCAGGTTCCTTCGACCATCTTTACATCAATGATGGCACAGGTCACTTCACTGATCAAGGCGCCGCAGCAGGGATCGATCGAACACACCGCGGGACTGGTGTCGCTGTGGGTGATTATGACAACGATGGTGATCTCGATGTCTATGTCACATCGATCGGATTAGCAGAAGCAAACTCACCCGGACACAATATCCTTTGGTCAAACAACGGCGATGGCACATTCACCGATGTGACCGCGATTGCAGGAGTTTCAACCAACAACGCATTCTCGGGCGATGCATTTAGCGCTTCCTTTGGGGACTATGACCTTGACGGGGATCTTGATCTAGCAGTCGCCGGTTGGCTCGGAGGCAATGTACTCTACCAGAACAACGGCGACGGAACCTTCACTGATGTTGTCAACACCGCATTCGAACCTGATGTGTTTGGAGTTGATACGAGTACGTACACGCGAGGGTTCTCCCCTCGGTTTGTAGATATGAATGGTGATCGATATCCAGAACTGCTTTGGGTCTCGGATTTCTACACATCACATTACTTTATCAATAACACCGATGGCACATTCACCGACGGCACTGTTGCAGCAGGGACAGGACTCGATTCCAACGGCATGGGAAATACCTACGGCGATTACAACGGCGATGGTGTATACGACTGGTACGCGGTGAGTCGAATCGCGCACGGTTCGGTTCCAAGCCCTGGAAACTCGGGAAATATGCTCTACATGGGAACGCAGGTCCCCCATGTATTTGTTGAATCGTCAGAAGAACGCGGTTGTAACTTCGGATACTGGGGATGGGCAGCAACTTCGGTTGATATGAATCACGACGGCGCACTCGATATCTTTGCGGTCAACGGGTTCAATGGCGCTTTCGCCAACGATCCTTCTATTCTTTTCCTCAATGACGGCACAGGTAACTTTGTTGATGTTGCTTCCGTCTGCGGGATGACCGATGCGGGCGCGGGTCGGGGGGTGATCAATGCCGATTTCGATAATGACGGCGATCAAGATGTCGTCGTGCTCAATGACGATGAGGAAATGGTGTACTACCGAAACGAAATCGCAGGCACCGGAACCAACTCGATCACGCTTGATTTCAATACTTCAGCAGTTGATACCCTGGCACCCAACGGATTCGGTACCCATGTGCGTGTCGATTCCGCGTCACACAACCAGATGCGATACCTCGACGGCGGCACCAACTATCTTTCACAATCAGAACTCTCGGTTCATGTTGGTCTAGGTACAGACACAACCGCATCCGTGACCATCGAATGGGCAAACGGCGATATCGATGTATATCCATCCGTCGCGCCCGGGAAGTACACGATGACGGCATTCGCATGTGCAGGTGATCTCACACTCGATGGATCAGTCAACTTCTTTGATGTATCTCTGTTCCTATCGCTCTTCTTGAATCAGCACCCTCAGGGTGATCTGACACAAGATGGCTCATACAACTTCTTCGATGTGTCTGCATTCTTGCAAGACTACGGCGCGGGTTGCCCATAATCAGGCACTTTTGATTAACCGTTCAATCGTTGTTGTAAGTTGTATATATAACTCAATCGTGAGACAAAGCTGCGAGCGTATGACCGCTGCAGCTTTACTCATTTGGAGATTGACTGATCACGCAGCCTGGCGTTCATGAAGCATCCGACTCACCAACTCATTGACATCCGATCCCTCTCCGGCTTCAATCATCTTGATCAGATCAGCAGCGCTGATCGCAATCTCATTGGTGATGCTCAGGGTGGTTTGCTGATCTGTGGAACTCAGATCAACAGTCGAGTTTAATGTTGCGTTTGTGTCCATGACACCGGTGCTATCGGTACATCTGTGTCGCAACTTCATGCACGGGTTCTTGATCGAAGGAAATCGATTCAATTTCTTGAAACTTGCCCGTCCGAATGTCGACAGCCTGTCGGTTATGGATTGCGAATGATTCCCGATCCAGGACGGTAAGGGGTGACGCCTTCAAGAGCGCGAGCTTCGCTGCCCTCTTCATCGCGCGGATCTGAAGGCTCCCAATCCACTTTGGACTGTCCTAGGAGGGTTCCTGTCGAGATCGCAAGATCGATCTGAGCAATCTGATAATCAACAATCGCTCGGATTTCAGTAAGTCGTGCATTGGCAAGATTCGAATCCGCATCAAGTACATCGGTGGTTGTTGATCGTCCAACATTGAACTGGCGTTGTTCCGCTTCAAGCACGCGGGCGCTGAGTTCGACCGCCTCACGCGTAGCAAGAATGCGATTCCAGGTGCTTGAGAGCTGATCCACCGCGTCATAGACCTCGCGGGTAATCGATTGTTCTCGGGCGTCTCGCGTGGATAGCCGTTGTAATCTGGTCAGAATCGTTTGGGCAAGCGAGGCTTTGCGTTGCTCGTTGCCGATCGGTACCTCTGCATTGAGCCCAACAGACCAGTTCTCAAAGTTGTTTCGACCGAGCGTATCGAAAGAGTTATCAAGCGTGCCCCCAAGCCCATTGACGCGGTAGTTGTACTGCAACGCAACCAAAGGCAGCTTCTGATTCTCAGCAAATGCAATATTGGCAGCATCACGCGCGAGCTGAAGTTCAAGATCGAGCAGTTCAGCGCGATTATCAATCGCGGATTCTGCCAATCCCTCCGCATCAAATGCGTACTCCACCGGATCTGGGGATGATGTCAGCTCAAAGTGTGTCGGTGAGTTCGCATCAAGGCCTGGGAGATTCAAAAGCACCTTAATTGCGCGCTCTTGGAGTTGGAGATCGTTCTGCGCCCTGATAATTTGCTCCACACGATCCGCGACACCGGACTGGGCGCGGATGATATCGACCTGGGTCCCGGTGCCTGCGCGTTCTTTGCGCTGGGCGCGTTCGAGTTGTGCGAAGGCAACCGCGTGTTGCTGTTCAACCACTTCGAGGGCGCGTGTTGACGCGTACAGCCTCCAGTACGCACGATCCACATCCGCCAGTGTGCGGATGACTTCGAGCTTCGACTGGACTTCTGAAATCTGCCGATCGTACTCTGCCAACCGAATCGAGTGGGTTGCAGCGCGTCTCCCCGCGCCCCGGAGCAGGTTATGGCTCAATGAGAAGTTCAGATCCGTCGTATATGAAGGATTCAGGAACGAGAACGAGTTGTCCGTCTCGAATCGAGAAACCGGGAGTGTAACCGAGAGTGATCCGCCGGTGCGGAGCGGGATTGTTATTCCGGGTGTGATTGAGCGTGATGTAGATTGTCCGCCGGAGAGCGAGGACGCGGTCGCGTTGTCATTGTTTGCAACACTGGCGCTGAGTGTGAAGATCGCTTCGAACTTGGACTCCTCTTCGGTGACTCGTTCTTTCGCAATTGTCGGGGAGATCAATGTAGCGCTGAGTCCAAGGTTATTGGCAATCGTCGACAATCGTGCATTGTCGATTGAGAGATCAACGCGTTCAACCCCTGCGAATCGTTCGCGTGCTTCTTCGAGTGTCTCTTGTATTGTCTGCTCGGGTGCAGTCCCGTCCATCATCTCAGGGGATTGCTCAAGAATGAGCGCATTGATCGAACGCAACCGATCCGCAGAAACCACGGTGTGCTTGTCAAGCGGATCTTTTCCAAAGGGATTCGAAACACACCCCCCCGCAGCAAGGGTAAAAGCAAGAATCCCAGAAAGGGCGAAACCGGTGATGGTGGGGGTTTTGGATATGTGCGTCATGTGTGTGCGTTTCATCAATGAGAGAACCAAGAACTGTGTATCACTCGTGGCGGAGTGCATCAATCGGATTGAGCATCGCTGCTTTAATCGCGGGGAACATTCCAAAGACAATGCCAACAACCGCAGAGAATGCAAGCGACAGAACGATTGCCCATGGAGGTATGCTCATGCCCTCGAGTGGGAGATTGGGGATGAACTGAACTACATAAACAAGTACCTTCCCAATAAACAATCCGATGAGCCCGCCGACGACACAGAGGACGACCGCTTCGACAAGGAACTGAAGAAGCACAACCGGGGGCTTGGCGCCCATCGCTTTGCGAAGTCCAATCTCGCGTGTTCGTTCAGAAACTGATACGAGCATGATGTTCATGATCCCGATCCCTCCGACAAACAAAGAGATGCCGACGACACCACTCATGACGAACCTAATTACCGTTGCGACATTATTAAAATCTTCAATAGCGCTTTGTACGACGAACATATCGAAAGTATCTTCGTCTTCCGGATTCAGATTCCGGTGATTGCGGAGGATGAATCGTATCTCTTCCTTCGCGTTATCTGCTTTATCAGGGTCATAGAGCTGGATCGTGAGATCGGTCCAGGTGTATGGGTTCATCATTTTGTGCGTTGCGAACGGGATATAGAGTTCAGTGCGTGTTTCGCCTCCGCCCATCATCGGGCTGACCTCCTTGGTTTCCACAACACCAACGATCAGAAAGCGTCTTCCCGCGACCAAGATGTAATCTCCAACAGGATCTGTATCGAGTTCAAGTTCTTCAATGCCCTGCTCGTTGATTAGGCAGACCTGTCGGTTTTCACTATCGTCAATCCGAGAGAACGGGCGGCCGTAGAGCACTTGCCGGTTCTCAATCTCATGCCATGCAGGCCAAATCCCCGTGACACGAACCCCTTGCGCTGCCTTTTTCCCATTCATCACATTCCAACTCGTCCGGCATGCAGGGGTGAGTGTGTCAACCGCTTGTGCATGCTGAAGAATCAGGTTCGCTTCATAGGTGGTGATTTTGACATCGGTCCAACTCATCACTGTCCGCTTGTCCTCGGGGACATCGCCCCAAAGCCACATTTTTTTCGCGCCGATGTCCTCAAACTGGGTAAGCACGAAGCCCTGCATCCCCTCAAGTCCCGCAGCCACCACCGTCACTCCAACCACCCCGATGATGATCCCGAGTGCTGTGAGCGTTGCGCGGACTTTGTTCGCCCAGACCTGACCGATCGCGAGGAACACAGTCTGCCAAAGCAGACGCAGGATGAACACGACGATGGCGAGTGGGATTTTGAACATCAGTTCGTCTCGCTTTCTTGAGTAGGTGTGGTTTCTGCCGAGACAGGATCAGTCTTCTTCCGTGAGAAGAACGAGCGTGCGTTTCGTTTTTCTTCATCGCGCTGTGCTTGAAGCTCCGCGTCCGCAGCCGCATTGATTTTCAACTCAGCATCGGTAATGCTCGCGCGGCCAGTTGACATTCGATCAACCCAGTCGAGATGGATCGGGTCTTCGTGCGATTGGTGATCTGAGATCACACGCCCGTCTCGAAGTCGGATAATTCGCTCGGCGTGTCCCGCGACATCTTCCTCGTGCGTGACAATCACAATCGTTTGACCGGTTTCATGAAGCTGCTTGAAGAGGTTGATGATTTCGACGGTTGTCTTTGAATCAAGGTTCCCGGTTGGCTCATCCGCGAGCAGGATACTCGGTTCATTCACAAGTGCGCGAGCAATCGCGACGCGCTGGCGCTGACCACCCGAGAGTTGGTTCGGACGATGCGACATGCGATCCGCGAGCCCGACAAGCTTGAGTGCATCCTTTGCTCGGCGCTTGGCAGAGAATAGATGTTTCTTCGAGTACAACATCGGGAGCATGACATTCTTCAATGATGTCGAACGCGAGAGGAGTTCATAACTCTGGAAGATGAATCCAATTTCCTGATTTCGAACTTGTGCGAGCTTGCCCATCCCCATCTTGTGCGTCGGATGGCCGTTGAGAATGTATTGTCCTGCAGAGGGTTTATCGAGACACCCAAGGATATTCATTAAGGTAGATTTACCCGATCCTGATGCGCCCATGATCGCGACAAACTCGTTGGGATAGATATTGATATCGACCCCATCAAGCGCCCGGACGCGTTCTTCGCCGACACGGAATACCTTTTTAAGACCAGATATCTTGATAGTAGGTTGTTGAGCGTTGTTTGCAGGCATGCTTATGGCGACTCCTGCGGATTCTCTTCTGTTGTTTCAGATGTATCCGCTGTTTCAGAATCAGCGTCTTGTGTATCTGCTTCATTGGATTCATCAGCAGATTGATCGTCTGCGTCATCCAATTTTTTCTCTGCTTTGGTTTCCTCTTCCGCGTTTTGATCTTTGACAGCTTTGTCGTGCTTGAGATTGACCAGTTCACGGAATGGACCGATCACGATGATATCGTCTGGTGACAATCCATCAGTGATGACCGTTTGCGTCAGATCAGATGGACCAACCTTCACGGGGGTTGCGACGGTTTTGCCGTCGACAACTTTATAGACGATGCGGGTGAATGTTTTATTGAGATCAATCAGTTCGTTGTTATTGCGAATCTCTTCTGGGAGATCTTCAATCCGTCGATCGACAACCGCTTGTGATGGTACAATTTGTGCATCATAGAAGTGTTCGACAACGATATCAGTTGATGCGGAGAGCCCTGAATAGAGGGTTTCGCCTTCCTTGAGATCCATTAGAATTTCAACAACGAAGGTTCCTGTGCCATCCCCTGCGACCTGGCGTTTGAGTCCGATGCGTTGGATGACGCCGTCGTATTCGCGATCGGTGTATGCGTTCACAAAGATCTTCGCGTTCTGCCCAACCTCAACGGGAGCGATGTTTGCTTCGTCAACTGCTGCTTTGAGGAGCATCTGCGAAAGGTCTGCGATTTCCATAATCACCGAACCGGGGTTGTTGGTTGTACCAACGATGACGGTTTCACCGACTTCTGTGTTCAAGGCGGTGATGACTCCATCAATAGGAGATGTGATGGTGGTGTTGTCAAGGTCTTTTTGTGCGCGTTCGATCTGTGCTTTCGCCTGATCGATTTGATGGATGAGCACCTGTTTGCTTGATTTTGCCTGAAGAAACGATGCCTCCGCTGCATCAAGTTCTGATTTGGTTGCATCTCCAGTTTCGTGGAGTTGTTGCAATCGCTCGTAGGAGAGACGAGAGTTGATCAGCGCTGCTTCCGCGCCACCCAATGATGCTTCTTGGCCTCGCAAACCTGCTCGGGCTGAGTCCATAATCGCGACGAGGTCTTGTGGGTCCAAGCGAATCACGACATCACCCATGCTGACTCGCTCGCCTTCTTCGAAAGGAAGGGAGAGGACTTTGGCCGACACCTGAGATGAGATATTGATGAGGCGTTTGGGTTCGATAGAACCGGGCGCGGAGACGGTGCGTTCGAGATCGCCGAAGGTGATCGGGGACATCAGCACAGGGGTGGAGTTGTCCGCGTTCTTTCGCGAGTCCATGAATCCCTGGCCGACAGGAGATTTGACGACAACAACCGCAATGCCTGCGAGAATGACGAGACCGATCACGCCGGCAATGAGAAACTTAATCACACCCATTTTGATTACCCCATAGATTCCTGTAGGCGACCGACTGGTAACCTGTTTAGGTTTTATGGGAATCGAAGGCTCGGGTTTCGCAAATTCACGCCTTTATCACAAACAGTTTGATCATTTTTTCAGAATCGAGCTCAAAGCCCAAGCTTTTCGGCAAGGAAATCACCAACTTTGTCGATCGCGACGCGTTCTTGATCGAGAGTGTCCCGATGACGAACCGTGACCGTGTGGTCAGTGAGTGTCTCTGAATCGATGGTAAAGCAGAACGGGCACCCTGCTTCATCCATTCTCGCGTAGCGCTTCCCGATGGATTGCTTCTCGTCGTAATCGATCGTCCCGATATGACCAAAGCGTTTGCGGAGTTCGCAAACGAGTGGCGCTGCGATCTCAGGCATGCCGTCCTTTTTCACGAGTGGGAAGACCGCTGCTTTGATCGGTGCGATCCTAGGGTGGAACTTCATGTATACACCTGATGCACGATCCGGATCTGGGGTGAATGCTTCGCACAGAATAGCAAGCACGCCGCGATCGAGACCCGCAGAGGGTTCGATCACATGTGGGAGGTATCGCTCGCCCTTGGGTTGCCCGTTCTTAGCGAGTTCTCCACGCGTATTGTCGAAGTATTCAAGCTTGGTTTTGGAATGCTCAGCGTGCTGCTTAAGATCGAAGTTTGTGCGATCCGCGATTCCTTCAAGTTCACCATACCCTGGTGCGGTGAACGGGAACATGTACTCAATATCTGCAGTCCCCGCCCCTTCCTTCGCGTAGTGCGCGAGTTCATCCTTGTCGTGCTCGCGGAGGATCAGGTTTTCGCCTTTAAGTCCCAGGTCTTGCCACCATTGCATCCGCCAGTCGCGCCAGAACTCATACCATCCCTTGGATTCATCGGGATGACAGAAGAACTCGATCTCCATCTGTTCAAACTCGCGGCTGCGGAATGTAAAGTTTCGAGGAGTCACTTCATTACGGAACGCTTTGCCGGTCTGTGCAATCCCGAACGGGACTGATACACGGGTCGTATCAACAACATTTTTGAAGTTGATAAAGATCCCTTGGGCAGTTTCAGGACGGAGGTACGCGCCGTTGTCTTCTGCGTTACCTGTTGCACCGAGGATGGTCTTGAACATGAGGTTGAACGCGCGGGGTTCAGTGAGGGTGCCGACCTCTTTCGCGTCTGGTCCAACCGTTATCGCGATCTCGTCTGCTCCCAGTTCGGTGAAGCTGCACAGATCAACCCCGTCACGAGCGA
Organism: uncultured bacterium; assembly: GCA_963976235.1. GTDB lineage: Bacteria > Planctomycetota > Phycisphaerae > Phycisphaerales > UBA1924 > UBA1924. The sequence goes on from CAXBJM010000004.1 coordinate 108,564, forward strand.
TGTCGGTTTTCTTATACTTGCAGAGTTTTTTGAGCGCGTTTTCGAAAGATTTGTCATCATTCTCGATGAACGCATAAATCTGACCTGTGCTGTCACCTTTCATGCCCATACACATGATGTGATCCGCGCGGTATCGCGACTTTGTCTCTCGGCAATCCACCATCGGGTCATTGAATCCCCCGACATGCCCTGACGCTTCCCAGACCTTGGGGTTCTGAATGATCGAGCTATCCAAAGGCACAATCTCGACGGGTTTGCCGTTCGGGCCAAGCTTGCCGTTACATCCTTTCATGACGACATCGGTCCACCACGCGTCACGGAGGTTTTTCTTGAGTTGAGCACCAAGCGGGCCGTAATCCCAGAATCCGTTGACGCCGCCGTAGATTTCAGATGCCTGATAGATAAATCCGCGTCGTTTGCACAGCGCCATGATGTCATCCATAGATTTGACGGAAGTGGTGTTCTCAGCAGTGATATCGGTCATTTGAAAATCCTTCGTTCGAGCTTGGAATCGGTCACAAGTGTAGCGAGCAAACCGCGTAGAATGATCCCATCATGACGGATCAATCACGATATCTCGATGTTCTGGAACAACTTGAAGCCACAATCACCGCTCCGTGGGAATCGCTGTCGATGACACTCGATATGCACCCATTCGATCAGATGGGTGATCCGACGATCGAGGGCACCGGCGCTTGGCATCTGGTACACATCGCAACGGTTTTTCGAACCCATTCCAAACATGTGGTGGGGGTAGCGGAAACCGATAAGTGGAGCGCGTTGCCAGAACCCCGCGCCGAGTCATTGCCGATGATTGTTGAGGTACTGATGGATGACTGTCAACAGTTCTGCCAGTGGTGCCGAACGAATCCTCAAAAATGCACAGATGTGGATTATGGCGAGAACCAGACCTTCAACGCGATGCTCGGGGTGATGCTCCGTCATATCGTCTGGCACGCGGGCGCAGTGCATTACTGGTGCATCTGGAAGTCTTAATTTCCGAGAACCGTCGCGATTACATCGCGCCATGTGACTTTGTCGAGTTCCTCGTCAACCTGGGATTGGATCTCTTCATACGCTTTGATCGTCGGTGGAGGCGACAGATTCACAACTTGATCATCGGGAACTTTCGTCAGCGCCAATGCGCCATCCCCCGCAGCGTTGACCACCCATCGACCTTCGTCGAGCTGACGGTACACCGCTTGTCCAACCAACGCGCCCTCTGCATTCCAGTCTACATTCGCGAGCTTGGGATTAATGATTGTTGCCTGTGATGGGGGGGTGTCTGCATCGAAGACCCGTCGTATCCAGAGCCGACCCTCGATCAGTGCAAAGTCAACATAGATCTCTTTATCCGCATCACACGAGGTTTCGATCGTTTCTGCGGTCCCTTCGATCGTGCGAATCTGGACCGTGATTGAACGATCCTTCACGACCAGTTCGGTGATCGCGGTTTGTCGCACTGCTTGGTTGTATTGCGTTGCGAGCGATTCATAGTCGGTAGAGAGATCGCGGAGTCGGGATTGATAGACCTCGTTGGCAGCATCAGATTTTGCAAACCGCATCCCGACGACGGAGACCAACCCGACAGCTGCAATAACCGCGAATCCGGTGATCGTTCCTTGAATCATCGAGAGCTTTGACATGATTCATGTATCGTCATTTTGACCATGATACGGTGAAAATCAGGGATTATTCTGTATATCTGCGGACGCAGAGGGTGTCGTTCTGACCCCCGAACCCGAATGAGTTTGACAGGCAGACATCGACGCCGCCGCTTTGGTTCATATCGCGGGGTTCGTTGGGGACATGGTCGAGCCCGCACTTGGGATCAAGATCATTGAGATTTGCAGTGGGTGGAAGTATCCCCGTTTGAATCGCTTGGATACAGGTGATCAGTTCGACCGCGCCCGCAGCTTGGATCAGATGTCCCATCATGGACTTAATTGATGAGAACGGGACTTTGGGTGCAAGCTCTCCGAAGACTGTCCGGACGCCGTTTGATTCTGTCTTATCGTTTTCTTGGGTTCCTGTGCCGTGTGCAGAGATGTAGTGCACGAGTGGTCGGCCTTGCTCATCGGTTGCCGAGGGATCAATCCCTGCTTGTTGCAGTGCACCGGACATGGCGCCTGCGCCGCCTTTGCCATCGGGATGGATGTCAGTGATGCGGTACGCGTCGGCGGTCGATCCAAACCCTGCAACTTCCGCGAGGATGTTGGCGCCGCGTGCTTTGGCAGAATCAAGAGATTCCAGGATGATGATCCCGGCACCTTCACCCATGACAAATCCGTCGCGTGTGTTATCAAACGGACGAGATGCAGTCTTTGGGTCGTCCCGGCGCGTGGACATCGCGGTCAATCGCATAAAACCAGTCATCCCGAGCGGGTGGATCATGGAGTGACAACCACCCGCGATCATCGCGTCGGCGTCTCCTCTGCGGATGATCTCGAATGCTTCACCGATTGCTTGTGTGGATGCAGCGCATGCGGTCATGCAGTTGAGTGTTGGTCCCATTGTCCCAAACTGAGCAGCGATATGGGTTGAGCTGAGCTGGGGTTCCTGTTCGACCTCTGCTTCGGGGCGCATGCCTTCGTATGCTTTGTTTGCCCATTTCGTCGGATCGAGTTTTCGAGATTCATGATCCCATCCGCTGATGTTCGCAGCCATATAAGGCGGATAATCAAGCACGCCTTCCCCAGCGCCCAGATAAATCCCGGTGCGTTTGAGGTTGGGTGGGGATGAATCAAATCCTGCCATCTTCCAAGCAGAGCTCGTCGCAGCGAGTGCAAACTGTGTGGATATGCCTGCGTGACGATGATTGTCTGCTTGCTCTCCGAGGTGATCATGCAGATTGAAATCACTCACTTCTGCTGCAAAGTTTGTTGAACAGGTCGATGCATCGAAACGAGTGACTGGTCCGATCGCGATCTCAGTGTTGAGTAGTCTTTGCCATGTGGAATCGATGTCGGTCCCTAAAGGCGTGACCCACCCGATGCCGGTAATAACGACTCGCTTTGAAGATTGGCGATCGGCTGCCATGTATTGTGTACCTCAGGGGTAAGTCTGTTTAGTCTTCGGAAGATTCGACGAGTTCCGCGTTGTCATCTTCATATTCGACATGCTCGTCGTCGTTGCGGAGTGCGTCTGGATTAAGCACACGGACGAGTCCGTCTTTGAGACGGCGCTGTCCGAAGTTGATGATGAGTCCGAGTTCGAGATCTGCAGCACGGAGGGTAGCGCGGAGTTCGTTGCGTTCTTTGCCTCCAACTTCATAACTCTCGGCCATGATTTTGACCAAGAATCGATCGCCTGCGTAGAGATCTGCGACCACGGAGCCGATGACTTCGCCGTCGAACTCAACTTCGTAGGATTTGTTTTCTTCGAATGTGACTTCTTCGTGCTTGAGTTCGTAGAGGAGTGCTGCCCGGTAGATTTCAAGGGGGTATCCAGGACCAAGTTCCTTGTGGGTCTCGATGGCGCACCCGATCACTTTTCTGCTGATCTCGGTCAATGCTGGATCAAGGTCCGAAAGCGGGGTTGAGCGTCGGCCTCGGTTGTTATTGTTGTTCTGCAAGAGTATCTCCAAAGGATAAGATCATGATCAATATTTAAGATGAAAAATATTCGGAACTGTATTCAGACTATGTCGGATTCTCTGGCTGTTGTAGGGTTCAGTCGAGAATTGAATCATATTTTTTTAAGACGATCGCGCCTGTTTGTCCGCCCAAGGAACCGGTACAGACAAGTACACGATCGATTACCTTTGGTAGAGTGAATGGAGTTTCTCGTTGTATGTAACTGTTACTTTGCGGTGGTAGTGTTTGTTCTTGCAGACACTTTGCAGCCGACGCGATCATGAGTCCGCCGTGCGCTGCCATGGTATTGCCGACTTGATTGGCAAGTGTCAAGCATGGAGTGTTCTCAAGTTGCTCTCCGAAAACTGCTTTAAGAGCACCGAGTTCCATTTCGTCAAGATGTTGAACTCCCAGACCCAGCGGGAAAACGACATCGATATCTTCGGGCGCTACTCCTGCATCAGCAAGTGCGGATTCGATCGCGGCTTCGAGCCCGCGATCAATAGGGTTTGTGTCTGGTTCGTCAAAGACACCCGGAAAAACCGGAGGCGGGGTCTGGGCAGCACCGAACCCTTCGATGACCGCATAGATTGATGCGTTCCGTTTATTGGCATGTTGTTCATCTTCGATCACGATCATGCCGCCGGCTTCGCCGATGATTCCGCCGAGGGACTCTGATGAGTAGGGGATCGAGATCGTCGATCCATCGGTGTGCTCGCCGGTGTCTGCGAGTCGTCCTGAATAATCCCAACGGAGAAGTCCCAGTGGGTTGAGACGAGATTCAGCGCCTCCGGTGAAACAGATATCTGCGGACCCGCGTTCGATGACGCGGGTGGATTCGCCTATAGATAGGATGGCGCTTGCTTCAGCGCCCATGATTGTGTTGGATGGTCCTTCGAGCCCGTGGATAATGGTCACATGACATGCGAGCATGTTGGGAAGGTATTTGAGCAACCAGAGCGGCGGCAGGTTGTTCATGCCTGATTCGCCGGCGCCTTCGGTTCCCCATTTTTCCATTGAGAACTCGCCGGTATCACCTTCTGCAGTGACGACTGCTCGTGCGAGTTCTTCGGTGTCCGCAGCGATGAGCCCAGCGCCGATCTGGCATCCAGTTCGTGCAGCAACAATTGTGAAATGTTCCGAATCTTCGTTCTCAGATCCTCGGGTGTTGAGTCCCGCGTCGTCTGCGGCGAGCTTTGCAGAGATGACCGCGAGCTCGGTGTCTCGGGCCATGATCTTAGTTGCTTTGCGATATGATTTGGGTACGAAGTCACGGACCTTGATCTCGGATACTTCGCCAGCAAGCTTTGGGCGAAACCCTGACGCGTCAAATGATTCAATCGGAGTTAAGGCGGATTTACCCGCGAGTACCGATTCCCAGAATGCTTCAACTCCGACACCGGTCGCGCAGACAGGGCCAAGACCGGTAATGACAACACGAGAGCGCATGATGATATGGTACCACCTTCGTAGGGTAAGGGTTCAGTATGAGATTCAGAAAATCTGTAAGTGGCTATCAATGCTTGGACGCATCATGAGTCTTTCTTTCGGCGAACACCATTCATGAGTGTCTGGAAGGTGCCCAGCGCCTGAGGGGAGTCCGGTAGGAAATCGGCATTGTCCTCATGTATTAGGTGTGTGTAGGATCCGTCGGGGTTCAAGAGCCAAGCGTTTTGATGGTCGTTGAGCATGGTTTCGAGAATATTCCAGATTCGTTTTCTCGCGTCGGGGTCAAGGATTGGGCATGCAGCTTCAACTCTGCTTGAGAGGTTACGGTACATCCAATCTGCCGAACTCATGTAGTACTGGAACTCTTCCGGGTTGTCTGAGCCATTGGCGAACGCGTAAATGCGTGAGTGTTCCAGGAATCGTCCGATGACGGATCGAACAGTGATGTTTTCACTGAATCCTTCCATTCCTGCGCGAAGACAACAGAATCCACGGACGAAGAGATCGATTTTGACACCTGCGTTGGATGCTTTATAGAGCACTTCGGTGATCTCTCGATCTTCCATCGCGTTCATTTTCGCATAGATATGACTTGGTCTGCCTGCTTTGGCATTGGCGATCTCGTTGTGAATCCGATCAAGGAAGAAGTTCCGCATATGGTCCGGCGCCACAATCAATCGGTTATAGCTTTGTCCGGCGCTCAGTCCTGTGATCATGTTGAAGAGCTTTACGACATCGCTGGTGATCTGCGGGTCCGCGGTAAGCAACCCCAGGTCTGTATAGCGCTGGGCGGTTTTGGGGTGGTAGTTCCCAGTCCCGACATGGGCGTAGGTGCGGAGTCCCCATTTGTCGCCCATTTTTTCTCTCCGGACAACAAGCGAGCATTTGGAGTGTGTTTTGAGTCCGAGTACGCCGTAGGCAACATGGACACCTGCTGCTTCGAGTTGGCGAGCAAAGGTCACATTTTTTTCTTCATCGAACCGGGCGCGGAGTTCAACGAGACATGCTACCTGCTTGCCGTCCTCTGCTGCTTTGATCAGTGAATCAACAAAGGGGGAGTCTCTGCTTGTTCGGTAGAGTGAGAGTTTGATCGCGAGCACATTGGGATCGTTTGCAGCAGCGGATATAAACCGCTCAACAGAATCAGTGAACGATTCATACGGGTGATGGACCAAGATATCGTGCTGGCGGATTGTCGAGAAGATGTCTCCCTCTGTATCAGCGAGCACGGGTGGACGGACTGGTTTCCAGTGAGAATATTTAAGGTCAGGTCGATCGATCGCAGCGATTTCGTTGAGATTGATGCACGCCATCGGGCCAGTACGGGCGAAGTGGTCTTCGGTATTGAGGTTGAGCTCGTCTAATAGAAATGCCAAGATTGTCGGTGACGGATTGAGCGGGGTTTGGATTCGGACCGCGTTGGCAAAGCGGCGCATGCGGAGTTCTTCTTCGACATGCTCGAGCAGATCTTCTACATCTTCATCATCGAGTTCGACTGCAGCATTGCGTGTAAGTCGGAAAGGAAGGATCTCGGTAATATCCATCCCTGGGAAGAGATCGTCGAGGTTGTTAATCACAATATCGATCAATCTGACATACTGTGCGGGAGAATCTGTGTTTGGGGTAGAATTACCTAACGAAGGGTTGAGCAGGGTGTCGATGCGGATGTAGTGAGGAAGTACGTCTGGAATTTTTAGTCGCGCAAAGCGGGGGTCTTGTGGTTTGGATTTATCCTTTGGTACAACAGATAATCCAAGGTTAGTAGACAGGTTAGAGATAAATGGGAATCGGTGGCCAGGGTCAACTGCCAGCGGGGTCAGGATCGGAAATACCTCGGCGTTGAACCATTGGGTCGCTGCAACACGGGAGGATTCTGAGAGTGCTTCATAGGGGAGGAGCTCAATCCCTTGGGCAGCGAGCTGAGGGATAAGTTGCTCTTTGAGGCATTCTGCAAGGGATTCTTCCATGCCTCGGATGATTTCGTGACATGTATGAAGGGTTTGTAGAGGGGGGAGTTCGTCAGGACGATTGGGTGAATCAGGTATGTGTTGAAGATGTCGCGAGATGAGTAACCCGATGCGTTTCATGAAGAACTCATCAAGGTTTGATGAGAAAATTGCGAGGAACTTGATCCGCTCAAGCAGCGGGGTAGATTCGAGCTTTGCTTGGGCTAACACCCGACGATTAAACTCGAGCCAAGAAAGATCTCTGTTGATAAATCGACCGACAAGTTGGTGTTGGGATTGGTTCAGAGAGTCAGTCTTTGATTGTCTTTGATTCATTGGCATAGTGATTGGAGGTGAATGGGTCGCGGTATGTGTTGTGAACAGGAAAGAAATGGGATACACTGGTGCTACGGAAATTTACCCATTACTGGGGCTATAAAAACCTTGAGCACCAATAGTAAGGCATTTCAGATGCAGGCATACCAAAATCAAGATAAGAAGATGTTAGTTCGATTTATTCGGGTCGGATTTGTAGCCCTGATGCTCATTGTGATGCTGCTCTATGTGTGGAGTATCACGCAGGACTCGAGTGGGCCTGAGGTTGAGTTCGCGACCAAATGGTGGGTTCCTGTCATCACAGCACTGATCTTTGCAGGCATGTTTTTGGCGGTGGATTTGCTCACGCCTCGCAAGAAGATATCGATGATCTCAGGAGTGGTCTTCGGATTGCTCGCGGGATTGATGGCTGCGTGGGTATTTTCCGCGGTCATCGACCTGGTTCTGCAATCATGGGATTACGAACTGACGGGATTTGTATCAGCGGTGAAGGTGTTGATGGGGGTTTCGTTTGCATTCCTTGGGATTACCATGGTTGTGCAGACTCAGGATGAGTTTCGGTTGGTGATTCCGTATGTTGAGTTTGCCAAGCAGATGCGTGGTCCGATGCCTTTGGTGCTTGATACCTCTGCATTGATTGATGCTCGGATTGCGGATATTGCGGTTTCAGGGTTGATTCAGCAGACCATTGTGATTCCTGAGTTTGTCATCGAAGAGCTTCAGGCATTATCAGATTCAAATGATCGGATGAAGCGAAACAAAGGCCGACGAGGATTGGACATTGTGACCAAGCTTCAACGGATGAACTCGGTTGATGTGATGATTGACAACTCGCCGACACAGAAGAAAGCGGTAGACCTGGCGCTTGTGGAGTTGTGCTCGCGGATGCCTGGGATGATGGTCACGCTTGATGTTGGGCTTGCCCGTGTTGCGATGATCCAGAAGATCCCGGTGTTGAATCTCAATGATTTGTCCAACGCACTCAAGCCTGTTGTGATTCCTGGGAAGATGATTCATGTTGAGTTGATCAAACCCGGTGAGCAGCACGGTCAAGCGGTCGGATACCTCTCCGATGGCACGATGGTTGTTGCGGAGGATGGGTATCCGTATATTGGTGAGACACGGGATCTGGTGATTACCAGTTCGATGCAGACCGCTGCGGGTCGGTTGTTGTTCGCTCGGGTTGATATGGCCGAGATGAACGAGCAAGAGCGTGAGCATGCGATGGAGCAATCCCAGAACCATCACCATAACAAGCATGCTCAGAATGATCAGTATGATGATCACGATTCAGATTCGCATGGGGATGTGAAGCCGGCGACGATCTCCGGACCCAAAGTTGTTGAACGCGCTGACGGATCGGGTTTCAAAGGGACTCCAAGAAACCCTCGGCGATAGCATTGCGGGGAACCTTCAACTTGTTTCCGATGAACGAGATATCTCTAGGCTAGTATGAATGCGCAGCGTTGCATCAGTGTTTGATGTTGCTGATGGATGCTGAGAATCTCGAATCGGGGAACCGCTGAACATGGATAGTATGGAATCGAAAGTCGCAACACCCGCCGGTTTTGGTGGGTTTTGTCGTAAAGGGTTTATGGGCAGTGGGATCAAGACGGAAGTGCTTTCTGGGCTCACCGTCGCGCTGGCGCTTGTGCCTGAAGCGGTTGCGTTTGCGATCATCGCAGGTGTGAATCCGCTTGTTGGGTTGTATGCGGCGTTTATGGTCGGTTTGCTTGCATCGCTTTTCGGCGGTCGACCCGGGATGATCTCGGGCGCTACAGGTGCGATGGCGGTGGTGATGGTGCATCTCGTGTCAGAACATGGAGTGAACTATCTCTTCGCTGCGGTGGTGCTAACCGGATTGATTCAGATAATGGTCGGGGTGATGCATCTGGGTAAGTTCATCCGGATTGTGCCTCACCCGGTGATGCTCGGGTTTGTCAACGGCCTCGCGATCGTGATCTTCTTGGCGCAGATGTCGCAGTTCAAGGTTGATGACGGACAGGGCAATATGGTCTGGATGAGCGGCGCGCCGATGTTGATCTTCATCGGGTTCATCGCGTTGACCATGGCGATTATGTACGGCCTACCAAAGCTGACCAAGGCGTTCCCATCAGCGCTCGCGGGGATTCTTGTCGTTTCAGTACTGGTCATTGGATTAAATATTGACACCAAGACTGTTGGTGATATCGCATCGATCAAGGGCGGGTTCCCGCCATTCCGTCCGATCGCGGTGCCATTTACTCTTGAGACTTTGCAGATCATCCTTCCCTACGCATTTATCTTGGCAGCGGTCGGTTTGATCGAATCGTTGTTGACGCTCACACTGATTGATGAGATGACCGATACGCGTGGGCGCGGCAATCGTGAATGTGTCGGGCAAGGGATCGCCAACTCCGTCACCGGTTTATTCGGTGGCATGGGCGGGTGTGCAATGATCGGGCAGAGCATGATCAATATCAACTCTGGTGGGCGCGGACGGTTATCTGGTTTATCCGCAGCGTTGTTCTTGCTCGCGTTTATCCTCTTCGCGTCCGGGTTGATCGAGATGATTCCGATGGCGGCGCTCGTCGGTGTGATGTTTATGGTGGTGATCGCGACATTTGAATGGTCGAGCTTGCGGATTCTCAAGAAGATCCCGCTCAAGGATGCGTTTGTGCTGATTCTGGTTTCGGCGGTTACGGTGCTCACGGACCTTGCGATCGCGGTGATTGTGGGTGTGATCGTTTCTGTGTTCATCTTTGCATGGGAGCACGCACGGCATGTGCATGTGGTCAAGCGGGACGATCCGGACGGTTCGCGGGTGTATGAGTTGAACGGGCCTTTGTTCTTTGGGTGTATCAATGAGTTCAAGAACTTCTTTGACCCGGCGAACGATCCTGATGATGTGGTGATCGAGTTCCGCAACTCACGCGTGGTTGATCACTCCGCGATTGAGGCGATTGATAACCTTGCGGAGAAATATCGCAAAGCGGGCAAGACGCTGCACCTTCGTCATCTGAGCGAGGACTGTCGAATACTCTTGCACAAGGCGGGCGATATGGTCGAGGTTAATGTGCTCGAAGATCCGCATTATCATGTTGCGGATGATGAGCTAGGTTGAGTGAAGTTCTTATGCGTGGGGTGCCCTGTTCATGCGAAGCATGTTCAGGTCTTTGAATGAGAAGACATGCAGGTGCCGAAGTCGCCACCAGCATGGCACCCGGCCCAGTTCCCCGCGAAGTTTTGGTATATTGAGATCAGACTAGAAGCCAAGGGTGTTGATCTTGTGCATCGGTCTGCGGTTCCGGTGTACAAGGGTGACGATAGGTTGCGTTGAATGTAGTTGAGGGCACCCGAGATGGAGTTATGTGTCAGAGGTGAAATATGAGCCTTTGGTTTTTCGTTTCGGAAAAAACGAGTACTCATCTGGCGCGCTCAAGGGGAGCGTGTGAAGTTTGGCGATTGAAAGCAGAGAGATGGAGTTGGAGGTTCGTGCGGGTATGTTTGTGTCGTCGAACTCAATTGCAATAACATAATGGCATGACGGAAGATAACTGATTTTGATTTCGCTACCAAGGTCTTGCTGCGGGGTGATGTTCATGTCCCCGATGCTCTGGTGGGGTACGAACATGACCCAGCTATTGCCTTTGAATATAAGTCTGAGCAATAAAGAGTATTTATTGTCGTCTGAGATCCAGATCGCACGGGTGACTTGATAGTTCACACGCTCCACTTTTCCTCGATTGAGATCTTCTTGAATCAGTATACTCTGTTTTTTTCGGGATTTGATAGTTCGAAGGGTATACCAGAGCACTTGAGCCAGTATCGCAAGAGTGATTGAACCGAGGAGTATGCCGGCGAGTTCGGCATAATCATACATGTAGTTCCATCGTCTTTCGGAGTAGACGACTACTACGAGGATGAACATCACAAATCCAGCGAATATTGGCCGGGAAATGAGATCAAAGACTCTGGTCGATGGGAGCACAAGTGCGAAGGATTGGCCTCGGGGCACGTTCAGGCGTTGAACATACTCTCTGAGATTATCCAAGAGATCGATAGAATCTCCCATGACTGCAAGGTGATCCACGATTGCTCCGCATTCCGAACAGATCGAAGTGCTCAGGCCATGGAGTGGATACGCACAACTTGGGCAAGTGATACCGAACGGGTAGTGCAGATTCGAGCTGGGTGCAGCTTGGTTCACAGTTGCTTCAACGCCTCAACGAGTTGATCCACATGTGCCTCGGTGTGGGCAGCGGACATCTGGATTCGGAGTCTTGCTTCGCCTTCGGGGACGACGGGGTAGCCGAAGCCGATGACGAAGATTCCGTGTTCCAGAAGTTGTTTGGACATCGCGATTGCTTTTTCGGTGGGGCCGACGATGATCGGACAGATCGCGGTGGGGGATTCGAGGACATCGAACTCGGTTTTGGTTTTAATCTGTTCGCGGCAGTACCGTGTGATATCTTTGAGTTTCTGCACACGATCGGGTTCATCCATCAGGATTTGGATCGCTCTGTTGGCGCTTGCTGCGACGGTAACGGGGAGTGCGTTGCTGAAGAGTGTTGGGCGTCCGCGTTGGATGATGAGGTCAATGAGGTCTTGGGATGCAGCGATGAAACCACCGGCGCCGCCTCCGAGTCCTTTTCCGAGGGTGCCGGTGAAGATGTCGATGGTGCCGAGGGATGCATCGAATCCTGGAGCGCCGGGGCACATGTTGTAGTGTTCGTGGGTTCCTCGTCCGGTTTTACCGAGTACACCGTGCGCGTGGGAATCATCGACGACGAGGAGTGCGCCGTACTCATCGCAGAGTTTGCGGAGCGATGGAAGATCGGCGATATCGCCTTCCATCGAGAAGATCCCGTCGGTGATAAGCCACATCTGGCCGGTGACTTCTGGGTTGTTCTTTGCTTTTTCAAGGACTTCTTTGACGGATTCCATATCCGAGTGTTTGTAGATGCCTTTCTTGACGCCCTTCTTGATGACAGGGGTGAGGCGCATGGAGTCGATGATGCAGGCGTGGTTGAGTTCATCGGAGATGATGATGTCGCCAGCTTCACACACGGTTGGGAAGAGTGCTTCGGTTGCGTTCCAGCAAGAGACAAAGGTATAGCTTGTCTCGGTGCCCATGTAGGTTGCGATGGTTTTTTCGAGTGTGAGGTGCGGTGCGAATGTGCCGCAGATGAACCGGACGGATGCGGTGCCTGCGCCGTAGGTGCGGAGTGCTTCGATCCCTGCTTCGACGACATCAGGGTGGTTGGCGAGTCCGAGGTAGTTGTTCGAGCACATGCAGATGCGTTCGTGTCGTGATCCATCGGGATCAATCATGGTGACAATCGCGTCCATCGGGGAATCGAGCGTTTGAAGGATCTTCATCTGTCCAGCATCCGCGAGGGTTTTGAGGGTTTCTTTTGTGCGGATCGCGAACGGGGATGTGGTGGCAGCGGTCATACGGGAACTCCTTTGGGTATTGTGCGTGATTGTATATGTCAGTTCAGGCGGGATCGTCTTGGGGTGCCAACAATGATGGAGTGAATAAGCATCAACGCAAAAAACTCGAAGTGATCCTTGAATCGTTGTCCAAGGACGATCGGGATCGGCTCTACACCGAAGCACGCAAGCAGCGGTCAGATGCCCAAAAGCGGCGAGGCACCAAGGCACGTGAGACAGATGATGGCGAACGGCTCAACCGGGGCAAGCGGCGGGCGGACCCATTGATTGATTGGGTACTCCGATTGGTGGATCGGGACTTTGCGCACAAGAAAGCGGAGAAGGACGCGGATGCCAAACCGATGGTTGAGGGGTTGGTTGTTGGTCTTACACGCCGTCGGGCAACGGTGTTGCCTACCGGGTGCGACGGGGCCGATTTATCAAAGCATATATTGTGCCGATTGAGCGCTGAACTTGCAGGGCGTCAGCAAGACGGGATCGCGGTTGGTGATCGGGTATTGATATCTGAACTTGAAATCGCAGCGGACGCGGTCGAGCATGAGGTGCTCAGTGTGTTGCCGAGGGATTCAAAGTTGGCGCGTCCTGATTCGCATGAGACACATAAAGAGCGTGTCGTGGCGGCGAATGTGGATGTGGTCGTAATTGTGGTTTCGGTGGTGTCACCACCATTGCATCCGCGATTGATTGATCGGTATCTTGTTGCGATTGAATGGGGCGATTGTAAACCCATGATCGCGGTGAACAAAGCGGACTTGATGCCAGCGGATGAACTTACTGAAGCACTAAGAGTGCTTGAGCCATACAAGCAAGCAGGGATCCCCGTCGCGGTTTGCGCAGCGGTTCCCGGCGATGATTCGAGCGTGCGGGTTGATGGTTTGCGCAAGTTACTTGCGGGGAAAACATGTGCGTTTGTTGGACACTCTGGGGTGGGGAAGAGTTCGCTTGCCAATGCGCTTGATAGTTCGTTGGGGATTGCGACCAAGACTGTGCGAGAGACGGATAATCGGGGTCGTCACACAACGACCGCGAGCGCGATGCACTTTATTGATCCTGGGATCAAGGTGATTGATACGCCGGGGGTTCGGTTCTTTGGTCTTGCAGAGATGTCACCTGATGAGTTGCGCTGGTTGTTCCCAGAGTTTGAGAAGCATGTTCATTCGTGCAAGTTTAATGATTGTGCGCACGATCATGAACCCGAGTGTGCGGTCAAAGCAGCGGTTGAATCGGGAGAGGTTTCCGAAGCGCGATACGAAACCTACTTAAGATTGCTCGAAGAGTTACGGCTGGGTGGGAAACCCAAGGATGTCTCCGAGCGGATTCGTCCGACGAACATTGAAGATATTGAGGGTGAGCAAGGCTGAATCAGGTATAAAAAACCACGGATGCAGACCTTTAGGGTAAGGCGGTGCATCCGTGGTCCGTGTGGTGATTGTGTACGCGTCGCTTTGAGTGCTTGGTTGAGTGATTACGGCGTCATTGCCATCCGGAAGTCTGTGATGAACGCGGAGATGTCGAAAAAGTTCACTTTATAATCGCCGTTGTGATCCGCTGCGAGGCTGTCCTTTTTGACAAGTCCTACAAACGAGATGATGTCGTTGATATTGACCATCTGATCATCGGTGTAGTCCGCGGGATGTGATGGTGCTTTGATCGTGAGGATCTGGTTCGCATCGACATCGGTATAAGTCGAGAATGAACCATCTGACCATTTCACACGGAGAGTCTCGATGATTGATGCGTCGGCGAGTCCGGTGTGTGTTTCGATGGGTGATGCAGAGCAATGGTTTGATCCGCAGTGTATTGGTAGGGTTTGAACAGTTGTTCCATCTTTATGTTGCGTGACAACCTCGATCATGGTCCCGATCCCGTTAGGGGCAAGGGTGTCTCGAAGTGATGTGTCTGCTTTGATTCGGATCCAGTTCTGATGAGGAGGGGTTGTGTTTGTGACGGTTTCGTTGCGGTAGAGTTTGAGGCCGCCGTTGTATTCAAAGATTGCAACATCGAGATCTCCATCGTTTTCGATGTCGATCCGCACCATTCCTCGTCCTTGTCCGGTGTGGATGAATCCAGACTCGGTTGCGACTTCGTTGTATTCGGTGCCTTTGATGTTTTCGAAGATGACAGATGGGTTGCCTGCGAATTCACCGACGTATCCGTTGGTTTCTGCGATATCTCGATCTGCGTCATGGTCAAAGTCTGCGAGCAGGACTCCCCATCCCCAGTACCCGGCGTAGGTTCCGTTTGCGCGAGCGGTATTGTCGTATGATTGATCTTGGTTTTGGATCAGGAGTACATTTCCTGGGCCTTGGGTGGTTGGATAGGTGATGTTGGATATGTACATATCCATGAGCCCGTCGTTGTTCATGTCTCCGACATCTACACCCATGCCATTGGTGATTTCAATCCCTCGTGCTTGGGATGTCGCGTCGGTGAATGTCCCGTCTTGGTTGTTGATGAAGTACTTACTTGTGCTTGAATCTGCGATGAGGATCAGGTCTGGGTAGAGATCATTGTTCATATCAACGAGGTGGGGAAGGAATCCTCGGATTCCGAGTTGTGCGATCCCGGTTTCCTCGGTTGCATCGGTGAAGGTGTAGTTTCCGTCTTCGTTCGGGCCGTTGTTTTTGAACACGCGATTGCAGATTCGGAGTTCGTTGTATCCGCACACGAAGAGATCGAGATCGCCATCGAGATCATAGTCTCCCCATGCAGAACCAAGACCATCCTTATTGTTTTCAAAGAGTCTATTCACTCCTGCTTGCACTGCAACATCGGTGAATGAGAACTGTCCGTTTTCGTCTGGGCCGTTGTTTTTATAGAGCTTGAGTTTTCCTGCAGCAGCACTGCTTGTTCCCGGTCCGTAGGATGTCACGAAGATATCGAGATATCCGTCATTGTTGAAGTCTGCTGCTGAGGCGCCCACGGCGTGTTGAACCAAATCAACTCCCCAGCTTTGTGCGTGGTTTGTGAATGTGCCGTCTTGGTTGTTGATGTAGAGGTAGTCTGCGAGTCCTCCTCCAGTGAGCATGAAGAGGTCGTGATACCCATCGTTGTTGAAATCGCCTGCGACGCCTCCACCGGACATGATGTTGTATCGTCCTCCCAGCGCGTTGGATCGTACAGCGCCTTCAAGTCCAGCTTGGGTGGTGTAGTTTGTGAATGCGATGCTTGTCTGTGCGTTCGCCGTTGATGGGTGCGATGCGATGAGCAGCGTGATGGCAGTGGATACAGCCATCAGCGATGAGGACATCAGCGAATATGAGCGATTGGAAGCGTACATGTTGTTGATCCCACACGAACAACACAATACCGAGAGATGCTGCAATGTAGGTGCGTGAAAATGCAACCCTTGCAGGCGGTATCGAGTATCAAAACATTCGCGCTCAAACCACACGAGTTGTTGAGCGGCCTGATGGTTCAGGCAACAATGTGGGTGGTTTGAATAGAGATCGACAACTCAGTGTTTGTTCCCATAAACAGAGAATTTAGGCGCGTGCCGATGTTCTCTGTGCAACCTAGACTCTGATGTGCGAGATTGGATCACGCACTGTCAGGTTGATGGGATTGTGACGCAGTGAGCATTGAACGATGAAACCCCTATCGCCGTTCGAGACTTCGTTTTTCAAAATGAGTATTCGAAAAACGGTTGTTTACGAGAAACAACGCTGCATACCAAACCAAAGTTGTTCTCTCAAAAACCCCCACGGCGTTCGAGAAACAGAACATATCGTTTGTACCAGAATCCGCAGAGGGTTGCAAGTAGCAAGTTTGAAATTTTTTGTATATACGGAGCTTAATCATGGAATCAGAGAATGAGCGGATAACTCCCCCTGCGATGAAGGGGTATGAGAAAGACCAGTTTGAGGGCGCACTCAACCAGTTTTCTCGTTGGGCGATGCGATACATGGATTCTCTTGATGAGCGTCCTGTCTCGGAATCTGTTGAGCCTGGACAGATACAGGAAATGCTCGCAGCGAGCCCCCCAGAGAAGGGGATGAACAGCGAGCAATGGGCAGATGTGATTTCTGATATTGAAACCATTGTTGAACCAGGATTGGTGCATTGGCAATCGGCTCGGTTCTTTGCGTATTTTCCGTGCAGCGCTTCGATGCCTGGAATCATGGGGGACTTTGTGTCTTCGGTGCTCAATGTAAACGGGATGCTTTGGTCGACTTCGCCTGCGGTGACTGAGATCGAGATGCGGATGCTCGATTGGTGTGCGCAGATGTTCGGTCTCCCTGATGCGTTTCGGTTTGATGCAGCGGGATCTCTCGGCGGTGGATGTATTCAGGGGACTGCGAGTGAATCGGTGTTGTCGGTTATCGCTGCAGCACGCAAGCGGAAGGTGAACATCGGGCGAGATCGTTCAAAGATGACGGTGTACACATCCACGCAGGCGCACTCCTCGATCGTGAAAGCGGCGATGATTGCGGGGTTGGCCGATGGTCCTGAAGATCGATCACGGGTTCGGTTGATCCCGACAACTCCTGATTTGGGAATGGATGCAAAGGCGCTGCTTGAGATGATCAAGGGTGATATTGCAGCTGGGCTCACGCCTTGCGTTGTGTCGACAACTCAGGGGACGACATCGACGGGTGCGATGGATCCGCTCAAAGAGATCGGCGAGTTGCTCAACGAGTTGCCAGATGAAGATCGGCCTTGGTTGCATGTTGATGCAGCATGGGCAGGGGCAGCCGCGGTGTGTCCTGAACATCAAGGATTGCTCGATGGGGCGGAGTATGCGGACTCGGTTTGTATTAATCCGCACAAGTGGTTACTTACCAACTTTGATTGTGATTTGTTTTGGGTTCGGGATCGTGAAGTGCTTGTTGATTCGATGAGTATCACTCCGGTTTATCTCCGCAATGAGCAGAGTGAGTCGGGGAAGGTTGTCGATTTCCGTGATTGGCATGTGCCTTTGGGAAGAAGATTTCGAGCGCTCAAGCTTTGGTTCGTGATCCGTCATTTTGGGGTCGATGGATTGCGCGAGCATATTCGGTATCAGGTTGATCTTGCCAAGCACTTTGAGCAGTTTGTTGTTGGGGAGAATAGACTAGAGTTGTCTGTGTCTCGATCCTTGGCATTGGTCTGTTTTCGTGTCATTGGGGAAGGTGATCAACGGACGAAAACACTGATCGAGCGGATCAATGATCGAAGACGCGTGATGATTTCGCATACCTCAGTCCCGGTTCAGGATGGAGTTGGTGGTGTGGAGGATCGATGGTTGGCGCGGGTTGCGGTTGGTGCAAGCAGCGTGCGGGTTGAGGATATTGACGAGTTGATCAAAGAGATCGTCGCGGTACTGGATATGGATGGTGAAGAGGTGGTACAGTGATTACTATGAAGAACCATCGAATTCAAATCGCAGGCATGATGTGCATCGGCGTCGCATTGTGCAGCATGCTCGGATGTCAAACCACAACGCAGAGGCAGGGCGTGGGGACGGATACCCATGTAAATTCTGAGCAAGACGGAACTGAGCTCGGTTCATTTGCGGTTGAGGGCGTGTCGTATGTCGATGTGTTTGAGCATGCGCGTGAGGTGCTGGCTTCATATCGGTTTGGGGTGAACCGTGTGGATGGTGCGCGTGGGGTGTTGACGACATTTCCAAAGCGGACAGTGGGGATCGCGTCGCCTTGGGATCAGGAGCAGGTGACAATCGGACAGGAATGGGAAGACTTTGCCAATCAGCAGGAACGGGTCATACGCATCGAGTTCGATCAGGGTGATACTACGGATATTGATGGTGATGGCATGGTTCGTGGGCGTGTCGAGGTGATCGTGAGCAGGGTGCATCGGCCGCATTGGCGGATTGAAGCAGAGAGTGTTCGTCTATCAACCCATGCGCGATCTCGCGATGAGCTCGGCCGGGTCGAAGCAGGCGAGTTTAGAGAAGTGATTGGGCGCGATGATGCGTTTGCTCGAAAGATTGCTCAAGCGATCGAGAACCATCGCGATTAGTTTGGGATGAACTATTCTGCCGGATTGCCTACTTCCCAACTGAGATTGGTTATCTCATTGGTTTTGCTTGAGGTGGAAAGACCTGTTTTTTGTTTTCCGGTTTGAGTTCAGGCAAGGGTGGATGCTCGACAAGGATCATCGGATTTGGTGCGGGGGTGGAGTGCAATGCTTGGGTCGTTGAATGTCCGAGTGCTTTGGCGATGAGCTGGCCTCGGGATGTTGCATCGAGTTTTTTGTGCAGGTTTTTGACATGGTCATGGACCGTGTGGGTGCTTCGGTTGAGTGTGTCTGCGATGACGCGAACAGAGTTGCCCAAGATAAGTTGATCGAGGATGACTTTCTCACGGTCAGTGAGCCATGCTTTGGGGTTGGTCACTTGGGCAAGGGCGGTGTGTGCTTTCATCGAGAGAATGGGCACTACATGGGCCATGTCTGTGATCAGATCATCGCCGATTTTTGATGGATCTGGTTGTTGAAGCGTAGGGCCTGTCGTGAGGGCACACACAAGTACAAAGCCTGGATGGTCATGGGTGATGGGAATGATTGATATGCAGGGGGCTTGATACCCTTGGCTGGCAAAAATGCGTCCGATTGGTGTGCTTTGCCAGTTGGATTGGAGTGTCGTTAAAGCGGCAACGAGTCCTCTTTGGCATGAGTTGACTGGGAGAGTAAGTCCGAGAGTAGTGAGGCGCTCGAGTTTGTCGAGCAGATAGAGCGTGTTGGCAGACGGTTCAGGCGAGTTGTCTGTATTGGTTTCGGATACTCCTGCGGAGATCAGGTCAATTTTGGAAGTTGTTTCGTCAAGATGGGCGATGAGTACGCCGGCAGTAATCCCGGTAGAGAGCGTGGTGAGTGTGTTTGCTGCCAAGTTTGCCCAATTGTGGGTGGGGACTGCTGGGAGTGAACAAATCTCCACCGCAGTTTGAATCACAGATTTCATATTGTGTCCTATCTATATAATATTCATTTGCTGAATCGGTTGCTCTCAATGCAACCTAGTGTCTCCTTTTGTCCCCTGTCCGTGAATACTGTATCACAGATTCAAAAACCTTGATGCAAAAAAGGGAATTGTGGTCGCATTTTTGGCTCGTTGTTCGCTTTTTATAGGGCTTGTGCTTGGAGTAGGTAGAAGTATCTATTGTTTAGATATAGTAAGTTTCTGTCGACGGTAGCAAGTTAAAATATTAGTGTGAACTCCCTACAAATTGTGATTTGTATAACAGCGGGAGAGATCTCAGGCCCAAAAAATGAGGTCGAATCTACGGATTGTCTGGTGATTCGGGGAAAATGAGGCATACTCATTGCGTCGCTTGTCTCGGGGATAAGGCGATATGGGGATGATTCACCCCGCATTCTCAGCGTTTGTATGCCTATACATCGCAAAAACAGGAGATGCTTTGCCCATGATCTTGAGTGATCAACAATGGGTAAGCGATGATTATGTCCATTCACTTTGGGACATCTGGATTTACTTTCGAGCAAAGCACTTGGCAACCCGAGGTGCTTGCGAAGCTTGAATCGCACCATATCGCGGCTTGGTCCGGCGATACAGGGGTGCGATCAAGGTTTGGCGCGTCCCTTCAGCAGTTTCTTGTTGCACAGGCGGGTACCGAGGTTTGCGTACTTCATGGGCGGAGTATTCTTGATCTCGAAGGGCTTTGTTCCCAACTTGAACGATTGATCCCAGTTGAAAATCTCGCGAGATCTGTTGATGGCGCAAAAGGACTTGCTGCCATATTGAGGACACGAGGTGGGATGCATACTCGAATCCCAACAAGACAACGCATATTCCTTTGGCACGATGCGGATGTGCTGATTCGGCACAATCCCGAGCTTTTCGGACAGGTCGCAGAAGTGATCGCAGGGGTGTCTGCCGAGCTTGAGTTCGCAAGCGAAGGGTCTTTGATGACTCAAAGGTGTGTGTATATCGGTGGTTCTCGACTCGCGGCGGTGGCGCGTGATCCTGAATCGATGCTTAACTGTTGGGCGGAGGATGGGCCTGGTGTGCCTTTCTGGTCGCTTGTTACGGGTGAGGATTCGCCGACGACATCGCTTTGCTCGATTGATTCCTTGATGAAGTTGTACTGAATGCAGGTTGGGCGCATGATCATCGTGTGATGAATCGCAAGAAATGACTTATTCACAATTCAGCTTTACTTGACTTCGTATGTTGGCAAGTCTTGGGTGTCACCCTATGCGCATCATTGGTGGAAAATATCGTCGTCGTCAGCTCGCATCGCCTCCAGAGGGGACGATGACTCGTCCGTTCCCTGATATGGTCAAGGAGGCGATGTTCAATCTGCTCCGGGGTCACTTTGAAGGCGAATCGGTGCTTGATTGTTTTAGTGGCACTGGAACGATGGGGCTTGAAGCTACAAGTCGTGGGGCGTCGCGTGTGGTGTGCGTCGAACGCGATCGGCGCGTATGCAAGGCGTTGCAGGCCAATATCGACATGCTCGGTGCAGAAGAAGAGGTCGAGATCGTGATGGGCGATGCGCTCGGACCGGCGACCATTCACCGGTGTCCCAAGCCTGTCCATATTGTGTTCTTTGACCCGCCTTACCCAATGGTTCGCGATGAGGCGGACTGGGTCCGGGTGAAGACACAGTTTACTCGATTGATTTCGATGCTCGACGAAACAGGATATGCGATACTTCGTACGCCTTGGCCTGCGGTGCATCGGGACGAGAACGAAGTAGCGATTGAGGAAGACGAAACTCCGATAAAGACTAAAAAAGGCAAGAAGGGGAAAAATCATGTCCCCTCAATGATCGAAGAAATTGATGGCGATGAAGTGATTGAGATCGATCTCAATGATCCCAATGCGGACGCAATGATGGAAGCGTTCGAGAAGGACATGGCGCGAGAGGCGAGCAAGCCGACGTATTCATTTACAGATATTGATTTGCAGATGGACGGGGCGCTCGGTCCTGAGACGCATTCGTATGGTCAGATGGCGATTCATTTGTATATGCGTGATCCGGATGCGTAATGGGTGAAGTGTGTACACTTTGGTATGTCTACTGATACACCGAGTGGTACCCAAGGGATTGGGTTTGATCTTCAGCAGTTCCCTTTGACGGATGATCAACGATCAGCGGTGGTGTATGACAGCGGGCCTGTCATTGTGCTTGCGGGTCCTGGCACAGGCAAAACGAGGGTGATCACTGCACGCGTGGCGCACATGATCGCGAATCGGGGGGTGAACCCGGACCAGATCGTTGCGGTCACTTTTACCAATAAAGCAGCGGGTGAGCTTGGGGATCGGTTGAGCAAGCTTGTCGGGGAAACCACAGCAGGGCGAGTGGTATCGTCGACTTTTCATAGTTTGGGTTTGAAGATCATTCGCAGGTTTGGTGATGTGCTTGGGGTGTCGAGTGAACCCATATTGATTGACTCCGCTCAGCGGAAGGGATTGATCCGCGAGATTATCAACGATCACAAGCTCTATCGGTACGCGATGGGCAGCGGGGTTGATAGCGCGATTGACATCGCGACGAAGGTGATGAATGAACTTCGTAACCAGGGGATGTCGAGCGGGGATGCTTATGGTTGGCTGAGCGAGCAGCGGGAGTTGCTCGGCGGGATGGAACAGGATCAGCGAGATGCGCGATCGACGGAACTTGATCGCTTTGAGCAGGCGGTGAAGGTGTATGGGCACTTTGAATCTGTGTGTTTGAATCGCGGGTGGATGGTGTTTGATGATTTGATTTTGTTGCCGAGCCGATTAATGCGTGAGCACGCGTCGATTGCGTCGATCTTGCGGTATGACCATAAGCATGTTGTGGTCGATGAGTTCCAAGATGTGAACGGGGCGCAGATCGAGTTTGTGCGTCAGTTGTGTCCGCCTGCATCGAACCCGGATGTGTGTGTGGTGGGGGATGACGATCAGGGAATTTATGGATTCCGAGGTGCGGACGATCGTGCATTTGCTCACTTTGCGGGGATCTATCCAGGGACACCTACCGTGACTTTGAGCACGAACTTTCGGAGTTCAGATTCCATTGTTTCAGCGAGCAATGCGGTGATTGATCGGGCGCAGGTTCGGTTTGATGCGTCAAAGCAGGCGGTTTCTCATGCGGGCGAGGTTGAGGGTTCGGGGATTGAGTTGGTTCGTTTGGAGGGGGAGCCTCAGAGTGGTGAAGTGATCGCGGCGATGCTTTTGAAGATGGCGAGCGGACAGGTCAGTGATCAGGCGAGTGACCAGTCAGAGGATCAATCAGGGGACAATCAAGGTTTTGACTTTGGGACCTGTGCGGTCATCGCGCGGACCAAGAACGAGCTTGAGATGATTGCGCGGGTGTTGATGCTTGAGGGAATCCCGGTGGATATCCGCGAGCAGATCAGCCCGATGGATGATGAAGGGGTGCAGGATGTGATCGCGTGGGCAAGATTGCTCGGCGATCCTGGTTCGACGGTGGATATCAAGCGGGTGTTGGTGCGGCCTCCGTATCGGTGTGACGCGATCCGGGTCGGTCGATTGATCGCGAGTTGGAAAGCGAAGCAGTCGCACTGGGCCAATGGTGATGAGGAAGCGAAAGATCCTGGGTTGTTGATGGATTGGTTGGTCGAGCATGCGGATGAATCTATTTCTGGACGCGTGAAACAGATGCACAGGTTGGCACAGGAACTGGGCGCGGTGGCGAGTGAAGCGCTTGCAGCGACGACGGTCATGGAAATCGTGAAACGCACTGGTGTTGTGCACAGCGAACTCAGTGATGGACGAGCGCGGGCATCGCGGGTCGCGTCGCTTGTCGCGTTGATCAGCTTTGCAAGATCACGGGCAAACAGATTTGAGTCTCCGGGTGATTTGGGTGCGATGTTACGGTACTGGGAGGATCTTGATCCGGGTGAGCAATCGCTCGGGGAGTTGCCTGAGACCAAGGTTGAACAAAGCGGAGGCGGGCAAGAGGTTGTCCAAGGCGCTGGGGGAAGCAGGGGGGCTGTTGCGATGTTGACAGCGCATGCGTCCAAGGGGCTTGAGTTTGATACGGTGTTTGTTCCTCGGGTGAGCGGCCCGCATGGGTATCCAAAGAGCAGCGGCGGGGATGATGAGGTGTTACCTGATGGATTGATCGATCGCGCGGGGGATGTGCGTGATGGGAAGTCTCGACGGATGGATGAAGAGCGGCGAGTGTTCTATGTCGCGATCACACGGGCAGAGAAACGGGCGGTGATCCTTTCGAAGGTTCCCAAGAAACCCAGTTCGGTGAACTTTGTGTTTGAGTTACGCGAGGCGCTTGGGGGGGGGTTCATTGAGCATGATGCGGGTGAGGTGCTCGATGCGAATGCGAGCGGGGATGCGGTGAGTCGATTAGGCGCAGAGTTCAAAGCGGTGAACCGGATGCGCGATGTGTTCGATCAGGCAAAGCATGATGCGCGTCGGCAAGCAGCGATCGCGATCGATCGGATGGAACAGGGCGATATTGATCGAGATGAACTTGGGGTTGAACTTCGACGAGCGGGGGATCAGATTGCGATTGTGCGCGATGTCCTTGCATCGGGCGAGTTACCTGCTTGGATTGCGGATTCGGGTCATGAGGCGCTCGGGGAGTTATTGATGGATACGCTTGGTGCGATCGAGCGTGGGGATGTCGAGGGTGGGTTACATCCGGGGTTGGCTGGTCCATTGACATTGAGTTTTTCGCAGATCGCGAAGTATTTGCAGTGTCCTCGTTGTTACTTGGTGAACTATGTGTTGAGATTGCCTCAGGAGAGTGCGGTGCCGATGTTGATTGGTACGGTGGTGCATGAGGCGCTTGATAAGTTCTATTCGCGTTGGCGAATTGCGGATGCGGAGGGCGAGGCAACTCCGGGGCGTGAGGAGATGAAGGTTCTCGTGGAGAAAGAGTTCTTCGCGAGATGGCCGAGAGATGAAGAGGTTGATGAAGACAAGTTGGAGCAGGCACGGGCACTCGTCGCGATGGTATTGGATTCGATGCACTCAGATGATGCGCACATTGAGGAGCTTGAGCAGGAGTATGTGTTTGGGTATGTGTGTGAGGGGGCAGATGATGGGTTCACGCACAAAATCAAGGCGAAGCTCGACCGGGTCGATGCGACAAGCAGCGGCGGGCGCCGGGTGATTGACTACAAAACCGGAGCTGCGCGGAAGGATTTGGTGACTCCGAGTAAGGTGGATCTTCAGTTTGGGATCTATGCGATGGCGCTCGAACACGCGTTTGGAGATTTGGGACCTGGGAGCGTGTGTGAATACTGGCTTTTGGCTGAAGGAGTCAAGGGCGTGATTGGGATCGATGCGTTGGATATGGTGAAGATTCGGAAGAAGATTGATGAGGCGATCGCGGGGATGCTCGCGGGTGAATGGTCGCAGAGCAACAAATGTAAATCTGGGCGGTATGAGTCTTCATGTTCGGTGCTCGATCGTGTAGAAGATGTTGCAGAATTGATGAATGAGTGAATCGTATCGGGGGTTCGCCGGTATACGAAGATGTCGATCGGGTAGTTGGACCAGGTCTTCAAGGGGTTGTTGATTGGCTATGAATCGAGCACGACGCAAACGATGGGTGTTTCTTGGGATGGGATCTGCATTGATCGCATCGCTGGGTGTGGTGACCAGTGCAGGACCCGAAGGGATTGTTGAGCGTCAGGAGTCTGAGAACCGGAATTTTGAAAACCGGGTGATTGCGGATCAAGCAGGTACCAGGCGGCTGGTCTTTGAGAACGGGCTTGAGGTTGTTTTTGTGCCGAGCACGGACAGTGTGTCTGGAGACTCCGATCGCGATGATCGTCAGGTGCAGGTGTTGCTGAGTATGCGTGCGGGGTCTGTGTATGAATCAGATCAGCAGCGCGGCGCAGCGATGGTCGTTGAGCATGTGCTTTCGATGGGGACATCGAATTTTTCAGCGGAACAGATGGAAGGGCTGTTGGAACGCGAGCCGATGGTTGGGTTTGATCAGACGGTGTTTCTTTCTGGGTTTGACGGGGTTGATTTCGATCGGTTCGAGCAGGTGTTGGCGTTCTTCGGGGATGTGATTGATCATCGAAACATGGTGATGAGTCAGGATCGGGTGGCGCGTGCGATCGCCATGGTGATTGAAAAACACGAGTTGGAAGATTCTGTCGAGTATCGGTCGCAACGAGAATGGTTGCCCATTCTGTTCGAGGGCACAGCATTCGGCGAACAACAACCTATGGCGCGTGTGGATGAACTGAATCGGTTGAATCTCAAAGAAGTTCAATCGTTCGCAGAATCCTGGTACCAACCCCATCAGGCGACAGTGATCGTCGTTGGTGATATCGATGCGGAAGATGTTATTGCGAGCGTGAAAAAATCGTTTGGTGCAGTTCGAAGTGGGCGGGCAGATCGTGGAGTGATTGCGGATGGACGATTAGGGGTTGATGTTTCCATGCGGGGGGTGCTTGGGGTTGATGCGGAGTTTGAAACTGAGCAAGCTGCGATTGTGTGGTTGAGTGATCGCGGTGGGAATGTTACGAAGGGGTGGAGCGAGCGAGCGAGTGAGTATGACACGCGTGCGATGCGTCAAACGGTAATCGATCGAGTTGCAGGGGAGATTGTTCGTCATCGAATCAAGCGGATGAGTGTGCAGGCATTTGGTGCAGCGGGCGAGTTTGGTGTTGAGTTGGACCAGGTTGACCTGTGGGGGCAGATCAGTTTGGTACAGATCGGGATCGAGCACGAAGATGTTCGATGGGACACGATGTTGGCGTTTATAGTCAAAGAAGTGGATCGGTTGGTGAGAGATGGCGCAGGTGAGGATGAGATCGAACGAGCTCGGCGTTCGGTGCTTTCGAAGTGGCACCGGGAGGCGGATGATTGGACGCGATTGAGCGCGATGCGTCGGGTTGGGTTGGTGCATTGGTTGGTGACGACGGGGCGTCCGATGATCGATATGGTGCGATGGGATGAGCTGGCAACTGAACTGATGGGTTCAATCAGTGGTGATGAGATCAATGATGCGATGCGTGAGATGATCGATCCCAGAGCGGGCGCATATATTGGGCTGACATCAGAAGTGATTGACGATGATGCAACTGGTGAACAGTTGTTCTATCAGGATAGAGTGATGGGTGTGGTTGGGGATGCGTTGGATTCGCCTGCTCAACCGATTGCTGAAGACTGGATGGAGGAGTCAAGTGATTCGGTGATGGATGTGGCGTGTGTTGGGGGTGAGATTGATGAGGTGTCGGTGCACCCGCAGGCGGATGTCTGGGATGTTCGACTCGATAATGGCGTGCGTGTGTTGGCGCGATCGGTTGAGCAAGGGCAAGGACGGGTCTACCTGAGCGCCACAGTCTGGGGCGATGATGTTGGTGTCGATGCTCATGGCGAGGACGGATTTGCAGCAGCGATGCTCGCGTGGGAAGTGCCGACAACTGAAGTACGCAGCGGGCAAGCGATCGCTATGTATATGGATGAGTATGGGCTCGGGATTCAGGTCCGACGAGATGTGGGGTATGTGCAGATCAATGTGTCGGGTTCTGACGATGAGATCGAGCGGGCGATGGAACTGATGTTTGTGCTTTTGGATCATCCGATGATCGACGGAGCGGTTTTCGATGCTTGGCAGCAGGGTTTCGGAGATCGGGTGGTTGATCCGATTGATGTTGGCCTCAACAGGTTGTATCGCGTGAGCAGGGATAATTCGAGTGTTGATGAGAAGCAGATCACACTTGATCATGCGCAGCGGGTGTTGACGCAGGTTGTTCGCAATGGGCAGATTGATATTGCAATCACGGGTGATATTGAAACAGAACAAGCGATTGAGATGGCACAAGAATATTTCGGATCGTTGGTGAGCAGAGATGGTCTTGTCTCAAAGCATGGACAGGCAATCGCACAACCAGCAGAATCACGAGTGCCTCTGTCGGGCCGGCAAACGGATGTGGAATCAGCGGAGAAAGATGATCGAGGATATGTGATTGGGTTTGTCGGCGACGGTGACCAGAACTTGCGTGAGATTCGTTCGTTGGTGCTCGCGTCGATGGTGCTCAATGAGCAGATCCAGGAACTCAATGTTGCGAACGAGACATCGATCCGCGCGCAGGTTGCGTATGCAGATGCGACCGGCGAGCGGGTGATCTTTATGGTCCGGGTGTGGTGCGATGAGGACGAAGTTGAACGAACGCAGCAGGTGATTGATGAAGCATTTTTGCAGATGTTCGAAAACGGAATCGAAGCGGAGCGTCTTTTGGTGATGCAGGAAGCTTTGGTTGAATCCATTGGGCGATACTTCGGTACTGCGAAGTATTGGAGTCAGCGGCTGAGTGTTCTGGGGATGAAGGATCAGCGAGTTGATGATCTTTGGCGGATCCGTGAGGGATACCTTGAGATTGAAGCGTTGGAGGTTGTCGAAGTGCTCAACGCGTTGATGGCGAAGAATGACCAGTTTATGATTCGGATCGTCGAATAGAAATAGATGTGAAAATGAGTTGAGTTGATATAAAAAAACCGCGGCCAGTTCGTCGCGGTTTTTGATATGGTTTCTCGATGGGCGTTGTCTTATTCGAGGGCAGCAGCACCCGAGATGATTTCAGTGAGTTCGGTGGTGATTTGTGCCTGACGCATACGGTTAAACTTGCGTTTGAGTAGGTGGCTCATCTTGCCGGCGTTGTCGGTCGCAGCTTTCATCGCGACCATACGGGCGATGTGTTCTGAGACGATCGCGTCGTTGAAGCATTGGAAGGTGACTGCTTTGACTGCTGCGGGGAGCAAGAAGTCGAGCAGTGAGTCAGCGTCTGGAGAGAACTCATAGACATCGTCGTGTCCGGTTGATGAATCGGATGTGTCTGCGACTTCTGGGGTTGAGAACGGGAGGAGTTGCAGGTTTGTTGGGACCTGTCGTCCTGCGGAGATGTACTTCATGTAGACAATGCGGACGGCGGAGATTTCTCCGGCGATGAACTTCTCGATGTACTGTGCAGCGAGTTTTTCAACATCGGCGTATGTTGGTTTGTCACCAAACTGTGTGAGCAGTTTGTGGTTTGGGAAGCCGCTGAACTTGAGGGCGTTGGCGCCCTTTTTGCCCACGACTTCGATGATGTTGTGTTCGTTTGTTTGTGATCTGAGGTGCGTGAGTGCCTTGCGGGTGATGGTCCCGGTGTATGGGCCGCACAATCCACGATCGGCTGCGATCACAAGTGTGATCTCTGGCGCGTCTGGGTTTGGGTTGGAGAGGAGTGGGTGTCCTTCACCTACCCCCGCGTCACCGAGTTTGGCGACGAGCCCAAAGATGGATTCGGTGTATGGACGCGAGGCGACGGAAGCCGTCTGGGCGCGTGCAAACTTCGAGGTGGCAATCATTTGCATCGTGCGGGTGATCCGCTTGATGTTGCCGACTGCTTTAATCCGTTTCTTGATGTCTTGTGTATTACCCATGGGCCGAGATCGTAGGCGCTCATATGGGGATCGTCAGCATGAAGAACAGGGGTTGGGGTATGGAATTGAGTGAATTTTCTAACGGTCGAAATCTGATCAGTTCGGATTTTGAAGGGGTTCGGGCGGGATGTAACAGCCTCGATTGAATGCGATCATGTAGGCGAAGAGATCAAAGAGGTCTATTTCGCCGTCGGCGTAGAAGTCTGCGAGGGGATCATTTGATATGAATGCGTTGCGGAAGATGGAGAAATCGTAGAAATCGAGGATGCCGTTTTCTTGCAGATCTGCATAGCAGGTGGTGTCGCAATAGAGATCAAGGGCAAATGGGTGAGCATTGGTCATTTCGTCTGCATATTCAAATCCAATGATGATGTGGTCGCCGCTGAGAGAGATTGAAGATCCAAACCGTTCGTAGTATTCATTTGTTGAGGATGGGGCAAAGCTGATTGTCTCGTTCCAGACACCGTCGGTTTGGGTGAAGAGTATGACGGAGTCGGACTCGTCAGTGAAACCATTGGCTGGACTCACCAATACCCGTCCTTGATCGATGTCGACTGCGTATCCAAAGTCTTCAATTGTGTTGTCTTTATCATAGTTTGACAGAGATGCTTCATGAGTCCAGGTTTGATCTGTGCGTGTGAAGATGAGTGCTGCGCCATCCGAGTTAGAGTCTGGGATCTCGTATTGGGTAGATCCGAGGACGATCGTGTCGTCCTCGATTGCGAGTGAAACTTCATGGTCTACATCGTGGAGATCGTTTGGTATGAGTGTAGATTCCAATGTCCAAACGCCGTCGGTGATTGTGTATACGGATGCCAATGGGATATTTATCACATCTTGGAATCCATCGATGGAGCTGACGACTGCGGTGTCGCCACTGATCGCAACGGTGAGCGCGAACGATTCTGAGTTGTCTCTGTCTTGGGGCGTGAGCATTGCAGCATGTGCCCATTCGTTATTTGTGCGTGTGAAGATGTGCGCTACACCAGTGCAATAATCATCATTGCATGAGTCTTCTACTCCGACGATGATGTTGTCTTGGTCGATGTCGACATCGTATCCGAATCCGAAATGGTCTGGTTCGAATGATCCGTCGAGTATTGCTTGTTGTGTCCATACGCCATCGGATCGGGTGTAGACATAGGCAGCGCCGTTATTGCGTTCGAAGTAGTCATCATGGGGGGCACCAATGACAATAGTGTCTCCGGAAATGGCGACGGAGTATCCGAAATAGGAGTTTCTTTCTTGGGGGATGAGTGTTGCTTGCAAGTTCCATTGGTCGCGGGTTTGAACGAAGACAAAGACGGCAGAATCATATTCTTCGTTATCGTAGATTTGAGCGCCAATCACAGCGGTGTCGCCCGAGACGGACACAGAAAAGTTTTCAACATAGAACTCGTTACTCTCATCAATGATGAGCCTGTCTTGTGCGAAGGTGTCACACCAATCGAGTTGGGCGTGGGCGTTTGTCGAGCATCCCAGGAGGATCGCGAGGGTGTAACAAAAATAAGGAAAGAAATGGTTGAGATTTAAATGTGATTTCATAATGGTGAGGTCTCTAGGTATTCATGATGGATTGATATATGGGATCAATTTAGCATGAATTGATCTTTGGAACAATAGTTGTGTTTTAAATAGAGGTGTAGAAAAACCGCCTCAATCGGATGGATTCGGGCGGTTTGTGTATTGGAATGGTGGTGCTGTTATTCGCAGTAGTATCTGGAAGACTGGTGTGTACTTCTGTCGAGCAGTTGAGATGATAGATTATTCCCCGGCGTCGTGGCGGTGGGAAGGGCGTGAAGGTGTGGAGTTGGTCGCTGTTGTTCGGCGGGGATCCGGGGAGGTTGGATTGGCGGATTCGAATGTCATTGGGAAGGCGATAGAGAGGGCGGTCATCGGGGGGATGTTGGCGGATGGATTGGTATTGCTTGGGATTTCTTGCATGACTGGGTCCTCTCTTTGGTTTTGGCCGCCGATACGAATGGGCGACCTTTGAAGATGACACAGTTGAAGAATATGTCAATGAGAAACTGTCGGATTCAGAGATTATTCAAGGATGAGGCTGTCGAATGCGAGGGCAACATTGGATGGGAGTTTGGTATCGGTCGTTGAATGATGTATATCGTGGGTCATGTGCACGAGGTAGGTCCGAGAAGGATTGATTTGGGTTGAGGCCTCGACTGCTTGCTCAACCGTGAAGTGGGTCGGGTGTGGGCGATGACGGAGTGCGTCGAGCACGAGGGTCTTTGCGGGTTGGAGAGCTGTGAATGTTTCGTCGGGGATGTGAGAGACATCGGTGCAATAGGCGAGCGGGAGGATCTCAGATTCTGGGTGATGTTCGGAGTTAAAGAGGAATCCGAGGATGGGGAGTTTGCCGTGGTTGAGGTTAATGGGGGTGATGTTGAGGCCGAAGAGGGTGAAGGATTGGTTGGGTTCAATGATGTTTGGGATGAGGGAAGCGATGAATGATTTTTGTACATTCTTGTGGGGTTCAAAGATGTGTTGATAGACACGGGTGAGCGCGGTCATGGTGTGTTGATTGGCGTAGATGTTAATTGGTTGTTTCATGACCTCATTGAATCGGCGGACTTCGTCGAGGCCGAAGGTGTGGTCGACATGGTTGTGTGTGTAGAGGATCGCGTCGATGCGGGTGATGTTCTCGCGGAGAACCTGTAGGCGGAGATCGGGTGAGGTGTCGATCAGGATGACGCGGTCGATACCGTCGGGGTCAGTGAACTCGATGGTGGCGCTTGTGCGGGTTCGATTGTCGCGTGGGTCTGTGGAGGTGCAGGTAGGGCAATCACATGCGATGATGGGAATGCCTGCGGAGGTGCCTGTTCCTAGGAAGCGGAGTTTCATGGAGGGATGATAGGATTGATTGTGTGGAGACATGAAAAAAGGCAGCGTGAGCTGCCTTTTGTGGGTATCGGTTTGGGGCCGATGGTTGTATTCGATTAGGCAGCTTGAGTGCCTGCGAAGTTTGGATTGAATCCGTTGTTACAACCACCGTTGAATGATGGGTTGAACCCGCCGTTGAAGTTTGGGTTTCCGTTTCCAGCGAAGTTGCCTTCGTTGTTCCATTCTGAGCTGTTATCCCAGCTGTTTTCGAATCCGCCGTTGAATCCACCGTTGAAGTTGTTTGAGAAGCTGTTGTTCCAGCCGTTGTTGAATCCGTTTTCAAAGCCGAAGCCGTTGAATGGGGTGTTGTTCCAGTTCCATGCGCCTGGGAATGAGTTGCCCCAGTTTGAACCGAAGTTGCCACCGAACTGTGGACCGAAGTTGGAGTTTGACCCGTTGAAGTTATTCCATCCTGAGTTCCATCCTGAGAACGGTGTGTTCCAGTTGTTCCATCCTTGGAAACCGTTGAATGGAGTGTTCCATCCTGAGTTCCAGTTGTTGGTTGGGAAGTTACTGGTTGGGAAGTTGCCGCCGAACCCTGACCAAGGTGTTGAGCCATTGTTCCAGCTTGTAGCGCCTGGGAATGAACCGAACTGTGAGCCAAATGGTGTGCCGAAGTTGCCGCCCCAGTTTGATGGGCCGCCGAAACCTGAACCGAAGCTTGGATTGAAGCCTGAGCCGAAGCCAGTTGGGAAGCTGGTGCCTGGGAAGTTTGATGCGAATGGTGTGTTGAACATGTGTTTTTCCTTCTCTGATGCAGAGTAATGGTTTGATCGCGCGACCGCAGTCCGATGCTGGGTCGATGGGGGATGGATCGGCTTGGTTTGGAGGGGGCTTTGGTGGGAGAGGGGGAATGTGCCCAGAATGAGTCGAAGTAGATTGGAGTGCGCGAGAACTGCGCGGGATCTGAGAGGGCCGATAAGTGTTATGGGCGGGTGTAGGTTGCGAGGCAGTTTGGGGCTTCGGTGATGGTTACCGAGTGAACCTTGGCGCGGGGGGCGAGGGTGGTGTCGAGCTGGTCAGCGAGTTGGTCTGCGATGTATTGTGCGATGTGCTCTGCGGTGGGGTTGAGGGTGTCGAATGGGGGAGTGGTATTGAGGTTGTTGTTGGTGAATGGTTGGCAGATTTGGATGAGGGTTTGTTCTACGAGATGGAAGTCGCAGAGGAGCCCTTCTTTGTCGAGCTGATCGCCGATGATTGTTGCGGTTGTTTTGAAGTTGTGGCCGTGGATTGGTTCTTGGGCGCCCAGGAGGATGATCGAGTGGGCGGCACAGAACTCGTGGGTTACTTGGATGGTGAACATGATTCAGAATCCTCGGCAGTTGTGTTGTTGGGATGGGTTTTATTCCAAGTAGAGAGAGAGCGGAATGCCATGATCGCGATGATGACATTGGCAACGACTCCAGCAGCGGAGTGAGCGATGAGGTTGAATGCGATCCAGCAGATCGAGGCGAGGGCGGCGAAGACGAAGCCATCTTTTTTGTGGATGCCGAGTCGATGCATGGAGAGGAACATGAATACGGCAGCGATCCAGTCGAGGCCGTAGTAGGAGAAGAGGAAGTTGTTGATTGATTCTGGCATAAGGGGGAGGGTAGGGATTGAGGAATGATTAATGGTGGATTGTGGTGTAAAAGATGGTTGGAGCGGGGTGTGCTAGAGTATTGGCACTGAAATAAGGAGCATTGAGATGGGTGAATCGCCTTTGATTGTTGGTGTGAGTGGGTTGCGTGGGATTGTTGGGGAGAGTTTGACTCCTGAGGTCGCGATGCGGTATGCCGCGGCGTTTGGGGAGTGGTTGTGGGCGAGCCGGGATGAGGGTGATGCGCTCGTGGTTTCGGTTGGGCGTGATGGCCGACGGGGAGGCGAAGCGGTCGAGGAGGCCGCGATCGAGGGGTTATTACGGAGTGGTTGCGATGTGATTCGGATGGGTGTTGCGACAACACCGACTATTGGGTTTGCAGCGTCTGCGCCGTGTTGTGAGGCGGGGATGGTGGTTACAGCGAGTCATAACCCGGCACAGTGGAATGGTCTCAAGTGCATTGTAACTGATGGGGGAAGCAATGGGTCAGCGTCTCGGGCGCCACTTGCTTCGGAAGCGGATGAGATTATTGGAATATTTCGCGACAATGAGGATGAGCCTACGCAGACGAGAGAGCGTGGGATTGTTGTCGCGCATTCGAGTGAGATCGGGGTGCATGTTTCTTGGGCGGTAGATTCATATTTTCGAATCGCGGGGGACAAGCCTGCGAAGAAAGTGAACAAGATTCCGGTGGTGCTCGATTCGGTGAACTGTTCAGGTTCGACGATGGCGGTGCCTTTCTTTGAGCGGATTGGTGTGCGGTTGTATCCGATCGCGTGTGATGGGTCTGGTGATTTTCCGCATACGCCTGAACCAACGAAGGAGAATCTTTCGGGTGCGGGCGGATTGTGTGATGTGGTGCCTGCGATGAACGCGTGGGTTGGTTTTGCTCAGGACCCTGATGCAGATCGGTTGGCGGTTGTCGATGAGACGGGAGAGTATATTGGTGAGGAATATACGCTTGTGTTGTGCGCGATGGCGTTGATGGAGGCGCGGAAAGATCGTGGGGGAGGGAGTGCGAAGAAGCCTGTGTTTGTGGTAAATCTTTCGACATCGCGGATGATTGATGATGTGGCGTCGCACTATGGGGCGGAGGTCGTGCGCTCGGCGGTGGGTGAGGCGAATGTTGTTGAGCAGATGAAGGGATTGTCTGCATCAGGACGCGATGTAGTGATGGGGGGCGAAGGGAACGGCGGCGTGATCTGGTCAGAAGTGACCTATGTGCGCGATTCGCTTTCGGGGATGGCGCTGATCTTGGCGTTGATGGCGCGGACCGGGAAGACGGTGAGTGAGTTGGTCGGGATGATCAATGGGATGGGGCCTACGGATGAGGTAAAGGAGAATGGGTATACGATTCTCAAAGCGAAGTCAGATCTGGCGCGGAAGTCCGATGCAAGCCCTGTTGTGCAGCACTTAAGTGTGGTGTATGGAAAGAAGGGGGATTGCCGGGTGGATCTGGTAGATGGGGTGCGGATTGATTGGGATGAGCGGGGGGTCTGGGCGCATGTACGAGCAAGCAATACCGAGGCGATCATGCGGGTGATCGTCGAAGCGCCGAGCGAAGCAGAGGCCGAGCGGGTTGCAACGGAGATTGATGGAGAGATTGCACGGGTGGGATGAATGGAGCTATAGTTGGATATGAGCGAAACAGCACAGAATTACGATATCGGTTCCATGGTTCGGGTGACGGGGCAGTTAGTGCTTGGTGATGGGCCGAGTGTTTTTGTTGTTGAGGGGGAGATCCTGCGGATGGGGCAACAGAAGACGGGGTCTTGGTTTGCGCATTCGAAAGATAAGAAGCTCTGGCTGGATCGGTTGGAGCTTAAGAAGATTGATGGCGAGATTGTGTTGGTGAACCTTGATGACCAATCACAGGTTGAAGTGATCACAGGTTGAAACTGTCTCAGGTTAGTACTATCAGGTGAGTTGGTCTTGATCGTTTGATTTGAATTACATGATCGGTGTTTTGACGACACGCGTGGGGACTGCGAGCCCGTCGCGGGGGTAAGTGTGCGCGATGAGTTGAGGGGCGAGTGTATTGATTTTGGCTCGGGCTTGGTTGAGGTATGAATGAGTAGAGATCACGATTGAATCGGCGCTTGTTGATTCGATTTGGGATGTGGGTTTGATTTCAATTCCAAAGCGGGATGTGCCGATCTTGGTCGGATCATCGTCGTAGATTGCCTCGATGGAGTCTGGATGAGAGAGGATAAAGTGGGCGTAGTGTGTGAGGTCGTTTCCGGCACCGAAGAATGCAACTTTCTTATTCTCTCTGACGACGAGCGTGTCGGTGTCTGGGCGAAGTGGTGGGAGGGGGAGGGCGATCCCGGCGTGGTAGGTGTCGTTGAAAGCTCTTAAACCCGGGCATGATTGCTTGAGCATTTTTTCGAGTGCAGGGACATTGCGGACCAGGAGTGTTGATCCTGAGTCGGTTGCGGACATGTCGTAGCCGGTGAGGCCGAGTGGCTGGGCGAGTTGCCGGACTTTGAGCCAGCCTTCATCCATGTCGCGGAGTCCGACATCGTGGAAGAAGACGATACAGTTTTCGGCGAGTCGATCTTTGATACCTATAAAGTCTTTGACGATTTGTTCGTTGGTGTGTTCGCCGTCAACGAAGATGAGTGTGTATTTGTCGTGTCTGCAGGCGCTGTCAAGGTCTTGTGGGCTGAATCCTTTGGTGACTTGGACATCGAGTCCGAGTCGTTTGGCGACGCGCTTTGTGAGTTGTGAACCTTCGTCTGATCCCATTGAGGTCTCGGCGTCGATTGCATCGACGGGAGATGGTTTCATGAGTTCTGCGACGAGCATGGTGGAGATGCCGAAGGAGTTGCCGATGATGAGGGACTTGTTTTGCGACGGTGTGTTTGCCTGTTTGAGTGCGTCTGAAACGAGCATGAAGAACCATGCGTCGCGGATCGAGATTGCGATTTGACGGTAGCTTGGTGTGTCGTAGCGCCAGCGGGGTTGCCATTCTTCGCGTGGGGTGAGCCCGGTCCAGAGGATAGATGGGGATCCGAGTTCGAACACAAAGTTTTCTTTTGAATATGCATCGATGATTGAGGGAAGCATTGGAATTTCCTTGTGCGATGCGTTTGTGAGGACTGAGAGAATTATAGCGTTGATGGTTGGGGAGGGAGAAGAAGGTCAAGGTTTGTGCGCACAGGATGGACCGGGTTGTGGTGTGGGATTGAGAATTTTAAAACTTTTTTTAATGCATTGGCTGACGAGGGTTATGTCATTTTTGTTCAGTTGTATGTTGGTTTTTGTGCGCACAAAGGTGGTCCGCGGCGAGGAGGGTGTAGGCGTGTGACATTTGTGGGCACGCAGGGAAGTGGTGGAGGAGAGACCTGATGTCGGACCAACTTGTGACGGTACATGGAAACGCGGACCCATTGTGGGCACTTATAGAGCTCGCGATTCGCGAGCATATCAGCTTGGGGTTACCCCGGTATGAGAAGATGTGGGCGTATTACAGAAACCCGATCGAGTTGGTTCGGCAGGCGGGTCTTGTTGGCGACGGGAGCACGAGAGGGTGGTACCGGTCGGCGCAAGAGGTTGGTTTGCCGACACGGATTGTTGGACATGCGACGGGCGGCGATGGATTGGGTGCAGAGCGTGGGCGACGCGAAGTGGTTGTTGAGAATGATATTGGATGGCGGATCGGGGCAATGGTGGACTTCATGTTCGGGTCCCCGATCCGGATCGAGTCGTTGTCAGAGGATGAGAAGACCAAGCGGAAAATTGAAGATGTGTTGGAGTCGGTCTGGGAACGCAGCGGCGGGATTTCATTGATGCAGGATATGGCGACACTCGGGCATGTCTTTGGGCATGTTGATCTGCTGGTGCGGATTGATGAGGAGGGGTTGGTTGGTTCTCGTCAGATTGATGCGAGTGAATGGATTTCGATCGAGCCTATCGATGCACGGCGAGGGGTCGCGGTGATGTCTGGGAGTGATTACAGGAATGTTGATGTGTACGGGGTGCATGTCGAGCGAGAGGTCGTCCAAGAGAAACAGACCAAGAAACGGGTGGGGTTGAGTCTACGGAAGAACAGGTCTGATGACATTGAATCAAAGAAGAGGCAAGCGGTCACTGAGGTGTTTACTCGTGATGGGTGGGCGAGGTTCGTTGATGGTGATCGGGTTGATGGTGATGCGTGGCGGGTGTTGCCTGGAGTTGTGCCGATTGTTCATATTCAGAATATGAGCCAGCCGTTTGTGTATTCGGGGATCGGTGAGGTAGAGGGGTTGGTTGGTTTGCAGGATGAGCTCAACACTCGGTTGAGTGATCGGGCGAACCGGGTGACGATGCAGAGTTTCAAGATGTATTTGGCGAAGGGGATCGAGGGGTTCGGCGGGAGCAGTGTTGGTCCTGGGATGGTGTGGAGCACAGATAACCCTGATGCACAGATTGAAGGTTTCGGCGGGGATGCAAGCAGTCCCAGTGAGGAATCTCATATTGGTGAGATTCGTGAGGCGATGGACAAGATTAGTGGGGTGCCTCCGGTTGCGGGGGGGAGTCTGAAGGCGAAGCTTGGAAACTTGTCGAGTGCGACGGCGCTGCGGATCACCTTGATGAGTCTGATCGCGCGAACGATGCGCAAGCGAGTTGGATACGGGCGAGGGATTGAGCAGGTGAGCAGGATGGTGCTTGATGCGTTGCATGCGTCGGGGGTGCTTGAAACGAATGTTCGTGATCGGGGGGTGCGCGTTGTGTGGGGGGCGCTGCCTGTGGTTGATGATGAATCTGTGTTGAAGGCGGGGTTGGCGAAGGTTGATCTTGGAGTGGATGAAGAAACGGTGCTCGATGAGCTTGGGTTTGGAGATGCGGACCCAGGGGTCGTTTGAGTTCGTGTAGATATGAAACAGGTAAAAGGAGATACATGATGGCAAAGCAGGGTACTGGCGGGTTTGTTGATACGAACGGCGGAGGAGAGACAGTTGAGGTTGGTGGTGATGTGATGGTGAGTGAAGAAGTGATCTGGAAGGCGCGTGCAGAGGAAGCGGAGGAGAAACTTGCGGTTTGCGAAGCGCAGGTGCAGGCGCTTGAGATGGAGTTGGCGTCAGCGAATCAAGCGGTGCAGATGGTTGAGCGGCGGGGGGAGATTGATCGTGAGTTGACATCTGCGAAGGCGATTGATCTAGAGACAGCGCGTCTTTTGACGGAGGCAGCGATTGATGGGATGGATGCGCCCGATGTGTCGGTGGCGGTACGAGAGTTGTGCGATCGCAAGCCGTTCTTGTTTGCGTGCAAGCGGCAGGGGTCGCACGAAGGAGTTGCGATGGGGCCTGTAGCGGTTCGCGGGCAGGATGATGAGTTAGAAACGATGGCAAGCAGTGCGCGGAGCAGCGGGGATCGGAGCGAGTTGCTGCGATATCTGCGGGTGCGTCGCGGACAGTGAGATTGCTTGGGTGAAGATTGTGAGTTGGTATTGAGAAAAAACGAAAGAGAGGCAGTGTATGGCATTTACAGGTAAGGCAAGTTTTTCGGCGGGGGCAGGGTTGCCCGAGTTGGTTGAGGATGTGAGCGATATCATCGGGATTGTGAGTCCGTATGAGACTCCTTTGTTGGATCATCTTGGCGATGCGAAGCGCGGGGCGATGTCGACGGTGCATGAGTGGATTGAGGATGCTTTGGTTCCCAACAAGGGACAGATTAATCAATCGAGTTTTAGTCCTGATCCTGAGGCGGCGGCGACGATCACGGTTGATGATCACACCGTTTTTCGTGTTGGTGATCTGATTCGGCCCGGGAATTCATCGGAAGTTGCGATGGTGGTTGCGGTGATTGATGCGACGAGTAGAATTGCATTGGTGCGTGGGTACGGTGCAACTGTTGCGGCGACTCTGACGGATGATATGGATCTCACAATCTTGGGAAACGCGGCGCTTGAGGGCGATGATTCTCCTGATGCACGATTCACAAATCGTTCGCGTCATAGTAACTACACACAGATTTTTACTTCGGGGATTGATGTGTCTGGGTCGTTGCAGGCGAGCCGGGCATATGGGATTGCGGACGAGGTTGATTACCAGAAGCAGGAACGGATGCGTGAGCTTTTGCGTGATCTTGAGAACTGTGTCATCAATGGGGTGGCGCCAGTGAGTGATGGGCAGGGATCGAGTACTGTTCGTCGATCGATGAATGGGATAATTCATTCAATGGAAACCAATCTCTTTGCACCAGGTCAAGGCGGGATTCCTGATGGAGAAGGATCGGGGAGCGATGAGCTCACCGAAGAGATCTTGAATGCAGCGATGAAGCAGATCTGGGATCAGAGCAGCGGGAATGTGAACACGATCGTTGTTGGTGGGGCGCAGAAGCGGAAGATTAACTCGTTTGCGTCTGGTTCACGAGCGTATCTACCTGATGATCAAACTTACTCTGACATGATCGGGGTGTATGAGAGTGACTTTGGGGTGTGCCGGGTGGTGATGAGTCGGTGGGTACCCAGTGACGCGGTATTGCTTTTGGATTCCTCACGGATTTCGGTGTTGCCTATGCAGGGTCGGAGTTTTCACTATAAGCCATTGGCAGCGACGGGGGACTCGATCTCTGGTCAGGTGATCGGTGAGTACACCCTTGAGTTTAAGAATGAGAATGCGCACGGACTTTTGACTGGGCTTGGTGTGTGAGCTGTCTGAAAAGGCAGCGATAAGGATGCGGGGTTTCAGCGGGGGCGCTGGGGCTTGTGTGGTCCGGGCGGATGGGCGTCCGTCCGGACTCATTGATTGAAGAGGTTGGGTAGTTATTGATTGGAGGCGGAGATGTTTGCGAAGGATAGAGATTTGTATGTGCTGGAACCTGGGCTTCACAAGGATGTGGCGTGGTTAGGGCAGAAACGGATATCGACGATCGGGTCGATCGTGGGGACATCACTGACGATCAATACGCAGTCATTTACGGACGCACAGGTAGAGGCAGGGAGTGTGGTGATCTTCGATGGGGTTGTAGTTGAAGTTGTGAGTGTGGAGAGTGCAACACAAGCAACGGTATCGATGATGCGTGGAAATTTGAGCAGCGCTGCGATCCCTGGAGTTGAAGCAAACTCACGAGGAACAGCAGTTTTTGATTATTCTGCACAACGGGCGATGGTTCATCGTCAAGTGTTGGTGATGCTTGGTCTTGATCCCGACGCGGATGGGTTTGA
The DNA here is from genome assembly GCA_963976235.1 of uncultured bacterium. GTDB lineage: Bacteria > Planctomycetota > Phycisphaerae > Phycisphaerales > UBA1924 > UBA1924. Next base: position 149,254 of record CAXBJM010000004.1, read on the forward strand.
TGAATCTGTGATCACCAATCCGAGTGGGTTGGTTCGATTGGAGGCGCTTGGGACGCTGCACTTGATTTATGCTTCAGCGGGCGCACCGGGACGAGCGGGGGAGAAGTTTTATCAACGGGCGGAGATGTACAAAGAACGCTACATCAATGAGCGAGAACGGGTGGTCGCGATGATCGATTTGGATGGGGATGGGATTGCGGATGTGACCCGACGACCAAACGCGATGATGTTGAGCAGGGCATGATTGGTCAGGTGTGATCAATACTGGACAAGGGGAAGATTGATGATTGTATTGAGACCTGATGAGGTTCGGTTTGGTGATTCGGTGTGGGAGGGGGTGGTCCGTGTGACGGTTGATCGGTTGTCGTCGAGGACGATTGATGATTGGGGTGGTCTTGGGAGTCATGTAGTCTTTGTTGATGTGGTTCGTCAGCGCGTCGTGATTCGGGTGACACAGGAGATCGATGGCGATGACTTTGAAGACCCAATCCTTGGTGAACAGAATGAACTCTCGTTCCGTGGGAGTAAAGGATCCGATGCGGGGGAGGTGATCGTCGAAGTTGTTGGGGTAGTTGATTCAGTGATGAACAAGGTGAGTGACTTTGGTGCAACACGGACGATTACCCTGATCGGTGTCAGCAGCGACGGAGTGGTTGATCCGATTGAAGTTCGTTCGTGAGTTGAGAGTGGAGGGCGCAAATGACGAGTTTGTATAAAGAAGTTGATTTATTTGGATCTGGTCCGCATCGGTTTGTGGTCTTGGATGGACGAAGAAGGATTATTGCACAAGCCACAGTTTCGGGGGATGTAACTGACGCGGGGACCTTCGAGTCGGGGAACTATGAGCTGCGAGTGGAGGTACACGGGCGGTTGGTCGCGGAGACTGATCTTGCGTTATGGGCATTGCGAGATGCGATCGTAGCGGAGTCTTTGTGGACTGTAGACAGTGGGGTACTTGAAGATCATCACGGGCATCAGTGGACAGGGATGAAACTTTTGAAGTTCGAGGCGGCCGGATCGGTGGATCGCGGCCGAGCGTTGAGCCTTGGATATGTTGCCCAGTTTGGTGTGTTGCTTACGAGTTGATTGGAGATCGTTCTATGGATGCAGAAGTGATGGGGTCATTGACGCAGTTTGGTGTCGCAGGTCTTGTTTGCTGGATGTGGTTGATGGAGCGACGATCATCTGCAGAACGCGAGCGGCAGATCACCGAAGCTCATACCAAGCTCATCCAGCAAGATGAAGCACAGCGGGCATTGCTTGATGTGATCAGGGATAACACCAAAGCGATGGCGGCACTCGAAGCGGGTCAACGAGGGTTGGTGCTTGCGATCGGTCGCGTTGGAGGGATGGGGACAGAATCTGGCGAGCGGGTCTGAAGTGAGCTACACTCTGAGAGTGAATAAGTTGCTTGCTCAATCTGGATTGCTTGTTTGTGCGTGCTCGCTCATGAGCGGGTGTCTTGGCGATCGGATTTTTCAGGAACAGGTCGTGCGGACTGATGATTTACTCGCGGTGCCAGGACCTTTTCGTCCGGCGGTGATGCGGGTGCATCCATTGACACATACTGAGTTGACCAACGAAGGTAATGCAGTGATGATCCTGCATGTTGAGTTGAAAGATTCTTGGGGCGACACCGTCAAAGGAGTCGGGCAACTGCAGGTTCAAGTCCGCAAGGGGGGATCGACAAGAGAAGTCGGGAACCGGGGGACTCGCTGGGATGTTGATCTCCGTGATATCGAAGTCAATGTGTCGTACTTTGATTCTGCAACACGGACCTATCGGATAGTGATCGGCGGCCTTCCTGATTGGTTAGCAGAATCGGTTGGGGAGGATTCTCAATCTGGAGAAGGTGCGCGAGTGCGAGTGCTCTTCCGGACATCGAAGGCGGATGGGGAAGCGGTTGTGCTTCAACATGAGTATTTGATGCGGTGAGTTCAGGCTGATGGTTTGAATATATATCGGATGAGATACTCAAGTTCATCATCTATATGTGGTGGCCCATGCCAACCGAGATAGACACCGAATGGTGCCATGAGATGCAAGAAAAAAACATCCGAGTCGGTATGGTTTTGCATTCTCAGTGAATCTGATAAGAGGCCTGCTGCGAGAAAGAAAGCGCACATTTCAATGAGTTGATCAAGCTCCCGATCGATGGCAGATCTCAGTAGATTCTTCTCTTTTCTTAGACATGTTGAAAGATATTCGCCGCAACCAAATGCTATTTCTTTCCAGTTGATTTCAGCATAGTTATTCCAATCGGTTTGAGGAAGTTCGGTGCCTTTGAGCGCAGCCATGATTGCTTCATGAGATGCTTTCTCAAGATCACGACCTGCTTCTTCCTTGAGATACTTGACAAGATCATCAAGTGAAACAGTGTTTTCAAGGCAGATGTCGAGAAGGTTGGTGATGATTTCTTCGAGAGAGTGTTGGTTACTCATCATCAGATTCGATCATATCGAGTTGGCGGTATTTTTCTTGGTACTTGTCGCGGAGATCGGTTTGTTTGTTGGAGAGATCGATTGATCGGCCTTGGATCCAGGAGTGGGTGACGATTGAGGTTACATTGAGGATGTCGTCATCGGAGACGAAAAGGGTGGCGTGCTTACCAGATTCGATAGAGCCCAGTGTGGATTCGAGGCCGAGGATTTTAGCAGCGTTGAGGGTAATTCCGCGGAGTGCGGCATCATGGTCGAAACTCTCAGTTGTGCTGTGGGCAAGTGTGATTCCGATTGCTTCTGGGAGGTTGCGTTCGTGGGCGTGCCGACCCGACATGGTGAGGGACCAGAGGACTCCTGCTTGTTCGAGTTTGGCGGGGAGTGTGTAAGGTTGGTCGTAAGATGCGTCTGCTCGTTTGGGGAAGTTGTAGGTACCTCCGATGATGACGGGAGTGTTGGTGGAAACGAGGAGATCGGTGCAGAGATGTGCGTCGCGGCCTCCAACGATGATTGGGTTGAGTTTTCGAGACTTTGCCCAGTTGATTGATGCGGTGATCTGGTCGTAATCATCCGCGTTGATAAAGATTGGGTTTTGTGTATCGCTCGGGAGTGTGGTTGCGATTGCTTCGAGTTGGAGATCAGTCGTGTGATGGTTCGCAGCGTATGCGGTCGCGTTATCGAAGATGGTGTTGATGTTTTCGAGGGTGCGGTCTCGGCGATCACGGATGCGTTTCGCATTGGTCCCGGTTGCTCGCATGTTGGGCCAGTTGATGATGAGTCCTGCATCACGTGAGAGTGTCATGTCTTCGGTGGTCCAACCGTCTGCTTTGAGGACGGATGCTCGGCCGGGGATGGTGCCACCGGAGGGAAAGACGCCGAAGGTGAGGATGCCGTTGGATCTTGCGGTTGGGATGATTGTTGAGTCTGGATTCACGGAGACATACGCGCGGACCTCGGGGGTCATGTCGCCGACTTCGTTGTAGTCATTCATTGCGCGGACCGCAGAGATTTCTTGGAGTCCAAGCTTTGTGACTGAATCGATCATCCCAGGATAGAGATGCATACCCGTCAGGTCGATGATCTGGGAATCAGATGAGAGTGATATGCGAGGCATGATGTCTGACGCGACACCAACGATATTAATTATTCCATCAGAGAATGATACGACACCATTTTCGATGGTGTCACCAGAGATCGTGTGGACAGTCGCGCCGACAAGGAAGATCGGGTGATCTTGATTCGGTGCTGAAGGCTCGAGGTCTTGAGCGATCGCCATCGTGGTGGTCAATGTCATTGCGGCGAGTGTTGCGGGAATAAGTTTCATAATTGGGTTCGCTTTATAAATGTGGAATGTATGGGGTTGTTCGTAGTGGATTTAGTAGTCGGTGTTGAAGGCAGGGAGCAAATGGTTGCAGCCGCAATCGCCTTGAGTGTGGAGCATGTCGGGTTCGTGATCATGGTCGTGATCGTGTTCAGGGTTGGTGTCGGGTGATTTATCTTCTTTGACGGGTTTGCCATCACGGAGGATGGTTTGGATCAATCGTTGGCGTTCTGCGTTATTCTTTTCGCGAAGATGTTGATCGAGTTCGCGTGAGAACATGAGTCGGCCGTCAACGAAGGTCATCTCTGGTCGTGAGAGCGATGACAATGGGTGTCCGGTCCAAACAACAAGGTCGGCGTCTTTGCCAGTTTCGAGTGTCCCGACGTGATCGATAATCCCGAGTTGGATCGCGGGGTTGGTGGTGACGAAGGCGAGTGCTTCTTGTTCGGTCATGGGGATGTCGGAGAGCTTGGCGTACTTGAGGGCTTTGCCTGCTTCGACATGCATGCGTCTTGCGACATCGTCCGAGTCGGAGTTGTAACTTGTGAGCAATCCGACTTGGTGGTTGATTGGTCCTGCGAATGGGATCGCGTCTTGGACCTCTGCTTTGTAGGCCCACCAGTCGGAGAAGATGGATGTACCGATCGCGTGTTCTTTGACGATCTCGGCGACCTTGTATGTTTCGAGGCCGTGCTGGAAGGTGCCGATTTTGAAATCAAACTCTTCCGCGATTCGACAGAGCATCAGGATTTCATCTTGGCGGTAAGAGTGGCAATGAACGAGGCGCTCGCCAGCGAGGATTTGGGCGAGGGTTTCAAGTTCGAGATCACGCGATCGGTCTGAATCACCCGCATAATCACGAGCATTATTGAACCGATCGCGCATGAGGGTCTCTACGCCCATTCTCGTCTGTGGGTATCGGGTTGTGTTTCGATCGCCCCAGTTTGATTGTTTGACATTTTCGCCGAGCGCGAACTTGATGCCTGGTTTAGCGCCTTCGAAGAACATGTCGGAAGGTTTGGCGGCGTTCCATCGGAGTTTGATGGTTTTGGATTGTCCACCAATTGGGTTGGCCGAGCCGTGAAGGAGCATAGCGGTGGTCAGTCCCCCGGCGAGTTCGCGGTAAAACCCGGGGTGCCCAGGGTCGAGCGCGTCGGCGATGCGGACTTCAGAAGTAACCGCTTGTCCGGATTCATTGACCCCGAACCGGAAGAGCCCGGTGTGGGAGTGGGCGTCGATAAGGCCGGGGGTGATGTGCATGCCGGTTGCATCGATGAAAGTTGGTGCTGGGCCACCGCTCTGATCAAAATCGCCACCTTTCCAGATTTTCGTGATTCGTCCGTCACGGATCATGATGGATGCATTTTCAATGATGCCTTCGTCGGCTTGTGTCCACACTGTGGCGTGTTGGAGGATGAGGTTGATTTCTTGCTTTGGCGATTCGTCGTATGCAAAAGGTCCAAAGGGTGTGTTGGGAAGATCGGGGAGAAGTGTTGTGTCGGAATCTTTGGATGCGATCTCCGCGGTGAGCTTGAAGGTGGAGTTGTCTGACATCTTCCCGTTGCCGGTGAGGGTGTTGTCTGATGGTGCGTTGAAGGCGATCGAGAAAAGGGTGTCGAAACCAAATGGTTCGTGTTCGAAGTCAAATAGGAGTTGATCGTCTTCGATACGGATGTTTGTTGCATCCTGGGTGATGTCATCAGCGTCGGTGTGTTCGATGATTGAGATGGAATCGTTCTTGACTTTAAATGTCAGATTGAATCGGTCACTAAGCACTGCATCCCAAGTTCCGACGAAGTCTTTGGTGGTGATGGTCGGCGGGTTCTTGGTCGCGGTCCATTGGAATGGTTCTTGGGCGGGGCTCAGTCCTGTGCCTCGGATGATTCCATCAGAGGAGAGGGTTCCGGTGATGACATTGGTGCCTTGCCCTTGATCGCTTGTGAGGAATGAAATCTGGTTGTTATCGATGTTGACCTTGCGTGCTTTGTCGACATTGTCATCGAGCTCGGTGGTGATTTCGATTGCTTTGCCGTCGATATCCATGTTGAGTTGGAAGGGGATTCCGACGAGGTCGATGGTCCAGTTGCCGTCGAATCGTGTGTTGTCCTTGTCGTTGATGTGATGGCGTCGCCCGTCGATGTAGAGATCGATGATTTCGGCGTCCACATTGGGATCAAAGAGATCATCCGATGCGATCACAAGGTTGGCAAGGTTCCCCTTCGCGAGCGCGCCTTGGTTCGAGAGATCGAGGATCTTCGCGGGGTTGGTGGTAATCATCGCGAGGGCATCGGATGCGGGGAGTCCCTTCTCGATTGCGGTGTGGAGGTTGTCCCAGAACTTGTCGTGGTCGTTGCCCTTCGATGTGGTGAGCGCCACAGTGAGTCCGGAGTTGTGCAACCAGCGGGCGTTGGCCGGTGCGCGTTCCCAGTGTTGGAGGGTCGCGAGATCAACCGAATCTGCGCCCCCGACAGTGAAGACTTCAGGGGTCTTTGGGAATTGTAACGGCGTGATGATCGCGTGTCCCATGTCCTTGAATGCAGAGAGTCGACGATGGGCGGTGCCATTGTCGATGATGACCAGATTGGGATGGTCCAACTCCGTTGCGATGTTGTCGGCGAGGAGGGATTCGAGTTCTTGGTTGGTTTCGTAGAAGAGTGTCGATGTGTTTGGATCGATTTCATCGAGGCAGTTCGCGTCATTCTTTTCTGATTGACCGCGATGTGCCGCATCAATGAATGTCTGTCGCATCATCGCGACGACACCCATGTGCGAAGTGGGGTACCCGGGGTCGGGCCATGAACCGCGATCGAATCCCATCATCATGCCTGCGTGTGCTTTGTATGTTGGTGGATCACCTAATGAATCATCTGTGAAATCGGATGCTGTAGAAACGACCGCGGACCAGCCTCGGAAGATTCCAGAATCGGGCGCGATCATCGCGGAAGTAAACCCGAGTTCGCGGAGGGATTTGGCAGCATCCGAACCGAGCCCGATGTCGAGCGCATCGCGTTGAGGCGTAATCTTGTTTGACCAATGCGTGCCCACCGCGTTGCTTGGAGGCATTGGCGCATCGACTTCGATGTATGGATCAATAAACCCCGCATAGATATGGGTGTTGGGGTCAAGCTCGTGGACTTGGTAGCCTTGCGTATCGAGATCGACCAATCGAGTGTCTGCGATGATGTTGGTGATGACACCATGCTCGAAGAAGATCGCGGGATGTGCATCTGCGTTGTATGTTTGTGTGGGGGAGAGGTGGATTGTGCCCCCCATGAGGATGTGTTTGGATGGGGTCGCGGATTGCATGCCGTTGGGGCGCGGTGCGAGCGGATCAGGGGATGTTCCCTGCGCGAGTGTGATGGCGGTGAAACTGGTAGCAATGAGGACGGGGACATAATTCATAGATCGAGACTCCTTGTGGACATCATGGTACCGAAAAGGGGGCGCGTGGTGGCAAGAATTCTGATGATGATTGGGGAATATCCGCCTACGCTTGATGCTCAGGAAGGGTTGGGTCTGCATTGGATATTCCGGACCGGGATGGCAGATTTGATGTTTGAACCTCGGATTGAGCAAAGGGTGATTTCATGGCGATCGATCTTGTAGCAGGCAACGCAGTAATTGGGCAATCAGGCGGACCCACCGCGGTGATCAATGAATCACTCGTCGGGGTGATCGAAGGTCTTCGTCGAGCGGGCGCTGGTAACTCTGGGAACCCGATTAAAAAAATCCTCGGCATGCGCCACGGCGTCACCGGACTCACAAGCGGGGATTTGTATGATTTGACCGATTATCCACATGATCGTCTTCAAGTGTTGGCGCAGACCCCCAGCGCCGGTCTTGGTTCGACTCGGGATAAACCCGATGCAGCATACTGCGAACGAATCCTCGAATCCTGCAAAGAACATGACATCCGATACTTCTTCTATATCGGCGGCAACGACAGCAGCGACACCTGCCGAATCGTCAACGAGATGGCCAACGAAACCGGGTACGAACTCCGGTGTTTCCATATTCCCAAGACCGTAGACAATGATCTGGTGATCAACGATCACACCCCCGGGTTCCCGAGTGCTGCTCGGTTTGTTGCCAAAGCATGTATGGCGGACTTCCTCGACAATATTTCATTGCCTGGGATCAAGATCAATGTCATCATGGGTCGTCATGCGGGGTTCTTGACTGCAGCATCAGCGCTGGCGCGTCGCGATGACCGGTATGAGTATGAAGGCGAATCAACCGATGGCCCGCAGCTGATCTACTTGCCTGAGGTGCCATTCGATACTGATCGATTCGTCAATGATGTCGCGAATCTCTACGAAAAACGCCAACGGGTGCACATCGCGATCTCTGAGGGGATTTCCGACAAAGATGGGAACTCGATCGGCGCGATGTTGATCAAAAACGGACAGACCGATGCGCACGGCAATGTCCAACTCTCCGGTTCAGGCGCGATCGGTGATGCGTTGTCCGATCTGCTCAAAGACAAACTCACCCCGGTCGGTGGCAAGCAAGTCCGCGTGCGTGCGGATACCTTCGGATATGTCCAGCGCTGTTTCCCAGATCAATCCGATGTTGATCAGCGCGAAGCGCGTGGTGTCGGTCGATTCGCAGCGAAACTGGCAACGATGGGTGATCTTGACGGATCGGTTGCGATTATCCGCACAAGCCCGATCGGGGTGACCCAGCCGTACGCTGCGGAATATCGTCGGATCGAGTTGAGCGATGTGGCTGCCAAGACCAAGCACATGCCTCCGGAGTTTATTGACGGGCACAATAATGTGAGCCAGAAGTTCCTCGATTACTGCCGCCCGTTGGTCGGGAGATTGCCGTTGTATGAGCGGATTTGATCCGCTAAAAAAACGACAAAAACGTCAAACCAATTTTTGCCAAAAAGTGCATACTCAAAAAAAGCACGATTGGTATGACGAACTGCTTGGTCGTAATTAAGGTTCTATTACGCAGAGATCGTCTTGTGCGAATAACAAAGATGAGCAAAGCAAGCCAAGCGATTACAATTAAAGTTTGAGCAATGAGATAGCCCGCGGGGAGTGCAATCAAGCCCATGCCGATGGCGAAATACAACCACCTCGCGAGTGTCAGTGAGTTCTGAATCAGCTCGATGAAGACAAAGATGAGCAGCAGAAGCATGAGTGCTTTGATGATGGTCTGTTCGCGTGATTGTCCAGTTTGGTCAACCGCGATGAGTTGAAGTTGATCGCCGCATTCTGGGCAGGTGCTTATTGTTCCGTCGCGGCGGTTGTAGTTACAACTCGGGCAAGGGGTATCTCGATCGCGGAGAAAGAGGGCTGCGAGTTGATCGTTGGTTGCTTGCGATGTCGGCGGTGGGTTGTCTGGCATACTAATTCGTACCGAGCGTTTTAGTTAGATTGCAACGCGACTTGGTACGATTGCACCCTGCACCTAAAAACGCCCGCAGCGACCGCAGGGTCTTGGGCAGCAATCGAAAGTGCATCGTCTTTGGTCGGAGCTTCAAAGACCATGATCCCGATATGGGGTGGTTCTTGGGTGCGCCCCGCGATGATCAATGATCCATTAGCGAGCAGACGCTGGTAGTACGCAAAGTGATCGCTGACTGCTTTGGATTCCGAGGGGGTGGGTTCATCGGGCATGTCCGGGCGGGTTGGTTCAAGAAAGCAAATAAACTGTGGTGAGTCTGGCATGGCATGTTTCTCCGTTACATGGTCGGGTCAGGGTCTAAGAGTATACGAAAAAACCCGCACCGGTGTTCGATGGGGTATTTGGGTTTTCAGCAGTTATGTTTTATGCGAGATAGTCCATCGGGATGATCAGGATCAGTCGATCACGCGTGTGTAGGTGATGGTCCCGGATTGGAACCATTCGCTGTCAGGCAGTTTGTCGTAGAAGGTGTCGACCCAGGTGTTTTCATCGGTGAAGCTGGTCACAATTTTCATTGGGTTGTCACCCATTGAAGTTGTAGAGGTGCCGTACATGACGAGAGCGTCACCTTCTTCTTCGCCGCCAGTCATTACTGTGATCTTGGTAGACATGGTGTCCATCCATGAGCTGATGTACTCTTTATGGGCGATGTCGTACCCGGTATACCCGATACCTTCAAAGGGTTGACCCATGAAGTCAGCAATTTTCATGTTCGAATGAAGATAGCGTTTACCGAGCACCCATTTGACGGTCATTTTGCCTGTGCTTTCCATCGGTGGTGCATCTGCGCTCATTAAAAAACTGGTCTTTGCGTTCCATTCCCCGACCATGATCCCGAGTGCTTTGTGATGCTCCCCTGGTGTGGCGAGTTTCGCCATTTCTGCCATCATGTCCATTTCGGGTGCATCACCGATTTTGGTTTGAGGCTCATGCATGGCGCCGGATTTATGTGCGTCGTGCTCTGGTCCTGCAGCGATAAGCAACGCGATGCCCGCGGTGGCGAGTGAACCCGCAGCGAAAGCGAGGATTGATTTGTGATTTTTCATGTGTGTGCTCCTGTAGGTTTTAGTATTCTTCTCAACATGACAGTATCCCCGATTCGTATCGAGTTGTCGAGGAAATTATCGGAACACCGAATAAAAAACAAACAGGCATAAGCCCTTTGGGACCTCATGTTCGATAATCATTCCTAAATCCTGATTTAGTACGGAAACATCTTGATTGCGTTGGGGTAGATTCAGAACTCAAATTAACTGCGATTTTATTTTTTATTGAAAATCAAATTGCTTTGCGTCAATTACATCGGAATTTTGATCGCAATAGATAGGATGGAATTGGGTTGGTGCTCGGTTTGGGTTAAATTGAAGTTGGATCTGCATCGGATAAGCATTGGAGTTTTATTACAATGAAGAAGAAATTGAGCGTTTTTCTGCTGGGGGTTTTCTCAGTCGTTGCACATGCAGATGGATTATTGTGCTTTGCTCAAAATTATCTTTCTGTAACGGATACTCCGGGGACAGCGCGCCGGGTGTGCATTGTGGATTCAACAGCATATGTCGCAGATCAAACCGGTGGCCTTACGATTGTGGATATCAGTGATCCATCAATGCCTGTGCAGATTGGTTCGTATAGCAGTGGAACGGCAACTGCGTTCAACATTCAAGTTGAGGAGGATATCGCTTATGTAGTGACGAGTGATGAGGGTTTGCAGATTATCGATGTAAGCTCGCCGAAGAGTCCGTTGTTGATCGGTGAATATCCCGCAACAAGCGCGATGTATGATGTTCAAATAGATGGATCAGTTGCGTACATTGCGAATCATATTGATGGGATCATGGTATTGGACATTTATGATTTGTCGAATCCAACACTGGTGACAACGCTGCAGACGGTGAGTCAAACAATGAGTCTCGATATTGTGGGTGGGATGTTATATTCTGCTGAGAGTTCTGGGGGGATGCGAATTTATGACCTGAGTGATCCGTTGATGCCTGCATTTATTAGCGAAATCAATGATATAGGGCAAATTTTGGATATTGATGTGGTCGATAGCAAAGCCTATTTGGTCAAGTATTTGTTCGGATTATCCGTTGTCGATGTCACTGATCCAACTTCTCCTGAGTTGCTTTCGGAGACTTGGCTTGCCGAACCTCCGCATGGTATACAGGTGGTTGATGATCGGGCGTATATGGTTTCGGGGTGGATTGGTAGGCCTCAGGGGTTGTATGTGCTTGATGTGAGCGATCCAAAGGCACCAGTAATTGAAAACCTTTATGCAACCACTGGGTTCCCTGTAGGACTCGATATCGTTGACTCGAAAGCATACATCGCGGACAGAGAAAATGGATTGCAGATAATTGATGTCAGCACACCCCCGAGTTTTATCGCTGACTTTGATGAGTCTGAAGCAACCTTAGAGCACATCGTTGTTTCAGAGGACTTCGCATATATCCTTGGTAATTCTGGTGATTTTCTTGTGTACGATATTTCAGATCAGTCGAATCCAATCCAAGTTGGAGGGATCGATGCTGATCCATGGTCGAACTACAGCTTTGCAGGTATCCAATACGACAACGGCAAAGTGTATCTCAAAGATAGAGGAGATTCAGTTTGGTGCGTTGATTTGAGTGATCCTACAAACCCTACCCTGCTGGGCAGGTACCAAGGTGAGTACACAAATAGGTTTGACATGGTTGGGAGCATCGCCTATTTGGTGGGATCAAGCGTCATTGAAGTTGTCGATCTCAACGATATTGACTCACCTGTCGTCATGGGCATTTCATCTCGTGATGGATCAACTTCAGAAGTTGAAGTTCATGATTCGATCATGTACATCGCTTCGGGGCAAGATGGGTTGATGATGTATGATGTGCAAGATCCGAACTCCGTAACTTTACTTGGTGCCGCATCATTCGAAGTGGATTATTATTATGGATTGACTGTATTGGATGGGACAGCATATGTGGGGAACAACAGATCAGGTATGCAGATTATTGATGTCCGAAATCCAGCACAATCTGTTTTGCTGAGCAAAGTAGACACGCCCAAACAAGCGATCGATGTTGTTGTGTCTGGAGAAACTGCGTATTGTGTAGACTATAACCAGCTATCTGTAATTGATGTAACTGATAAGACATTGCCCGAGTTGCTTGTGCCAGTGCAGTTGCCGAGTGATGCTCGTCATATGGTCATTCGAGATGAGACAGCATTCCTCCCATCAGAGAGATTCATGCAATCAGGACTAATCACCATTGATTTATCAACTTGTGATCTATGTTCTGCGGATATCACTGGTGATGGCACAGTGAACTTCTTTGATGTTTCTGCATTTTTACTATTGTTCACAGCACAAGATCCCGATGCGGATTACACCCAAGATGGACAATGGAACTTTTTTGATGTCTCGGCGTTCTTGCTTGACTTTGCAGCGGGATGCCCGTGATACAAGTTAAGGCGTGTCGTTCACTTTCACACGCTCAGAAATGGAAAGCCCGAAGGATTCAAGGTGTGGGTAAGCCGCTTCGGAGTTGGTGATGAGTTTGAGTCTCGAAATGCCCAGTCCGCGGAGGATTTGCGATCCGGTGCCGTACTCGATCATGGTGGGGGAGACGGATTGGACGGGTTTGTCTGCGTTGTCTTGGTCGACTGGACGGGTGAGCATCTGGGAGAGCGCGTCGCCGATGCCGTGGGGGCGAAGGTAGACAATCGCGCCGCGTCCAGCATCTTGGATCATCTGCATGGACTTTGCGAGGGTTTCTCCTGATGAACTGTCAGAGGTGCCCGTCGTTGAGGTGCCTTGTTCGTGGAAGATATCTCCGAGCAGATCGCGTTTGTGGACACGGACAAGGGTGGGTTCGTCGTTCGCGATCGGGTTGTGGTATTCATCGAGATTACCCACATCTCCAACGGTCAGCGCAAGGTGAGGCATCGGGTCAACCAATGATTTGAACGCGATGAGATTAAACTCCCCATGCGCTGTCTGGATCTTTGTGCCCGAAATTGGTTCGATGCGTTCGATGATCGATGATTGGGACAGCCGATGCTCGATGATCTGTTTCACAGAGCACATTTTGAGATCGTGCTCTTTGCAGAGTTTGATGAGATCGGGGACCCTTGCCATCTCGCCGTCATCGCGCATGATCTCGATGATGATCGCGGATGGATTCAATCCCGCGAGTCGACACAGATCGAGCGAGCCTTCAGTTTGTCCAATGCGGACAAGGACTCCGCCATCGCGTGAACGCAGCGGGTTGATGTGTCCTGGGCGGACAAAGTCTGACGCATTTGTGTTGGGGTCGATCGCGAGTTGGATGGTTTTGGCGCGTTCTTGTGCCGAGACCCCGGTGGTGAGCCCGTGCTTTGGGTGCCCGTCGATCGCGACGGTGAACGGGGTGGCGCGAACGGAAGTATTGATGATCGATTGGGGGGTGAGTTCCAATCGATCGCAATCCGCTTCGGTCAATGAGAGGCACATGTACCCACGCGCGACCGAGAGCATAAACGCGACCGCTTCCGGGGTGACGAACTGAGCGGGGAGGACAAAGTCCCCCTCGTTCTCCCGGTCCTCGTCATCAGTGAGGATGACCATCTTGCCGTTGCGGAGATCTTCGAGGATTTCCTCGATGGTGGCGAATGCTGTGATTTCAGTAGTGGTGGGCATAGGAGGATCGTAGAACGACTTGGTGCTATTGTCGTCTATGGATATGACACCAGATCGTTGGAACTTGACATCTACCTATCTTGATGAGGTCTTTGGCAAAGAGGATCAGCATCTTGAGAACCTGATGCCCCGTGCGATCGAGGCAGGGGTTCCTGATATTGCGGTTTCTCCGAGTGTTGGTCGCCTTTTGAATCTTATGGTTAAAACGCTCGGTGCGAGGACCATTGTCGAAGTGGGCACATTGGCAGGGTATTCGGGGACCTGGATGGCGCGGGGGTTACCCGATAACGGGACCTTGATCACGATCGAGCCTGAGGCGATGCATGCCGATATTTCTCAGCAGGGATTCGACGATGCCGGTTTGACTGATCGAGTGCGGATTGTTCGGGAAAGCGGGCTGGATGCGTTGCCGAAGCTGATTTCTGAACTCGGAGAAGGATCGGTTGATGTTGTGTTCCTCGATGCGATTAAAGTCGAGTATCCAGATTATCTTCCCTTTGCCAAAAAACTCTTGCGATCGGGCGGGCTGTTAATTGCTGACAACGCGATCGGGTCCGGGGAGTGGTCTGTTGTTGATCCTGCAGGATCGCATCCAAATCGGGATGGAGTGGATCGGTTTAATCGGATGGTTGCAGCAGATCCAGATTTCGATGCGAGCTGTGTGCCGATCCGTGAAGGGGTTCTGATCGCACGGAAGTTGTGAGAAGAAACCTGTGACAAATCTGTGACTCACCCTACTTGAAGACTTGTTATACTTGGGTATGTATAAAATAATTAATTGTTTTAGTGTCGCCGCGATTCTTTACATGTTTGTATCACCCGCGAGAGCAGATGATTTGTCATTGAATTCCTATCGGGTTGAGATGATGACTCCGGGTGGCGCGTTGCCGTTTATTCTGACATATGAAGATACAACAGCGTATTGGGACAATGCCCCAGTATTCAGCTTTGTCATCACGAACGGTGATGAACGCATCGTCATTGGTCCACAGGAAACAAGCGGACAAACTGAGCAGTTCGGGGGAAATCGTGATATCTTGTCGCGGGTGAGCAGACGCACACTCTACAGCATGAAGCTGAGCTTCAATATGTATGACTCAGCGCTTTTGTGGCATCGTTGGTATGGATTTCAACCAACAGATACAGACACGCGTGCCGAGGGTGTCTGGCGGAAACTTCGTCATGGCGAGTATGTCGAGATTCCTGTTGTTCTGACAGAGCTGAATGGGTCGTACCAAGAAGTGCAAGCGTCCAGATTCGTCCCGATTCCTAATCCCAACGAAGATGAAATCAATCATCATGTGAGTTATGAAGGGCGTTGGGAGGTGAACTTTGAATCATCGGACGAGCCAGCCATTGCTGTTTTTGAGGTTGATGACGTTCTTCAAGCAACAGGTACTTTCCTGACAACCACTGGTGATTATCGCTATCTCTCGGGAAGAGTTGATGGGAAATTACTGCGGCTGTCAACTTTCGATGGGGCGCATGCGTTTTTGTTCCATGCTCGGATGCAAGAGGATGGTTCGATCGAAGGTGACTTTTATTCAGGCAACTGGTGGCACGAGACATGGACCGCGGTGCGAGATGATGATGCGACACTCCCCGATGCGTTCGAGCAAACCGTGGTCACGGATGAAGAGGCACTCGCCGAGATGGTGTTCAAGGATTTGGAAGGCGTGCCTACGCGTGTGTTCGATGTGCTTGACGAATCAAAGTCCAAGGCGCGCGTGATTGAGATATTCGGTTCGTGGTGTCCCAACTGCAGCGATGCGGGGCGCGAGTTGGTATCACTCAAAGAACAGTACGGCGACGATCTCGCGATCGTCGGGCTTGCATTCGAACTCACCGAAGACTTTGACCGATCGGTCACGCAAGTGAAACGCCATCACGAACATATCGGGAGTGATTGGCCGATCCTGATCGCCGGGCTCAACGACAAGGACAAAGCGACAAAGACACTGGGTTTTTTGGATCAGGTGCGATCATACCCAACGCTTGTGTTTCTCAATGAGGCGAACGAAGTGCAAGCAGTGTACTCGGGTTTCAGCGGCCCAGCAACGGGTGATGCCTACACCCAACAACGCGAACGGTTTGAATCATTGATTGAAAAACTTATCGAAGATTAATTTTCAACTTCTGACAGAAGCCGGCAGGCTCTTCATCTCTTTGTTCATTGGAACCATGAAGGAGAGCACAATGTCCAAACAAGTATGTCTGTCGGTTGTAGTAAGCGCCTTTGTATTAGGATTGACGAACGGGTGTGCGACGACATCGAGTTCCGATTGTAGGTTGCAATCAAAGCAGGTATGCGAATCTCAATCCTATCGAGAAGCGCTTGATGCGATTATGGAATCTGACCAGTTGTATCGAGATCCGATCTCTTGGGGTACGACCGATCCTGATGAACTTGCTCGGCTCAATGCGCTCGATGACGAGGCGCATATGGCTGAATATGCAAGGCGGAACGCTGAGGGAATCAGTCTTGATCCCGAGATCGAAGAAGAATACTGGAAAAAGCAGAACGCGATTGATGAAGTCAATACGAAGAAGTTGATGAAACTGATCGATCAACATGGTTGGCCGACTGAGGAGACAGCCGGGGAAGGGTTTCCCAGTCCGGTGCCGATCCTGATACATGTGAAGATGGAAGATATGAACTGGGTGTTGCCCAAGTTGCGTGAAGAGGTGCTCGCGGGCCGGATGGACCCTGGGCCGTACGCGATGATTTACGATCGCAAACAACAGCACAATGGCGAGCCTCAAATTTATGGCAAGATGCAGGCATTCGACTCAAAGACCATGACGGTTCTCCCGCCTGCGATTGTTGATATCGATGCAACAAATCGCGCCCGTGCAGAGATCGGGATGGAGCCTTTGCTTGAGTACCGGATTACGGACAGGCAAACAGCTGCGGGTCCAATGAAAGCCCGATCGAAAGATTAATCGCGCCATTTGTCCTTGACAACATCATACTCGAAGAGGACATGCACTGATTCATCAATTTCTTTGCTGCTTGAGCTGTTGAATATGAATATGAGATGACCTGAGTCTTGTTCTTTGCGGGTCCATTGCCATGTCCATGTGTCTGTGCCGTCGTCGTTGGTCATTTTTTTGGTCGGTTCGCCGAGAATCTGAAGCACATCGTCTTTGGTTGACGCATGCTTGCGGACGCGGGAGAGATCGGATGGCTGGACATAGGCGCCCGCAATCGAGCTTGATGTGTGATGACTCGCAAGGCAACCTGTCAAGGTTAAAGGGGCGAGTGATGCGAGCGTGAGGGCTGCGATGAGCTTGGTTCGGGACATTTGGGGTTCCTTTGGGATAGTCATTGGTTCATCAGCGTGGATATATATTCGGATTCTAACTGCCCTGATTCCGCATTGCTGACATCCAATGGTTCGATTATTGAACTATCATGGTCATATGAGTACACCAGGCAGAACATATCAAGAGTATCAGTCTTTCCGCACCGAACTCAACGAGAAGATCCTCGCGCGAGGCACCACAATCACCAAACGGTTTTTTACGATTGATACCAAAGCGTATGAACCCGGCGCGATTGACAGGAAGACCAAAGAAATGCTTGGGTTGTCTGCGTCGATGGTGCTCAGGTGTGATGATTGCATCGCGTACCACATTGATCAATGTATCCTCTCGGGCGCAACCGACGAAGAGTTGTTCGAGATACTCGATATTGCGCTGATAGTTGGTGGCTCGATTGTGATCCCGCACCTGCGAAGAGCAGTCGAGTTTATTGATCAATGCCGAACGCATCAAGAAGAGCGTACCGATGGGTGAAACGATTCAGGTGCGGGATGGACGCGAACTGATCATCCGATCGGCAATCCCAGGCGATGGGCAACGGGTGTATGACTTTATGTATGCGCTCGGGGATTCAACCGATCGTTTGTTAACGCATCCGGGGGATATGCGAACTGTCGAGCAGTATGAATCAAGCATCACACAAATTGCACAAGGCGGGTTCTATTCGTTGTGTGCAATCGATCCAGAAACAGACGCGATCGTCGGAAACGCGGCGTTCTACCCCGGATCAAGAGTCAAGATCGCGCATGCCGCGGGGATGGTGCTCGGGGTTCTTCCTCAGTGGCAAGGGTGCGGGCTTGGGGTGTGGTTGCTCAATCGATCGATCGAAGACATGCGAAAGAACCCAAAGATTCTTCGCTTGGATCTGCTCGTCATGGACGGGAACGATCACGCGAAGAAGATGTACGAACGCGTTGGGTTCAAGGTTGAAGGGCATCGCGAAAAGGCGGTCCGACAACCCAGCGGCGAACTCTGCGGCGAATACATGATGGGTATGTGGATCGGAAATGGAAACACAACAAATGAATGAAGCAATCACACTCCGCGATGGACGAATCGTGCAAGTCCGGCACTCGCGTCAGGGCGATGCAGAACGCGTGCACGCGTACATCTGCGCACTGGGACGATCAACTGACATGATTTTGACATGTGATGGGGATTTCCCGTCGATTGAGCGTGTTCAGTCACATATTGATCTGATCGCGGACGGACGGTTCTACTCACTGGTGGCGATCGAACCCGATACAGATCGCGTCGTGGGCAACGCGTCCTTCCGCTTTGCAGAACGGAAGAAGCTTGCGCATGTTGCTGATCTTGGGATGGGAGTTTTGGAAAGTCATCAACGGACAGGTCTCGGGACGCTCTTGCTCAATCAGGCGATCGAAGATATGCGTGGGCATGCGGATATTCAAAGACTCGAACTCACCGTGTTGTGCAGCAACACCCACGCGCACATGGTGTACAAGCGCGCCGGGTTTGTTGAGGAAGGGGTCAAGCGCAGGTCACTCAGGCAACCGGACGGGCGATACGAAGACGAAATCATCATGGGTATGTGGATTGGTGATGAAGTGAGATGATCGAAAAAACGCCCAGCCGAAGTGGCTGGGCGTTGATGAGTTGGTCCTGAGTGTTTCAATCCAACATATGTCGATCAGGCTTGTGCTGGTTCTGATGAAAGATTGCGAACGGATGCTTCTCTTCGGATGCGTTTGGAGGTTGCTTCTGCTTGCTCCTTGGCGATGGTTTCTGCTTCGAGGAAATCTTCGCCGAACCGGAAGAGTCTAAAGGAGTTGCCGATCACGAACACATCGGGGATGAAGTGGAAGAATGCGGCAAACCCGACACCGATGCTGGCGCCCCCGATTGCTTGGAAACTACCGGTCGCTGCGAGGATCAGACCACCGATTGCCATGAGGATCGAAACGACGATGTTCTGGGTCACGATCAGGCGTGATCGCCGAGCGAGTTCCATCAGGAATGGCAGACGGTTGAGTTCATCGGTCATCAACGCGACACCCGCAGAGTTTGCTGCGATGTCAGAACCCGAGAGACCCATCGCGACACCGACATCCGCTGCTGCGAGTGCCGGGCCGTCGTTGATGCCGTCGCCGACCATCATGACGCGGTACCCGTCACTGGTGAGTTGTTTGACGAGTTGATGTTTTTCTTCTGGGAGACATTCGGCTTCGACCGCGTCAACGCCGGTGACTGCACCAACGCGCTTGCCAACAGAGAGGCGATCGCCCGTGAAGATTGCAACCATGCGGACATTGAGTTCGCGTAAACGATCGACCATGCCTTTGGAGTTTGGTCTGATTTTATCTTCGAGACCAACTGCACCGAGGTACTTCCCGTCTTTGATGACATGAACACCTGACATGCCTTCGATGCGTTCTTCGACAACATCGATATCGGATGTCGCCGATGGCATAAGTCCACGGATCCATGTGCCTCGGCCTGCGGAGATCGCGCCCAGTGATGTCTTTGCATTCACACCGGCGCCATGAATCTCCTCGAACTTGCCGTCAGAATCAACAGTAATCCGTGCCTGCTCCGCGGTTCTCAGGATCGAGAGTCCGAGGGGATGGTTGGAATGCGCTTCCGCGTAGGCTGCTGCTTGGAGCAGGTCCGCGCCTTGCACACCTTCTGCGGGTGCCAAGCGAGATACTTCGAACCGTCCGGTGGTGAGTGTACCTGTTTTGTCCATGACCACCGCATCGATGTTCGCAGAGCCTTCAAGGAACTCGGTGCGTTTAATCATCACCCCGAGCCGTGCAGCTGCAGCAAACGCTGCGACCATCGCAGATGGTGATGAGAGCAGCAACGCGGTTGGGCAGGTCACCACAAGCACAGTTACTGCACGCAGCGCTGCGGATTCACGCACCGATGCAATCTCGCTCTGGGAAGTGAGGAAGAACACAACCAACGCGACGGAGAGCGCAACGGGGACATAGAACTTGGCGACCTGCTCGATGAGCAACTGGCGTTCAGTCTTTGTGGATTCTGCTTCGCGGATTAGACCTGAAACTTTACCGATGGTGGTTTCTTCGCCGACCTGTGTGACTTCGATGTCGATCGCACCGGTAAGGTTGGTGGTACCCGCGTAGACATCAGAGCCTTTCTGAGCTTCGACAGGCATTGCTTCACCCGTGAGTGATGCTTGGTTGATGGTGGATTCGCCGGTGATGATTCGGCCGTCAACCGGGAGGTTTTCACCAGGACGGATGCGGACGGTTTGTCCGACTTTGACTTCGCCAACACCGATGATGCTTTCTACGCCGTCAATGACGACGCGGGCGATATCAGGGGTGAGTGATACAAGTTGTTCGATTGCCCGTTTCGCGCCGTCGGCAGTGCGGAGGACAACTTGGTCTGCAACGAGGAGGATGAACGCGAGGAATGCTGCTGTGCCGTACTTACCCACGGACATAGATGCGAGGATCGCGAGTGCTGCAAGTGAAGACGAGGAGACATGTCGATTGAGCACCTCTTTACCAGCAGCAAGGAAGAGCGGGCCTCCGAGCAAGACTGCTGCGAGCACCGCGGGGAGCGTCGCAATCAGTTCATTGGCAGCGCCGGACATATTGGCGATCCATGAGACAATCGCGAGCATGCCCCCGATGAGGTAGAAGAAGATCCAGCCGTTCTTTTCATCGATGACCTGGTGATGGGAGCAGCAATCGATCCCGCCGTGTGTGTGTCCAGAGTCATGCGTATGGGTGTGTGTATCGCTCATAATGTTGTTTTGCCGAGGTGGTGCAAGTTTCGGTGTGGGTTTGATGGTCGATCGAGCTCAGTTAGGGGATATGATGGTCCCAATGCCGGTTTCTGGGCTCGTTTCTACTCTAGGTGATGCCAATCTGGATATCCTCTCTATAAGTGGTATCCATGTCCATACCGTACGCACGGGATGGGCATTGGGTTCGTATGATCTACACAGCAGTTGATCATGTGAATGAATCACGATCTTGATCTGTTCGTTGGAGGCATACATGACAAACACCAATCCAGACGCTGATATTCCCAATCCGGGCATTCCCAAGGTCTGCATCCTCGGAATCGGGCAGATGGGGCTCGTCTGCGCTGGGGCGCTCGCCAATCCTGATCCTCGTGGTGTTGGACAGTGCGAGCGAGCACAAGTCATCATGTGGGGGCACAGCGAAGAAGAAAACGGGGCGCTCTCGCAAACGCGCAAAACTGATCGGTTGCCCGGTTTCGAACTTCCGGGATGTGTTCGGGTTGCTATGTCTGATGAGGAAGCGCTTTCTGATGCAGACATCATCGTCAACGCGATCCCGGTCCAGTTTATCCGGGGCGCCTGGGAACGGATCGCAGAGCATGTTCCCAAGGGCGCATCGGTGATCTCAGTCGCGAAGGGGATCGAGAATAAGACACTTCTGCGTCCAACGCAGATCATCGCAGATGTGCTTGGCGATGATCCTGATGCCAAACCTCGGGCGCTCGGGTGTATGTCAGGACCCGCGATCGCGACGGAACTGGCGATCTGTCTCCCCGCGACGATGTCCGCAGCATCAGATCATCCGGGGTTTGCCCAAACGATTCAAGAACTCTTCTCAACGAGTTGGCTTCGCATATATACCAACCCTGATCTTGTTGGGGTTGAGTTGGCGGGCGCGACTAAGAATGTGATCGCGATCGCTGCAGGGATCATTGATGGTCTCGGCGCGGGGTACAACGCGAAGAGCGCGCTGCTCGCGCGTGGACTCGCAGAGATCGGGCGATTGGGTGTCGCGATGGGGGCGCAGACCAACACCTTCTTTGGTGTCGCAGGGGTTGGGGATCTCGCGACGACCTGTTTTAGTCCCGAAGGTCGGAACCGATCCTGCGGCGAAGCGCTCGGCAAAGGCGCCAAACTCGATCAGTATCTCCGTGACTCGATGTCCGTCGTCGAAGGGGTCGCAACAACCGAATCGGTGGTGGATCTCGCGAAGAAATATAAGGTTGATATGCCCATTACCGATGCGGTGTACGCGGTGCTCTTCGAGCATCTCGATCCGGTCGATGCGATTACGATGTTGATGAGCCGCGACCTGCGGGAGGAACAGATCGGGTGAGTGCGAAGTCGAATCAGTTTCAATCGAAGCAATACCACGCCGCGATTGGCGTGATAGAGCGCCTCCGTGCCAACGGGCATACCGCGTACCTCGCGGGGGGGTGCGTGCGTGATTTGCTCTTGGGTGTTGAACCCAATGATTTCGATGTTGCGACGGATGCGAAACCAACCGAAATTGAAGGGTATTTTCGCAAAACAGCTTCTGTGGGCGCCGCGTTCGGGGTAATGCTTGTTCACGACTTTGGAGAAACGATCGAAGTGGCAACATTCCGATCCGATGGTTCGTACTCTGATGCGCGACGTCCTGACTCGGTCGAGTTCTCAACACCAAAGGAAGATGCGCAGCGCCGAGATTTCACAATCAATGCATTGTTTTATGATCCATTTGCAGAAGATGAAGATCAGCAGATAATTGATTTTGTAGACGGCCGAGCAGATGTCAAAGCGATGGTCCTGCGTGCGGTTGGGAATCCTGCGGATCGACTCAAGGAGGATCATCTCCGAGCGCTGCGTGCTGTCCGGTTCGCTGCACGGTATGGACTTGAGATCGACCAAACGACAAGCGATGCGATCCGCGAGGATGCAAGCGAACTCTCCGGGGTGAGTGTCGAACGCATCGGTGAAGAGGTTCGACGGATGATGAGTCATCCCTCGCGTGTGCTCGCGGTCGAACTCCTTCGTCAGCACGGTCTCGATCAAACAATCTTTGGGACACCGGGATATAACGATCAACTCCGCACGCTTGGCGCGCTTG
Source organism: uncultured bacterium (assembly GCA_963976235.1). GTDB lineage: Bacteria > Planctomycetota > Phycisphaerae > Phycisphaerales > UBA1924 > UBA1924. The sequence goes on from CAXBJM010000004.1 coordinate 172,243, forward strand.
ATCCCAAGGCGGATGCGATGACCGCGATCGCTGCATGGCGACATGACCATGAAGGACAATGGAAACTTGAGAAACTCAATAGCTCTGGTTCGTCGCGCGGTTGGGAATGGTCGCTCGATCTTTCTCGTGCTCAAAGTGAACACTTCAGACATGTGCTGGAGTTCGCACAGGCATTCATCGAGGACTGGGACACGATGGCTGTTGCTGCTCGCAAACGACTCGGCGCTCGCAAACACGCGGGTGAAGCATTATTACTCGCGGAAGCAATCAAACCGATCGGATGGGAATCGCCTCGCGAGAATCTCACACAACTCGCACAAGAACCAGGCGGTCTGAGTCCCAAACCATTGGTTACTGGTGCAGATTTGATAGAACTCGGGATCAAACCGAGCCCAGTTTTCAAAGTTATTCTCGATGCGGTCTATGATGAACAACTTGAAGGCCGGGTCCAAACGCAACCCCAGGCAATCGAGTTTGTAAAAAATAAAGTCAATTAATAAGAATATTGTGAACAGTTCGTGTTTGAATACAAACACAATTAGGAGAGAAAACGATGACATCAGCACCAATCACCGACTTTGTGCCTCAGGTTATAGATGGAACGAAGTGGGACAATATCGAGCCATTGCTCAACGCGCTGCTCGCACGCGAAGTCAACTCAAAGTCCGAGCTTGAGCAGTGGCTTTTAGATCGTTCCGAACTCGAAGCTGCCATCGGCGAATCGGGCGCCAACACCTACATCGACATGACCTGCGACACCGAGAGCGAAGAAAAGCAGGATGCGTACACCTCGTTTATCACGACAGTAATTCCGAATGCCAAGCCGATCGGTTTCGAACTCGACAAGAAGTTCGCAAAGCTCGCAGAAGAGTTCGGACTCACCGGCGGCCATCACACGGTGCTCTACCGCGATACCAAAGCAGATGTGGATCTGTTCCGTCAGGAAAATGTTTCCATCGAGACTGAGATCTCGCAACTCGATCAAGAGTACGACAAGATCTGTGGCAAGATGATGGTCGACTTCGACGGCAAAGAACAAACAATGCCAATGATGGGCAAGTACAGCGAATCCGCCGATCGTTCAATCAGAGAAGAGGCTTGGAAGAAATCAGCATCGCGAAGACTCGAAGATCAGGAGAGGATTTCAGCAATCTATGACCAGATGGTCACCAAGCGTCACCAAGTCGCAAAGAACGCAGGGTTTCATAACTTTGTCGAGCATTCATTCAAATCCAAGCACCGCTTTGATTACACACCAGAAACATGCTTCGCATTCCATGACGCGATCGAGAAACATGTGATGCCTTTCGTTGCGAATCTCGACGCGCAGCGCAAGCAAGAGCTTGGTCTTGAGCAACTCCGTCCATGGGATATCGCGGTAGACCCAAAGGGACAAGCACCCCTGAGGCCATTTGAAGGCGGCGTAGACCTGATCGCCAAATCACAACGAGTATTCGATCAACTCTCGCCTGAACTGGCAAAGATGTTCGCGACCATGGGAGACGGATCGAACACCAACGGCTCAGCAGATGGCGCGATGCTTGATCTTGATTCACGCAAAGGCAAAGCGCCCGGTGGATACCTCTACTTCCGTGATCGCAGCCGAATCCCGTTCATCTTCATGAACGCAGCGGGTCAACACCGCGATGTTGAAACCATGGTGCACGAAGCAGGACACGCATTCCATTCGATGTATTGTGTAGACGAGCCATTGGTTTGGTACCGGAGTTCACCGATTGAGTATGCTGAAGTTGCGTCGATGACGATGGAACTCTTGACCATGCCATATTGGGATGCGTTCTATCCGAGTGAAGCGGATGCCAATCGCGCCCGCCGGAAACAGCTTGAAGGCTCGATCAGTCTCCTCCCTTGGATTGCTACGATTGATGCATTCCAGCACTGGGTCTACGAGAACCCAGAGCACACCCAAGCAGAGCGTGCTCAGGCATGGCTCAAACTCGAAGAACGATTCGGGATGCAAGGGCACCGGGTGAACTGGGACGGTCTTGATGAAGAACGCAAGTTCGTCTGGCAACGACAGGGACATCTGTTCGGTTCGCCGTTCTACTATGTCGAGTATGGTATCGCACAGCTCGGCGCACTGGGAATCTGGTTGATCAGTCTCGAGCAGGGCGAAGAAGCAGCGCTCAAAGCATACAAGAAATCCCTCTCACTCGGCGGTTCGATGCCGTTGCCTGAGTTGTTCAAAGCTGCTGGTTTAGACTTCGATTTCGGCGATGCAACCGTGAGTCGATTGGTAAAACGAGTTCAAGCAGAGCTCGATAAACTCCCTGAATAAGGGAAAGAAGTTCAACTTGCCATTGATAAAAACAACAGGTTTAAAACCTGTTGTTTTATTTTTTAGATTTTGGTTATCAGATGTAAGGACCATAGTCGATACAATGTAAACGATTGACAAAGATCATGAAACACTGAATTTGTCATGTTTTACGATCGAATCAGCGATTCACTCGTACTGGTTCAGCCAAATCAGTTGTTTCATATTAGTATATATTAGATTTTGAGGTTTATTATGAACATGTTGAAGGCGGGCGCATGTACTGCTGTTCTTGCAAGTGTTTCAGTTGTTGCGACTGCTGGTATTGCAGATTTTTATGCCGCCGATGCGGGTGGTAGAATTTATCGTGTTGATGGCGATACATTAAACGCTTCGCTCGTTATTGATCTTGATAATGGATTCAATCTCAATGATATTTTATATCTGGATGATGGATCCATTCTCGCAAACACCAACGGGCTCCTCGTTCGCTTTGATCTACAAACCGGAGAAGAAAGCGTAATCTTCAGTGCAAACGGTCCTCCAGTGGGGTCTGGTTTTCATTTTACTTCTGGGCTCGCAGCAACATCAGATGGCAATGTCTATTTTACCGCGACAACACCAAACGGTCAGGAGAGATTTGGTGGAGAGTACAATCCGCACACCGGAGTGTACACGCGATTGGCAGACATTGAATCACCTGGTGGTCTCTACTTTGATCATCACGAGATTGCTGAAAATATCTATCTCGGTGCCGATTTTCAGCACAACAGAATAGGAGTTATTAACGCATTGACTGGCGGGACAACATTCATCGATACTGCCTTTGGTCCAGTCTCGTTCTTTGAATCCAATGGAACTTTGTTCTCTATGGGCAGAGATGGTGATCTATACACCTTAGATGTTGAATCGGGTGAGTCTGTTTTGTACGGCAATGTTACTGGCAGGGTCGGGATCAACGCATGGATTGGTGCTGCTTCAGTATCAAATCCATTTGCATTACCAACACCGGGCACACTCTCGATGCTTGGGCTTGGGTCCCTTATGGCGACTCGCCGAAGACGGTAATCTGCTTTGAATACTACCAAAGCCTGTTCGTGTTGGACAGGCTTTTTTTATGGTCACAGCTACTGGTTACTTCTTCCAAGGCCCGGTGATCGCAAGGGTCCAGCCGTTCCCCTGGAGGTTGACGAATAGGGTTGATCCGTCGGGTGAGAACACCGCGCCGGCAAACTCAGAGTTGCTCTTCGCATTCCTTGCGATCTTGTAGAGTTCGCCCTTCATCGTCACCCCGACAAGGTGGGGGGGCTTGTTCTCGTCTTCGCACACCACAATGTCTCCCCAAGGAGAGAAGGTAATGTTGTCTGCGCGTTCGAGCACACTCGGATCGTTGGGTTCAATGAAGAGTTCAAGAATGTCTCTGCTGTCATCGGGATCCGGGGTCAGGCGCCAGAGTTGTCCGGAGTAGGTCTTGCCGCCGGTGGTTGCTGCGAAGTAGACGCTGTCGTTGCCCCACCACATGCCTTCGCCGCGTGCGAACCTTGCAGCTCCTTTGCTAAACCCTCGGTAACGCAGGTCGTCCTTAGGCGATTCAACATCATCAATCGGAATCCATCGGACCGCCATTTTCTGTCCGACTTGAACTTTCTGTTCATCCCAGTTGCGTGTATCAAATCGAGGTGCGTATTCGATCGAGAGGACCTCTACGCGTCCCCCTGCGTGCAGATCTTTGGGATCATTGGGCAGGTACCGGTAGAGAACCCCGTCGTGCCGATCTTCGGTCATGTACACGATGCCCGTCTTTGGATCGGTGCAGCATGCTTCACGCACAAAGCGTCCCATCGCTTTGATCGGTTTTGGATCCGCGAGTTTGGGAGATGTCGTCGCGGGCACCTCAAAGACATACCCATGATCTTGCTCAAAGCGATACCCTTTGACCCTCGATGTTTCTTCGCAGGTTAACCATGTGTTGTATGGAGTGATCCCGCCGGCGCAGTTGCGTTCTGTGCCCGCAAGAGAGAGCCAATGCTTTTCGAGTTTTTCGAGTTTAGTGTTGTAGACAAGCGTGGTTGTGCCACCCCTTGATGGTCGGCCGTGCCCGAAGTCATAAACCTTTGTCGGGTCGAGTGAGTTGATTGCTTCTGCTGATTCGAACGGACCCGTCGTAGGATGCGCATCTTCGATCTCGTGGTTGCGGATCAGAATCGTTCGATCATCATCGACTTCCCCGTCGTCAGTAATGTAGGGAAACGCACCCATCGCGTCGTGCTTGCCCGGCACATGGAAACCGTCATCCATGCGCTCACCGATTTTGGAGATGATGTTGTAGGTGAACCCCGCAGGGAGGTCGATCACGCCCTTGGGATCAACGATCAACGGCCCAAACCCAACTGAACCCATCGAAGAATCATTGAGCGCTTCGAGCAACGAAGTTGTCGAGCCTTTCGCGAGCGATGCAGAGAGACCCGCAAATCCAAGCGTGACAGACGAAGAACGAGCAAGAAAATGTCGGCGTGAAATAGGGTTCATGCACAATAGTAGGTCAAAATCAGAGAATCGTCCCACGCAAAAGGACCATCGCTACAAGGAAATAGATCGATAATCCCGAAACATCCATCAATGTCGCAACCAAGGGAGAAGACGAGGTGGCCGGGTCCATTCCCAAACGCTCAAGGATCAATGGGAACATCGATCCGATCAGTGAACCCCAGATAACGATGATGAACACCGCGCCGCTGACGGTGAACGCTAAAGGCCAAATGTGGGGGGTGTTGAGCAATGCAGTAAACGAGAGCCCCCAAACAACCCCGATCCCAAGAATCGCAAGCGTCAGACCCAGGCACAATCCGGTTAAGATTTCTTTGCGCATGATTCGCCACCACGCGTTGAGTCGAACTTCTTCTACCGCAATCGCACGAACGAGCAAGCTCGCAGCTTGTGTTCCGGTGTTCCCTCCGGATGCAATGATCATCGGAACAAAGACCGCGAGCACAACCGCCTTGTCGAGCGCATCATCAAAGAACGCCATGATGGAAATCGTGAACACCTGGATCAAGAACAAACCCGCGAGCCAAACACCGCGTTTGCGGTACATACTCAGAACAGAGGTTGTGGTGTAGGGCGCATCAAGCGCTTCCATACCACCGAGCTTTTGGACATCTTCGGTGAACTCTTCCTCCGCGACATCCGCGACATCGTCCGCAGTCACGATCCCAACGAGCAAACCAAGCGAATCAACAACAGGCAGCGCGGTCCGGTCATATCGACCCATCACCCGAACCGCTTCCTCGCGGTGATCCATCGCAAAGAGGGCAATGAACTCGTCGTCCATCAGATCTTGCACCGTGGTGTCAGGATCGGCAAGGAGAAGTTCACGGATATGGATGTCGTCGATGAGTTGGTTTTCTTCATCGATCACAAATACCCAATCAACAGTCTCCGCGTTGCGTCCATACCGACGGATATGTTCGAGTGCGTACCCGATTGTCCAGTCCTTGCGGATCCGTACATAGTCCGGGGTCATGAGGCGCCCGACAGAATCGGGGGCATACCCCAAGATCGCCTGCGTCACCTTCCGATTCTCAGGCGAAAATCTCGAAATGAGCTTGGTCGATATCTCGACAGGCATCTCATCGAGCACCGCTGCCCGGTCATCGGGGTCCATTGATTCGATCAGAATCGCGGATCGTTCCGTTCCCAGCTCTTCAAGCAGTGATTCTTGCGCTTGCGGATTAAGTTCTGCAAAGCTCCCCGCAGCGAGCTCTCGTGGGAGCACTCGAAACGCAACAACCGCGGACTCAAGCGACAGGTTCTCAATCAGATCCGCGATATCCGCGGGTTCGATGACCATGAGCGCATCGCGAACTTCGCGGTACGCCTTTGCTTGGATCATCCCTTGGAGATCCGGTTCGAGTAGATGAGTCATTGAGGTAGGCACACTGTATCTTATCCGCTATGCGCTTGGTATGCGGACGCACAAGCGGATTGTTCTCGGTCCTGAATCATCAGAATATGGGGGGGAACCGACAGAGTCGATACCGATTTGGTTCGTGCAATGAATAGCGGTCAATCTGCTCCTGATATCTCTCGATACATCAATGGGCGATTATTAGAGTCAAGTTTTCATGGACGGAACTGATTATGAATGGAAGTCGAACAGGATTCACATTGGTTGAAATATTAGTCGTAGTCGTGGTGCTCGGGATACTTGCAGCGATGGTCGTTCCTAAGTTCGCCAGCGCGAGCACAGACTCCAGGGTTGTTGCTGCGGGTGAAGATATCTTGAGACTCACACAAGTTGCAGAGAACTTTCATTCCGATAAAGGGTATTGGCCAGACTCCGCAGCGCCAGGAATCACCCCTCCTGAACTCAAGCAATACTTCTTGAAGGTTGAAAGCCCATTCCTAAAAACATGCCCGATCAATGGAACCTATGTTTTTAGTAAGAACAAAAACCTGAATGCGGTCTCCATCCTGATCCGTCCCGGTCAACAATCAAAGTCGCCTTCGATCGTCGATGCGCAGGCGCTCGATGTGATGATCGATGACGGGGTCCTCAACACCGGCCGATTCCGCAGCTCACTCGATGGGTATGCGTATCGAGTGAACTGATCACTCTTTGAGTCGGTACTCACATGATGAGCGAATCAAAGCCCGTCAGTCCGACGGGTTCTTTTGTATAGAACGGCTCGCCCGCGTCTGCACCGATCCGTGATCCAAAGTATTTGGCGCTTGCTTCGATCCATTCAAGCGCTTTGCGATTCTTCTCAGGGAGAACGAACTGAGTCTCGTATGCTTTGATTGATCGCATTTTCTGATCGAGTGTGCCAGTGATATCAAAGACGAACTTAGGATCTGCCACCCACCGAAGATGGGTCGCGTAGTAGTAGAACAACCATTTGGGATAGAGAGTGGGTCCCAGTTCCTTCTGTTCGCCTGTCCACGCGTCGATCGGTGCGGGCATGTCGATCTTCGAGAGCTTCGCATCAAACCGTGCATCTTCGATGCACCGAGTAACCGCACGATGATCCGGATGGGCATCTTCGGGGAAGGTAGTGAAAATCATGGTTGCTTGCCAAGCACGGATCACACCCGCGAGTGCGTGTCGATTCTCGATGGTGTGTTCAACGAACCGGTTGGGCAAGTCTAAAAGCCATCGCTCGATTGTTCCTGTTGCACCTTCTTTGAGTATCTCAAGGGCTTCTGCCGCTTCACCCTTGCGGATCTCCGGTGATCCCAAAGGCGTAGGTTCACCATTGGTGACATCAAGGATCAAGATGTCATGACCCTGTTGGGCAAGCTTGATGATGGTGCCGCCCATGCCGAGTTCTTGATCATCTGGGTGTGGTCCAACAACGAGGATGCGTGCCATAGAGAGATACCTTTGCTTGATCGTTATTCCTGCCCATGTTCAACACCCGTAGAGATGGCACTATTTCACAGGATTGATTTAGTTGTACTTGTTTTCAACAACCACAAACCCGTACATGATGGGTGAGTCGTTCTCAATCGTTTCCAGTTGGAAAAGCACAACCGGCGCTGGGTCCCGCTGGGCATAGAACCCGCCTGCGCTGTAGGTATCTCCGAACTCATCGACGAAGAGCCGAAGGTCGATCTCAACGGTTTCACCCGACGCAAATCCCTCGATCGGCAGCGAGTACCGCTTGTTGAGCCAAACAACCGAATCGCCGAAATCATGGGTGGTCGAGTTGGTGAACTTGAGTACCGTGACATCCCGGAAGACCTGAACATCAAAGATCTCGCCGTGAACGATGTCCGCGGGGTATTTCCCGTGAGGCTCAGCGGTGAGCTTCTCATTAAAAAGCTGGCATCCGCCCATCGTGAGCATGATTATGCTCAAAAAGAGGAGGTATGAGACGAAGAGGACGCTGGTCGATTGGTGTTGTTTGGTCTTCACCCTCCTATCGTCCCATACATGAGCTGCCAAAGCAACTATCAGAACAATAATGCCACCGAACCATCGTTCGCGATCGCAGAGGGTGCGCAAGAACTGGACCCCAAAGTCATCGCTGCCGACTTAGTCAAACGGTTCGGACCCACAGGCATGGACGCGCGCGTAAGTACCCTCATTCCGGGGTTCGATGCCCCGTTCTATCAAGCAGGATTGGCCGGGTATTCCGACGCAGCGATGCGGATCATCGCTCGTCGTCAAGGGTGCCCGTTATGTGTGACCGAAGCACTGCTCGATCGAACCTTACTTGCTGGTGGCAAAGGGTTTGCAAAGGCAGACCTGGGTGAGCTTCACGATAATGTCCCCGGCGGCATCGAGGACACACCCCTCGTCGGACAGATCATGGGCAATGATCCTGGGGAGATGGCTGCAGGCGCGATCAAGATGATCGAGCAAGGGCAACGCTCGCACAAAGAATATCGAAATATGGTCGATTCCGGGATCGGGGAACTCCGATCTGATGGCGAAGGAACCTTCGCAGCGATCGATGTCAACCTCGCGTGCCCGGTGAAAAAGATATCCAAAAAATCCCGAGGCGGGCACTGGCTCAAAGAACCTGCAGGCGCCATCGACATCCTCCAAGCTGTCCGTGACGCAGTCCCGGATTCAATCCCGATCACCGTCAAAATGCGCCGATCCTTCGACGACACCCCAGAGATGCAGAAGAACTTCGATTATCTCTTCGACGCGTGCTACGACATCGGATGCGCCTGGGTCACTGTGCATGGCCGAACCGTCGAACAAAAATACCTCGGCCCATCCCGCTGGGACCCGCTCAAACGACTCGTTGATCGCAATCCCGAGCGCTTGATCTTTGGTTCAGGCGATATCTGGGATGTGAACCAGATCTTCCGCATGATCGGGTACACCGGCTTGACCGGCGTGTCCGTCGCGCGTGGATGTATCGGCAACCCATGGATCTTCCGCCAGGCAAGAACCATTCTTGCCGGCAATGATCCGCAGGCGCCAACCATCGCCGAGCAGCGAGAAGTCCTCGAACAACACTTCGATCTCGCGCTGGCGGTGAACTCGCACACCCGCGAACCAGAGTTGTTGACCGCGAAGAATATGCGCAAGTTCGGGATCAAGTTCGCAACTCATCATCCCAAAGCCGATGAGGTGAAGAAGCAGTTCATCTATGTCAAGACACTCGAAGAATGGCGAGATGTGTTGGAACAGTGGTATGTCTGATACAACACATCGAAATTCAGTTTCATCTAAATCATTCCGATCAAGTAAGGAGTTGATTGCGTACTGTAAATCAATTGACCAAGGCTGGTACAGGTGTCAGGCCTTGGCGTCAGGTGCTGCAAAGCTAGAGCGAGAAGAGTGCAGGAATGCTTGTAAAGCAGCTGCGCAAGCAGCAAAGACTGAGAAAGATCAGTACCGAAGAGTAACACCACTTGCTTGGCCAATCAGGACTCTATCTGATTCCGGGTTAAAAAAAGAAGCCAATAACCTTCTTGTGTTTGCCTTGAAGGAAGCAGATTCAATCACCCCCAGTAATTCAAGAGCACAGACACTCCACACGCTTTGTCAGTATTCCTGGCATATGGATGTGAAGTATCGACGATCCATTCTGAAAAAACTGTATCAAATGATAGATTCGGTTCCCGGTTGGCGAATTGCTCGTGCATGTGCTTGGATTTCATATCAATTTGATGTATCCGGTGATTCAGTATTCGTTGACGAACTTCTGAAGAACTGTGGAAACAAATGGCTCATTGGCCGTGTAGCTCGAGACCGAGCACAACGCCAAGCGAATGAGAAGAGGTAGAAAATGTCTAATCACGCATATCAATCTTCCCTCCCCTCCGATACCATTACCATCTGGCACCAAATCTTCTCCCGCCAACGCGCCTTCGCTCACCACGCCTTTGATCAACTCGACGACTATCAGTTCTTCACCATCCTCGCGCAGGGTCTCAACTCGTGTGCGATCATCGCCAATCACCTTGCGGGTAACATGCGATCCCGATGGACGGATTTCCTCACCACCGACGGCGAAAAAACAACCCGCGATCGTGACCATGAGTTCGATCATCCACCAGCACACACCAAAGACGAGCGAGCCAAGATCATGGCAAGATTCGATCAGGGTTGGACGGTTCTCCTTTCAGAACTTGACTCACTAACCAACGATGACCTCAACAAGATCATCACCATTCGAAGTGTAGAACACACAGTCAACGCCGCCGTCATCCGTCAGATCGACCACTACAGCTTCCATATCGGGCAGATCAACATCATCGCCCGGCAACTCGTCGGGACTGCGGATTGGAAATGGTTCACCCTCGCGCCGGGCGCGACGAAAGATTTCAATGAAAAGCTGATGGGTGATTCAAAGACCAAGGCCTAGTAATCGAAGCGATTGCTCTTATACCGCCCGCGGACCTGCAGGGTGGGTGAGGATGAAGTTGTTGCCGTAATGGGCTTTGTCATCGGGATCGCGCTGGTGGGTTGAATACTCAAACGAATCGATCGGGATCATGTCGCCGTTGTAAAAACATTTCGCGTCGTAACCGAGCGGGCGGAATACATCCCAGAGTTCGCCAACCGGGTCCTGGCACCCTGCGCCGAGTCGCAACTCGCACTCAATCAACACCGACGGACGAAACCGATCGAGCACCTCGGAACCCGCTTGCATGATCGCGCGTTCAAACCCTTCCGCATCGCATTTGATGAAGTCCAGGCGCGATACGCCTTGCTGGTCGATCAGATCGCTCATCGAGATGGTTTGAACCTGAGTTGTTCGGATGTCTTTGACATCTTCGCCGACCTGTCGGAGTGTCGCGCCGTGCGAAACACCTTCGCCTTGGATGGAGAGGGTTGCGCTACCACTTTCGGTGGAGACCGCCGCGTTAACGATCGAGACCCAGGGTTTCTTGGCGTATGCGGTTTTGAGACGATCCGCCAGTTCTGTTTGAGGCTCAACCCCGATCGCACGGCCGTTGGAACCAACCCGACGCGCGAGCCACCAGAGATACGCACCTTTGTGCGCACCGATATCGAGCGCCACACCATCGCGAGGCGTGTGCTCAAGCATGGTCTTGATTTCGAGCGGATCGTTACGAAATCGGTATTTGAGGGCACGATGGACGAGCCGAGTTTGTAGCATGTGCAGATTATAGTGGTGAGTTGAGAAAAAGAATGCCCATTTTGATCACGAATCTGGTATCCTCGTCCTCAGTCTTTGAACACCTGAAGGAGTGCACGAATGCCCGCATGGATCTTGATCGCGATACTCATCCTCTTCGTTGTCGGCGTGCTTGTCCTCATGGTCGCGGTGTTCACCGAGATGGGCACCAAACGAAAAACAGGATCAATGAAGAGTAAAAAGACCCAGCACAAGTCGCGCAAGAAGTAATCGCTCAGGCGGACTTTGCGGATTTAGGATCGGGTTCGTCGGTGCTCTTTGAATCCGATTTGGATTCAGATTTTTCCGTCGGTTTCTCATCTTCATCGCTCGAATATCGCACTCGGCCGTGATAGATGCTAGATACGGTCTTCGAGATTGATTCACAGATCTGACTCAGCTCATGGAATGTCAGGTCACATTCATCGAACTGACCATCCATAAGTCGCTTGTTTGCTAGTGAGCGAACCAAACCATCAATCCGAGCAGGTGTCGGATCTTTGAGTGTTCTCGTGGCGCTCTCAACCGCATCAGAGAGCATGGTGATCGCAACCTCCTTGGTCGCAGGGCGAGGCCCGGGATACCGGTAATCGACCTCGTCAGGCAACTGATCCGCAGCATCACGAAGAATTTGCTCCGGGGAGCGTTCTTCGTCCGCTTGGGATGCTTGTTCACGCGCTCTGCGGTAGAAATATTCTACAAGTGTTGTCCCGTGATGCGCTTCGATGAAATGCCGCAAGGACTTTGGAAGCCCGTGCTCGCGTGCCATTTCGGACCCGTCTTTGACATGTCCGATGATCACCAAAAGTGACATCGCAGGGGTGAGCTTGTCGTGCTTGTTGATCCCTCTGGATTGGTTCTCAATAAAGTACGCGGGTTTGTTCATCTTCCCTATGTCATGATATAAGCATCCGACATAAGTGAGCAATGCATCAGCGCCGATCGCTTCCGCTGCGCTCTCTGCGATTGATGCAACATTGAGTGAGTGGTTGTAGGTGCCCGGGGCTCGTTGTTGGAGTTCGCGCAGGATCGGTTGCTTGGGATCACGCAGCTCGATCAGTGTCATCCCGGTTGTGATATCGAACACCCGTTCGATGAAGGGGAGGATAAACAACGCGATCCCGCCGACAAGTAACCCCGCAATGAACGATTGGGCGCTTGCGCCTGCGATTGCTTCGATAACAACTTGATTACTCGCGCCGATGACAGGGAGATTGATCAGCTGATCGAGCATCGTCGCGATGCTCAGCACGCATGCGATCACGATTGACATCCGGATCAATGTTTGGCGTTCACGCAACTCGTTGATCTGTGCGAGTGCGCCCGCGATGCCGATGAGCATGATCGCGAGCAATCCGGTATGGATCTGCAAGGACATCGCAACGATGATCGCAACCACGCCTGTGATTGCGAGCGCGGTGCGCTGGTCATAGGCGATCGAGATCAGCACCGCGATGAGCACAACCGGGGTGATGGTGCCAAGCCAAACAAGTCTTGGGTCATACACACCGAGTATTGCTGCGATGACGATCGCAAGGGTAACCAGTCCAGTCATCCATCCAATTCGCCCTGGCTTTGAGACTATCTTCGGGCAGTACCGGGTGATGTATCCCCCGAGGAGTAATCCCATCGCGCCGACCATCGCATACACCGACACGATTCCGAACCATTTGCGGACTAAGCTCGCGTTGTTTGATTTGAACTCTACATTCTCACGATTTGCCAATGCGTACGCTGCTTGCTCGAGCACATCCCCTCGCGAGAAGATGCGTTGCCCGATGGTAATTGTTTGACGCACAGGCATCACCCGACCTGATGCCGCATCCATCTCTTGGGTGGTCGCAGCCGCGTCATAGGTAAAGGTTGGCTTTGGTTCGTTGAGCAATCGTTTGCGGACAATCGTGCTCATCGGATTGGCAAAGCCCGCAATCCGAACGATGCGTCCGACTTCTGCAGCGAGTTGATCCTGCTTATCAATATTGATCACATCATCTCGACTAATCCGTTGCGAATCGATCTGATCATTCGACCCATCAGGCGTCGGTCCTGTAACCGGAAACCGAAGCATGATCTGTGTGTTGAGTCCTTCTTGCGTGGCGTTCTGCCATGCCTGGCGATTCAGCATCGGCCGCCGACGGAGGATATCGTCAAGTGTGTCAATATGATCTGACCATTGATTCAGAAGTGTTTCATCGTTGGCAGTTTGTTGGAACCCGATAAACGATTCTTCGTCGAGCCCAAACCGGACCCGGATATCGCGGGCAACTTCATCAAGCGAGCTCACCCCTGCCAATGTGCGGGGGAGGTTGGTTAAATCCGCACGCATCTCGTTGAGAACCTGCTGATCCGCGGTATAGACACGCGGGACGTTGCCTCGTGCTGCTTGACGGCGCATCTGTGTCTGAGGCACATCCTCAGTGTTGAACTCCACACGCGATGTTCGTGTCTCGCGCATGATCTGACCAACCGCGATTCTGGTCTGTCCCCGAGTCCAGAGCATCGTCGATCCAACAACAAGCACGAATGCAAGATAGGCAAGAACCCCCCAGAACAGCGCCGGGTTCGCGAGCAAGTCTGAAAGCTGTTGCTTGATGGATTTGCCTTTGATCTGAACAACTACCCGGCGCGCAGGCTTTGACCCGCTCTTATTGGTTGCGGTCCGCGTTGCCTGCTTTGTCGTAGGCGAAGATCCTGAGTTTGAACCGTCTTTTCCCATGTGCTCCAATCAGATGATTCGACTCAATCGGCATCCGATGTACTCTTGGTGTATCTGTCACTTCTATCGGTAACATCCTATCGCCCGATATGTACACATCTGTATGATCGACGAATTGTTTCCCTGCTTCGAGCAAGATGCGACGATTCAGTCCTCGATTCATAAGAAAAGAATCAGTTGCAGTGCTTTATTTGTCCAGAATCAATGATTTGGGATATTTGTGCCGACTTCATCTGCTGAATATTGATCCAAACAACGAGGGAGTCGCACACACATTGTGGTCCCGATCTGCGGGGCGCTCTCGATTCGGATCGTCCCACCAAGAGACTTGGCAGCATGTTTGACAATCGCCAATCCTAAACCAGTACCTCGACGGGCGCCGCTGCCAGCACGGGCAGCATCAACCTGATAGAACCGCTCGAAGATCCGCTGTTGATGAGCAATCGGGATGCCCACCCCCCGATCAACTACACTGAGTTCGATGCCCATCGGATACCCGAGCTTTGCGGGAATCACCGATTCCCGCTCAGGGAATACCTGCGATGCTCGGATGACCACCCGCACAGCGGTCCCCTCATGGGCAAACTTGATCGCGTTCTGTATCAAGTTTCGGAGTATCAACGCGATCAATGAAGAATCCGTTGCGATCTCCTCGATCCCAGGTTCAATCTCCGCGATCAACTCAAGATCCTTTCGGCTCGCAGGAGACGAGAACCCATCGAGCAGCTGACTCACAAGTTCATGCACATTGACAAGCTCGATCTGAACAGATTGATCCTCGGATTCAGCCTTCGAAAGATCGAGCAGGTCATCCGCAAGCAGTTCGAGCCGATCCGCATTATTAGTAATCATTTCAATCAAACGCGACGACATCTGCGGGTCATCTTTCGCAGGTCCCGAGAGGGTTTCTACCGCGACCTTGATCGATGCGATCGGTGTTCGGAGTTCATGACTTGCATTGGCAACAAAGTCCGTTTTGAGGGTCATTGCTCGCGAGAGCTCGGTGATATCACGAAAGGTAATCACCGCACCCTTCGAGATCGGTACGGGATCAGCAGACACATCAAAGTCACGAACCTCTCCCTTGATGGGCATTGTCAGTCGAGCATGTCCCGGTTCATGAGCACGAGCGAGTGATTCAAGCTCGTGGAGAACTCCCTGTGTCATGATTTCGTCGAATCGTCTGCCAAGGAGTGATTGACCAATCCCAAGCACACTTGTTGCTTGTTGATTGATATGAGCGATCAATCCATGTTCATCGGTTGCGAGGATAGGTATATCCGCAGCGTTGATCAGTCCGCGTAATAGGTCCGCGATATAAAGCGCTTGTTGCGAATCATCAAAGTTTGTATCAAGCTCATCGGACAGCGCGTCCCGGTGCTTTGATGCGCCAGCAAGCAGATATCCCATCACGATAATTGATGACGCAGTGACGATCAGGAAGATCGGAAAAAAGATCGCCATGACTAGGGCACCGATTCCGATGGATAAAGCCCATATCCAGTACGCGGAGGGTGGGGGAGTTGATGGTTGTGATTCATTACGCACGAGGAGAGTCTATCAGCATTTCGGATTGTGAATCGTGTCCGATCAAGAATCCGTAGGCAAATCAGCACGGTACCCAACGCCTCTCACGGTGGTGATCATCGAAGAATGAGGAGCAATCTTCTTCCGCAATGCGGTCACATGGACATCGATGGTCCGCTCGGTGACCGCGACCCCAGGGCCGATCGCGTTGGAGATCAATGCTGGACGCGAGAGGACTTTGCCTTTGTTGCTCAGTAATGCGCAGAGCAACCGAAACTCGGTGATCGTAAGTTGGATTGGTTTGCCATCGACGGATGCTTGATGTTCATCAAAGTTGATTGAAACGGGTCCCAGACTCAACTGTGTTTCATTGCTTGTTTGCGATGAACTGCTTCTCCGGGTCAACGCATCAATCCGTGCAACGAGCAGGTTCATTGAGAATGGTTTTGAGATGTAATCATCCGCGCCTGCATTCAATCCGACAAGTTCGTCGGATTCCTCTGATTTCGCGGTGAGCATAATGATTGGGATCCTCGCGGTTTCAGTCTGTGCACGCAATCGTTTGGCAACTTCGATCCCGGTAAGCTCGGGCATCATCACATCGAGCACAAGCAGGTCAGGGACCTTCGATTTGGCAAGTTCGAGCGCTTGGGCGCCGTCGGCTGCCGGCACGATCGTGTGTCCGAGTTGTTTGAGGTTGTAGGTGATCAACTCCACCAGATCAGGTTCATCATCCGCGACCAAGATCGTCAATGGTCTGGAGATCGAGGATGGCTTTGGTGTTGCGGATTGTGTGTTCATTGTGGATGCCTTTGGTTGAACAGATACGGGCATAGAAATGGTATCAACAAGATCCGACCCTGCAAGAGTTTGGTGAATTGTTCATCAAATCTGAACAGATCAATGTATCTGCAAGCAGTACAGGGTCAGAACCAGTGATTTGGGAGCAGAAATGCTCGCTTTTGGTGCCAAGTTGATCACTTTGCCGACACAATAACCATCTGTGTGTGCCAAGTACCATTTATAAGGGTATCGTGTGCGCCAAGGCAATCTGTTGTGATTTGTCCAGAAATGATTCAGAATGGCTCTCCTAGGGCTTTGCGAGGAATGGTTTGATGACCCAGAACAACTTTGTACAAAGCAAATCAATTCCAGCGGACAAGAGTGCAGGTGATTCAATGCAAATTAAGTTGTTCAAAGCTGCAGCTGTCATTTCGTTGTGCTCGTGCAGCTTTGCCAGCGCTGGGGATATTGATGCAAACTACTCACGGGATTTTGCATCGCGTCTCCGGGCGCAGCCGACAGAGTCAGACCCTGCGTGGTTTGTTGAACGAGGGGACAATACCTCGATGAACATCTCCGCATTGGTCCAGTCTAGGTACACAGTGTCGAACCGGAAGACCGGTTTCATTGTGCCAAGTGACGCAAATACTTATGGATTTTCAAACCCAAGAATCCAGATTGCACTCGATGGATCGATTGTTTCGTCTCAGTTCAACTATCGGATTTCATTTGATCTTGGTGATGCAGAACTCTCCCGAGGCCGAGGCACCACCGGTTTATTGCCTGGTGACACTGGAAACGCTCGTTTGCTCGATGCATATGCGCAGTACAACTTTACAGGTAAAAACGAAGGGTACTACCTCAAGTTTGGTCAGTTCAAACACATCCTGATGACCGAAGAAGCGATTGATTCCCAGTACCAACTCGCTGCTGATCGAACTCTGAGCTCTGAAATCTTCGGCCCCGGATACACCCAAGGATTGGCATTCGGGCAGGTAAATGACAACTTCGCGTGGGAGTTCAGCATCTCCGACGGCGGCCGATACATCGGGTCACGCGAAACCGACAACACAAGCTTTAACAGCCTCGACGAAGCAGACGCAGGATTCGGAGGCCGATTCGATTGGAAAATTCAAGGATCTTGGGACCAGTTCAAAGATTTTACGAGTTTCAAAGGATCAACACCCGGTTCAAAGCTCGGCGGCGGGATCCTCTACCAGTTCCAAGGGCAAACCAACCCTGGAAGTTTCATTCCCGGATTCGTAGGTACACCGGCAGAGAGCGGACAGATTTTTACCTGGACGCTTGATTACCAACTCGAAGGTGACGGCTGGAACTTCTTCGCAGCGTACACAGGGCAGTATGTCGACTGGGAGTTTGCAACGGCAACGCTTGGGATTATGAATAACTCGGTTGTGCTCCAGGGCGGAAGATTCATGTCCGAGCGCACAGAGGTGTTCGCCCGCCTAGAAACTTTCTGGATTGACAAACTCTTCCGAAATGGATTTAGCACCCCCGATGGGTATATCCATCGGATCGGCACGGTTGGGATGACCTACTATCTGCTCCCAGAGAGTCATGCCGCGAAGTTCACGACAGATGTGAGTTACGCATTTGATTCGCTCTTTGTCCTGGCGCTGGGCGCTGGAGGCTCTATCGCCCTCCCAGATCCAGGGACCACAGGGTTCTTGGGACTAACTGCGCATGAAATCGTGTTTCGGGCTCAACTGCAGTTCGCGTTTTAAAACATTTGTGAGAAACAAGTTAGAGTCGCAGGCGATTGTGCCTGTGCATTTCTGATTTCAAATTCACTTGATTTATTCCGGCATGTCCGGAAAATCATCACAATTGTAGAAAAAAGAAATCAATAAAGGACAAAAAGGTCGTTTGTATGTGCTAGTGTATTGGTCCTATCTATCTATAGATAGATAGAGAACAGCTCGGATCGCCCGAGACACAAAGATGAAGGCAAACGGTACTTTTTACACTGAATATGAAGGAGTCAGAAATGAACACCAAGAATCAACAGATCACTGCAACAATCGTATTGGCAGCAATCAGCGGGCTCGCAATGGGGCAATCAGGAATCGACCTTGATCGCGCCTATGCGTCAGAACTCCGATCAGATGCGCAGACTCGTTCAAGTCTGCTCGGTGCCAACAACGGTGCGAATCTGAATGTTGAAGTCATGACCCAGTTCCGATACACCTTTGACTCACGCGATGAGCTTACCCCGGGTGCACTTGGTGACAGTGACACAACCGTAGGATTCAGTACCCCGCGTACTCAGGTCCGTTTAAGCGGAGCGGTGGAAGGTACAGATATCTCAGGTTTGGTGATCTTCGACTTAGGAGCTGCGGAAAACGGCGGCACAAGCGGGAGCGCTGATCTTCTCGTAGCTCAAGCGGCATGGGGTATCAATGAAGATTGGACATTGCTCTTTGGTCAATGGCACAACCCAGTGCTCGGATCGGAAGCATTTGCCCCAGAGCACACACTCGCTGCGGACAAATCATTCACCAATGAGTTCTTCCAGGTTGGATACACTCAGGGTGTAGCTGTTGCTTACGGATCGGACAACTTCAAGTTCGTTGGTGCAATCGCAGACGGTGCGGAATATATCACCAACTATGGTCCTGTCGCAAACTCTGCATACAACAGTGCAGGCGAAGCAGATTTCGGAATCACTGGTCGCGTCGATTGGCTCGTTGAAGGTACCTGGAGCCAGTTCGCGGATGCGACCAGTTTCCGTGGTTCAAACTACGGCGTGAAAATCGGTGCGGGTGCACATTGGCAAACCCAGGGTGATACCAACCCATCAGATAACTCTGGTGGTGCAATCGCAGGGTATGAAGACACAACCGTGAGTTTCTGGACTGTTGATGCCCAAGTAGAAGGTGACGGCTGGAACTTCTTCGCGGAGTATGTTGGTCACAAAGTCGAAATCAACGCGACAACTGATGTTGAGTACACCAACCACGGTGTAATCGTTCAGGGTGGTTTCTTTTTCTCAGACCAATGGGAAGGCTTCGCGCGTTACGATGTGATCATGCTCGATGATGTTCTTGTTGCAGCTGGTACCAGTGACAACTTCCAGAGTGTCACTGTTGGTGCAAACTACTACTTTGTTCCAGAATCACATGCTGCGAAATTCACAATTGATGCGATCTTCCAACTTGATGAGAGCACCAACTTCGATGCATTGGGTCTCACTGATGTTGATGCAAGCGGATTCCTTGGATCTTCAGATTCAGGATTTGCGCTTCGAGGTCAAATGACCTTGGTCTTCTAAGTGGATTTTTTGAAGAATAACTGTGATTTTGGCGATTTCTAACCAAATACCTAACAGAAATATCAAAAATCTTCAAATGTAAGTTGGTACTTACTTGACAGCCGGAATGGACCACTCTAGGGTTCTTGCCGGCTGTTTTTTGCGCATGAATATTGGATTTTCGTCCGATAGCGTTAAAATAGTAAGGGCAAACATTGGCGACGTATCACAAAATGGCCGATGATGGTCTCACGCGATGCGGAATGGAACCTTGCTTTCGAGTGAGACCGCATCGATGGAAAGAAATGGGGCAAGTGTCGAAACACTTGTTTCTTAAAAACTGTTTTCGAAAATGGTCATTGGTATGTTGCCACTGACTACAACATGCAAGTCATCCGGAGATTGACACCATGAACAATAAGACACAAATGACAACAACAGCACTCATCGTTGCTGCAGCAGCTAGCTTTGCAACAGCGGGTTCACTCGAACTCGATCGCGCATACGCATCAGAGCTCAAGGCAGACGCAGGTGCACGCTCAGTCCTCAACCAGGGCAACATGAGCAACATCGAAGTATCCGCAGGCGTTCGCTTCAACTACTCATACAGCACCGTTGACGGCCGCACCGTTAGCGACGACGACGACACAATGGGCTTCGGCTTCAGTGAAGCAGTTGTCGCAGTTGAAGGTGATGTCACCGACAACATGCACGCACGCATCAGCATGCAGTTCGGTCCTAACAACTCAGGTATGGGTTCAGGCGGTACTGCAGAACTCGAAGACGCATACGTTGACTGGGCAGTAAACGATACTTTCTCACTTCGCGTGGGTCAGTTCACTCCTGCATTCTCAGCAGAAGCAAGCACTTCAGAGTTCCACACTGTTGGTTCATACCGCTCAGTAAGCCATGAGTTCCTCGGAACACCATCATGGACACAAGGCGTTGAAGCAAACTTCGGTGGCGACACCTGGGGCCTCACCGTTGGTTTCAACGATGGCGCAAACACAGCAAACACCGCATTCAACTCCGCTTCAGAAGCTGATTTCGGTTTCAATGCTCGCTTTGACTTCTACTCTGACTCAGACACCGCTCGCTTTGATGATCAAACATCATGGCGTGGCTCGGCAGCAGGCTGGCGCGTAGGTGCTGGTGTGATGTTCGGTTCATACGGAAGCACAAACCCATCAACTACTTCAGAAGTTGATAACTTGTTCTTCACCATCGACGGTGCATACGAAGCAGACGGCTGGGCACTTCGCGCAGCATTCTACCTCACAGACATCGAAACATCAGCAACCGCTGATCACAGCAACATGGGCTTCGAGCTCGGTGGCTCATTCTTCTTCAGCGATCAGTGGGAAGGTTTCGCACGCTGGGACATGCTCATCCTTGATGATGACGCGGGTGCTGGTCAAACCACAGGCGAAGATACATTCAACTTCCTCGCAATCGGTGCAAACTACTACTTCGTTCCAGAGTCACACGCTGCTAAGTTCACACTTGAACTCGGCATCTCACTCGACGAAACTGCTGACATCGTCAGCGGTACCGGCGACGCAGGCGTTGGCGCATTCGGTGCAGCTGATGGTTCAACCCTCGGTTCAACCGGTTACTTCCTCGAAAATGCAGGCGAAGATGGTCAGCTCATGATCTCAGGCACCATGCAGTGGATGTTCTAATCTGATTCGATCTGAGATCACAGTTTAACTGATTGATTGAAGATCATTCAAATACAAATCTCACCAGCCGACCTTTATGGTCGGCTGGTGTTTTTTTGTAGGTTATGCGCATTTATAGAATCAAAGTCACGGAGTTCCAAAATAGATACAAACAAATGTTAGTGGGATCACTACTTTTGTCCGATATGAAACCACAAAGTGAACAATCGCGACAGAGCAGATTTGTTCAAAAATATGAAATACACGCATGGAGATGAAAATAATGAGTAACTCATCGATGACAGTTGCGGGGTTGATCCTTGCTGCTTCCGCAAACATAACTCTTGGTGGATCGTTGGAGATTGATCGAGAATATGCTTCAGAGCTCAAATCAGACGCGGGTGCTCGAGCAGTGCTCAACCAAGGGGCCGCAAGCAATCTCGAAGTTTCTGCAGGTGTCCGATTCAACTATTCATATAGCAGCGCTGACGGCCGGATTAACAGCGACGATAACACCGTAATCGGATTCGGTTTCAGCGACGCGTTCGTTGCAGTTGAAGGTGATGTCACCGAGAACATGCACGCACGCATCAGCATGCAGTTTGGACCCGACAACGCAGGTACCGTGCCTGGAGGTCCAGCAGAACTCGAAGATGCATATGTTGACTGGGAAGTTAACGACTCATTTTCACTTCGTGTTGGTCAGTTTACTCCTGCGTTCTCTGCTGTTGAGAAAACTTCAGAGTATCACACCGTTGGTACATATCGCTCGGTATCTCATGAATACATCGGGACCAAATCTTGGACCCAGGGGGTCGAGGCAAACTTCGGTGGAGATACTTGGGGCCTCACGGTTGGATTCAGCGACGGACCAAGAACTGGGAACAAAGTATTTAACAGTGACATCGAATACGATTTCGCTTTTCATTCACGATTTGATATTTACAGCGATTCAGACACCGCTCGGTTTGATGATCAAACATCTTGGAGAGGTTCAGAAGCCGGGTGGCGCGTAGGTGCTGGTCTAATGTTTGGTACTTTCGGTGGCACAAACCCTGCAGCCAGTTCAGAAGTTGATAACCTGTTCCTCACCATTGATGGTGCATATGAATCAGATGGATGGGCAATCCGTGCAGCATTTTACTTTACTGATATCGAAGACTCAGCAACTACTGATCACAGCAACATGGGCTTCGAGCTCGGTGGCTCGTTCTTCTTCAGCGATCAGTGGGAAGGTTTCGCACGCTGGGACATGCTTATCCTTGATGATGACGCAGGCGCTGGTCAAACCACAGGCGAAGACACATTCAACTTCTTGACCTTCGGCGCAAACTATTACTTTGTTCCAGAATCACACGCTGCGAAGTTCACCATTGAAGTTGGTGTTTCACTCGATGAAACCGCGGACATCGTAAACATGTTCGGAGACACAAGCATCCGTGCGTTGGGCACTTCTGGTGGAAATCCATCAGGTTCAACTGGATTCTTCAAAGAAAACGCAGGGGAAGACGGGCAGGTCATGCTCACTGGCACTATGCAGTGGTTGTTCTAAGGAACACCTGACCGACCTAGATTTGGTGAGAGACTCCATCAGTCAACTATTCATTACAGATTCTCAGTCGGGCATATTGGTCGGCTGAGAGTTTTTAATTTGATTCAGAGTTTGTAAAGGATCTTTTAAGATTCTGTGAAATGAAAATGAGAGCACTGCGAGAATGCGGAAGGTTTGCTAGTGTGTACAAATGGTCCGATTTCTTGTCTATCGGGCTCATAAGTTTCAACTCTCACAATAGAACTCAACACCAAAAGGAAAAGTCCAATGAACTCAGGAATCTCGATGAAGGCGGCAATGGCATCACTTTTGATCGTTGCCGCGGGCGCTGCAGCAGAAACCGATTTGACTCTCGCTCGTTCGTACGATTTGGCAAACGCATCTTCAGAGTACGCAAACTTGCTCAACGAATCGAACCTCGCAGAACTCAAGTTCGGTGTACAGGTTCAAGCTCGTTACCAGTTCAACTCCCGCGACGATGCAAGCTCAACACTCGCATCACCAGATGATGATACCACAACAGGATTTGTAATCCGCAGAGCAAAGTTTGGTGTTGAAGGCAATGTTACCGACAACATCAAGGGTAAGCTCAAGTTCGCATTTAACCGAAGCAGCGGTGCAGCAGCACTCGAAGACGCATACGCGAACTGGAAGATCAATGACGATATCTCATTGAAGGTTGGTCAGTTCAAAGCTGCGGTGCTTCGTGAAGAAAACATGTCATCATCCAAGCAACTCGCAAGCGATCGCTCAGCAGTCAACGAAACATTCAACCAAGACTTCACCCAAGGTGTTGAAATGACCTTCGGCGGCGACCAATGGCGTGCAATGATCGGTGTCAATGATGGTTTCGGAACCGACAATACCGCATTCAACTCTGGTTCAGAAGCAGACTTCGGAATCTCCGCTCGTGCTGAGATCCTGATCGGCGACGCAAGCTGGAGCCAGTTCAAGCAGTTCACATCGTTCCGCGGATCAAACGCCGGCGGCATGATCGGTGCAGCGATTCACTTCGAATCCGCAGGCGACACCAACCCATCAACCACACCAACAACCGATATGACGGTTGGTACCGTGGATTTCTCATGGGTTGATGATGGTTGGAACTTCTTCGCTGCAGGTGTCTGGAACTCCATGGATACAGGCACAACAAGCTTCGACGATATGGGATTCATCGCACAAGGCGGCATCTTCCTCGACGACCAGAACGAAATCTTCGCTCGCTGGGATGCGGTCCTTCCTGATGACAATCGTGGAGCAACCGGTGACGATTTCAACTCCGTCACTGTTGGTTGGAACCACTACCTGATCCCTGAATCACACGCTGCAAAGTTTACCGTTGATATCGCGTACTACATCGATGCGACAACAACAAGCATCGTCAGCACCTCCGATGGGCACAACCTGCTCCCGGATTCAGAAGATGGTCAGTTCGGGGTAACCGCACAGATGCAAATTTTGTTCTAAACCAATACTGGTTGAAACATATTATTCAAGCAGAAATTATCACTCCGGATGACTCTGCGAGCGGCACTGGTTACAAACCAGTGCCGCTTATCATTTGGATTCACATCCGCTCAACAGTTGGAATACCCAATGTGTCAAGCGCATCTCCAAGCACGCGACCAGTCAACTCGCACAAACGCAATCGAGAGTTACGGAGTGATTCATCATCGTTCTTGAGCACCGGGCACTTGTCGAAGAATGAGCTGTATGCAGATGCAAGGTCATACACAAACGAGCACAACCGATTAGGCTCGCAGCTCTGTCCTGCGGTTTCGATCAATGATGGGTAACGCAAGAGCATCAAAGCGAGGGCCTTCTCGCTTGGTTCTTCGAGTTGAAAAGGTGCGTCAGCGATATTGCTCGTATCGATATTCAACTCCGTTGCTTTGCGGAAGATTGAACGGATACGCACAAGCGCGTAGAGCAAGTACGGACCGGTATCGCCTTCAAACGCGAGCATCCGATCAAAGTTCATGACATAATCTTTGATGCGCTCGGTGGAAAGATCCGCGTACTTCACGGCCGCCATCGCGACTGCTTCAGAAATTGGGGCGCGGTCAGACGCAGGCATGTCCGGGTTTTTCTCTGCGACAGTTGCCGATGCACGCGAAACTGCTTCATCGAGTAAATCAGTGAGATTCAGGTTTTCGCCCGATCGCGACTTGAGCGGCTTGTTGTCCTCTCCAAGCACAGTGCCAAACATCGCATGCACAAGCTTGGCGCTCTCACCGGCGTCTGTTTTGTCGTACCCTGCTTTTTGTGCAGCCGCAAACACCTGCTTAAAGTGGAGTCCCTGCCGTGAATCGACACAGTAGACCACGATGTCTCCTCCGAGTTTGGATACCCGGCGTTTGATCGCCGCAAGGTCAGTTGTCGCGTAGAGGAAACCACCATCGCGTTTACGGATGATCGTGGGCTCTTTGATACCGTCACATTTGACGACCAATGCGCCATCATCTTCAACGGCAATGCCACGATCAATCAGGTCCTGGACGAGCGGTGCAAGTTCTTCGCGATAGGTTGATTCTCCTGCGCTGTGCTCGTCGGTGATTTTCGTGTGCAATCGTTGGCATGTCGAGAGACATGCAGTCATCGTGATGTCATAGATCCGCTGCCAAACCGCGACTGAGCGTTCTTCTCCGGATTGGAGCGCGACCAAGCGTGCCTTTGCTTTTTCCATGGACGCATTGGCATCTGCGATGCGTTCTGCGAGTTCGATCTCTGCTTTCGCGTGCCCGCCGACCTTCTTGATGAGTTCGAGTGCCTTTGTTTCAGCTTTGCACGATGCTTGTACTTTTTTATACATCGTGTTGAGTTCTGCGAGCGTGAGCGCCGACAAATCGGCGCCTGCATCTTCGATGGTGATGAGTTGCTCAACAACCATCGCGATTGGGAGTCCCCAATCGCCGACATGGGATTGCCGGATAACCTTGTATCCCATCCGCTCGTAGAGTCGAGCGATCGCGTCACCGATGACGGTCGAGCGGAGGTGCCCGACATGCATCTGCTTTGCGAGGTTTACGCCGCAGACATCGACTACGACAGTGGGTGGGTTGTCAGGGACGGCAATTCCGAGTTCGTCATTGTCCATCGCGACGAGTGAGCTGCTGATCGCTTCAGGTAAAAGTGTCACATTGATAAATCCAGGACCCGCGATGTTTGCTTCGGTGATGGGTTCTGCAATACCAGAGACATCGATCTGCTCGATGATTTTGGCAGCCAACTCGCGAGGCTGCATCTTGAACCGTTTGGCGATGGGCATCGCACAGTTCGATTGGAAATCCCCAAACTTTGGTTGGCGCGATGCAGTGATATGCGTCTTGATCTGCTCGATCGGGAGATCAGGCAAAGTCGCATGGATCGCATCGCGAAACCGGGAATCAAGAATAGCAGCAGGGTCAATTGTTGTGTTTTGGGTACTCATCGCACAAGTGTAGGTGCATTCATCCGTCCAATCGCCCATCTTCGACAGGGTCTTCGTCTAAAGGTTGGCTCATTAGTTCTTGAATTTGCTCAGGTGTTTCAATCGCGCCTTCTGATGATGCAACCACGGCACAAACCATACAATCACCCGTCACATTACAACTCGTTCTGCACATATCCAAGATTCGATCAACACCCAAGATCACCGCGATCCCTTCAAGGGGGATACCAACAGATTCAAGCACAATCACAAGCATGATCATCCCCACCCCGGGGACACCCGCAGTCCCGATCGACGCGAGGGTCGCGGTAAGCACGATTGTAATTTGTTGGGAGAGAGAGAGGTCCATGCCATAGAGCTGAGCGATGAACACCGCTGCGACACCTTGGTAGAGCGCTGTGCCGTCCATATTGATTGTCGCGCCGATCGGCAAGACGAAGGCGCTGACTTCTTCTTTGATCCCTAAGCGCTGCTCGCAGCACTCCATGGTGACGGGGAGGGTTGCTGACGAACTGGCAGAACTGAACGCGAGGAGTTGGGCAGGGGAGATTGCTTTGAAAAAACGACTGAAGGAAAGGCCGCCGATGAGTTTGAACCCGATCGGATAGATCACGAACATCATCGTGAGCAACCCCGCAACCACCACCATGCAGTACACCGCGAGCGAACCAAGGATCTCAAGACCAAGTTCTGCAATCTGATCGACGATCAATGCAAACACCGCATAGGGCGCGATCATGAGCACGATCTCGACCACCTTGATGATGACATCAGTCATCGCGTCGAAGAAATCAATGACCGATTTCGCCTTCTCCCGTTTGATGAGTGTCAGTGCAATTCCAACGAGCAATGATGCAAACACAATCTGAAGCATGTTCCCTTGGGCAATCGCATTAAACGGATTCGTGGGAACAATATTGAGGACTGTGTCCCAGACATTGGGCGCCTGTGCTTGATCAATCTTGGCGCTCGCCTGATCGCCGAACTGTGCGACAAACCCATCGCGGGTTTCTTCGGATACGAACGAACCCGGCTTTGCAATGTTCGCAAAGAGCAATCCAACGGAGATCGAGATCGCGGTCGTGACAAGGTAGATCCCGATGGTTTTTCCGCCAATCCGGGAAAGCTTGGAGAGATCATTGAGACTCGATGCGCCAACGATCAGCGAGAAGATCACAATTGGGACCGCGATAAACCGGAGTCCACGCATGAAGAGATCGCCTACAAACGAGTTGAGATGACGCAGAAAGAGCGCCGCGTGTGCTATCAAGCTCGGGTTTTCGTTGACCCCCTGGGTATCTTCACCATGCACCCATGATGCAGGATCATCAATCCCCATCGAGTTCCAGGTTCCTGCGTCCCACATGGTGTTGATTGCCAACCCGACAACAACCCCGAGCACGAGCCCAATAAGGATCTTCCAGTGGAGTGCAAGTTTGGATTTGGTTGGCATGAGCGATGGTTCCTTGAGGGAGTCCGAGGAAAGAATGAGCTTGAAACGCTAGCTTACCGGACTCTGAACGAACTTGCCAGTGCGGGTGAGTCGTTCTGTGGGAGTTGTACCAGGCGTTAAACGCTCAAAGGAGTCATATGAGTCGCCTGGTTGCAAAGATCGGTGCACAGTGTACATGACGAGTGCAAGTCGAACACCGTCAGGACCAATCGAACGAGGAGATATCAAATGATCAATACTACACACGCCATGATGATCGCTGCAACAGTCGGTGCTGCAACCACAGTTGCCAGCGCAAGCATTGCGATCCAAGATGACTTTGGTATCTTCTCACCTTGTAACGACGCACAGGTCGAAGTGATCTGGATCGGATCCGACGCAGGATACACCGGCGAGTTGAGCTGGATCAACCCAGATCCATCCGCAACCAACCCGGTATTGTGGACAAACAAGTCGGCAATCCAAGGGCAAAGCTACACCCTCCCAGGCACCTTCGGGAAGGGCGAACGAGTCGATTTTATGTACGAAGTCACTCACGGCGGGTTAGATGTCTTCTCTACCGCAAACGAGAATGACTGGGATCAGTTCTTTGCAGATGATTCAAACCCACACGATGTGATTGTCGGAATCGAAGATATCCGTCTCCCAGGTGGTGACAGCGATCATAACGATGCGATGTTCCGAGTCGTGTTCAACTGCGGGACAACCTTTGTACCAACCCCGGGTAGTTTCGCATTGCTTGGTGCTGGTGGATTGCTTGTTGGCCGTCGTCGTCGATAATCTGCTCCTGATTCATCGCTGAAATATTGGTTTGTGTGATTCAAACGGGTAGCATTCCCGCTGTGCAATCACCAAAATCATCCAGCAAGACGCGATTTATTGCGTATCTAAAAGATCGTCGTACCAAGAATGCCCGTCAGACGGTGCATGAAGGGGTCGATGTGTCGCTCGAATCCAAACGAGCAAAGCGAGCCAAGCGGTCCTTCATCGGGTTGCTGGGCTCTTTCTTTGATCTTCTCATCGGATTCCGCGCAACCATCTTCATCGCGCTGCTCACGCTGAGCATTTCGGTGATGCTCGGGTTGCTCATGCCTTTATCGACAAAGGTCGCGATTGATTACATCATCACCAACGAACCCGGACCTACCGGACTGCCTGCGTTCGTTGGGGAGTACACCAACGAACGAGCAGATCGTGTAGAGTTGATCTGGATGCTCGGGTTTGCGTTGCTTGCGATATCCGTGTCATCCGTTGCGATCAGTGTGTACGGCCGCTGGCAGTGCACCCGGATCACCAAACGGGTTCAGGTTGCGTTGCGCCGTCGCGTCTTCGCTCACGCGTCCAAGCTGCCGTTGCATCGGATCCATCAGCTCAAATCAGGTGGTGTCGCGTCGATTCTCCGTGAAGACGCAGGCGGGGTGGGCGATCTCGTCTTCTCATTGATCTACAACCCATGGCGCGCGATCACCCAACTTACCGGCACGCTCATCGTCCTTGTCTGGATTGATTGGCGATTGGTCGTTGGTGCGATTCTGATTCTCCCGATGATCTGGTTCAGCCATCGCACCTGGATTGTCAAGATCCGTCCGATGTATCGTGATATCCGTTCACGCCGACAAGGGATCGACGCGATGAGCGCCGAAGCATTCTCAGGGATGCGCGTCGTCCGTGCATTTAATCGTCGACATTCAGAAGCAGCAAGGTTCACAAGCGAAGGACATCTGCTCGCACGCCAAGAGTTGTATACATGGTGGTGGGCGCGTGGTGTCGAGATGGTCTGGCAGCTCTTGATTCCGCTCGCATCCACCGCGATCTTGGTCTATGGAGGCAGCGCCGTGATTGACGGCACCCTCACCATTGGTGATCTGATGGCGTTCTCCGCGTATCTTCTGGCGCTGCTCGGACCGCTCGAAGCGCTCGTCGCCAGCGCTACCAATGTGCAAAACAACCTCGCAGCACTCGATCGGGTGCTCGATCTGTTGGCAGAGAAAAAAGAGTTTGCCGAAATCGTACCAACCAACACGGTTGACCCAAAGCGTATTCGAGGACATCTGGTCATCGACCAACTCGCCTACGCGTATCCCAAACGGGCGCGATCAGAAACAGATTCAAACGCAGGCGATGTCGGCGAGCAAGCTCAAGAGTCCCGTACAGATTTGGTGCTTCACGATGTCTCGCTCGATATTCAACCCGGAGAAACCATCGCGTTTGTGGGTGCATCAGGCGCAGGGAAAACAACACTCTGCAACCTGATCGCACGATTTGACGATCCAACCCTCGGATCAATCTCAATCGATGGCACAGACATCACCACCATCCCCATCGAGCAATACCGATCGCTCCTAGGAATTGTAGAACAAGATGTGTTCCTCTTTGATGGCACTGTTGCAGACAACATCGGGTATGCAAAGCGGAGAGCATCCGCAGAGGATATCTATGCTGCTGCCCGCGCTGCCAATGCGCATCGGTTCATCGTGGATCTCGATCATGGATACGAAACCATTGTCGGCGAACGCGGGGTTCGACTCTCAGGTGGACAGAAACAACGCCTTGCGATTGCGCGTGCGATTCTTGCTGATCCCAAAATCCTGATTCTTGATGAAGCAACCAGCGCCCTAGACACCGAGTCCGAGCGTTTGATTCAGCGATCACTGGCATCACTGATGAAGGATCGGACGAGCTTTGTGATCGCGCATCGTCTGAGCACGATCCGGCACGCCGATCGCATTGTGGTGATCGAAGAAGGCGGGATCCGCGAAGTTGGGACCCACGATGAGTTGATGGAACGTGACGGCCGGTACGCCGAACTGCTCAAAATGCAGCTCGAAGGGGACGATGAGCTAGGTTAAAGTGTGTGGTTTGTCTTCTAGCCAAAGTATGGGGCCGGTGTTTATTGAGAGCCAGGCCAGTAATTTAGAAGTCTGGCTAGTTCGTTGTAAGTTGTTGTTGGGAAACCATGATCCTGACCATTCCATTTTTCTCTGTATCCTGCTTCACCATACTCGGCGAAGACATTTTCGATCATATCGAGCATTGATCTGTAGAAATTTTTAATCTGGACCATGCCATCTAGTATTTTAGTGCCTTCGTTCGTTGGTTTACATGACCACAAATCGTCAAACTTATAAATACGAACCCGAATCCCCGCGACATCATCGTCGGGTATTTTGTGAAAGTTAAATACCCATCTGAACTCGCCAGGTTCTTCATCAAATGAAGCGAATGACATATATGAGCCTTGTCGTAGTTGTAGTGTTGCTGTCACCAATTGGCCGAGAGCATCGCTCAAGAATGATGCAGTGACAATCGCTTGCTGTGTGCCAAGTTCAATTTCACATCTGGCACAGCCATAGCTGGGTAGTTTGTAGTCGAGTTTGAAGTGGGTTTCGATCATTTGGGGTTGATGGAGAGTCAGTTGAAAAGTCAAACACTTATGGGCTGTTTAATAAGTGAAGTGCTTGATGGGTTCGCCGCCGGTACGGATTTGGGTCATTGCTTCGATACCGATCTGGAGATGCATTTTCGCGTAGTTCTGGGTGACGCTCCGATCAGACTCTTCGGTCTTCACGCCTTCGGGTGTCATCGGGACATCTGAAACCAACAAGAGCGCCCCGCGGGCAATCTGATTGTGATGTCCGACGATGAACACGGTTGCGGTTTCCATGTCGATCGCGAGCGCGGTCATGCGTTTGAGCTTGCCTCTGAATTTTTTATCGTGTTCCCAGAGCCTGCGATTGGTGGTGTAGACCACGCCTGTGCGGTACTCCATGTCTTTTTCGACGATGCGATCGGATACAAACTTGTGAAGCTTAAAGCTTGGGAGTGCGGGGACCTCGGGCGCGAAGTAATCATCGCTTGTGCCCTCGCCTCGGATCGCCGCGATGGGGAGAACGAAGTGTCCAATCTCGGTGGAGTCTTTGAGTCCGCCGCACTTTCCCAGGAAGAGCACGCCGTCAGGCATGCGAGCGCCGAGCAGGTCCATGATGGTCGCCGCGTTGGCGGACCCGATCCCAAAGTTCACGATGGTGAGTCCTGCGTTGTTGGTTGCGGCTTGCATGGGTCGACCGATCCCTTGGATGTCGCACCCGAACTGCTCGGCAAACTCCGTCACATAGTTTCCAAAGTTGGTGAGCAAGACATGATCACCAAACCCCGCGATGGGCATCCCGGTATACCGCGGGAGCCAGTTCTTGGCAATATCGAGTTTGGATCGCATCTGAGGTGGAGTAGGCTTTGGGGATTCTGGCATGCACAAGTATAGATCGAGTATGGGCATAGAAAAAGACACGCATCCGGGGAGAGACCCACACGCGTGTCTATTCAATAGGGGAACCGGGACTTGAACCCGAACTAAGGGAATCAGAATCCCTCGTGCTACCAATTACACCATTCCCCCGAATGGTTCTGCAAATGAGCTTTGGTTTGCTCAATCGCGTTTCAATCGTATGCTATTGATCCGCAAAGACCATCGATTTTCCTCGACGAAATTGATTCTCTGTACTATCCTGATCCTATGAATCAACCACTCTGCTCTCGTTTCGTACGCTGTATTCTGATGCCCCTAGCGATCTTCTCCGGATTGGCAAGCGCTCAATCTTACCTGCCTGCGTGCCCGGATGATCGGGATGCGGGGTTGTGGTCCATCATGAACCGAGCGATTGAAGGCGCATATCAGGCAGACCCAGTTTCGATTGGCCCCATGCTCGGCGACGAGTCACGCAATGATCTACTCTCGGATCTCTCCGCCAAGACGATCCAATCCCAAATCAATGATCAGCGTGATCTACTCCGTGATCTCAAAGCATTGGATCGATCAGGATTCTCTGACCAGGACAATCTTGCAGCGGATCTGCTGATCTATCAATGGGAACAAGACCTTCGGCTCGCAGCATACAAGCAGTGGCAAACCCCGGTCTCGTCGATCGGCGGGCCACAGGTTTGGTTGCCTCAACTGGGGAGTCGCGTTCCGATGCAAACCGCTCAGCATCGCAAGGACTACCTGACTCGTCTCAAGCGGGTTCCGATCATGATCGGAGATCATATCGACAACATGCGACTGGGCATTGCCGATGGTCGGGTGCCCCCGAGGGTGACGATCGAATCCGCATCGGATCAGGCAATGGCGCAGGCGTCGCGGGAGTTCCGAGAAGATCCGACCCAATCACCGTTCTACGAACCTTTCTTAGAGATGGACCAGAATGACCCTGTCGCAAGAGAAGCAAGGCAGGTCATCGCCCAACGGATTGTTCCTGTGTATCAAGAACTCGCGGTGTTTATCCAGAATGAATACATGCCGGCATGCAGAGATTCAATCGGTGCTGCCCAAGGGGTAGACGGCATAGATGCATACAACGCAATGATCAGCACACATACAACATTGCCAGAGTTGAGCGCCAATGAGATTCATCAGATTGGATTGAATGAAGTGAAGCGGATCAAAACAGAGATGATGGAAGTTATCGCTGCAACTGGATTCGGAGAATCTTCAGATTTCATCAACAACGATGCAAAGTTTGCCGCGTTCGTAGAGTTCCTCCGCACCGACGAGCAGTTCTATTACTCCGAACCCAACGATCTGCTCGATGGATATAAAGTCATCGCAAAGACAGTTGACGGCGAACTCCCCAAGCTCTTCCGGGTGCTGCCCTCATTGCCCTACGGCGTATTGCCACTGCCCGCGTTTTCTGCTGAATCCGCACCCACCGCGTATTACTACCCCGGATCTGCAGAAACAGGTCGCTCGGGTAACTTTATGGCCAACCTCTCTTTGCTCGATCAACGACCAAAGTATGAGATGGTCGCACTGACACTTCACGAAGCAATGCCCGGGCATCATCTACAGATCGCACTCGCGCAAGAGATCGAAGGACAACACCCCATCCGCAAAACAGTGGGTTTCACCGGATATGTTGAAGGGTGGGGGTTGTACAGCGAAAAGCTCGGACTCGAGATGGGCATCGGGGAAAACGGGTTATACTCCGATCCGTACGATAACTTTGGTCGGCTCAACTTCGAGATGTGGCGGGCGATGAGGCTCGTTGTTGATACGGGGATGCACGCGAAAGGATGGACACGCGATCAAGCAGTCGAGTTCATGCGCACAAACAGTGCGTTATCACTTCACAATATTGAAGCAGAGATCAACAGATACATCGGTTGGCCGGGACAAGCAACGGGGTACAAGATCGGTGAAATCAAAATCCTAGATCTCAGAGCGCATGCAGAATCTGCACTCGGAGACCGATTTGATATCCGCGCGTTCCATGATGAAGTGTTAAATGATGGTGCGTTGCCATTACCTGTGTTAGCGCAAAAAATAAACCGATGGATTGAATCCCATCAGCTCATTGATTAATGCAACTCGTTTGGTTGAATGAGTATGTTTAGATTAACCGATCAACTGATCATCATCAGTGCCGGTTGATTTCCATTGCGTTGGTGCAGGGCGATCGTTATTGAGAGGCTTCGCACGGCCAAAGGTTGCGCTCTTCTTCTGAAGTGCTGTCTTTGGACGCACCGGAGTTGAGGTTCCTCCAATTTCACGATCAAGCGATGCGGATGGAGCTTTGGACACAGGGTTGGTGTCACGGTTGATCGGTTGATCTGGTTCCAATCGGCGCGAGCGAGCTTCATCGATGGATCGATCAAGCTTTCCTAGGATTGCCCGGACTTCATTAAACGCATTTGATTGTTCTTCATTACTCATACTCAACCTCCGTGTACGAAATCTATCGGCTGCTCGCAGACGCAACTTCTGTCCAGTGCACGCCTGATTCGAGGACCTTGCCCCAACCTTGACGCTTGTACCGTCTGGGACGGGTTTGCGATCACTTCCTCACGAACTCAGCAGGTTGGTCGTGTTTGGTTATCGTCTGGGGTCGATCAAAATTGACTGGTTCATAGATATTGCACGCGTAGAATCACACCATGGACCCACTTGATAAGTTATCTATTCCGACACCTGCAACTGACCACGCTGAGGAACCCCCAGCGATTGGGTATGGACATGTCCCCGGACCATCGCCCGCGCATGGCGCCCATCCTGGGATTGCACGCACGCAGGTGCGTCGAGATGTCTTCTGGAACAATGTGGTGCGTGAGATTTTGATGGCACTCGCCGCCGCCGCTGCGAACTCAAGCGGGCGACTCAACCCAGGTGCCGCTGCGGCAATCGCGAGCCCTTCGCCGATTGATGACCTGTTTGATGGACGCATGGGGGTTATTACAACCCTCGGACAGCGGATACCGATCGCGGATATCATCCCTGTGTTCTCGTGTTCTATGTCTGGGTGCAAGACTGATCGATCGCTTTCGAGTGATGTACAGTGCACTGTGTACCGGATTACCACCCCAACCGGGGAGTCGTACACCCTGCCGATTTCTCAGATTATTGGGGTACATTCGCTCTCTGATGCGTTGGTCGATCAGCTCGAAGGTGCTGCAGGAATGGAAGAGGAATCTGAATCCAGTCGGATTCCATTCGGGTTTAGTGCGTATACCTCTCTCGCCAAAAGCGAACGAGAAGATGAAGCGAGCGAAGAAGAAAACAAGCTCTGAACGCAAAAATGTGAAATGTTAAGGAATAATGAATGCCGAACGATCGTTTAGGTATAGACCTACCTGCTGCATGGGTTTACAGTAGAAGATACTAATTTTTGGCCGGAGACTGATACGATGCGAACACTCATTGCAATTCCAATTTATAACGAGCAAGATCATGTCCAATCAGTGCTCGAAAAAGTGCGTGGGTATTCATCCAATATTCTTGTCCTCGATGATGGATCGACCGATCGCACGCCTGAGATTCTCAATGAGCTTCGCGAACCAATGGGCTTGGACATCATCCGGCATGAAACCAACATCGGTTACGGGCGAGCGATCCGAGAAGCGTATCGACGGGCGCATCGTGATGGGTATGACTGGGTGATTACGATGGACTGTGATTACCAGCACGAACCTGAACGCTTGCCCGATTTCTTCGAAGCAATCCAGCGTGATGACCTTGATATCATTTCGGGTTCGAGATACCTCAAATCAGGCAATGGATGGGACGCGGATCTTCCCCCCGCGGATCGACGAGCGATCAATGCGACGATCACCCAAGAGATCAACGATCGATTGGGTTTGCAGCTCACCGACGGGTTCTGCGGGTTCAAAGCGCATCGTGTTGATGCGATCAACAAGCTCAACCTGACAGATGACGGCTACGCGTTCCCGATGCAGCTCTGGGTGCAAGCAATCGCAAACGGGCTCCGGATCGACGAGATCCCCGTCGAACTCATCTACAACGATCTCCATCGCACATTCGGAGGCGGGCTCGATGACCCTGAAACCCGGTTGACGCATTACCGGTGTGTCATGTACCGAGCGATGGATCAGGTCATCGACCGACTCCCGGACATGGCAAAGGCACAGACCCTTGCTGATTGTTCGTAAACAGTTTCGCACACGCACAGGAGCGCTGGGTGGAACAGAACTTAGAAAACGCAACCGATCCAATACAAAGCGATGAACCCGCGTGTTGTACGCGATCCAATGTTCACGCTCAGCATGGAACAAGTGTCACGATCGAACCGTCTGTGAACCAATGGGCATCGGCGCTCTCGTCCTACAAATCATCACCTGCAAGAGAAGAGATCGGACTCGATACTGATCGCGCAATCGTGATGAGCGGGCATCAACCGATCGTTTTCCATAACGGCATTCTGGCAAAGCTCATCGCGCTCGATGAGGCAAGCAAACGATTCGATGCGCAAGCAGTCTGGATCGTCCCCGATATGGACGCAATCAATCCCGGACAGATCCGCGTGCCGATCGGGAGAGGGGAGTCGCTCAAGGCAGAGCTGATCGAGTTGTATGAGTCAAATGCCGATGGGGTTGCAGCAGCATCCCATCGGGCGATGGAGATTCAAATCCCGTCGGGCGCATACGAGCAACTCGATCCGTTGATCGAATGGGTTGATCAGTTCGCAACACTTGATACGCTTGCCGAGCAGTTTGCCTTTGGGACGATTGAGTACGCGTGTGAGTTACTCGGGATCGATACGCCTCGGATAGTGTTTGCATCGGAGTTGATGGGTTCGCAAACGATCAGGACTGTGATCGAACGGATGAAAACTAATCCATTGCGATGTGTGCAGGCGTACAACCGCGCGGTCATGAACCATCCGGACGCGGGTGTCAGAGCGATGAAAATCGAAGGAAATGTGATCGAACTCCCATTGTGGGGGTGTAGAACAGGTCAGCCTCGTGTTGCGATTGATACAAACAATGTAGACTCGTTCGAATTCGACGAACTTCTTCCACGCGGGTTATTGATGAGTGCGTTGGCAAGGCTTCACCTTGCGGACCTGTTTATTCATGGCACGGGTGGGTATGTCTATGACCGGATATCCGAAGAGTGGTTCGCGGATTGGATGGGGGAATCGCTCTCCCCGATGTCGATGGTGACTGCTACCCATCGACTCGAACTTGGATTTGATACCGACGAAATCGAATCAATGCAGAGTCCTCAGCAAGCAAAATGGACGCTGCACCATGCCAAGCACTCCCCAGGTGTGATCGGGCTCGATGATGATCAGCGTGTGAAGGATGAGATGGTTGCCGAAATTGATGGGTTGGCGCCCAAGAGTCAGCAACGAGCAATCGCGTATCGCAAGCTTCAAGATTTCTTGGTGAACTACCGGGAATCGCACCAAGATGCGCTCGACGGGATCGCAGAACAGGCGAAAAAGGTCTTTGCGTTCGCTCGCCAACGGGAACTCGCACGCGATCGGGCCTGGTCATTCGTATTCTTTGACCAAGAATCACTCCAAGTGCTCGATCGTGCAACACGCGACGCGATGAGCTGATATCCTCTTTTTCTATGTGCACACGAATCCAATTGTTGATTGTCTTGTTAATCTCTGCGTTGGTGCTGGTCGTGGTTGGGTGCGATAAACCCGCTGCAGATACTCTGGCTCCTTCTGCGCGTACCAGCACAGACACTGAAGTTGAGCAGATCGAACAACGATTCGCGGTGTTCTCGCCTGCGATTGGTGTGATGCTCCAAGAGCTTGGGTTCGAGGATTCAGTCGTCGGCAAGCACGCATATGACAACGCACTGGGAAACTCGATCCCAGTGGTCGGGACACATATTGATGTTGACTATGAAATGTTGATCACCATTGATCCAACAGATGTATTCTTTGAACGCAACACGATCGGGGTCCCAGATCGCGTTGCTGAGCTTGCCAAGGAACATGATTGGCAAGTGTGGACCTACAAGCTCGAAACGCTCGATGACATTGCGGAGACGGTAGACGATCTGTATCTTAAACTGGTCGGGTTTGCTCAGGAAGAATCATCCCCGAGCAACTTCCTTGAGATGGATGTTGATCCGACCAAGAAGTTCGATATCGAACTCCCCAGCGCTCATCTGGCGCGTGCGTGGTCCGATCTGGGTCAACCCGCACGTGATGCTGGCAGGGTGTTGTTGCTCGCGGGGACGGATCCACCCGGGGCGCTTGGTCCTGAATCATTCCATGGGCAGATGCTCACCCGACTTGGCGCAACGCTCGCGATCAATCAAGGCGGGATGTGGCAAGAACTCGATTATGAGGATCTGATCGAACTCGCACCAGATTCAATACTGATCTTTGAACCCAAACTCAGATCGACAAACCAGATCGGCGAGCCGGAACCGATGAGCTTTGATGAAGTCCTCGATCGGATCGGAGGGATCGCAGAGCTTGCCATCCCTGCAGTAGAGCACAAACGCATCGCATTCATCGAGCATCCGCTCGGATTACTCCCAAGCATTTCATTAGGACAGGTCGCAGATGAAGTCGCAGCGGTGATCCGAGGATGGTCGAAACCTTAATGGAATGATTACGCATCAAGCTCGGCGTGCATTGCAGGCGAGATATGCGCCGAGTGATGCGCATCGAACTCGTTCTTGTCGAGTAATTGGCCATTTTCAAGCAAGAGTGTTTCCGCGTCCTTGAACTGTTCAAAGTCAAGATTGATCGAGAGGATATACGCGGCGCGGGTCCCCGCGAAGACTTCGTCCTGCTGCGCATCAGTGAACTCGATTGAATCGAGCGACTCTTTGAACGCGACCCAGCCTTTGCGTTGTTCTTTTCCAAACGGATCAAGGTACCGGGTTCCTTGTGTTGGATCGGTGATGTTGTAGGATTTGCGGACAACTCGTGCAACGAAGGTGTTGCCGTTACATGCTCCCAGACGGACATAGTGAAGCCCGAGCAGGTGCAATGGTTGATCCTTGTGTGCTGCGACATGGTCGATGAACCGCTGTGTCCCTGGGGTTGGAGCTAGTGTTGAGCGTTCGATCCCAAAGTGCTCAAGGTCTTCGATGAGGTACGGGGTGAGCAAGTGCTCTTCATTGATGAGTGATTCGACCTGTGGGTTGTTTGTGCGCGCCTCAGCGAGTGCTGCGTCGAACGCGGAGTTGAGTAGATACTGCTGACCAAGCATCGCGAGGTATCCCTCTTTGGGCATGGTGCCCTTGATGAGCGAACCCGGGGTTGGTTGGCGCTCAGCGATTTGGTGGAGTGCCCAGTTATCGTTTTTGAGTCGTTCGGTCAGCATATCGTGCCTCGTTGGGTTTGGTATTGAGACTGATTCTCAATAATAAACATCATAGGCCCAAGATGATGCAGGTCAACAGCGGTTGGATTTCAGATCATCCATTGTTAAACGCGATGACAAACGCGGAAACATCAAAGAAGTTCCATGAGCCGTCGTTATTGAAATCTGCAATCGGATCCTGATTGGAGAACGCGGAGAGGAACAGGGAGACATCAAAGAAGTTGAGCACCCCGTCTTCATTGAGATCCGCTGGGTTTGAGATTGCGCACCCGATGTATTCAATTTTGAAATCATCAACCGCTGCTTCGAGGAGATGATCACCGAACAGGTCATAGGCAATGAACCGGACCCGCATTTCATCGGTAGGTTCAACAGCGCTGCCAAACGAACTAGACCATTCTTTCCAGACCCGATTGGTATCCGTCAGCGAAACAAACTCTTTCCAGGTTTGGCCGGCATCGTTTGAGAGCTCGACCTGCAATCGATCAAAGTTCGCGTTGACTCCCGTTTTAACTGCGTACCAGAAACTCATGACGACCTCTCCGGGGAGTGTTCCATCAAACACCGGGGATGTCAGCGTGGTCGAACCTCCATCAACATCACGATCCTGCGCATCAGTCCCTGCGTTCCCGTCGGTGACCCAGCAGAGTGTCCCATCGGGTGTGTGATCATCTTCGGGTTGTCCGATGGTTCCTTGGGGGTCCATCCGTGTCCAAACGCCACTGGTCGCGGTATCGGAATCGGTGCCCACTGTCCACCCTTGATCTGATTCGAGTGTGTCGGAGTACGAGAGCACCAAGTCTTCCGCCAGAATCGTAAATGGTGCATCGGCGCCTTCTGTTGGGAGGGTGAAGGTATTTCCCTGGGTTGTTGAGAACTGGAAGTAGTAGTTTGCAGAGTCACCACACGCGAGCGATGGCGCATCGGCAGCATACCCTGAGTTCCCAAGTGATGTCATGCTGATCGGTTCGAACGAACAATCTATGCATGACTGAACATACAGAGTTGCGCTACTGGGATCAACTGCTTCTGCTCGATCAATTGCCGTCGCAGCAAGCTCGATCGGTGTTGCAGATGGGGTTGTTGGCATAGGTTGATGCGCGAGTGATACCGATTCGATCGAGCGTTCTACAAAGCGTTTGAATGCGTGGTAGTTCTCTTGAACATTGGGAAGAATGGTGCTCGGCGGGGGGGCAAATCCGCCTACATCAGGACGAAGCTCAATCGTTAAACTTGACACCCCGAGTTCACCAAAGAACCAATCAGTAGATGTTCCTGCAGCAGCATACAGATCGATTGATTGGATCGGGTTGTATCGTTCGCCGTGTACAGATCGGATTTCCCCCGCGAATTCGCGTGCGAGATCATCAAAGTATGTGCGGTATGGCTCGGGGGTCACGACGCCTTCGGCATATCCAAAGGGCCAAAGAACAAGTTGCGAGTACGAATGGTAATCAATATGGGCGACGAGCTGGTCTCCAAAGCTCGATGCAAGATTGCGCAGCGCTTGGGTTTCTGGTTCTGAGAATGGATCAGTGCCGCGATAGGTGTTGCTTGAGGTACTCCCTGACGATCCCTGTCCACCCCATTCGAATCCCCAGTTGCGGTTGATATCAACACCGAAGTTGCCGGTAAAGTTGTTGCGGCGGTTTTTCCGCCAGAAGCGCACATCGGACCATGTGTACAGGTATCCGTCGGGATTGCTCGCGGGGACGATCACAATGTTGGTCTGGTCGAGCAGACTTTGTACGCGCAAGTCTGAATCATACTCTTCAACAAACTTCGACGCGAAATAGGTCGTGGTCATGGGCGCGATCCACTCACGGGCATGGACATTGCTGAAGATGAACACAACTGGACGATCAGTTTTTAAGTTCCCTGGTGCGTCAGGTCCGGATATTGAGATCGCGAACATGTCTCGGCCTTCGTATGACTGACCGATCGTCATGGTCGATGCAAGGTCCGGACGCAGGTTCGCGATGTTGTTGATGTAACTCGTGATGTCATTGAGCTGTTGATAGTTTTCAAAGAACTGATCATCATGAACCGATGCGCCGCGATTTGGATTCGGTTGATTGTGCTGACGGTTTCTTTCTAATCGGACAATTTCGTTCCAGCTCGCATCGGCATGTGCTTGTAGATCGTCGATGAGGACTTCGTGCGGGATCCCAAGCTTGGCGATTGCATCAAGATTAGATCGTCTGACTTGCACCTCAAGCATCCCGACGCCTACGCGTTCGGTCCATACTGATTCGGTCAGCGCGAGCAATGCGTCGAGCTGTGCTTGTGATGTGGTTCGGACACTGATGACCATCTGGCCTTGATACACCTTTGGTGGTGTGTGTGACAAGATATTGAGCTGGTCGCTTTGGCGAACAGGGATCGGCTGAGCATGTGCAGCATGGATTCCACAGACGAGCGAAATCACGGTAGTAATCATGTATCTCATGACTCTAAGATACGCGAGGATTGCATGATGAGTACCCAGAAAACTTCAAAACAAGTCTGATTTCAAACAATGTAATCATTGTGGTGAAAAAAACCCTCGCGTGGATGCGCGAGGGCTCGTGGGGAGAGTGGGGGCTTGGTATCGTGATGATTCTTTAAGCGTTATCCATCGCTGAATGCTGCGAGGAACGCGGAGACATCAAAGAAG
Organism: uncultured bacterium; assembly: GCA_963976235.1. Lineage (GTDB taxonomy): Bacteria > Planctomycetota > Phycisphaerae > Phycisphaerales > UBA1924 > UBA1924. The sequence goes on from CAXBJM010000004.1 coordinate 214,266, forward strand.
TTCCAATCACCATCTTTGTTGAAGTCCGCGATCGGGTCAAGGTTCGCAAACGCGGAAAGGAACAACGAAACATCGAAGAAGTTGAGATCTCCATCGCCGTTGAGGTCCGCGGGGTTGGCGGTACACCCTACAGAATCGATCCGTAGATCGTCGATACCTGCTTCAACGATTGAGCCGTTGAAGAAATCAGATGCAACGAATCGTACCCGGATCTGATCGGTTGGTTCAACAAAGTCCGCGACGCGGAAGGTCTTCTCAATCCAGCTCGCAGAACCTGTAGATACGGTTTCGAGCTCAAACCATGATTGCCCGTTGTCGTTGGAGATTTCAACAAGCATGGAATCTTCGTTCGGTGATGCGCCTGCGTTGTTTGAGTACCAGCGCCAGTAGGAGATACTCGCGTCTTCACCTGCGATGATCGCGTCGAGACTCGGTGAGGTGAGTGTGGTTGCGCCGCCGTCGATGTCATTTGATCCAATGCTCGAACCGGCAATGCCATCTGTAACCCAGCAATCAGTGCCTGTCGGGGTATGGTCATCTTCAGGCTGTGCATCGGTCCCCTGCGGGTTCATCCGGTTCCATATCCCGGTGTTCGCAGTGTCACCAGGTGCACCCACGGTCCATCCAGAATCAGATTCCATCTCGTCGATTGATACCAACGCAATGTCTTGTGGAAGCACACTCGAAGGCGAGGATGCGCCACCTGACGGGAAGGTGTATGTGTCACCTTCGATGGATGAGATTTCGAAGTAGTATTGAATCTCATGGCCGCACGGTGCAGCAGGAAGATCACCTGTGTATTGACCCGTGATGGTTGATGACATCAAGCTCGATGAGAACGATCCGGATGTTCCAACGCGTGCAAAGAGCAGCGCGGTTGAATCATCCTGTTGGGCGATCCCATCAACCACCGAGAGGGTGACTTGAGCAACGGTGTCCGATTGAATGTTGCCAAGATCGGTTGCGCTGAACGAGAGTTGTTGGGTTGTTCGTTCCGCGAAGAGTATTGCTGCTTGGAAGTTTTCTTGGGCAGTTGGGAGGATCACCGATGGCGGTGGATCAAACCCGTCAAGACCACCATCCGCGGGACGAAGCTCGAAGGTCAGGCTTTTGGCGCCAAGTTCGCCGTAGAACCAGTCGGATGAAGCACCCGAAGCAGCGTAGAGATCGACGGATTGGATTGGGTTATAAAAGACACCTGAGAACGAGAGGATCTCATTGGAGAGATCTGTTGACAGTGTGTCATAGAAGGTGCGATCTGGTTCAGGGGTTTGCACCCCGTCGGCGTACCCGAAAGGCCAAAGGATAAGTTGGGAGAAGGAGTGATAGTCGATATGTGCGACAAAGTCATCTCCGTAGCTCTGTGCGAGATCCCGGATTGTTTGGGTTTCAATTTCGGAGAACGGACCCGACCCGCGGTAGATATCATCAGATGAGTTCGTTGAGGCGCCCTGTCCACCCCATTCATATCCCCAGTTGCGGTTGATGTCGACGCCGAAGGTGCCGTTCCCGTTGTTTCGGCGGTTCTTTCTCCAGAACCGTTCATTGGACCATGTATAGAGGTAACCATCTGGGTTCGTAACCGGAACGATCACGATCCGAGCGGTATTGAGGATATCAGCAACACGCGGGTTGGTGTCGTATGAATCCACAAACTTCGATGCGAGGTATGCGACGGTCATCGGAGAGACCCATTCGCGTGCATGGGTTGCACCGTGCCAAAGGATCACCGGGCGATCGCTCGCAGCATTCCCCGGCGCGTCAGGACCGGTGATGGTGAGCGCGAAGATATCGTTTGATTGAATCGAATCACCGATGTCAGCCATCGACGCAAGATCAGGACGCATGTTGGCGATGTTGTTGTAATACGCGATGATGTCCGCGAGCTGCTTGTAGTTTGAGAACCACGCGTCGTCATGGACGGATGCGCCGCGTTGATTTTGATCTGCATTTTGCAGATTGATCCGCTCTTGAGCAACCACTTGGTTCCATGATGCGTTGGCATGTGCCTGCAGGTCAGGAATGAGTACTTCATACGCGATCCCAAGCTTGGTGATCCCTGCGAGATTTGTTCGTTTGACCTGAATCTGGAGCTCGCCAACACCCGTGCGTTCGGTCCAGACTGATTCAGTCAACGCGAGCATCGCATCGAGCTGAGTTTGTGATGTAGTTCGGACCCGGATGACCATCTGGTCGATGTACGCCTGGGTCGGCGCATGGGTCATTGTGTTGATCCGTGGGATTGCATTGATGACATCGGGGTCGATACTCTGCCCATGGGCAGATGAGAAACTCATGCCTGCAGCCAATGTAATAGATGCGATCGAGATGATACGAAATGGGTTGCATGGACGCATGGTCAGCATTCCTCTTGGGAGTGATTGAGATCAGCAGATCAATAAGATCGGTCACTGAGCAGGGATGGTGTGTATCGATTTGGTTGTAAACGAAATTGGATACGGATCGGGTTGCAGATCTGGAACAAGCTGCAGGATTGTGCGGTATTGGGCAAAAGAACAACCCCAACGAATGCACCGCGTATCAAGAGGTACGGCTGAATCAGGCAATAAGTTGCATAAAAGCAGGATTCTCAACAGGGTATCTGGACATCATGATCTTTGTTATCGGACAACGGGTGATTTGTTCTCTCGATTATACCATCGTGCTACTTTGTCCGGCATATGTTCTGATCGATCGAACAGTGCTGATTCATCTCGAATTGAGAAGTAAATCGAATATGAGGGAATCAATCAGGATCGTCGATCAACCGCGATTCAGCAGACGGGCGAGCCTAAAAATCATGCTATGAGTATCGACACAGTTAGAACACAATCCGACTCGAAACCCGCGCTGCGTTCAGGGGTGACGATCGTGACACACTTTGTCGTCGATGTATTCTCGTTTGTCGGCGTCGCGCTGCTCCCCTTGTTTGCGGTGCTCTTGGATCTGCCGACAGAACAGAAGGCATTGTTGCTCGCACTCGGATCGTTATGCTCGGGCGCGATCCAACCCATTGTCGCGTGGGCAAGTGATAAGTTTGATACGAGAGCACTGGGTACTTTGGGATTCGTGCTCGCAATATTGAGTATCGGAAATCTGGGGATGGCGACGAACTTCACACAGTTCGCGATTCTGTATTGTCTGGGCGCAGTTGGGATCGGGGCGTTTCACCCGCCCGCTGCAGCAATCGTCGGGCATCTCGGGGGATCAAAGCGTTCAATGATGATCGCAATTTTCTTCCTCGCAGGGATGAGCGGCGGGATCATCGGGAATGTGTTCACTCCACGATATGTAGAATGGATGACTCCAATCGTCGATGGCGAACCAGATCCGGTCGCAGGGGTGCTCGCGTTGCGATGGTTCATCCCGATCGGGCTTGCATTCGCAGTGATATTGGCGCTGTCGATCCACAAAGTTGGACATCGTCATTCATCTGCAAACGAACATCATGTGTCCTGGGACAAAGCAGAGCGGCGCCAGCGCTGGTTCGCGGTCTGGGTGCTCTATGTCGCCAATATGATCCGATTCAGTGTCAATATGGCGCTGATCTACTTGCTTGTTGAGTGGACCGGACAACGGATACTCATCGACAACAACGCAACAGAGATGACCACCGAACTCGGGGTGAAAGCATCACAGCTCAACGGGATTCTTCAAGCATCAATGCAAGTAGGAATGGGCGCGATTGGTATTCTGCTCGGGTTTACACTTGCTGCTCGATTTGAAAAACTTGCATTTGTAGGACTCCCGATACTGGGATCGATCGCATTATTCATGATCCCGCGTGCGGGCATGATCGCAGATGGTGCGGATGTACCCATTGCGATTGGAGCAACTATTCTGACCGGTGTTGGATTCGGCGCGGTGATCCCTGTAAGTATCTCACTCGCTCAACGATTACTCCCGCATCGGACCAGTCTTGCAAGCGGGTTGATGCTCGGCGGGGCATGGATGCTCGCGTTTGTGGGTCCGATCATCGCCGAGCTTGTGCATAAAGGATTTGCAAGCAAACCCAACACCCCTGGATTTGTTCTTGACGCGATCGGAATGCTCCCCGATGGACTCTCGGCGCGTCTGATTGCGGGGATGGGGCTCGATGCGGGCTTTACATCAACGGCGGTTGCACTTTTTCTTGCGGGTCTTGTCGCGTTGTTGTTGCCTCACAAACTCATCGTTGAAGTCGCTAAACACTGATTTTGCACCAAGCTTTGTGACATGCTTGTGACATTGAGAAATTGTAATCATGCGTGTGACAAAGCCGTGACAGCTTTGCACCGGGTTGGGTTGTATCTATTACGGTGCCAAGGGATCGCGTTGATCAGTTGGTTCCCGATTAGGAGATACACATGAAACGCTCAATGAACTTGTCACTCGCCCTCTTTGCAATCTCTGGTTCCGCATTTGCGATGGGTATGTGCCCGCCTGCTCATATCGAACAACCGATCCAACAACAGATTGATCAGGAGAAGGTCTCGGTTCAAGAACAGACACCACAACCTGTGATTGATGTCGTATTTGTGATTGATACGACAGGATCTATGGGGGGACTGATCGAAGGTGCGAAACAAAAAATCTGGTCGATCGCTAATCAAATCGCACAAGCCCAACCCGCGCCGATCGTGCGGATGGGTCTCGTTGGATATCGCGATCGTGGTGATGATTATGTGACCACGATGACGCCGCTGACTGATGATATTGACACGGTGTACGCCGACCTCATGTCCTACCAAGCTCGCGGCGGCGGGGACACACCCGAATCCGTGAACGAAGCGCTCTTCACTGCGGTCGAACGATTTGACTGGACGACACAAGAAGATTCACTCAAGCTGATCTATCTTGTTGGTGATGCACCACCAAAGATGGGGTACAAAGATGATGTGAAGTATCAAGCGTCTTGCCGATTGGCATATGAGCAGGGGATCAATGTCAACACGATCCAGTGTGGATCACTCGGTGGCACCAAAGAGGTATGGCAAGAAATCGCCCAACTCGCCAACGGCATGTTCGCCGCGATCCAACAAGATGGAGGCGTGGTCGCTCGCTCGACGCCTTATGATGAGCAGATCGCCAAACTCGATAGTCAACTCAATCGCACCATGGTCGATTATGGGAGCAGGGAAGTCAAAGCGAATCAAGGTCTCAAGAGAAGGCAGTCCGATGCAATCGCGATGACCGCCTCACCCGAAGCTGCTGCAGATCGCGCGGTGTACAACGAATCTGATGCAGGCCTTGCCAACCGATACGGCGTGCAAGAACTTGTCAATGATGTTGCAACGGGTAAAGTTGATCTTGATGAAATAGAAAAGGAAGAACTCCCAGAGGAACTCCAATCGCTGACCAGCGAAGAACTCAAAGCAGAGATTGATCGCCGGCAAGCAAAGCGAGAAGAACTCCGCGCAACGATCAAAGATCTCGCAGGTCAACGGGCAGCATTCCTCCTAAAAACCCAACCTGTATCAGCTATCGACGGATTTGATCAGAAGGTATTCGAAGCATTGGTCAAACAAGGTGCGGTTGTTGGGATCGACTTTGATCCTGAGAAGGAAGATTCGGTAGAGGATACGACCAAAGAAGAATCAGATGCGGAACCAACGAAAGAAGTGAGCAAAGAACCTGTCAAGGAAGAGACGAAAGAGTCGAAGAAGGACTGAACCAACGATCTATTTCCCATATGATATATGATAGAAGGAGCACACAATGAACAAACTGAACACACTGGCATGCACATCCGCGATGTTGATCGCTGCTGCAGGGCTTGCAGACGAAACCGCGTTAACGATTTACTCATCCGCACAACCCGGCGCAATCTCCCCAGATATGTACCGTCCGATCCCAGGAAATGGATCACGAGGATACAACTCGTATCGGCAAATCCCCGGATATGCGATCATCAAACAACAACGGGATCTTGATATCGAACAAGGTATCTCCAACATCACATTCTCGGGTGTTGCAGCGCTGCTTGATCCAACCACCGTGATGTTTGAATCACTCACCGACCCGGATGGCACCTCGGTGCTCGAACAAGATTACCGGTTCGATCTCCTGAGCATGGACAAAATGCTCGAACGATACATCGACAAAGAAATCATCTGGGGCGGGCAAAGCGTGAAACTCTTGTCCGTTTCCGCAGGCGGGATGCTCATCCAGCGAGAGAATGGCGAGATCGATTTCCAACAAGGATATCACGGAGTGCGTTTCCCATCCATGGCCGAAGGGCTCATCCTCAAACCAACCCTCAACTGGATGGTCGAGTCCCAAGCCGGTGGTGAACAAGATACCCGCATCTCTTACGAAACCAGCGGCATCACCTGGTGGGCAGATTACAACATTGTCTATCGAGACGGTGAAGATGCAAATCATGGCACGCTCGATCTCGGTGCATGGGTGTCGATCCTCAACCAATCAGGTGGAACCTATGAGGATGCAACACTCAAACTTGTCGCGGGCGATGTGAATCGTGCCCAACCTGCACAAAACAATATGTACGCAGAGGGAAGATTTGATATGGCAATGTCTTCTCGTGCAAAGGCGCCAGGGTTTGAAGAAAAATCTTTCTTCGAATACCACCTTTACACACTCGGGCGCACAACCACAATCCCTGATCGATCAACCAAGCAGATCGAGCTCTTTGAAGCCGCGAAGAATATCCCAGTTGAGAAAAAGCTCCTCTACGACGGATCGAACATGTACATGAACTACGGCGGACGCCAAGATGGACAGAGCTTTGGTGTCACCTCAAACGCCAAAGTCGAAGTGTTCCTCGCATTCGAGAACAAAAAAGAGCACGGCCTTGGTATTCCGCTCCCTTCAGGACGCATCCGGGTAAGCAAGCTCGATCAAGCAGATGGATCGTTCGAATTCATCGGCGAAGATACGATTGATCACACCCCCAAAGACGAAGAGGTCATGATCAAGCTCGGTAACGCGTTTGATGTCGTGGGCGAGCGCAGACAGACTTCGTTTACACGCGGAAAGAACTGGATGATTGAATCATTCGAGATCAAAATCCGCAATCATAAAGATCAACCCGTTGAGGTGCAGGTCCAGGAACATCTCTACCGCTGGACCAACGCGAAGGTGAGCAACATCTCGCACACCCATGAAATGCTCGACGCACGCACTATGCACATCCCCGTGATGGTCGAGAAGGACGGCGAAACAATCGTGACCTACACCGTTCGGTACGACTGGGAATAAACAAGGAACCCGCAATGTCATTAGGTGTTATTCTTGTAGTTGAAGATGACGACGCGATTCGGCGCGGTCTCGCCGATGCGTTGTCATATTCTGGATACACAACCCATGACGCAGCGGATGGGGCTGCGGGTTTAGAGCTTGTTTTATCAACCGATGCGGACTTGGTGCTGCTTGATATCATGATGCCCAAGATGGATGGTCTTGAAGTGCTTGCGGCGTTACGGAAAGTGAAACCATCCCAGCCAGTCATTTTTCTGACTGCTCGCGGCGAAGAATACGATCGGGTGCAAGGGCTTAAACTCGGCGCTGATGATTACATCGTCAAGCCGTTCAGTATTGACGAACTCCTCGCACGGGTCGAAGCGGTTCTTCGGCGATCACCCGGACGCCCAACGAGCCGATCGACTGTCACAATCGCGGGTCGGGAGATTGACTTTGAACGCCGAGAGGTTGTGTTGCCGGGTGGGGTTCGCAAATCATTCACCGAACGAGAATGTGAAGTGCTCGGGTTTTTATCATCCAATGGTGGACGCGCGGTCTCGCGTGACGAACTCCTGCAAGCAATCTGGGGCTTAGATCCCAGAGGCACACACACACGCACCGTCGACATGACCATCGCGCGTCTGCGAGAAACACTCGATGATGAACCTACTAACCCAAGCGTCATCAAAACCGTTCGGGGGAAGGGCTACATGCTCGCGTCACCAGATGATCAGGCAGGGGGGGAAGGGTGAACACGAGACGCGTGATGACATGGGTGATTTTCTGGTGCAGCGTTGCGGTTGCGATCAGCGCGCTTGCATGGGTGTCCGTGGAGGTGGTTGCGCTCGAAAAACGGGATGCGGCTGCGAAGATGAACGCATCGCGTCAAGAGTCAATCCGTAGAGCACTCTGGCGGATGGACTCTCGCATGGCGCCAATCCTCGCGATCGAAGCATCGCGGCCGTTCACTGATTACAAGTCCATCGAAGGGAGTCGGGCGTTATGGCTCCGCAATGCGCAGCAGCAAGATCAGGCCGCTTCATCGCAAACATATGACGGGGTCTACTCCTACGCCAACTCGTACTTTGAGTTTCCGCAGAGTGAGGAGAAGGATGCCGATCAAGAATCCGATCCAATTGCAACTTTGATTAACTCGAATCGAGTCAATGCACTCAATGAAGCAGAAGACGCAGAAGATACAGAAAATTTGGAAGTAGCCGCCGAAAGACAAGCTTTAGATTCCGGTGCTCCCCCGACAGGGTTCGTGTATGGGAGGGAAGAGACAAAGTCGGATGCTGATTCAGATTACGCTGCAAGAAAGATCGTCGCAGATATCGCACAGCATGTTCAAAGCGTCCCGAGTGATACATCGTATGACGACAAAAGTGACATCGAGAAAGAAGAAATTCCTTCAGAGCTGTTCATGCAAAAGAGCATGTCAACAGGGCACGCTACGGATGCACAAGATGTGAGCTCAAGCCGAGGGCAGGGGCTTAGCGCAACTCCACATGTATCTGCAATCACCAGGAATGAAACCATCGGCACGCTCCGTCCCAAGTGGGTCACCGACGACGCGAACGCGTTGCAGCTCGTTCTTGTACGATCTGCAGTCATCGAAGGCAAACCAGTGACCCAAGGGGTTTGGCTCGATTGGGACGCACTCAAAAATGATTTACTCGAATCCGTTCATGATGTCATGCCTGGATCGTCCTTGATCGCGGTGACCGGACCGCGCTCATCAATGATCGGCGGGTATCAACTCGCGACGATCCCCGTCGAGTTCATCCCGAGTACAAATGCTGTAGTCGCATCATTCGTCTGGTCCCCTGCAACACTTGGGCTGCTCGTCACATGGATCGCGATCATCACAACGATCATCGCGGTCGGTATAGTACTTCGTGCTGCGATTGTGCTCTCAGAGCGCCGAGGCCGCTTTGTGAGTGCGGTGACTCACGAGCTCCGGACACCATTGACCACCTTTCGGTTGTACGCTCAGATGCTTGCTGATGGGATGGTCTCCGACGATCAGGTCCGGACAGAGTATCTTCAAACACTCAAGCGTGAATCCGAGCGATTGACCGGGATTGTCGAAAATGTGCTTGAATACGCGCGTCTCACCCGTCAGCGGCCGTCAAAGGACAAATCCTCAGGGGTGCAGACCATTTCTCCGGGAGCGCTGATCGCAAGGTTCCGCCCATTGCTCGCAAGAAGGGCAAGCCAAAGCAATATGGATCTGGTTGTGTCATTCGATCTCGAAGCGCATCAACACCGAACACTGACGGTTGATCCCCATGCGGTAGAGCGCATCATGATGAATCTGATTGAAAATGCGTGCAAGTACGCAGGACCTTCGGAACAGACTGACAACTCAGGAATCGATGAAGCCGACACCCGCATCCATCTCGATGTTACCGTCAAAGGTGAGTCACTGGAACTCCTCGTCGCGGATCATGGCAACGGAATTGATCCAGGCGAAGAATCAAAGATATTCGGAGAGTTCCAACGCGGCTGGCGAGGTCTTTCAAATGCGAGATCGGGTCTGGGATTGGGGCTCGCTCTCTCTCGCGGCCTCGCACGAGAAATGCAGGGTGATCTGGTGCTCACCAATCAACGGGGACACGGCGCGGAGTTTTTACTCACGCTCCAACTCGACAAAGCAGAATGACTGCTGATACTTAAGATGTATTCTCAATGCATGTCGACTAACATGCAAAGCACGACCATGCTTCTTCTTCGGTGATCCGTTGATCAAAGTTGATTGCGTCGCATTGATCCATGCCAACCCGTCGACGATGTACCGCGGCTTGGATCGAGTCCTCTGGGTTCGCTCTTACAATCGGAACATCAGATCCAAAGATCAGATCAACACCGGGTTGTAATCCAGATTCGATCAGCTCACGCAATGGGAACACCCGATTGAGTCGTTCAGGGACTGCGCGACGCAGCGCTTCAATGTCAGGCAATAAATGGCAAGGCTGAACCGATGCGATCACCCCGAGTTCTTTGAATCGATTGATGTCCGCTTGATCAATCAACTCCGCGTGTTCGATTCTGCACCCGGTTCCAGGGCATCCAACCCGTTCGATCGAATCCAGCACCGCGCGCACCGCGCCGTCTCCAATCGCGTGCGCAGCAAGCGGCAAGTGATGATCTTTGCAGATGCCGAGCATGTTGTCGATCTGTCTGGTCTTCATCATTGGGGTGCCGCAGGGATATTCTGGGTTCCCGTCTGCGAATGGTTCAAGCATCCACGCGGTCCGCGAGTTGAATGTCCCATCAACGAAAATCTTCCCCCCGCCGAGTGTGACTGCTTGGTTGTCCCATGAACTCGAAAGAGCAATCGTTTCTCGCAGGTCTTTCATCAACGGGAACAGAACCGATTTAATTTGGATCTCTCCTGCGCGATACAAATCGGAGAGGACCCCCCCGACCCACGGCTGTGTCTTGAGTTCGTGCATCTCAGAAAAGCCCATCGATTCAAGATGCAGGCAGGCATCGCGGATAAGCTCGGCGCGGAGATTCATTTCAGGCTCAGGTACACAACTCCATAGTGCAAGCGCTGCGTGTTCGATCAGCACACCGGTAGGATCGCCTGCGTCATCAAGCTCAACACGACCAGACTCGATCTTGGTTTCAGAGTCAATCTTCGCACATCGAAGTGCTGATGATGACGCCATCATCTTGTGATAATCGAAGCACCACGCCGCAACACACAGATCATCGCACGCATGATCAAGCTGTGAGAGAGTCGGCCAACTCGGATTGTTCCACCCGTCAGGGCGAGCGCCGTGGGCAAGAATCCAGTCGCCTTTGCGAGTTGTCTTGGCGCGTGCCGACAACCGATCAAGCATGTCTTCGTGAGAAGTACAATCGGAAAGATCGACCATTGAGAGTGATCGTCCAAGTTGAAACAGATGGGCATGCCCCTCGCGGATACGATCGGGCTTGTGGGAGTTCACGACACTCCTCCGATGAGCGCTGCGATGACATCTTCTGCTTGCGTTGCGTTTTCAACTGATCCCGGGAACTCAACGCGGACGATTCCAAATCGTGAGCGCACATCAAACCCGATGGGATCAACCCCGACCGCGATGGGGTCTTCAATATCCGCCTTTGTGAGTAGAAGACACACATCATGCAACGCTTTGCGATCGTTATTGAGTTTCTTACACAACGAGGACAACGATTGAATCAACGGGTTCGGTACACCGAGTTCGTCATTTCCAACGACCGCTCCGCATTCGAGCTTGGCAAAGTTGATCTGGCCTCGAGCCCATATCGGGCTCGGTTGATTCAAGTGATACGCAATAAACCGATCGCAGGGTTCCTCGTTGATGTCGGTAGAGAGATCAATACTCAAACGCATCGGCGCATCAAATCGGTCTTCTGGGACGACCAGCACAATGTCGTCCCCTTCAAGCATGTCTTCTTCAAGGGTAAGCACCAACGATCCTGTGTGCGGATCAATGATGTAAGTCATGTCGTAAGGCAACGCATCGATCAAGAGGGTGCCCGTTGTGTGCGATCTGAGAATACGATGCGCTCGTTCCACCGCCAGGCGCTGGTCATCGGGTCGTTGGTCCGCACTTTGTTGGTCTTGTGTATTCATGGGTTCATTCAATCATTTCTTCCCAAACACTTGTCACCGCACGGATCGTGCCTGGCACTGCATCTGCTGAGAGATCACAGAGATGCAACTGATAGTATCGTACACTGATCCATTTGCCAAGTTTGTACCCCGCGGGTGCAAAGTCGCCTGCTGGTTGCATCCCCATCGAAACATGCAAACCCTCACTCGCAGGATTCGGCAAGGACACGCCCGCAAAGACCACACGAAACCCTTGGAGCCTGAGCATTTCAAAGAGCTTTGAATAGAGCGCCTTGCCCGCGCCGATTCCCTGTGAACCTTCAACGAGGTATATTCCAGATTCAACTGTCCATCGGTACGCGTTGCGTGTTTTCCAAGCGTCGCCTTTGGCAAATCCAATGAACTCATCTTCATCGGTCCGCGCGACCAACCAAGGGTAAGTTTCTCCGGCAGCATACCATTCTTCGAGGACGCTGTTCACATCGGTCGGTACTGTTCCAAAGTGCGCGATTGAATGCCCGATCGAGTAGTTGAGCACTTCTGCAACATCACCCGCATCGTCTTTGGTCATCAAACGGATCTGCATGCACATCTCCCCGGATCAAGCTCGGTGTTCTCGTCAGGCGCAAATCAGACGCGGAAGATCGAGCCGAGCTTTTTGCCAAGCATCAATGAAGCACCGAAGAGCGTGATCGTCAAGAGTGTCATCCCCCAGACGCCCATCGCGCTGGCGATATAGATCCCATCACCCAAGCGGTTGGTGAACTCAAAGATCATCTTTGTGATCGGGAAGTGGTCGCTGCGTTGTGCAAGGATCAAGGAGTCCGAAACTTCGAGCATCGAGAAACTGAAGACAAGCAATCCACCCGCGATCAGGTTCGCCATGATGAGTGGGATAATCACTTTTCGGACAGCTAAAACGCGCGTCGCGCCAAGGTTCACTGCAGCTTCTTCAAGCTCGCCTGAAGTCTGCTCAAGACCTGATACGGTTGATCGGACAATGTAGGGCAATCGTCGGATCGCGTACGCGATAATCAAGAGCGGGAACGGATTTGGGTCCTTGCCGAACACTTGAAGAGTGCCCTCTAAAATATCCCCGTTCCCGAACGGCCACCGCAAGGTCATCGCGACATATCCAAACGCCATCACCAATCCAGGAACCGCAAGCGGAAGCATACATAACGCATCAAGCAACCCGCGTCCCTTGATCGTCGTTCGCACAATCAGATACCCGATGACGACGCCGACAGACATATTGAGCACCATCGCGGTAAGCGAGAGTATGAGCGAGTTCTTGATCGAGTTGAACGATTCTGGGGAAGTCAAAGCTTCATTGAAGTGAGATCCCGTAAATGACTTTGGGAGCACCGTCGCGTACCACGATCCGGGTTCAGCAACACTGGTGAGCATCACACCCACATGCGGCATCACTGCGAGCAGGATCACGCCTCCAAATCCGAGCGTTGCAAGCCAGCCCCACATCCCAGAGAGTTTTACTTCACTCCCAGCGCGGGATGCTTTGGAATACATCGCGTACCCCTTCTTCCCGAAGATAAACTTGCCGAGCAGATAGAACGAGATCGCCGCGACCAAAAGCACAAGGGTCAACGCGTAGGGCTCAGCATTGTTCTGAACATCCTTTAATCCATAGAAAATCTGCACGGATGTGACATCGTAATAGTCAAACATCAATGGGGTGCCCAGTTCTGTGAAACTCCAGATGAACACGATGGTCGCACCCGCGAACAAGCCCGGACGGATCAAAGGCAGTGTGATTTTAAAGAATCGTTTCCATCCCCCAGCGCCAAGGTTCTCGGCGCATTCATCAAGCGCCGGATCTAGGTTTGCCAATGACGCAGTCGCGTTGAGGTAAATAATCGGATACAGATGCAGCGCCATGACCGCGACAACGCCCCAGAACTTGGTCCCGCCGAGCACATCCCAATCAGTCCCGAGCAACGCGTTGAGTGCGCCCTCGCGTCCAAGCAGTGCACGGATACCAATCGCGCCCACAAACGGAGGCAGAATCAATGGAACCAAAATAGATGCGTTGAGTATCTTCTTCCCAGGGAAATCATACCGAGCACTCAGCACCGCTAAGGGCAATGAAATTAAAATACAAAGCGTCGTCGTTGCGAACGCAATTTTAAATGCATTGACAATCCCTGCGACCCGTGTGGGGTCTTTGAACACGAGCATCAGATGATCGAGTGTCCATCCTTCGCCGGTTGCGACATCTGCCGCAAACCCGCCGCGTACGGTGAGTCCAATCGGGTAGAGAAGGAACATACCCAGGATACAGAGTATCCCAAGGAGTAATCCATACTGAATCAAGTTGCGGAACATTCGTGCAGACATCGACTGCCAGTGTATGTGCCTGCATCGCGTTTGGCACGAAATTCGTTGGATTCTCCCCCGAACATATATCAAGGTTTCATATCGGAAATCTGCGCGTGCAATTGCGCGCCATTTCCCCTAGAATAGTGTGTCGTGCCCGATCCGATGGACGGATTCATTTTTACCGGGCACAGGACAGTTTTTAAGGAGATCAAAATGCGTACAAATATCATCGGACTCCACAATATCGAAGTGACTGACGCAATCCGTAACCATGCGGAGACAAAGGTCAAAAAGCTCGATAAGTTCAAAGATCTCGTTCAACAAATTGACATCAAGTTCTGGAAAGAGAACACCGCCAAAGAGTCATTTTCAGTTGAAATCGCGGTTGATGTTGTCAATCACACCGATTTCATCGCAAAGGCTGATGGGCATGATCTCTACCTTGTCATCGATGACGCGATCGCCAAAGTCGGCCGTCAACTCAACAGCCATCGTGAAAAACTGAAAGTCGAACATCGCTAAACAACTGCCCGGATGCTCGTAGGGCTCTGGACTTATCATGCTCCAGAGCCCAATTTTGGGACAAAGGGCGCTTGCCACAATAGGATAGAGACATGAAACTGACTGATATCATCCAGCAGGGCTCGATCGTTGCCGATCTCGAGACCAGCGATCGCGACGAAGCGATCAAAGAACTCGTCAACAAACTTGTCGATACCGGAGTCGCATCCGCCGACATCCGCGATGATCTGATTGCTCGTGTACTCGATCGAGAACGCAAGCACTCCACCGGTTTCGGAAGAGGCGTCGCAGTCCCACATGTCAAACACCCCGATATCGATACCATGGCCGCCGCCATCGGAATATCAAAAAGTGGTCTCGACTTCAACTCACTTGACAAGCAACCCGTCTACACCATCTTCTTGCTGCTCTCGCCGCAAAGCAAACCCGAAGAACATCTCCAGGCAATGGAAGTTATCTTCAAGAATCTATCCAAAGAAGATTTCCGCAAAGAACTCCAGCAGGCAAATTCCGCTGAAGATATCTATAAACATCTTGATGACGCAGACAATCATCGTGTCGTCGGTTAATCACAATGAACGCTTTGTGTCCTCGCATTCAAATCAAGAACAGGAATCGGCTTGAGCAAATCATGTTCATCCAAACTGAAGATCATCAATCGCCAAGGGCTCCATGCGCGCCCCGCGATGGAGTTCGTCGAAGCTGCAAGCAAGTTCCTTGCAGATGTTCGCGTTCGGAGTGATGCAGAAGACGCGGACGGAAAATCAGTGATGGAGCTTATGATGCTCGCCGCGACCGCAGGCACCGAGATTGAGGTAACCTGCATCGGTGAAGACGCAGACGCAGCGCTCAAGCACCTTGCTTTGCTCGTGAATCGCGGATTTAACGAAGATGATGACGAATAATGAATCGTTCTATTCGCTCAGTAATCCAAGCGATGCGGTTTCCTCTTCACTCATCCGTTGAATTGAAGCGCCAACACTGGCAAGACGATGCTCAAGGCGTTCATATCCACGATCAATGTGGTAGACACGATTGATCACAGTTGTGCCTTCTGCTGCCATCGCGGCGAGCACCAACCCCGCAGATGCACGCAAATCGCTTGCCATCACCGGCGCACCAGTCATCTTCTTCACACCAGAGATCACCGCGGTTGGGCCGTGCTTGTGGATGCTTGTACCCATGCGTGTAAGTTCTGCGACATGTAAGAACCGTTCGGGGAAGATCTTTTCAGTGATCACCGAGTTCCCATCCGCCAAACAGAGCAGCGCCATGAACTGTGCCTGCAGATCTGTCGGGAACCCAGGGTGAGGCTGCGTCGTAATCTGCACAGGTCGAATCGTTCCTGTTCCAGAAACCGTGCATGTCCGCCTTAATGGGTTGGCATTCCCGCAAGCCGAATCAATCGTGTCGATATGCACCCCGATCGCTTCAAGTCGATCCGTCGCGGACATCATCGCATCAAGCGGGCAGTTCTCAAGAGTAAGTGTTGAGTTGGTAATCGCTGCAGCACACATAAATGTGCCCGCTTCGATCCGATCGGGGATCACCGTGTGATCAACACCACCCAATGAATCAACGCCTTCAATCATAATCCTTGGAGAACCGGCGCCGGTGATCTTCGCACCCATCGCATTGAGCATGATCGCCAGATCAACAATCTCGGGTTCACACGCAGCACATTCAATCACGGTGGTGCCCTGAGCGATGGTCGCAGCTGACATCACATTAGCAGTCCCAAGCACCGTCGAACCAAACGGACCACCCAAAAACACGGTGTCGCCGATGAGTCGGCCAGATTGTGGGACCTTGGCAACGATATCGCCCCCTTCGAGGGTGATTTTGGCGCCAAGCGCTTCGAGCCCACGCAGATGCAAATCCACCGGGCGTTGCCCGATCGCGCACCCGCCTGGCATCGAAACTCGAGCGTGGCCGCGTTTGGCAAGCAACGGTCCAAGCACGCAGATGCTCGCACGCATCGTGCGGACAATGTCATAGCGTGCATGGAACTCCGAACAATCAGTCACCTTCAGCTGCACCGCAGGCTGAGAACTGGTCGCTGAGTCGGTATCAATCTCTACCCCAAGTTCATTGAGCAACCGGTACATATTGCGGATATCCGAGAGATCGGGCACATCGCGAAGTGTGACGGGTTCATCAGTAAGCAAGGTCGCCGCAAGCAAAGGCAGCGCCGCGTTCTTCGAACCATGAATCCGTAATGTGCCATTGAGCTTGCGCCCACCTTCGATAACAAAGACATCCATGCCAGTTGTACTCCTGTCCAGATCTGCTCCAAAACCGCGTCAAAAACCAGCGATCCCCCTGAGTGTACCAGCCCTTCACACAAAGATTGGGTCAAACATCGGTTCTCAGAGATGTTCGTATCGGGTTTTGCAAGCGGTTTTCTCCCAAATCAAGTGTATATAAAGGTTTGGGTGGGTTTGGGATCCAGCAGCGGGTCGTTGAATCTTTTCCTAATCGTCACAACCGGAATCAGATCGCGCAATTATCACCTCTTTGGATTGGCATCCACACAAGTGAAATGGATGTTTGATGTACACAACAAGTTCACGATCCTTGGAGGTTCGATGGACGCCCAACACGCAACCGGAGTGGCAATCATGACCACAGCCAACCAAATCATCTCCGAATCGAACGAGTCGGAAAACAACAATCGTTTCATGCAGATTCTTCTGATCGCCGCAATTGCCGCATCGAGTCTCTCCATGATTTTCTCGATCGGAACCGCTGTGGTATCCGCATCTGCTCAACCTGTCGCGAGTGCCGTGTCAGAGTAATAGCGTTTCTGTTTGGGGGAGAGCAGCAAGGCGCTGCAGGAGTTTACTATGGATCGTCAAAACCAATCAAGTTATTATCTTAAGCGTGCCTCAGGAATTGGCGCACTCGTACTCATCGCCGGTTCACTCGGTTTCATCTCAACCGCCACGGCGAATGAAGGTGCAGAACAACCACAATCTGGCGCTGGAACCGTAAATGCTGAGGATAACCTTCCCGATACCCTCACCCTCGACTGTGTCATCCGTGACTTCAAACCCGCATCCTGGGATGGTGGTCACCCTGACTTCGAGTTCTTCGGCGGCACAACGACCGTCGGGCTCGTCGAAGACTACCTCAGCGATGATGGAAAGCCAGTAGCAACCGGAAACCTACGCGGACAAAGAATCAGCACAGAGTTTAAGGACAGCGAAGGTCGAAACATTAATCCCGCAATGTACGATGCACAACAAGGTGATCAAAGCGGCGGGCTTGCAAATGGTTCTTCATCCAATGGCTTCACCTCCGTGGAACGATTCAACCAATGGTACCGCGATGTCCCAGGTGTAAACCTCTCGATGGGTATCCAACTCACACTCAACCGTGTTGCAGGTACCGATCGTTATGTCTTCGATTCAGATACTGATACCGAACACGGTACCGGTGGGTTCTACCCGATCAACGGCGAACTCTACGGCGATTATAAGATCAGCCGAAACTACCACTTCACAACCGAAATCAATACCGAGTTCACTTTCCACCGTGATACCGGACAGGTGTTCAAGTTCACCGGTGATGACGATGTGTGGGTATTTATTGATGGACAACTCGTCGTGGACCTGGGTGGTCTTCACCCCAAGCGAGAGCAGTTCCTCGATGTTGACCGTCTGGATTGGTTAGAAGACAACCGGACATACACACTCGATATTTTCCATGCAGAACGCAGGTACTCGGGTTCAAACTTCCGAGTTGAGACAACGCTTCAGCTTCGCGCAGTTGAGTTGCCTCCAACCGCAGCGCTGTACGATTAACAAATGACGATGCATGTTGGTGTTGGTTGAGGCCGATCCGGATTCCGGGTCGGCCTCCTCCTTTTTTGAAAGGTTTTAGTTGTGGACTACCAACGCGGACGATTGTTCGTTGGCCGTCGATTCTGATATGGACGATGGTAGTGTTTGTTGTTCCGACGATTGTTCAACCGATCCGAAGGATACACAATCCGATTCGGGCTCGTGCTGATGTAGTACGAACGGTAATCATCAATTGATGATCGTTGCTGTTCGGGGAATCCGAGGTATCCCGCGGTTGGGTCATAGCTCGCGATATTGAGTGAGTCATCCCGACGATCAAACTCAGGCGCTTGACCCTGGGCATACGCAAAGTATTGAGCGTCCGCCTGCACAGGGGATGCAATGACTGCGCCCGTTGATCCGCTGTTACCGACTTGCAATCGTGCAGGGGGTGTCCAGTGCCAGTCCCCACCAGCACTCGAACTGCCCTGCCCGCAGCCGCCAAGTAAAACAAGCAGCGCGAAAAGGCTCATTACCAAAGTCATGTTCTTCATATGTATACCCATAGTGCATGTAGTCGACCACAACTTAACCGCCTCTGCCAGTCATTTGAAACGTGAATGCACGAATCCGGTCAAAAACACCGAAAAACGGGAGTTATCGGGAGCCTGTCACTCTGTATTGTTACACTGGGTTACTTCCCAAAGAACTGATCAAGCCGATCGCAAGAGACTGCCAAACGATCTTTGTGGATGTTCGATTGAATCGCTTTCACAATCCGAGTCGCACTGCCGGGTTCCCGATATCCAGGCGCATTGAGCCCGTTGAGAACCAAATCAGCGCCTGCATTGATCGCGAGAACTCCTGCTTGTTCTTCTCCAAAATGATCTTGGATTGCGCGCATATCCAGTGAGTCCGTGATGACCACGCCATCGAATCCGATGACACCACGCAAATTGTCCGTTGTATGTTGTTTGGAAATTGATGCGGGGAACTCAGGATCGATCTCTTTGTCAATCAAATGCCCGCTCATCACCGCGATCTGATTTTGGTATGTATTGATCAGCCGGGAGAAGATTGCGAGCTCATCTTGTGTGTGTGTAGTGGTGATATCGCACACGCCGAGGTGTGAATCGAGCAGCGCCGACCCGTGCCCTGGGAAATGCTTGATGCAACACCCAACCCCAGCGCGATGGTGCGCATCGATCATAATGTACGCACAGCACGCAACCTCTTCAATCCCGCACCCAAACGACCGCTCTTTGCCTGCGATGATCGGGGAACCGGGCGCAACACCCAGATCAACGCAGGGCGCAAAGTTCAGATCTATCCCAAGGTCCCTGAGCTGCTTCGCCTGTCGATCTGCGTATTGGATCTGATCGATCTCCTTGAGCACCGCAAAGTCCAACGCACTCATTGTGGGAAGAAATCCGTTGTGTTCATCAAGACGAGCGACATGTCCGCCCTCTTGATCGATCGCAATCACCAGATCAGCGCCCAACTCATTCCGCAGATCCTCAATAAGCTTGGTGAGTTGCTTTGGGGATTGGATGTTGCGTGCGTGATTCCCCGCAAGATCATGATCAAACAGGATGACACCCCGAGGAGCAATCGCTTTGAGTTCTTCAATATCGGTGCGTGTATCGGGATCGCTCAATGAACTCCCACGGAACCCAAACATACAGACAGCGCCCGCGTGTTGCTCAGGATTCATGATTCCACTCCGATGACTGTGCCGAGTTTTCCACTTGCTTGCTCGAGCAACTCGCACGCGTTGCCATAGGACACGCCTCGCATGTGCATCACGATCGCGGGTTTGACTTCAAAGTTCGCAGCATGCAAAAGCTCAAACGCTCCGGCGCGATCTACATCCGTGATCGTGCAAATGATACGTGCCGCTCGATCTTTGAGCTTGTCATTAGTTGCTCGCAGATCGACCATCATGTTTGAATAGGTTTTGCCAAGTCCGACCATCGCACCCGTCGTGATCATGTTCAAACACATCTTCGTTGCGGTCCCTGCTTTCATCCGCGTTGAACCCGTGAGCACCTCCGCCCCGGTTTCGATCGCGATCAACACATCACACCATTCGGGTTGCTCGATCGGTGTGCAGGTAAGCATCCCGGTCTGAGCGCCCAGCGACTTTGCATACTCAACCCCGCCAAGTGCGTAGGGGGTTGTGCCACCGGCTGCGATTCCAAGCACGACATCATCGGGACCAATCCGGAGCTCATCGAGTTCAGTATGTGCGCCCGAGGAGATATCCTCTTTCGATTCCGATGATTTTCGCAGCGAACGATCCCCGCCTGAGATGATCCCGATGATGGTTTCTGGGTCGGTTTGGAAGGTTGGTGGGCATTCAGACGCGTCGAGCACCCCGAGTCGGCCGCTGGTTCCTGCTCCGATGTAGATGAGACGACCGCCCGATCCGATCGAGGAAATCACGATATCTGTGAACGCTGCAATCTGATCAATCTGATCCCGGACGGCATCAGCAATAAGTTGATCCTCATTATTGATGATTTTCAGGCATTCGATGGTCGAACATGCACCGAGCCCGACAGATCGGCCGTTGGATTGTTCGGTGAGCAGGTACCCGCGATCGGGCAGTGGGGATGGGGTTGATTCTTGATGTTGGTCCATGAAACGCACCCGAGAGGGCTCGAACCTCCGACCTATGGTTTAGGAAACCATTGCTCTATCCAGCTGAGCTACGGATGCAAGATCTGATGATAAAGATCGCAATCAAGGGTAGGACCAAATCCCAGCCCGAGCGAGCCACCGCCTATCATCCATGCCAATCTCGCCTGATGCTCGATTGGTCAATATCTACCGGAGAAAGACGATGAAAGCAGGAATTGTTGGGCTTCCCAATGTCGGTAAATCAACCCTCTTCAATGCACTCACCAACGCAGGCGCGTTGGCTGCAAACTACCCATTCGCGACGATCGATCCCAATGTAGGCGTCGTCCCCATCCCCGATCCGCGTCTGCACATCATCCAAGAGTATGTCAAGACCCAGAAAGTCATCCCCGCGATCCTCGAACTCGTCGATATCGCAGGTCTGGTCAAGGGCGCTTCAACAGGCGAAGGCAAAGGCAACGCATTCCTCGGCCACATCAAAGATGTCGATGCAATCGTTCAGGTCGTCCGCTGTTTCGAAAAAGCACCCGGAGGCGAAGACATCACCCATGTTGAAGGCTCCGTCGATCCGCTCCGCGATATCGAAATCATCGAACTCGAACTCATCCTCGCGGATATCCAAAAGCTTGAGAATGCCGCGTCCAAAGCGAGACGCAACGCCAAAGGCGGGGACCGCGACGCGGTCGCACGCATGAAGGTTATCGAACTCCTCGATCCGATCCTCGAAGCGCAAAAACCCGCCCGTTCGCTCGAACTCAACGATCCAGAACTCATCAAAGCGGTCGAGATGCTCGGATTGATCACCACCAAACCAATCCTCTACATCGCCAATGTCTCCGACGATGATCCCAACGGCGAAGGCCCCCTCGCACAGAAAGTCCGTGAGCATGCTGATTCAGTCGGCGCTGTCATGGTCCCGGTCTGTGCACGCATCGAATCAGAACTCTCCGAGCTCGACGAAGAAGACAAAATCGAAATGCTCGCGGATATGGGTATGGACGAACCAGCGCTTGGCAAACTCGCCCGCGCTGCATACAAGCTCTTGGGATACCAGTCCTATTACACCGCTGGCGAAAAAGAAGTCCGTGCTTGGACCATCCCGCAAGGTTGCAAAGCGCCTCAAGCGGCCGGTGTGATCCATACCGATTTCGAAAAAGGGTTCATCCGCGTCGAATGCTACTCCGTTGATGATCTCGTTGAATACAAAACCGAGAAGGCAATCAAAGAAGCAGGCAAACTCCGCATCGAAGGCAAAGCCTATATCATGCACGACGCAGATGTCTGTAACTTCCTGTTCAATGTCTAACTGAATACTTCCAAGCAATAGAAAAAGCCCGAAGCATCACGCTTCGGGCTTTTTAAGTATATAAATGATCGTCAATCAATCGCTCGATCGCATCTTGGCAAGCAATCGCAGGATCTCGATGTAGAGCCAAACGAGGGTCACCATCAAGCCCCATGCGCCGACCCATTCCATGTACTTCGGAGCGCCTGCATTGGCACCTTCTTCGATGTACTTGAAATCCAGCAGCAAGAACAAACTCGCAAGGGCAATAATCAACACGCTAAATCCGATACCCATCGGACCCGCATCTGCAAACCCATTCCAGATCTGGACGCCAAACATCCCAAGCACAAACAAGGCGCCGATGTATACAAACAATCCCATCAGCATGGTCATCATGACTTTCTGAAGCAATGGTCCGACCTTGAGGATGCGTGTCGCGTACCCGAAAAGCATCGCAGCAGTCACCGCGAAGGTCGCAATAGCTGCCTGGATTGCAAGTGCAACCGATGGGTTTGTTCCCGTGCCGGGTTCAATCGGCATGTACTGCATCGGGATATAGAATGTTGCGACACCCACGAAGACACCTTCAAGCACCGCATGGATTGGTGCGATGATTGGTGCGAGCTTCGGTTTGCTATAGATAACAAATGATACCGCGATACCACCGATTAACGCCCCGATCATGACTGGCATGATCCATCCCGGGAATCCATTTCCAGCAGCATACCCAGCGTTCAAGTTCTGCCAGACCAGAATGCCCACAACCGCAACGATTGAGAGCAAAATACTGGTTGCGGTGACCGTGCCACCGATGGTCATGACTTTGGCTTGTTCGGTTCCGAATGCCTGTTCTGATTGAATGACACTCATTGCCGGGTTTCGTGATTGTAATAGACTCATATCTGTACTCCGTATGGAAAAATGTTCCAGCGTATTATACTGGTCCACTTGTTCTTGGGTTCATCAGTAACCTGATTTTACCAACTCCGAGTATCGGCTCAAATCCGATCCATCGTGTAGTTTGGTGACTCTTTCGTGATTTTGATGTCATGTGGGTGGTTTTCGACGACGGTTGCTCCTGAAACACGCACGAACTTCGCACCGGTCCGGAAGGAATCAATCGTCGGCGCTCCGCAGTATCCCATTGCGGATCGTAAACCCCCGACAAGCTGGTAACTGAACTCGGCCAATGTCCCGCGATACGCGACCAGGCCTTCAACGCCTTCAGGGACAAACTTCTGAGGCCCCTTATTCAACGACGCCAGCTTATCCGCCTGACGATACCGATCCGCAGAACCATTGTTCATCGCACCTTCTGAGCCCATCCCACGATAACTCTTGTACCGTCGGCCACCAGAGATCACAAGCTCGCCTGGGGATTCATCAAGACCCGCGAACAACGACCCCATCATGACACAGTGCGCACCGGCCCCGATCGCTTTGGCGATGTCACCCGAGAGCCGAATCCCGCCATCGGCGATCACCGTGATATCGGAGTTGATCGACCTGAGTCCATCAACCGCGTTCATCACCGCGGTCACCTGAGGCATCCCAACCCCCGTCACCACCCGCGTCGTACAAATCGAACCGGGACCAATCCCAACCTTGATCGCATCTGCACCTGCTTGCGCGAGTGCGATTGCTGCTTCGCCTGTCGCGATATTGCCCGCGATGACACCAATATCGTACTTCGCTTTGATTTCTTTCACTGCATCGATCACCGCGCCTGAATGACCATGCGCAGTATCGACCACCAATACGTCAACCTCTGCATCAATCAGGGCGCTCACGCGATCCATCTGATTGGGTCCCACCGCAGCACCAACACGCAAGCGGCCTCGCTTGTCGACACATGCATTGGGGAACTGTGATTGGCGCTCAATATCACGCATGGTGATCAATCCCGCCAAGCAGTCATTGGTATCAACGAGCAAGAGTTTTTCAACTTTGAGCTGGTTGAGAATGCCCTCAGCTTGAGCCAATGTAGTGTCATCAGGCGCGGTGACAAGATTCTCGCTCGTCATCACATCACGGATCGGGGTGTTGGCATCTTGTGCGAACTTGAGATCGCGGCGGGTGAGAATCCCCACGAGTTTGCCCTTGGAGCGCAGATCGATCGATCCATCCTCAGTGATTGGGAACCCCGAGACTTTATACTCGTGCATCAGGTCGATTGCTCGTCCGACGGTATCGTCTGGACCCAGGGTGATTGGATCGGTGATCACGCCGTTGGCAGAGCGTTTGACCTTGATGACCTCGCGCGCTTGCGCTTCGATCGAGAGGTTCTTGTGGATAATCCCGATCCCACCCTCTTGCGCGAGCGCGATCGCAAGCTCGGATTCCGTGACCGTGTCCATCGGCGCAGACACCATCGGAATATTGAGGGTGATATCCTTGGTCAACCGCGTCGAAGTGTCCGCCGTCGCAGGCATCACATTGGATGCTTGAGGAATTAAAAGCACATCATCGAAGGTAATGCCTTCCATGATGATCTTGGAATCGGATGCAGATTGTGATTTTGGGGTGGTCTCCATGGGAGAGTATCCCACCCTTGGAGTGGTCTGTCTACTCGGCGGGTTGATCTTGCTATCCTCTTTGTAGAATGCCTGCAAAAACATCACCAATGTCGTCCGATACGCTCCCGGTTTGGGAGGCCAACTTTGAGTATGGCCAACCATCCGATCCCCAAGGATTCAGCTTTGATACCGAATGGGTTCTCCCTGACGGCCTCGGCGGGTACGCCATGGGTTCGATCTCCGGAGTGCCGATGCGTCGGTATCATGGGTTGCTTTGTGCATCACTCTCGCCTCCGGTGTGTCGGGCGCTCTTGCTCAATGCATTCGATGAACTCATCCATATTCCGCAAGGCGGAGTCTGCGGGACAGATCTCGATGTTCGATTGACCGGGTTCCAGTTCCCCGACCAAGACCCTCCTATCGAAAACCCGTACCTCACCGGGTTCGTCAAATCTATAGATTCGTGCAGCTGGACCTATTCCATCCCCTCGCAACTCGGACGGGTCCATATCCGCAAGACTTTGACCATTGCCGATCAGGTGGGAGGGTGCCGAGTCGAGTATGAAATCGAATCCGGAATAGATTCAGATCTCCCGATCACGATCGAGATCAGACCCCTGGTCTCTATGCGTGATTTTCACGAACTCAATCACCCCGGTGTGCTGCAAACAGAGCAGTTCCAGATCAAGCAGATTATTGAACCCGCAGTCCAAGGGGTTGCGATCAAACGGGACGGGTTTGATCCAACCCTCTCCATCCGAGGGATCAACACTGGATGGGAGACGCTCGCCAGTATCTGGCGGAATGTTTCCTATCACCACGATACTTTGCGCCAACAGGATGATCGAGAAGATCTCTACTCCCCGGGAATGTTCACAACAACGATCAGTCCGGGGGAAAACACCTCCCTGAGTATCGAATCAACGATCACCGATGAACCAACCACTAATTGGAACAAGTGTTCTTCGAGCAGAGCAACGCGGATTCAATCTTCGATCAATTTCGCACTCGATCTCGCAGGGAACCTAGACGATCAAGCAGTCCGGGATGCGATCTCAACACTCGTCATTGCAAGCGACGACTTTATTGTCAAACGCATCATGAAGGATCGTGAATCAGTTTCAGTCCTCGCGGGATACCCATGGTTCTCGGATTGGGGGCGGGACACGATGATAGCGCTTCCGGGTTTGTTCTTGACCACGGGACGCTTTGATGAAGCGCATCAGACACTTACAACTTTCGCAAATGCGATCGAGCATGGATTGATCCCCAATCGATTCGATGATGCGGGTGGTTCGTCGCACTACAATACCGTCGATGCGTCGCTCTGGTTTATTCATGCCTGCGATCAATGGTCACAGGCAACGGGCAAACCGCTCGATCAAGGATTGATCGACGCGTGTGATCAGATCATCGATGCCTATATGACAGGCACAATCAATAAGATCGGGATGGACGAATCCGATGGGTTGATCTCTGCGGGTGATGCAAACACCCAACTCACCTGGATGGATGCACTCCGCGATGGGATTGCGTTTACGCCTCGACATGGCAAAGCGATCGAGATCAACGCGTTGTGGATCAACGCACTTGAAGCTCGCGCTGGGTTCGATGATTCACGCAAGAATCTGATCGATCTTGCAGACCAAGCACGCCAGTCCCTGATGAAGAAAATGTCCCCTGGTCCAGCGGACGGATTGATCGATTGTCTCTTTCGCGTGGACTCCATCCGCACAAGCGAATGGGTACGATCAGACGAACTGCGCCCGAACCAAGCATTCGCCTGTGCACTGCCTGGGGTAAGACTCACGGACTCTATCGCCCGACGCACTATTCATGCCGTCGGGGACGCGCTCCTCACACCCATTGGATTGCGGACACTCGATCCGTCGCATCCCAACTATTGCCCGCACTATCAGGGTTCGATGACGGATCGGGACAACGCGTACCACAACGGGACCGCTTGGCCTTGGCTTTTGGGTGCCTACTGCGAAGGGTTGATGCGGGTGAACAACTTTGATGCAGAATCCAGAAATAAAGCCCAAGCGCTCATGCTCGGGCTCGTATCGAAGATGGGTTCAGATTCGGTGGGTCAACTCTTCGAGATTTATGATGCAGAACCAACCGATGGTGTGTATCAATCGCAAGGCTGTATGGCACAAGCATGGTCAATCGCAGAAGCGTTGCGTGTTTTGGTGATCAGTTGTCAATCTTGATCGAAACAGTATCTTTTTAAGTCTCTGTGTCTTTTCAAGTCTCTTTCTCGTTTGCAGCATTCATCATTCGAATCCCATCGTCAGGTGTCATCGAGCCCTCTGCGACATATGCCGCGATCTCTCTACGGGATTTTTCGCGTTCACCATTGATTGATATTCGTTTGATCGCATCGAAGACAACCATGACGACAGCAACGAGTGCAACGCCACCAAAGATCAAGAATGGGATAAACATGTCTTCGTTCGAAGTGATGTTCTCGATGACTGAGCTCATAGTGTGCCTTTATTTGGATTGATTAGGACATACAGCATTTGCCGCTTTGTCCCTTACCAGATTGTGCGATTTGTTGGTGATCACCCGCATTGATGAGGTTCTGTGCATCCTCGGGGGTCATCGATCCTTCTGCGACATACGCTGCGATTTCTCTTCGTGATTGTTCGCGTTGCTGAGTGGTCGTCATTTTCATGATCGTACCGAAAATGATTCCGATGATCCCCGCGATGAAAACGCCGCTGATCGCGATGATCGGGATTAATATTTCGGGATCTTGTGCGAGTGATTCTGTAATGCTTGACATGTGTGAGTCCCTGTGTCTGTGCGTGTTTCGGTTCAGTTATGTTCAGCCGCAACCGCAGTTGCCGTTATTTTGTTTGGTGGATGCGAGTAGTTTTTCGCCTTGCTCTGGTGTCATCGATCCTTCCGCGATGTATGCTGCGACCTCGCGTCGGGTGCGTTCGCTTGCGAGTCTTCCGACCATGCGAGTGACTGCTTTAACAATCGACATAATGGTGACTGCGGTGAAAATAATGAGGAGGATAAAAATCTCCTCTTTTTCGATGATTTGGTGGATGATTTCTTCCATAGTCCCTGTTTCCTCAAGATTGCCTGTCGGAGGCGGATGAATCGGCGATGATTTTATTGGGAAAGAGAATATCTGTGTTTCAATAATTTTATACCATGATCAATATTCTACCAAACAATTTGCATTTGTAGTATCAAAAACATCGTTTATGGGTATCTGACGTTATGAAAACCGCGAGTTCCACGGGAGAGCAACTTCACCACCCGTAGAGCGATTGCTTCATAATGCCAACCCAAGGCGAGTAAAACGACCATGCGTCGAGCCCCAATTCACTCGAGCGTCCGCCCTTTTTGAGCGCCAATGCTCGGATATTGCCCGGTGGATCAAAGTCGTAAAACTCAGTATCGATCGGCACATCAGGCATGAGGATATGAACCAGTTCGATCGGCCGAGAGTCATCGAGCAGCGACGGGGGAGAATCATCTCCCACAATCCCAATTCGTGTTTTTTTGCCAATAAGCCGAACCAGTTTGATCCCGTTCTCAGTATTGATATGGAAGTCCAGGAGTTGAGTAACCGTAATGTTTCGGGTGACTCTGGGGAGATCGTAACCGCTCTCAGATGCAGAACTGATCGGGGTGAAGGCGCTCGATATAACCTTTGTGTCGATGGATTTGATATGCCCTGAGATCACCAGTTTGACCTGATCCCCTGTGAATGACCATGGGGCGTGTGATTCAGAAACAACAACAAACCTTGCGGGATCTGCATCAGGAAACTGCTCAATCCCGTGGGCATGATCTGGTTGAGGGTATTGGGCAACTTCGTCGTGTGTGGGTGCAATACACAGGATTCCGCGTCCAAGCATTGCATTGGCGACATGTTGACGCATCTTTGAGTCAATCCGAGTCATAATTCCAGGTGTATTCCGCCGAGAGGCAAGCATCGCTTGATACTGGTCCATTCCTGCGCATTGGACAAGTGCAGAGACGCGAGCAGGTTCGTCAAAGCTGTCCGGCCAGTTGATTACAGAGAGGTAAGCAGAGCGAGGCATAACAGGACAATCTTATCAGGTTCATATCTACTTGATTCAATCGGGTTGTGATTATAATTCCAGAGGAATAGACACGAATTCATGTCAATACAGTTAGAAATTTTATAATTATTATCTTTACCTTTTTTGATAAATGGGGTATTTTGGAGAGGTGACCAGAGAACACGAGTGTCGTGGGGGCTCATGGTTATTCCGTTTGGTTCATATGGATTGCCAACCTACACACACATTGGTAGGCATATCTGACATAGGAGAGATTCCATGGTGATGCACACCACCAAGAGGTCATTGGTATTTCGCGCGTCAGTTTCGTTGATTGCAGGAACAGTTTCAACTGTCTTTGCCGTCAGCCCGCTCGACTTCTCAGACGAAGCGGTTGCTCGTGGTGTCGATTACCACATCGGATTTAACTTCGCGCAGTTCGGTGCTGGTTTAGGGTTGATGGACCTCGACGGGGACGGCGATCTTGATATCATGATCGCTGGCGCTTCAGATAACACGATTGGTCTGTTCGAGAACGATGGGACAGGGAACTTTACTGATCGAACAGCAACCTCCGGGATGACCAACAGCTCTGTTTCTTCAGGAATTTGTGGTGCGGACTACGACAATGATGGTGATATCGATGTCTTCATCGGGGGGTGGTTCACTCCAAGCAGACTCTACCGCAACAACGGGGACATGACCTTCACCGATGTTGCAGTCGCCGCGGGCGTCAGTGTGAACTGCCCATCAATGGGCGCAAGCTGGGGGGATATTGACAACGATGGTCATCTAGATTTGTACTCCACGGTTCGTACATTTACCTTTGCTGATCCTACAAACAACTTCTTCTTCCGAAACAACGGCGATGGCACTTTCTCCGAACAGGCGATCGCACGGGGAATCCAAGCAACGGACGATCCGACATTGCTCAGTCTGTTCTTTGATTATGACCGTGATGGGGATGATGATCTGTATCTAGGGACTGACAAAGGGTCCCAAAAAGCGACGAGCAATCGGCTTTACGAAAACGATGGGGCAGGTAACTTTACAGAAGTGACCGCAGAAACCAATGCGTATGGGTATGTGGATTGCATGGGAGTCGCGATCGGGGATCTCAACTTTGATGGTCACTTTGATATGTACATGACCAATGTGTTCGCGGGAAACAAACTATTCATGAATGATGGCAGTGGTGTATATGTTGATCAGACCCTTGCTGCAGGGGTTGGGAGTTATCGCGTAGGGTGGGGCACCGTCTTTGCTGACTTTGATAATGACACAGAACTCGATATCTACCTCTGTAACATGGCCGGCGACAACAGGTTGTACCGTGGGTCCCAGAGCTGGCCTTTGCTCGATGAAGCACCAACTGCAAATGTGGATGAAGAGTCCAATGTGTTCTGTGTTTCTGTAGGCGATGTCGACGGGGATGGCGATCTCGATATGCTCGTAGGAGACAGCGACGGCAAAGCGCACCTCTATATGAATAACTCCCCGGATGTAAAGCTCAACAACTGGGTGCGCTTGAACATTGTCGGCAACAACGCAAACAAGTTCGCTGTTGGAACATGTGTAGACATCATGGCCAACAACAAGCATCAGGTCCGTGAAATCCGTTCAGGTGTCAACTATAAAGCCCAAGACGAGTTCACCCTCCATTATGGTCTCGGTAGATCGCCAGTTGTTGAGGAGATTAATGTGGTTTATCTCGGCAACGAGATCCGAACACTGACCAATGCGCCTGCCAATGAAGTTTGGACAATCTATCCGCAAGCTCGTCTCGGCGATAAGAATGATAACGGGCAGATCGATTGGTACGAAGTTGTCGAAGCAGTGAACAATCTCACCGCTCCAGGCACTTCAATAGTCCCAGGGCAAGAGATCTTTGACATGGACGGCGACTTCGATATCGACATCGATGACCTCGAAGACATGGGATTCAGAGCACTTGATCCATCGGTGTTCAATGGCACTCGGCATCCCTAAGACTTGACCTCGATTAATCATACTTGTGTGAATGACCGGTTGAATAACTCAGTGCCCGGCGAGCCGTTTGCTTGTCGGGTTTTTCATTTTGAATACTTAGAGTGATCAACGGGGCAAAAAATAAAAAATCGGACATGGGCTCTCGCTTTCCCATGCCCGATTGTGGTCTCGACTTCTTGCAAAGCCGATTCCTCCCGAAACCCCGATCGAGCGTTAAACCCGATCGGGAACAATATCAGGTCGGTTGGGGACGATGACGATCCTCCCTGACATTGAGCTTGTTGCCGTATTGAGATATGCAAGCGCATCATCTCAGGTATGGCATGATTCATTACCCACCCGGCATCGGGCGTTTTCGTGTCATCTTTTCTACCATCATCCATTGATAAGGTGAAGAT
The DNA here is from genome assembly GCA_963976235.1 of uncultured bacterium. GTDB lineage: Bacteria > Planctomycetota > Phycisphaerae > Phycisphaerales > UBA1924 > UBA1924. The sequence goes on from CAXBJM010000004.1 coordinate 245,572, forward strand.
CCAGGGCGTGGTTCAGTTCGGGTCTGTGGTCAACGACGCCGATCCATGTAACCTTGTGAACCATTCGAGATACATACCCTCATGTGTATCTCGTGCCCTAGTCTTCGCCTCTGGTGTCAGGTATCCGCCGAATTTCGGAGATATGGCGGATACGAAAGAGTTGTGGTTTGTTTGGTATTGTTTGGTTTGTTGTGTGTCATCTTTGTGCCTTGCTGTCTCGATCGGTTCGGACTCTCTGGTCAACAGATAGTGCAGACCGATCGCCTGTCGCATGGTTGTATTTCTCATGCGACTGGATGCTCAGATTGTTCGAGCCGATCTCAAAATTTTGGATGAGCAGCGTCGCTGTCCCGATCCCCACTTTGTTCAATGATTAAATCGAACATGCACATGTATTCGCAAGTTGTGGCTGAAGGGTTTCACGATGGAGTTCGAAAGATACGAATCAAACCGCATTTGACACTGGAAAACCGTTGCGACATGTGGTTATAGTGTTTAAAAACCTCCATTGACATACAAATAACGCACCTTTGAAGTTTTCAGAAACCAATGGATAAGTCCGGATTGAATTTTTTCATAATCGCTGCAACCATGATGATCGAGCATTGGATGGGCTCTTGGTGGATCGTGAATTGGTACCCGATTTGATGCATAGATACACAATCTGATCCACGCAATTCCCTATGATGTACCGATGAGTACTTCGGCCACCCCATTGAAGAACACCAGTTTACAGAATAATGGACCGACCAAACTTGCAGCATGCCACTGCTGCGGGTTGGTCCATGCGTTGCCGGTTATCGGTCGTCGCCGGGTCGCGTGTTGCGTTCGGTGTCAATCCGTGATTCGCCATGGAGTGCACCCGAGATCTGTATCACGGACGGGAGCAATCTCACTCGCAGCGCTCGTGTTGTATCCATTGGCGATCGTGTTGCCAGTCATGGAAATCGAACGGTTCGGACATATCAACGAAGCATCGATCTGGTCTGGGACGGTTGGGCTATTAGCGGAAGGGCACCTGTTTGTCGGGCTCGCGGTGCTGATCTTTTCAGTGATCGCACCGCTCGGGAAACTCGGATCGTTGTTTGTGCTCTGTGCGGGACAACAGAGTCTCTCCAAAGGCGACCAAACCCGAGTGTATCGGTTCGTCGAGTTCATCGGACGATGGGGTATGGTTGATGTGATGCTCGTCGCGGTGCTCGTCGCGGTTGTGAAACTTGGAGATCTGGTGACGGTTACTCCAGGTCCAGGAGTGTTCATCTTCGGCGTCGTCGTGCTTCTGAGTTTGATCGCAACGAGTATGTTTGATCCCCATGCGATCTGGGAATCTGAGGATCAGGTCATCGGCAATGCAGGGGTGAAGGAATCCAAATGAGTGAACAAAGCACACAATCCCAACCAGATCATGCAAACCCAGATCAAGCAATCCCAGATTCATCGATATTGGAACAGATCCCGACAGCAACGATCCGACATCGGCGTCTCTCCTGGGCATGGTTGGTCCCGATCATCGCGTTGGCAATCACCGGATACTTCGTCTGGGATCAGGTAATTGGAGCACAAGGCGAACGGATTATTATCCGATTCGCCGACGCGTCGGGTATCCGTGTGGGGACCGCGATCATGCACCGCGGGGTGCCCGTCGGGGTGGTGCGGGCGCTAGAACTGGATCATGAACTTGAGGGTGTGTTGGTGCACTCTGAACTGAGCCCCAACGCGAGCGGGTTAGCAGTTGAAGGCACCGAGTTCTGGGTGGTGTACCCAGAGGTGAGTCTCAACGGGATTGCAGGTCTTGAAACTTTGCTTGGTCCCAACTACATCGCGCTCCAGCCGGGCGAAGCTGGGGAGGAGGAGATGGCGTTACCCAAGCTTTCATTCAAAGCACTCGATCATCGGCCGATTTCTGCGCCAGCAGCGGACGGCTCATTGCGATTGACAATCACCTCGGATCGACTCGGGACTATGTCGCCGGGAAGTCCTGTGCTGTACCGCGAGATCCCAGTGGGGACTGTGCGTTATGCGATGTTGGCTCAAGACGCGACGCATGTAGTCATCGAGTTGGATATTGAACCGAGGTATCGCCCGTTGGTGTATGAAAAAACCCGGTTCTGGCGATCCGGTGGTGTCGGGGTCGACTTTGGACTGTTCAGCGGTCTCACCGTGCAGGCAGATTCGCTGCAAGCAGCGATGTCTTCTTCGATTTCATTCGCAACTCCGAATAAGAAGATGGGGGAGTTGGCGTCGCCTGGGGATGTGTTCGAGTTGGCGGATGGGGTGGATGAGGATTGGTTGAAGTGGTCACCCAAGATTGAGCTTGGGGGGTGATTTATGTTTGTACGCACACTTGTCGATTCTTGATGAAAGTTGTGAATGAACACAAATTTGAACGAGGCATCCTCACATCTTAAGTCCAGTATGATACTTTTCATGCGCTATCATTGAACATGAGTTTAATAGTGACAGGCACAATCGGTATCGACACCATCGAAACACCCGCAGGCGATCGGCATGAAGATCTGCTTGGGGGATCGGCGGTTTACTTCTCCGCTGCAGCATCCTTCTACACACAAGCTCGGCTTGTCGCGGCGGTGGGGGATGACTTCCCGCAGGCGTTCATGGATTCGCTCAATGATTTCAAAGGACTCGATACCCAAGGGCTTGAGGTCCGCAAGGGCTCAAAGACTTTCCGGTGGGGCGGGAAGTATCACGATGATATGGATCATCGTGACACGCTCTTTACCGATTTGGGCGTGCTTGAAGAAGCGCCGCCTCCGGTTCCCGAGTCGTACCGAGATTCAGAAGTGGTGTTCCTTGCCAACTCACATCCGATGGTGCAGCTTGGCATGTTGGAACAGTTCCCCGATGCAAAGTTGTCGGTCGCGGACACGATGGACCTGTGGATCAATATCGCTAAGCCTGAACTCACCCAGCTTTTGGGTAAGGTCGATGGATTGGTGCTCAACTTTGATGAAGCGGAGTTGTTCACGGGTCATCGCAACCCGGTGACTGCAGGCAGGGCACTCCTTGAGTATGGGCCTCGGTTCGTGGTTGTCAAAAAGGGCGAGCATGGATGTATCTTGATCCATAAGGACGGTATCTGTGCATTGCCTGCGTACCCAACCGAGAAGGTAATCGATCCAACCGGTGCAGGCGATTCATTCGCAGGCGGGATGATGGGACGATTGGCAGCTCGCGGCGGTCACGATCTCGGATCATTCGAATCCGTGCGTGAATCACTCGCGCACGGCACAATCATCGCAAGCTTCAATGTTGAGTCATTCTCGCTCGAACGGATGCGTGGGATATCAAAGAAGGATGTCGATGCACGGTTTGATGAATACGCCGAGATGATCCGGTTGGGATGAATAAAAATCTATGAGGAGTCGTTTTCTGATGGATTCGATATGGAAACGAATCAGGAGAAAGCGAATGAGTTCAGAAGAATCACAGGCTGATCGTCCATACCTTGCGCCCTACGAAAAAGCGACAAGGGAGATGGGCGCGGGGTTTGAGTCTCAGCTCTGGATGAGTAAGGATGCTCAGCGCACTCGATTCGAGATACTCACACAACTTGGGCGATTTAAGGATCGCATTGTCGCAGACCTGGGATGTGGGGTGGGTGATCTCCCAATGTACCTGCACGAACACGCGATTGACCAGTATCCCAAATCCTATATCGGCATCGAAGGCGTTGATGCGATGGCCGAGCACGCGCGGGCGCGGATTGCTGATGCTGGGATCGATCGCACAATCTTTGATCTGGGCGATTTCGTCGCCGACAAAGCATTGGCAGATATGCTCGTCAATGATGCGGGTGTTGAAGTGTTTGTGTTCTCAGGTTCACTCAACACCCTCGATATGCGCCATGCACAAACGGTATTAGATGAGTTCTGGAAAGCGTTGCTCCGCGCAAAGCGTGGGACATTGATCTTTAACTTTCTCTCCGATCGACACAACCCCGAGCGCACCGCTGCAACTGCCCCTGCGGTGCGGTTCGATCCTTCAGCGATGCTCGATTGGGCATTGGAACGCACCCCGATCGTTCAGCTTCGTCATGAATACCTGCGTGGTCATGACGCGACGATCGTGATGGATGTTGGTTAACTGTCCAAGAATGTAACTGGCCAAATAGCAAATGTCCAAAGTGGATTTGTCATATCCATTTTTGATCGGTCACGGTTCGTTCAGTTATCAGTACCCCGGTGTGCTTGGTGCAAGCGGGTTCGAATAAAAGCACCGATGCGCCGTCTTTGGCAATTGGGTTGTGTTCAATCCCTCGCGGGACGATGTACATGTCGCCTGTTTCGAGATGGACTTCTTCGATTTCGCCTGAGTCATTCCGGATCTGCATGAGCAGTGAGCCTTCGAGGATCAGGAAGAGTTCGTCTTCGTCATCATGAGCGTGCCAGGTGAACTCTCCTTCGAGTTTGGCGAGTTTGACTTGTTGGTTGTTGAGTTCGCCGATGATTTTGGGCGTCCATGTTTCGTTGAACAGGGAGAGCTTGTCTTTGATGTTCACTTTGGTGTTCATTTGTGTTCTCTTATTCGGTGCCGAATCGTTGGTTGATCCATTCTGAGATCAATTTCATTGCTTGGGGGGAGAAGGTTTCTTCGATGTCATTGTATTCGCCCATCGCTCCGGTTTTGGCATGTTGAAACATGTGGTTGAGTGATTCGAGTTCGATGATTGTTGTGTCCGGGTTGTCTTTGAGCAGTGCTCTGAGTCCTGCGAGGTTTTCAGGTGCGGGGACTTGCAGATCGAGTTCGCCGTTGAGTGCGAGGATGGGAATTTCGATTTGAGGCAGATAATCCGCGGGGTCATAACCAAGGAAGTATCTGATCCAGGGTGAGGAGTTCTGAGCGATGACATTCTGTGCTTGGAGTTCATTGATCCCGAGAATCTCCATCGCATCCGGGGTGAGCACCGCGCGGATTTTATCTTTCGCATCCTGTGTCGAGGTCGCGTTGGCAACAGCTTGGAGGATCGATCTATTGATGGCATCGCTTTCATGAAGGTCTTCTTCTGTTACGCCTTGGGATTGTGCGATGAGTCGGCGCTGTGAACTTGATATCTGCATCGCGCTCGTGCCCGGTCCTGCGAGCATCACCATATACGCGATGGGTTGATCTGCATTTGCACCGAGTTTGGGATCAGTGATTGCGAGTGGTGCGATCAACCCGCCTTCGGAGTGACCAATGAAACCGATGGAATCATGATCGATATCAGATCGTGTGAGTAGATACTCGAATGCTGCGTTGGCATCGGTTGCAAAGTCTGCTGAGTTCGCGTTTGAATAGTCTCCGGTGGATTCTCCAACCCCGCGATCATCGTATCGAAGCACCGCGATCCCTTGCTTTGTCAAATGATCTGCCAGGACGAGGAACGGCTGATGACCAAAGATGGTTTCATCACGGTCCTGTGGACCAGAGCCAGAGATCAGAATCGCAGCAGGGAATGGTCCTTCCCCTACAGGATAAGTCAGTGTCCCCGAGAGTTTGACATCATCTGCTCGCGTGTTCTTGTAAGTAATCTCTTCCACCTGGTATCCATATGGTTCGGTGGGGACCTGCGGGCGGTTGCGTTTGATGACTTCGTCGGTCCGAGTGTAGGTGACGGTGAGTGTCTCTTCGCCTTCGACATCCCATGTTCCAACGAGGGTGTTTGGACCCGTGAGCGTGCCTTTGAATACGCCGTCGATAATTGCGATTTTGTACCCGACCTGATCGCCGTCTTTGGTCAGATCAGAAACGGAGATGTTGTTTGCCATAGTATCGGGTGAATCAATGGTCGCGCTCGTTCCAGAATCTGTTGTCTGGATATGGAGAATGAGACGGAGATCAACGCCGTTGCGGTTGATGGTTGCTTTCCAGTCCCCATCGAGTCCTTTGATGGTTGGTTTTTTGGCAGGGAGCCCGCGTTTAATAATGATGGGGATTTCTGCTCCTTGCGAGAATGTGCCCTCCCAGTATTGTTGATCATCATTCCAATCTGCATCGATACTTGCTCCGACGATCCCAATTTTGATCGAGAGATGATTGTCAGTAACATCAATCTCTGAAATAGGGATGTGTTGCCCCGGCGATTGATCTGGGCTCTCCAAGTGTGCCGTGAGGTTCCCGTCATCGTCTTCCGCAATTACAAAGATAAGTGAGAGTGTGCCTGTAGGGATCTGTAGATCCGCGTGCCAGTTGTCTGTTACGGGATCAGGGCTTGCTCCTGTTTGTACAATGGTGAAGGCGAGAACCACGAGAAAGGACATGATGCGTGATGACAGATTCATATGAGTTTTCCTAAATGGATGATGGTGTCGTTGTTTATACGGATTGCGGGGGTGTATTTTTTGAGGCAATAGCTCGTTGGTACACAAATCGGGCTGAGAGTATGACTGCGATCGCGAGCGGGAAGGCGAACAAAATGGCGATACCAGCTTGGTCAAGATCGAATACGATCCATGCCAGTGTGTAGAAGATTCCTGAGAGTACAAACAGCCATCCCATGAAGCGTTGAACACGATTGGGTGTGTTCGTTAATGTACAACCGCATTGGTCGGTGGCGGCCTTGCGATTCTTAGGCATGTAGTTACCCAAGACGATGAGCATCAGACCAGTATTAATTCCGATGATTCGTCGTATTACATCGCCATCGAGGAGTTCAAGTTGCTTGGCAACCGTTGCGATCAAGGCGCCGAGCATGAGCAAGCTTGCAAGGATGATGGCAAAGAGGATCTCATGACGATGCTTTGAGTTCAACCAGTCTGCTTGAGGGCATTTTCGTATCAGGAGAAACTTTGTACCGTTCCATGCAATCATCATGATGGCAATGAAGGCAAGGTTCGCGAATGATGCTTCTGGTTTAGTAGGAATCAATGCAATCGAGATTGATGCCGTGAGTGCGATGGTGGTGCTCGCGATGATGGTTTGTGTCTTCGGGGTCATCATGATTGAATCTCCGGCGATGGCGATAAGTAGGGGGTTGGCTTCGCATATCGATACATAAGCATCGAGAGGATGCACGCGGGTGCGAACATCAGTGAAAATACAGGTTGTGTGCGTTGGGTATCACCCGAAATCCAGACAATGATGTAGAGCAATCCAGCGATGACGAAGAGCCAAGCGATCGGGCGATGGGATTTTGACGCGGGGTGTGGGAAGAGTTGCTTTGGGAAGTAGTTCGCGGTCACCACCAAGATGAGACCGAAGGTGATCCCGATGGATTTGATGATCAGGTGGTTCTCGATGACCCCTATGCTCTGTGCGAGCGTGATGATCACGGTTGTAATGAGCATCGCAGTAGCAATCCAGATCGCTCGTATCAATGAGCCCTTGGGGCATGGATTGTTTTTCATTGGGTTTGCTCCTTCGGCGGCAAAGTGGTGTCGGTTCTGGGATCGCTTGCTTGGGTTGGTTGGTCGGTTGCCTTCACTTCGAGCCCGAAAACTTGGGCAAATCCGAACATCGCTTCTTCAAGGACGGACATCATCAGGTGGTAAGTAATCACGCGTCCTTCCTTCACGGGTTCAACGAGTCCTGCTTCTCGTAATACCGCGAAATGGGCAGACATAGTGGGTTTGGACACTTCAAAGTGATCCGCAAGTTCACCCGCGGTCATGGGTCGCTCGCGGAGCAACCCAAGCACCTTTCGGCGAGTGGGATCAGATAATGCCTTGAACACTTTATTCATGTTCGTAATTTAGCCAAATATCTAAATATATCAACAAAGAAAAACCGTGAATCGTAAAATTCACGGCTGAGGCGTTTAAAACAGGGTTAATTTATTCGAAATCCCAAAGATTCATGAATCGTTTGGACCCTTGCTTGCGGATTGAGTTGTCCTCAAGGATCTCTTCGGTAGATTCAAGGAGCTCTTCACGATTGAAGATCAAAGTCTCCTGAGCCTTGTCGAAGAACGCGAACTCAAGGAATTCATCGTCGGATTCGTTGATGATTTCGACGAGGTGTTCGAGAGATTTGACCTTGATGTCGTTGATGGTTTTGACTGCAGATTTGTATCCCGCGTCGTACCCCTTGGTGATCGGGTGGGGGAGGAAATCGGAGACGAGCATGACGATTTCTTCGCCTTCAAAGTCTCGGGTTTCTTGTGCGCGAAGTGCTGCGGGGTTCCCTTGCATCGCAAGGTATGGGGTGTAGTAACCTCCAAGGTGCTCGCGGCGAGCGGGTGAGAACACGAGGGGGCCAACGATGAAGTATTCAGGATAGTCGTTGCCTATCGCAGGGAGCAGGTAGTCCTGGGTCGATGCAACAGGTGCATCGATGACGATTGACTTCCCATCACGCAGGACCGTGATTGGGACAGTGCCGAGCCCGCTCTGTTCACCCAGGATTGGGATCATGTAGATCCAAAGCAAGCGGGTGTCATTCTCGATGGTAATCATTCCGGTATTGTCGATATCGACATCACCGATCTTGTCGATGAGGTCCCATTTTTCGAAGATGATTGGTTCATCTTTCTCATGGTCATCATCATCTTCGTCCATTGGTTCACCTGTATAGAGGAGTCCGGTTTGATCCGTTTCAAGTCCGAGCCATTCGCGGATCGCGTCGTTTTCTGCGGTTTGGTATTCCTCGACGAAGAGTTTGAGCCGTCCGTCGTAGTTTCCGTCTTCGATGTCTGCGAGGAACGCGATGACTTCCTCGACGGGGATGAGGTATCCGATGTTGTCTGCGTACTCAACCCCTGAGAATACAACCCCGACGACCTGGTCGTTTTGCACGACTGGTCCACCCGAGTTGCCGTGATTGAGTGCCGCGTCGACCTGTACTCGCAGTCCCATTGTATCTGGTGCGTATCCAACATACTCGATGCGTGAGACTACCCCTTCGGTAAGCGAGATTTGTTCGCCTCCCATTGGGAACCCGATTGCTTGAACGGTTGAACCGATCGCGGGGAGGGTTTCGCTGAGTTGCAATGCTGGATGCTTTGCGTGGAACTCTTCGCGATCGGACTCTTTGCGGAGTTCAATGACCGCGAGGTCGATCCCTTGTGCAATCCCAATCACCTCAGCACGGATTTTATCCGAACTGTTCGGCGGCTGGACAAAGATCTGTGATGCCATCCCGACAACATGTGCATTGGTAAGGATGCGGTTGCCAGAGATGACGAATCCGGTGCCGCTGATCTCGGTTGGAGATTCTTTCATCCAAGGAGATTCATAGTTGGGTTCGCGGAGGGTGGTGAAAATTTTGACAACCGAATCGCGGATCTGGATCGGGTCGCCATCCGCGGCGTTGGCAAACGGGGCAACGATCGAAATCATTGCGAAGAGTGATGAAAGTACAAAGACTGAGATACGCATGAATACTCCTTAATCATGGCTTGTTATCAGGTGTGCCATTTGAACGGTTATGGTAGTTGGGTAATCGGCTTGGTTGTGGATCTGGCGACAGATACCGCGATGGATATGATCAATACGGAGGATTACATGCCTGGTTCGACCTTGAAACTAGAAACACCGAGCGATTTCCTGCTCTCCAGGGATGTGTGCAGCTACGGGTACTTTGTGCTGATGCCCAACTACTGGGATGTTACACAACAAAAACTCAGCCGCGTCTTGGAGTTCGCCGATCAACCCGCAGCGTGTGTCATTGATCAACTGGAAAACGGGGATCTTCGCGCACGGTTCGATCGTAAACTCGATCGGGCAGAGCAAAAACAAGCGAGACAACAACTCACAAGAATGTTGAATCTGGACCTGAATGCACAGCAGATCCGGGCGTTCCATAAGGTCGATCCGCGATGGAAGAAGAGCGGGAGAGGACGATTGTTCCGTTCGCCGACATTGTTTGAAGATGTGATCAAAACCGTGACGAGCTGTAATGTCACCTGGCCGAGCACCGTGAACATGAACCGTCGGCTGTGCGAGGTGTGTGGACGAAAAACAGTCTCAGGTGCATACTCATTCCCAAGCGCAAAGAAACTCGCGCGCACCCGCGTCGGGACATTGAGAGGTCGATGTCGAGTCGGATACCGAGATCAGAGGATTGTCGATCTTGCAAAACTCTTTGTAAAGGGTCATGTTGATGAGGCATGGCTCACCGATGCGTCAGTGAGCGATGAAGAAGTGTTTAAGTTCTTGATTACGCTCCCAGGGATCGGACCCTACGCGGGCGGGAACATCATGCAACTGCTCGGACGATTCTCAAGATTAGCAATCGACACCGAGACTATTCGACATGGCAAGACCAAACTGGGTATGAGTGGGACTGATGCACAGATCACCAAAGCTTTGCAAGCTCACTACGAACCCTTCGGCGATCATAAGTTCCGGAGTTTCTGGTTTGAGATTTGGGATCACTACGAACTGAAAGCGGGACCATCCCATTTGTGGGAACGGGATTTGGTGAGCAAGGCGTTCACTGCAGCGAATCTTTAGTAGGGCTTGCGTGTACCTTCCGGTAAAGAGCAAGTTTTTGTGTTTCGGTTTTGCATGTGTCCCATCTTTTGAGCAATCCAAATGCATAAAAGCGTTCATTCATTGTCATGCCAGCGATGTACATGATTGAGTTTGATTCAAATTCTTGCCATGCAGATATGAACGCATCAGTAGGTAGTGCGAGTTCACATATATGTTGATTCACCTGGCGTTGAAGTGTTGAGACTGGCTCATCATTCTTAGTCCATTGTTTGATCGTGCGCAGAAGGAATCGTCTACTTTTGCTTTGAGCTGAACTTTGGAGTAATGAAATTAGATCGTGGATCATCATATTGGTTTGTTCAGCTGATCATTGGTTCGGGATTACCGATCAAGTCTTGCAAGGCGGTGACATCCCAGAAACCTGCTTTGAGCGCTTCGATTGCATGAATCGCTTGCGTCGCGGCGCGGGCGGTGGTGATCATCGGGATTCCTAATCGAACTGCAGTTGCTCGGATGTTGCCTTCGTCGGTTTGCCAACCTGTACGCGTAGGTGTGTTGATGACGAGTTGGATCTCGTTGTTCTGCATCAGGTCGATGACATTTGGACGGGCACCCTCTTGGATTTTTTGGAGGATCTTTGGACGCAACCCGTGTGTTGCGAGGAGTTCTCCGGTGCCTTTGGTGGTGAAGACCTTGAAACCCATCGCCATGAGCGAACGCACGATCGGGATCATGTCCTCGCGGTTGCTCTCTTTAACGGAAACAAACACGCCACCTTCGGTTGGGAAGGATGTCCCCGCGCCGAGCATTGCTTTGAGGTACGCGTTGGGGAGTGATGCATCGACACCCATCACTTCACCGGTGGATCGCATTTCAGGTCCAAGCACAAAGTCAACACCCGGGAACTTCTGGAACGGGAAGACGGGTGCTTTAACAGTGTAGTACCCCGCGTCGGGGATCTCGCTTGCGCCCTGCTCTTCGAGGGATACACCCATCATGGCTTTCGCCGCGATCGATGCCCAAGGGGTGTTCTTTGATTTTCCGACATAGGGGACGGTGCGAGAGGCGCGTGGGTTCACTTCGATGATGTAGACCTGATCATTCTTGAGCGCCATCTGCACATTCATAAGGCCGCACACGCCGAGTTCGGTTGCGAGACTGCGAGCGGTCTCTTTGATCTCTTCGAGGATCGCGGGTCGGAGTGTGATCGTTGGGATGGTACATGTGGAATCACCCGAATGCACACCCGCTTGCTCGATGTGCTCCATGACAGCCGCGACGAGTGCGGTGCCCTTGCCACCCTTAAAATCTGCAACGACATCAACATCAAGTTCAAGCGCGCCATCGAGGAACTGATCGATAAGAATCGGCGCATCGTCCAAACCTGACGCATCGACCGCAGTTGCCATGTAATGGCGCAATGCTTTTTCATCTGGGCAGATTTCCATGCCTCGCCCGCCGAGGACATAACTTGGACGGACAAGCACTGGGTATGAAATCTGTTCTGCGATGGTGACGGCTTCGTCGATCGAACGCGCGATACCCGATGCGGGGCGCTTCAAGTTCAGTTTGGTGAGGAGTTGATCGAACCGATCTCGATCTTCCGCGCGATCAATCGCGTCGAGTTCGGTGCCGATGATGGGGACCCCAGCAAGGTCGAGCCCGTGTGCAAGATTGAGCGGGGTTTGACCACCAAACTGGACGATGGTGCCGAGCTGTTGCGTGCCAAGCTTTTCAGTGACATTGAGCACATCTTCAAGGGTCAATGGCTCGAAGAACAACAAGTCACTCGTGTCATAATCAGTACTGACGGTTTCCGGGTTCGAGTTGATCATCACCGCGTCGTGCCCGAGTTCTTGGGCAGCGTACGCCGCGTGCACGCAGCAGTAATCAAACTCGATGCCTTGCCCGATGCGGTTTGGGCCGCCGCCGAGGATGATGACTTTTTGCTTGGGGTTTTCATCTGCAAGTAAGCGTTCGCGGAGTTCACACTCGGGCGCGATGTCGACAATTGTTCCCTGAGTATTGAGCTGCTTGGAACCCGGTTGGTAGGTCGAGTAGTAGTAGGGGGTGATCGCTTCAAACTCGGCAGCACAGGTGTCGACGCATTTGAAGACCGCTTCGATACCTTGCGATTTGCGCTTCTCGCGGACCTGCAAGATTGTCTCGGAGTTGATCTCACCGAGGTATAGGTTGGCGAGTTGTGCATCGGCGTATCCAAGCTGCTTGGCGCGTTGCATGAGTTCTTTAGGCATCGCCTCAAGAGAACCGATGGCTGCGAGCTCGTCTTCAAACTCGACGAGTTCATTGAACTGATGAATCCAGAATGGGTCGATCTTGGTCAGTGCGCAAACTTTGTCCACGCCCCAACCCATCTTCAGTGCGTACCGGATGAAGTGCATCCGTCCTTGTGAAGGGACTGAGAGCTTGCGAGTAAGCGTGTCGTCCGCGATCGGCCATTCGATCAACGATCCGTCCGCGGCGCGCCCGTCCTTGGATTGTTTCGCTTGAAGCCATTTGTCGTTCTTGTCGAGTCCTAAACCAAAGCGTTTGACATCCATCGAACGGACGACCTTCTGGAAGGACTCTTTGAAAGTGCGCCCAATCGCCATTGCTTCGCCGACGGATTTCATCTGGGTGGTGAGTGTCTCGTCCGCTTCTGGGAACTTCTCAAAGGTCCATCTTGGCATCTTCGTGACAATATAGTCGATTGAAGGCTCAAAGCAGGCGCTTGTATTCCCCGTGATATCGTTACGAAGCTCGTCGAGCGTGTATCCAATCGCAAGCTTTGCAGCGATTTTGGCAATGGGGAACCCGGTTGCTTTGGATGCGAGCGCCGATGATCGCGAAACACGCGGGTTCATCTCGATGACGACCATCTCGAATGGTTTGTTTCCATCGGCATCGGGTTCTGGATTAGGATTAATCGCGAACTGAACATTTGAACCACCGGTTTCAACCCCGACCCCACGCATGATCGCGAGTGATGCATCGCGGAGGACCTGGTATTCCTTGTCGGTCAATGTCAAGATCGGTGCGACGGTGATCGAATCACCTGTATGCACACCCATCGCGTCAATGTTTTCGATCCCACAGACAATGACGCAGTTGTCGTTTTTGTCGCGCACGACTTCGAGCTCGTATTCTTTCCATCCGATGAGTGATTTATCGACCTGAACTTGCCCGATCATCGAAGCGCGGAGTCCACGGTTGACCAGTTCCTCATATTCGGAATGGTTATAGGCAATCCCGCCTCCCCATCCACCCAATGTAAACGCAGGTCGAATAATCGCGGGCAACCCGATTTCCTTGAGATATTCGGTTGCTTCGTTGATGTTTTCAACGGTTTGTGATTCAGGAGTCGCGAGGTTCAGGTCATCGCAGATACCCGCAAAGGTCTTGCGGTCTTCCGCTTTATGGATGACTTCGCGCGATGCGCCGATCATCTCGATGTTGTATTTCTGGAAGATTCCGTTGTCCCAGAGTTCGCACGCACAGTTGAGCGCGGTTTGCCCGCCGAGGGTGGGGAGGACGGCATCAATCGGATTCCCGAGTTCAATCTCTTTGAGGATGATTTTTTCGACTGCTTCGGGTGTGATCGGTTCGATGTATGTCCGGTCCGCGAATGCAGGGTCCGTCATGATCGTCGCGGGGTTCGAGTTGACAAGCACCACGCGGTACCCCTCCGCACGCAATGCTTTGCATGCTTGGGCGCCGGAATAGTCAAACTCGCACCCTTGCCCAATGACAATTGGACCGGAACCGATGAGCAGGATCGTGGAAAGATCTTCGCGTCTGGGCATGAGCAGCAGGTCCCATAGGTTTTGGCAAATGCCAAGGGTGTTTTTGTGTCTAAACCGCATGAGTATACACCTTCATTTCCTCAAAAACGGCAGATCGGACCTTGGAGATGGTGAATCGGGTGCTTTGTGTTGACGAGTTGTTTCTCAGGTCGATGAACCAGAGCAGATTGTGGCCGTACGATGATGGGAGTCGGTTCAATCGCCGATCCATCGAGGACAGAATATATCAGGCGAATCCGCCTGCTGGAGATCATCGCATGTGTGGAATCGTCGCCTACATCGGGAATAAACCTGCCCAACAACTGCTCCTCGAAGGGCTCAAGCGGATGGAGTACCGTGGGTATGACTCTGCGGGCATCGCCATGCTTCAAGATGATGGGCTGCGGATCATCAAAGCGGTCGGCAGGGTCTCCAAGCTCGAAGCCAAAATCCATGAAGAGGGTGATTTCACCGGGACCATCGGGATCGCCCACACCCGCTGGGCAACCCACGGCAAGGTGACACTCAAAAATGCTCATCCCCATCGTGATGAGAACCATGAAATTTCACTCGTCCACAATGGGATCATCGAGAACTATGCCTCGATTCGAACCCTCCTTGAAAAACGCGGGCACGAGTTCCATACCCAGACCGATACCGAAGTGCTCGGGATGTTAATCTCGCATTTTTACGATCCTGAGAACGGGAGTGATCTAGAGAAATCAGTGCAGGCAGCGCTGCGTGAAGTCCGCGGGGCCTACGCAATCGCGGTGATCTGTGCCAATGAACCAGAGGTGATGGTCTGTGCACGCAAGGGATCACCTTTGCTAGTCGGGATCGGATCGGGTGAATACATCGTCGCATCAGATCCCGCTGCAATTGTCGCGCATACCTCGACAGCGGTCACACTCGATGACTATTCAGTGATCCGCATCACGCCTGATGGATTCCGCACGACGACGGTAGATAACGAAGTGCTCACGCCGAAGGAAATGGAACTTGAACTAGACCTTGAGCAGATCGAGCTTGGTGCGTTCTCGCACTACATGCAGAAGGAAATCTTCGAACAACCCGAAGCGCTCCGTACCTGTATGAAGGGGCGCTTGGATAAGAATGAAGGGCGAATCGTGCTCGGTGGGCTGATGGGTCTGTCCAAAGAACTCGTTAAATCCAAACGGATCATCCTGACGGCACAGGGAACCGCGCTCCACAGCGCGATGATCGGGGAATACCTCCTCGAAGACCTTGCAAAGATCCCCGCAGAATGTCAATACGCATCCGAGTTTCGGTATCGGAACCCATTGATCGAAGACGGTTCGGTCGTCGTCGCGGTTTCACAATCTGGAGAAACCGCTGATACGCTCGCAGCGCTCCATGAAGCAAAGGACCGGGGCGCACTGTCATTGGGTGTGATCAATGTTGTTGGGTCAACCCTTGCGCGTGATACCGATGCGGGTGTCTATCTCCGTGTTGGTCCAGAGATCGGGGTCGCATCGACCAAAGCCTTCACCGGGCAGGTCGCGGTATTGACCATGATCTCATTGTTCATGGCTCGCCGACGCATGATGTCACCTGAAGCATCCGAAAGACTCATGAAAGAGTTCGAAACGGTCCCCGACAAGATCGAACAGGTGTTGGCGACCAACGATCGAATCCGCCAGATCACCGAGAAGTATGTGCACCGGGACAACTGGCTCTTCCTCGGGCGCGGGTACAACTACCCAACCGCGATGGAAGGGGCGCTCAAGCTCAAGGAAATCAGTTATATTCATGCCGAGGGGATGCCTGCGGCAGAAATGAAGCACGGCCCGATCGCACTCATCGACGAAGGAATGCCCGTCGTGTTCATCGCCAACCAAGGCAACCAATACGACAAGGTCATGAGCAACATCGAAGAAGTCCGCTCGCGTGGAGGCCATGTCATCGCCGTCGCGACCGAGGGTGATGAACAGATCAAGACGGTTGCTGAAGATGTGTTGTATGTGCCCGCGGTGGAAGAGTGTCTGAGCCCAATGGTGACTGTTGTGCCGTTGCAGTTGTTGGCGTATCACGCCGCGGTGTTGCGTGGGCACGATGTCGATAAGCCAAGGAACCTGGCGAAGTCCGTGACGGTTGAGTGATCGGTTGAAAAAACAACATACAGAGATTCAGCAGTATGTATCTACGGATATAGATCCTAAGTTGCTTTATAGGCATTCATTCTGGACTCGGTGGCCATTGCGGCTTATCTATCTCTCGCGTCTTTCGGTTGTTGCTATCCCTGTGCTTATCGTTTTTGGTGTACTGATGGCGGTTGTGTATCAGCTCGCTATTGACCAAGTTATAGTTACAGTCGTGTTTATTGGGTTCCTCATAGGTGGATTCGCATTTTTGATATTTTGTGTATCGGAAGTTGCTCTCTTCTTTGGAAAAAGAATGCTGTCGTCTCGCATACTTCGATGCCGAGGTAAGATTTGCCCAAATTGTTTCTATGACCTCTCCGCCCGCCCACGCAATGACGACACCTGCCCTGAGTGCGGCATGATTGCTCCCCGCCGCGAATGCGTGCGGCTGTGGTGCAAGTTGTTGCGATCACGGTTCTAAGTATGTGGGCTTGGAACCTGTCGTAGTCGGTGGCCGTAGAGTTTTACATGAACCGAAAGCGTTCGTGGTCGAAGCGGTCAAAAAATCGAGCAGGCTTTAAGTTTTCTGAACAATCTTTCTTTGGTATCGTTCGGTATCCGCGATATTTATTTTCAGTTGGTTTGTACGATTTAGGCTTCACCGTTTTATGGGCGATTATGTACACGAGTATGATCCTTGTGGCTTGTTTATTGTTTTCCTACTGGTGGCTTGGGACTCATAGTCCGTATTCAGATCTAACAGAAATTGCTGATATCTTAATCTATGTTACTCTCCCATCACTTTTAATTGGAAATCTTCTTTGTTGGATAGGCAAAAGATTGAGTGCGAAGCGCCTATTACCTGTGCGATGCCAAAGATGCCCAGAGTGCTTCTACGATCTCTCCGCCCGCCCACGCGATGACGACACCTGCCCAGAGTGCGGGATGATTGCTCCCCGCCGCGAATGTGTGCGGCTGTGGTGCAAGCTGTTGCGATCACGGTTCTGATCTGAACCTAGAATAATACATGCCGAAGTTTTTTAAGATAACATCGAGCCGACCGAGTCCATGGTCAATGCGTGCTAAGCCAATTTCTGAAGAACCATTTGCCCTTGTCGCAGGGACGCAGGATCGGCATGCTTTGCGACTATGGATTTACAATCTACTTGGTTTCGCGATGATCATGTTATTCATTTTGTTTTTGCTGATGTTCTTAGTCATATTGATATTCACCTTCCTTATCAAGAGCTCAGATATTTTGGGTGTCTCACTCCTTGTTTTTATTGGAGCTGTAACTGCTTTGCAAGTTGGTAGGTGGCTCATCATTTTCCTGTGGAGACGATCGCTTCGCTCAAAGATTCTTCAAACACGAGGGCAGATGTGCCCTATGTGCGAGTATGACCTTACATCACGACCAAGAGATGAGAATCAATGCCCAGAATGCGGGATGGTCGCTTCAAGGAGGCAGTGCGTTCGTATTTGGTGTCAGTTTCTGCGTTCAGGGTTCTGATCTAAACCTAGAATAGCATGTGCCCAAGTTGAGAATGACACACAAGCGAGCGAAGCGGTGGGGCCGAAGGGCGAAGTCCGATGGGAGTTGTGTACCCAAGATGAAGCGAATCAAATGGATGCAGCACACACCATTCGCCCGAGTGGGATATTTCGTTGGCTTGGGGTATGGTGTGGCGATCATCAGTGCGGCTTGCCTTGGGTATTTGTATATTTACTTTGGTCAATTGGGGGTGCTCAGTGTGTTTGGGATTCCGTTCAATGTATCTACGGTTGTTGGAGTCATACTTACCTATGTCTGGATAATCTTCCCAGCTATTTTAATGCCTCAACTGTATAACTTTTATCAGACTTACCAGATACGAAAGCTCAAGCGGGCTGTAGTGAAATCGCGTTGCCTTGTTTGTCCCCGATGTCGATATGACTTGCGATCTCGTTCAGATGACAAAGAACCGTGCCCTGAATGTGGTCAGCGGATATCCCGGCGCGAATGTATCAGGCTCTGGGCACGATACTGTGGGCGATAGTACTTATCGGACACAAAAACAAATTTGATATCCCGGACGCCCATTCCTTCAGTTCGATAACAATCCCGACGATATATCGGACAGTCATGGAGTCCGATATGAGTTCAGTGCATCTGCACAATCAGTACAACCAACCAAACACGCTTTCACGCGTGATCAACCGTCGACCGGTTGAAGTGTTGCCCAAACCTGATCTCACCACCCAAAGGCTGGTCTTCCGATTGCTCCAACCCAACGACGAATCATCATTTATAGACGCGATCAATCACGATCGACCCAACCTGCGTCGATGGATCCCGTTGACCCATGAGCATGAGTCCGATAAGCATTTTTTCAATCGAACCATGACCAAAGCACGGGTGCAAGATATTGAAGGTGTTGCCTGGCGACGCGCCGCATTCATCGAAAATGGCACTGATGCAGGGCAATTTGTCGGGATGTTCAATCTCCTCAAGATCGAGCGCGGGCTCGAATGGACCTGTGAAGCCAACTGGTGGATTGATGCCCAACTCGGCGGGCAAGGATTCGCAAGCGAAGCGGTGCAAGGCATGATTGATTTCGCACTCGCAGAACACCCCCTTGGGCTCGGTCTTCATCGCGTTCGGGCGCAGATTTGTGCCGATAATCCCGGTTCGATTCGCGTTGCAGAGAAATGCGGTTTCACATCCAATGGCGGCCGAGACCTGCTTGAAATCAACAAAGCGCTCGTCATGCACGACGAGTATGAATGTTGGGCAAGCTAACAAAATTCCAACCAAATACCATACACTTGATTTCGCATTGATCATGCTTTGAGAAATTTTCAAAGTTATCAGTACACGCAATGTTGAATTGTTCAACAGCGATTATGGCAAGCTTGAGGTGTGTGTAAATCTAGTTTTATCAGTTAGATACGCGTATTTTGGATGCGTGTTTCAAACCAATATTCGCTGCTTGGAACTCGCTCTGGCAAGGTCCGGAATTTGCCTTTTACCGTCATGCCCCTACGGTCTTGGTTCGAACGAGAAATCTACTTTTCACCGGATCACGATGGCTCGTGTTCATGATGGGAAGTGCTGAGCTGAGGGCACCTTATGGCAACTGCAAACTTCGATAACCGCACACTCTCTATTGACGGCAAGCGTATCTGGATCGTATCAGGCTCGATCCACTTCCAACGCACCCCTCGCGCCCAATGGGCAGACCGTATCCATGCGGCCAAGCACGCAGGACTCAATACGATTGAGACACCAATCTTCTGGAATCTCATCGAATCCCGTCCTGGGTCTTATGACTTTAAGGGCAACAACGATATCCGTGCGTTCGTTCAACTCGTCGCAGAAGCAGGCATGTACTGCTCGATCCGTGTGGGTCCATATGTTGGTGAAGGTTGGGACCTGGGTGGATTGCCGACCTGGTTGCTCAATATCGCCAAGGTTGAAGTCCGTAAGCCTTGCCAGCCGTTCCTCGAATCGGTAGGTAAGTACTTCAATGCACTCGCCAAACAGATCAAGGACCTACAAGCATCCGTCACCAAGGGCGCACCGATTGTGCTCGTTCAGAACGAAGCGCATTGGAACTGCGGCGATGCACTCGCGGCAAAGGGATACCTCGGGGAACTGGGACGGTACCTCCGCGAAGCAGGATTCACCGTACCCAAGATCAACTCGAACAACCTCTGGCAAGGCGTCGAAGGCGACATCGATGGATGGTCCGGCCAAGGTGACATGTTCGGGATCATGCGCCAGCTCACCGCGGTGCGTCCTGACCAACCCAAGATCGTGATCGACTATGGTCCAAAGTCGCGTCCAGTGTTTGATCAACCTGCGCCCGAAGAACTCGATGGATTGATGTACCAGCGTCAACTCGCTGAGATTACCTGTGCGGGTGGACAGTTTAATCTTTCCAACTTCAGCAGCGGCACCTCCGCCGGGTTCTACGCCGGGATGTCACCAATCGGAGAGTTCTCCGCGTACACCCCAACACAAGATTCAAACGCAATGCTCGACGAGCACGGACGCGCAACCCAGGTCCATCATCCGGTCCGTCGTTTGACCATGTTCGCATCGAGCTTTGCACGCGTGCTCGCACATACTGAACACGAGAATCCACGGATTGTCATCGATCCTGCATCAGATGAACACTCAATCAACGGCCATGTCGTCACGCACATGCGTGGATCTCAAGGATCAGTCCTATTCATCTTCTCCCCACCAAAGGCAAAGAGCGGGACCATGAACTTGTTGCTCTCCGACGGTGCACCATTGACTGTGCGTCTTGGACACCAGAGAACACACTGGTGCTTGTTTGATGTGCATCTCTCATCGAAGCACACCCTTGATTATACAAGCCTCAACGCATTGACCGTCACCGATAATGCGTTGGTGCTCTTCGGCGCTGCCAACGCGATCGGCGAAGTCTCAATCAACAGCACCCCGATGGAAGTTGAGGTTCCCAAGGGACGCAAGCCTCTGGTTGTCGATCATGAGGGGGTCACGCTTGTTGTGATGTGCGACGAGATGGCAGACGAGACATTCATCCATGAAAATCACATCTATGTTGGTGTTGGTGGATTGACACATGATGGCGAACCTTTCCCATCGCCCAACGGCAAAAGCCACACGCATATCGACCCGACGGGTGTCGCCAAGACCCACAACACCAAGTGGATCGAGGGATATGCTGAAGAGGATTTGCCGAAGGTTTCGATTGGAAACTGGGAACAGGCAACCCCCGAAGAGCATATCGAAGGCGATAGCCCAAGATACGCACAAATCCCCGGACCATCAGATCTTTCCGAACTTGGCACCCCTTACGGGTACGGCTGGTACAAAGTCGAACTGAAAAACTCAGCATCGAAGAAACTCAAAGTCATCGCACCCGAAGCAACCGATCGTGTTTCCGTCTACCTTGATGGCGATCATGTTGGTATCTTTGGTGCAGGACCAGGCGCAGAAGATGTGCTGACCATGTCACTCAAGAAGGGCACGCAAGAACTTGTCATGCTCGCGGATAACATGGGACGCGTTGATTCGGGTTCAGACATGACCGGTCATAAAGGCGTCTTCGGACATCTCGTTGAGCAGGTTCCGTTCAAGATATCCAAAGGAAAAATCGAGAACGGCGATCCAATCGATATCCTCGGATACCGCACACCTGTATTCGGTCTTCAACCCGGAGATTCCACACACCCTGGTCGGATCACTTGGTCGTTCAAGCACCTCAAGAAATCGTCAATCATCGTTGATATTCCCGCGTACAGCGTGCGGACAATGATTATTCTCAACGATGAACCGATCAAACTCTACGATGCAAACCATCGTCAACGATTAGTTCTCGATCATGAGACCATCAATCGCGGACAAAACACGCTCCAGATCGCGTTCGAGGACAACGCGGTTTCATTGGACGGGGTTGCGTATGTCGAAGAAGCGCTCAACCTCTTCAACGATCAAGGCAGCTTTGTAGAAGCATCAAACGCGATCACTGAAAAATGTGAATGGGCATTCGCCAAGTGGGAGATGCCAGCAGAAGTCGAGTTCGATTCGATCTCCAAGAGCAAAATGAAAGATGTCGGAACACCAACATGGTGGAGATCATCCTTCCCTACCCCAGATGTCAAGGTCGCGCTGAACCTAGATCTCTCAGGCATGACAAAGGGGCAGGTCTATCTCAATGGTCACGCGATGGGACGATACTTTGTTGGGACCAATGCAAACAAAGCGGTCGAACCGGTAATGCCTTTGGCAATCGCGAGTTCTTGGCTCAACGATGAAGGTGAGAACGAACTCACCATCTTCGACGAGCACGGCGCATCACCATCAAAGGTGAAGGTCATAGTCGAACGCCTCTAACTTGCTTTGTGAAGGGCATCCAAGTAAAAGTCATACATGAAAGTGTTTACCGAAAACAGGGAGATGGTTTTTCGGTGCGCGAGTTGATATGCTCAGTGTATGACCAAAACTATTTCTCCGGCTGAGACTTCGCTCTGGCAACGCGCTGCATCCTATGCTGCTCGTGCTCATCACCATCAGTTACGCAAAGACAAGAAAACACCATATGTCGCGCATCCATTCCGTGTTGCGATGGTGCTCTCGCATGTCTTTGGAAGCACCGATGAGGTAGCGCTGTGCACCGCGTTGTTGCATGACACAATCGAAGATACCCGGACGGACTTTGATGATATCGAAAAGCGCTTCGGCCGAGAGATCGCCGACAGCGTCGCTGCGATGACCAAAAACATGCTTTTGCGCGAATCCAAACGAGAAGAGGACTACGACAAACGACTCGCCAAAGGCCCCTGGCAAGCTCGACTCGTCAAGCTCGCGGATGTGTACGACAATGGATTAGATATCCCGCGTGATACCATGAAACCCAAGTGTGCGCTTCGTTGTCATCGCGCTCTGGAGTTGACTGCAGATGATCTTGATCATCCAGAGATTGTCGCAGGCAGAGCAGCAGTGCTCGGCGTAGTCGCAGCACTCGAAGCAGAGTGAATCATGTCCTGAGGTCTGATCGCGATTTGTAAATGCGTTCTATTTTCCAGCTTCGTTCGCAGTGAAGGAAGCGAGCTGTTCTTGAAGCTCATCAATTTGTTGATTGAGCTTGTTGATGATCCCATGAAGATGCTTGGTCATTGAATCATCTGGTTGCTCGCCTACAGCGTTCGCCTCGGTAACTAATACTTCAAGCTCAGTGTTTGCCATCGTTTTTTCAATGGTGAGAATTCGGACCTGTGCATCAAGCAACTGACGATCATACCCATGGTACTTGAGTTCAACCGCCTGTGCTCGTTGTTCGATCAGATCCGGGCTCATGTAAGGCCTACGCGTCGCGGGGACCTGTGGATATCCTGTCATCGCTCGTTGATTCCATCCCGCAATGATCGCGTTGCTCATCCGACGAACCGGAACATGGGGATCGGGAGTGACCCCGGCAGGGAACGCAGCGCTGATCCATTGATCAAGATTGATCTGCGTGCCGATGACATCAGGGGTAGGCACAGCAATCCCCGCTCGTTCCCACCGATGCGAGAGTGCACGCTGAGCTAACAGCGGATCAACCCGAGCAGCACCGGTGAGCTGCGTGAATGATCCCAACGGCAGATCAAGATTCAACACACGATTGGCGCGGATGATGGTGACAGGCAGCGAGTCGCCTGGTTCACGAGACAGGATCTGTGCGCGAACATCAAATGAGTTCGAGACGATCTGCCCTTCCACTTTGGCAAGCAGATCGCCCGGATTCAGCATCTTGCTTGCAGGGAATCGTGGGTCGTTCTGGATCGGTTGAAGCTCAATGGCGCCGACTTGCACATTCCCAAAGGCAACCCCAAGCCCAGCTTTGGGATGAATATGGAATCGGAGCATGCACGCTTGGTAGATCCGTGTGCGTTGTTCGAGTGTGAGTGTTGGGTCCTGGAGGTAAGATTCGAGCTGCGAGAACGGGATTTCATCAGCCAATCGAGCCAGATCGATCATCGCCTGGTCTCTGCTCACCCATGTATCTTCCCCGAGCAGATCGATCAGCTCACGCATAAGCATGTCCGCACGATTCGTAGGATTCACTTGATCAGATTGTGCGATCGCAGCCGAACCAAGCAGGCTCATCGTCAAGATTGGGAATAGGAATCTGATCTTCATCAACAGACTATACCGGATCAACCTTGCTCCGGTTCGCCTATTTGGCAGAATCAAGCATCTGAATCAGCTCGCCTTGATGCTCATCGAGCCAGCGTGTTTTCCGATTCACCGCGATAAGCATGGACTTTGCATGTTCAAGATCGGATTCGTGCCCGACAGGCGAGAGCATCGCCAGCGCTGCATCCACCATCACCGCGGGCATCAACCCCGCAATCATCCGCGACGAATACGCTCTTGAATGTTCACGGTTCAAACCGCTCCAGAATGCACCAAGCGCCGGGAGATCCGGTTCAGGTGCGCACTCAATCGCAGGTTGCCCCGGTTGGGGGAGTTTGATCGAGCAATGAATCATCGCTTGTGCGATTTCGCGGGCGCGCGATCCAAATCGTGTATTGTCAAAGTCACAGATCGCAACGATTTCTTTTTGCCGAAAGATCATGTTCCCGGGGTGCCAATCGCCGTGAACAAGCTTGTTGGGATCAGCATTCGCCCGAAGCAGTTCATCCCCAAAGCCGATCATCCGCCTGAGATGATCGATCGTACTTTGTTCAATGTTTAGCGCAGGATCAGAGAGTAACTCAATACGCGACAGATTCAACG